>CAWEBE010000082.1:0-105371 GCA_963806735.1 uncultured Alphaproteobacteria bacterium | reverse complement strand
GTCCTTCTCGACAATCTTGGCAACGTCTCCGAACGCCCGCTTGCAGTAGCCGCAGTTATAATCGAAGAACTCGACGATGGTGACGTCGCCGCTCGGGTTGCCGGCGGTCGGCGCGTTCGGCCGGCGGAAGATTTCGCCCGCGCTCTCCTTGAGCGCAACCTTCAGACGCTCGGCCTGGATGGTCTCCATCTTGGACTCGAGCGCCGTCTGGATCTCCATCATGACCTCGGGATTGTTCATGAGGTAGTCCTTGACGATCTTCTCGATCGCCTGCTTCTGCTCGGCCGTGAAGGAACCAGAGACCGAGGGCGTCGTGCCCGTCGCCTGGGCGATCTGCACTTCCGCGACCTTGGGGCCGTCAGCGGCCATGGCCGGAACGGGTTGACGGCCAATGCCGACCGTGGCGCCGATCAACAGGATGGCGGGTATGGCCAGAGTGGCGCCCTTCTTCGAGGTCAGGTGGTCGAAAAGCGTGCTCATGATGGACATGGCGAGGAAGGCTCCTTGCTTGGCTACGGCACGTTTAGCCGCTAATTCGGGATCTTGTAATTCACGATATCGCCAGCCCGGATCGACTCGGGAGAGCCCGTGGGCAGCTTGACCTGGGCACGCTTGGCAAAGATCTGGGCCTGCTTCACGTCGCCTTCAAGGAAATAGGCCTCTGCGGCGGCGAGGTAGGACTTGGGCAGCTTGCCCTTTTTGGAGTAGCCGTTGCCTAACAGGTGGTAAGCTTGCGGGTTGGGGTCCTCGACCAGCGACTTGCGCGCCAGCACAATGGCCTCGTCGACGCCCCGTACATCGTCCGCGGCAATCAGAGCTTGCGCCAGCCGCACGCTGATGAGGGGCGCCTCGCCGATGAGCTTCAGCGACCGGCGCAAGGGCTCGATGGCTTCCCGCGACTTGCCCGTGCGCATGAGGAAATCGCCCTTGAGCTCGTGGAAGTAGGGGTTGTCCGGGCGATCGCGGATCAGGGCTTCGACGTCCGGGAGCGAAGCGTCGAGACCGCTCTGGAAGAAGCGTGCAATGGTGCGTGCATAGCGCGCGGGCAGGCTCTGGTCGCTCTGCGGATAGCGGTTGAGGACGATTTGCGGCCGCTCGAGATAGCCCGCGATCTTGGCCCGCATCAGGTCGTGGCGGAGCTGCAGCGGGACTGGATCCTTCTCGTTGGCGAAGGGGCTTTTGGCCACGGCGTCACGGAGCTGCGCCAGACGGTTGGCGGCAACAGGATGGCTGCGCGCGAACGCGTCCTGGGTGGCGCCGGAGGCCGAGATGTACTCCTGCTGCGCGAACCGCTCGAAGGTCTCGAGCATGCCCTGGCCGGACTGCCGCGTGGTGGTGAGGAAGCGCAACCCGGCCTGGTCGGCCGACGATTCCTGGGCGCGCCGGTCGGCCAGCAGCGAGCGCATCAGCAACTCGTCGCCGCCCATCATGACGCCGGCGCCAGCGCCAGTGCCGCCGCCTCCGCCACCCGCGACCATGAGGCCGATGCCGAGCAGCTTGATGAGGAGGCTCTTGGTCTGGTCGCGGGCGATGCGCTCGCGCAACTGGGCCAGATGTCCGCCGGCGATGTGGCCGGCCTCGTGCGCGATGACGCCGATCACCTGATTGGGCGTGTCGGCCTGTTGCAGGGTGCCGGTGTGGATGAAGACGTTGCTGCCGTCGAGCACGAAGGCGTTGTAGCTGTCGTGCCGGATGATGCGCATGGTCACGCGTCCACTGCCGAGGCCTGCGGCGCGGAAGATGGGACGCGAGTAGTCCTTCAGCAGGTTCTCGATCTCTGTGTCGCGGATGTAGCTGAGCACCTGTGCCTGAGCGGAAGTGGCGCATGCGCCGAGCGCGACTATGCCCACGCAGATGGTGGCACGCGCGATCCGCAAAAGACCGAGGTCGAATTGTTTGTCGCGTGCTGACATCGTTCTCGTCGTGTTGCCCAAGTCGACAGGATAGCGATGTGACCCTGCGGGACCCTAGTTGCGAGGCTGGAGCCGGTCAACGCACCTGACTTTGCCTGCCATGGTCGCGCCACTGGCAAAGCGCCGGCGGCACCCCTATAAGCCGTGACGGCCACAGCCCGCAGCGCCGGTCTCTAGACACGCGTGATGTGCAGCCCGCTTCGATACCGGCAGTCGCTTCAAACTGCGGCGAGCGCGTGGCGATTTGAGGGCATAGATGGTGCTGCGGCGGCATGCCGCCGCAGCACGAGTGGAGTGATCGCATATGGGCGATGGTTCGAGACTGGCGGCGGCGCAAGGACTGATCGTGCGCCCGCCATCGGAGCGCAGCGCCATTGCTCCGTTCATCGTCATGGATGTCATGCGCGCGGCGGCGGCGCGCGAGGCCGAGGGCGCCCGTATCATCCACATGGAGGTGGGACAGCCCGGAACGCCGGCGCCGCGTGCGGCGCGCGAGGCGGTGAAGCGCGCTCTCGACAGCGACAACCTCGGCTACACGCTGGCGCTGGGGATCGAACCTTTGCGCGAGCGTATCGCACGGCTCTATCAGGAGCGGCATGGTGTTACTGTGGCTCCGGAGCGTGTGGTGGTTACAAGCGGCTCGTCTGCCGCGTTCGTGCTGGCGTTCCTGGCTCTGTTCGACGCCGGCGCCAAGGTGGCGCTGCCGGCCCCAGGCTATCCATGCTATCGCCACATCCTGACTGCGCTCGGTGCTGTGCCGGTCATGTTGGAGACCGGCCCCAACACGCGCTGGATGCCGACGGCAGCCCAAATCGAGGAGGCGGCGGTGCAGCAGGCGCTGGCCGGGCTTTTGATCGCGAGCCCCGCCAATCCGACCGGCACCATGCTCGAGCCGGAGCGGCTGGCCGAGATCGTCGCCACCTGCCGCCGGCGCGGGCTGTGGTTCGTGTCGGACGAAATCTATCACGGCCTGACCTACGGTGTGCCAGAGGCAACCGCGCTGCAATTCTCCGACGATGTCGTGGTCATCAACAGCTTCTCGAAATACTTCTCCATGACTGGTTGGCGCGTCGGTTGGATGGTGGTGCCGCAGCATCTGGTACGCACCATGGAACGGCTGGCGCAGAACCTCTACATCTCGCCGCCGGCGGTGGCGCAGGTGGCCGCACTCGGCGCCTTCGATGGCATCGATGAGCTCGAGCGCAATCGCGGTGTGTACGCCGCCAACCGCGATCTGCTGCTGGCGGAGCTGCCCAAGGCGGGCTTGGGCAAGATCGTGCCGGCCGACGGCGCCTTCTATCTGTACGTGGATGTGGGCGATTACACGGACGATAGCCTGGGCTTCGCCACGGCGATGCTGAAGGAGACGGGCGTGGCGGCAACGCCGGGCGTCGACTTCGACGAGGCGCGCGGACGGCGGTTCATGCGCCTTTCCTACTCGGGGACAACCGAGGACATGGCCGAGGCCGCGCGCCGGTTGCAGGGCTGGTCGCGGCTGGCGCGCGGGTAACAGCTCGACCTTTCAAGTGCAATCCAGGGCTTGGTGTGTCGGACAGCCTCGATCGCCGGACCCGCATGCGGGCGTGTCACGGTTTCGTCAAAATTTAATCCGTACTGTGATCAAGGTGCACTTCGGCTCTCGAGGCGCGCAATTGAGGCGCAGCTGTTCAGCCTGGAGGGCCATTTCGTAATCGTCTCCGCGAGTGCTCATGGCTGGCGCCCCCTCCACAACTCAGCTCTTGCGATACCGTGATCCCGATGCCGCAGCGAAATGGCTGTGCAGGGCCTTCGGCTTCGAGCGACGTCATGTGTCCAAGGATGACGGCGGCGAGATCCGCTACATCGCCCTGAGCACCGGCCAAGGGTGCGTTCTGGTTTGTGCCGTGACGAGCTCGGTACTGGGCGACTTCATGGTTCAGCCGCAAGAAATCGGCGGCGCCAATACCCAGATCTCGTATCAGGTGGTTCGCGACGTCCTCGCGCACAGCCGACGCGCGAGATCTGTAGGGGCGAAGATAGAAACCGGCCCGGGAGATGACAGTGATGGCGGGCACTTCTATGCTTGCCGCGATCTGGAGGGTCATCTCTGGAGTTTCGGAACGCGAGCCTACGCGTCCGGCGCCGGGTTGCGGGAAACGCGCCGTATGCACCGGGTGCTGGGCCACGGTGCTGCGTTTCTCGTCGGGCTCGGTTTGGCTGCCGGCGGAATGTTGCTCTATCACCCGAATGCACGAACTTCCCCCCAGACGATAACAGTGGCTTCCGCGGAAGCGTCTCCTCGCGCGAAAGAAGCTCCCGAGGGAGCAGCGGTCGGGCTGGCTGCAAGCGTGTCCGATGAGGATTTGAGGCGGGAACGTATTGCTCGCCAGCAGGTGCAGGAGGAATTGCAGCGCGTACAGGCCGAGCTGCCGAGATTGTTGCTGGCCAAGAACGAGGCTGAGCGCGCGTGGAAGGCTTCCGAGGCACGGCTGTATGAGCGTGTGCGGACTTTGGAGCAATCTGCGTTGGCTGCTCAGGACGCGCAGGAAAGAGCGGCGCGCGCGGAGGCTAAGGCGGTTGACGTCGCGAAGGAGATGGCCGGCATGCGCTCGGCCTTGGAAGCGGCCGAGAAGCAGCGGAGCGAAATCGCAGCGGCCTCGAGCGCGGAACGGGAACTCGTGACACGCGGTCAGCGCGAGAGAGATGCGTTGCGCGCCGACGTTCTGAGGCTCGAGGCCGGCATCGCTGCGGAGCGCCAGGCCCGGCAGAAAGTGCAAGAGGAGGGAACGCTGCTGCGTGAAGATATTGCCCGCCTGAAACCTGCAAACCTGATCGATCTCCAGCAATTGCAGGAGGTGAAGTCTGCGCTGCTGACGGCGCAGGAGGAAATCGCGAGGCTGAACCCGCCGCCGCTGCCTGACCGTGCCGTCAAGACTGACGATCCAGCCAATGCAGCCGATGCAAATGGCCAGGGAGGTCAGGCAGTCTCTGCCTGCTTGATGGCTGTGCAGCGGCAATTGCCCGCTTGGGACGTAGCAAGCCGGGCCAAACTGTGCCGAGGCGCGGAGAGCACACCGGAGCCGGCCGGATGTGTTGGTCGCCTGATGAGCGGCACCGTCAGCTGGGGCGGCGGAACTGCTTGGATGCCGGCGAATGCGCTGACGCTCTGCGCCGGCACTCCCAACGCCAAGCGAACACTCGATTGCTTCTCTGGGGCTATTTCCGAGGGCCGGACATGGCAAGTCGCCATAGGGCGGTGCAGGGCTGGCAAGGGGTAGGGGCGGCGCGGCACGCCTGTGCCGCGTGCGGACGCGAGGCCGCGCATCGGCAGGACTGTGCGGCGGTTTGACCTCGCTTCTTCAAGCAGCGTCACGCATGCGTGACATCGCCTTTTCGCAATGCACAACCGGACCATATCGAGCGCAAGCCCCGCTTGCCTGACCGTGAGCAACACCGGTCGGCAAGCCACCAAGCCTGACAAAGGTACCGGCCATGAAAGTCCTTCTTTCCGCGCTCATCCTCGGCTTTGGCCTGCTCATCAGTTCAGCGCAGGCGTCCCTCCGCGCCGGCACGTTTGACGACCCGCACGATACGGTGCCCGAGCGCCAGAAGCAGCCTGTGCAGCGTCTTGTGGCGCCCTTCCGCTACGAAATCCCCTCGTCTTCTAACGAAGCCTACAGCGAGCAACTGCACGACCGCGCTCCATGATCTCCCGGCCCCTCTGGCCCAACGCCCGGCAATGCCCTATAAGCGCCCTCCATCAAGCCCATTCATGCGATAGTGGCACTGAAGGCGCGGCGCGGCGGCTCTACGGCCGTCGGTTCGCCGCTATGACTGTTCTAGGAGAGTTCCAATGCCGGCACCCTGGTCGCCCGAAAGCTGGAGAGGCAAGCCCATCGTCCAGGTGCCGGATTTTGCCGACAAGGCCGCGCTCACAGACGTGGAGGCCAGGCTCGCGACGTTTCCGCCGCTGGTTTTTGCAGGCGAGGCACGCCAGCTGAAGAAGGCTTTGGCCGATGTGGCTGCTGGCAATGGATTCCTGCTCCAGGGTGGCGACTGCGCCGAAAGCTTCCTGGAGCATCGCGCTGATAACATCCGCGACTTCTTCCGCGTCTTCCTGCAGATGGCAGTGGTGCTGACCTATGCGGGCGGCTCGCCCGTGGTGAAGCTCGGCCGCATCGCCGGGCAGTTCGCCAAGCCGCGCTCCTCGCCAACTGAAAAGAAGGATGGCAAGGAGCTGCCGAGCTACCGCGGCGACATCATCAATGGGCCGGAGTTCACGCCCGAGGCGCGTCAACCCGATCCGCAACGCCAGCTCGAGGCCTACCGTCAGTCGGCGGCGACGCTGAACCTGATCCGCGCCTTCGCGCAAGGCGGATACGCAGACCTCGAGCGCGTGCATCAGTGGACGCTGGGCTTTGTCAAGGACAGCCCGCAGAGCCACCGCTACGAGCAGCTTGCCGGCCACATCGCCGAGACGCTGGGCTTCATGCGCGCCTGCGGCATTACCTCGGAGAACACACCGCAGCTCCGGACGACGAACTTCTACACGAGTCACGAGGCGCTGCTGCTCGGCTACGAGCAGGCGCTGACGCGGCTCGATTCGACCAGCGGCGACTGGTACGCCTGCTCGGGACACATGATCTGGATCGGCGATCGCACGCGCCAGCTGGATCACGCGCATGTCGAGTTCTGCCGCGGCGTCAAGAATCCGATCGGGCTCAAGTGCGGTCCGTCGCTGGAATCGGACGGGCTGCTGCGCTTGATCGATGCGTTGAACCCGAAGGACGAGCCGGGACGGCTGACGCTGATCTGCCGCTTCGGCTCCGACAAGATCGAGAAGCTGTTGCCAAAGCTCATCCGCGCCGTGCAGAAGGCGGGAAGAAGCGTGGTGTGGTCGTGCGATCCCATGCACGGTAACACCATCACGGCGGCCAACGGCTACAAGACGCGGCCGTTCGAGCGCATCTTGAAGGAGGTCGAGCTGTTCTTCGGCATGCATCGCGGCGAGGGCACGCACGCGGGCGGCGTTCACGTTGAGATGACGGGCCAGAACGTCACCGAGTGCACGGGCGGTGCCACGGCCATCAGCGAGACCGATCTGCTGGACCGCTACCACACACACTGCGATCCGCGTCTCAACGCCGACCAGGCGCTGGAGCTGGCGTTTCTGATGTCCGAGCGCCTGAAGCAGGAGCGCGAGGGGCGCGTGCGAGGCAACGAAGTGCCGAGCGCAGCCGCGGAGTAGGTGAGAGCGCTCACACAGGCGCATACAACCGAGAAATGGGCCGGTGCCGGCAGGCGCGCCGCCCAGTTCATATGAGGCATGCAACTGGCGCGTTGCGCGAGGTGAGGCCGGGGCCATAAAATCCCGCCATGTCTGATGTAACACAGCTCAAGATCGCGTTGGCGCAGCTCAACCCGGTGCTGGGCGACATCGCCGGCAACGTCGAAAAGCTGAAAGACGCGCGCGCGCGCGCCGCTGCCGGCGGCGCCGATCTCGTTCTCTATCCCGAGCTGTTCATCACCGGCTACCCACCAGAGGACCTGGTGCGCAAGCCGGCCTTCGCTGCGGCCTCTCGCGCAGCGGTTGAAGCCTTGGCGCATGAGCTTGAGCCGGGGCCAGCGGTGATCGTCGGCTGTGTGTGGCCGGACCAGGACAAGGTCTACAACGCGGTGGTGCTGATCGACGGCGGCCGCATCGCGGCGGTGCGCTACAAGGTCGATCTACCCAACTATGGCGTGTTCGACGAGAAGCGCGTGTTCGACGCCGGACCGCTGCCGGGCCCGTTCAACTTCCGCGGTGTCAAGATCGGTGTGCCGATCTGCGAGGACATCTGGAAGGAGGAGGTCTGCGAATGCCTCGATGAGTGCGGTGCGGATATTTTTCTGGTGCCGAACGGCTCGCCGTTCGACTGGAAGAAGCCGGATGTGCGTCTCAACATTGTCGCAGCGCGCATCGCCGAGACGGGCATTCCGCTGGCGTATCTCAATCAGGTCGGCGGCCAGGACGAGCTGGTGTTCGACGGCGCGTCGTTCGTCTTGAACAGTGACGCCAGCCTCGCCGTGCAGCTTCCGGCGTGGGAGGAGAGCGTCGTCGTCACGGAATGGGAGAAGACGGCAGACGGCTGGCGCTGCAAGCCGGGGCCGAAGGCCGTGCTCGAGGAAGGGGACGCGGCGGCCTATCACGCCTGTGTGCTGGGTCTGCGTGACTACGTCGACAAGAACGGGTTTCCGAGTGTGGTGCTGGGACTGTCGGGCGGTATTGACTCTGCGCTCGTTGCCGCGATCTCGGTGGATGCGTTGGGGCCCGAGCGCGTGCACTGCGTGATGCTGCCCTACCGTTTCACATCCAACGAGAGCCTGTCGGACGCGGCCCAGTGCGCCGAAGTACTAGGCGTGCGCTACGGTACGGTGCCGATCGCGCCGTCTGTAGATGGGCTCTACGGCATGCTGGCGCCGCTGTTCAAAGGCAAGGAGCCGGGTCTGGCCGAGGAGAATGTGCAGAGCCGTGTGCGTGGCACGACCTTGATGGCCATCTCCAACAAGTTCGGCGGCATGCTGGTGACGACCGGCAACAAGAGCGAGATGTCGGTCGGCTATGCCACCATCTATGGCGACATGAACGGCGGCTTCAACCCGATCAAAGATATTTACAAGATGGAGGTCTACCGCCTGGCGCGCTGGCGCAACGCGCATCTGCCCAAGGGCGCGAAGGGGCCGAAGGGCGTGGTCATTCCCGAGAACATCCTGACGAAAGCGCCGACGGCGGAGCTGCGTGAGAACCAGAAGGACCAGGACTCGCTGCCGCCCTACGAGGAGCTGGACGACATTCTGACCTGCCTGGTGGAAAATGAGATGCCGCTGCCCGAGATCGTGCAGCGCGGGCATGCGCCTGAGACGGTGAAGAAGATCGAGCGGCTTCTGTATCTCGCCGAATACAAGCGGCGACAGGCGGCCCCCGGCATCAAGATTTCCTCGCGCAGCTTCGGCCGCGACCGGCGCTATCCGATCACCAACAAGTTCCGCGAGGACGTGACAGCAGCGCCGAAAGTGCAGCCGGCTGTGACGGCGGTGCCGTCGCCGGTCATGCCGCGCGCCGACGGTGGCGAGGTTTCCTGAGATGTTTATCGAGGCTTTCCCACGAAAGCGCGATGCCGTAGATACTCGCGCATACAAGGTGGTCGATGCTCGGGGGAGGACTGAATGCTTGTCCAGGCCATGCGCTATTTGTGCGCGCTGTCGCTGACAGCCGCGGCGGTGGCGACGTCAGTGTCAGCCGACCCGCGCGTCGAGCGGGGGCGGTATCTGGCCGAGATCGGCGGCTGCTTGGACTGTCACACGCCGGGTTATTTCTTTGGCAAGCCCGACATGGCGCGCTATCTCGGCGGTTCCGAAGTCGGCTTCGAGATCCCGGGGCTTGGCGTATTTGTCGGCTCTAATTTGACGCCAGACAAAGAAACCGGGCTCGGCACTGGTCGGAGGACCAGATTGTAATGGCTATGACGAAGGGCCAACGTCCGGACGGCCGCGAGCTGGTTCCCATCATGCCCTGGCGCGCGTTGGCCAAGCTCACGCGGGAGGACGCTCATGCCATTGCCGCCTATCTCAAGAGCCTGCCGCCTGTGAAGAATAAGGTGCCCGGCCCTTTCGGCGCGAACGAGAAGCCGACCACGTTCGTGATGAAGATCGTGCCGCCCGAGGGCGGAGCGACAGGGAAATAGCCGCGCCGGCTGGATCAATCTGCGAGCATTGCCATGGCCGCCTTGCGGTCGCTCGACTTCAAGCGGAGAAACGCCGCGCGGGCGGTTTTGATATCCCCGGCTGAACCGCTTTGCGCGGCCTGCTCAAGCGCAACGGTCGTAGGATGGTCTGCGCCGCAGATGAAGGCCAAAGCTTTGGCCAGGCGCCCCATCGCCGCGCGATCGATCTTGGTTTCGTCCATGGAGACCCCTGCAGCGTCCTGTGCTCGTTCGCGAAGCTACCATGCTGTAGGACAAATGTGTGACCCGATCGGACTGACTGTTGTTGGCGTAGCGCTTGAGTTCTGAGAGTGGCGCTATAGGGTGGCGGCCGAACCGCGCGTCGAGCGCTCAACTCTGCTCAGTGTGGCGATTATCATGTCTTGCATTGTCCGTTTTGCGCCGAGCCCGACCGGCCGGCTTCATATCGGCAACGTGCGCACCGCGCTGCTCAACTGGCTGTTCGCGGCCAAGGCGGGCGGCACCTTCATCCTGCGTCTCGACGATACCGACCGGCAGCGCTCGACGGAAGAGTATGCCGAGGCTATTCGGCAAGATCTCACGTGGCTGGGCCTCGCTTGGGTGCAAGAGGAACGCCAGTCACTCCGTCTGGCTCGCTATATCGCCATGGCCGAGACCCTCAAGCAGGCGGGCCGGCTCTATCCTTGCTACGAGACCGAGGAGGAGCTGGACCGTCGTCGCAAGCGCCGGCTCGCGCGCGGCCTGCCGCCAATCTACGACCGGGCGGCCCTCAAACTCGACGCGGCCGATCACGCCAAGCTGGAGGCGGCGGGCCAGCGCCCGCACTGGCGCTTCCGCCTGCTGAATACCGAAGCGGACAAGCCGCTCGATCCGGTGCCGACGCTGGTCGATTGGATAGACCTGGTGCGCGGTGATCAGGCGGTCGACATCGGCTCGCTCTCCGATCCGGTCCTGGTCCGCGCCGATGGCACACCACTCTACACGTTCACGAGCGTCGTGGACGATATCGACTTCGCCGTCACGCACGTGATCCGCGGCGAGGACCATGTCACCAACACGGCAGTGCAGATCCAGCTGTTCGAGGCCATGGGCGGTGCTGTGCCGCAGTTCGCGCATCACAGCCTGCTGATCGGCGCGGATGGCCAGGCGCTTTCCAAGCGCCTCGGCGCGCTGTCGATCGAGAGCTTTCGCGACCTGGGGCTGGAGCCGATGGCAGTGAATAGCCTCGCTGCCCTTATCGGCACATCGGACGCGGTGGTGCCGCACACGGAGCTGACCGATCTTGCCCGATCGTTCGATCTCGGCAAGCTGTCGCGGGCGCCGTCGCGCTTCGACGTGGACGAGTTGAAGGCGCTCAATGCGCGGCTGCTGCATCAGCTTCCCTACGCCGCGGTGACCGCTCGGCTGACGGCGCTGGGTGTGGGCGGCGGCGAGGCTTTCTGGATAGCGGTGCGCGGCAACCTGACGGTGCTGGCCGAGGCGCAGGCGTGGTGGCGCGTGGTCGAAGGTCCGGTGACACCGGTGACGGAGAATGTCGCGTTGTTATCGCGCGCCGCCGAGTTGCTGCCGCCGGAACCGTGGGATGCGGCCACCTGGGGTGCGTGGACGGATGCGGTCAAGGTTGCCACTGGCGCCAAGGGGCGGGCGCTGTTCCACCCCTTGCGGCTGGCCCTGACAGGATTGGAGGCCGGCCCCGAGCTCAAGGCGCTGTTGCCGCTGATCGGTCGCGCTCGTGCGGTCGAGCGTCTCAGCGGTCGCGCGGCGTGACTAGGCTCTGAAAAGCGAGCGGCTGGGACTGCGGCTCGGCCGGTCCGCGCACCGGTGCGGGATGAGCTACCGGCTCGTGCTTGCGCATGTAGGTGACCGGCATGCCCTGCTCAGTGGCAATGATGTGGATACCGTGCGAGGTCACGTCGTAGCCGAGCTTTTCGAAGAAACCGACTGCGTTGAGGGTGGCGCGGGCGCTGAAGCGCTCGAAGCCCGCTGTACGCGCCCTCGCCTCTGCGTTGAGCGCAAGGCGGCGGCCAATCCCCATCCGAGTGAACAGCGGGCGCACGAACACTGAAGTGATGCGCGCCAGAACGCCGCTGTCGTCGGCGGGCGTCCAGCCGGCAGTGCCGACCAGCTCGCCGTCGAGCCAGCCGGCGTACAGGTTCTCAGTCTGCAGGCGGTCGGCATAATCCTGCGAGCGCACGTAGGCGGCGAACGCGTCCGCCTCAGCGGGCTCGCAATCGCTGCCAGCCAGGACGCGAAAGGCGGTGGCGTGCACGTAACGGACGTTGGCCCAGTCGTCCATGCCGACGGGGCGGATCGTCACCTGGTCGGCGGGTCTCGCGAACGGCAGCGGGCTCAACGGATCGGCCATGACGCAAACTCTTGCACACCGCGTGAGGTACCGCGTACGCACCACGCCATGTCTATTCATACACGATATTGTCAAGCCTGCGAAGGCAACTGTCCACAGAAAGACAGAAATCTGGCCGCGGCAAGCGAGATAGCTCGCATCTATTGCTGCCGTTGCGCCTGTCGTGCCGGTGTTTGTGCAGGCACATCCGTTCTGCGTGCGGGCGGCTCACCTGTCTGGGGTACGAACTCCGCCTGCTTGCACGAGCAGCCCTGCACGTACTCCTTGCGATAGCGGAAGGCCGACTTGAGGCTGGTGTAGGGCTGCTGACCGTTGACGGACACCGCCTGTTCCACGGCCCCGCCGGGATTCTGGTGATAGTAGAGCTCGGCTGGAGCGGCGCACTTGGACTGGCACATCTCGGCATCGCGCGAGAAATGGTTGGGCAGCGTCGAGAAGCTGACCGGGAAATAGAAGCCGTCGCACAGCCTGACGCAGATCGTGCGATAGGTGGCGAAGGGAAGCGCGCCGAACTGGTTGGCGCGGCCGCCCGGACCACTGTCCTCGTCCTGCCAAAGCGAGGAGAACGGATTGAAGCCGCCGCGACGCTGGGCCTCTTGGTTGTAGCCCGCGCCGCAGTTGTTGCGCGCCAGCTCGCGGATGATGTCGTCCTGGTAGGAGCGGTCCCGCGTGCCCAGCATCTGCTGGCGCTGCCCATCCAAATCATGCAGTCGCCGCTGTGCCTCCTCGGCCTGGTTGGCAAGGTCGACGCACTCGCGTGTGCGCCGGAGCGTTTTGGAGAACAGGAAGTAGTCGTAGCAATTGGCGCGCTCGAGCTGCGATTGGGCCTGGCGGGCCTGCCGCTCGACCTGGCGCAGGTCGGCTTCGACCTTCGGCAGAAGCTCGAGCGATTGCGTGCCGCGCTGGCTTTCCTGCACGAGCCGCTGCTCGAGCTGGAGGCAGATTGGATTGGAGCTGCGCGAGCCGAGCGCACCTTGCGGCTGGCCAGGCTGACCCGGTGCAGGAATCGGTGACGGCTGCTGCTGGGGTCCGGGCCTCCACACCGGCTCGCGCGGAACGGGCCGCGGGTCAGGTGTAGCCCATGGCCACCAGCCCTGGGCCCGCGCCGGCTCCTGCGGCACGGCGAGCACGGACACCACAACGCCGATCAGGGCCGCCGCGGCCAATATGGCTCTTGTCCCCAAAGTGCTCTTCATGCTGCCCGAGCCTCGCGCGACTTTGGACCTAGCGTGCGCGCCGAATCCCCTATGCTCTTGTGCATGTCATATTGAGGGTGCTGGATTAGGGGGTCAATTGGGAGCAATTGCGGCGAGATGCGCTTTGCACACCCGCTGTGGTTGCAATGCCCCGTATGCAGGGAGAGGTGGAGCGCCATGAAGCAGGATGCAGCAGACCGGACAGCCGGAGCGCTGGCGGAGGCGCGTTGGTCAGGGAGCAAAATCCCTGGTTTCGCCAATGGCGACCGGCCGGCAACGGTGGAGGACGGCTATCAGGTGCAGGCTGCATTCCGCAAGCAGTGGCAGGACAAGCTGGCCGGATGGAAGATCGGGGCCACGGCCAAGCCCATCATGGATCGTTTCGGCGTCAGCGAGCCGTTCTGTGGCCCGTTCTACGCCGCGGATGTCTACACAACCCCGGCGCGTCCGCTGGCCAACCGTTTCAACTACCTGGTGATCGAGACCGAATTTGCCTATCGCCTGGGACGCGATCTGCCGGCACGGGCACAGGGCTATACGCGTGACGAGATTGTCGGGGCGATCGATGCGATGATCCCGGCCTTCGAGCTCATCAACTGCCGGCTGGGCGCACTGCCACTCGACAATGCGCCGGCCGCCATTGCCGACTGCGGCCTGAACGGCGGTATGGTGCTGGGGCCGGTGATTACGGATTGGCGCAACATCGATGTGCCTAATCACAACGTGCGCCTGCTCGTCGACGGCGCTCTGAAAGGCGAGGGCACGGGCTCGCTCGCCCTTGGCGACCCGCGCAACGTGCTCGACTGGGTCATCAACAAGCTGGTCAAGAGCGGCGTTGGCTTCGAGACGGGGCAGATCTTCTCGACGGGCACCTGCACCGGCGTCGTCACGCTCGAGAAGGGGCAGACGGCGGTCGGCGATTTCGGCACATTGGGCAAGGTGGAAGTGCGGTTCGAGTAAAGGCCAGACTGAAACTTGAACAAGGCGTAGTGCGTGCTCACGCGCAGTGGTTCTGATTGCGGCGGACATTGCAGTGTGGGTTGTGGACTGCTGCTCGCTGTAGGGCTGATGATCGCCGGCGCCGGGGTGACCCGCGCCTCCGAGCTGACGGTGCCCGACAGTGCGGATGCCTCGCAGCAGGACCGCCGCATCCTGCGCGGCTGGAGCGTGTTCTGGAGCTTTCTCGTCTGGCCGGCGGGGAGCACGGTCTCGGGGTGCTTCTTCGATCGCGATGCCGAGTTGCGCGAGGTGTTCGCGACGGCGGCCAGCGATTGGACCCGCATCGCCAACATTCGCT
Source organism: uncultured Alphaproteobacteria bacterium (assembly GCA_963806735.1). GTDB lineage: Bacteria > Pseudomonadota > Alphaproteobacteria > Rhizobiales > Hyphomicrobiaceae > CADEFX01. Next base: position 90,897 of record CAWEBE010000082.1, on the reverse strand, counting down.
TCGACTTCGGCCAGCCGCCCGGCTACCGCACCTGCGATGCCGTAGAGCCGAGCGATATCCGGGTCAAGTTCCGCTCGGGCAGTGGGCTCAGCATCGCCGCGGGCAGCTCGTCGGTCGGTACGCTGGGTCTCGACCTGGCACCGAGCCGGCCGACGCTGCACATCGGTCTGGCGGCACTGCCCGGTAAGCCGCGGCGATCCCATGCCGAGATGCGGCCCACCATCCTGCACGAGATCGGGCATGCGCTGGGCCTGCCGCACGAGCACCAGCATCCGCAGAGCCCGTGCGTCTCGGAGTATCGCTGGAAGGAGCTGTGCACGCTGCGTCAAGCGCGCGTTGCGCAGGACGTGACGCTCATGGAGGCACACAAGTATGCGAGCCAGCTGCGGGCGCAAATGCTGCCGCGTACCGACCCGGTCGATGCCGGCCTGCCGCCTTACGATGCGGATTCGATCATGCACTACCGGTTTCCGGCCCGGCTTCTGACCAACGGCCAAAAGAGCGCGTGCCTCTCTCGGGCGCCGAGGGCCCTGTCGGCTGGCGATGCCGCGCGCATGGCCATCCTCTACCCAAAGGACGCCGTCGAGCAGGGGCGTTTTCTGCGCGCGCAGGCGGAAATCTTCCGACAGACTCTGGCGCGCAGCGGCCTGTCGCGGCGGACTGCGGGGCGGCTCGCTGATTACGCGGAGAACCAGCTCGGCCGCCGGCATGCGGAGCTTGGCATCAAGATCGACTTGGCTGGCTTGAATCTGCCGGAGGCCGACACGTCGGCGCTGGAGAAGACGCTGGCGCAGGGAAGCGGGATCATTCTGCCGCCGGAATGCACGGTGAAGCCCCGCGCCGTCGAAGGAGAGAGAGGGGAATAGCGTCTACTGGCGCATTGCCTTCGTGTACGGCGTGGCGGCGAACAGCCAGATGGCGATGCCGACCAGCAGCAGGGACAGCATGCGTCGAATGAGTGTGCTGCGCTGCTCGTCCTCCAGCCATGGCCTAGCGGCGTCGCCCAGCAGCACGATCGTCGAATGGACTGCGGTCGCTACTGCAACATAGACGAGGGACAAGGTGAGGGCCTGCCCGATTACGGAGCGCGCTTCGTCGACAAAGGTAGGCAGAATGGCGACATAGAAGATGCCTGCCTTGGGATTGAGCAGGTTGGTGACGAGCCCGCGCACGAAATACTTGGCATCGTCCATCCCCATTCTGGCCTGGCTTGGCGATGTCTCCGCCTCACCTCTCCAGCCCTCCCAGGCAAGCCACAAGAGATAGAGGATGCCGCCCCATCGCAAGGTTTCGTAGATCCATCGCGACCCGATGACGAGCGCGGAAAGACCGAGTGCTGCGCCGAGTCCCACGATCGCTAGCCCGAGCGCCACACCGAAGGTCGCGGCAAATCCCGCACGGCGACCTGTGCCGGCACTGAGGACGGCGAGGTAGGCCATGTTCGGCCCAGGCGTCAGCTCGATCACCAGGCAGGTGAGCGTGAACGCCAGCAGGGTGTCGAAGGCTATGATGGGCTCCCCCATTGGTTGGCGACGGGCGTCGGCGCACCATACAAGGAAGAAGAGTAACCCCCGAGCCAACGGCCAGATGGCTTGACGCTAACTGTGGGCTCGATCATAAGGCGGGCATGAATCGGACTGCGCCGAAAGCGGCCGTCGTGGCAGCAGCGCTTCGCGCTGACGTCGAAGCAGCGCTTCGCACTGACAACGATTGTTGCGGCATTATTGTAACGAGCTAGCCAGAAGGCTGGCGCGCGGCCGCTTCTTTGCCATCCCGTGACAGAGAAACGCCCCCGCCAGCGGCGAGGGACCCGTGACGCTTACGCTTTACAACACGCTGACGCGGCGGAAGGAGCCCTTCCAGCCCATCGACCCTGCCAACGTGCGCATGTACGTGTGCGGGCCGACGGTCTACGACTTCGCGCACATCGGCAATGCGCGGCCCGTCATCGTGTTCGACGTGCTGTTCCGGCTGCTGCGGCACATCTACGGCGTGGATCACGTCACCTATGCGCGCAACATCACGGACGTGGACGACAAGATCAACGCGCGCGCGGCGGAGGAATATCCGGACCTGCCGTTGAACGAGGCCATCGCCAAGGTCACTGAGAAGACGACAAAGCAGTTCCACGAGGACATTGCGGCACTCGGTGTGCTTCCTCCGACAGTGGAGCCGCGCGCTACCGAGCACATCGCCGAGATGCGCACGCTGTGCGACATGCTGGTCGCCAACGGCCACGCCTACGTGGCGCAGGATCACGTGCTGTTCGACGTGTCGTCCATGCCGGACTACGGGCGGCTCGCTAACCGCAGCCTCGAGGAGATGGAGGCTGGCGCGCGCGTTGACGTGGCCCCTTACAAGAAGGGGCCCATGGACTTCGTGCTGTGGAAGCCGTCCAAGCCCGGCGAGCCGGCCTGGCCGTCGCCTGCGGGCATTGCGGCGCCGGGGCGGCCCGGCTGGCATATCGAGTGCTCGGCCATGGCGGAAAAACATCTGGGCCAGATGTTCGATATCCACGGCGGTGGCATCGACCTCGTGTTCCCGCATCACGAGAACGAGGTAGCGCAGTCGCGCTGCGCACATGGCACGCCGGTGATGGCGAACGTGTGGATGCACAACGGCTTCCTGCAGGTCGAGGGCGAGAAGATGTCCAAGAGCCTGGGGAATTTCGTGACGATTAGGGAGCTGCTGACTCAATGGCCGGGCGATACCGTTCGATTGAATATGCTTCGTACTCATTATCGACAGCCAATCGATTGGACCATTGCCAGTTTGGAAAGCGCGCGAGCAGAGCTTTTCCAGTGGTCTGACCTTGTTAGTGATCACTTCCATGAGTTGGAGGATTTAGCCTCGGTCGAGGGCGAGATCGATCATGCCGTCTTGGAAGCTTTGTCCGACGATCTTAACACGCCCGCCGCGCTCTCCGCAGTACAAGCGCTCTTTCAGCGAACAGCAAAGGGCGATGTCCCTCCGGTTGATCTGACAAGGACCCTCCTTTTTTTGGGCTTTCGCCACTTGAACAAGCCGGGCTTTTTTCACCCTGGTTTTGTTGCGAACCTCTATGAAAGCGGGCCGCAAATTGCTCAGGGTTCTTCGGAACACATCGAAATCCTTCGGTTCCGGGCGGAAACCGCAAATGGCATGGTGCAATCTGCTGGTTCTATTAAAGGCAAGTTGGAAGACGATGGCTTTATCGTCAAAATCAATGATGCCGGAGTCCTGTTCGTAGGCAACAAGACTGGAGGGGAGCTAGAAAAGGATAGTAGGGCAAGAATTGACCGCTTGATCGAGGCCCGCAACGCCGCTCGCAAAGCTAAGGACTTCAAGCAAGCCGACCGCATCCGCGACGAGCTTTCCGCCATGGGCATCCAGCTCAAAGACGCGAAAGACCCCGCCACCGGCGAGATCGTCACGACTTGGGAGGTGAAGCGATGACAGGCCTCAACCCCAGCATGTCATCCCGGCCAAGCGCGGGCCATGACGTTCTCGGGTTGGCACGCGCTCGTTCCCGCGCGCGAGCCGGGACCCAGAGTGAGATGGCGGCAGCCAGTGTTTGCGGCCCTGGGTCCCGGGTCTCGCCATGGCGGAGCCATGCTCCACATGGACGCTCGCCCGGGACGACAGTTGGGCGTGGGTGCGGCGATGACGACACCTGACCCAAATATCCGCCCACCGTTCTGGAAGCATCGGTACTACTACCTCGCTCTGAAAATTATCGTGCTGCTGGCGGCATTGGCGCTCGCCGTGCGTTTCTTCGGCATCGTTTGAGAGGTGAAACATGGCCCAGGCACCGGTTCTCGATCACATCGGCCTCACCGTCAGCGACTACGCGCGCGCCAAGGCGTTCTATACTGAGGCGCTGGCGCCGCTCGGCATCACACTGATGATGGAGTTCGGCAGCGATGCGGCCGGCTTCGGCCGGGCCAAGCCGTACTTCTGGATTGCGCCGGGCGACGCCACGGGCCCCATCCACATTGCCTTCGGCGCGTCGACGCGTGCCGAGGTGGACGCCTTCTACAAGGCCGCGCTGGCCGCCGGCGCCAAGGACAACGGCGCACCGGGCGTACGTGCGCATTACCACGCCGACTACTACGGCGCGTTCGTGCTCGACCCCGACGGACACAACGTCGAGGCCGTGTGTCACGCCGCGCCGTGAGCTTGTTGCGTTTTTCTGTCGTGCGCTCGGGAGACCGGACGTCATGAGCCAAGCGGGAAACACTTTGTATACCGGCGGATGCCAATGTGGTGCGGTACGCTTCGCAATCGAGCGACTGGGGCGGCCATCGATGTGCCACTGCCGCATGTGCCAAAAGGCGTTCGGCAGCATCGGCGGGGCGCTCGTCACGGCCATCGGCCTGAGCTGGACGCGCGGTGCGCCGAAGATTTTTCAGAGCTCCAACAAGGTGCAGCGCGGCTTCTGCGCCGACTGTGGAACCCCCCTGACCTTTGCCTATCCCGGCGGCACGGAGGTCGCCATTTGCGCCTTCGACAACCCTGCTGCAGTGCCACCTGTCGTCCAGCTCGCGGCTGAGTTTCGCGTGCCTTGGGCCGACAGTCTGCCGGGCTTGCCGGGCCGGCCCGCGAGTGAGACGACCGCCGCCGCCGAGTACTACGCCTCCATCGTCTCCTATCAGCATCCCGATCACGACACCGGACATTGGCTGCCGAAAGCGGGAACGCCATGAGCAAGGAACGCCTCTACCTGTTCGATACAACTCTCCGAGACGGCGCGCAGACGACTGGCGTGGATTTCTCGCTCGAGGACAAGCGGCTGATCGCCAAGACGCTCGACGAGCTGGGTATCGATTACATCGAAGGCGGGTATCCGGGCGCCAACGTCACCGACACGGAATTCTTCAGCGAGAAGCCGGCGCTCGCGAACGCGCGCTTTACGGCCTTCGGAATGACCAAGCGCGCGGGCCGGTCGGCCTCCAACGATCCGGGCTTCCAGGCCATCCTGCAGTCGAAGGCCGATGCCATCTGCCTCGTCGCCAAGGCCTGGGACTATCACGTGCGCGTGGCGCTCGGCATCACGAACGAGGAGAACCTGGAAAGCATCCGCCAGTCAGTGGAGGCGGTCGCGAAGTCCGGCCGGGAAGCGCAAGGCGAAGCCGGTCGAGAAGCAATGATCGACTGCGAGCATTTCTTCGACGGTTACAAAGGTAATCGCGCCTACGCCCTGGAGGTGGCCAAGACCGCGCATGCTGCCGGCGCGCGCTGGGTGGTGCTGTGCGACACCAACGGCGGCACGCTGCCGCATGAGATCTCCGCCATTGTGGCCGATGTCATTCAGCATGTGCCGGGTGCACATCTCGGCATCCACACGCACAACGACACCGAGAACGCAGTTGCCAATACGCTGGCTGCCGTGCGGGCCGGCTGCCGGCAAATCCAAGGCGCGCTCAATGGTCTCGGCGAGCGCTGCGGCAATGCCAATCTGACCTCCGTTATTCCGACGCTGATGCTCAAATCAGAGTTTGCCGACCGTTTCGAGATCGGCGTGACGCCGGAGCGCTTGATGCGGCTCACGCACGCGAGCCGCGTGCTCGACGAGACCCTGAATCGTGCTCCCAATCGGCACGCGCCCTATGTTGGCGAGGCGGCTTTCGCCACCAAGGCCGGCATCCATGCCTCCGCCATCCTCAAGGAGCCGGAGACCTACGAGCACGTGAAGCCGGAGAGCGTCGGCAACCGGCGCCGTGTTCTGGTGTCGGACCAGGCCGGCAAGTCGAACCTGGTCTATGAGCTGGAGCGGCTCGGCATCGATGTGGAGCGCAGCGATCCGCTTCTGGGCGAGCTGCTCGATGAGGTGAAGACACGCGAGGCCGTGGGTTATGCCTACGAGGGCGCAGACGCGTCCTTCGAGCTGCTGGCACGGCGGCTGTTGGGTGAGGTGCCGCACTTCTTCTCGGTCGACAGCTTCCGCGTCATGGTGGAGAAGCGCCACAACGCAGTGGGCAAGCTGGTCACGGTATCGGAAGCGACCGTGAAGGTGTTCATCAACGGTGATGCAGAGCCTTTGTGGTCGGTGGCGGAGGGTAACGGGCCTGTCAACGCGCTCGATCAGGCGCTGCGCAAGGATCTCGGCCGCTATCAGAAGAACATCGAGAACGTCGAGCTGGTGGATTACAAGGTGCGCATCCTGACCGGCGGTACGGAAGCGGTGACACGCGTGCTGGTGGAGAGCCGCAACAAGGAAACCGGCGAGCGCTGGTTCACGGTCGGCGTGTCGCCCAACATCGTTGACGCCAGCTTCGAGGCGCTGGTCGAACTCGATCACCTACAAATTGCTGAAGGATCGGGCTGAGGCGGCGTAAAGCAACGTCAAAGCTCAATCGCCGAGCTTCAGGTTGGCGCCCAGGCGAAGGGCGTCGAGGCTGCCTGCCACGCGCGAGGGCTCGGTAAACCCGCCGCCTGCATCGAGAGCATGGGTATTGCTGCCGAGGTCCACGTGGACGTACTCGATACGGCCGGCGAGCCGTGCCGTGATCGCATATTCCATGCCGAAGCCCACGAGCCAGCCCTGATTGGTCTCGCTGCCAGTGAGGCAGGTGCACCCGGACAGGCTGACGGTGGTGGCGATCTCGCTCCAGGCAATACCGCCCATGGCATAAAGCATGGTGCGATCCATCACATAGCCGATGCGGGCCGCGATGGTGGCGAGCCACTCGACCTCCCGCTCGCAGGCCATGATTACCAAACAGCCCGAGCTGCCGTTGATGCTCGAGCCGGAGAAGCCGCCCTCGATGCCGATCAGGGTGGAGCCAAATTGGAAGTTGTAGCCGAGGTGGCCGCCATAGAGCGCGCCATCCAAACCGATGTCGCTGCTCGGGATGCCCATCAGCGGAAAGTCGGCGTCGCTCGTGCCTGTGGCATAGCCGGCGTGAACGCCGGCATAGAGGCCGCTCCAGCGATAGGCGTGACCGGCTGAATTGTTGCGAACGGTGCTGTTTCCAAACACTTCGCCAGCCCAGGCGTTGCCGACCAGCAGGCAAAGCCCGCAGCACGTCAGCGCGGCTGCGAGCATCGTACGGTGCAGGTGTTGCATGGGGCTTCCCGGCGAGACTGTCGCATCACGCAATAATGCGATTCGATCCCGCGGGGGTATGGCGATCGGGGCACATGGCTGGTGCGCGGTGCGCGATCGGACTCAGCGTTCGAGGAGCGCGCGCGCTGCCTGGTCGGGAAGTACCTCGCCGGCGAGCAGGCGATCGGACAACTCGTCGAGCTTCGTGCCCGTATCCGCCTTGATGCGCTCGGCGACGAGATCGGCGGCGGCCCGGGCGATGAGATAGCGAGCGCGGCGGCGGCGGCGTGCATCGATGCCTTCGGTGAGGCGCGGTGCTGCGGCTGTCTCGATCGCTTGCCACAGGGCCGGCAGACCGTCGCCAGTGGTGGCGGTGGTTTCCAGGACTGGTACCGCATCGCGGCCATGAGAACGCATGGCGAGCGCGCTCTTGAGCTGGTGCAGCGTGCGGCGCGCGTCCGGCAGGTCGGCCTTGTTGACGACGAGGATGTCGGCGATCTCGATGAGCCCGGCCTTCATGGCCTGGATGTCGTCGCCGAGCCCCGGCGCGGTGGCGAGCACGCGCACGTCGGTGACGTCGACGATGTCGATCTCGCTTTGGCCGGTGCCGACGGTCTCGACCAGGATCAGGTCTTTGCCGGCCGCGTCGAGCACGTCGATGATGCGCACGGCTGCGGGCGACAGGCCGCCGAGATGGCGTCGGCTCGCCAGCGAGCGCACGAATACGCCGTCGTCATCGAGCGCGGCAGTCATGCGCACGCGATCGCCGAGGATGGCGCCGCCGGAGATCGGGCTGGACGGATCGACGGCGATGACGCCGACGGTGTGTCCGAGGCGGCGCACATGCGCGATCAGCGCGTTGACAAGCGTGGATTTGCCGGCGCCCGGCGGGCCGGTCAGGCCGACGACGACCGCGTGTCCCAGATGCGGACGCATGGCCCGGAGCAAAGCAGGAACGGCGGACGACAGGCGCTCCAGCTCGGTGGCGACGCGAGCGATGGCGGCGCGCTCGCCAGCACGCACCCGTGCGACGAGGGCTGGGGCGTCGGCTGGCTCGACGACCTTGGAGCGGGCATCGGTCATGGGCCGCTGATAAGCGGCCTCGATGCGCAAGGCAACTGCGACCGACCGTGCGCCCACAGAACTAGCGGCTGCGCGCCCACCGCGGCTCAGCGCGCGAAAGTGCCTTCCTTCTCGTCCGGCCGCTTGCCTTTCTTGGCGGCGTCGCCCTGACCTTGACCACCGCTGCCACGCTGCGGCGGCGGTTGGCCGCCACCGGCCTGCTGAGGTGGACCGCCCTGCTGCCTGAGCTGCTGCTGTGCCGGAGGGCCACGCTCGACGCGCTGGCGGGGCGGAGGCTGTTGGCCGGCATCGGGCTGCCGATTTTCCCTCTGCCTCAAGCGCGGATCGCCGCTGCCCTGCCCGGGAGGCGCCTGCAGGCCGGTTTGCGGCTGTTTGAACTCCTGCTTCTTGAGCTCGGGCGGAGGGCCGCCCGAAGCCTCGCTGGGTGGACGCCGCCGGAACTGTTCCTCTCGCGGTGGCTGGACGAAGTCCTTGGGCCGGTTGTCGCCGCCGGCACCGCCGGAGGCCTCACCGGGCCGTTGCTTGAATTGCTGCTCCTGCGGGGGACGCGCAAAGTCCTTGCGCTGATTGTCGCCTGGGCCGCGGAAGTCTTTTCTGCGCGCGTTGTCGTCGTCGCGGCCCGGACCGCCGCCGCCACCAGGTGGCGTGGCAATACTACGCTCGCGCTGCTGACCACCTTTGTCGTGATCCTGCGGTGTGAAACCCGGACGCACGACGGAAGGCTTGTCACCATCCTGGCGTTGGAATTCGCGCCGCCGCGGTGGATCGGCGAGTTTCGGCGGACGCGGCGGATTGGTTCCGGCGGCCAGCCGCGGCCGGAATGTCTGCAGCGTTTTGCGATCGCCGTCGCGGAAGCCGCGCTCGCGCGGGGAATTGCTGGTCACGAGGCGCACGCGCACAATCGGCTGCCGCGTGATGCGCTCGAAGCGGCGCACGTCGAAACCGGCGTTGAAGACGCGGCGATTGACGAAGCGGTAGTCGGTGTGCCAGCGAGTGCGGCCGAGCGCAAAGTGGTTGCGTGAGCGCGGCAGCGCGTAGCGATAAAGGCCCGGCCGCACCATGTAGCGCGGGGCAACGAAGATCCAAAGGGGCGCGAACTGCGGCCCGTCGTAGTAGGAGGCGGAGAAGGTGAGACCGCGGTCCTCGTACCACTCGGCCTCGGGCGGCAGCGGTGCCCAGCCGACGTACTCGTCGCTGTAGCGCCATGCGACCCACGCCGGTCCCCATTCGGTGCCGGGGATCCAGACCCAGCCGAACTCGTCATCGAGGATCCAGCGTCCGTAGTGGAACGGACCCCAGCCCCAGGGCTCCTCGGCCTCCCAGTACCAGCCGTGCTCGTCGGTGTAGATCCAGTGGCCGCGCGAGTAGGGGCGCCAATCCTCATCCACATCCGGTGCCCAGACGTAGCCGTAGCGGGAGTGCTCGAACCAGCGGCCGTGCGGCTCCAGCTCCTCGTAGAAGACACTGATGTCCATATCGCCCTGGGCGCTGGCGGACGTGGGCAGTGTGGCGGTGAGCAGCAAGGCGGCGAGCGCCAGGGCTTTCGCCACAGTCATGATGAGCTTTGCGTGCATGGGTCCCGTCTCCGACCTCGAGCGCTCGTTGGAGGCGATGAATACGGCGCTCGTGCGGCTACCGCGGTGCCAAATTGGCGAATGGCGTGTGAACCCGGCATGAATACGGATGTTTCACGTATTGCACTGCAGGCAAATGCACGCCAAATGGCGCACGAGAGCAAGCGGGAGCCTTTGCCATGATAGTACGTGTGCTGATTGGTCTGGCGGCGCTCAGCCTGCTGCCGACGATGGCGGACGCGCGCAGCCGGAGCTGGTCGAGCGGCGGCTATTACGAGCGCCAGACTGAGAGCAAGGGGCCGGAGCACGGCTACTCGGGCTGGGTGTGGGGCGGGCGGCGCAGCTACTATTGCGATTATCAGCGTCTGCCGAACCGGGAGTGCGTCACCTTGAAGTCGGGCAAGCAGCGCTGCCGTGTCACGAGCTGGACGCTGAAGCAGTATTGCCAGTGACAGCAGCGCAGCGGGTTCAGAACCACACGCCGGGCCAGCGATATCGCGGCGCCATCTCGATGGGGCCGACGCCGACCAGCGAGAACATCGGCTCCTCCACCACCTGAATGGGCGCCGGATGCGGCCGGCCCTCAAGCGCGAGCAGGCGCGCAATGCGGTCCTCAGTGGCGGGATGCGAGCGCAGCACCGACGGCTGGGGAATACGCCGCATCGGCACGGGAAACATCAAATCCTCCCAGAAGCGGCCCTGGTAGCGCTCGAGCGAGCGCAATGCCGAGGCGAGCCCGGCCGGATCGCCGGTGAGGCCGGCACCCTCCAGGTCCGCGTCGTACTCGCGTGTGCGCGACAGGCCGAGCTGCAAGAAGCTCGAGGCGGCCGGCGCCAGATACAGCAGCAGGATCGCGCTCCACGAGAACCGCGCGTCGTCGCCGAGCAGCAGCGAGGGTAGATTGAGGATCGCCAGGAACAGCGCCATGTACGACATCACCTGCGTGAAGCGCGTCATGGCGTCGGCGAGGCTCATCACAGCCAGATCGTTGTTGCGGATGTGGCTCATCTCGTGCGCCAGCACGCCAGCGACCTCGCGCAAAGACAGGCGCCGCAGCAGGCCTTCGGTGACGGCGATGGCGGCGCGGTCACGGTTGCCGGTGGCGAAGGCGTTGAGCGTCATGCTGGGAACGACGTAGAGGCGCGGATGTGCCGGCAGCTCGGCGCGGTCGGCCAGCACCTCGACGATGCGCGCGAGCTGGCCGCCGTGGCGCGGATCGACGGGCCTGGCGCGGTAGAGCCGCATCATGGTCTCGGGCGGCACGCGTGGGCCGAAGGCGGCGACGAGCACGACCACCAGCAACGCGAGCAGCGCGCCCGTCCATGACCAGATCAGCGCGGCCGAGACGAGCAGGATCAAGCCGATGCCGCCGACCAGCAGGAGCGAGTGCAGGCGGTTACGGCGCTTGTGCGCGTTGTGACGGTCGGGGTCGAGGAAGGGGTTCATATGTGTGAGTGGCTCCGCAGTGCAGAATATGGGGAAGAGTGCGGCGGGGCCAAGCCGCGTCACATCAACGTGCGGGCGAGCAGGGGGACTTTCGGGAATATGACTTTCAAATCTAGAGGCGCGTCCTGGGGCGGAGCAAGCGGCGGCCGACTTGCGTCACGGGGCTCTTGATGGCGAGCGAGAACTGCACGCGCGGGTCGATCCGCTGCGAGATGATGCCGATCCCGGTCTGCCGCATCAGGGCAATGACGGAGACGCGCCGCACGACATAGGTGACGCCGCCGTAGGAAATGTCTTTCTCGTCATGTACATCATCGACCAGAGTCGGGATGAAGACGCAAGCGCTCGGCTCGCCTGCCGCCTTGCCCACCACGGCAAGGGCTTCCTCGACGGGGAGATTGGCGCCAAGAAGGGCCTCGGCGAACTGCTCCACCTGCTCCGCCGCGTCGCACATGACGGCGTGGACGCTCAGCGGCTCGGCAAGCGCGGCGCCGCTGGCAAGGACACATAGTCCGGCAGCAGCGAGCCAGGCGCGAAGGGTGCGGTGCGGCATGGTAATCTCCCGCCCACATCCTGCACGAATGATCAGATGGCTGAAATACGCCGGACGTCAGATGGCCGAAATACGCCGGATGGATGTCTTGCCGATCAGAATTTTTTCGGCACGTGCTCGCCCCTGTCGCCGTTGCCGGCGGCAGCGATGGCCGCGGTGACCGCCGGGATGATATCCTGTGCGCGCTCGACCACCGTGTAGCGCACCTCGAGGCCCGGACGGATGAAGGCCTCCGTGCGCATGTGCGCGAGCAGCATGCGAAACGGCTCCCAGAAGCCGGCGATGTTGGCGAGCACGATCGGCTTGTCGTGGCGGCCGAGCTGCGACCAGGTGAGCTGCTCGACCAGCTCCTCGAGCGTGCCGATGCCGCCGGGCAGGGCCACGAACGCGTCGGACTTCTCGAACATGAGGCGTTTGCGCTCGTGCATGTCGTCGACGACGATCAGCTCTTGCACCTCGCGCAGCATGCGCTCCTTGAGCGACAGGAATGACGGAATAATGCCGGTGACGCGGCCGCCGTTGGCGAGCACCGTGCGCGCGGTTTCTCCCATCAGACCAAGGCTGCCGCCGCCGTAGACGAGGCCGATGCCGGCGTCAGCCATGGACTTGCCGAGGCTGCGGGCGGCCTCGACATAGGCCGGGTTGCTGCCGTCTCCGGAGCCGCAGTAGACGCAGATGGCCTGCGGCAGGGAACTCGAGATGGATGGTGTGGGCTCGCCGCTGGCCGGCTTTGCCCGGCTGCGTTTTGGTGTCCGAATGTTGTGTTTCTGCATAGTCCTAGTGGGGTTTCTCCCGAATTGCCGGCCAAATATGCGTGTGTCCGGTCGCACCCTCGTGACATACATATGGGCCGCGGGGGAACCGAGTTAGATAGGGTGTCTCGCGCCTGGTGGCCAGTGGGGCCGGTGGTTCTTTTTTGCCACGCCCGCGGATCGTCTCCGCATTGGCACAGCGCTATGTGATGTTTAACGTCGGAGCGGACTTGCTGATGCATCGCAGCGCGTCTGCGACCAAACGGGGACAAGACCTTTCAAATTCGGATGTGCTGTCCAGCCCGCTGCAGGAGGCGCGTAGTCATGAGGGCAGTGAAGTTCGGCGTTGCATTGGCGGGACTGGTGGGGGTTCTCATCGTGCCGGGTGGCGGAGCTTGGCCGCCGGGTTTGAGTTGGGCACAGGATGTGCGCCAGCGCGCGGAGGATCTGGCCAAGGGCGCCACTGAGCGCTTCGACGAGCTGGTTGGTGGCAAGGGCAAGGACGGGCAGAGCGGCACTGCCTCCGGCAGCAAGCTGAGCGGTGGTCTGGCCGAGCAGGTCTACGCCTGGGTTTCAGGATCAGGCCGTCATTACCAGGATCTGGTGCGCCGAATGGCAGAGCCGGTACGGCTCAACCCGGTGGAGGATGCGGCCCGCCGAATGGCTGCTGAGCAAAGGCGCGTGGGCACAACGGGCGCAGACGCGGATGTGCCGCGGCCAATGGTGGTGGCCGACGCGGGCCTGATCGAGCATGGCGTGGGATGGGTGCACCGGTCCAGCCGCGACTATCAGGAGATGATGCGCCGGCTATCGGTGCCGACCGAGGCATCAGGCGTCATCGGCGCTAGCAAGCCAGCGGCCGACAAGGCGGCCGAGGATGCGCGCAGGTCTGCCGAGGCTAAGAAGGCAGAAGACGATGCGCGGCGCGTAGCCGAGGCGAAAAAGGCTGAGGAGGCCAAGCAGGCCGAAGAGGCGCGCAGGGTTGCCGAAGCGAAAAAAGCCGCGGACGCCAAGAAAGCGGAGGATGCTGCACGGCGCGTAGCGGAAGCGAAGAAAGCCGAGGAAGCCAAGCAGGCCGAAGAGGTACGCAGAACTGCCGAAGCCAAGACGGCAGCAGACGCCAAGAAGGCGGGGGATGATGCGCGTCGCGTAGCCGAGGCGAAAAAGGCTGAGGAAGCCAAGCAGGCAGGAGAGGTACGCAGAGCCGCCGAAGCCAAGAAGGCTGAAGACGATGCGCGGCGCATCGTTGAGGCAAAGAAAGCCGAGGAGGTGAAGCAAGCCGAAGTGGTCCGCAAGGCTGCCGAGGCCAAGAAAGCGGAAGATGATGCGCGTCGCGTAGCCGAGGCGAAAAACGCCGAGGAAGCCAAGCAAGCGGAGGACGCACGCAGAGCGGCCGAGGCCAAGAGAGTAGCGGATGCCAAGAAGGCCGAGGATGACGCACGACGCGTCGCCCAGGCCAAGAAGGCCGAAGACGATGCCCGCCGCGCGGCAGAAGCAAAAAAGGCTGAGGAGGCCAAGCAGGCCGCTGCCAAGCAGCTCAAGGACGCGCGGCGGATGGCATCAAACGGCAAAGTCGCGCTGGTGAAGAAACCTTCCGAAGCCCGCGGCATGCGTAATGCCCAAAAGGAGAAGGCTGCGGAGGCAAAACGCAAGAAGAGGGTGGCCCGCATGGCAGCTGAGGAGCGGCGCAAATATGCCTGGCGCGAGCCGCGCGGCGACCGGCGCAGCAAGGCGCAGCGTGCACGGGATTGCCGGTTCGCGGGCAGCAATGCTGCTCTGCCGGGCTGGTATGTCGTGAAGAAGGGCGACACGCTGTGGAAGATCGCCTCGCGGCACTACCACAAGGGCCGGCTGTATCGCCTGATCTACGAGGCAAACACCGGACGCATCAACCATCCGACCCGCATTTACCCGTGCCAGCGGCTCTACATCCCGAAGGTCAACTGGCGGCGGCGGTGAACGTCGTCACGTTGTTGCGTGTGCGAAGGCTAGGCGCGGGCGTCGACAAGGCGGGCGGTGCGTTCTAAACGCATGTGACATGCAGCTTTTCAGCCAGGACACGCGCCGCAATCTGCGCGCTGCGCTCATCGAACGAATGAAGCCCGGGCCCGAGCGTCTGCGCGCGCTGAAGGCGCTGGCACCCTATATCTGGCCACACGACCGGCCCGACCTGCAACGCACGGTGGCGCTCTCGCTCGCGCTGATGCTCGCCGCCAAGGTAGTCACGGTCCTGACGCCGTACACGTTCAAGTGGGCGACCGACGCCCTGGTAGCTGCGAGCAGCGGCCAGCTTGCGCCGGGCGCGGCGGTGCCGTGGCTGGTCGGTGCTCCCGTGCTGGCGACGCTGCTCTACGGCGCCGCGCGCATCGCCATGACCACGCTGGCGCAAGTGCGAGAGGGCATGTTCGCCAAGGTGGCCATGAACGCCGTGCGCAAGTTGGCGCTGGCCACCTTCGAGCACATGCACCGACTGTCGCTGCGGTTTCATCTCGAGAGGAAGACGGGCGGGCTGACGCGTGTGCTCGAGCGCGGCCGTGTCGGTATCGAGAACATCACGCGCGTGACGCTGATGACGCTGGTGCCGACCATCGTCGAGTTCGTGCTGGTGCTGGTGGTGCTCGCGATCGAGTTCGATTGGCGCTACGTGATCATCGTATCGCTGATGGTTTCGCTGTATCTGCTGTTCACAGCGCAAGCGACGGAATGGCGGGTGCGCATCCGCCGTGACATGAACGAGAGCGATACCGACGCCAACACCAAGGCCGTGGACAGTCTGCTCAACTACGAGACGGTGAAGTATTTCGGTGCCGAGGAGCGCGAGGCGCAGCGCTACGACCGGTCGATGGCGCAGTTCGAGAGGGCCAGCATCAAGACCTACACCTCGCTGGCCGTGCTCAACACTGGGCAGGCGGTGGTGTTCACGCTGGCGCTGACGGCGTGCATGGTCATGGCGGCGCTGGACGTCGTGCGCGGGCACGACACGGTCGGCCAGTTCATCATGGTCAATGCCCTGATGCTGCAGCTCTTCATTCCGCTGAATTTCATGGGCTTCGTCTATCGCGAGATCAAGCAGGGCATCACCGACATCGAGCGCATGATGGACGTGCTGGAGCTCAACCCGGAGGTGCCTGACCGGTCCGATGCGCAAGAGCTGCGCGTCAGTGGGGGCAACGTGCGTTTCGAGGGTGTGCGCTTCCACTATGAGCCGCAACGGCCGATCCTGGAATCTCTGTCGTTCGAGGCGCCCGCGGGCAAGATGGTGGCCGTGGTCGGGCCGTCGGGGGCGGGCAAGTCGACCATCAGCCGCATCCTGCTGCGTTTCTATGATGTGGCCGGCGGGCGTGTGACGATCGATGGACAGGATATCCGCGACGTAACGCAGAAGAGCCTCCGTGCGGCCATCGGCGTGGTGCCGCAGGACACTGTGCTGTTCAACGACACCATCTTCTACAACATCCGCTATGGCCGTGCCGGCGCTACGGACGAAGAGGTGTATGAGGCCGCACGCATGGCGCAGATCGACACGTTCATCCGTGCGTTGCCGCAAGGTTACGACACCATGGTGGGCGAGCGGGGCTTGAAGCTCTCGGGCGGCGAGAAGCAGCGCGTGGCAATCGCACGCACGATCCTCAAAGGCCCGCCCATCCTGATGCTGGACGAGGCGACGAGCGCGCTCGACAGCCACACGGAGAAGGAGATCCAGGATGCCCTGGACGGGATCGCCCAGAACCGCACCACCATTGTCATTGCACACAGGCTCTCGACCATCGTACATGCCGACAACATTCTGGTGCTCGACAAGGGCCAGCTGATCGAGCAGGGAACGCACGCAGAGCTGATGGTGAAAGGAGGTCTCTACGCCTCGCTGTGGAACAGGCAGCGGCAAGCCGAGAAGGCGCGCGAGGAGCTGGCCGCAGCGCTGGAGCAGGAAAAGCGACTCGAAGGCGAGAAGATTTCGCGACGGCCGCGTCGCGGTGGAGGTGGAACCGGTATCCACGGGACCGGGGCCCTTGTCCTCGGCAACGGAAACTTCGGCTGCGTAGAGCAGGGTCGCTTCGGATTGAATCACTTTGCCGCAACAGAGACGTCGTGGCCGAAGCGTGATCCTGCTCTACACATTAGGTTTTAGAGGGCGATGCCCGCCTCACATGGAAGCGGCAGCGCTTCCATGTGAGGTGATCGCGCTCTAGGCGGCACCCGGACATGAGGCGCGATGCAGGAGTTTCTGCGTAGATTGCGAGTGAGAGCAGCTATCGCCGCGCGCAAGGCGAGCCCATGGCTGCACGCATCCTGGCGTGCCTTGGCTTTCGTGCTGCGTCGCGCCGCCGAAGTCTTGCTCGCGCTCATCGTCCTGTTCGAGGAATGGGGCTGGCGGCCGCTGGCCGCTCTCCTGGCTCGGCTTGGGCGTTGGCGACCCTGGGCCATCGTGGAGAATGCTATCGCCGGCCTGCCGCCTTACGCAGCATTGGTCGTGTTTGCGTTGCCGACGGCGCTCTTCTTTCCACTGAAGCTACTGGCGTTCTATCTAATCGCCAAGGGCCAGGCGGTGCTGGCGGCGATCGTATTTGCCTTGGCCAAGGTATTCGGCACCGCGCTGCTGGCGCGCGTCTTCCAGCTCACACAGCCGGCGCTGATGCGGATCGCGTGGTTCGCATGGGGCTACAACCTGTTCGTGCCGTGGCGGGATGCGGTGTTCGCGAAGGTCCGTGCGACCTGGGCGTGGCGCTACGGCCGCATCGTCAAGGCTCGCGCGAAGAAGGCAGCCGCAGCGGCATGGGCACGCCTGAAGCCCGGCATTGCGGCGATCGCCGAGGATATCCAGCGGCGGGTGCGTGCTTTTCTCGGACAGACATAGCGCCGAGCGCCATAGTTGCCACGCGCCACAATGCTCTCCTACGCTGGAACCGGAACAGGAGGAAGCGCATGAAATTCGGGCTCAGCACATTGACCAGGGGCGTCTTCACGACGCGCGAAGCCTACATGGCTGTCGCCAAGGCCGCCGAGCGGGCGGGCTTCGACTTTCTGTCGGTCAGCGACCACCTGATCGTACCGGCGAAGTTGAAAACGCGCTACCCGTACCGGAGCGACGGCGCTTTCACCGCGACCGAGGAGGGGCATTGCTTCGATCAGCTCGCCACCATCGCGTTTCTCGCTGGATGCACCGAGCGACTGCGGCTGCTGACCTCCGTGATGGTGGTTCCTCACCGTCCGGCGATGCTGACGGCTAAGATGCTCTCGACCATCGATGTGCTCTCCAACGGGCGGCTGATCTTCGGCGCCGGCGCGGGGTGGATGAAGGAGGAGTTCGCGCTGTTGGACGCACCCTTCGAGGAGCGCGGCCGCGTCACCGATGAGTTTCTCGCGGCTTTCCGCGAGCTGTGGACCAAAGACGAGCCCGCCTATAGCGGCAAGCACCTCAGCTTCTCCGATCTGCTGTTCTACCCCAAGCCCCTGCAGAAGCCGTATCCGCCGATCTGGATCGGCGGCGAGAGCGGGCCGGCACTGCGCCGCACGATCGAGTTTGCCGACGCCTGGTATCCGGGCAACAACAGCCAGACCAAGCCGCTCGACACGCCTGCGCGTCTTGCCACGGGCATTGCGCATGTACGGAGCGCCTGCGAGGCGGCGGGGCGCGATCCGGCGAGTTTGGAGGTGGCGCTGCTGGTGCAGGACTATTTCGAATGGGGCGACTACAAGACCCAGGACGGCTCAGCGCGGCGCATGTTCACCGGCAGCTCGGCGCAAATGCAGGAAGATGCGCGCGCGATCGAGGATGTCGGCGTGCAGCATGTTGCGGTGCGGCTCGGTGGTGCAACGGCGGCGGAGTTGGTCGAGCGTATCGAGCGCTTTGGCGCGGAGGTGATCGCCAAGATGCGAGGGTGAGATGCGGCGTGCGCCGCCTGTCCCTTCTCCCCGTTCTTACGGGGAGAGGGTACGACATTCCCCGACATTCATAGTGTTTCCCTAACGTTGATACCACGCTGAAATTGCTTGCGATCGGGTGGATCCTTGATCACCGTCGATGACCGAGAGTGCTTGCCGACGCTACCTATGCGCGTCGCAGGTAGCTTTACAATAGGCCATCGAACATGCCGACGATCAAGCTCACCAAGAGCGCCATCGATGTACTGCCAACGTCATCCAAGGACACCGTCTACTGGGACCAAGGCTGTGCGGGCTTTGGCGTGAAAGTGACGCCGCGCGGGCGGAAGGTGTTCATTGTGCTCTACCGTGTTGCTGGAGCCGGCACGCGGGTGCGCAAGTACACCATTGGACCTTACGGCAAGGTCACTCTGCATCAGGCACGGATTGCGGCTCAACGCGTTTTCACGGCACGCCTGGAGGGACGTGATCCGGCCGCCGAGAAGCTGAGCGCCCGGCGGCGCCATGTTGTCGACCGCATCGCTGACTTGGTGGAAACCTACATTGCCGACCATGTCTCTAAGACTCGTGGCGCGCGCGAGATTGCCAGTCTGCTGCGCCGAGAGGTCGTGGCCAATTGGGGCCCGCGCAGCGTCTATGAGCTCAAGAAACGCGAGATCATTGACTTGGTAATGGAGGTTGTTGGACGGAGGACGCCGGCCGCAGCCAACAAGCTCCTCAAAGTGATTAAGGCCTTTCTGACCTGGTGTGTAGGCCGCGCCATTCTGGAAACCTCACCCGCGCATGGCCTGCGGGCGCCGGCCAAAGAAGTCGCCCGCGACCGTGTGCTCACGGATGATGAGTTGGCGCGGGTCATTTGGGCGGCCCGGTCACTTGGATATCCCTATGGAGATATCGTTGAGCTGTTGGCGCTGACGGGGCAGCGTCGCGAAGAGATCGCCTCGCTCACCCGAGACGAAATTGACTTTCAAACCCAGGTTCTGGCCTTCCCCGGTGTACGCACCAAGAATGGCAAGCCGCATATAGTCCATCTCTCCGCGGCTGCCGTCGCCCTGTTGGGCATCTGCCCGACAGATGCCCTTTCGTCTTTTCGTCGACCGGTGAAAGGCCGTTTCAGAATTTCAGCCCGGCCAAGCGCGAGCTCGACACTTTGTCTGGCGTAACCGGCTGGCGCCTGCACGATCTGCGGCGCACCTGCGTGTCGGGAATGGCGCGCCTAGGCATCGCCCCGCACGTGGCCGACAAGATTTTGAACCACCAGAGCGGCACAATTTCCGGGGTAGCCGCGGTCTACCAGCGGCACCAATTTATTCCAGAGCGCGAAGCGGCTCTGAACCTTTGGGGACAGCACGTTGAATTACTGCTGGAACGCGTCAACCGTAAGGCAGCCTAGTCGAAGCTCCGAGTGCCACGATCAAAGGTGAGGCGCAGCACCGGACCGATGACGTACATGTGTCTGGATTGCCCTACGCTGAGCTTTCGACCAGCCCAAACTCGGGTTTCAGGTCGAGACGGCACCCGATTGCAAACAGGTGCGTTGGCACACTCGCCACAAGTCCGATCCCGAGTGACACGTGGGCGACGTCGGGGTTGAAGAGAGTTGGTTTGTATCCCACGAACCTACTCATGAATTGTTGACAAAATATCTCATGAGTATTGCGCCGAGTGCACCGCCAGCGCCGAACTTCACGAGATCAGACAGCCACACCATTTTGGCAGCCGGCACAAACTCTAGCCAAACCGGGCAGACCATGTGCCATGACCAGATCGAAAGTAATACAATAAAGACACCGATGGCCGAGCAAGTAATCCATGTGGCACAGCGCTGTGCAAAGCTCTTGGCTTTCTCGGAACGGCGATCCTTCCTGATTGTGACGCCATCATCTCGGGAGCCAAGCGCGAAAGGCGTTTCCACGCGACGCGCTCGTGCACCGGTCAAAACGCGAGGACCCGACATCCGTTGGGATGGGGGCCTTATGCTGTGCAGTACGTCTTGGCTAGAAGCCTCATTCTCAGGTGCATAGTGGCTGGGATCTCCATACGGGGCACCTGCAGCCTCATTCCAAAAATCAGTTGGCGGAGGGCCGTCTTGCGAAGCTTGCACGTTCATGCTCGATCAATGAATTGGGATCTGGCGTTCAACAGAGGTTGCGTAGACGCATCTCTCGAATCACGACGGTATTCCGCCACATACTCTGACGTTCGTTGGCGAACAATGGTGATGTCTGCCGCAGCCGGCAGACTTGCGGCTACTGCGTCCAGGAGTAGGAGGATTTGCCACTAGCCGAATACCTCGACCGGCTTGAAGGTGGGAAGCGCTACAGGCGCGTGCGGATAGCCTTGTGCTGCTTAGGCAAGCTGCGCCACTTGGCTTCGATCGGCCAAGTGCGATGCGAACCGCCTCCACGGCTGCGCTCGTTGGGCTAACGTTGCATTGTTTGCAGTGAGCAGATGGACGATGCTACGTGGTCGTCTTGGGACGCTCGACCAACTCGATGCGGACCTCGTCGGGAACGGCTAGGAAAGCAAACCGAGCTCCGTTGGGTGCCTGAAGCGGCCCTTCCTGGAGCCGTGCGCCAAGCTCCTGAAGGCGGGCGATGTCGGCGTCAATGTTCTCGGTGTCGATAGCAAAATGCTCAAGACCGAAGTGCGCGGACGCATCGCCCGGACCTAACGTCTCGTTGGTGCGAGCGTTGGAGATGCTCACCGTCATGCCGCCGTCCTCAGTAAGGCAGCGCACAAAGCGGTCGCCGAATACGCGCGTCTCGTCGCTGACGATCTTGAAGGCGAACGCCCGAACCCACCATTCGGCCGTCTTGTGCGGGTCAGGCGCCTTGATATGGATGTGATTGATCCGGAACGGCATGAGACCTCACTCGCGTCACCTCGCGACCTACCGCGAGCGTACCGTGACTCTAGCACCTCATCAATAACGCAGCCGGGCCGGCTAAGACACGGCAGCTGACCCGATCCTGCCTCTCGGAGGAGGCGCAAAAGCGGATCGCGTCTTGCGCGAAGAGCGGGCTCTCTCGAGCGGCAATGAGCATGAAGCGCCGCAATGCCCTTGGGGCAGCGGCATCGCTGCCGCCCTCGTTCGCAATGGCCAGCTTTAAGCGCGCCGAGCAGGTTGCAAATGGCAGAAACTAGCGAAGCTGCGCGCCAAGCGCGCTTCGGCCCTCAAGGCCGTTGCCGCCGCGTCGGCTTGCGCTAGTCCGGCCTTGCAGGCTTTCACCGGGCTCCCCCATACAACCGTAGCGTTCGGAGGAGCATCATGTGTTCATTGTGGGTAGCGGCCCGCGACCTTGCCGATACGGCGAGAGAGCTACAGGGCGAGATTGAGATATTCGGCGATCCGCCGTCGCGCCAGCAGATCGAGGCCATCCAGAACAGCATCAACAAGGTGCAGCGCCGCCTCAACCGCATCCAAACCGAAAACGATGCATCGTCGGACAAGAAAGAGGCCGTCTGAGGTTGGATGGAGCTTATGCGCAAGCATTGCCCGGTCTGATGGCGAAGAGTGGGTGTGCAGGACTATCCCGCAAAGGCTCTTCCCGAAGAGCCGACTATTTGCGTGAGCTGATCAGCGCCGGCCCGCTCTCCGCCTCTGTCATTGGTATTGCGAAAAGGTTTGGAGCCGGGGTCGAGGCCGATACTCAGACCGAACACGCGCCTCCCCGGTCATCCAAATGTCGAGAAGGGTGACCGGGCTCCCAGCAATATGGGAGGCGACCGATGTGCGCCTCGAATACCGCGCTAAAGGGCGAATTGTAGTGCGCGGAACTCCCACCTTATCGACGGGGCGAGCGACGCGCACTGGATCGCGAAATAGCAAGCAGAGTTCTCATAGGTACTTTCCGAGTTCTGGTTTGCAGCTAGCGCTGGTGCTTCTATAGCGCGTCGGCCGGATTTCCCCTCCCGGTTGGCCACTTTGGGAGGCGCTTGCCTATCCCCATCGGGCAGCGCTGCATCAATAGAAAAAGAACTCACAAAAAGGCTTCCGTCATGGACCCCGCAATGACTGATAGAGCGTGGGATGTTGGAAAAGGTGCAGTTGGAGGCGCAGTCCTGTTGGCCGCGGTCGGCTTCTTGTGGGGCGGATGGACCACTGAAGGAAAGCACCTGGACGCGGTCAAGGCCGCCTCGGAGGCCGCAGTTGTAACAGCTCTCGCACCGATCTGCGTCGACTCGTTCTTGAAGGGCGCCAACGCCGGCGAGCAGAAGGCTGAGATGATGAAGGCCAGTTCCTGGAATTGGGGCGACTTCATCGCGAAGGGCGGCTGGGCCACCGCGCCGGGTACGACGGCTCCGAATAGCGCTGTGGCGAAGGCTTGCGCCGACCTGCTGTCGAAGTAGTCGAAACGCGTTGGGCGGGCTGGTATGGCCAATCTTAGCTTTGCGCGCCTGGAGCCGGCTCGTGCTCCGCGTCGCGTTTCCAACGTGCTTACGACAAGATCGCGAGCAGCGGATCTCGGTGCGATACCGCGGAAGATGAATCCCTGAGCGAGTGAATATTGACACCTGTCAACAATGCAGCCCGAACTCGCCGACAACAAGGAGCGAGGCCGCGGTCCGCGCGCTGCCGACCCCGGGCACCGGGGGTATGCGCCTTAACTCTGCTACCGTCACGCGTGCGCGGATGCCTTGTGTATAAGCCATCCGCACACTAGTTCTCATTAGACTGCGTAGTCCTTTGTTCGCGGAAAAGGGGCGCAAGCAGGTCGCTTGCCTTGGAACGGATGGGATCGATGGCTCAGATCGACAACAGGTACGCGCAGGCCGGAGTAGGAGCGCGCTCGGACGTCGCGGTAGACGAGGGTTTGCGCGCATATATGCTGCGCGTGTACAACTACATGACCGCTGGTGTTTTCCTAACCGGTGTCGTCGCCTATTTGACATTCTCGGCAGCAGTCGTCGAGCGGGTCGGACCCGGACGTCGCGGCCTCACAGAGTTCGGCACGCTCCTGTACACCTCGCCTCTGCGCTGGGTCATAATGCTGGCGCCGCTGGCGTTCGTATTTTTCCTGTCGTTCCGCGTGCACAAGATGAGCCTTGGCGCGGCGCAGATCGCCTTCTGGGCGTTCGCGGCGGTGATGGGTGTATCGCTGTCGTCCATCTTCCTCGTCTACACGGGCACCTCGATCACCCAGGTGTTTTTCGTGACGGCGATCGCATTCGGCGGTCTTAGCCTCTGGGGCTACACGACCAAGAAGGACCTGTCTGGCTGGGGTTCGTTCCTGATCATGGGCGTGGTCGGCATCATCGCCGCAGCTCTGGTCAACCTGTTCCTGCAATCCAGCGCCTTGCAATTCGCCATCTCGGCCATTGGCGTATTGGTGTTCGCAGGTCTCACCGCTTACGACACCCAGCGCATCAAAGACACATACTACGAGGTCGCAGGGGACATGACGGCAACTGGCAAGGCCACCATCATGGGCGCGCTCAGCCTTTACCTCGACTTCATCAATATGTTCACGATGCTGCTGTCTCTGTTTGGCAAACGCGAGTAGGCAACATCGACGCGGTTGCCTCTAACATCGACCCTGTGCCAAGGGCTCAGGTACGAATGCCAGTTTGAATGCCGCGCCCAGCGCGCGAACCGGCGTACCGCTGGCACTATCAAACGATGGGACTCTCGCGCGCCATCGTGTTCTGTACTTCGCCACCCATGGTCTGCTCGCTGGCGAAAGCGAGGGCATTTTGAAGTCTAAGGCTGAGCCGACTTTAATGACTCCGCCGAAGAACGGTGCCTCTCTTGCCGAGGTAGAGAAGGACGACAGACTGTTCACGGCTTCGTAATCCGTGCTCGTTCTCGGCACGGGAAATTGCGTCCGCCAAGTCCCAACGAGCGGACTCTTTTCAGCTCCGACCGGCGCTTCCGTGACGTTTCGGTCGATCGATCTCGGTAGATGGCGCTCGCACGACTGACATAGGCACTTTCCGAACCTGGGCACGACGTGGGTGTTCGTGCTCTCGTACCTGGTCAGGAGGAGACTCTTCCGCACTACTGGTCCTACCCCCGCAGCAACAGTCCAGGGCGTAGTCGTGATATCGCCGAACAACGAGTCGCGCCGCTGGCGGTTTCCTCAGGACGCGTATGAGGATGCCATCGCCGACTGCATGCGGATGTGGGATGCCAGAAGCCATATGACCAAGCGCGACTGGCTGCGCACATGCAAGCGCTTCGAAGCACGCGTTGAGGGCCTCAAACTCGACGCCATCGTGCCGGTGGCGAAAATCACGTCACAAAGGTCTGCAAGGTGACAGGTCTACTTAGTGATGTGGTGGCAGCGCTGCGCTCTCATCTGTCTGCCTTACGCTTAGACACGATTTGATTGGTGGTCATAGTGACACCTGCTGCTTCCGTATCCTTCTTTAGACCCGAGTTCGACGATTTTCTTTACGCGCGGATCGGCGCGGACAGAAATGAAACACCGCTCAGCGTCCTATCTGCGCTAGCGCGACTAAAGCTGGACCCTTGGAAGGAGGCAGCTGAGTTATCGGAGCTGCCGAAGGACATCGCCACGCAGAGATTGGCTACGTCGATAGCGCGACTGCCCGCCGGCCAATGGGCACAGGCGGATTCGAAGGCAATAGCCGGTCGCTTGATTGAGCTCTTGCCACGCCGCAGCAATTCCAAAGGGCCGTTGGCTGAGAAGGCGCACAGCCTTGGGGGCATGACTGGCTCCACAGTCGCGAAAATTCTGATCTGTGCTGCACTAGGCGTCGCTGCCGTCGTAGTTGCAACAAGCCGCCAACCAGTATCGCCCGGCGATCCTGCTGATGCACCAGCCTTCAGCACAGCCTCCCCGCCGCAGACGTCAGACCCGAGTTTCCGCCGATGACGATCATCGCTCCGTGCTCGGGCGGGCGGCAAAAATCTGCTCCTAAAGGGAGACCCTAGTGCAGACCTTAGATCCAGGAGATCCCGTCAACAAAACGCGGATCAAAGCATCGATTACGGCAGCGATCGCCAAACAGGTAGCTGGCTCCAATCGCGAAGAAATTGCTCAGCGAGTTGAAGAGACATACGAGAGAATCCTTATTGGGCAGTTTCTGCGCATGTCCCGGCACTCACAGCGGGATCAGTTGGAAGAGATTTAATCGCGAGTATGCATCGTCGATCTTCGGATCGGGACCCATATGCGGGAGACCTCGCCTAGCGCTGACGTCGCAGGACCGGCAGACCATGCCGCGCTTGTGTGTTAAGGCCTCATGCCTGAGTACATTCCGATTCTGGTGTCTTCACACTCGCGCGAGCAAATTCCCAGCATCGCGCTTTAGATGGGCTAGACCAACCCAAATGCCCGTAAAGCTAGGCTCCGACGGAAGGAGCC
Organism: uncultured Alphaproteobacteria bacterium; assembly: GCA_963806735.1. Taxonomy (GTDB): domain Bacteria; phylum Pseudomonadota; class Alphaproteobacteria; order Rhizobiales; family Hyphomicrobiaceae; genus CADEFX01. Next base: position 65,245 of record CAWEBE010000082.1, on the reverse strand, counting down.
ACCAGGAAGCGTGCTCGGCTGCGCGCAGTCGGAATGCAGACGCAGTGTGATATCCAACAACCGCAGGAGAACAATCATGCAAGCTGAAGCTCTATTGATCTTGTTGCTCATCGGTGCGGTCGCAGGCTTCTTGGCAGGCGTCATCGTCAAGGGTTACGGCTTTGGACTTTTGGGAAATATCGTGGTCGGTATCGTCGGCGCTGTCGTTGGAGGCTGGTTGCTGCCACAGCTCGGGCTGTTCCCAGGCGGCAATGTTACCGGACAGATCGTCTCGGCTACTGCCGGCGCGGTCGTTCTACTCATCCTCATACGTTTCGTGCGGCGAGTCGCCTGAGCCGCCGGGATGAAAACCAACCTGTGAGATACCAGCCAGGGCATAGGTAATTTCCGAGTCTGGCGAACGGTACGTCACGCGCTTCTATTGCGGAGACCCTCCGGACGTTCCCTCCCGGTTGGGTCTTTTTGGGAGGCGGTGCCTACCCCAGGCAACGCCAGCGCCTTGAGCTACAGGCAGCAAACCCATGATCAGCGACCTCGGGTCCCCCCATCCGAGGTCGCATTTCTTTTTTTGGGGGATGCCGCATGCTTGGCCACTGGGTACTTTCCGAGCCCGACTGGCGGCGGTCCTGGTTGCTCAAGCCGCAGCGAGCGCTGTGCGGATCAGGGCCGGAAGGGACTTCGAGCCAGTCTTCCTCATGATGGCCGCCCGATGGTTGTCGACCGTGCGCTGGCTGATGCCGAGATCGACGGCGATGTTCTTGCTCGGGTGACCGGCGAGGACCAGATCCAAGATCTGGCGCTGACGCGTGGTCAGACTGGCAACGCTTAATGCAGCCTTATCCCGACGTACAGACAGCGTGGCGGTGTCCCGCGTCTGATCGAGCGCGCGCTTTACGCTGGCGAGCAGCTCTTCGTGGCCCACTGGCTTCTCGATGAAATCCACCGCTCCGGCCTTCATCGCTTGAACGGCCATCGGCACCGCGCCGCTACCGGTAATCATGATGGCTGGAAGTTGATGGCCCTCGACTTTGAGGCGTTCGATCAGCTCGACGCCGCTCATGCCGGGCATCAGCACATCAACCAAAAGGCAGCCTTCGCGGCCTGGACGATAACCTCTGAGGAAGGCCTCCCCGTCGGCGAAAAGCTCCACCGCATACCCGTTCTCGCTCAGCAGATCGCGCATCGCGTCGCGGATGGCGCGGTCGTCGTCGACGACAAATATGGTGGAGGACCTATCCCCGTCCAGCAAAAGGGGCAGCTGGACGCTGTCGGACGCTGCCAGGCGCGGCCTAGCTATGAGGCACTGGGCAATGCGCGTTAATTCCTTAGCCCTGACAGGTTTGTTCAGGTGTACACAGCCGTGGCCGGCAATTTCACGCAGGCTATCGGTTGAGATGTCGCCTGTCAGTACAATGGCCGGGATTGCGTGCTGAGCCTGACCTTGCAGCCTTGTGATGGTCTCGAGGCCGTTGAGCCCCTTCGGCAGGTTGTAGTCGGCGATGATCAAGTCCGGCACGGCCGACCGTTTGGTCAACTCCAGCGCCTTGAGTCCATCTGCGGCGACGACAGTCCGATGACCCTCGGCGTCGAAAAGTAGTTGGAGCATTTCAAGCACGGCCGGGTCGTCTTCGATGATGAGGACCGTGCCGCGGGAGGGCGTGCTCACCTTTGTCTCGTTCTGGCTCGGAGCCGGCACCTCAGCCAGCTCAGGCCGTCCAAGCGGTACCTCGATGGTGAAGACGGAGCCTGCACCCAAACGAGAGCGAACGTCGATCTTATGACCGAGCAAGTCGGCTAGGCGCTGCACAATGGCGAGACCGAGACCAAGGCCCTTGCTTCGTTCGCGTGCGGGATTGTCGAGCTGATGGAATTCTTCAAAGATTGCCTGAAGCTCCAGTTCCGGGATGCCGGGGCCAGTATCCCAGACTTCGATGCGGACGTTGCCCCCATTCCGGCGGCAGCCAAGCAGAAGCTTGCCGTGGTTGGTGTACTTCGCCGCATTCGACAGCAGATTGCGCATAATCTGTTCGAGAAGTCGGGGATCGCTGCGTACGGTAAGACTGCTCGACACCACATGCCAATCTAGACCGTTGGCCGCCGTGTGATACGCGAATTCGGTCGTGAGCTCGTCGAGCAGGCTCTTGACCGGAAAATCGATAATCGCCGGGCGCACGATCCCGGCTTCGAGCTGGTTGATGTCGAGCAGCTTGTCGAGCAGGCTCGACATCGTGCTCACCGTCTCGTCAAGCCTGCGGACGAGTTTCAGCGTTGGCTTATCGTAAACACGCTTTTCCAACATTCCCTGCAGCAAGCTGATGGTTTGCAGAGGTTGGCGCAAATCATGGCTGGCCGCCGCGAGAAAGCGCGACTTGCCGACATTGGCCCGCTCCGCCTCGGATTTCGCGACTTCCAAAGCCTTGCTCTCGCGCTTCACATCAGTGACGTCAACGATGGCCACCAGGATCTTGCGCCTTGCCGAAGGCTCCTCACGCAGCACGCGAGCGCTCATCGAAAATGAGCGCCGCCCCAAGCCCGGCAACTCCATTTCGACCTCCTGATCGTTGATGGTGGTGCCTCGGGCTTGGATCGAGGACAGGAACTCCCGGAGCGCAGGTACATCGAGGTGATCGCTAGCAGCCCGAAGGGATCGACCGATAAGGTCCTCGGATTTGACAGAAAAGATGCGGTGGAATGAGCTCGACGCCGAGATGACGCGCAGATCCTCGTCGAGGACGACCAAAGGCTGGCGGATGGTGGCGATAATGCTGTCCAGATACGCGCGCGCCGCCTCGATTTCCCGTTCGGCAGCTTTGATCTCGGAAATGCCGGAAAACGTGATGACCAGCCCTTCGACTTGGCCATCCCCACTCCGATACGGAAGCACCCCTCGCATGAACCAGCTGCCGTCTTCGGCTTTGACCTCGCACCTGACAGGCGCGTGGCTCGCTAGCACCGTTCGCGCGTCAGGCAAGAGATCGTCGTCCTCGAAACGGCGCGTCAGGTCGCCAAGCGGTCGACCGACGTCGGAAGCGATAACGTTGAAAAGGGATTTTACGGCCGGCGTGAAAAAGCGGATGTTGAGGTCAGCATCCAGAAAGAGGGTCGCCACATCGGTGCTGTTGAGGATGCTCTGAAGGTCGTTGGACGCGGCGCGCTGCTGCTCGACCGTCTCGTGCAGCTGGCTATTAAGCGCTGTAAGCTCCTCATTGAGGGATTGCAGCTCCTCTTTCGACGTTTCAAGTTCCTCGTTGGTCGACTGGTACTCCTCGTTGACGGACATGGCCTCTTCGTTGATCGCCTTCTGTTCCTCGTTGGCCATCTCGAGATCACGAATAGCGCTCTGCAGATCCTCGCGTGTCGCCGCGAGCTCCTGCTCGAGCTGAGTAACGCGCGACATGTCGGCTGCCGATTCGACAAGTCTGACTGAGCTCAGCTCAGGTATGCGATCGTCGATGAAGCTGACAAGGAACAGTTCCTCGTTTTCGCCCTCAACCGGTAGGGCGGTTATGCTTACGCCGATCGAGCTCCCATTGCGCTTGAGTTGCGCCCCTGTGACGTTAACACGCGCATGGTCTTGTTTGGCGCGCTGGACTGCCGATCTCAGCTTGGTGCGCAACCCTTCGCGTGCCATGGCAAGCACGTCCCGTGTGCCCTCGCCCGAGACAACCTTGAGATAGCGGTCTATCGATCCAAAGTAATAGAGGCCCTCGTGCTTGGCATTGATCAGGACGGAGGCCGGCGCATAGGCTTCGAGCAAAGCTCGCTGCGATCGCTCGCCGAGGCCGAGCCGCCGGGGCATTGTCTGCTGTGCCGCGCTCTTTGCGAGAGAACGGCCAGCAGCACTGGTCCCTCGCGGGAATTCAACCTCGCCCGGCCGGCTGTGACCGATGTGCCGGTAAATCCGGTGCTTCTTGCTGATCGGCTCGAACCGATCCGAAACGTTGCCGACCGTTTCGGAGGATCCAAGAAAGAGCACACCGTTTTCGTGCAGCGCGAAATGGAAAAGCGACAGAATCTTACGCTGCGCCTCTGGACCCAGATAGATGAGCAGATTGCGGCAGGAGATGAGATCGAGGCGGGAGAACGGCGCGTCGGCCAGCAGGCTCTGACTGGTGAACACCACCGCCTCACGCAATTCACGCACGACCTGATAGCTGTGGTCCTCTTTGGTGAAGAAGCGAGCCAGCCGCGCCGGCGCCACGTCGGCCTCGATCGATTCGGGATAGATGCCGTTGCGGGCGAACGCTACGCAATCCGCGTCGATGTCGGAGGCGAAGACCTGCAACTTGATATTGCGTTTTGCGGCCGCGATCTGCTCGAGAACAAGCATCGCGATCGAATAAGCTTCTTCGCCGGTGCTGCACCCCGGTACCCAGATGCGCAGATGGCGATCTAGTGTTTGCCGCTGCACGAGCTCAGGGATGATTTGCTCCCCTAGCAGATCAAAGGCAACCGGATCGCGGAAGAAGTGGGTGACGTTGATGAGGAGGTCTTTGGCAAGGAGCTCACGTTCACCAGAATCCTCACGTAGGACCTGAAAATAGTCCGCTCCACTCTGGATACCCGCCATGGCCATGCGACGCTCGATCCGGCGTTGCAGCGTGCCCTGCTTGTACAGTGAGAAATCATGCGGGGTCTTTGCGGCCAAGAGATCGATGATGCCTGCGAACGCTTCTTGGATGGTATCGGCCGATCGGACATCCGTTGGCCTCGCCTTGACGTATGTCTGACGGCCGTAGCGGACAAGTGCTTGCGGGATCTTTGCCACCGTCAATACGAGGTCTGCACCGCCGCTCATGATGGCGCTGCGGGGCATGCCATCGAAAGCGGCCTCCGCCGGGTCTTGCACGATGACGAGACCGCCCTTCTCCTTTACCGCTTTCAATCCGAGACTGCCGTCGGTACCGGTCCCCGAGAGGATGGCGCAGATGGCACGCTCACCGCATTCTTCGGCCAGCGAGCGCAGGAAGAAGTCGAAGGGCATGCGCGTACCATGCCGCTCCCGTGGTTTGGAGAGCCGGAGGGCGCCGCCCTCGATTGCCAAATACGCGCCTGGAGGAATGAGATATACGCAGTCGCGCTCGAGCTGCATCCCGTCTGTCGCCTGAAGAACCTGCATTGGCGTGTGGCCGGTCAGCAGATCGACCATGAGGCTCTCGTGCGTCGGATCGAGATGCTGGATCAGCACGAACGCCATGCCGCTGTTAGCGGGCAAGGCGTCGAAGAGTTTCTTGAAGGCGTCTAGACCACCGGCAGACGCCCCCAATGCGACGACTGGGAAATCAACGCTCCCGCGCTCCGCCAACGTGCGCCCGTTTGGCGGCGATCGGGCCTGATCGGCCAGTCGCCCCATTCGTCCCGTCATTGTCGTGGCTTTCGCGGGCCCTGGTTTCCACAACGGGAAACGCTCACGGCCCAAGTTCTATGCTAGCACAACCGCTCGAAGGGCGCACTAACGCGACCTAATTTCCGGCGTCTTACGGCGATAGCCCCGTCGCAAGTAGGTATATTCCACACCTTTGCAGCAACACCCACCCCATGCGCTCATGCCTGGGGCGGCATGAGATCTGTTTTGCGTACTCGTGCTTATTGCCCATTTCGGTGGCCTGGCTTCGCCCCGCGGAGCTAGGCCGCTTTTTTGCATGTGCACCAATCGGTGTGCAATTGCCAACCGACCGAGGATGCCACGCATGATGGAAGAGCAGCAGAGAGGTGCGCCGGTCGTTCGCAACCAGCTCGCGCGAGCCCTTGCCAGATGGGACAATGAAGGTGGCGGCCTGGGGTCAGTGCTTTACAGGCACGATCAGCCTGCCGCCCTGGTGCGGGAGGAGGAGCACATTCTGCAATGCCTCGGCGCCGCCGTGATCGCGCAGTGGAATGTTCTACCTACCGAAATCCAACGGCGTGGTTTCGCGCATGCCGTGTCGATGGGCGAACCTTGTCATTCGGCGCCACTGAAGGCGCAGATCGCGCGCTTCCTTCACGATCATAAGAATGATGCGATGACCCAAGCTGGACGTTAGCGCTGAAGCGGCGACTGCAGGCGAAAGCGCATTCTTTTGCCACCCCAAACAGGCGCGCTCCGGCGCCGTCCTTCTGGTGAGCCGGTCATCCGTTCGAAGAGCCCTCACCACACGCACAATCTAGTTCCTACTTTGTGGATGCCTTGATCAACCGTGTGTTGATAGCGCCGCGCAGTCTCGTCGGAACTTGAGGTTCAAGCGATATCCAGTTGTCGACCGTCTGAGGCAGTCACGCGCGACATCGTCGTAGTCGACGCGGCGCGCCTTCTGCAGCGAACGCCGTGCGGATTCACCCATCGCGGTCGAGGTGAGTAGGTTCCGAACCTAGGCAGCGACCGCTAGCCATGCGCTCATGCGCTGGGCTGCTTGAGACCTTGGCTTACTCGTCCGCGTAGCCCCCACCCGTAGGATTGAGCAGCAACGCGCGGCGAGATCGCAGACACACATAGGAGTACGATATGAGGCCATTCTGGAGAACTGGAACCCTGACAGCGGCGCTGGCGATCGCCGGCGCTCCACTTACCGTACAGGCACTTTCGCTGCCCGATTACATCGCTCAGAAGAATTTTCAGCTGGTGCAATTTGAGCAGAAAGGCGGTGAGCGCCAACGTGGTGGCGACAGTGCAAGAGGCAATGACCGCGCGAAGGATGCGCCTTCCGCACGGGTAAGCCCAAGCGACCGGGGCCAGAGCTTACCGCGCGTCAAAAGCAGTGAACACAGGAAGAGTTCGGCCGTGAACGGCGCCGACCGCACCGCTCGCGACGGCACTAACCGGAACCGCAAGACTGGTGTCGCTGGATGGCAAGGCAGTGATCGCCATCGCGGTGTTCGGTACTCCTGGGGTCCGGGAGCTGAGTTCTTTTTCTACGACGGTTACTATCACGGCGACTGTTCGTGGCTAAGACGCAAGGCCAACGCCACCGGCAGTCGCTACTGGTGGCAGCGCTATCGCCAGTGCCGCGAGCTGGATTGAGAAACGTTAATCACGAAGCCCCGGCTCTATTTGGGGCTTCGTTCTTTGCCTTTCAGCAGCACAAAGCATCGCACTCCAGGAGTTGTGTGCGGTAAGAGGAAATTCGATGAGGTTTAGACAGCAATCGAACACCGCCCTGTCGTCCAGAGTCGGACCTGAGGCGTCAGGTGGACGTTCGACATCCCGGCTGCAGTTATCGTCAGCACTTGCGACGGCGTAGCTACGAGCGCGCTGGTGGGTCTCGAAAGTTGGCGCAATGGGGGGATCAGCATGTCGGCCAGTGAAGTGATGATGCGAGAGCAGCTGGATCGAATCATTGCCCGCAGCGAATTGCACGTCGAGCACCACTGCATCCAAGCCATCTCCCTCGCGCCTAATGGAGACCAAGCGAAGAGGGCGCGCGTCCAGCTTGCACAGATGCTAACCGGTCTAGCGAAACTGAAGGCATATCGGAACGAATTCTCTGAGCCGCAGGCAAGGACCACCTCCAGACCGGCGGTTCGCTGGCTAGCAAAGCAAGTCCGGCGGCAACCACCAGAAGCCGCAATGGCCCTTCGGGATTGTATTCCGCTTGCAGTGACGCAGCCCCCAATCTGAGTACATTCCGAGGCTGCCTTCGCCTTTCCGTTACCGGCTAATGCTTACGGTGCGACGGTCGCCTCTTCACGCCGCAATTCAGTCGCTTCACTGTCAGATCCGTGCCCATCCAAGTCTTCAAAGCGGGTATCGGTCTGCCATACGAACTCAAGCAGATCCTACTGGAACAGCGACATGGCAGGACGGACAACGCGCATGTCGGTGACATTCATGCAGCCCTTCTCCCTTGCGGACATTGATGGAATCCAACCCGCTGGTACTTACCGGGTCCAAACGGTTGATGTGAGTATCGAAAACTTGTCGTTGCTCGCCTATCGCCGCGTTTCGACGACGATTGAGCTGCCTAGCGTCGGCACCACCAGCTTAAAAAGGCGGGTGATGACCATTGACCCCGTTGAACTCGAGGCTGCCCTGACGAGGGATCGGGCCGACAATCCTATTCTCCGCGGCGCTCAACATAGGCATGAATCTTCAGCTTGACCGTCGCGATCGGCGAAGACGCAGAGCGGGATGGGCTGACCCGCCCCCCATTTCATGCGTCTCTAGCGCGTGATTGCAGCTCCCTCCTCCACAGGCCTCGCAAGAGATATGGTCATTCTCCAATTGACCTTGCGGCCAGCCGCGACCGCGGTCGCGATTGCCTCATCGCCCGCACATCCTCGGGGTCGAGCCTACCGGCGGCATAGTCGCTGATGAGCTCTGCCGTAATCGGGCAATTTGCACTGGTCGTCTTTGGGCTCCGAGAAACGGCTCCCATGCTGACAGCGGCCAACTAGGTAGTTTCCGAGTTTGCCCCCCGTCAACGATGTGGCCTTAGATGCTTCTACAGGATGGCGCCTAGCCGGCGAAGGGGTTCAGGAGCGGGACGGTCGTAGGTTTGACGAACCGTCAGCTGAAAGCCATCGTGCAGATTGGCACTAGAGCAGATCGCGAAGAATTGCCACTCGTCGTATCCGCCACTTCGAAAGCGTGATTGGAGATACGACATGTCACGCTTGCAAACTTGCTGCGATAGCAGGCGCAAGATGTTCTTAGGGATCACATCTTCCGCTGCCGCGACTGTGAAGAACTGCGTCTACGCACCAAAGGGTGCTATGGTCTCCGATGCATATCGTTGTCCCAGGTCACAAGTACACGCTCGACAGCCATAGGGCCGACGGCGTCAAACAACAGGTCCAGTTTGTTGAGATGCAAGCCGCACCGGGTGCCGGGCTTGTCGAAACATGCGACGGCACAACAAACGAGGAGCTTCTAAGCGTACTCATTGACCGCCTCAGCTTCCTCAACACCGTTGTACCTTGCGGCCATAACATCAACGCGCTCGTGAATGTAAAACGCGCTCTTGCATGTCTAAAAAAGCGCTCCAGCGATAGACAGGCGCGGGGCGTCCAAGGCATTCGCGTAAGGTAGCGCGAACGCAACCGAACGATCCGCGCTGGCTGACGACAAAGCGGCGAGCTACTTATCTACGCCAGCCCTGTCAGGCATCTGCCTACTGATAGAGGTTTTTGGCTTCTACAAGGTCACCGCGCTGTGCTGCGTCGCGAGCAAGAGCAAGGTACCGCTCGTAGTTCTTGGGATCGGAAGGGATTGGCCGCGCTGCGACCTCCATTTTGCCCCTGCGGGACGCCGTGGCATTTGTCTGGCCACCGGCGGTGCAGCAGGGGGCGCTACTAGGCATTGGAGTAGTGCCTGCTGCCGGCCGCAGATCGCCAAAGAACCGCGTTGGTCGTAAGCGCTATGGCTCGGTCCACCGCCCTAGTTGCTGCACGCTCCAAAAATCCTAGCGCATAACGAGCGCTTAACTCGGCCGACAAAGTTCACCCTTCGAGATGCCACTGGCCACTCTCAAACATAGAGCTGGGTATTCCTCGGAAGCGTCCCCATATGAGAGCAATGGCAGAGACGGTATCAGGCTGGAATATGCGGGTCACCATGCTACGCCCTGGTGGCGGGTCGCCGATACTACACACATGCGATATTGCGATTGCGGATGCAGCAGGGGCTATTGCTGCGGCCCGCGCAGCGACAGGTGCGGATGCGGGAGCAATCGTTGAGACGATCGGTCCCCTATCCCCGAGGAACGACCTCGCTGCGGGTGAAGTGCGATTGCGATGACAGCGAGGAAAACCGATTTCCATATCGAGCCGACTGACTATGGTTGGTCGTTGCGCGCAGGTCGCGAGTGCGTAGGCTTGTTCATTTCACAACGGCAAGCCGTTAATGATGCGGAAAGGCGGCGTGCTAAGTTAGGCGCCGTGGGCCGGGACAGCACAATCACCGTTACGGGCAGCGATGCGAAACCGTTGCTCAATGGCCGATCGTCACGCCCTAGCTGGTCGCGCCGTCAGCTGTAATGTCGCACGATATCGAGCAATCCGATGTCGGCATCTGATGGCAACTCAATAATCGGAGAGCGCTGGCCAGCGCAAAATACTTGGCCAGAGCCGAGCCAGCGCGAACGTGGCTCGCTTACACTACGCCGACTTTAGTCGACAGCCTTACTCAGGATCACCGCTTGCGGAATACGATAAATGACGGCTCCGCACCCTTGAAGTTGCCGGCGACCTCGCCCACTCACTTGGTGGCCTCGCGCCCTGTTCGGTGACGCGGCTGAGCATGTCCTCGGCCTGGCCAGCTACCTTGTTGAACTGATCTGCAGCCTTGTGCTTCAGATCGGTGACGGGATCCGATCCCCGCGTTTGTGAACTCTGGGCCATGGCGCTCTCCTTGTGGGGCTAAGATGAAGTGGGACCAAGTTTGTTCACCTCATGTTCGTGGTGCGCCGATTTCGTCGGCCATTCTGTTGCTGCGTGGTGCACCGCTAACCGCACAAGTTTCCGCGTGATAGTCCCGCGCTTTAATTGCCATACGGTCCAGCCACGTAAAGTTACAACAATGGCTCGGCAGTGCTCCCGCGCCTGTATCGAGCTATTGGCACACAGCGCACACAACGACATGGGTACTTTCCGAACCTTGGCTCGACACCAGCATCGTGCCCAATAGCGGAGGCACTTTCGTTAGCAATCTACGGAAAGGTCATGTCATGGAAGAGAAATGGAAGCATCGCGCGGTCGGCGCAGGTGTGGGAGCCATCATCATGCTCTTCGCGCTTCCCTTTGGTGCCGGCTGGTATACGGCCGGCGGAGCGAACACCTTCGCATCCGAAGCGGTCACGAATGCGCTCATGCCACTGTGTGTAGAGGCGGTTCTGGCCAATCCAGCTGCGGTCGCTGAACTCAAGGTCAAGCGCTTCACAGATTATGATGACGTGGTTCGTGACCATCTGAAAACAATGGGGACATACAAGACCGATTTAACGTTCTGGCGGGCATGCGGAAAGTTGCTCGAAGGAAAAGTGGAGAGGACCGCTTCCAAATAAGCTCCTAGAGGAGTTTTACCTTGCAAAGGTGAGTTGAGCCCTATTCGAGCGCTCGCCAGCGCCCTGCATCTTCAGATTCATGGGCGGGGTCGGGCTGGAAGGTGACCACAGCAAATCGGTAGCGGCATGTAACAAAATGAGGTGCAGGTATAAACGTTCATACGAACAGATTTGTGGTCGTTTGGGCCAACGAGCATGCGCAGCCAGTCGCATCCAAATTTCGGCATTCAGAAGCTTCAAAGCTCGCGGCGCGGCTCTTGAATGACGGTGCAATGCTGGGTCTCGAACGCGAAGACGTCGAGGAAGCAATAGACGCTGATTTAGAGTTCTACATGTTTCAAGCGATCTCGAAAGCAATGATGCAAGAGGATGCGTTGCGCTTGTGTGGCACCCGCCGCCCGTCGGGTTGATCGAAGGAATATGTAACGAACAGCGATAACCGACACAGTGTAAAAGTGGTATGGCTCAATAGTGCGCTACTTCAATGCCACCCAGATCACGCGCCGTGAGGCCAAGCACATCAGATCGACCTACGGCGCGTCGTGATCGAGCATCGTTGTCATTTCGATTGGCTCCAGATGGTTCGACGTCAGACTCCTGACGGAGAAGGAGCTTCGGGGGTTTGTCGAGCAACTACTGCGCGAGGAACGGACGGCAGGCCGCGGTTCGCTGCATTAGGCGGTCAGACTTGGTCGTCGTCACGATGCTCCCTTAACTCCGGAATTGCTTCAATTGCCCGTGATCCTTTCCGGTCCGCCGTCAACAAGGTCGTGCGCGTAGCTTGCAGGCGGCGCCAGATCCTTGTGACCACGCACCACACAATTGCCGTCACCAACCGGCCAGGCTTGGGGCAGATTTCGTGCGGCTGCTACCACGCGATCAAGAACGCCTTCGCCCCATGGCCATTTTGTGTGCTGGCTTCAACGAGACCGGTTCTTGCCTTTGACATTCGGTACCGGCTCTAGAGGTGCGTCCGGGTCCGGCCTACCGCCCTGTTTCTGCGGTCGATGCCTTCTGCCCTGAGCCGCCTCTATCTGCGCTTTGGTGATCCGCGGTGTTCGACGGTCGACGGGGCGGCGCGGTGGCTCTGTGCCCGTTGGCTCCCCGATCGCAGGCGGATCGCTGGCGGGGAATGTCATCTCGAGTGCCGCGTCCAGTTGACGTGATTTCCTTGACTCGTTCTGCATTGTTGGTGTCCGCGGAAAAGCGCCGCTATTCTCGCTGCGGCAACGCACGTATCACCCAGCAAAATCGGTCAGCTTCGGTCTGTACTTCTTTGGGTCAGCGGCGACAGACTTTGCGTATCGGCTAAGACGATCCGGTGAGTTCTGACCGGCCCTCGCCAACGCACACAACGCGGCGGCAACGGTGCAGGCGGCATGAACATTCTTGGTCTTGCAGCCGGCCCATGCGGCATCAAAGATATTGAGCAGTTGGGCCGTAATCTGCGGAGTGAAGTGCTCGGCCTCAATGAGGCAATGAGCTTGGTACATTGTGCACTTTCCTATGGGCGTGCGCCGCCGCCACAATCACAACGCGCTTCGCGGGTGGAAGTTCCACATTCAGAGCTGGGTAGTGAGAACGAAGCCAAACACCATCAGCAATGAGAGCAAGAGCAGGTAGTAGGCCATGAAGTAAAGACTTGCTGCTGCGCTGGGGTCGTTACAAACCGTCCAACTGATCTGCATCAGTGCGCAGAGCTGCGGGGCGTGCGATGCAGGGCTCGGGAAACGGCGTTGCGCAGCATCTCTCGCGGGGAGAGTCCCAGCCAAAGACTAAGACCGCGCTGGGCTGTGTGTGGGGCGCCGTTTCCTACCGCAAGCACGGAGGTTGAGAAGTGCCTAGTTGAGGCGGGCACCTCGCCAACATCGAAGCAACACCGCTTGTATGCTGTGTAAACGTCACTGACTTTCACGGTGGCGCCGAAAGGTTGTGGTTTGCGTTCTGGCCGCCTTGACGGTATGAGGACAAGCGCTATTGCTCCCCATTCTGCTTCAACCTGGGGACAGCGACGCAGATTGGCCGGCCCCTTTTTGAGGCAAAGCCGTTCCCGCCAGGGATGACCTTTCTCAAGGCACGAGCGCGCTGATCACAAACAGGAGAGAGCCTTGATGTTTGCATGCAGGCCGGCGCTTATGTTGTGGTCAGAAATGGAAAAGGCCGCCTCGTGCGGGGTGAGACGGCCTGTCCAATTAGACCCGCGTGCGGGGTGCAGGTCGCTACAACAACGTTCCAACTCAAGCTTTATTCGTTACTGGAGCCAAACAATCTTGTGCGTGCCTCGACGCCCGCTAGGTTCTGCGCATCAGGCCTATCAGCACGAGTAGAATGACCGCGCCGAGTGTTGCGCCAATGATATGGCGCGCGGCATGCTGCGACAGCCCGGGAGACGGGGCCGCGGTTGCGTGGCTTGGCGGTGCGACGAAACCCTGGCGGCGCGGGAACTGCTCGACGACATCAGGGATAGGCGAACCGCGCATCAACGTCGCTGAGGCTCGCCGTGATTGGCGCTGACAACGTCGAGCAGTTCGGCGAGGGACGCTCCGCCCATCGTCTGGGTTTTCGGGCATGGGCACACATAACGCACTGACCGCCAGTCCCGTGACGTAGAGCGCGAGGAGCGCGGAGCTACGATCCTTGGCATCGTGCTCGCGTTCGTCCTCGCCACCATCGTTGCTATTTCTGTGTACGTGATTGCGCGGGTTTGAAAGATGAAAAGAGCGCCGGTACGTCCGGGGAGGGATGGGGACCGGCGCTCGGCAGAAGCGGCCGCCTACATGGGCGGCCGTCGCCATTTCAGGCACCATGGTACTCAGCAGCCAACCGCTCTTGCAGAAGTCCCGCCACCATCGCCACCAGCGCGTCAGGATTCGCTTGCTTAGAGACCCGCGGTTCGCCCTCGGGCACCATTTTTTTCACCTTGTCGTATCCCGTGTAGATGACGTATGGGATGCCGCGCTCCCTAAGACGGATGCGAAGGGCGGAGCTGTTATCGCGTCCGATGCCGTGGTCGAGTATGGCGGCCGAAAGCCCGTTCGCCTCTACAAGCCGTGCAGCATCAGACAGCTTACTGATCGCCGTAACCTGAGCGCCAGAGCGCTCGAATGCGTGCACGATGTCGAGTGAGATCAGGGGCTCGGCCTCCACGACGAGGATCGAGCGACCAACCAAGCTGGTGCTGTTCATGTTATCCCTGCGGCGCGGCTAGGCGCATTCGCAAAGGACATGACCTAATTGGTCGTTGGCCAATTGTGTCCCAAGCCGTCGATCAACCCGAACACGCAACATGAACATGATTGACGAGGTGAGGCCAAACGCCGCCTAGCGAGGGCGGTGCGGGTGCTGCGTGATCGTTAATAGTATTAGCCTCCAGCGATTTGCTCCCTAACCTAGGTTAGGGAGCTAGGTTAGGAGCTAGGTTAGGGAGCGTACGCTTCACGCCAAGTTAAGCCCGCTGGAGTAGGGTCAAGGCTTGGCCCCGGTAAGTCCTCCTCAGTACGTGGCCAGTCAGTGTCGGCGCACCCCGAGCAACACGCCATACTCGGGGGTGTCGTCGGTTCATTAGAGCGGCAACAGCGCGAACGTCGTACGCTTCGGATGCCAGCAGATATCCGATCTTCTGGCCGGGCGGCGGTTGGAAGGCTTTGCGAAAGGTCGGTGGCAGACCGCGACACACGCCTGGCACGGCCGTTCTTGCACCACCGACGATCTGGGGCGACAAATGCGGCAGCGTTGTGCAAACCGGAAAGTATGTGTTGTGGGTGCCGGGCCGGCTGGGCTTGCCATGGCGCGCGCGCTGAAGCGGTTGCACATCGAGTTCGATGTCTACGAGCGGCACAGCGCCGCGGGTGGCATTTGGGACCAGGCCAATTCTGGCTCGCCGATCTACGACAGCGTCCACTTCATCTCCTCGAAGTCCAGATCGCATTTTCTCGACTTCGAGATGCCCGCGGACTATCCCGACTATCCCTCGCACCGACAGATCCTGGCCTACCTGCGTGAATTTGCCCGCGTCTACGGCTTGTACGAAAACATTCATTTCAATACCGGCGTTCAAAGGATCGAGCAGAGTGCGACGGGCTGGAAGGTCCGCTTGGCGACTGGTGAGACGAAGTCCTACGGCTGGCTCGTGGCCGCAAGCGGTGCTAACTGGCACCCGCGCGTGCCGTCTTTTTCGGGAAGGTTCGCGGGCGAGCATCGCCATGCCTCAACGTATCGGACCCCGGATGAATTTCGTGGCAAGCGCGTTCTCATCGTCGGGGCGGGAAATTCCGGGTGCGACATCGCCTGCGACGCGGCGCATTCAGCAAAGGCGGCGTTCATCAGCTTGCGCCGTGGGTACCATTTCTTCCCAAAACACGTGTTCGGCGAGCCTCTCGATGTGTTTGTTGAAAGGGGCCGACGCCTGCCCACGTGGCTAGCGCAGTTTCTGCTAGGCCGGCTTCTGCGCCTGCTGAACGGCGACCTGACGCGCTTCGGACTGAAGGCGCCCGATCACAAGGTGCTCAAGTCGCACCCCATCGTGAACTCACAGGTCTTGCACTATCTCGCCCATGGCGACCTAATTGCGAAGCCCAACATCA
This sequence comes from uncultured Alphaproteobacteria bacterium, assembly GCA_963806735.1. Lineage (GTDB taxonomy): Bacteria > Pseudomonadota > Alphaproteobacteria > Rhizobiales > Hyphomicrobiaceae > CADEFX01. The sequence goes on along the minus strand of CAWEBE010000082.1, from coordinate 49,686 downwards.
GCCATCTGAATGGCGCGGATGTGGTCTTCGATGATGGGTCGCGCGAGGCCATCGACCTTATCATCTACGCGACGGGTTACAGCTGGGAGTTGCCGTACCTTGAGGAGGGACTCATTCAATGGCAAGAGGGCCGGCCCGACCTCTACATGAGTGCGTTTTCGCGCGAGCATCCCGCCCTTTTCGTGCTTGGCCTGTTTGAGAGCAACGTCGCAGCCTACCAGCTGTTCGATAAATTGGCTGATGTCATCGCCCGGGTGCTACTTGTCCAGCAATGCGGGCGAGACGAAACCCACTTTGCCAACTTGCTGAGGAGCGATCGCCCTGAGCTTGGAGGTGGCATCAGATATGTCGGATCGGAGCGGCATATTGGTTACATAGACTTCGGCGCGTTTGAGAAACACATCGACCGCGTCCGGCGAAGCATGGGCTGGCCGCCCATTCTACCGGGTTGGTACAAAGACGCGCTCCAAAAGATCCCACGCACGGACCAAGCTTGCCATGGGACACCGCAGTAGGACTTCTGCTATCCCCCGCCTCTAGGCGAGCAAACTGGCCGCCGCTTCGCACTCGGGCGGGATCTCCGCGTGACGAGCTAAAGCCGATAGACAGTCCGGAAGATCGCCTCGAAGCTGCGCGCCGGCAGCAACCGCCCGGTGACTCGGTTTCTGGCCACAGCGAGGCTTAGTATTTTTGGTGGGCGCCCGGCAATTACTCGCGCGCATTGAGATAGCCGCCCTGGAACCCGGCCAGCTTCCGGAGGCCGGCCAGATCATGAATGCTGACGCTGCCCCGGCGCACGGTGACCAATCCCTGCTCGCGCAGCTGCCGCAGGACGCGATTAATATGGATGGCGGTCAGCCCCAGGGCATCGGCCATAACGAACTGGGTCAAGGGACACTTGAACTCCGTCTCCGTCGCCCGCCCGATCAAGTGCAACCGTTCCGCCAGTTCCATGAAGAAATGCGCCGTGCGCTCGATGGCGGTGCGTCGACCAATATTGACCAGATGCTCGACCACCATAGCTTCATCGCGGGAGGCGGCCCATAGCAGGGCGGCACCCAGACGCGGGAACTCGGTCACACACTTCAGCATTTGTGGGCCTTCCACGGCATTGACCACCGAGTCCGTGAGCGCCGAGAAGGAATGATCGGCGGTGCGCAGGAGGACACTGCGCAGCCCGACGACATCGCCGGCGATCGGGAACGAGATGATCTGACGCCCACCGTCGGGCAACAGCTTATAGCTGCAGGTCCAGCCGGACCGGAGAATGAAGGCCTTGTGGCCAGTTTGCCCCTCCTGCGTAAGCTGCCGGCCCCGTTTCACTCTGAGGGGATTGGCCTGCAACTCCGCCAGGCACGCCAGTTCGTCCGGCGCCAAGGCCACGAACGTGCTCAGCTTCCTGGCCAGGACGCTATCGAACTGTGTGTTGGGCATGGGGACCTCTCGCTGAACAGAGATCGATCCAGCTCCCCTGTGTCGCGAGCGCGAGGTTAGCACCGGCTGGTGCTCGATGGTATGAATTAGTACTTGGGACCTTGCCATTAGGTCATTGCCAGCGCGGGGTCTACACTGCGGCATCGTCTGCCGACACCTCGGGCGCAGACGGCTAGGAGACCGCTGGTGCTCTTGCCCTTTTGGGAAAGAGCCATGCCTAAGAAAGTTCCCCCTGCCCGAAATCGCGTGCTGGCACGACTGACGGCGGGGGACCAAGCCCTGCTACAGCCACACTTGGCGCCCGTTGATCTTCCGCTGCTGAAAACTCTCGAAACGCGCAGCCGGCGCATCGACACGGTCTACTTCATCGACCACGGCTTCGCCTCGGTGGTCGCCAACGGACCAGGCAAGCACGACATCGAGGTCGGCATCATCGGCCGCGAAGGCATGACCGGCTTGGCCGTGGTGTTGGGCCGGGATCGCGCCCAACACACGAGCTACATACAGATGGCGGGCGCCGGCCAGCGCATCAGTGCCACCAAGCTGCGGCAGGCCATGGCACAAAGCGCCAGCCTGCATCAGGCGTTCCTGCACTGCGCCCACGCCTTCCTCATTCAGACCAGCGAAACGGCGATCGCCAATGGCCGCAGCAAGAACGAGGCGCGCCTGGCGCGCTGGCTGCTGATGGGCCACGATCGCATCGACGGGCGTGAGCTGCCGCTCACCCACAACCTGCTTGCCATCATGCTGGGCGTGCAGCGGCCAAACGTGTCGGTCGTCGTGAAAGCGCTCGAACGTCAAGGCCTGATCAGGGCCGGCCGCCAGGTCATCACCATCCTCGACAGAAAGGGGTTGGTGGCGGCGTCCAACGGCGCCTACGTCCCGCCCGGATGATCTCTAACGGCATTTAGTCCGAAGAAACCCGCATTTCACCAATCTGCATCAGGGCGGGGCTGCGCGGCGGGCCTTAAGGTTCCATTGGAAAGGGATATTCAAAATGGCCGAACATGCACGCCCTAGCGATGCCGACGGCACAGCCGCTCTTGGCATCTGCGAGTCCCTGCTTCTGGCGCTGACGGACCTCAAGCTCATCAGCGAACAGGATGCGCGCGACCTGCTGACCGATGTCGCCACCTCACACGAAGAAGCCAGCGCCACCTCCAAGACCCCGGACAAGCACCAGGCCGTGGTCGCGGTTGTGCAGCGCATCCTTGCCGGCAAGGATGGCGTGCGCGCTTAGGCGCAAAAAACCAGCGCCCCACTAACCTCAGTTAGTGCGCGCACAACCCTTGCCGGTACTGTTAACCCTGAGCAACGCAGCATCCCGTTTCCTTGAGCTGCGGACACGGGACCTCACGTTTTTGTTGCGTACCCGCTGGGGAATGATCGACGGCTCGGACACCGGCACCCGCCTGTAGCGAGTTGCCGCCCGGGCGATTGCGCCTAGCTCGCGCCGCAAGGCACTGCGTGCAGAGCACAAGTCTCGACGGCCACACCATCCTCATTGTTGAGGATGAGCCTGTGATTGCCATGGACATCGCCAGTGCCTGCGAAGCGGCCGGCGCCCGTAGTGCTTGCCGCCGCATCGCTGGGGGCCGGCACCCACCTGGTCGAACACGACGGGCTATCCGCCGCCGTGCTCGACTTTGGCTTCAAAGATGGTGACTCCCATGCGCTGTGCTTACGGCTGAACGAGCGCGATATGCCCTACGTGTTGCACAGCGGCTACCGCCACCTGGGCGACATCTACCATCGCGGCATCGTGGTGGAGAAGCCGGCGAGCCCGTCTGAAATCATCAATGTGCTCGGCCGATTGCTGGGAGGCCACAATGCATGAAGTGCCCAGACTCCTCACCACTGCATCAAGGTACGCTCCCGATCGGTTGAAAGTGTTTGGTCACGCGTTCGATGCTGCCTGGGAAACCATCGCATCCAACACCCCGGTCACACCGGCAAACATAGAGGCGACCCGCACGGCACTGGCGCGCATCATTGTCAGTCTGCCGTGCAGCGAAACCGACGATGCCGAGCGCATCAAGCAGTCGGCACTGCAGGTCATGCCTGCCGGTTACGGGCGCGACAGGTTCGATACTTGAACGGGTTGGTATCAAACGCTGCAGGACTGCCACCGGCTTGCCGAGTTGCGCGGTTTGGTTGTTTCTCCGTCGTCACTGGACCGCGAGAACTGCCACCGAGTACGAGGGCCCCTGCAAGCGCTGCGCCGCTCTCTCGCGCGCCACACAAGGGCCCTCACCCCGCGCGCAAAACTTAGTCGGCCGCCCACTGATCTTCCCTAACCTGGATTAGTGCCGCCCAGTTTACCCCCTACTGTGGCTTCCGCGTCGAGCATCGGGTCTTGCGCGCCTGCTATTCCAGCTTGTCGGCCAGCGACAGAAGCGAAATCGAGCCGAGCCCATGTCTGTAGTGGTCAAAACCGGTCGTCATGGGAGCAGGAGTTGAACGTCTGCTTTCACGCCATGGACGGACTTGGCGCAGACGTCGGACGTTAGCAATCGTTGACGGCGCTAGGTCGACCGAGCTCGCAGTCAGTTACAGGCCAACAGCAACCCTAATGTCTCCCAAGACTCCAGGAGTTGCGCACAGACTCGAAATTTCTGACTAGCTTGAGGGTAGCCAGAACGAGCGTTTGAGTTTGGACGGACAAATTCGGGCTCTGGCGTCGATGTTTTGGGCGGTCTAAGCAATCCACCGGCAACCACCGACACGGTGGTCGTCTCGTTGTAAGACCTGATAGGTCCAGATGGGTGTGACCACCGTCTCGGCCTGGGCGAGCGTGACACCGGAACACCATGCCCATCGCCACGGCTCTCGACATGCTGCAAACCATCAATCGGAGCTTGTGACGGCGGCCGCTAGGGGGCAACACATACAATCAAGAAATAAAGAGTGATGTTGCCTACTAACCTAGGTTAGCAGGCAATCCGGTGGGCAAGCCTAATAATTGAGGAGAGTTGGGAACGGGAAATGATGCTTGGGCGCGGTCGCTGAGTTGTGGCGATGCTGCGATGTCGCTATGACGGGACGCCGGAGGCGCGAATGAGCGCATTGAACCATGAGGAAGCGCATCCGCTACGGGGTGTGCGTGTGCTCATCGATCGAGGACAGTTGGCACGTCGCCGAGGCCTTGGGGTCCGTACTCAGCGACTTTGGCATGGTGGTCACTGGCCCGACGAGCACCATAGTCGAGGCCGAGCGACTGACTCTTGATGAGAAACCAGAGCTTGCCCTGGTGGACCTCAGTCTCAAGGGCGAAATGACTTTCGGTCTGGTTGATTGGCTGCATCAGCGCGGCCTGCGCGTCATCGTCCTCACCGGCTACGCTGGGCTGACTTCGTCGCTGGATAGGGCGAACGCCATTGTGCAGAAGCCATTCGCTGCGGACGAGCTAGTTGCAACCATGCAAGATGTAATGCTCGCGGCCTAGATGCAGGCGTCCGACGCTTCACGTAATGCGTGAGGTGGCCACCACGGGGGGATTGGGTGACGACCACTTTGGCATCGACCGATGGTCGGACTCTTGGTCCGCAATCATCAAGACCTTGATCGGTTCGAGGGTTTTCTCCTGCATCCGGGCGGTCGGCGAGTGCTGGATACGGCGCAGGACATTCTCGGTTTGAACAAGGACGATCTCGGACACTCATGGGATGCGTTGCATCACTACGGCAACTTGTCGTCGGCGACGGCCCTGTTCGTCCTGGACAACGCCATCAAGTCGGGAGGCAAAGGACTGCACCTGCTCGCCGCCTTCGGCCCCGGCTTTCTGCTTACTTCGTGGCCATCGACTTGCGTACGTCTTCGCGATAGTGCGGTGCCACCGGTGCTTGCAAAGCTGCATCGTCAAGCTCGCAGTCGGGTTGCGGCGGCGACACTGCGGACCAGTGACGGCATGAGCCTGGCCGCGGCTATGCTCACGCCGCAAATCAGCGGCCTCTCGGGCAATGCGCGCGGCGAAGCCGTGTCGCAGGCCCACTATCGGTTCAGCCGCACCGGAGTCGGCCGTCTGCGCGATGGCGCCGCGACCGCATGGGCAGGTCTCCACGGGTTGCGTGGGGTAGCTGATGGCCACGCCCCGGCGTTACACCCAATACAGGCGGCGACGGCGCGGAGGTGGTGACCCGGTCGTCAGACCTGCAATGCGGAAAGAAGCAGAACTGCACCACGCCTAAAGGCACGTTCCAGTCACGGAGAAGGGACGGCGGAAACGAGCAGGGGACCGCTCGTCTGCTTGCTCTACAGCACCTATTTTCAGGGCGACGGCCATTGGGTATTCATCGTGCGGCAGTAGGCTTCCGTCAGGACGGTAGAGCCGCCAGGTTACGCACCATTCATCGCTGGACAGATGCACAACAAGCTGGCTACCGAGTTTCTCTGCCGCGAACTGCTGGATGCGTTGCCCGCTGGCCATCTACACCACCGACGCCGCTCGCCGCCTAACGTACTACAATGCGGCCGCCGTTCAGCTGGCTGGTCGGACGCCCGAGATCGGCACAGGGCCGGGGCGCTAGACTTGGCTGACCGTGTCGACGACGCGGTCAACCGGCACGACCAACAACCGTTGCCCTCTCTCGTCTTCGACCTCGATCTGGATGTCTAGACCGGCGGCGGTGCCCTTGAGCACCTCTTGGCTCAGGACCTGTCGCGCGCTTTCGAGCACGACCGTTCGCACCGCTTCCAGGTCTGGGAACTCCTCGGGAGGGTCGTCGTCGGGCAAGAGCTTGCCGTCCACCTTTACTCTGACGAAGTATCTAGGCATCGATCTTCTCCGTACGGACAAAATCGGCCTGAAGAAGCGACGATTCAAGAGCGAAGTTGGTGCGTTATCAGACAGATGAAGAGCGGAGCGACGGCACTTTGGAACTCGGCTGGCAACGGCGATGATCAAGAACTGAGTTGTGACAGGGCTCGCGGTTTCCGACTGTTGATCTGTGCGACTTCATACCAACTCCGACCTTGACGCCCTTCAGCATCCGGCGTTTTTTTGCCTGGATCGAAAGCATGGAGGTCAGGGGCCATGCCGGACAACTTTCTCCGTCGTTGGGTTGCTGCGAACGTGGAACCGGTGCCTGCGCCAGACAGGCACGACCGAGTTGCGATCTGGGCCGCTCACTGCGTCACGGACGCCATGCTGAACGGCATTTCCCCTGACGACATCGATAAGGCCGCTGGCGGTGACGTGCAGACCTACATCCGCCAGGCGGCGGACGACGTTGCGAGAGGCTGAGCAAGCCACTCAGATACGGCCGACCATTTGTCGTCTGAGAACGGATACCGTCGAACTGACGTGACGAAGGGCGGTTTGCGGTTCCGGCTTGTCATCGCCGTTCACGGCGATGCCACGCGACTTGTCCTCGCTCTCGTCCTCGTATGCGCAAGACCAGACCGTCCACCCCGGCGTGCGCGCGCATCGACGTCTCGTTCACTCATCCCTCGCTCTGCTTGTGCTTATGGAAAACTTCGGCACCAAAACACTCGTCGCTGTACCGAGCAGGAAGAGGCCATGTTGCGGCAACGCCTAGGTCCTTGTGGCGCCGAGCTTCCCGCATCAGATTTTGCGGCGCGAACGCTGACGCCGCAAAATGACGTATGTTTGCAAGGAGGAGCGCTGCACCTCGGGCGGCTTCCTCTTCCCGGCTCCCTCCCACGACGACTAGAGCGATACCACGAGCAGACTAGAAGACAGTACGGCGACGGCTGGCGGGCCCAGCACCGCCACCACGCCCAGCTTGATGCACATCGAGAGCAGGATCCCGATTGGGTGGAAGCGCGCACCCGTAGTCACGTCAAATTCAACAAAGACTTGGTATTCAAAGCTCGTTGACAATCTTGGCCAGCATCGCACCGGCCGCCAGTGAATTGGCACGGATGTAATGGCGCTCCGTGGTCGGAGGGTCGACATGGTGCAGCAAGGCGCTAGCAAGATGGGGCATGTGGTGTGCGTGCATGGCGGCCGTTGTAGCGCCGCAAGATCTGAACAGGTGTGGGCTGATTGAAATGCCAAGCGTCGAACGGGTCGTTTCGGTCAGCGAGCGCCCGACCTGAGATTGACTTAAAGGCCGTCCCATGCGGTTCACCCACAATGCCTGGGTCATAACCCTGCAATCCTCAACGCCGCGCGATCGCACGGCATCCTTGGATAGGGCCTCTGCTTTGCTGACCAAGTAGGCCCGATGATCGACCAGGTAGGCCTCGGGCGGCCGCTCATGGAGCTAGTGCCGACCTCAGCTGGCATTGCCGGCTGCGTCGGATTGATCTTGCACTTCGGTCGCCGAAGCTCGCGCGTGCTATGACGGATCTTGTCGCTGCATCAACGAGGGTTAGATGGCTCTGCAGTTTTTGGGCAATTGAATCAAGGTTCGGTAAAGATGGTTGCGCGCCCGCTCAACCACATACGCTACTGGTTCAGGCGGTCGCAAATATCGCTACCTATATGCAGCCCAAGGAGCGTTGATCTTTCCTGCTGGTTGATAACCCATTGTAAATGGGGCCTGTTATGCGATCTATACTCTTTAACCCTGGAAGGTTAGGATGAGGGGCTGCAGCAGACGCTGAGTGTGTGTCTGCCCCTCACCCCGACCCTCTCCCCGCCTGCGGGGAGAGGGGGAGATTTAATGCGTCCAGGAGCCGATGCGGCCGAACTTGAAGTTGTCGGCGTAGGCCTTGCGGACGTGCTTGCGCGGCGATGGCTCCAGCACACGATAGGGAATGCCGTTGCGCTCGGCGTAGGCGATGGCCTCTTCCTTGGTCTCGAACTCGAGGCGGATCTGCGATTTCATGTCGTCGGAGCTGGTCCAGCCCATCAGCGGCTCGACGGCGCGCGGGGCCTCGGGCTCGTACTCCAGCAGCCAGTCCTTGGTCTGGGCAAAGCCGGACTGCATCGCCGTTTTCGCCGGCTTGAAGATGCGTGCTGTCATCGACGAATCCCGATTTCATCTCGCCACGCCGGATCTCTAATTGGTGACGACGACATTGGCAACGCCTACTCAGCCGGCTGAGGCTCGGTGCCGGCGGCCGGTGCGGCGCGGTGCTCACGGGCGATATAGGTGTAGACGGCGGGCGTCACGAACAGCGTGAAGATCGTGCCGATGGTCATGCCGGCGGCGATGACGAGGCCGATGGAGAAGCGGCTGGCGGCGCCGGCGCCGCTGGCGATGAGCAGCGGAACCATGCCGACGACCATGGCGGCGGTGGTCATCAGGATCGGCCGCAGGCGGATGGCTGCGGCCCGCTCGATGGCGGCGCGGCGGTCGAGGCCCTCCTTCTCCTGCAGGTGATTGGCGTAGTCCACCATCAGGATGCCGTGCTTGGAGATGAGGCCGATGAGCGTTACCAGACCCACCTGGGTGTAGATGTTGATGGTGGCGAGGCCGAGGTTGATCGGGATCAGCGCGCCGAAAATCGCGGTCGGCAGCGCGATCAGGATGATGAGCGGATCGCGGAAGCTTTCGTACTGGGCGGCGAGCACCAGATAGATGATGACGAGTGCGAACACGAAGGTGACGACGAGCGTGCTGCCCTCCTGCACGTATTGCCGGCTCTCGCCCTGGAAGTCGTAGGAAAAGCCTTCGGGTAGTTTCTGGCTGGCGGTCGACTTCAGGAAGTCGACGGCCTCGCCGATGGTGCGCCCGGGAAACGGCACGCCTTGCAGGGTCGCGGAATTGAGCTGCTGGAAGCTGGTCAGAGCGTTGGGTTGTACCGAGTGCCCGACCGTGGCGACGCTCGACAAGGGCACCAGGGCGCCCGTGGTCGTGCGCACCTGATAGCGCTGCAGCCAATCGGCAGTCAGCCTGTACTCGCGTGGCACCTGCGGGATGACCTGATAGCTGCGGCCGTAAAGATTGAAACGGTTGACGTAGTTGCCGCCGAGCAGCGTCGCCAGCGAGCCGCCGATATCCGACATCTTCACCCCCAGGCGGTTGGCCTTGTCGTGATCGATCTTCAGCTCCACCTGCGGGGTCTGAAACTTCAAGTCCGTGTCCGTGAAGATGAACATGCCGCTCTTGGCCGCTTCCGCTTGGAGCTCGGCCAGCACCTGCGCGAGCTGCTGATAGTCGGCCGTCGTCTGCACCACGAATTGGACCGGCGGCCCCCCGCCGGCGGCGCCCGGCAGGGAGGGTAGCGGGAAGGAGATTGCCAAGCCGCCGGCGATGCCGCCGACTTTTGGCTGCAGGCTTTCCAATATCTGCTTCTGAGTGCGCTCGCGCTCCTCCCAGGGCTTGAACAGGATGCCTGCGATCGCCATGCGCACATCGCCGTTCATGCCGTTGATCAGGAATACGTGCTCCTTCTCCGGCACCGTATCGAAGACCTTGTTGAGCTCTCCGGTGACCTGCTCGAGGTAGTCGAGATTGGCGGTCTGAGGTGCCTTGACGATGTTGAAAAGGATGCCCTGGTCCTCCTCGGGCGCCAGCTCTTTCTGGCTGGTGGTGTACAGGATGCCGACGGCAACGATGACGCCGCACAGGATCAGCAGCGTCACGGGCCGGGCGTCGAGGGTGCGATGGAGGCGGTGCTCGTAGCGGCGGCGAAGGCCGTCGAACGTGCGATCGAGAAAGCGGCCGAATCGGCTGCTCGCCTGGTGGGGCTGCAGCAGCTTGGATGCCATCATCGGTGACAATGTCAGTGCGATGATGCCGGACACGATCACAGCACCGGCCAGCGTGAAGGCGAACTCGCGGAAGAGCGCCCCGGTCAGACCGGAGACGAAACCGATGGGAGCGTAGACGGCAGCGAGCGTGATCGTCATCGAGATGACGGGCACGGAAATTTCGCGCGCGCCGACGAGGGCGGCATCGACCGGTGGCGTACCTTCCTCGATGTGGCGATGGATATTCTCGACCACGACGATGGCATCGTCGACGACAAGGCCGATAGCGAGCACGAGGGCGAGCAGGGTCAGCAGATTGATGGAGTAGCCGAGTGCCAGTAGCGCGAACATCACGCCGATGAGCGACAGCGGGATGGTGACAATCGGGATCAGGGTCGAGCGCAAGTTGCCCAGAAACAGGAAGATGACCACGACTACGATCGCGGCCGCTTCCAGCAGCGTGGTCTGCACCTCCCGGATGGACGCTTCGATGAACTTAGTAGCGTCGTAGGCGATGGCGGCTTCGATGCCTGTCGGCAGCTGCCGCTCGATATCTGGAAAGGCCTTGCGGACGTTGCCGATGACGGTCAGAGGATTCGACGTGGGGGTGGTGTAGACGCCGACGAAGACCGCCTTGAGGCCGTCGAAGACGGACGACGAGTCGGCATTCTCGGCCCCAAGCTCGATGGTTGCTAAGTCGCTGAGACGGACCAGCGCGTCGCCGCGCGTCGCCACCACCAGCTTGCCGAACTCGGTGGGATCGTTGAGCGCCGTCTCGGCGTTGATAGTGGTCTGGACAAAGTCGCCCTTCACCTGGCCGGCGGCGCTCGTGAAGTTGTTGGCGGCAAGCGCATTGCGCACGTCCAGCGGTGTGACGCCCAGTGCCGCCATCTTGTCCGGATTGAGCCAGATGCGCATGGCAAACGTCTGTCCGCCGAGGATCTGGGCGTTGGCGACGCCATCGATCGTCTGCAAGCGCGGCTGCACGACGCGCGTGAGGTAGTCGGTGATCTGCGAGGCCGATATGACCTTGCTGTTGAACGACAGATACATAAGTGCGTAGGGCTCACCGGTCTGCTTGATGACGATCGGGTCCTGGGCCTCGGCAGGCAGCACGCTCTTGACCTGCTGGATCTTGGACAGCACGTCGGCCACGGCGCGATCGGGGTCGGCATCGAGGCGCAGGTTGAGTGTCACCAGGCTCGTGTTCTGCTGCGAGGACGATGTCAGCGTGTCGATGCCCTCGGCGCTGGACACCGCCTGCTGGATGGGCGTGGTGATGAAACCCTTGATGAGATCGGCGTTGGCGCCGGGATAGGAGGTGGTGATGGTGATGGTGGTGTTGGAGGTCCTCGGAAACTGCCGGACCGGAAGGTTGAACGCCGAGGCGAGGCCGATGAGGAGGATCAGCAGGCTCACCACGCTGGCCAGTACGGGGCGGCGAATGAAGATGTCGGTGAACGACATTGGGATCGCTCCGCTATTGCTTGGGCAGGTCGCCGGTTCGGTTCAGCGGCTGGGTATTGTCGATGCGGATGCTGGCGCCCGGATTGAGCTTGATCTGGCCGGTTGTCACCACCTGCTCGCCGACGGCAAGTCCTGATGCGATGGCAACGCGATCGTCGCGGACCTGGCCGGTCTTGACGAAGCGGCGCTCGGCAATGAGTTGTGGCTCACCGCCCTGGCCGGCGCCGGCCGCCGGAGGCTGGCCGGGCTTCGGCGCGGCTGGCTTTACAACATAGACGTTGTCGCCGTAGAGGCTGTAGGTGATGGCGGTGCGAGGGATGGTGACGACGTCGGCCGGCTGGCCCGCCAGCACGATGACGTTGGCGAACATGCCCGGCAGGAGCTTCTGCTCCGGGTTGGCGAGCAGCCCGCGCACCAGCAGCGTGCGCGTGTCCTGCGCCACGCGCGCATCCAGCGACTGGATCTCGCCTTTGAAAACCTGGCCCGGATAAGCATCGACCGACACCTCGACGGTCTGCCCGACCTTCAGCTTGCCGATGGTCTGCTCGGGCATGGGAAAGTCGACGCGGATGGGATCGAGCGCCTGCAGGGACACCAGCGCCATGCCGGGCGAGACGTACTGGCCCTTCTCCACCTTGCGAATGCCGAGGCGGCCGGCGAACGGCGCCCTGATGCCTTTCTGGGCGATGACGGCCTCGGTGCGGTTGACGGCGGCGGCGGCGGTGTCGCGCTTGGCGCGCGCCTGGTCGAGATTGGCCTCGGACGTAATGCGCTTGGCGATGAGCTCGGTCTGCCGCTGATAGGAGACCTCGGCCTCGGCCAGCGTCGCCTTGTTGCTGGTGAGATCGGCGGTCTCCACCGCGATGTCGAGCTGCACCAGCTTGGCGCCCTGCTTCACGTCCTGGCCGCTTTCGATCGAGACCTCGGTGACGACGCCGGCCACCTGGGTGTTAATGTCCACGCCCTCCGAGGCGATCAGTGTGCCGATGGAGGTGAGCTGCTCGACCCATTGCTCGGCGCGCGCAAGGTCGCTGGCGACGGTCACCGGGGGCGGGGTCATCTGGGACAGGAAGGTGCGGATCATTTGCGGCTTGAAGACGAACTGGAAGTAGCTGAGGCCGCCGAGAAGCGTCGCGATGACAACGGCAACGATGACCAGGCGCTTGCTCATCTCTCGGCTCTCTAGGTCCTGCCCAAGCAGGCTGTTGGTGCGACGTACTTCCGTCTGCCAGACGCTGGCAGCTCCACTTGCCGGCGCGGCTAACCGGCTAACAATGGCCAGAATTTGGCGTGCTCGGCCGGGCAGCCGCTTTGGGCCAGCCGGCGCTGCATCAGGGCCTCACCTGCGCGAGGGGTCGAGGGGTCAAGGCATAGCCGGACGCCGAGCCGCGGACCAGACCGTGCGGCAACAAGGCTTGTGGGGTCTGCCTGCGGAGCCGCGCCATTGCCACGGTGGATATGGGCATTGCAATATCGAAACGTTGCCCGTGGACCGGCGCTCCATGGACGGAGCAATTACAAGCGCCGCGGAGGAGGAGACGCATGCGACACATTCTTGCGGCCGGCGTGATCGCCGCCACAACAGCCCTCACCGCGCCGGCGTTCGGCCAGACCAAGGAGCTCACGTTCTGGAGCCATTGGGCGGCGGAGATGCCGAAACGCGAGTTTGTGGAAGCCGCGATCAGGGACTTCGAGGCCAAGAACCCGAACGTCAAGCTCAAGCAGACCTGGTACGAGAAGACCGCGCTTTACGCCGGCCTGAAGACGGCGCTGCGCGCCGGTCAGGCTCCGGACATCTTTTATGCCGAGCCCGATCAGGTCGAGTACATGGAGAACGGCTTCCTGCTCGATCTCTCCTCGCTCAATTGGGGCGCAGTGGAGCCCTGGGCCAAGGACTCCTGGAGCTACCAGGGCAAGCCATATGGTCTGCCGCTCGAGGCCTGGACGGTCGAGCTCTATTACAACAGGAAGACGATGGACGAGCTGGGCGTGAAGATCCCGGACAACCTGCAGCTCGCGCCCGACGCCTTCCTCGATATGGTCAAGAAGGCGAAGGCCAAAGGCATCACGCCGATGGCTCTGGGTGTCGGCGACCGGCCGTATCCGGGCGCGCATGTCGTGCACGAGCCACTGTTGAAGCGGCTGGGTATCGAGGATTACGACAAGCTGCTGAAAGGCAAGCTGCCCTGGACCGACCAACGCGTGGTCGACACCTTGAAGTGGGTGCGCAGCATCACTGAGGCGGGTGCCCTGCCCAACACGTTCACCACATTGAAGCTGGCCGAGGCGCACGTCTACTTCCACACCAATCCCGGGGCGCTCACCTTCCTGAACGGAAGCTGGTACACCTCGCGGGCCTTCAATCCACCCGACAAGGGCGGCCAGCCGAAGGATTTCCCACTCGGCATCATGCAGCTCCCGGCGGTGCCCGGAGCGGTGTGCAACGAGTGCCGGTCGATTGCGGTGGGCGGCAGCTACGTCGGCAACGCGGCAACGAAGAACTCCAAGGAAGTGCTGGCGTTCTTCAATTCGTTCCTGTCGCCGGAGATGGGCAACAAGTGGCTCGACGTCGTGCAGGTGCAAACCGGGATCAAAGGCGATCCGAGCAAGCTGACCGGTCCGCAGGCGGCGGACTACTTCAAAATGATCGCCGCGACCAATGCCGGCAACAAATACTACTTCGGCATTCCCATCCAGGTGATGACGGGCAAGCCGAAGGAGGTGTTCATCCAGGTGATGAACAACGCGCTGCCCGCCGGCATCATAAGCGTCGAGGATGCCGTCAAGCAAATGGCGGCCGCCTACTGATCGCACGGGGCGCGCCATCGGCGCGCCCTTTCTCTTTGTAGCGCACGCGGGGCATCATGCCGGCTGGCAAAAACCTGGATCGCAGCGACGGCATCCGCCAGCCGGTCGGAACGATCATTGCGTTCCTGCTGCCGGCGCTCACTATCTATGTCGCCTTCACCGCCTATCCGGCGATCCGCACGTTCTGGAACAGCTTCCATATCGTGCTGCCGCGGCGGGAGGAGTTCATCGGCCTCGCCAACTACGTGGAGCTGGCGAAGGACGATATCTTCTGGAAGGCGGTGCGCAACACCATCACCTGGGCCTGCACCTCGCCGCTGATCGAGGTGTCGGTCGGGCTAATCCTCGCGCTGGCGCTGTATGCCAAGGTGCCCGGCAGCCGCTTTTTCCGCGTCGCATGGTTCACGCCGGTGCTGATGTCCTACATCGTGATCGGCATCCTGTGGCTGTGGATCTACAATTACGACTGGGGACCAATCAATGCGGGCCTGCGGGCACTCGGTCTCGGTTTTATGACGCGCGCGTGGCTAGGCGAGCCGGCGACGGCCTTGTTGTCGCTGATCTTCGTGACGAGCTGGATGTGGGTCGGCTTCAACATGGTGGTGCTGCTCGCCGCCTTGCACTCGCTGCCCAAGGAGGTGGTCGAGGCGGCCGAGCTCGACAACTGCGGGTGGGGCGCCAAGCTGGTGTTCGTGATCTTCCCGCTGGTACGGGCGACGGTGCTGAATCTGATCGTGCTGTCATTCATCGGCAAGATGAAGATCTTCGACCTGGTGTGGATCACCACCAAGGGCAACCCGCTGTGGGCGACTGAAACGGTATCGACCTACGTCTACAAGCGTGCCTTCGAGTGGACCACATTCGACCTGGGCTATCCTTCGACCATTGCGGCGGTGTGGTTCGTGATCGTGCTGGTGGCCGTGCTGGGCCTGACCTGGGCGTTCCGCTCGCGCGAGCGGCTGGAGTATTGAGGGCTCATGTGATGATCGAGAAATTCGCCCGCGCTCGATGCACGCCCTTGAGCACAGGCTTCGAGCACCTCTCCCATGGGAGAGGTCGGAACGCGTCAGCGTTCCGGGTGAGGGGCTGGTGCGCGTGATCGTTGGCGTTGGTTCTCCTCTCCCCATGGGAGAGGGAGTAAGGGAGCGCTTTGTATTGATCAGAGAATGCTCCAGCTTCGGAGCGGGATATTAGCGTGGCTGTCCTCAATCGCTCGCTGCTGATGATCGGGTTGTCGCTGTATACGGCGTTTGCGGCTAGTCCGTTCATATGGGCGGCGATGATGTCGCTGCGGACGACGACCGAGATCCACCGCAACCATTTCGCGCTGCCCTCGCCGCCGCACTGGGACAAGTTCGTGGACGCCTGGTTCAATGCCAACTACGGCGTCTATTTCCTCAACTCGACGCAGATCGTGCTGACGGCCGTGGCGATCCTGACCATCGCGGGATCAATGGCGGCGCACTGCCTCGCGCGATACCGCTTCCGCCTCAACCGCACGATCTACTTCATTCTGTTCTCGACCATCATCTTCCCGCCGCAGATCACCATCATCTCGCTGTATCAGATCCTGGTGCAGTACGGGCTCTACAACTCCAAGCTGGGGCTGACGCTGGTCTACGTCGCGATTCAGCTGCCGCTGACGATCTACATCCTGGAAAGCTTTTTTGCGCGTATTCCCGCCGATCTGTTCGATGCGGCGCGCATGGACGGCTATTCGGACTGGGAGATCTTCTGGCGCGTCAGCCTACCGATCGCCATTCCGGCAGTGGCGACCACGGTGATCCTCAACTTCATCCTGCTGTGGAACGAGTTCCTGTACGCGGTCGTCCTCATTACGCAGGAGGACAATCGCACGTTGCCGCTCGGCATCCAGCGCTTCATCGGCGACACGCAGGAGGACGTCGGCATGATTGCCACAGGGCTGATGATCGCCATCGTGCCGGTGATCGTGGTCTACGCATTCTTTTCCGAGCGGCTGATCCAGGGCATGACGGCGGGGGCGGTGAAATGAGTAAGGGACACCGCGCATGGCTGTCGTGACGCTGGACCGGCTCTCGAAACGCTACGACGGCGGCAAGGAGAATGCCGTGCACGAGGTCAGTCTCACCATCGCCGACGGCGAGCTGATGGTGTTCCTTGGGCCGTCGGGCTGCGGCAAGACCACGACCTTGCGCATGATCGCGGGGCTGGAGTTGATCACCTCGGGCGTGCTGTCGATCGATGGGCGCATCGTGAACCCGGTGCCGGCCAAGGACCGGGACATCGCCATGGTGTTTCAGTCCTACGCGCTCTATCCGCACATGAGCGTGAAGGACAATCTGGCGTTCGGGCTGAAACGCCGCTCGGTCGACCGGGCCGAGATCGACCGGCGGGTGACGGATGTGGCGGCCACCCTCGGCCTGTCGGAGCTGCTGGCGCGGCGTCCGTTCGCGCTCTCGGGCGGTCAGCGGCAGCGCGTGGCACTCGGCCGCGCCATCGTGCGCGATCCGAAAGTGTTCCTGTTCGACGAGCCGCTGTCCAACCTCGACGCAGCGCTGCGTGCATCCACGCGGCAGGAGCTGGCGCGCCTGCATCAGCGCCTGCAGGCGACGATGATCTACGTGACACACGATCAGGTCGAGGCCATGACTCTGGGCGATCGGATCTGTGTCATGAACGGCGGGCGCGTGGCCCAGGTCGGCACGCCGATCGAGGTCTATCAGCGGCCGGCCAACCTGTTCGTGGCGCGCTTTCTTGGCGCGCCACCGATGAATGTGCTCAAGCTGCCGCTCGAGGGACAGGGTGATGCGCGCGCCATGCGCATCAACGGCGCAGTGGTGCCACTTCAGGCGTTTGCGCCGGAGGCCCTAGCGGTGCTGGGATCCGAGGCGCTGCTCGGCTTCCGGCCGGAGACGGCGCGGCTCAAACGCGAGGACGGGGCTGGCGTGGTGCTGGACGGTGAAGCGAGGCTGGTGGAGCGGCTAGGCGCCGAGACGATCGTGACCTTGGCACTTCCAAACGGCACGGAGGTGTTGGTGCGGGCACCCGGTGATACGGCGTTGGCGACAGGCGAACGGGCGCCGCTGTCGATTGCGGCTGGTGATCTCTACCTATTCGATCCGGTCACGGGTGAGGCCGTAGCGCGGCGATGAGCATGCGTGCATCGGTCACGAATTGACGCTAACGATCGCGGATGACTCTGAACCGCGCCTCCCGCCTGAGCGGAATTGCTGCCGGCATCGCGCTCTACCTGCGCCCGCAGGTGCTGATCGTGGCGCTGCTCGGCTTCTCGGCTGGGCTGCCGCTGGCGCTGTCGGGGGCAACGCTTGCCGTATGGATGGCGGATCGTGGCGCCGACGTGCAGACCATCGGGCTGCTGTCGTTGGCGGGGCTGCCCTACACGCTCAAGTTCATCTGGGCGCCGCTGGTGGATGCTGTGGATGTGCCGGTGCTGTCGGTGCGGCTGGGACGCCGGCGCGGCTGGCTGATCGCATCGCAGATATTGCTGATGGCGGCCATCGTGTTTCTCGGCACACGCGATCCGATCGCCGCGCCGCTGGCGATCGGGTTGGGTGCGGTGCTGGTGGCGGCAGCATCGGCCACACAAGACATCGTCATCGATGCGTTCCGCATCGAGAGCCTGAAGAGCGAGGAGCAGGCCGCGGGCATGGCAAGCTATGTCGCCACCTATCGCGTCGGCATGCTGGTCTCGGGCGCTGGAGCCATTGGACTGGCGGCGTTGCTCGAGGCGCAGGGTGTGGCGCGCGAGGTGGTATGGCCGATCGCGTATGCGGCCGCTGCGGTGCTGGTTCTGGTCGGCATCGTTGCCGTGCTGGTGGCGCGGGAGCCGGATGCGGAGAATGTGCAGCCTGTCGAACAAGCCGGCACCGCGGGCACGCTGCAGCGGATCTTCGAGACGGCGCGCGGTGCGTTCAGCCAATTTCTCCTGCGTGACGCAGCCGTGGCCGTGCTGGTGTTCGTGGTGCTCTACAAGTTGTGTGATGCGCTGGCGGGCGTCATGACAGCGCCGTTCATTCTGTCGCTCGGCTACGACAAGGGGACCTATGCGGGAATCGTGAAAGGCGTCGGGCTGATCGCAACGCTGGCCGGTGGCTTTGCAGGCGGCGCGCTGGCTGGTGCGATGACGCTGGGACAGGCGCTGTGGCTCGGCGGTCTGCTGCAAATGGCCTCCAACCTCGTGTTCGTGTGGCTGGGCTCGGTGGCGCCGAGCGTGCCGGCGCTGACGGCGGCGATCGTTGTCGAGAACATCACGGGTGGCATCGCCACGGTGATTTTCGTTGCCTACATCTCGGCCTTGTGCGGTGCGAAGGCGCATACGGCGACGCAATATGCTTTGCTTACCGCGCTGGTGGCGGTGGGGCGCACGGTCCTGGCGTCGACCTCGGGCTATGGCGTGGCGGCGCTAGGCTGGCCCATGTTCTTCCTGGCGACGACCGTCGCGGCACTGCCAAGCCTGGTGCTACTCGTTTGGCTGCAGCGGCGCGGACATTTCGCGAGGCTCGACCAGCAAGCGTGAGAGGGCGGGTGTATCGACTGCAGGCATGATCACGAGTTTGTGAAACACAGCTGCCGCATTGCCGGTCGGGATCAGAGCTAGGATTTCCATACCGACGGTTGCAATCCAAGACGCACGACACGCGGTTTCGAC
Source organism: uncultured Alphaproteobacteria bacterium (assembly GCA_963806735.1). Lineage (GTDB taxonomy): Bacteria > Pseudomonadota > Alphaproteobacteria > Rhizobiales > Hyphomicrobiaceae > CADEFX01. The sequence continues at coordinate 30,721 of CAWEBE010000082.1, read as the reverse complement.
CCGTGCTGCGAGCCAGGTAGTTGCGCACGCGGGGGCGCAAGGCATTACCAGGCCAGGACGGATCAGACGGCGCCGCGAACATGCGGCTGTTTCGCCCGTCGGTATCAAGAAGACAAGTCACGCACTTCAGACGTAGACGGACCACGAGGAGGAAACCATGGTCAACGTACGTGTGAATGGGCAGGAGCGGACATACGACGGCGATCCGTCGATGCCGCTCCTCTGGTATTTGCGCGATGAGTTGGGTTTGACCGGAACCAAGTTCGGGTGCGGCGCGGCCCTGTGCGGCAACTGCACGGTGCATCTCAACGGGGATGCCGTTCGCTCCTGCAGCGTGCCGATGTCGGCGGCGGCCGGCAAGGCGGTCGTGACCATCGAAGGCCTGCATCCGAAGGGCGAGCATCCGGTGCAGATTGCCTGGCGTGACAATGGCGTGCCGCAGTGCGGCTACTGCCAGACCGGGCAGATCATGCAGGCGGCGGCCTTTCTCGCCAAGAAACCCGCGCCGACCGATGCGGAAATCAGCGAAGCCATGGCCGGCAATCTCTGCCGCTGCGGCTGTTATCAGCGCATCCACACGGCCGTTCGCGCCGCTGCCCGGGGAGCGTGACATGACAGAGCTCAATACACACAGCAGATGTCGCATCACCAACGTGAGCCGTCGGGGTCTGCTCAAGGGCGCGGCTGCAACGGGCGGTCTCGTTCTGGCCGCGCAGTTTGCAGGCGTGCGCGGCGCGCTCGCCGCTTATCCGACCGGCGCCACGGCCATGCCGAACGGTGTGGTGAGCGATCCGAAGCTCTTCGTCAAGATCGGTAGCGATGGCATCGTCAGCATCGTTGCGCACAGAGCCGAGATGGGCAACGGAGCCGCCCGTACGGCGCTGCCCATGATCGTCGCCGACGAGCTCGACGCCGATTGGGCGCGCGTGCGCGTGGTGCAGTCGCCCGGAGACGAGAAGACCTACGGCAACCAGGACACGGATGGGTCGCGCAGCGTGCGCCATTTCATCCAGCCGATGCGCCAATGCGGCGCCGCGGCGCGGCAGATGCTGGAGACGGCGGCGGCTCGCAAGTGGGGCGTCGACGCGGGCGAGGTGCAGGCCCAACTGCACGAGGTCGTGCACAAGCCGACCGGGCGCAAGCTCGGCTACGGCGAACTGGCGCAGGAGGCGGCGGCGTTGCCGGTGCCGGAAGCGGACAAGATCAAGCTGAAGGAGCCGAGCGCCTTTCGCTACATGGGCAAGGGCACGGTGCGCATCAGCGATCTCACCGACATCACCACGGGCAAGGCCATTTATGGCCAGGACGTGGTGCTGCCGGGCATGAAGTTCGCTGTGGTGGCGCGCCCGCCAGTGGTCGGCGGCAAGGTTGCCTCCGTCGATACGGCCGCAGCGCTGCGCGTGGCAGGCGTGGAAAAGATCGTGACGCTCGCGCCGACGCCGGCGCCGGCCAAGTTCGCTCCGCTCGGTGGTGTGGCGGTCATTGCCAAGAACACCTGGGCGGCGTTGAAGGGCCGCGAGGCGCTCAAGATCACCTGGGATGACGGACCCAACAAGGGTTACGATTCCAACGCCTATCGGGCGCAGCTCGAAGCGGCGGTGAAAAAGCCCGGTAAGATCGAGCGCAACGAGGGCGATGCCGATGCGGCGCTGACTTCGGCAGCCAAGGTCATTACAGCGGAGTACTACGCGCCGCACATTGCGCACGCGACCATGGAGCCGCCGGCGGCCACGGCCCGCATGGAGGGCGGAAAGTGGGAGGTGTGGGCGCCGGTGCAGAGCCCCGGCGGCGCGCGCGACGACATTGCGGCAGCGCTCGGCATCAAGCCCGAGGAGATGGTCGTGCACACGACGCTGCTCGGGGGCGGCTTTGGGCGCAAGTCCAAGTGCGATTTCGCCATCGAGGCCGCGCTGCTCTCCAAGGAAATGGGTGGCGCGCCCGTCAAGGTGGTGTGGACGCGTGAGGACGACATCCGGCACGGCTTCTATCACACCGTGACGGCCGAGCGCTTCGAGGCAGGCCTCGACGCCAGCAACAAGGTGATCGCGTGGCGACATCGCAGCGCCGCGCCGAGCTTCATGTCCAACTTCGTGCCCGATCCCAAGCATCCGGGCGATATCGAGCTGGGGATGGGGTGGGTCGACACGCCGTTCAACGTGCCGAACATCCGCATGGAGAGTGGGGAAGCGCAGAGCCACGTACGTGTTGGCTGGTTCCGCTCGGTCAACAACGTGGCGCACGCCTGGTCGATCCAGTCCTTCATCGCCGAGCTTGCGCACGAGCTCGGCCGCGATCCGAAGGACTTCCTGCTCGAGATGATCGGCCCGGCTCGGATCGTCGATCCGCGCAAGTCTGTCACCACACCCTTGTGGGACTACGGTGAGCCGTTCGAGACGTACCCGATCGATACGGCTCGCCTGCGGCGCGTGACAGAATTGGCTGCGCAGCAAGCCGGCTGGGGCAAGCAGCTTCCGAAGGGGCAGGGGCTCGGCATTGCCGCGCACCGCAGCTTCGTGAGCTACATCGCCACGGTCGTGCACGTGGTGGTCGACGACCGGGGCGCCTTCAGCATTCCCCGCGTCGATACGGCCATCGACTGCGGCTACTGCGTACATCCCGAGCGCGTTCGCTCGCAGATCGAAGGAGCGGCGGTCATGGGGCTGACACTCGCCAAGTACGGCGAGATCACCTTCAAGGATGGTGCGGTGGAGCAGAGCAACTTCCACGACTACCAGCTCGTGCGCATCAACGAGTTGCCGGTCGAGACCCGCGTTCACATCGTCGAGCACGGCATCGACGTGCCGGCGGCAGGTGTCGGCGAGCCGGGCGTGCCGCCGTTCGCGCCCGCGCTGTGCAATGCCATCTTCGCCGCCACCGGCAAGCGCCTGCGGCGCCTGCCGATCGGTGACCGGCTGGCATAGGGCGAGGTCAGACACGCAGGGGGCGGGAGTGTCGGCTCCTGCCCCCTGTTTGCGCCGGGCTCGATGCGCAGGCGCGTGAGGCGTTCTAGATGGTGTGTCCACAAACGGAGCGCCGCGGCATTGCTCTGCTTCGGAGCCAGGGTTTACCTAGCGAGGCTCCGCGACCAGAAATTGATAGTCGCCGTGCTTCGCCGGATAGCGGGCCATAACTCGTGAAATGTCGCCCGTATCGATGTCGGCCTGCAGTCGAGCTAGCCCACGACTGACCTCGTTCGCATCGGCAAGGCCTGCGAATGTTGAGATGCCTTGTCTGACGCGCTCGCTGAGGTAGATGCTCGGGTTGTGCTTCCCCGAGTACAGGAACAAATCAACGGGATCGGTGGGCACGAACCAAGGTTCTTTCTCATGCAAACGCAAGCCGGCCTGGTCGATTGCCGCTTGGAGGTCTTCATCCGAAGGCTGCTGATTGCAAGCGCGCTTCAAAGCCTGGGGGAAGTACTCGTTGAGCCAATAGGAACGGATCTGGTCTCGCGAAGAGCCGAATATGACGAGCCGACCGCCACGGAGAACGCGCCGGATTTCACGGAAAGCCGCAGTGAGATCAGGGAAGTGATGAATGGCTTGCGTACAAACCGCGCCGTCGAAGCTGCTGTCCGGAAACGGGAGCGCCGTTACGTCAGCCTGTTGCCAAGTGATCCCCGGATGCTTGTTTCGAGCCGCCTCCAGCATTGTCTCCGACTGGTCGATGCCGACCACGTCGATCCCCATATCGCGCAGGCACCGCGTGTAATTGCCCGTGCCGCAGGCGATGTCGAGATACTGTCCTTCTGGGATTGGGCTGAGCAGGGCATGCAAACGCTCAACGATTTGCGGCTCGGGACGCCGAGTTGTGTCGTATCCAATGCCAATCCTGTCGTATTTGATTTGGGTGTGCGTCATCGTGATCCCTTTCTGACGTCAGACACGTCACCCAAGGCGATCACGCACGCGCCCGCCTGCAACGGAGAGGCCCGTTTGCTCTCTTCCATCCGGACTGTAACCGTCGGCTCAGGCTTCGCACCTGATCTGCTGACCCTTCCGTGGAAGGCGCTCGCGGGCTTGCAGCATGCGCTGCTTACCGCCGGTGGGGACTTTCACCCCGCCCTGAGAACAGGGGGATGCTAGGGAGCACCATTCGCGAGATCAAGGCTATATCGAAGCTGGCAGTGACTACGCTCCGGCCCTTTACCGGCCAGCCGTCTTGGATGTTCCTGCGAGTTGATCCAAGGTCTGCAATGGCTGGAGTTCGCAGCGAGCATTGTGGACGCTGGCAGGTGCATATCAGTACCTTGGAGAGCCGTTGTACTCGATCAGATCGGCGCGAAGTCGAAGGCGTCCCGCCAGCGCACGACGCGGCCCGTCGAGGGCGAGGGGAAGTGCGCCGTGAACAGGAGTGTGGACGTGTCGCAGAAGCGGCCGAACAGCTTGCGCCGCGACTCGCCTGCCTGGGCGGAGTCGTAGTCCGACAGCATGCCGAGCTCGGGATAGCGCATCTGGATCGGCGAATGCACCATATCGCCAGTGAGCAGTGCGTCTTGCCCCGGTTTGCCGACCAGGACGGAGAATTGGTCATACGTGTGGCCCGGCGCAGGCAGGAACTGGATCACATCGTTGAACTGATAGTCGCTCTTGACCACCATCTCGCGCTTGGCGGCAACGATGGGGAGCACGGAGTCGGTAATCCACGGGCATGCCGATGGGTCCTGCTTTTGGCGCTCCGTCCAGTGTGCCAGCTCGCGCTCGGCAAAGACGTATTTGGCCTTGGGGAAAGTCGGCACCCAGCGGCCGTCCTCGAGCTTGGTGTTCCAGCCCACGTGATCGGTGTGCAGATGGGTGCACATGACATAGTCGATGTCGTTCACGCTAACGCCGGCGGCGGCGAGGTTCTTCTCGTAACGGTCGCTCTGCATCTTGTCCCAGAATGGCCGCGTTGGACGCGGCTTGTGATTGCCGACGCAGGTGTCGATCAGGATGTTGTGATGAGGCGTACGCAACAGATGGCTCTGGATGCAGAGCATCAGCTTCTCGGTGGCAGGGTCGACGTACTTCGGCTGCAGCCAGGACCGGTTCTCCTCGTACAGTTCTTTCGTAAGCTTTGGAAAGAACTGGAAGACCGGAAAGAATGGGGCTTCCTGCTCCACGACCCGATGGATCGCGATGTCGCCAACTTTGAATTGTGTGGTCATGCCGGTGATCCCTTGATTGGCGTTCCTCGTCCGCGATGTTAGACGGTCCCTGATGGATGGCAATGGAGATGCCGCGTGTTCAAGCTCGCCATTCCGGTGCTGCATGTTTCCGCCTCGAAGCAGGCGGAGAGCTTCTACCGGACCAAGCTCGGTTTCACGCAGGCGTTCGCCTACCGACCCGACGAGGTAAGAGCGGACCCGTGCTACATGGGCTTCAGCCGCGATGGCGTCATGCTGCACGTGTCCTCGTTCCCGGGGGACGGGGTATCAGGTGGTGTGGTGGCGCTGTTTGTCGAGGATCTCGATGCACTGCACCGCGAGTTGGTCGGCAAGGGCGTGGCAATCGCGTTAGAGCCCACGGATCAGACATGGGGCAATCGCGAGATGTACGTGAGGGACGCGGACGGCAACAGTCTTCGCTTCACGCAGCTCGAAAAGACGTAACGGCGCGCGCCTCACTCGGCAGCGTCGGGCACCCAGTCGTAATCCCGTTGCGCGGCCTCGGGAGTGATGTAGCCGTCCGCGATGTCCCGCGCGATGGCGGCACGATCACGCTTCTCGGGAGGGCCATAGCCGCCGGCGCCGGAGAGCCGGAAGCTCAGGACATCGCCCTGCTTGATCTCGCGCGTTTCCTTGGAATGCAGCTTCTCCCCGTTGCCGTCGGGATTGAGGATGCTTTCGGCCAAGGCACCGGGCTTGCCGCCGAAGATGCCGTAGGGCGCGAACACGTGCCGGTCGCCCAGATGCGAGAGCACGGCGGTGGAGTTCAGCAGCTCGATGTCCTTGCGGATGCCGCAGCCGCCGCGCCATTGCCCCGCACCGCCGGTGTCGGGAATGAAGCCGAAGCGGTGCACGCGAATGGGGCTGTTGGTCTCGTGCACCTCGACCGGGATGTTGGAGCAGTTCATGACGGGGCACAGGCCCTCTGCGCCGTCCTTGCCTTGTTGGCCGCCGTAGCCAGCGAGCGACACGTCGTACATCACGAACGGCTTGCCGGTGCGGTCGTCGATGCCGCCGATGTTCGGGTTGGACCAGTGCGAGAAGGCGCCCATGGCACGATGTGGCATGGCCTTGGCGAGCGCACCGTTGATGGTGTCGAAGATGCGGATCTGCAGAATGGGGCGGCCGCCGGAGGGTGCGGGGAACTTCGGATTGAAGAACGATCCCTCGCGCACCTTGAGCTTGATCGGCCGCATGCTGCCCTCGGTCTGCGGCTCAAGCGCGTTGCAGAATGTTTTGACGGTGAACACGGCGTAGGCGCGCGTGTAGTTGATGTAGGAGTTGATGGCGGCCGGCACGGCATCGGAGGAGCGCGAGAAGTCGAACTCGACCTCGCCCTTGCCGTCGAAGGTGATGTCCACGGCCATGCGGATCGGCGGAGTGCCGGGGCCGTAGTCGTCCATGCGGTCCTCGAAGCTGTAGGTGCCGGCCGGAACCTGGGCCAGGAGCGCGCGCATGGTCTGCTCGGAGCGGTCGAGGATGGCCTCGAAGGCAGTTTCCAGGGTGTCGGTGCCATAGTCGCGGAACAGTTTGGCGAAGCGCACCGAGGCGGTGAGGTTGGCCGTGTGCTGGGCGAGCAGGTCGCCGCGAACTTTATCGGGCATGCGCACGTTGCCGAGCACGATGCGTAGAATGTCGTCGTCGATCTTGCCTTCGCGCACGAAGCGCACAGGCAGGATGCGGAGGCCTTCCTGGAAAGCCTCGGTGACGCCATGCACCTTCTGCGAGCCGGGGGCTGCGCCCCCCATGTCGACCTGATGCGCCGAGCAGCAGACGAAGCCGATCACGCGGTCGTCCAGGAACACCGGCATGATCTGGTAGGTGTCGGGGAAGTGACCGGCGCAGAGGAAGGAGTCATTGACCAAAACGGAGTCGCCGGGCTTCAGCTTGTCGACCGGAAAATAGCCGAGCACGTGCTTGGCCATGGCCGGCATGGAGCCCAGATGCCCCGGGCTGAAGTTGCCCTGCGCCAGCATTACGCCGTTGCGGTCGAACAGCGCGGTGGCGAAGTCATCGCCCTCGCGCACGCCCTCGGAGAAGGCGGTGTGGCGCAAGGTGATGCCGAGCTCCTCGGCGATGGAGATGAGAGAATTCCAGATTACGGTCAGCGTGACGGGATCGACCGTTCGGCCGCTCATGGCGCGCCCTCCTTCGCAACGTCGATGATCAGGTGGCCTTCGGCGCTGAGCCGCGCCACGTCGCCCGGCAGCATGACCGTGGTACTGTCGAGATCTTCCAGAATCGCGGGACCGGTGACGGTTGTGCCGTCGGCCAGCGCCTGCCGGTCGAGGATGCGCGTGTCGACGTAGCCGCCGGCTTCCGGGAACCAGGCCTTGCGCGTGCCGGAGCGCATGCTGGGACCGGCGGCTTCGATCCGGCCCAGTCGCGTGGCACCGGAGCGTGCCGGCATGGCGGCGACCAGGGTCCAGTCCACGGCTTCGATGGTGCCCTCCGCGTCGAGGAACTTGTGCTTGCGCATGTAGGCCTCGTTGAAGGCTTCGATGGCGCGGCGACCGTAGGTATCGTCGATCGGGCCGTCGGGAAGATCGACGTGGATCTCGAAACCCTGGCCGGCATACCGCATCTGCGCATAGCGCGACCACTGCAGCTCGCCGTTGGCGGCCATGCGCTTGGCATCAGCGAGCGCCTGTGCTCTCCAGACCCTTGTAGACGGCAGCGATGTCAGCGCCCGGAACGATTGGGATCGAGGCGCAGACACTTGTGGTGGTCGTCACGTCGATGCGCGGATCGGCCTCCAGCAGGCCGATGGCGGAGCCGACGCCGGCACCGGACGGTACGATGACAGTTGGAATCCCGACGGCGCGCGCCAGCCGCGCGGCGTGCAGCGGACCGGCGCCGCCGAAGGCAACCATGGCGTAGCGCCGCGGATCACGGCCACGCTCGACCGAGACGATGCGCAGCGCGTTCTCCATGTTGGAGGTGGCGACCAGATGGATGCCCCAGGCCGCTTCGGCCGTGCTGATACCGAGCGGGTCGGCGATCTTGCGTCTTGATGCCGGCAGCCGCAGCGTCGGCTTCGAGCCGCATGGTGCCGCCATTGAACCAGTCGGGGGAGATGTAGCCGAGCACGACGTTGGCATCGGTGATCGTGGGTTCGCTCGCCGCCGCGGCCGTAGCAGATCGGCCCTGGATCTGCGCCGGCACTGTCCGGCCCCACGACGATCATGCCGCTTGTTGGTGCGGGCGATGCTGCCGCCGCCGGCGCCGATCTCGACCATCTCCACGGCGGGCACGTTGATCGGCAGCCCGCTGCCCTTTTTGTAGCGCACGAGGTCGATCTCGAAGGTCGGCATGATCGCCGGCTTGCCGCCGTCGATGGCGCCGAGCTTGGCGGTCGTGCCGCCCATGTCGAAGGTGATGACGTGCTCGCGGCCCTCGGCCTTGCCGACGATGGCGCACATGAGGATGCCGGCGGCGGGCCCCGACTCGATGATGCGGACGGGAAAGTCGCGCGCGAGATCTGGCGAGATGAGGCCGCCGCTCGATTGCATGACGAACAGCTCCTTGGGGAAGCCGCGCTGCCGCAGCGCCTGCTTCGAGATTGCCGCAGATAGCGATCGACGATCGGCTTCACGTAGGCGTTGGTGACCGTGGTGCTGGTGCGCTCGTACTCGCGGAACTTGGGCGAGATCTCGGAGGAGATCGACACCGAGACTGTGCGGGGCGCGCTTGGCGAGCCGCTCGCGGATGCGCCGCTCGTGCTCGGGCGCGGCGTAGGCGTGCAGCAGCGACACCGCGACCGTCTCGCGGCCCGGATTCCATCATCGCGTCGATGGCACGATCGACGAGATTTGTCATCCAGCGGCGTCACCACCGAGCCGTCGGCGCCGATCCGCTCGACGACCTCGGCGATGTGCCGGCGCTGAACCAGAGGCTTGGACTTGTCGATGTAGAGATCGTAGGTCTCGTAGCGCTTCTGGCGACCAATGATCAGCACGTCGCGGAAGCCGGCCGTGGTGATGAGGCCGGTGGCGGCACCCTTGCGCTCGAGCACCGCGTTGGTGGCTACCGTCGTAGCATGCAGCACCGTGGCCAACCGGCCTGCCAGCGATGCCGGCATTGCCGAGCAATTGCTCCAGCCCGTTGATCACCGCCTTGCCGGGATCACGCGTGGTCGGCACTTTCAGGGCCTGGGTCGCGCCCGTGGCGCCATCGTGCAGGACGAAATCCGTGAAGGTTCCGCCGATGTCGAAGGCAACACGGATCCATGCAATCGGCAGCCGGCGAGCTCGCGGTGGCTCTCGTCGAGGGTGCGGCCGACGCGGGCGACCATATCGTCGATCTCCGCCTCGGAGATCACCAACGGCGGGGCGAAGCCCATGCGGTCGCCGATCACGCGCAGCACGAGGCCGTTCTCACGGCCGAGACGATCCACGACCTTACCGGCACGCCCGGCCGGCGCATAGTTCGTGCGTGTCCGCTTGTCCGCGACGAGCTCGATGCCAGCGATCATGCCGACGCCGGTCACCTCACCCACCAGCGGATGATCGGCGAAGCGTTTGAGACCATCCACCATGCGACGGCCGACACGACGTGCGTGGCTGACGATGTTGGTCTCCTCATAGATCTTGAGGACTTCCAGCGCCACGGCCGTAGTGACGGGATGGCCGGCGTAGGTATAGCCATGCGCGAAGCTGCCGAGCTTGTCGCTTTCGACCAGCATGGCCTCGTGGATCTTGTCGTTGATCAGCACGGCGGAGATCGGCTGATAGGCGGCCGACAGCGCCTTGGCGCAAGTGACCATGTCGGGCTTCAAGCCGAAGGTCTCGGAGCCCCACCAGTTGCCGGTGCGGCCGAAGCCGCAGATCACCTCGTCGGCGACGAAGAGAACGTCGTGCTTGCGCAGCACCGCCTGGATCTTCTCGAAGTAGGTCTTGGGCGGGATGATGACGCCGCCGGCGCCCATAATCGGCTCAGCGAAGAAGGCGGCGACCGTGTCGGGGCCTTCGTCGATGATCAGCTTGTCGAGTGCGTCGGCCATGCGGGTAGCGAAGGCCTCCTCCGTTTCACCGGGCTCGGCGCGCCTGTAGTAGTGGGGAAACTCGGTGTGGCGCATCATCGACAGCGGCAGGCCGAAGTCGGCGTGCATGTCGGGCTTGCCGGATAGGCTGACGGCGGCAATGGTATTGCCGTGATAGCCCTGCAGGCGGCCGATGATCTTGTTCTTCTGCGGCCGGCCCTGGGCCGCCTGATAGTACCAGGCGAGCTTGATGGCCGTGTCGTTGGCCTCCGAGCCCGAGCACTGGAACAGCACCTTGGACATGGGCACGGGCGCGATCTGGATCAGCTTCTCGGCGAGGTCGATGCTGGCATCGTGGGCGCGGTGGCGATAGGTGTGGTAGTAGCCGAGCTTGCGCATCTGCTCGTAGGCGACGCGCGCGATGCGCTCGCTGGCGGAGAAACCGAGCGAGGCGCACCACAAGCCCGCGACCGTCTCGATGTAGCGCTCGCCGGCGTCGTCGTAGATGTAGACGCCCTCGCCGCGGCTGATGATGACCGGTCCGTCGCTCTCATGGCGGCGCAGGTTGGTCTGGGGGTGGACATAGTAGGCGATATCGCGAGCGGCGGCAGAGTTGGGCACGAGCGTCATGCGAAGGCGTCCTTCTGCTCGGAGACGGGTGTGTGGTCGATTGACAACTGGTCTGACCAGCTTCATAGCTTAGTCCGTTCTGCCCACACTCCGTCAAGCGGATTTGCGCGCAGCACATCGGCGGCAGCTATGCAAAGCAAGGGCATGAAGGTAGTTGCAGGCGACAGGCAGGCACTCGTCAAAGCGCTGCTGCGGCAGGTCGAGGACGCGCGGCACACACCAGAGATCAAGCTGCCGGGCGAGCGGGAGCTGGCCAGCTCGTTCGGCGCCAGCCGTACGTCCGTGCGCGAGGTGCTGGGCGTGCTGGAGGCGCTGCGTGTGATCGAGCGCCGGCCGCAGTCGGGCATCTACGTGCGTCCGGCGGATAGCGATGCCAGCATCGAGGCGCTGGTGTTGCAGGAGGCGCACGACGTGCGCGCGACGGCGGCCTCCTACGAGCAGGCGCAGGAGGCACGCGTGCTGCACGAGGTGGAGGCGGTGCGGCTGGCGGCGAAGCGCCGCACGCGCGCCGACCTCGCGGCGATGCGCGAGATCATCGATGTGTCACGTGAGCATCTCGAGCGCGGGATGAACCTTGCGGACGACGATGAGGCGTTTCATCTGGCGCTGATCGCGGCGGCGAAGAACGACATCCTGCTGCGCATGACGAAGTCGCTCTATCTCATGACGCGTGCCGTGCGGCAGGCCTACTTCGATATGCCGGGACATGCGGCGCCGTCTGTTGCGGAGCACGATCTGCTGCTCGACAGCGTGGAGGCGCGCGACAGCGAGAGGGCGGTGCAACTCATGCGCAAGCACTACGCGGGGTCGTCGGCGCGGTGGAAGAGGGTGCATGCGGCCGTGCAGAGGTCCGCTCCGCGGACTGCAGTCAGCAGGTAAAGGATGGATGGGGATAGTGCCGTCCGTGGACGGCGTGTGTCATTCCGCGTCGTAGCCCGTGACATAGGGCTCGGATGCGCGCCGCACCTTCCAGGCTTTGTATACTCGCCAAAGGGTTAACATGAACAACTCCTACATGTGAGCGAGGCTGCAAGGGCTGGGCCACGGTGCAGGCGGTTAGCCTGCCGATTAACGGCCGATTAAACCGCAGTTAACACGCAGTTAACGTGTGGCAATGCTGTGGTTAGCTGCCGTGATCAGATGCCGAGGTAGGCCCGGCGGACGTCCGGGTTGTCGAGCAGAGCCGCGGCCTCTCCCGTCATGCGAATGCGGCCGAGGTCGAGAATAACGCCGCGCCGTGCCAGCGACAGCGCCCAGGTCGCATTCTGCTCGGCCAACAGCACGGCAAGGTTCTCGCTGGCCTGGATCTCGGCCAGCACCTCGCCGATGCGTTCCACGATCACGGGCGCAAGACCAAGCGAAGGCTCATCCAGCATCAGCAGCGTCGGCTTCGACATCAGTGCGCGGCCGATGGCGAGCATCTGCTGCTCGCCACCGGAGAGTGATCCGGCACGCTGGCTGGCACGCTCCTTGAGACGCGGAAAGTAGCCGTAGATGCGTTCCATGCGCTCGGGCACCTCCGCGATGGGGCGCGAGATGCCGCCGACCTGCAAATTGTCGGATACGGAGAGTTGCGGGAAGACGCGCCGGCCTTCGGGTGAGAAGCCAACGCCGCGGCGCATCACTTGCGACGGCTTCAGGCCTTTCAGATCCGTGCCATCGAGCGTAATGCGCCCTTGCGGATAGGTCGCCATGCCGAGAATGGCTTTGAGCGTGCTCGATTTGCCGGCACCGTTGGAGCCGATAAGCGCGACGGTCTCGCCAGCATCGAGCGTGAAGCTCACGCCGTCGGTGCCGATGATCGGGCCGTAGGTGACCTTGAGGCCTTCAATGCTGAGCTTGGGCATATCGCTTTCCGAGATAGGCCTCGATCACCTGCGGGTTGCGCAGCACCTCCTGCGGCTTGCCCCGCGCCAGCTCGCACCCCTGCGCCATGACCAGGACGCGGTCGCACAGGTCGGCGATGAAGCGCATGTTGTGATCGATGACGACGACGGCGATGCCGCGCTTGCGCACCTCGCGGATGGTGTCCCGCACATGATCCGTCTCCTCCGCCGAAAGGCCGGCGGCCGGCTCGTCGAGCATGATGAGATGCGGCTCCGCAGCAAGCCCGATACCCATGCCGAGCACCTTCTGGAGGCCGTAGGGCAGGCTGCTGGCAACGTGATGCTCGACGCGCGTGAGATCGAGCCAGCGCATGACCTCGTCAACATGCACGTTGGCGCGTTCTCGCGCGGCGCGTGCCCCGCCACTGTCGAAAAGCGTGGCTAGCAGTCCCGGATAGATCTGGCGGAACGCGCCACGCAGCAAGTTCTCGCGCACGGTCTGCGCGGCATAGACCGTCGTCGCCTGGAAGGTGCGCACGAGGCCCTTGTCCACCAGCGTGTGCGGCGAAAGCCCGGTGACGTCCCGCCCGGCCAGCAGGACGCGGCCGCTGCTCGGTTCGATCACGCCTGAGATGAGATTGACGGCCGTGGTCTTGCCGGCACCGTTGGGCCCGATGATGCCGAGGATCTCGGCCTCGTCGACATGAAAGCTCAGATCGGACACGGCCTGTAGGCCGCCGAAATGCTTGCAGAGATGCTCGACGGTCAGCAGGCCGGTCACGTGGCAAGTCCCGGCTTTGAGTGAGTTAAGTCCGGCTTGGATGGAGCCAACAGGGCGCGCAGGCGGCGGAACAGCTCGATGATGCCTCCCGGCAGGAAGGCCATGGTGGCGAACAGGATGGCGCCGAACAGGATCTGTTGCAGGTTGACATAGCCGCGCAGCAATTCGGGCAGCGTTACCATGAAGACCGTCCCGATTAGCGCGCCGGCGAGGCTGGACATCCCGCCGATCACGTTCATGACGACGAGGTTGAGCGACTGAAATCCGGAATAGGCTTCCGGTCCGACGAACTTGATGTAGTGGGCCTGCAATGATCCGGTCATGCCGGCGAGGGCGCAGGCGATGACGAAGACCATCACCTTGAAGCGGATGACCGGCACGCCCGAGCATTCGGCCAGCCGCTCGCCTTCGCGGATAGCGTTGATGGCGCGTCCGAACTCCGACGTCAGGATGCGCGCGCAGAGCCCGATACCGAATACGGCGAAGGCCAGCGCGAAGTAGTAATAGGCGCGGTTGGAGGTCAGAAAGGCGTAAGGCGGCGGCACGTTGAAGATGCCGTTGGAGCCGCCTGTGATGGACGAATTCTCGATGATCGCCATGCGCACCACCTCGCCCATAAGGAAGGTGATGAGCACGAAATACTTGCCGGTCAGGCGCAGCACGATCGGCCCGATCACGGCCGCCACGCCGGCGGCAAGCGCCGTGCCGGCGAAGAGGCCGACCGGCCAGGGCATGCCGAACTGCATGACGACGATCACCGAGCCATAGGCGCCGAAGCCCATGAAGGCGGTGTGGCAGAGGCTCACGTGGCCGGTGCGGATGATCAGGTGCAGCGACGAGGCAGCGATAGCTGTCAGCAAGATGAGCACGCCGACGTGATGGAAGAACTTGTCCTCCGTGAGCCAGGGCCAGCCCAGCAGCACGATCGCGGCAACGATTGCGACGATCCCCTTGCGCGAGTTCATTTCAGTTCTCCGGCGTGCCGAGAATGCCCCACGGCCGCACGATCAGCAGGAGGATGACGACGCCGAACGACAGGAAGGCCGAGGCGGCGGCGCCATAGAACGTGCCGACGAAGCTCTCGGTAAAGCCGAGCAGAACGCCGCCGAGCGCTGCGCCTGGAATGGATCCCATGCCGCCCAGGATCACCACGATGAAGGCCATGAGCAACGGCCGCTCGCCGAGGAACGGCGACACCGCATAGACTTGTCCCCATAGGGCGCCGGCGAGGGCTGCGAGAAGGATGGCGACGAAGAACGCGATCTTGTAGGTGCGGCGCGTATCCACGCCCTGCGTCTCGGCGATCTCGAGGTCTTGCGCCGCGGCGCGCATGGCGAGACCGGCGCGCGTGTGGCGAATGAAGACGTAGAACGCGGCCAGCGCTGCCAGTGCTATGATGACCACGATCAACCGATCCACCGGAATGATGATGTCTCCCATCATCAGCACCTCGTTCGAGATGGAGGGGATGTTGCGCTCGTGCACGTCCCAGAGGAGGACGGCGCCGAACATCATCATCATGTTGAGACCGAGGAGCCCAATCATGCTCTCGAACATGCGCTGGTAGAACCAGCGGAACACGAGCCATTCGAGCACCAGCGAGGCCAGCGCGACAGCAATCACGCCGGCGGGTATGGCGATGAGCCAGTGCCAGTGCCAGTCCTTTATGAGATGAAACAACGCGAAGGCTCCGAGCATGGCGAACTCGCCATGCGCGAAGTTCACCACGCGCATGATGCCGAACAGCAGCGTAAACCCGAGCGCGACCATGATGTAGATCGCGCTCAGGCTTACGCCGTTGACGAACACCTGACCCAGGATTGTCGCATTGAACACTGGACTTCTCTCCCACGCCTGCGCTCGCCGCCGGAGCGCAGGCTCAACCCTTGTCCAGTGTTCTTATGGAGAGAACTTGGCCTTGGTGACCAGCTTGCCGTTCTTCACCTCGGCTAAATAGTAGGTGAACATCAGCTGACGGTTGACGCCGTAGCTCTCCTTGCCCGTCCACTTGACAGGGCCATAGATGCCGGCGTCGAAGCCGTCCATGGCATCGAGCGCCGCGCGGACCTTGGTGGTATCCGTCGAGTCTGCCCGCTTGATGGCGTCCACCATCATGAAGACGGTGTGGTAGAACGCGGGCATGAACTGATTGATGATGCCTTTGCCGTACTTCTTCTCGTAGATCGGGCGCAGCTTCTGGCCGGCGGGCGTATCCCAGTCGAACACGCCGTAGGACAGGAAGCCCTCGGCCGCCGGACCTGCGATCTCGATGATCTCGTCCGATCCGGGACCGCCAACCTGAATGACCCTGCCCTTGAAGCCGGCTTGGCGGATCTGCTTCAGCATCAGGCCGGCGTCACCCGGCGAGTTGCCGTCGAACTCGAACATGTCGACCTTCTGGGCCATCATACGCAAGATGAGCGGTGTGAACTCCTTGATGCCGCGCTCGAACAGCTCGAGCACGACCTCGAAGCCCTGCTTGCGGTAGTCCTCGGCAAGGGCGCCAGCGACCGACTGGCCGACGGCGTCGTTAGGCGCCAGCATCGCCACCTTCTTCACCTCGGGTACATTTTCCTTGACCCACTTGATGAGCGGCGGACCAAACTCGATGTTGGTCGGATAGATGCGGAAATTGTAGGGATCCGGCGTGTCGTTCTTCAAAATCTGCGGCGCATAACCGTTGGTGAGCGCGATGACTTTGGCCGGATTGGTGACGCTGATCGTGCCGAGCGCGGGCGGCGAGCCGACTGGGCCGATGATGAACTTCACCTTGTCCTGATTGACGAGGCGCTCGGCGGCGGCTTTTCCGCCCGCTCCCGTGTACAGGTCATCGTACATGATGAGCTCGAGCTTGTAGGTCTTGCCCTCGGCTTTGAAGCCGCCAGCGGCGTTGATCTCCTCGACGGCGATTTCCATGCCGCGCTGGGCCGCCAGGCCCCACGCCGTGCCGCCACCTGACAGCGGGCCGATGCCGCCGAACTTGAGGACCTCTTGTGACGCTGCTCCACCAGCAGCACCAATCGTCAACGCCGCGCTCAGCGCAGCGATCCGCCAACTCGCGTGCATTCTCAGGGTCTCCTCCCAACTCGATCCACGATTGGTTTGCTAACAGGCCGCGGGCATCCGACGCCCCTGTGGCTCGTATTAGCTTGGGCGCACCAAGCCGTACTCGTCAAGCGTGCACTGTTTTTGGCCGTGGTCGATGTGGCGTATACGCTGTTGGTAGGGTGGAGCGACGGGGCTTATCATTTGCGCGGGACCGATCCTCGCGCTGCGAAAAGAGTGGCGATGCAGCTCAAATCACCTTTCAGACCGGCAACGATCCAGGACGCGCCAGTTCTCGCCGAGCTCGTGAACTACGCCGGCGAAGGGATGCCGCTATACCTGTGGGGCAATATGGCGGAGCCCGGCGAGGACGCGTGGATCGTCGGACGCCGCCGGGCTGCACGGGAGGAGGGGAGCTTCTCCTATCGCAACGCCGCGATCATCGAGCATGAGGGCGAATGCGCCGGCTGCCTCATTGGCTACGATATTCCGGACGAGCCGCACCCGATCGGCGCCGACATGCCGGCAATGTTCGTGCCGCTGCAGGAATTGGAAAACCTGGCGCCTGGCAGTTGGTATGTGAATGTCCTGGCCGTGCAGCCGCAGTTCCGCGGACGCGGGCTCGGCACGCAATTGCTCGATTTGGCGGATGCCATCGCGGCAGCTCATCGCTCGCGCGGGCTAAGCGTCATCGTCGCAGATGCCAATACTGGCGCCCGGCGGCTTTACGAGCGTTGCGGCTATGCCGAGCGTGCAAGCCGCGCCATGGTAAAAGACGGGTGGCATACGGAGAGCATGGGCTGGGTGTTACTGGTGAAGTACCTGTGACGCGCTGAGCGTGCACACGGTCGTCTTGCCGCAAGGCTGCCGAAAGCCTTTGTATATGTGTCCGTGGAAATCTGCTCGCGTCCGCCTGCGTGCATTTTGTGTTGGTAAACCCGGCGCTTATTGTTCGTTGATGTCTGCAGCAGTTTGCCGGCAGCCGCAAACTCTGTTGCGACAGCGTTGCGAGCGATGAAGGGGACGGGAATGGCCTCCGGTTCGGGATTAACGCGCGGCAAGGTTTCTCTGACACATCGTTCCATCCAGGGGTTGCGGCGCACAGCGGTACCTTATCGGGTATCTGATCAGCGTTGCATTGGATTGGCGGTGCGAGTAGCGCCGAGTGGGGTCAAGACCTGGGATTTGGCTTTTCGGATTCGTGGCAAGGGGAAGGTGCGGCGGGTGTCGCTCGGGCGCGTGGACGATGTATCTCTCGAACGGGCTAGGGATCGTGCCAATGAGCTAACCAGCGCTGCACGGGCAGGCCGCGATCTGCTCGCTGAGGAAGTGGAAAGCCGCGAAGCGCGGGCTTCCCGCCTTACCGTTGAGAAGCTGATTGAGCTTTATGTGAGACGGAGGGTTGTTGGGCGATTGCGAACTGCCAAGGAAATTGAAAGCCGCCTGCGACGCGCTCTTGCCCCCATGATGCAGAGGTCGGCTGAGGATATTCGACGCCGAGACTTGCGCGAGTTGTTCGACCAATGTGCCGACCAGGGGCTGGAGCGGGAGGCGGAACGTCGTCGCCAGACAGTAGGTGCGATGTTTCGTTGGGCCTTGTCGCAAGACATCGTGGAGACAGACCCAACTGCGGGGTTAAAGGCGTACGATCCCGGCACACCATGCGACCGTGTGCTTACGCCACAGGAAATCCAGACTCTCTGGAGGTGGCTCGATTCTGGCAATCTTCCGGACGCTCCTGCGGAAATATTGAAGCTGGAACTTCTCACAGGGGCGCGATGCGGTGAGATCAGCGGCATGCGCGCCGAGGAAATTAATCGCGACGAATGGACTTGGACGCTTCCAGCCGCGCGCTCGAAAAACAATCGGCCACGCGTCACGCCGCTGATTGGAACGGCGCGACAAATTATCGAGACACGGCTTTCTTTGATCCACGGGGGACCGCTGTTTACGACACGGACGAAAGCAGTCCTGACCGCCGCTCACATCGGCCACTTCCTGCTGGCACGCCGCAACAAGCTGCCAATTGCAAAGTTCACCACGCACGATCTGCGTCGAACCCTAGCGACGCGACTGGCAGAGCTGGGTATTTCCCTTGAGCTGGTTGCAGCGGTGATCGGCCACGAGGCCGGGGGCAAGGAGACGCGAACCCTCGTCCGTCACTACGTGCGCAGCGATCTGCTTGAACGCAAAGCCCAGGTGCTGCGGTCATGGGACGAATGGGTCCAGGGTGTTGTGGCGGATCGTGAGGTGTCCAAGGTGATCCCCTTCCAGAAGGCTGGCTGAGCGGCACATGATGCTTTGCCACGGACAGCTGCATGAGAATGGAAGAGATCAGTACCGCCCAGCGCTATCCCTCAGCAGCTCGCGCAAGGGTAGCGGGGTTGGAGGTTTGATCGGTGCTGAGGACGAGCGCGCGCCGTAGCACGGTGGCTGCTTCGCCCGTCGTTCCAACTCCTTGCAGGTGTCCGCCTCCCATCATCAAGTTCGAGGTTGGCAGATTGCCGCTACTCGGGCTTGTGCCGCCCAGCACTCTCCCGCACCAGCTCCCGCCAGCGGTTGATGTCCTTAGGCAGAACGTCAGTTTTGAAGCACCTCGGCTCCGCTCCCCCATCGATTTCATAAGCGCTGTAGCCCTTGCACTCCCCGCCATTGCTGTAAGGGCACGGGCAGGGCTTGTTGACGTTGATCTCGTAGCCGTACACCGAGGCCGCGACGATCTCAGCGCGGACATCTCCCGGAGCCGGTACAGGTGTCGGACGCGGCTCAGCCTGTGAGGCGCAACCGGCAAGGACGAGGCTTGCAGCCAGCACAACGATACGCATACTTGGACCCCCCAGTCCCCGCGCTGCCCTAGTCCGAAAGCCCCCTGATCAGCTCTCGTGTTGCCCGCAGCAGGCTAGCAATAGCGCGCCTTTCCGCCACTGCAGCTTTGGTTTTACACCCGTGGCGGTACATGCCGTTGCGCTTGCCGCTGGGAGCGCCAGCGCGGGGGCCGTGAATGCGGCACACGCTACTTCCTCGCACTGGAGCCTAGGCAAGCTCAAGGGTCCAAACCGTGGGAAAGACTGCCCAGCCGGGTCAGGTTGGCAGCATCAGGCCCGTGGCGATGAAGGCGGCTTTGAGAAGATTGTAGAGTACTATGGTCGGCACGGCAGCCATGACGGTGAATATCACCCAGTCATTGAACCGCCGCTTCCCGGCAGCCGGGAGATGACCCAGATCAGCGCGATGGCGGTGACTATCAGCGCGTAGTCAACTTGTCCCATGCGGGCCTACTTGCGCTTGCGAGCGGCCTTCTTGGGCTTCTGCCTAGGCCCTGTCGCGACCTTGCGCACGCCGGAAGGCTTCCGCGTAGCACTCCGCACTGACCACTTTTTGCGCTAGCGCAGACTTCAAGCCCTAAACGCGAATTGCTGACCGTTTCCCATGTGCGACGGTCGGTTGCGAGTTCCCACGTGCCCAGTATCAAACAATGCGGCTTGGTTACCCCATGAGATTTCTTGAGCGCCATGGTCAGCCTTTTCCGTTATCGTTGCGCCCGCGAGAGCCGCTGGTAGGTGTGTGCTTGCGGAGTCGCTCGTACTCCTCCACCGATATGACCACGACCACGCCCCGCCCGTGCTTCTCCACCATGACGGGTTCGGCGATGGCGGAGTTGATCAGGCGACCGAAGCCGTTCTTCGCGTCCTTCGCGGACATGATTTTCATGAGAGCCCCCGGTCCCCAGCGCAGCTATAGTGGCTAAAATAGCCACAAGCAGCAACGGCGCCGATGCGTTCTACACAGCCCAACGCTTGACAAACAGGCAACTTGCCACAAGCGCGGTTGATATTCGAAGGGGTGAAGTCTGACGCCGTTAGGCATTTCCCGTCCCCGGATTTCGCGAACTGTAGATGCGGAGACGTTGGGCCAATTCGGTACTATGGCGCAAACGCCACTGGCCGCTTAGGACGACGGCGGCAATGGGTTTTTGGGCGATCCAGTCATCAATGGCTTTGTGCACTCTTCATCGGCGCCATTGTGCTTTGTGTGCAGGGAGTATTCAAAGCTCATGCGTTTTTCGTCCCTATGGTCTCCGCCGATCGTCCACTTGAAGCAGAACTCCGTACGGTGCCGTTTAGTGCGCTCGAATACATCATCATACTCTGCCCAACCCCAAGTGTAGCATTGGAGTTTTTTGGCGCAGATGTCTTCCATCTCCTGCATTGTGAATGCCAGGGCTGGGGCGCTGCCGATAGCAGCGCCGGGAGCGACCATCGTTGGTATCATTGCGATCCCATCAGGAAGATTGAATTTGAAGGCATCGGGAATGGGATTGGGATCGACGTACCTTGCTGCGAACATACGAAGGTGGACGGTCGGAGTGTTGCCGGAATTGTTCCAGTCCTGAACCAAGAGCCAACCAGTCGGCTCCCCGGTTTGCGTTTGAACCTGCATGCTCCAAGAGCCCCCACTTGGAAACACGAACGCCCTGTCGGTGTCGGTAAGGGCATGTCGGCTAAGACGGACCTGCTCGCGAGCTGCATTAGCTGCCCGAGCCGCAACGAAGGCCGCGTAAACGGCAACACCAAGCCCAACCAGACTTCCTATGCCGAGGTAGAATTGCCATTCCGCGTAGGCGGCAGTCTTTTCTGCCGCCTCTGCCATAACAATCTGCTGGCACAGGTTGGCATTGTCGCGTTGGCCGTTCTTGTCAGTTATGGGCTCATCGGCTTTGGCGCGTACACTCAGGCCGAAGGTTCTAAGTCGCGCATTGCAATAGTCAGCGTCAGCGCTGCTTGCCGGCTTCGTTTGGCCGCCAGCTTGATTTGGTGAGTTGGCGGCAACCATCGCCAGTGCCGCGCAGAGAGCTACCGCGAAGATCAGAAGAATCTTGCCCAAATCAGTCATGCGCTCCCCAAGACCTATTTTCCTCAGAAAGTATCTGAGGGCCTCATTAGCTCGCGGCGAGATCGGATCGGCTGATTGCCATGTCTTGACCACCAGACATCAAACACATCGGCGACAACCTGTCGGCGCCCGTCTTGTTGCTTGGCGGCGCTCACCCGCTTAACCGGATCTTGGCAGCCAAGGGCTAGCAATGGATCACCCACCCACTCGCACCACTGCGCAAAGCTGCCGAGTGGACGCCCCTGTCGAATGCCGTCCGCGATCCTGCCCCACCGCCAAATGGTCAGTAGCGCGGCCAACAGCTCCTTGCGTCGGGCTGTCACCTCGGCGTGGATGTCCGTCTTGAAGTCTCGCGCTTCCGGGTCCTCGGTGCGCGGATCAAGATCAATGGCAACAAAGCGACGGGCGAGGTCCTCTGAGGAGCAAGCAGAGCAGCCCGAACTCCCCGCCACCGGCACCAACTAACCAAACCCGCTGACGCGGCGCAACGGAGCCGCGCACGAAGTGCGCGGCGTACAATATTCGTGATGCACACTGCATCTACTTTCCGTGCAGTCCCCTTCCAAAATCCGTGACATCGATTTAGGTCGAGGCGATAGTCCTGAACCGGCCTCCGGCCGGGCCTCGAAGTGGACTAGTCGATGGGGTTCGCGGATATCACGAACGCAGTGTTGGAATTTGTGCGGCAACATCCGAATTGGGCAGCATTCATTGTGTTCGCACTGTCGTTTGGTGAATCCCTGCCCTTCATTTCTTTGATCCTTCCATTTTGGGCGTGCTGGTTGGCATCGGTACGATCATCGCCGTCGCCGATCCCCTCATCTTCTGGACCATTGTCGCCGCGGCAGCGATCGGCGCCGCGCTAGGCGACTGGCTGTCATATTGGGTTGGCTACCATTACCATGCGCAGATCCAGCAGATGTGGCCGCTGAAAAATCACCCGAAGCTTTTGGATAAGGGCCGCGTATTCTTCAAACGCTGGGGTGCGTGGGGGATCGTCATCGCCCGCTTCTCAGGACCGCTGCGCGCAAGCGTCCCTATCGTGGCCGGCATTGCCGAGATGCCATGGCTCCGCTTCCAGATAGCAAATTGGAGCTCCGCATTTTTGTGGGCCTTCGTGCTGCTCTCTCCCGGCTCGTGGGGAATGAAGTGGTGGACCCAATATTTTTCTTGAGCTGCTTCGGCTCAGCCATCACGCAATACATGTGGTCGACAAGATCACGAGACGGGTTGCTTCCCTGCTTTCGCAAGAACGTCGTAGTCACCAGGCAGAGTGGCGCCGATCAAGAGGGCGGCACGAGACGGAGGGATAGTGATGTTTGCTCTACTGTTGCCCCAGAGGCAACGCGCGAGGCGCGCGACCCCTTTGTGCTCACGTCGCCGTCCAACATGAGGGGCGCGACATTGTGGTCGCCGTCGTGCGGCGACCGGCACCTTGCTGGTCTAGGCAAGACAGGTTCCGGAAAGAGCGGACTACATTCAGTACTGCCCGCCACCTAAAACCGACGACTTGCCGGTTCGTTCTTGCGCGAATCAATGGGCTGGAACAATCGTCTTGAGCTATACGACCGCAGCTGGGCGGAAAGGAACCATCATGGCTATTTCTAACGAGGGCCTGCTCGTCATATTGGTCGTCGGTCTCATAGCGGGCTGGCTCGCAGGACAACTCGTGCAAGGGACGGGTTTCGGGCTCGTTGGCGACCTCATCATCGGGATCATCGGCGCCTTCATCGGCGCCTGGCTGCTACCGCAGCTGGGCATCCGTATCGGTGCAGGGATCGTCAGTGCGATTGTCTCTGCCACTATCGGTGCGGTGGTCCTTCTGCTGATCCTCAGAGTCGTCCGAAGAGGGGGCCGTTGGTAACGTCGCTAGCACCCTCTCCCCGGCCCACCGTTGTCTTCGCTCCTTTGTCCGCTCTAGACTTGTGCCTCGCCTACGTGATCCGCCATCATCGCGCCTCTTGAGCCGAGGGGCTTCGAGCCGCCTTCCGTCGTGTCGCGAGCGGTCTGGTGCTCCGTTTCCGCGTTGATCTCGCCACCGAGCAGGACGATCACCGCGGAGAGCCACAACCAGACCATGAAGCCGACGCCGGCACCAAGCGAGCCGTATGTTGCGTTGTAGCTGTCGAAGGTGGCGACGTACCAGGAGAACAGCAAAGAGGCCGCGATCCACAGCAGCGCCCCGAGGATGCTCCCCCATGTGACCCAACGCCAGCGAGCGTCCCTCCGGCTCGGACCATAGCGGTAGATGCACGCGAGGCTCACCACGAGGGTCACGAAAAGGATCGGCCATCGCAGGATTGCAAGGAGCCATTCCGTCGTCGTCGCCAGACCGACGAACTTCAACATTAGCGGGAGAACGACCACCCCCGTGATCGCAACGATCACGAACACAATTCCCGCTAGCGTGAATAGGAAGGTGGTGGCGTAAAACCGCACCAAGCTACGCTTTTCCCGCTCATCGTAGACCACGTTGAGAGCGTCGAAGAGTGCTGCCATGCCGGAATTCGCGCTTCCAAGGGCGATAAGCAATCCCACGACGAAAGCCGTTCCCAGTGTCTCGTTCCCTTGACGGGAGATGAGCATGATCTGTTCGGCGATTAGCTGCAGAACCCCACCAGGCAAGAACCCGGAGAGGAGGGACAGGTGATTGCCGATCGTGCTTGCGTCGGCGAATAGGCCGTATAGCGATACGATGGCCGCGATCCCGGGGAAGACGGCGAGTAGCGAGAAGAACGCCACGCTGCCGGAGGTGGATAGGATCCGATCTTCCGAGATCGACCAGAACACCCGCAAGAAGACATCCCTCCACCCGCGAGCCGGGATTTGCTCTGGCGTGTCTGCTTCGCGCCCGCGCCCGGGTTCACGGGCACGTGCGAGATCGACCGAGCGACCAGGATCACTCTTTGCCCCAACCTCAGCGCGCCAGTCATGTCCCTTGTCGGCTTCGGTGCGCTCGGTCTCCATGTGCAAACTCCAACTTCCCCAATCCACCCCGTTCGCCTTCGTAGACAGGTGGATGCGGTGCTCTCAGCATCGGCAGCCGCCGGCGCCTCAGCTGGTGACGGACAGCAACCTCCCACGCCGGCGGCCGTCCCCGCGCCGACTGCTGATGAAAGCGCGGACAGCGCAAGTAGTACCATCCCCTTTCGCACACCGCATCCTTTATCTTTCCTGCTCACTCATCACTCTAAAATAGTGTTCCGCGTGCTGGTCTCCTTCACCCGCACAAGAGCAAAAAAGGCGGGCAGCCCGCGCCACTTGGAGATGACGCGGACACCGAAACCACTCTTACGAAACGCGGGAAGGTACTGCGAGCAAGTCTTCCATTGCACTCATTAACACATCCATGCTCACGGGCTTGCTTATATGACGCGCATCTTTGCTCGCGCCCTTCACGGGCTCGTAACCGCTATAGCTCACGTAAGGGATGCCGCGCTCCTCCAGTCGCGCGCAAAGGTTGGTACTGTCACCGTCGCTCAGCGCATGGTCCATGATGGCCGCCGATAAGCCATCGTGCTCGACCAGGATGATCGCGTGGCGAACGGTAGTCGTCATGGTGGCGTTCGCACCGGCGTTCTCCAACGCCTGCACGATATCCATTGCGATGAGAACTTCGTCTTCGACGACGAGGATCGAGCGCCCTCGAAGTGCGGGATGTTCCATGCCGGACCTGTACGCGGCTAAGCGCAAATGCCAGAGACAGGGCGGTCTTCATGTGGCGGGCCGCAGTGTCCCAAGCCGTCGATCAATCCTCAACGCGCAACAAGCGCAATGACCGACTGCAGAAGGCCATGACCGCGTAGCTGGGACGGACATGGTGTTGCGTATTCGTTCAAACCCTGCGCCCTTACACGCAGCTTGTCACTGGTTCTTCTGCGCGCGTAGGTACTTTCCGAAGGGGAGATACAGACTCGCACGATTGGGCGCGAAGTACCGTCCCGAGATCGCGCTTGATGATCTACTTCGACAGCTTGCCGGTGATTGCCCGCATTGGACTTGGTCGGCTAAAAAGCGCCTCGACCGGCCCTATGTTTCCGGCCGCACCAAGGACTGGATCAAGGTCAAGTGCGCCGCGTGGCGCGAAGCCAACCAATGGCGTCACGAGTTTTTCGCAAAGCGCTAGGCGTGGTATAAGCCCCAGGCGACGCATTACCTTAGGCCCGGTGCTTCTATAGGAGGCTGGGCCTTTGCGTTCTTCAACAGGCCTCGTCCCCGACGCACTCAGCCCACAAAATGTGGTGCTCCACTTCAATTTCAGTGCGCTCGGACACTCCTCCCAGCCGCCCTCACATCCGCGCGGTAAAATCTACACAGGCACTCCGTCCCACACTGCGGTGCTCGGCTGTTCGAGCCCCGCTAGCAAGACGGAGATGTTCGATGACGACACGATCGCGCGCGCAGCGCATCGCCGACCTCAACGACAAGTTCCGCAAGAGCCTGGTGACCGCGGCCGCACGTTCATGACGGCCGGTGTAAACACGAAAGGTCCGGAGTTCGTTGCAAAGGCGCTCATCAAAGTGATCGCCTTCGACGACTTCAACGCGGACAACGATCCGCACCACGAACACGACTTCGGCTCGTTCGAGCTCGAGGGCGAGAAACTCTTCTCGAAGATCGACTTGTATGAGAGAGAGCTTGTCAAGCAGGCTTTGACCGGAACACCATACGAACACCGCTTGATTGGGGGCACCGTTCACCCATGTCGGGTTACCCCGACGACCTGCCGGACACGGGCTGAACCCGGCACTCCTCTTCCGTGCCGAGACCTGAAGTTCTTTGTTACCTCAAATCGGCCCACGAATAGTGGCCGCGGCACCAATTTTGTTGCACCAGATCAGCGCACATTTGGGACGCTTTAGCCCAAAAGCTCAAGGCTGGGCGATAATGAGATGGTAGTCGCGAGACCAGGGCGAACCATCGGGTCTTGAAACGACTTCGTCATAGTTCTCGACTGAGACACGTGTGAAGCCTGCCTGCTTGTGAAGCGCTACAAGTGCAGCATCGTCGCGAGGATGGAAACCGAACTCCGGTCGTTGAAAATCTGTGGCAGCCGATGTTGCCGGCGTTGTCGCGGCAATCACACTGACGCCCTCAGGACGCAGGACGCGCCGTATCTCCTGGAGTGGCCTTAGCGGATCGGCCCAGAAATAGATGACGTTCACAGCGAAGACACGGTCAAACCTGGCGGCATCACTCGGAATATCCTCCGCAGACGCGAGATGAAACGCAGCGTGTCCGCTTGCAACTTGAGCCGCATTGAATTGCCGCGCTTCGTCGACCATGGTCTGCGAAATATCAATGCCCATATATTCCACGCTTTGGCGGAGGAGATCGGGCAGCAGATGGCCATTGCCGAACCCAATTTCTAGAACATTCATGCCTGCATCAAGGCCAAGTCGGGCGTAGACATGATCGGTAATCTTGTTGTTGACCTTGTTCAGCCGAAGGCCGAGTTCGACACCAACTTCGCCCTCTGGATTGCCAAGCTGGCGGGCCCTCTCGGATGGTGACAGCGTTGCTAAGTCCACCATCGCGTTCGCCCTCGCTCTTCCAACTTCGCCCACGGGGGGCGCTAATGCGCGCGCAAGAGCTTAGGCTGTGTTCGCGCTCTACAACAAGGGTTGAAGCGCTCTGAGCCGTCCAGCGGCGAGTGATCCGATACGTCGAAGACGGCGTCGTTCCTGAAGGAGCCACACTCAAGTCGAATTTTGCGTGCTGCAACCCCAGCGACGACTATGTGATGGTCCAATGCGTCATGAGATGTTGGCGGCTCGGCGCGGGCCCGTGATTCGCAAGTGTCGGAGACGACGGTGTCCTCTTCGAATGCAAATATCAAGGCTGCGGTGCGGGCTCAGTGGCGTCACCCGTGACACCTACGGGCCTGGCGAGCAGTTCGCCTACAAGATCATGCGACTGCGGTGCCGATGTCGAGGCGGTACGCGCGCGGTCGCTGCAGGCGCAAGACATTGGCGCCTGGGTGGAGGTGCACATCGAACAGGCGCCACAACTGATCGAGGCGGGGCTGCAGGTCGCGATCGGAACCGGTGTACCGGGCAACTTCCGTTGGCGGCTCGGCGCGGGCCCGTTATTCGCAAGTGTCGGAGACGACGGTGTCCTCTTCGAATGGCGCTACGTCATGCGAACAGGGCTAAAAATCCAATAATCGTGCCCATTTCTCTTACAGGGAAACACCGCGGGCACGCGCGGCTTCGGCATGGTGGCGCACTACAAGCTGCATCACACCACCCAAAGGCGAGTTGAAGCGGCGATTTAAATCGTTACGCGCACCCATCAGGTTTGTAGCCGGTGGGCGGCCAGGCGATCAGCGCGATGAGCGGGTAGACGAGCAGCGAGGTCCACAGGTAGAGGTTGAACGAGTTGATGTAGCCAATGTTCGTGGCCTGCCGCGTCACCTCTCCCGCGATTTGCGCGAGGCCTGTCGCAGTTTCGGTGCTCCAGCCGCCGATTGCAGTTTGCAGGTTGAGGGCAGCGCTGAACGGACTGATCCACTGCACGAGCTCGCCGTAGTTGATCTTTTGAGTGTGGAATACGACCACGACGCTTGCCGAGATGTAGTAGCTCGAGGCCACGCTACGCACGAAATGAAACAGCGCCGCGCCCTCCGCTGACCGGCGCGGGTCGAGGTTCGAGAAGGTGACCAGTGTCATCGGCACCCAGAGCCATCCAACGCCGAACCCTTGCAGCCCCATGACCCAGGCGACCTCCAAGAGCGACACGTTCATCTCGAAACGCGCCATCTCGAGGCCCGCAATGGTGTGCATGCCGAAGCCAATCAGGAACAGCAGTCGCGGATGCCACGAGCTGGCAAAGAAGATCATGATCAGCATCGACAAAATGGTGCCGGCGCCGCGCGAGGCGATCAGCAGGCCCACGGTGAATTCGGGCAGGTTGCGTAACTGTTGCAGCATGGCCGGTACGAGCACCATGGGCGTCACGAACAGCATGCCGAACACCGCGGATATGCCGATCCCCAAGGCAAAATTGCGCTCTAGCAGCAGACGCAGATCGATGAAGGGGCGATCTTTCGTAAGGCTGTGCGCGAGGAAAATCCAGCCGAAGAGCACCGCCAGCAGCGCCGCGACGGTGATTTCCGTCGAACCGAACCATTCTGCGCGCTCGCCACGATCAAGCATGAGCTGAATGCAAGCAACGGCGATCGAGAGGCTCAAGAAGCCGATCCAGTCGAGCTTCGGCCGCTCGTCCCGCGGCGGGTCCGGCTTGATGGCTGTCAGCGCGCCGATACAGGCGAGGAGTGCAATTGGAACCAGAATAAAAAAAACCCAACGCCACGAGATCTGCTCGCTGACATATCCGCCGATCAGCGGCGCGAGCGTGGGCGGGATGCTGACGCCCATCGAATAGATCGCGAGCGCCGGCGCGCGCTTGGTCTCGGTGAACTCGTCGATGACGACCGATTGGGAGATCGGTGTCAGCGGCGAACCGAAGGCCGATTGCAGCACCCGCCAGAAAACCAGCTCGGCGAGTGAGGTGGCGAAGCCGCACATCACGGTCGCGATGGTGAAGCCCGCGATGCCCCAGATCATGGCGCGGCGGCGCCCGAAGCGGCTTGCGATCCAGCCGGCGAGCGGAATGGTCACTGCCGTCGCAATCAGATTGGCCGTCACCACCCAGGAGATTTGATCGGGGCTCGCCGAAAGGGCGCCTTGGATCTGCGGCAGCGACACGTTGGCGATAGTGAGGCTGGTTGCGTACAAGGTCGTGACCAGCGTGCAAGTGATGAGAAGCCACACGGCGTGCTAATCCCGGGTCCGATCGGCGGTCGTCCGTCAACCATGCCGCAGCGCATCTCGGAAAGTCCAACGTGCCTTTTTTGCAGTTTACGTAGACGTGCCGCAAAGTCCCAGGGCAAGGTACAGCTTCCCGCAGCAGACAACGGCGCTCTGCAGAGAAAGCCGGCATCCGGCTGCAATGTGATGCGTTTCGTTCGACGGCCTGAGCCTTGACCGCACCACATCGCACAGCGGACATTGACGAGAGCTGGCAGATCTGACGACAGCTCACGTGGCATCGGGATACGCCGAATGACGAGTTCAGTGTAGCAGAGACATGGGAGACGTCCGTCTAGCGGCAAGCTGGAACTTCGGCGCACGCGCCGTGTTTTAGGGGCGCAAGCTCAAGGGGTTGCGCCATGCCGCGCGGCGACAAGTCGAAATACACCGACAAGCAGGAACGCAAAGCCGATCACATCGCCGAAGGCTATGAAAAGCGCGGCGTCCCCGAGAAGGAAGCCGAGCGCCGGGCCTGGGCGACCGTCAACAAGGATGACGGCGGCGGCAAGAAACCCGGGGGCTCGGGACGCGGGCGTCGTACTGGGCATCCTGCGGCACACAAAGGAGGCCGGGTTGGCGGCAAAGCTGCCGCTTCCAGGCCGGCTGCGGCCCGCTCAGCATCCGCCAAGAAGGCAGCGGCGACGCGCAAGCGCCGCGGACATTGAAAGAAACGGCCATGACCTCCAAGCGACCCAAACCGCCGTTCCCAAAACAGAAGCAGCCGATGCCGGGACTGACCGGCAAAATGAAGCCGGTGCCCGATCATGGCGAGGAGAGCTACAAGGGCTCGGACCGTCTGAAAGGCAAGAAAGCGGTCATCACGGGGGCCGACAGCGGTATCGGCCGCGCCGTCGCCATCGCCTATGCCCGCGAAGGCGCTGACGTCCTGATCTCCTATCTCGACGAACACGAGGATGCCGAAGAGACCAAGCGGCAGGTCGAGGCCGCCGGCCAGAAGGCGGTTCTTGTAGCAGGTGACATCCAGAGCGCCGACCATTGCCGCAAGATCATCGACAAGGCCGTAGCCGAGCTACGGCGGCATCGACATCCTCGTCAACAACGCCGCCCACCAGGCCAGCTTCAAGGACATCGGCGACATCTCCGACGAGGAGTGGGAGCTGACGTTCAAGGTCAACATCCATGCCATGTTCTATCTCACCAAGGCGGCGGTGCCGCACATGAAGCCCGGCAGCGCCATCATCAACACGGCGAGCATCAACTCTGACATGCCCAATCCGATCCTGCTCGCCTACGCGACCACCAAGGGCGCGATCCAGAATTTCACCGCCGGACTGGCGCAGCTGCTCGCGGAGAAGGGAATCCGCGCCAATGCCGTCGCGCCGGGGCCGATCTGGACTCCGCTCATACCCTCGACACTGCCTGAGGAGTCGGTGACGAATTTCGGGAAGCAGGTGCCGATGAAGCGGCCAGGCCAGCCTGCCGAGCTGGCGACTGCCTTCGTTATGTTGGCAGACCCGCTCTCGAGCTACGTCTCGGGCGCGACCATCGCCGTCACCGGCGGGAAGCCAATCCTGTAGGCGAGCATGTCACTCTTCCGACCGGACCGCCGTTTTCTCCTCTCAGCGCTCGTCCTTCCACCCCTTT
>CAWEBE010000081.1:0-452651 GCA_963806735.1 uncultured Alphaproteobacteria bacterium | reverse complement strand
CCACGGATCGAGGTTCAGTCGCGTCAGCGCTGAAAGAACACTGAGCGGCATTTCATTTCTGTCCGCGCCGATCGGAGCGTACAGGAAGTCATTAAACTCGGATCTAAAGAAAGAAACCGAAATGGCAGGTGTCACCATGACCACCAAATATATAGATCGACAAGGGTTTACCTAGGCCCACTGCCGTGGTTTCTATCCGGACCTAGCGTACTATGGGGCTTGCTACTGGCAACTCAGAACCAGCGCCCTCGACCGAAGAAGCCGCCGCCACCGATAAGGAAAAGGACAATTATTATGATGAGGAGTGTGGTGGTATCCATGACAGTACTCCAGGCGGAAACCAACTGGCCGTTTCGCGCGGCTCAAGCTTCTACGCCATAAGAGAAACCTCGACGGGCAGGAATGGTTCCTTCGGTGCAGCTGACGTGTTCAGCATTTTTGAGGGACGGAGAGAATTTCTTTATCGGAGTACCTTGTTCGGGAGACTATGGTGGCAGAATGCTGGCACGAAGAGTTCGCGATGGCCTCTTGGCCTCGAAGAATCGTCAGTCGCATGCCTTCTCAACGGCGCTTGATGACTAATGCCAGCTTCTCAAATTGGCCTCCTGCTTGAGTTGTACCACTCCTCGAGTTGGCTCCTACCCTAAGCGAGTGCTTTCAGGACCTTTAGTTCTGCGATCACTGCGAACTCCGCCGTGTGAGCCTCAGCCAGTTGAACGCGGAGCTTCGCAATCGCCGCAACGTTTGCAGAGCTTTGGAACGCTGCGTCAGAAAAGATAGCCACGAGCTTTTGCCAGACCAACCCAGCCGCCGTTATTCCGAGCGCGGCGATCTCGGCTCGAATTTGCGCTATTTGCCGATCGTAGTCTCCTCGCACGACAGCCGTAATTTGTGTCAATTGTCGGCGTCTCTCTGTGGCGGAGAGGTCCGTATTGCGGCTCAGCGCTCGCGCGACCTCAATCTTCCTAGTCATAGCGCACTCCATCATCACCCTCAGGCTGCAACAAAGGGCCTGTGGGCGTAGAAGGCGCTCATTGAAGGAACCTCTGGCTCCCAGACGCTAACTTGTCCTGCTACGCGCGGGGTTTCAGGTGCAAGAACACCGGCCAACCCCCTTCCCATAATTGACATGCTGCATTAATAACTGCGGCTGCAAAAGCAATAACGAGAACAATATTTTTAGAAACTCAGTTTCTAAAGCACTACGCGCCTTTAAAACAGCCGATTGCGCCCCCATATCCGTTATGGAGACCACCACAAAACGTGCTAGCGGTCTTCACCTAATCCAGATCAGTAAGTGAACTTTGTCAGGTGCCAAACACCGGAAGGCGAATTCTATGGATATCCCCTTAGAAGTTAAACCGGCCCTTTGGGGCGCCGCGGGTGGAGCAATCGCGCTCGCCATCCTTGGGTTCTCCTGGGGGGGCTGGGTGACAGGTGGTACGGCCGAGACGATGGCGAAACAACGTGCCTCCACGGCTGTCGTCGCTGCACTCGCTCCCATCTGTGTTGACAAGTTCCAGCGGCAGGCGGATTCGGCTGCAAGTCTGGTGGAACTGAAGAAGGCCAACTCGTGGCAGCAGGGCGCGTATGTGGAAAAGGGCGGTTGGGCCACCATGCCGGGCAGCAGCTCCGCTGACTCGGCTGTTGCCAAGGCCTGCGCCGACGTCCTGACCAGCGGCAAGATAGTCGCCAACTGAGAGGCATTGCCCGGTCGGAAATCGCGATGAGTGAACAAGTGATCGGTCAGGCTATCCCGGAGCGGCTGTTGACGTTCCCGAGAGGTTGGAGGCCAGAGACCGAGAAATGGCACGTCATATGACTGGGCAAATCGTTACGTTTCCGATCCTAAACCGAATGTTCGGCGTCGATAGTCTCGCCAAGCGCCTCAACGCGCTCGTCAGTGCTGGTCAGATCGCTGGCTGGCATCCTGAACGTTGGATTGATTGGGGCCATACAGCCATCCAAATCAGTTTTGATTCTGTCGAGGATGCGACCTTTGCGAGCAAGCTATGTCTCGAGATCGCTGAAAAATTGCCCGCGGCTGGTGCCCCAGCAGCGACGGTAAGGAGGGCGTGAGACCGCGGCGCGCCGGCGCAGCCAAAACTAGGACCGGCTTGGCAGCTAACCAGCGCCCTATTGCGTCCGGAGCACTCAGTCTGCGTCGTCACAAGTAATCTGCACTCGCTGCTGAGGAGACTAGATGCCCGCCAAAGACGTCCGCTTTTCAGGCGATGCCCGCGAGCGCATGCTACGTGGCGTCGATATACTCGCTAATGCGGTGAGGATCACACTCGGTCCTAAGGGTCGTAACGTCATTCTCGAGAAGTCGTACGGCGCACCGCGCTCGACCAAGGATGGCATCACGGTCGCCAAGGAGATCGAGCTCGAGGACAAGTTCGAGAACATGGGCGCGCAGATGGTGCGCGAGGTTGCCCAGAAGACCAATGACATGGCCGGTGACGGCACCACAACTGCCACGGTTCTGGCGCAGTCGATCCTGCGCGAGGGCATGAAGTCAGTCGCCGCCGGCATGAACCCGATGGACCTGAAACGCGGCATCGACAAAGCCGTGGTGCAGGTGGTCGAGGAGATCAAGAGGAAAGCGAAGAAGGTCAAGGACAGCAGCGAGATAGCCCAGGTGGGCACCGTGGCTGCTAATGGCGAGAAGGCAATCGGTCAGATGATTGCCAAAGCGATGCAAAAGGTCGGCAACGAAGGCGTGATTACGGTGGAGGAAGCCAAGAGCTTCGATACGGAGCTGGATGTCGTCGAGGGCATGCAGTTCGATCGCGGGTACCTTTCCCCCTACTTCATCACTAATGCCGAGAAAATGACGGTGGAGCTGGAGGAACCCTTTATCCTGATCCACGAGAAGAAGCTGGCCAACCTGCAGCCGCTGCTGCCCGTGCTCGAAGCCGTGGTTCAAGCCGGTAAGCCGTTGCTTATTGTTGCCGAAGACATCGAGGGGGAGGCACTCGCCACACTCGTCGTCAACAAGCTGCGCGGGGGCCTCAAGGTCGCCGCGGTCAAGGCACCAGGCTTCGGTGATCGCCGAAAGGCCATGCTGGAAGACATCGGTGTGCTCTGCAACGGCCACGTAATCAGCGAAGACCTTGGAATGAAGCTGGAGAACGTAACGCTCGCCATGCTTGGCAAGGCGAAGCGTGTGTCCATCACCAAGGAGCACACAACAGTCATCGACGGTTCGGGCAAAAAGAAAGACATCGAGGCCCGCATCAGCCAGATCAAGGCGCAGATCGAGGAGACGACATCGGACTACGACAAGGAGAAGCTGCAGGAGCGGCTCGCGAAGCTCGCCGGTGGTGTAGCTGTTATCAAGGTTGGTGGCGTTACCGAAGTCGAAGTAAAGGAGCGCAAGGATCGCGTCGATGACGCGCTGAACGCGACGCGTGCCGCGGTCGAAGAAGGCATCGTCCCGGGCGGCGGCGTGATGCTGCTGAAGGCTGCCAAGGCGATTACCATCCAGGGCGACAATGAGGATCAGGATGCGGGCATCAACATTGTGCGCAAGGCCCTGCAATCGCCGATCCGCCAAATCGCCGAGAACGCTGGCGTTGAAGGTTCCATCGTTGTCGGCAAAGTGACAGGCGATCGATCGGCGTCGTTCGGCTACGACGCGCAGGCCGATGAATACGGCGACATGATTGAGAAGGGCATCATCGACCCGGCCAAGGTCGTGCGCATTGCCCTACAGGATGCGGCCTCCATTGCCGGCCTGATGATCACGACGGAAGTCGGCGTCGCCGAGGCGTCCAAAAAGGAAGCCGCTCATGCTGGCCACGATCATGGCGGTATGGCTGGCATGATGTAGGATGTCGCGAAATGCAATGTGTTGCGGCCGACGTAACGGTCGCGTGTGACGTGGCGCTAAGCCTCCGGCCGAACCGACGGCTCTACCTCGGTATCGTTAAACCCAGAACGCTCGCATGTCAGCCTGGTCGCATTAGCCAGAAAGTTGCTCGGGGGCGCGCCGACACTGACTGGCCACGTACTGAGGACTTACCGGGGCCAAGCCTCGACCGTACTCCAGCGGGCTTAACTTGGCGTGAAGCGTACGCTCCCTAACCCAGGTTAGTGAACGACCCAGCCGGGAGGCTTATACTCTTAACGTTCACGCAGCACCCTCACCGCCTTCGCTAGGCGGGCTTTTGGCCTCACCTCGTCGATCATGTTCGTGTTGCGTGTTCGGGTTGATCGACGGCTCGGGACACAATTGGCCAACGACCAATTAGGTCATGTCCTTTGCGAATGCGCCTAGCCGCGCCGCAGGGATAACATGAACAGCACCAGCTTGGCTGGTCGCTCGATCCTCGTCGTGGAGGCCGAGCCCCTGATCTCACTCGACATCGTGCACGCATTCGAGCGCTCTGGCGCTCAGGTTACGGCGATCAGTAAGCTGTCTGATGCTGCACGGCTTGTAGAGGCGAACGGGCTTTCGGCCGCCATACTCGACCACGGCATCGGACGCGATAACAGCTCCGCCCTTCGCATCCGTCTTAGGGAGCGCGGCATCCCATACGTCATCTACACGGGATACGACAAGGTGAGAAAAATGGTGCCCGAGGGCGAACCGCGGGTCTCTAAGCCAGCAAATCCTGACGTGCTGGTGGCGATGGTGGCGGGACTTCTGCAAGAGCGGTTGGCTGCCGAGTACCATGGTGCCTGAAGCTCCTGGCTTCTGGCATTCAAGTTCCGATGAGGTAAAGCATGCGTAGCGTCTTCGAGTTTGTGCCGGTCATCGCAGACGTCATCTCAGCGCACTGTCCGCACTCAGCAGCGCGTCGCGACTTCATGCGCGCTTGCATCTCTGAGGACTGGCAGGAGGCGAAGGGCATGGTTCAAGGCATGCTCGCTGAGCCCTGGCTGCTACGTGGCTACCAAGAAGATCGGCTCCGCGAGTTCCTGGAGCTGATGCCGGATACAGAGCGTGCGCCTAAGGTCTGAGGCTATCTGGATCGAGCAAGCCAGACACTGCCGCGGCTGATCATCGATTAGGGAAGTAAACTTCTTGCCACGATGCCGATTTGCGCCAAGCACATCGTGCTACGCGCAATTATCCACAGTGGGACAAGGCCTGAACACAGGTCCGCAACGAGATCATCGGGATGTTCGATGCCAATCGACAGCCGGATCGTTGTCTCGCGCACTCCGATGCGTTCACGTACGTCATAGACCAATCACGTGGTGGGCTAGAACGGCGGCAATCTCTCTCGGAGTGGCTGGGGGGTACTTCTGCTCCGCCTCCTGCTTGTTGAAAGTGGCAATGGCCTCGTCGACGGCATTGTCCAAAAGTTCTGCCAGTTTAACGAAGCGGTCAGTGACAACAACGGGGTGGTTGATGTTGATCGGTATGACGAGGGCTGACATGCCAACTCCTGACGTCCGAAGGCCGGATTTTCGCGGCGACAGTAGTGTGTCAGTTTGAAATCTGAGCATCCCGGAGCATGTCCTCCATGGCCGTCACGAGCACGGCTGGAGACGCTGGCTTGGTGACGTGCGGCGCGCCCTGACATGGCCCTTCAACCTTTTCATATCCGCTGTAGATCATGAACGGGATGCCACGTTCCTTGAGACGTGTGCAGAGAAGGGAGCTATCGCCGTCAGGCAGCGCATGGTCGAGGATGGCACCCGAGAGTCCGTCATGCTCCACGAGGAGCAAAGCGTGCCGAAGCGTGTTCGTCGTCGTCAGCTCGGCGCCGGTGTGTTCGAAGGCCAGTGAGATATCCATGACAATAAGGGGCTGATCCTCAACAACGAGGATTGATCGCCCTTGAAGAGAGGGGCGTTGCATGTCGGTTCCAGTGGCGCGGCAAAGCGCAAACTGCCAGAGGCAGTGCGGCGAACATTGAGGAGCGCCGCTTGTGTCCCGAGCCGTCGACCGCTCCAAAAAAAAGCAACAAACCGGCGGTCGACTGTGAGGACAGACTGCACCTTAGCTGGTGCGTCTGATGCTGCAGATTGTGTTTAACACCTCGCACTCGGCCAATTGTGTCCAAGCCGCACTGATCGATCACTTCTTACGTGACTGGTTTAGGCCATCACAGCTTCTTGCTGGACGTCTTGGCATCGTATTCGACCTGCCAAGGCAGCTTGTCGAGATCTGGCTGAAAGCCCCGCGCTCGGTAGATCGACTCTGGCACGTCCATCACGGTCGTGCCGTCCGTCACGCGGGCGTCGCTTCCGAGGCCGCCTATGCGCCGCACCCGGTAAATTCCACGCGCCTCCTTCATGCGCAACCCCCGCGCTTGCGGCAGGAAACGGCGCCCCACACACAGCCCAGCGCGGTCTTAGTCTTGGCTGGGACTCTCCCGCGAGAGATGCTGCGCAACGCCGTTCCCAGGCCCTGCATCGCACGCCCCCAGCTCTGCGCACTGATGCAGATCAGTTGGATGGCTTGCAACGACCCCACCGCAGCAGCGAGTCTTTACCTCATGGCCTACCACCTGCTCTTGCTCTCATTGCTGATGGTGTTTGGCTTAGTGCTCACTACCTAGCTCTGACAGTGGAACTTCCACCCGCGAAGCGCGTTGTGATTGTGGCGGCTGTCGCGCGCCCTAGGGGAGTGCACCATGTACCAAGCTCATTGTCTCATTGAGGCCGAGCACTTCACTCCGCAGATCACGGCCCAACTGCTCAATATCTTTGATGCCACGTGGGCCGGCTGCAAAACCAAGAATGTTCACTCCGCCTGCACCGTTGCCGCCGCGTTGTGTGCGTTGGCGAGGGCCGGTCAGAACTCGCCGGATCGTCTTAGCCGCTACGCAAAGTCCGTCGCCGCTGACCCAAAGAAGTACAGACCGAAGCTGACCGGTTTTGCTGGGTGATACGTGCGTTGCCGCAGCGAGAATAGCGGCGCTTTTGCGCGGACATCAACAATGCAGAACGATTTAGGAAATCACGTCAACTGGACGCGGCACTGGAGATGACGTTCCCCGCCAGCGATCCGCCTGCCATCGGGGAGCCAACAGGTACAGAGCCACCGCGCCGCCCCGTCGACCGTCGAACACCGCGGATCACCAAAGCGCAGGCGGCTCAGCGTTCCGAATAGCTTCGGGATACCGAGGGCTCGAGGCATGCGCAGCTTCGACTTCACCGAGATCAGTTTTAGTGCGTAGCGGCTCCGGGAGGCAGCGCCGGAAACCACTACCAGGCAACGCTTTTGCAAGCCCAGTATCCGTCATCGCGGAAATTCTCGTCTCCGCGATGGCTGCCCAGTGCATGCTCTGGCAAACCTCCCCGGCGGCCACCGAGCTAGAGACGGTGATGATGCAGTGGCTGCGGCAAGCCGTCGGTCTCCCCGATGGCTTCCAAGGCGTCATCCAAGATTTCGCTTCCTCGGCGACCCTGGCGGCCGTCCTCACCATGCGCGAGCGGGCGCTCGGCTTTGCCGGCAACAAGCATGGTCTTGCCGCACATCCGAGGGTCAGGATCTATGCCTCGGATCAGACGCATTCCTCGATCGATAAAGCGGTTTACCAAGGTCGAGGGGCGCATCGCCATCCGCTTCCAGACCGGCTCGATTGAAACAACAGAGGGAGATCTCGACGTTGCTTTCGATGTCATCCGTGGGCTGGCTCGCAAGCTGCTCTAACAAGGGATGACAGGCTGCCTTGGCTGTCCGTGTCCGGCGCAGCATGTTCAGGATTGCCGTCCTCCCAGGCCTGCGCCATTGGCACTAGTCTGGCACTACGAGGATCGCGACCATCTCCGCGAGCAGCAAGAACAGTTTGATTTCATTGGCGACCCCGGCAGGATTCGAACCTGCGACCCCCAGATTAGGAATCTGGTGCTCTATCCAGCTGAGCTACGGGGCCTTTCCTTCGAAAACTGACTATTTCTCGGCGCCCGCCACACCTTAGTAAACACTATCGCCAGTCTCAAGGGCGACAAGACCCGGCATCTCCGCAAGCGCGGCCCTCCGTCCCTCGCGCTATCACGCAAGCAACACTGAGCGCGACAGAGGAGATGAAGATCCACAGATTCCGTCCGAAGACCATCTGTCCACGGCATAGAAAAGCTGTCAAATGGCGCCACCTCGAATTAAAGGGGCGCCATGCTCAAAAAGCTATCGCAGGCAGTCGATGAACTGCAGTCTGCCCAGAAGCCAAAAAGCGTCCTGCTCAGCGACCTCCGCACCGTTGCTGGCTGGCTCGCCCAGCACATTGCGGTCATCGCCCTTCTGGTTGCCGCCTGCAGCGCCGCTCTCTACGGGTCCGCGTACTTCGGCTACAGGATCGGTGAGAGCAAGGCGGAAGCCTACAAGCTGTTCGATGAGCTCGACCTGAAAGCGACTGCCACATTCGTCAAGCAGGCCAGCGTCGATCTGGGATTTGCCTCTGCGCGTTTCGCCGACATGCTCAATAGGACAAAATCGCATGGCGAGCTGCAGGAAGCTCACACAAAGCTCGAGGCTTCGCACAAAGAACTCCAAAAAAGAATTGCGGAGCTGACCTTGGATGCTGACATCGCCAAGAGAGAGCGAGACAAGCTGCAGGCGTTCATCGATCGTACGCGGCGGACTGACCAGACCAAGAAATAGCGCACGGAACCAGCGGCTCAGCTGAGCTAGGGCGCCGGAGCTGTGAGAAACCGAAGGCCCCGGAGTGGCCGCACCCGAACGCAGCGATTCACGGGTCGCCCATATCGGGCAGTCAAGTCGATGGCGGTGCCGGTCGGAAAGATGTCGTACGGCCTTGGTTCCGGGCGGGCAGCAGCCAACCCTTGCCGATTGGCTTTCAGGCACAACAAGCCTCTAGTCGGAGCGACGCCGACGGCCTAGATGTGGGAGCGGGGCAAGTACATCACGCCAAGGCAGCAGCGGAGCCAACATGCGACGTCAGCGCAAGGCCAAGATCGTTGCCACACTCGGGCCGGCGAGCTCGGATCCGGCCATCATCCGCCAGCTTTTCACGGCGGGCGCCGACGTGTTCCGATTGAACTTCAGCCACGGCACGCACGACGATCACAAGCGCCGCTACGAGGCGATACGCAGCCTCGAAGCCGAGATGGGGCGGCCCATCGGCGTACTGCAGGACCTGCAGGGACCCAAGATTTCGCATCGGATCGCTCAAATCCGGCCCGGTCACCCTCAAAGCCGATGACATCCTGACCTTCAACCTCGGTCGCGAGCCTGGGGACGCGGCAAATGTGTCTCTGCCCCACCCCGAAGTGTTCCAGAACATCATGCCCGGTCATCGTCTCATGATCGATGACGGCAAGCTGCAGCTCGAAGCCGTGCGCTGTGAGAAGGAGCGCATCGAGGCACGCGTGATCATCGGCGGCCCGCTCAGCGACCGCAAGGGCGTCAACCTGCCTCAGACGGAGCTGCCGATTTCCCCGCTCACCGACAAGGACCGTCAGGACCTCGCGTTCGGACTGGATCTCGGCGTCGACTGGGTCGCGCTCTCGTTCGTGCAGCGACCCGCCGATGTCATCGAAGCGCAAGGGTTGATCAACGGACGCGCCGGCGTCATGGCCAAGATCGAGAAGCCGGCAGCGCTCGGGCGCATCGACGACATCATCGCGCTGGTGGACGCCGTGATGGTGGCGCGCGGCGACCTCGGGGTCGAGATTCCGCCCGAGGATGTGCCCGGCACCCAGAAGGAACTGGTGCGCGCCTGCCGCATGGCGGGCAAGCCGGTGGTGATCGCCACCCAGATGCTGGAGTCCATGATCAAGTCGCCCTCGCCCACCCGGGCGGAGGCCTCCGATGTGGCGACAGCCATCTACGACAGCGCGGACGCGGTCATGCTGTCGGCCGAATTCGGCGTCCGGCGACTGGCCGGTGGAGGCCGTCGCCATGATGGACCGCATCATCACGCACACCGAGGGCCACAAGCTCTATCGCTCGATCATCGAGGCCTTGCAGCCGAGCCCTGAGCACACCACGGCGCATGCAGTTGCGGCCGCCGCCGCCGATGTGGCCGACAACATCGGCGCCTCAGCCATTGTTGCCTTCACGGCCAGCGGAACGACTGCACTGCGGGCCGCACGCAAGCGGCCCATGGTTCCCATCATCAGCATCTCGCCGGAGCCCGGCATCGCACGTCGCCTGGCGCTGCTGTGGGGGACGCACAGCATCAGCTCGACGGAGATCTCGAGCTACGATGAGATGATCGAGCACGCACGCCGCCACGCGCTCACCGACGGATTCGCGGAGCCCGAGAGCCGCCTCGTCGTGGTTGCCGGCATCCCGTTCGGTCGCAAAGGCTCGACCAACAACATCCGGGTGATGCGGGTGTAGGGAGTTGGCACAGCCCGCATTCGCTACGCATATTTTCAGGGTGTGGCAACGTAGCCGTCGCGGCGCGGATCGCAGGCGCCGGTCAAGGCCCCGCCCTCGCGATCGATGGCGATGCCCTGCATGCCCCCGACGCGCATGGTCCAGTCCTCGGCTTGCATGATGTCGTGGCCGCGCTTGCGCAGCACCTCCAGCGTGGCGGCGGGAATGCGCGTTTCCGGCTCCACCTGGCGGCCATCCCAGAGCCGGGCGCGCGGGGCCTCGATCGCGTCCTGCAGCGGCAGCCCGAAATCCACGTACTGCACGAGCGCCTGCGGTTGAGTCTGCGGAATACCGTAGCTGCCCGGTGTTCCGAGCACGAGCACGGGCACACCATCGCGCGTGCTGAGGCTGGGCGATACGCACATCGGCAGATTGGCGCCGGGCTTGGTCAGGTTCGGGCTCTTGGGATTGACATCGGCCCAATAGAGGAAATTGTTGAGGCACAGGCCGGTGCCAGGCACCACCACGGCCGATCCAAACGGGCTGCCCAGGCTTTGCGTGATGCAGATGGCGTTGCCGTCGCGATCCGCCACCGACAGGGATGTGGTGTGGCTTTCCGCGATGCCTCCCGCAGGAGGCTCGGTCCATTGCTCGGTCGGCCCGTCGATGGGCTTGCCGTCCTTGACCCGGCGCCGCAGTGCCTCGACATGCGCATCGGAGAAAATTTCAGCGATCTTGGCCGGCGTCGGATCGTTGTGGGCAATGCGTACGCCGGCCGCGAGGCGGATGGCGCGCCACATGGTATCGAGATGCTCGACGCCATTGCGCTCCATTGCCCCGATGTTCAGCCCTTCGATGATGCGCAAGGTCAGCAGGAACTGGAACCCTTCGCACGGCGGCGGCGGTACATTGACCGTCAGTCCGCGATAATTGACGCTCAGCGGGTCTTTCCAGACCGGCTTGACGGCATCGAGGTCAGCCATAGTGAGGCATCCGCCGAGCTTCTCCAGATGCGCAACAACCGTCCGCCCGAGCGCCCCGCGATAGAAATGCTCCGACCCCTCACTCGCCAGCGCCTCTAGAGTTCTCGCCAGATCTGGCTGGCGCAGGATGAAGCCTTGCTCCACCTGGCCCTTGCCGCCCGTGTATGTATCCGCCCAGAGCCCATGCAAATTGGGATGCGCCTTGATCTCCGGCGCAGTACCGTTGATCTCGTAGGCGCCGAACTCGACCAGCGGAAAGCCGTCCCGCGCCAGCGCGATGGCCGGAGCAAAGGCCTCCTTGAAACTCAGCTTGCCATGCGCGCGCTGGAGCTCCGCCCAGCCCGCCAGGTTGCCCGGCGTCGCTACCGCCAACGCGCCGCGCTGTACCTCCTCGCGGCGGCTAAACTTCTCGACGGGGAAACCCGACGGCACCGGCGGCACGAAATCGAGAGCCCGCACGCGCTTTTCCGATGCGATGTAGCAGGTGGCGAGCCCGAGGCCGGCGAGACCCGACATGAACGGCTCGACAACATTCAGGGCCGCGGAGGTGGCCACCGCGGCATCGAACGCGTTGCCACCGTTCGCGAGCATGCGTGCGCCTGCCTGGGCCGCCAACGGATGAGCTGCTGCGACGACGCCGTGCAGCGACGAGATGGTCGGGCGCTTGCCGTACATGAGGAGATCCCCCTAAACGGTGAGTGTGCATCATGTTACGCCCGTGCCCGCCGCAGGCAACAGCGATGTCTGGGCGACTTGCCGGTCCTTAGGGCAGAATCCGCTCCTCGCGATAGCGCCGCAAATATCTAAGAATCTGCTCCTCGCTATCGACGGTGTCGTGAAAACCGTGCTGGCGCAGCTTGAGCACGCTCGAAATCACGTCCTGCTCCCGGCCCCACAGGAAGTCCGCGAACGGCCAGAGGGCGACGTCGTCCATGCGCGTGGGCTCTAGTCCATGCTTGGCTACGATCCGATCCCAAACCGGCCCTTTGTCGTTCATCCATTGACCCAACGTGAGCGGCCGCGCCTCACCTACCTTCATGCCGAAGTGCTCCGCCAGGCGCGGCCAGAACCGCCGCCAGCGGATCAGCCCGCCATCGGTCACGTTATAGGCCTGATTGCGCGCGGCCGGCGCGGTCGCCAT
The DNA here is from genome assembly GCA_963806735.1 of uncultured Alphaproteobacteria bacterium. Taxonomy (GTDB): domain Bacteria; phylum Pseudomonadota; class Alphaproteobacteria; order Rhizobiales; family Hyphomicrobiaceae; genus CADEFX01. The sequence continues at coordinate 440,281 of CAWEBE010000081.1, read as the reverse complement.
CCAGGCCATCGCGCGAGCGAGCTGCGTGGCATCGGTGAGCTCGCACAACGCGGTGAAATTTCCGGGCCGCCGGGAAAATCGAGCGGTAGCCCCAACTCTTTCAGAACCGCCGCCCAGGCGCCGATGGTCGAGACGAGGTTGCGCGGCCGTTCCGGCGCAAAGTCATAGATGAAATTCGGCCGGCTCGCCGACCATGTCCAGCGCCGGCCAGGCTGACGCTCTCGCAGCAGGTCTTCCTGATCGTAGTAGAAATTGGGCGGCATGTGGCGCTCGTCGTCCTCACGCGCCGGCGTCTGCATCGAGCCGATGTGCATGCCGTACCACTTGGTGCCTTCGACGAGATGCACGTGCTCCAATCCCGGCGCCGCCGCCTCCGCTGCGTCCAGCACGTTGCGCAGCATGGCAACATTCTCGGGGACAGTCTCGACCCCACCCTCGCCGAACTTAGCGCGTGCGCAGTAGAAGACGTGCGTCACCTCGCGCAGCCCGCGCACGGCGTCGGCACAACTTTTCGCATCCAGCAGATCGACCGCAACATAGCGCAGTCGCTCGCGCGTGCTTTTGGGAGGGTTGCGGCTCAATCCGATGACCGACCAAGCCTTGTCCTCCAGCAGGACCTCCACCAAACGCTTGGAGGCAGCGCCCGTCGCCCCCGCGATCAAAGCCGTTCGCGCCATGCATGTCTCCGTTCTCGTGTGTGATCCAGACTAGGCGGAAAGCTCGCCTGTGTCGTCTCACCGTAGACAAACGATCTTTTCTAGTCTGGCCAATGCTTTGCGGGTTTGGCTATTGTGCTGGAGGATTGAGAGCGAAACAAACCAAGGGGGAAACGGCATGGGGCGCCTATGCGAGGGACGCGTGGCGATTGTCACGGGGGCTGGCCAGGGCCTTGGACGCGAGCACGCGCTGACGCTGGCGGCCCATGGCGCCAAAGTCGTCGTCAATGACATCGGTGCGGCACTCGATGGCACCGGCCGTAGCACTTCGCCCGGCAACGAGGTCGTCGAGACCATTCGCAAAGCCGGAGGCGAAGCTCTCATCAATAGCGACGATGTCAGCGACTGGAACGGTGCCAAGCGACTCGTCGACCAAGCGATCGACACCTACGGAAAGCTGGATGTAGTCGTCAATAATGCCGGCATCCTGCGCGACCGCATGCTCACCAACATGACCGAGGACGAGTGGGACGCGGTCATCAAAGTTCATCTCAAGGGTACCTTTGCGCCGGCGCGTCACGCCGCGGCACACTGGCGTGACGAGAGCAAACGGCTCGGCAAGCCGCTCACGGCGCGCATCATCAATACCAGCTCCACGTCCGGCATTTACGGCAATGTCGGCCAGACCAACTACGGCGCGGCCAAGGCCGGCATCGCTGCCTTCACCATCATCGCCGCGCGCGAGCTGCGCCGCTATGGCGTTACCGTCAACGCCATTTCTCCATCCGCTCAGACGCGCATGACGGAAGGCCTGCGCGAGCTGACCGAGGAGCAGCGCGCCCGCCGTAATCCCAAGTGGGTCTCGCCCATCGTGACCTGGCTCGCCAGCGAGGACTCCCAGGAGGTCACCGGCCGAGTTTTTCAGGCAGGAAACGGCATCGTTGCCGTCTGCGAGGGTTGGCGCCGCGGCCCGACCATCGACCAGATGGAAGACCCTGCGGCACTCGGCGCGCTGGTCAAGGACATGGTCGCCAAAGCCCGTAAGAATGTCGGCATGGACGGCAAGGACCTCGACTGAGCACAATCCCTCATCATCCGCAGTATCCAGATTCCACCACAGACGGAGCAGGCCGTGGCCATCAACTATGAGCACCTGATGTCGCTGAAGCGCGAGGGCGACCGCTTCCGCTACGGCGATCGCGAGACCATGCTCTATGCTGTCGGCATCGGCATGGGCCGCGATCCCTACGACGAGAACGAGCTTCCGTTCGTATTCGAGAAGGGTGAGCTCAAGACGGTTCCCTCGCTTGCAACCGTGCTTACACGCGTGCCGCTGCTCAAGGACTGCGGCTACGACTACACCAAGGTCGTGCACGGCGAGCAGCGTCTCACTTTGCACCGGCCACTGCCGCCTGAAGGCGAGCTGATCACCGATGCCCGTGTCACAGAAGCCTACGACAAAGGGCCAGGCAGGGGAGCCGTGATCTACACCGAGATCACGGTGCGGTCGGCATCAGACAACCAGCCCATGTTCACACTCGGCTCGACAACATTCGCGCGCGGCGATGGCGGCTTCGGTGGACCCGCAGGCGCGGGACCTGAGCCGCACAAAATCCCTGATCGCAAGCCGGATATGACGCTCTCATTCGAGACGCGCAAGGACCAGGCCCTGCTCTACCGGCTCAGCGGCGATCGTAACCCGCTGCACGCTGACCCGGAGCGGGCCAAACGTGCCGGTTTCCCTGTGCCTATCCTGCATGGCCTGTGCACCTATGGCACGGCATGCCGGGCCGTTCTGCAAGTAGTCTGCAAATACGATCACCGGAAGATCAAGAGCTTCGACGTTCGGTTCTCCGCGCCGGTCTATCCAGGCGAGCACATCGTCACGGATATGTGGGTCGACGGTCCTGTGGTGTCGTTCCGCAGCCGTGTCCCCGAGCGCGACGTGGTCGTGATCAACAACGGCAAATGCACGCTCGCCGCTTGAGGCTCGATCAGGGAGACGGCGCAGCCGCCGCGAGCAGCGCGCGGACCTCATCGTCACTGACCTCGGAAAAGTCGCGATAGTAGAAGCCCACGGCGCCGAAGCTCTCCGGTGCTCTGAGGCAGACCACATCGTCGGCTTCAGCATGCAGCAGGTCGAGTGCCGATTGTGAGGCGACCGGAACCGCAGCGATGAGACGTCGCGGCCGGCGTCTGCGCAGCCCCTTCAGCGCCACACGCAGTGTCGCTCCTGTCGCCGCGCCGTCGTCGACAACGATGGCACACTTGCCTTCCAGAACGACACGCGAGCTGTCGCCACCATAGTGCTGGCTGCGCCCGGCAATGACGGAGAGCTGCTTGGCAATCTCGGCGGCGATATCGGACTGACTGAGGTGCAGCTCCTGAACGATTTCCTCGTTAAGGAGAACCTCCGGCGGGTCACCATCGACCACTGCGCCGATGGCCAGCTCCGGCTGGAAGGGTGCACCCAGCTTGCGCACCAGCAGAACATCGAGCGGTGCGGCAAGGACACGGGCCACCTCGCTCGCCACCGGCACGCCGCCGCGAGGCAGGCCGAGAACCACACAATCAACTACTGAGGGCTCCAGCTTCTTTAACTGCTCGGCAATCTGGCGGCCGGCCTCCTGTCGATCCCGAAACGCGCAGCGGCTCATACCTCACAACTCCACTAACTCTCCCTTGCTGTTATCCCCTCACATCTGTCCTGCCATCGCTTATCGAAATGCCGGCATGACCTCCTCGGACAGCATCTGGAACTGTTCCAGCATGACCGCCTTGGGCGTGCACAGGCTAGTGCTCAGGTTGATGTGCTCCATGCCCGGGAAACGCGCCTCGAGCGACTTCAGATGCTCGATGAGCTGGGCCGGCGTGCCGGCGAACCACGCGCCGAGCTTCATGAAGTGCTCCACAGTCGGCACGCCAGCCTCGGCCCACCCGCCCCGGCGTGCGACCGCCGCCACCTGCGGCGGTGTGATGCCGGGGACAAACCCCAGCGGCGCGAACATCTTCACGTGCTCTTCATAGAATGGTGTGATCTCGCGGATGGCCTGCTCCCGGCTCTTGGCCAAATAAAAGAAGATGCCAACCGTAAGGTTCTCGCCGAGCTTAAGCTCCTTACCTGCACGGCGCGCCGCGTCGCGATAACCGGTGATCGGCCCTTCGGCCATGGTCGCCGCGCCGCCGCCCACGGCGCCCTTGATGCCGTGCCGGACCATGAAGTCGAGGCCGCGCGGATTGGCGCTGACGATCGGCTGCCAGCACTCGACTGGCAGATGGATCGGGCGTGGCACCAGCGTCAATTCCTTCAACTCATAACCCCGATAGGGCACGGCCGGCGGCAGCGTGTAGTGCTTGCCTTTGTGTGAGAACGACTCCTGGTTGAACGCTTTGAAGATGATCTCGACCTGCTCCTCGAACAGCTCGCGATTGGCGTTCTGATCGAGCATGGGCGAGCCGAAGGTCTCCACCTCACGCGTGTGGTAGCCTCGGCCGACGCCGAACACAGTGCGTCCCTTCGTGAGGATATCCGCCGTGGCAAAGTCCTCGGCCAGCCGCAGCGGATGCCACATCGGTGCGATGTTGAAACCGCAGCCGATGCGCAGGCGCTTTGTTACATGCGCCAGGTGCACCGCCGCCATGAGGATGTTGGGCAGGACCTCGTAGCCTTCGTGCTGGAAGTGATGCTCGGCCAGCCACAGCGTATCAAAGCCGATCTCATCGAGCTTTTTGGCAATCGCCTCGGTCTTCTCGAACACGCCTGCCAATTGCTCGTTGGAGTAGCGCCGTTCATTGGCCGGCGTTGTCATCTGGCCCATGTCGGGCAGGTCGATGTGACCGGGATAGACGGTGACGAACTTCCTGATCATGGCCGCGTCCTCTCAGACGTTTCGTTCCCTTGGCGTCACTCGAGACCCTATCAAGCCTCGGCCTTCAGCCTGTAGACGCGGGCCGCCGTCTTTCTGTAGAGCGCGGCCTTCTCGTCCGCCGAGGCTTTCGCGCTGATGCGCTTGAAGGCGTTCCACAGCACTTGGTAGCTGCAGGTCCCCTTGTCCACCGGGAAGTTGCTCTCGAACATGCAGCGATTGGGCCCAAACGCCTCGATGCAGGCCTCGATGTAGGGACGCCACGCTTGCGCGAGCTGCTCGGAGGAGGGGGGCTTCGCCGCCTCGTGAAAGTTGAAGCCGAACAGCCGCATGCCCAATCCGCCGAGCTTCATGCTGACGTTGGGACATGTGCTCAGCGTGCGGACTTTTGCCTGCCAATCGGCGAACACCTCTTCACGCTTGCCGGCATAGGGGCCAACATTGATCGGTCCAGCCACATGGTTCATCACGATTGCCGTGCCCGGAAACTTCCGCGCCAGACCGGTGAGCTCATCGAGCTGTGTGTGGTACACCCAGGCATCGAACGACAGGCCGAGTGGTTCCAGACACGCGAAGCCTTCACGGAACGCAGCAGTCTCCAGCGTTCCCGGCGGAGCCAGTATCGCAGAGATGGCGGCGTTGGGATCGGCATGCCATGTGGTGATGTGCCGGATGCCGCGAAACCGTCCACCGCCCGCAACCTTCAGCGCCTCCAGAATCTGCCGCGCCTTGCTGCCGAGCGTCAGGTTGGCGTGCCCGACGATACCCTCGCAGATGCGTGTGCGACCATAGCCGCCGCTCAAGCTCATGGCCGCGATGCCGTTGACGAACTCGGTCTCGCCGACCGGCGCCATGTCGGGATCGCCGCCTTCGCGGTACATCGACCGGCATTCCATGAACACGGTGGAGATGATGTTGTGGCCGCTACCCACGTCTGCGAGCAGCTCCGGCAGCAGATAACCGTTACCCGGATGGTTCCAGAGATGATGATGCGGATCGATGATGGGAAGCCCAGGCTCGAGGATCTCTTCCTGGTGCGTTGCGAGCCAATCGGGCCGAACGGGGATGTGGCGGCTGGTGTTCAAGGTCTGCGTGCTCATCTTTGGGCTCCCGTACAGATATTTGACGCCAAGCATACGTCCTGACGCGCCAGCGTCCAGCATTCATGGCACTCGGCTTTCCCTGGGTTCAGGAACGCCCAAGAGCAGGATCGTTCAGATGGCATCGCATTCGCGATCCATCTGTAGCGTGAATCCTGCTCTACACTCGAAGTTTAGAGTGCGATTCACCCCTCACGTGGAAGCGGAACAGCTTCCACGTGAGGCGATCGCGCTCTAGTGTCAGACGGCCTTTCCTCCCAGTCCGAGCCCCTACTTGTCCGGCACCTTCCACTACACCGCGGCAGTCTATGCGCTCATTTCGGCGTTCCTCTTCGCGCTGACCAATCATCTGCAGAGTATAGGGCTCAGAGGCGCGGACGCGCGCTCCGGCGCGCTCGTGAATATTGTCGCCGGCGCCGTCATGTACTGGCTCCTGTCGCCGCTCTATCTAGAGAGCTGGTTTTGGCTGACCGGCGCCTGCGCCCTGTTTGCCCTCGTAGGGTTGTTCCGGCCCTCCCTGTCGTCGGCCATGGCGCTGTCGAGCATCCACTACATGGGGCCGACGCTCTCCAGCGCATTGACGGCGTGCGCCCCGATCTTCGGCGCCGCCTATGCCATTCTGCTGCTGGGAGAGCAGCTCACGCTGAAGACGGCGCTCGGCACGCTGGCCGTCATGGCCGGCTGCGCCGTCTCCGCTTATCGGCGTCAGGGCGTGCTGCGCGATTGGCCGCTGTGGGCGCTGATCCTGCCACTGGGCGCAGCCTTCGTGCGTGCGTCAGGACACGCCGGCACCAAGATCGGGCTTGAGGAGGTCGCGAGCCCGTGGTTCGCAGTGCTGGTTGGCAACACCGTATCACTGGTGGTGACTGCGATCGCGTTCCGCGTCGAAGGCCGCACATTCAACGGCACATGGCGATGCCATACGTGGTTTATTGCGGCTGGCATCGCCGCCGGCATGTCGCTGCACTTCCTGAACTCGGCGCTGCAGATGGGCACACTTGTGTCCGTGATGCCCATCGTGTCCGCCTCGCCAGTTTTCACGATGCTGCTCGGCTACCTCGTGTTCCGCCGCGAGGTCATCACCTGGCAAACGCTGGCGACCATCGCGCTGGTCGTGCCCGGCGTGATCCTGGTGGTGATGAATTGAGGGCTAGAGCTAGAGCAGGATCGCTTCGGATTGAAGCACTTTACCGCAATCGAGACGTCGCGGCCCAAGCGTGAATCCTGCTCTACACTTTAAGTTTTAGAGGGCGATTCACGTCTCACATGGAAGCAGTAGTGCTTCCATGTGAGACGATCGCGCTCTATTGCTTTGTAAGCGGCCTGTTGGTTGCCACCAGCGGCATCTCCTCGACGCTGCTCTCGTCGTATCCGAGCAGAGCATTGCCGATGTTGAACCAGGACGTTGCGCTCTGCCGGTCGAGCCTGCTCAACTTCTCTTTCAAGGCTCTGAGGCCACGCAACAATTCATGGTCCTCGGACCGGTGGCCCGTATCGGACGCTGCCTCCTCGAGCTTCGCGATCATGTCTCGCAGCAGCCGATCGAAAGGACCACGACGAGACAGCATGAGGGCTGGAAGCAAGGAGTAAATGCGCGGATTGACATTCACGAGGACATGCCGCTGCACATCATCCTGCAAGCTGGCCTCTATTGCCTTGTGCTCAGCCTCCAGGGCCACATGCAGGCGCCGTTCCAGTTGCCGCAGCTCGCGACCAAGCCGTGTGTCTCTTAGCTGGTCCAGCGCCTTGCCGGCATTGATCGCCGGATCGTGAATGTCCGGCTCGAGAAGTAGATCGTAGTCCGCCTGCTCGACGCCGATGCTTTTGAGCAATCTTGCCGTAACAAGTCCGTCGAAATCTATTGGGTCAGCGTACCCGTTGCCGGCTCGCTCGGGAGCATAGGAGATTGCCGGATGCGCGGACGCGACCCCAATTGATTGGCGACGCTCGTCCAGTGTCCCGCCCACCTGATACGCCGGTGCGGCCGAAATCAGCAGCCGCCCGCGGATGCGCGCCAGCGTCTTGTAAAAGTCGCCGTGGATGAAATAGTGATTGGCGTCCTCACCCGCACGCTGCACGCGCGCAAGTGTTGCGCCTGCATTGAGTGCGCTGCGGACCGTGCGCTTGTGCTCCTTCTCCACCTCGCCGAGACGGATCTCGCTGGTGAACCCCTGCTTGTCGCGGGTGGGATGCATGTAACCCAAGACCGTCTCCGCATTTTCGCCCACGCGCGGCAATAGCGCGACTGAGATGATCCGCTCCAGCTCCGCCAGATCGACGTGCCGCTTGTCGGCCTCGAACTCCTTCTTGGCCACCACGGATAGAAATTCGAACAGCTCGCCACGCACCAGGTAGCGCTCCGGCCGGCCAGGATCACGCGCCACGGCGCCAAGCGTCGCGGCGGCATTGAGCACTTTCATGATGCGGCGCTTGCCGGGGCTCTCCTCGGGCGGCAGCACGACCTCTGCCGTGAAACCGTCGTAGGGCGTGATCGGCTCCAGGGCATCGATCACCGCATTGGCGTTCTCGTAGATGTCGGGCAGGAGCGCAGTCTCGATCACCGCCTCGAGCTGCTGCGCGTTGCGGGGCTTGCTGCTCGGAACATCGGATAGGGGCGAGCGCACGGCGTTGGCGCCAAACAAGCCGGTCATGAAGATCAGAGAATCGATGCCGATGGCGATCGCCAGCGCCAGATAAGCAAGCCGGTTGCCATCGCTGAAGGCGTTCCATGACACGACGAAGCGGTGGGCGCGATCGTCCCGCGTCAGCTCGGTGAAGCTGATCTTGGTGCGCAGGGCATCCGTATCCTTGCTCGGAAGGCCGCTGTCGGCCAGGCATTTGCGCGCGAAACCGAATAACTCGTCCGCCTGCGTGAATGCCGCCAGTTTGTCGCCCCCGGCGCAATTGGCCTGGAATGTCCTGGAGCCGGAGTTGAGCGCGAACAGCGCGGAGGCTGCCTCGCTCGCCTGCTTGGGATCGCAATCGATGCTGCGCACCTTGTCCTTGGTGGCAGGGGTGCTGCTCATGGCGCCGTGCAGTTGTCCGCAAAGCTGCTGCACCTGGGTCAGATGCTCGACCGTCGGATCCTGCCGGAACTCGCTCCGCGCTGTCTCGAAGGCCAACAGCGCGCGCGCCGGATCAACCTTCGGGCCGTCCACGGCAGCGCCGCCTTCCTGCACCGCGTTGATGCGCTGCTCAGCCGTCTGTGCCTCACCCTTCATCTTGGCGATCTCGCCGTCGATGCCGGTCAACTCGCGCTCGATCTGGGCAATTCTCGTTTCGGCGGCATTCAGCCGTTTCTGCGCATCCTTGGTACGCTGCTCCTTGATCTCGTACTCGTCCTCCAAGAACCTCAGCTCGCCCATGCGCTGGCGATAGACTTGACCTTTGCCGGCTTTGCCGCTGCCTTCGACACCGCGATCCTCAGCCAAGGCTTCGACGCGCTTGGCATCCATCTCGCGCCGTTTGGCCTCCAGCTCGCTTTTGTGTTGGCTATATTCGCCAGCCAGTCCGGGCCGCTCGCCCTTGAGCCGCGTCAGCTCATCGGTAATCGACAGCTTCTTGCTGGCCAGGCCGATCTGCCCGGTCTGCGCCGTGGTGATGCGCTCCTGTTGCTCGGCGACGCCGCGGCGGCGATCCTCCATCTGCTGTACGAAATAGCGCTCGATATCCCGCTGCGAGTTCTGGGATGCGCTGGTAAGATTGATGAGGTGGGGCTCATAGGCGCGCCAGCCATCGCTCTCGAACAGTTGCCGCGATTGGTCGAGCCGCCGGTTGGTCATGGTGGCCTCGATGTCGGCGAGGATGCCGATGACCTGGTTCTGCGCCCGCAAATCCGCCACCCGCTTGCGTTCCTCCTGCGGGAAAACGACGTTGAACCGGCTGTCGAAGGAGAAGAAAACCGAGGTCGACATGCAGGCCAGGAACATCACCCAGAGCATGCCGTTGCGAGCGATGATGCGCAGCGCCTGTGTGTAGGGCGCGACCACATCGCTCCCGGAAAAGACGGCTAGAAGCGCGATGACGAGCATGACCGCTCCAGCAGCAGCAGTCACGTGTATGACCTGATCGGCAGGAATGCCGTAGCGGAAGTGATAGGCGGCGAGCGCCACCAGCAGCAGCAAACCAGCCACCGCCGTAATAGCGATCAGCGGCGCCGTTACCCGGGCGTAGCCGCGCTGTGGCACCGAGCTCATGCCGGTGGCGAAGCTCTCGCCGATCAGCCAGGCGACGATCAGCATCACGCCATGGATGCCGAATGTGAACATCAGCGACAGCACCGGCTCGCCGGTGAAATTGCGCATGCCATCCCAGGTGGTCCATCCGCCGGCGAGCGACAGGACCAAGGCCGCCGAGCCCAGCAGCGTGAGCTGCCAGTTGGTGAAGAACATCTTCTCGACGACTTTGCGCACTCGGCGCCCGAAGCCGGACAGCGCCAGCGCAATCAAGAGTGCCAGGAGCGCCAGCCAAGGCGCGTGGGCGGCGACAAAGCCGCTACTCCCGACAAGAATGTTTTCGACCCAGTTACCCGCAGCCACCAGATCCATTTTGGCCTCCCGCCGGCCTTACGCTATGCGCGCTGTGCTTCTGCAATGCCGCGCCGATAGCACTGCCTCCGTCCTTCCACGATCATGTGATGATGCGACGCCCTTTCGGGGACGCCATTGCGGCTGCTTTGTGCCGGCCAGGGGACACACGAACGATTCACCCTTGGACTTACCCGCTCATTTCACGCCTTTGCAGGTCCGGATGGCAGATCCGTAACCAATTTATGCTTAACGGTGCCACAAACGCTGTTCCGTCACACGTTACATTTTTGCAAGGAAGTCCAGCGTTGCGTGCAAGCGGCCTTCATATGCCCGCGGCCAGACGGGCGGCCTCGTGGCGAACAACGGACGCTTCTCCGAAGCAGGCGAAGATCACCCGATCGAGATGACTGTTGGCGGCAATGTGACCGGCCACGGTCCTGACGGCGATGCGCGCCGCCCGATCGGCCGGGAAGCCGTAGACCCCCGTCGAGATGGCCGGAAATGCAATCGATGTGAGCTTATGACGTCGAGCAAGGTTCAACGAGTTGCGATAGGCGCTGGCAAGCAACTCGTCCTCGCCGGTACTGCCGCCACTCCACACAGGACCGACTGCATGAATGACGTGGCGCGCCTTCAGGCGATAGCCGGCTGTGAGCTTGGCCTTGCCAGTCTCGCAGCCGCCAAGCGTGCGGCATTCGGCAAGGAGCTCCGGACCCGCCGCCCGATGGATAGCACCATCCACACCACCGCCGCCCAGCAGCAAAGTATTCGCGGCGTTGACGATGGCGTCGACGTCGAGTGTGGTGATATCGACCTCGATGATGGCGATATGCGTCTGCATCTGAGCTCACTCCGCACGCAGCTCGGGAACTCCTTGGGAAACCGGAGTTCTAGCGGCATCAGCGGTGTGTCAAAGATGAAGCGCGGAGACCCTGCACTCCGCGCTTCTGGATCACGCCGGGGAAGTTTAAGTTCAATCAGGGTGACCCGAGCGTAGCTGGTTGCGTTGAACTCAGACTGAATGCACCGTTCATCCCGGGTTCATATCGCGAGCACCGGCTATACCGGCAAAAAACTTATCCCCAACTCCTGACCTGGCACTCCTTGCCGCGACGGGATGTGATCGATCCGGTACGCACAGGGCAAGGGGCTGCGGCGTCCCGGAAGGATGGCTGCTACCGGCAGCCGGAGGTCCGGGAGGCGTGGAACCCGTCAGGCCGCCGCCGGTGTCACTGCCCCAGCAATGGGATCGGAATGATGCCGGCTCGCAACGGAGCGTATGACAAGGCGCAAGGCCCCGGACCAGCAATCCGGGCAAACCCCTTGAGCGGCCGCGACCCAAAATCGCCGCACGCGGGTGCCGTTCAGGCGGCGCCAGTTGAAGCTTCAGGACCGCTGCCTTACGGCACCCGCGTCCCGTCGCATACCTTCGAGCCGACAGGCTGCGGGGCGCATGGCCCATGGCAATCGCGACCATAGGGGCGACCATATGTTGCGCGCACTAGTCGGCGAGGCGATCTATGCTCGGCTAAACTCCGTGCTGTGCCCCACTGGGGCGGAATTCTACCGATGAAATGGCGTATCGCCGCACTTGTGATCTTGAGCTTCCTGCTCGGCGGGCTCGTCGCCATGGCGGTCCTCCCAGGCGGGCGCGACCGGCTGTTCTCCGGGCTGCCGACAGCCGGCAAGGCGCTCGTGGGAGGGCCCTTCTCCCTCGTCGACCACACTGGGCGCAAGGTCACCGACAAGGACTTTCGTGGCCGCTACATGCTGGTCTACTTCGGCTTCACCTACTGCCCCGACGTGTGCCCGTCGGGCCTGCAGGTGATCGCCGCCGCCTTGCAGAAACTCGGGCCCAAGGCCGATCGCATCACACCGATCTTCATCACCGTCGATCCCGAGCGGGATACGCCTGCTCAGCTCGCTGAGTATGTGAAAAGCTTCGATGCGCGGCTGATTGGCCTCACGGGCACGACGCAAGAAGTCGATGCCGCCGCCAAGGCCTATCGCGTGTACTACAAGAAAGTGCAAGACGAAAAATCGACCGCCGGCTACACGTTCGATCACACGTCCATCATCTATCTGATGGATCCGAGCGGGACCTACGTCGCCCACTTCTCCCACACCACCAGCGTCGACACCTTGGCAGAGCGGCTGGCCAAAGTGTTGTAGAGGCGATTTGTCCTTTGATTGGCTGGGCGAATCGGGGCACAGTCAAAGTGCAAAAATGTGACAACTAACCGGCAAGATTGCGGAGCTCCGCCACAAGAAGCGGCAGCAGCATCCGACCGGCGCGCTCGGGCAAACGACATGGGGGACCGGTTCGATGCTCTACCATTGGTATGAGCTGAGCCATGCTGCCGTGAGACCGGCACGCGCTGCAGCAAATTCCTACCGGCTTTTTCTCAACAATCCCTTCAACCCGTTGACCCACACACCAGTCGGCCGCCATGCCGCGGCTGCCCTCGAGGTGTTCGAGCGCACCACACGGCGGTACGACAAGCCTCGGTTCGGCATCACCTCCTGCCAGATCGATGATTGCAACGTATCTGTCAGCGAGGAGGTGGTTTGGCAGCACCCTTTTTGCCGCCTCGTTCACTTCAAGCGCGACTTGCCCGCAGAGCGCGCGGCGCGCGATCCACGTCTGCTGCTGGTCGCGCCCATGTCAGGACACTTCGCAACCCTGTTGCGTGGCACGGTCGAGACATTCTTGCCCGATCATGAGGTCTATATTACCGACTGGCAGGACGCGAAGGACGTGCCTCTTGCCGCCGGCAGCTTCGACCTCGACGACTACATCGACGCGATGGGCGACATCTTCCGCTGGTTCGGCGGCGATGTGCATGTGTTCGCCGTTTGCCAGCCTGCGGTGCCGGCACTTGCCGCGGTAGCGCTGATGGAGGCCGACGAGGATATCAGTGTTCCACTCTCGTTGATCCTCGCTGGTGGCCCCATCGACACGCGTATCAGTCCGACGGTCGTCAACTCGCTCGCCGTCCGACGCGGTACCGACTGGTTCCGGCGCAATGTCACCACGAGCGTGCCATGGCCCAACCCCGGCTTCGGACGGATGGTGTACCCGGGCTTCCTGCAGTTGACCGGGTTCATGACCATGAACCTCGATCGCCACGTCAAGGCACACAAGGATCTCTTCAACCATCTCGTCCATGGTGACGGCGACAGCGCGGAGAAGCATCGCGAGTTCTATGACGAGTATCTGGCCGTCATGGACCTGACGGCAGAGTTCTATCTGCAAACGGTCGACACGGTGTTCGTGCGTCACCTGATGCCGCAGGGCCTGATGACGCATCGCGGTCGATCGATCAATCTAGCCCGCATCAGACGGGTCGCGTTGATGACGATCGAGGGCGAGAAGGACGACATCACCGGCACAGGGCAATGCCGTGCCGCGCACGACCTCTGCCTCTCGATTCCGGCGGACCGCAAGATGCACTTCGAATGCCCGCATGTCGGGCACTACGGCATTTTCAACGGCTCGCGCTTTCGCCACGATATTGCGCCTCGGATCGCTGCATTCGCACGCACGCACGATCCACGCACAGCCGCTGGCATCGCCATGCCGGCGCTCGATCGCAAGACGGCGGTGGCACACGCCAACGGCCATGCGCACGAGCTTGCCGCTTCGGCCTTCAGCTTCAGCGCCGCCAATGACGAGACTCCAGATCCGATCGCCGACAAAGTGCGAACAAGAGGGCTCGCGTCGATCGGCGAAGGCTCCCGCACGACATTCGGATTGGCAGGCATTGCCGGGATTGCCTGTCTTAGTGCTTGGCAGATCGCCGGCAGCCTCTTTCTACACGGCTTGTCGTGCCTGCAGCCGGATCGCGACGACGATGGCACGCATTGAGGCCGAATGCGGGCGTGACACACGCGTTGCGTCAACGCAACAGGCTCACAAGCGCATGCGCTGTCATTCCTTCCGCCGCGACACGCGTGCCGCAAAACCTGCTACAGCAGAAATTGTTATGGATGGGGTTACCTGCGCGATTGATTTCGACTTGCGTCGTGCTCGGCACTCGGAAAGTGGACAACTCGCGCATGGCATTGCCGCACGCATGCCTCAAACAGTTGCGAAGGCCTGAGCTGATGTGAGAAGGGAGCTTGCAAATCGCCAGCGCAGGCTGAGATACCAAGCGTGCTCTATTGCGGCGTATCGAGGGGCAAATGAAGATCATGGCACGGTCGAGCGCAAGATCATCGCCGTCCGTTCGTTTGTTGAGGGTTGACGGCATTCCGGCTCCAGTCGAGGTGCGTCGGCACCCGACCGCGCGGCGACTGACGTTGCGCGTGAGCCGTACGCGCCGCGCGGTCATCCTGACCATGCCGCGCAGCTCCGACTTCCGAGAGGCCGATCAATTTCTCTCGCGCAGCCTGGACTGGGTCAGGGAAAGACTGGAAGGCGTGCCGGAGCCCGCGCCGTTCCGCGACGGCGCCATCATCCCGCTGCGCGGCCTGCCGCACGAGGTTGCATTCGTCGGGCGTGGCCGTGGACGCGCCGTGGTCAGTCTCGGGCCCAGATCTGGGGGAAATCTGCCGCGCCTGCGCGTTTCAGGCTCACCTGAGCACGCACCGCGGCGGCTCAAGGATTGGCTGAGCAGTGAAGCCGGCAAGGATCTCGACGCACGCGTTGCCGTTCACGCGCGCAACCTTGGGGTCAGGGCGCGACGCATTACGCTGCGTGACCAGAAAAGCCGGTGGGGGTCGTGCTCGAGCGCTGGACAGCTCTCCTTTTCTTGGCGTCTGGTTCTCGCCCCGCCATTCGTCCTCGACTATGTCGCGGCTCATGAGGTGGCCCATCTGGCCGAGATGAACCATGGACCGCGCTTCTGGCGCCTCGTGGCCAAAACATTGCCGGCCTTCGAGGAGGCCAAGGTCTGGCTGCGAATCCACGGCATGGACCTCTATCGCTACGGCATGGAACTCTGACCTCCGCCGCGCGAGCAAGGTGGCTACCGCACTACCGCTGACCAGTTGCCAAAATCGGTGGCGCTATGCCGGAGACTTGTGCCCCAGGCGCCGTCTTCATGCCGGGCAATACGTGCGGTTGCAATCCCTCGTGCGCTGCCATCATCACTTCGCGCCAGATGCGCGCCGGCAGGCCACCGCCGGCGACGCGGTGCATGGGCCGGGCATCGTCATTGCCGACCCACACACCACCAGCGAGATGAGCGGTGTAGCCGACGAACCAGGCATCACGGAACTCCTGCGTCGTGCCGGTCTTGCCCGCTGCCGGATGGCGCGGCAGCAGGGCACGGCGGCCGGTCCCGGACACCAGCGCCGCATTCAGCATGTCGCTCATGGCGCCCACATGGTCAGGCGCAACCAGCAGCCGCTGCCGCATTGCACCGCGTGCATAGAGCATCGTGCCGGATCCAGTGCGCACTCTGCGCACGGCGTGCGGACTGATCCCGAGGCCGCCACTTGCCAGCGTGCCGTACACGCTCGTCAACTCCAGCAGGGACACCTCGGATGTGCCCAGCGCGAGTGTCGGGCTGTCACGCAGGTCAGACTTGAGACCCAGCCGGCGGGCCAAAGCGATGACCCGAGACGTACCGACATCCTGCTGCAGGCGTACCGCCACCGTGTTGACCGATTGGGCGAGCGCGGTGCGAAGCGTCATGGAGCCCTGATAGAGACCCGAGTTGTTGCGCGGACTCCAGCCGGCGACAGTGATCGGGGTATCCTGCGCCAGGCTATCGGGTGATCGGCCCTGTTCCAAAGCTGTAAGATAGATAATCGGCTTGAATGCCGAGCCGGGCTGCCTGCGCGCTGTTGTCGCGCGATCGAACTGGCTTTCCGCAAATGAGCGCCCGCCGACGAGCGCGCGTATGCTTCCATCCGTGTCCAGGACCAGGACCGCAGCCTGGCTCGCTCCGGCTCCGCGCCCTTCCGTGGTCAGCGCGCGCTCGACGATCGCTTGCGCCTGCCGTTGCAGGCCGGCGTCGATGGTGGTCTCGACGATGATCTCTTTCGGCGTCGCACCGATCAATGGCGGCAAATGCTCGAGCACATACTCCACGGCGTACTCGTAGCCGGTGGGGCCACGACCCGGTCGTGGTGGCGCAAAAGCGACGGCCCGGCGCTCGGCCTTCATCTGGTCCACCGGTGTGATGCGACCGGTCGCCAGCATTCGCTTGAGGACAAGGCGTCCGCGCGACCTGGCCAAAGTGGGGCTCGAGGCGGGCGAGTATTTCGACGGCGCTTTGAGGAGACCGGCGATCACCGCGGCCTCGCCAAGCGCGAGATTGCGGGCCGACTTGGCGAAATAACGCTGCGCCGCCGCTTCGATGCCGTAGGCGCCGCTACCGAAGTAGACCCGGTTGAGATAGAGCTCGAGGATGTCCTGCTTGGTCAGGCGAACCTCCAGCCATACAGCCAGCATCAGCTCCTCGATCTTGCGCCGGAGCGACCGCTCTGAAGTCAAAAAAAGGTTCTTGGCCAGCTGCTGCGTCAGCGTGGAGCCGCCTTGCGCATAGCGCCCCGCCCTGAGATTGGCGAACATCGCCCGCAGGAGGCCGACGGGATCGAGGCCGTGATGCTCGAAGAAACGGCGGTCCTCGATAGCGAGCACAGCGTCGATGACATGTCGCGGCAGCAGGTCGAAGGGAATAAAATCATAGGCCTCGCCGCGCTCGGCAAGCGCCGAGCCGTCCGCCGCCAGCACGCGCACGATAGGGGCGCTATCGCGCTGACGCAGCGCGATCGGGTCCGGAAACCTGACTGTGTAGTAGATCAACGCCAGTGATAGGGCGATCGAGCCGATGAGGCCGGCAAGAACCGCCGCCACCGTCACAACGCGCAGCCTCCCATACCAACGGCGCTTCTTGGGGCGGCTGGCTCGGCTTCTCGGCCGGCCGGGCGCAGTCGCGCTCGGACCCAAGTCCGGCTCGGCTCGTGTCGGCCTCTTGCGCGCCATGCTCGTGGTATCCGCAAGCCAGATGCCGTTCGGGCGCACCGGCGCCCTCTGTCCCGCATCTCGTCAATGCCAGACCGACTTTAAGGAGCGGTTAATCATGAGACATTCGGGATTTGGCGGGCACAGTCCCACCTGCCGCTGGTGACAGCACCAACTGCCCCATTGGCATGGCTTGGCGCCCGCTGCATTCTGCGGGTCGGGATCCAGACTTGCCATCATTTGCGCAACCCAAGTGCACGCGGCTCGGCGCAATAAAGGCTTGTTGCAATAAAGGAAGCACATGAGCGAGCAGCCGCTTTCGGGCATCAATGTTGTCGACCTGACGCGCGTGTTGTCGGGTCCGTTCTGCACCATGCTGCTTGCAGACATGGGCGCCGACGTCATCAAGATCGAGCCGCCGGGCAAAGGCGATACCGTGCGTGGAGCCGGCGATGTCAAAGCCGGGATGAGCTGGTACTTCGCCTCCTTCAATAGGAACAAGCGCTCGCTCGCCATCGATCTGAGAAGCCCGCAGGGCAGACGAGTGCTGGACCGCCTGATCTCCAAGGCCGATGTGCTGGTCGAGAACTTCCGCCCCGGCGTGCTGGCCGAAATGGGCCTCACTCAGGCGCGGCTCGATGAGCTCAATCCCAAGCTGATTGTCGCCAGCATCAACGGCTACGGCTCAACTGGACCCTACGTGGAACGGCCAGCCTTCGACTTCATCGCCCAGGCCATGAGCGGTCTCATGAGCACGACCGGCGCGCCCGGCAGCGAGCCCATGCGCGCCGCCCCGCCTCTAACGGACCTGATCGCGGGGCTCTACTGCGCGTTCGGTATCGTCAATGCCCTGCACGCCCGCCAGAAGAGCGGTCGCGGTCAGCGCGTCGAGGCGGCCATGGTCAATGGCATGGTGAGCATGCTGGCCTACCTCGCGTCTGAGTATTTCGCCAAGGGCAAGGAGCCCGAGCGCACTGGCAACGATCACCCGATCTGCGCCCCCTACAGTCTGTTCCGCGCCAAGGACGGCGATATCGCCGTGGCGCCGGCGACCAATGAGACGCTGCAGCGCTTCATGCGCACGATCGGGTTGTCGGAAATGCTGGAGCGGGCCGAGTACAAGACCAACGCACAGCGTCACGCGAAGCGGCACGAGCTGCGCGGCCCCATTAATGAGCGCCTCGCGGCCGATACACAGGACAATTGGATCGAGCGCTTGAATGCAGCCGGCGTACCGTGCGGCAAGGTCCTCTCCGTCGGAGAAGTCTTCGACGATCCGCAGATCAAGGCACAGGACATGGTTCTCGACGTCGACCATGGACCGTTCGGCAGCATCCGCATGGTCGGCTTCCCCGTGAAGCTGTCCGAGACGCCGTGTGCCATTCGCCGTCCGGCCCCAGGCCTTGGCCAGAACTCAGAAGAGGTCCTGAAAGACCTGGGTCTGTCCGAGGCGGAGATCGGCGAGCTGAAAGCCACCAAAGTCGTTACGTGAAACTTAGAATGCGGCAGCGGCGGCGGCAATGCCCGCTCCCCGCTTCACCGACATGCCGAGATCGATCAGCACATCCTCGAGGTGAAGCAGATCGGTGAGAATATCGCCCTCGCCTATCGCACCCATGGTGCCGATGCGGATCATCTTGCTCGCCATGCGATTGCGCGCGCCGGCAATCACCGTTCGATGCTTCTCGTACATGCGGCGCACGATTTGCGCTCCGTCCAACCCTTGTGGTGTGTGAAAGACGGACACAGTGTTCGATTGCAGAGATGCGCGGGCGAAGTTCTCGAGCCCCAGCACCTCCGCACCGGCCTTCAAACCCCGCGCAAGTTTGCGATGCCGCTCCAACACGTTGGCGATGCCCTCCTCATGGATCATGTCGAGCGCCACGTCGAGGCCCTGGACAAGGGAGACCGCCGGCGTGAATGTCGCTTCGCCCTTGGCATACGCCTCACGTGCACGCCGCAGATCGAAATAGAACCGCGGCATGCCGCTGTCCCGCTCGATCACCTTCCAGGCTTTGTCGCTGACGCTTAGCAGACCCAAGCCTGGCGGGCACATCAACGCCTTTTGCGAGCCGGAGATGAGGACATCCACGCCCCACTCGTCCTGGCACAACTCCATACCTGCAAGTCCGCTGACGGTATCGGCAACGAGCAGTGTAGGTCGGGCGAGAAGAAGCTTTCCAGCTGCGGCGAGATCCCCTGCCACACCCGTCGAGCTCTCATTGTGCACGAGAACCAGCGCTCGATAGTCGTGCGCATCGAGCTGCATTTCCAGCACCACCGGATCGACGTTCTCGCCCCACGGGACCTCGATCTGGTCAACGATGGCACCCATCGCCTTGGCGATCGCGGTGAACCGCTCGCCCCATTGTCCGTTCTGCACGATGAGCAGGCGCTCGCCCGGCGCGACGATGTTGAGGATCGCAGCCTCCATGACGCCCGTCCCGCTCGTGGCGAACAGATGCACCTGGTTTCGCGTGCCGAACAGCGGCTGGAGCTTGCCGATCACATCTGCCCAGATCTTGCGGAATTCCGGCCCGCGATGAGAGACCACTGGCCGTGCGATCGCGGCACGCACCCGCTCCGGAACCGCGATCGGCCCGGGCAATCGCAGCCGATAGACGTCAGAGGGATGGGTCGTGGCATTAGCAGGATTTGCGTCGGTGCTCATCGGCATCTCTTGGACATGCGACCTGTTTGACCAGTCGCCGTCATAGCCTTGCGAACATGCAGCAACCCCATCATCGATGGGGATTGGCTGTTGCGCTATACTTGAAAAGCCGTGGCGCGCAAGAGCCATCACCCGCCCACGGTCGGTGGGGAGCATGATCAGGCAAGCCTTCAAAACAGGAACCCCGCGCCTCTTGTGCTGCCTGGCCTATGCAGCGATAGCGATGTCACAGCCCGCCACCGGACAGGCAACAATTGCCGCCGAATGCCGGCTTGAACCCGGACCCACCCGCGCAGTCGCGCGTGTCATCGACGGGGAGACCGTCAAGCTCGACGACGGCAGCGAGGCACGGTTGATCGGAACTCTGGCGCCTCGCGCCTCAGACGTCGGCGCGATCAGAGACAGTTGGCCGCCGGAGCAGGCTGCAATCCGGGCTTTGACCGATCTGGTGCAAGGCCGCTCCGTGACGCTGTCGTTCGGCGGACGGCGTATGGACCGCTATGCCGTCGCGCTAGTCCACCTCACGGTCGAACGCGACGGCAAAGAGGAATGGGTCCAGGGCGCCATGCTGGAGCAGGGCATGGCGCGCGCTTACGCTTTTCCGGACAACGCTGCGTGCCTCGCCACTCTGATCGCCCGCGAACGCCTCGCGCGCGAGGCAAAGCGTGGGCTCTGGGCCAATGCGGCTTACCAGGTGCGGAATGCGGACGCACCGGACGACCTGGCGCCGCTGCGCCATACCTTTCAGCTTGTCACTGGCACCGTTGCCGGCACTTCTGGGGGACGCGACCAGACGTATTTGAATTTTGGTTTGCGCCCCGATCGCACCGGCTTTTCGGTCATGCTGAGGCATTCCGCCAATGTCTTACCCCAAGGCGTTCAACCAAAAGACCTGAGAGACCGCGTCGTGCTGGTGAGAGGCTGGGTGGGGCTAAGCTCGGGCCCCCTCATCGAGATCGATACACCTGGCCAACTCGAACTCATTGACGGACCAACTGAACGCTGGAGTGCTCAGCGCACCCGTCAAAAAGAAGCGCCCGGCGAACAGGCCGCCGGGCGCCGCTAAATCGTGCCGTTGCCGTCTTCAGGCGGCCTTGATCTCGGCGGAACTCGCCTCCTCCGCCATGCGGCGGCCCTTGGCACTCTTCGACAGCACCTCGGTGATGCGCTGCATAGCACCGCGCTCGTCCAGCTTCTCGACAGCGGCAATCTCCCGCGCCATGCGATCGAGCGCCGCCTCATAGAGCTGGCGTTCGGAGTAGGACTGCTCAGGTTGCGTCTCCGATCGGTAGAGATCGCGCACCACCTCAGCAATGGAAATCAGGTCGCCCGAGTTGATCTTGGCCTCGTACTCCTGCGCCCGGCGGCTCCACATGGTACGCTTGATACGCGCCTTGCCTTTCAATGTCTCCATCGCCTTCTTGACGATGCCGTCGTCGGCAAGCTTGCGCATGCCCACGCTCTGCGACTTGCCGGTCGGCACACGCAGCGTCATCTTGTCTTTCTCGAACTGGATAACGAACAGCTCGAGTGAGATGCCGGCGATCTCCTGCTCCTCGATGCCGACGATCCGTCCGACCCCATGGGCTGGATAGACAATGAATTCACTGGTCTTGAATCCATGGCGCTGGCTGACCGGCTTCTTGCTCGCTGCATTGCCTGCCGCCGATGCAAGCTGTTGCTGACGCGCGGCCGCAGCCTTCTCGGCCAGTTGCTTGGGCGTGACCGACGCCTTGGGGGGTGTCGCAGGCGCCGTCAGCTTGGGCGCGGCAGGCTTGCCCAATGCCGCTGGCATGGCGCGGGGCGCCGCCACAGATGGGACCACCTTCGCGGCAGGCACCGGGGGTTTGGCTTGTGCGCCTGCTGCCACCTTCGGCTGCGCCTTGCCGAGCGTACCCTTGCCGACACCAGGCTGAGCCCCAGACGCCACCTTAGGGTGACTGAGCTTCTTGAGCGCCGCATGGGCAACGATTGGAGGCTTCACCACCTCGGGCTTCTTGACGGGCTTGGCAACTACGGTTTTGTCAGCCTTCGCCACAACCGGCTTGGCGGACGTCTTAGCCTTGGCCGCGGCCTTGACCGGCGCCCGCCGATCAGCGGCCCGCCGACTATCCTGCTTGGCCGGCTTCGCTGCTGATTTTCCGGGCGCCTTCTTCTTGTGAACCATTGATGCTTCTCGCTCCGTCAGATGTCGCCTCCCATCATTGTGATGGCAGACGAAGGCCACGCGGGGCCGAGTACCCGCAATAACTACGCCCGACAGCCAGAGACCATCGTGCACTGATCCTAGTGCGCTATGAGACAGGACCGCTTATGTCAGGCGTCCTCTCACCTCGCAGTGGAACTCCGGCGGACGAGCCCATTCTGCGGTCGGCGATCGATCGTCCTCATTTTCGACCATACAATTGCCGGTACGCATACACTCGCGTTCCTCGCGCTCTGCGAGCGCTGGAAGCTCCCCTAGTCGTCGCCATACGCCACGTCCTGATAAATGTAACACATTCTTCATGCAAAATGAAGCGGAAGCAGCGCCGGACGTGCCTCCTTTGCCCAAATCTGCTTAAATGATCGTGATTCAATAAGTTGTAATTCGACTGCAATTTTGGGAGCGGCTGAAACTAGGCCGCCTCAGTCCCCCTCGCCTGGCGCGTCAATAAAGTATTTTTCAAATTTATTCTTTTCGTCCTTATACTTATCTGCATCCGGCGGAGCCGCCTTCTTGGCCGTGATATTTGGCCACTTGTCAGCGAACTCCCGGTTAAGCTCCAGCCACTTCTCCAGGCTGGGCTCTGTATCCGGTTTGATGGCCTCGACGGGACATTCAGGCTCGCATACTCCGCAATCGATACATTCGTCAGGGTGAATGACGAGCATGTTCTCGCCTTCGTAGAAGCAATCGACTGGGCACACCTCGACACAGTCCGTGTATTTACACTTTATGCAGTTCTCGTTGACGATATAGGTCATTGGCTTCACCCAAGCCCATGCTTTGCCGGTTATGTATGGGGTTCGGGACCAGACGCCCGCACAGGGCGGGTTCTCGCAAAGCAGCGCGCGCATTCCCTAGAGCAAAGCACGCAGCGAGACAAGCTCACTCGCCCTTGAGCCGCTCCGTCAGGCGCCGGTCCCGCTTGGTTGGCCTTCCGGATCCCGGAAGACGTCCGCCAGTCTCATGCTGGTCATGGTGAGCGACAACACCGTTGCCGGGTGTGAGGTCCTCGTAGAGGGCCTTCGCCTCCATCGGCGGTCCGCGACGCTCGCCGAGGGCAAGTATCTTGAGCACTCTCACTTTGGGACCGATTGCCACGGTGAGAACGTCGCCCGCCCGCACGCCCTGGCTGGGCTTCAAAACCTTGTTGCGGTTAAGCCGCGCCTTACCATCCGCGATCAGACCTGCTGCCAGGGTCCGCGATTTGACGACACGGGCGTACCAGAGCCATTTATCGAGCCGCCTGGATTCGGACAGATCACCGTCACCCATGGCATCGTAGTTGGGCCTCATGTCGTGCCTTGTTCCTTGGCGCGCTTCTCGAGCTCGGACTTGAGCGCACCCAGCGCCGCAAACGGAGAGTCGGGGTCGACACCACCACGCCTCTGGGGTGCTGCCGACCGCACATCCGGGCGAGGATGATCATCACCCTTGCGCCGTTGGCCTTCATCCCTGCGGCGGTCGGGTCTTCCGCGACGATCGGGCCTTTGGTGCCGATGCGGCCTCTGCCCCGTCTCCCGCTCTCCTGAGCCTTCCCCGGCATCCCTCCTGGGCGGACCTTTCTGCTCACGATCTCCCCGTGCGCGACGGCGCGGGCGCCAGACCTCGATGGATTTGAGTTCGTCGACGATGACCTTGGGCGGGTCGGGCAGCGCAGGGGCGGCGGCCTCGGTAGCCGCCTGCTGCGCAGCCAGTGGCTGTTCGATGTCAGATTCCAAAGTCGCATGCGGCGATACGACGGCTGCATGCGCCAAATCAAGGGCAAGTCCCTCCTTCTCTACGGAGGTTTGATCCTCGGCAGCCGGCAACTGGGAAGGGACCACATCTACGGCGCGGTCTGCAGCATTCGCAGGAGCTGCCGGCTGCGGTGAGAGCATGGGTTTGCGCTCGACCCGAAAACCCAGAGTCTTCAAGACTTCGCTGAGCTCCCCGGAGGAGCAGCCCAGGATCGACATCATTTCCGGGATCACCGTGAACCCACCGTCTCCGCTGGCGCCCTTCGGTGGCTCACTCGAGCTATCGACGCGCCAAGCCAGCAGCGGCCGGATCAGATCGGCGAGCCGCTCGAGCATGTCGACGCGGATCGCACGCGGACCGCACAAATGATAACCCGCGGCCCGGTAGAATGCTTCGGGCAACGCCAATTCAGCGACAACCGAGGTCAGGCCAGCTCGTGGCGGTTCCGGCAGTGCTTCGAGGGACAGACCATTCATTGCACTGTGCTTCAGTGCCCACAACACTAGGGTCAGCTCGGCCGCGGCGGGTTTCAAGAGGACCGGCAAGTAGATGTTGAACGCGCCAAATCGCACGCCATGCCGCCTAAGCTGCGCGCGCGCCTGCTGCTCGAGCGTCCGAATCTCCTCCGCGACTCCCTCACGCTTCACGATGCCGAAGTTCTCGGACAGGCGGAAGGCGATGCCACGGGCAAGACCTACGATCTCCTGATCGGCGGCGAGGTCCATCAGCGGCTTGAGCCGCTCACCAATGATCTCCGTTAGCCACGCCTCCAACCGGTTCTGGACCTTTTCCTTGTCGGGCCCCGAGAGGTGATCGTCGCAGAGGACATGAATTGATGGCTTCAGTGGGTCCTCGCCCACCTCCAGGCGTGCGATCTCCTCCTCGCGCCACAACACGCGCGCTTGTCGCGTCAGCTTGAAGGCATCACTCTTGGCGGCTGCGACCCTGCGTGCGCGCATAGCCAGTTCCTTGGCCAGCACGTGCGCGGCAGCGTTGCGCGCCGCCTTGCCGTGGATGCCCTCGGCCTGGCCCTGAGCATCCGGTGAGAATCGGAAGCCTTTCAGCCGGCCGACGTAATGGTTCTCCACGCGGATCGCACCATCGGCGCCGATTTCGGCGTTGAGATCCTGCTTGTCGCGCAAGCCACGCATGAGCGCGCTCGTGCGCTTGTCGACAAAGCGCTGCGTCAACTGTTCGTGCAGGGCGTCCGACAGGCTGTCCTCGATCTCGCGCGTGCGCCCCTGCCAATGCTCGGGGTCAGCCAGCCAATCGGCCCTGTTCGAGACGAAGGTCCAGGTGCGGATATGCGCGATGCGATTGGCAAGAGTGTCGATGTCACCGTCCGTCCGGTCGGCCAAAGCCACCTGACTGGCGAACCAGTCGGCGGGGATACGCTCCTCTGTTCCCATGAGGAACTTGTAGAGCGTCGCCACCAGCTCGGCGTGGTTCTGCGACGAGATCTTCCTGTAGTCTGGGACTTGGCACACCTCCCACAGCTTGGCCACGGCCGCTGGGCTCACGGCCACGTCTGCGATCTGTTGATCCGCGCTGACGGTCTCCAGCGCCATAACGTCGTCTGCAATGCGTGCGCGTTGCAGTCGCGCCTCCCGCGGTGGCTGGCGCAGGCTCTCGCGCAGGCGTGAGACAGAACCGAAATCCAGGCTCCGGTTGCGCCACTGCAGCATCTTCACCGTATCGAACTCGTGCGTCTCGAGGCGCTCCACGAGGTCGGCGCTGAACGGCTCGACATCGCCGGTCACACCGAACGTGCCATCGTTCATGTGCCGGCCGGCACGGCCGGCGATCTGACCGAGCTCACTCGGCGTCAGGCTACGGTGATGATGGCCATCGAACTTGCGCACCGCAGCAAAAGCGACGTGGTCGACGTCGAGATTGAGCCCCATGCCGATCGCATCGGTGGCCACGAGATATTCCACATCACCATTCTGGTAGAGCGCGACCTGGGCGTTGCGCGTGCGTGGAGATAGGGCGCCCAGCACCACAGCGGCGCCGCCAAGCTGACGCCGAATGAGCTCGGCAATGGCATAGACCTCGCCGGCCGAGAAGGCCACCAACGCCGATCGCTTCGGCAGCCGCGTGATCTTCTTCTGTCCGGAGTAGGCGAGCTTGGACAGCCGCGGCCGCGAGATGAAGTTGGCGCCGGGTATGAGCTCGCTGATCGCCTCGCGCATTGTGCCGGCGCCCAGCAGCAGCGTCTCGGACCGCGCTCGCGCATGCAGCAGCCGGTCCGTGAACACATGCCCCCGCTCCGGGTCGGCCGCCAGCTGCACCTCATCGATGGCGAGGAAGTCGACATCCACCTCACGCGGCATGGCCTCGACCGTGCACACCCAGAAACGCGGACGCTCCGGCTTGATCTTCTCCTCGCCTGTGATAAGCGCCACGTTCTCCTTACCGGCGCGCGCAGCAACCTTGTCATAGACTTCGCGCGCGAGGAGCCGCAGCGGCAGGCCGATCAGCCCGGACTCGTGCCCGAGCATGCGTTCGATGGCGAGGTGCGTCTTGCCCGTGTTGGTGGGGCCCAGCACGGCCGTCACATTGCGGATGCGGGTTTCAAGCGACATGCCCATCCCCTAGCTTGGACCACCATGGAACCTGCGGTAGTCGCATCACGAGGCATCGCAGAGTGTGCCGCGGCAATCAAGTCTCGCCTATACAGAAAGACTGTTACACGACGTGCGTCCGAATTGCGGAACGCGCATCGTTTGCCTCTTTCTGGAGACGAAAATTCGGCGTTCTGGCAGCGCCGTGTCAATAAACCAGGGCGATCTGGCCACGGCGCTCTGTCGTGATTTGAACCCAGTGTGAGGTCAGCGTAGCCGATCCGGCTATGGTGGGGATTGTGATCTGGTAGGGAACGAACAGGTTGGCGCTTGGTACGGGCCGCAGGACCAGCTCAATACCGTCGGTACTGGCCATGTGCTGGGTCTCGGCGTTCATTTTGTGCCCACTGAGGGGGATGAACTGAACACGGCAAACGACAGCCGTATCCGGCTGCCCGCTGGGCTTTGCCTCGACCACACGCTCCTCTCTGCTGAACGTCAGCATCAGATCGAAGCGTTGCCGACCATCGAAAACCGCCAGCTTGCGGCCGCACGCACTGCCGTTGCTGCTGCGGGCGAGAGCCATGACTGCGGTCAATGGGTCGAGCACACCCTTCAAATGCTCGTCGCGCACTGGCACCGTGTCGGGCTGAGGCTCCAACGGTGGCGCGTGCGACACGTTCGTGATGGCGTCACCAGCAAAGCTCATCCTGATCGAGCCGTTCTTGCCGATGCCGTTGAAATCGAAAGTGTAGCCAGCCGGTTTGGGAGCATGAGCCGCGAGTGTTCCAGCCGCGCGCGTCTCACCTTTCCAGCTCAGCGTTCCAAGGAGCGCCGAAAGCTGGGCGTTGCCGGTCAAGACATAAGTCTGTGCGTTGACGGTGGCGTTGAACTCGAAGGTGCCGATCTCGAAACCATTGAAGCGCACCTTGTACAAGGCCTGGACTTCATGTGGCCAGGGCTCCGCTGCCGCCGCTATGCCGCCTGCGAAAGGCAGCAGCAACATCGACACGGCAAGCTTACACATCTTCCCAGCAAGCGTATTTCGCTTGAACACTGGGTCCGACGCCATGACGCCACTCCTCCACGAGCCCACGCAGCGTACTGACACGGCCAACACAACCGTCAGCGGTAGGGGGCTTTTGCGACAAATATATGGTGCGGCGAATGTGCCCGCTATTCCTTAACAAACGGCTGATCGGCTACCAGTTTTGGAACGCTGGCCCTCCGCAAATACCATACGGAGCCTTGACGTTGGGCATTCACGACGCCTATAGAGGCGCCGACCCGATGGGCTTTGAGCCCATGGGAATCCCATTTGACTGTTGCCCTGCCAGCGCACGAGCGCCGGGGCGTCAGAACCGAGGAGCCTCCAATGACCAGGCGCTGTGAGCTGACCGGCAAGTTGCCGATGTCCGGCCAACTGCGGAGCCACGCCGAGAACAAGACCAAGCGTACGTTCCGCCCCAATCTGTGCAGCGTCACGCTGATCAGCGATGCTTTGAAGCGCAAGGTGCGGCTGCGCGTCAGTGCACA
Source organism: uncultured Alphaproteobacteria bacterium (assembly GCA_963806735.1). GTDB lineage: Bacteria > Pseudomonadota > Alphaproteobacteria > Rhizobiales > Hyphomicrobiaceae > CADEFX01. The sequence continues at coordinate 412,497 of CAWEBE010000081.1, read as the reverse complement.
TGCGCTGAAGTCGGTCGAGCATCGGGGCGGCCTCGACGCCTACCTGCTCAAGGCGCGGGAGGAGGAGCTTTCGGACCGCTGCCGCCGCCTGCGGCGCGAGGTGCGCAAAGCGAAGGAAACCGCAGCTGTAGCTTGATCCAGCCGTCGGCTTGGCCCAGTGCTACCGCGCACCTGCATCAGCCAGCCCTTCTGCCAGGAGCGTGAACTGCAGCAGCAGAGTGCGCTGCAGCGTGGTGTTGAAATTGTTGTCCGACACCAGCGTCAGAACCGTCTCGCCTTGCGCGCCCTTGTAAACGGCGAGGCCTTCCATGTTGTCGATCTCGTAGCTCATATCCGCTTCGAATAGGGTTTCGCCCTCGATTGGGGCACCTGGCGCAAGCGTTGCGGCCTTTAGATATCGCATGCGCATTTTCACGCCTTCGGCCCAGCGGAAACGCCGTTCGAGAATAATCACCGCTCCATCGGGGAGAGCAGCAGCCGACGTTATGTCGAACTCTCGGATGTCCCGGATGGTGATGCGCCGCGGCGTATCTTTGATCCAGAGCCAGCCCGTATGATTGCCTTCGGGATCGGTGAGGCGCTCCGCAATAGCGAGAATAGAGCCCTTGTGCGGCCCTCCTTGCAGCACCGCCACCGCTTCGATCCCGCTGTTGGATTTCATGCGCCGCGCTTCGGCAGGCAGTTTGATGTAGCCCGTCGGGGCAGATATGGCGCCGTTGCGAACGGGAAATCTGCCGATGCGGTGATTGCGTTCAAAGGCGATCAGGACAGTACCGCGCGTCAAGTCCCCATTCAGCAACGCCATGCCTTCTGCGTCGCTGTTCGGTTTCCTCTCGAGCTCCCTCCCGCTCATGGCCAAGAGCCGGCCAAGTTGCACATTGGCGAGCCCCGTTGGCATAGCTCCCTCGAGCACAATCTCACCTGCGAGCCAGCTGCCCTCATCCGTAACGGCCGTGAATCGCCGGCCGTCCGCGGCGATTACGAGATCTGAAAGCCCACCGAACTTGTCGTTGTCCGAGGTGAGCACGAGCCCGCCCCGAAACTCGAGACGGCCGAAACGCTTGCGCGAGGGATTGGCCTTCTCGAAGCTGGCAATCCTGCTGGCCCGGACCTCGAGCGGCCGGCTCGCGGATTCGAGCGTAGCCTCTGCCAGGGCGCCGCCGCACACGAGCGTGAAACCAAGGCAGCTCAGGAGTAGGCGACGACTGGTCATGGCTCGTGCCATTCTCCCAAACAGATGATGGACTTGCGATTTGCGAGCCTGCACACCGTCAATGCAGGCTGCGGCGTGCCCTCGGCCTGGGTGTTGCTTGCCCCTCCGGAACTTTGCCGACTTTTTCGTCGAACAGCTCTACCAGCTGATCGGTCATGGCGCCTGCCAGCTCGGTTGGATCGGTGATGGTTACGGCACGCCGGTAGTAACGCGTGACGTCATGCCCGATGCCGATGGCAATGAGCTCGACCGGCGAGCGCGTCTCGATCTCCTCGATGACCTGACGCAGGTGCCTTTCGAGATAGCATCCGGAATTGACCGACAAGGTCGAAATCATCGACCGGCGCACCGTCGGAAATCATCATGAGAATCTTGCGCTGCTCGGACCGCACGAGCAGGCGGTTGTGCGCCCAGGCCAGCGCCTCGCCGTCGATGTTCTCCTTCAGCAGTCCCTCGCGCATCATCAGCGCGAGACTGCGCTTGGAGCGCCGCCACGGAGAGTCCGCGGTTTTGTAGATGACATGACGCAGATCGTTGAGCCGGCCCGGGTTTGCGGGTTTGCCGGCGGCGAGCCAGGCTTCCCGAGACTGGCCGCCCTTCCACGCTCGTGTGGTGAAGCCCAGAATCTCCACCTTGACCCCGCAGCGCTCGAGGGTGCGCGCCAGGATATCGGCGCAGCAGGCAGCAACCATGATCGGCCGGCCACGCATGGAGCCCGAATTGTCGAGCAACAGCGTGACGACCGTGTCACGGAAATCGGTGTCGCGCTCCCGCTTATAGGACAGCGGGAACATAGGGTCGATGATGATGCGCGGCAGCCGTCGGACATCCAGCATGCCCTCCTCGAGATCGAAATCCCAGGCACGGTTCTGCTGGGCCAACAGCTTGCGCTGCAGGCGGTTGGCGAGACGCGAGACGGCGCCCGACAGGTTGCGCAGCTCCTTGTCGAGGAACGAGCGCAAGCGCTCCAGCTCATCGGGCGTCGACAGCTCGTCGGCCGCGATCTCCTCGTCGAAGGTGCGATTGAAAACCTTGTAACCGTAAGCCTCGGGGTTATCGAGAACGTTGGTGTTGGGCCGCCAGGGCTCGCGCGTATCGGCCATCTCGTCGCCGTCGCTATCGGCGTCGAATTGGTCCGTCTCGCCAGCCTCGGACTCGGTCGTTTCTCCGTCCTCGCTGTCCGCGCGCTGCTCATCCGACTGATCTTGCGCATCAGGATTATCTGCGTCGTCTTGCAACTCCGCATCGCCGCCGTCGGGCTGGTCGTCGTTCTCGCTTTCGCCGTCCTCCTGCTCGCCCTCCGCCAGCTCCTCCGACAGGTCCAGCGCCTTCAAGACATCACGCATGATCCGGCCGAACGAGGCCTGATCGTCGGCTACGCTTTCCATGCGCGCGAGCGCCTTGGCGGCGCGCTCCTCGATCCACGGCCGCCATACGTCTACAAGCGCCTGCGCCGTCTCGGGGGGCTTCAGCCCGGTAAGCCGCTCGCGCACGATGAGTGAAAGCGCGTCCTCGATCGGCGCATCGGCCCGGTCCGTCACCTCTGCAAAACGGCCGTGCCCATACACGTCCTCGATCTTGGCGGTGAGATTGGCCGCCATGCCGGACATGCGGTTGGCGCCCAGCGCCTCCACGCGTGCGCGCTCTACCGCCTCGAAAACCATGCGCGCCGGCCCGGCCTCGGGCGCCAGCCGCGCATGCAGCTTGCCGTCGTGCACCGCTGCCGTCAGGGCCAGACTGTCCGCCCAGCCGCGGATGACCGCAATCTCCTTCTGCGAGGGCACCCGTGACGGCTCGGGCAATTGCACGTTCTTGCCGTCCAGCTCTGGCTTGCCCGGCGCGTAGGACACCTGAACCAGCTCATCGCCGGCGATGGCACGCACGGCCAAGCCGAGCGCCCGCTTGAAGGGCTCGGACGGGGCCTCCTTCTTCTTCGTGCCAGCGGATGCTGCCATTTACCGCCTCAGCTGAGCACGAGGTTGGCGGCACTCTCGGGCAGCTCCTCGCCGAAGCAGCGCTGATAGAACTCCGCGACCAGCGGCCGCTCCAGCTCATCGCACTTGTTGAGGAAGGTCATACGGAAGGCAAAGCCGGTGCTGCCGAAGATTTCGGCGTTCTCGGCCCATGTCAGCACCGTGCGCGGGCTCATGACGGTCGACAGATCGCCGTTCATGAAGGCCGACCGCGTCAGGTCCGCCACGCGCACCATGTTGTTGATGACCTTCCGTTTGGCTTCGCTCTTGTTGTACGACTTTGCCTTGGCCAACACGATGCCGACCTCGTCGTCGTGCGGCAGGTAGTTGAGCGTCGCCACGATCGACCAGCGATCCATCTGGCCCTGGTTGATCTGCTGTGTGCCGTGGTAGAGGCCCGAAGTGTCGCCCAAGCCAATTGTGTTCGTCGTAGAGAACATCCGGAACGCCGGGTGCGGCCGGATCACCTTGGTCTGATCCAGCAGCGTCAGCTTGCCGGAGACTTCCAGGACGCGCTGGATCACGAACATCACATCCGGCCGGCCGGCGTCATACTCATCGAAGCAGAGCGCGATGTTGTTCTGGAGCGCCCAGGGCAGCATCCCCTCGCGAAACTCGGTGACCTGCTTGCCATCCTTCAGCACGATCGCATCCTTGCCGATGAGGTCGATGCGCGACACGTGGCTGTCGAGGTTGATCCGGACGCAAGGCCAGTTGAGGCGCGCGGCCACCTGCTCGACATGGGTCGACTTGCCGGTGCCGTGATAGCCCTGGATCATGACGCGCCGGTTGTGCTTGAAGCCGGCGAGGATAGCGAGCGTCACTTCCTTGTTGAACAAGTAGTCGGGGTCGAGATCGGGAACATGGTCCTCGCCCTTCGAATAGGCCGGTACCTCGAGGTCCGTATCGATGCCAAAGACCTGACGCACGGACACCTTCATGTCCGGCAGGCCGGGAACGCCGGCTTGGGTTTGCGCGCGCATTGTCGTTGAGTTCCGGTCCTGTTGCCTTACCAGACGCTGCCCGGATCTGAGGGCGTCCGGCGCCGGCTTGCTGGGGTGGGTATTCGGGGCGGTTCAGACGAGACCCGCCTGCTTCAGATAATTATAGGCTTGTATGATTTCGCGCAACTTGTCTTCCGCCCCGCGATCCCCGCCATTGGCGTCTGGGTGATGCCGTTTGACGAGCTCTTTGAACCGCGCCTTGATCTCGATGCGAGTAGCCCCTTCGTTCAAGGATAGGGCGTCGAGCGCCTTTCGCTCCAGATTGCGCAGGGGACGCTGAGCCTCGCCTGGTGGCTGGGCCGCCGGATCGTTTTCCGCGAAAACATTATGGGGATCCTGCGCCGGTCCGCGCGCAAATCGCGCGTAGCGCCGTGCTGCCGCCAGCGCCTCGCGACCCGCCGCCCAGGCATTCTCGCCCAATTTCCAGGTCGGACGGTGGCCGGTCACAGCGTCCTTGCGGAAGCTTTCGACCTCGGTATTGCTCATGCCGTCGAAGTAGTTGTAGGACGCATTGTACTGACGCACGTGATCCATGCAAAAAAAGTAGAACTGCCCCTCCCGCCCGCGGCCCTTGGGCGCACGATGCAGCCCCGCCTCAGTGCATCCTTTCCACTGGCACAAAGGCGCGGTGTCGCTCGTATCCTGCGCGTCTCGATCTACGCGCGGTGAGACGCGAATGGAATCGAAGTATTTTGAATCGAGCTTCATGAGCGTTCGAGTATGATCCGAGAGCAGGCTACCAGACAAGCGCTACCGGAGCCCTTGCACCTGCTGTTGCGCCGCGGCAACCTGGACATCGGTGATAATGCACTACTCTATTTTGGACAAATGGCCCTCTGATGTCCTCCGAGCAGATGCTGCGTGAGAAACTGATGGTGGAGCTCGAGCCTATCAGGCTCGACATCGTCAACGAGTCTCACATGCATGCCGGTCATCGATCCTCCCCCGACACCGGGGAGAGCCATTTCCGCGTGCTGGTGGTATCGCCGAAGTTCGCCGGCAAATCTCGCGTCGAGCGGCATCGCATGGTCAACGCAGCCGTCGCCGAGTTGCTGCGAGGCCGCGTCCATGCTCTGGCGATTCGGGCCTTGGCACCCGGCGAGAGCCTCAACGAGCCGGCGCGATCTCCTTGATGCGTGCCATGCGCCCGGCGAGATACTCGGCGCTGCGCATTTCGATCAGCCGGCTCGCGGTCCGCTCGAACAGAATGGCAGCATCGCCGGCCGGATACAGCTCGTCAGGCTCGGCCTCGGCCGACGCAATTAGTCCGACACGGGCGTCGTAGAGCGTATCAATCAGGTTGATGAAGCGCCGCGCCTCGTTGCGTCGCTCGGGCCGCAGCTTTGGGATGCCCTCGATGATCACCGTGTGAAAAGCGTGCGCGATGTGCAGAAAATCGAGTGTACCCAGCGGTTTTTCGCACAGATCCGCAAAACTGAAATGGGCCACGCCACGTGCGGCCTCCGGTACCCGCAGAATGCGTCCTTTGACATTGAGGTCCACGGACCTACCGCGGCCGACGCCGGTGAGGCGTGTGAAAGCGGCCCGCAGCGCCCTGCGTGCAGCTTCCGTCAACGGCGCAAAATAGAGCGACTGACCAGTCAGCTTCTCCAAGCGGAAGTCCTTCTCCGCCACCAACTCGAGCACATCCATATGTCGTTCGACCAGATCGATGAACGGCAGGAAGTGTTCTCTATTGAGTCCATTTTTGTACAAATCGTGCGGGTGCGAGTTGGATGTCGCGACCACCACCACCTTTCTCTCGAATAACCCCGCAAAGAGGCGCCCAAGGATGGTTGCATCGGCGATGTCGGTGATGTGCAGCTCATCAAAGCACAACAGGCCGCAGCCTTGTGCGATCTCGGCCGCAACGTGCGGAATAGGATCGCCTTCAACTCGCTCGCGAGCAACCCCGATGCGGTCATGCGTTTCGGCCATGAACTCGTGAAAATGAATGCGGCGCTTCGGCTCGAAGACGACCGTCTCAAAAAACATGTCCAGCAGCATGGTCTTGCCGCGACCGACCTTGCCATGAATGTAGAGGCCTCGCGGCGGCTCCCTTTTGGGGCCGAATAGACCCGCAAGGCTCCAGCCGCGGCTCGGCCGCCATGTCGTCAGCTCGGAAGCAAGGGCATCCAGTTGCCGCGCGGCTGCGAGCTGGGCCTCGTCGGCCTCCATCTCCCCGGCAGCAACCCGCGCCATCAAGCGCTCGTACAATGTCTTCGGCATGTGCGGTTGACACTTACGGAGGTCGGCTTCTGGCGTGCGCTGGCGCGCAGGCCGGCACCCGACATGATCTCCGAACAGCGGCTTTGTGCTGGAACTCAACTTCCCCACCACAGGCGCGACCGCTAGCGGGTCCGCTTGCGAGGGTCAAGCGATCCGCCCAGAAACCCGCCATTCGACGCCCGTATTGCTGTGTCGCAGCACATATATAAACCACGGATTTGCATAAAAAATCCCCTACAAATCTTTGTCATTCGACGGCAATATTGTGCAATGCAATATACCCGGGTGCGGTGATCGCCTGGATGAGGCCAACGTTTGTCCTGGAGACGCCCAATACAAAGCGGAGTGCAAGTCTCATGAGCAATGATGCGCGTCTGCCCGAGGGCGTCTTCCGCAAGCTCTGGCCATCCGAAAGCGACAGCTTCCGCAACCATCTCCTGCGGCTCGACAAGAACAGCCGGCGCTTGCGCTTCGCCCATGGCGTCGCCGATGTATTCATCGAGGACTATGCCGCCCGCATGAGCGAGATGGGCAGCCTGGTGTTCGCCTTCATCGACGACAGGGAGGTGCGAGCGGCAGCAGAGCTCCGAAAGCTGGGCGATACTTGGGGGCGCGAGGCGGAGGCCGCTTTCTCGGTGGAAAAAGCCTACCAGGATCAGGGCATCGGCACCGAGCTGATGGGCCGCGTCATTCGCGCCGCCCGCAACCGAGGCGTGCAGACGCTATATATGAGCTGCCTCGCCGAGAACTCCAAGATGCAGGCCATCGCACGCAAGTACGAGGCGGAACTGCACTTCGAGTACGGCGAAGTCATCGGCGAGATCGTGCCTGACGGCGCCAACTACTTCTCGATGCTGGCGGAAGCTGTCGACGATCGCGTCGGGTTCATGCTGGCTGTCCTCGATCTGCAAACGCGCCTGGTAAGGGCCGCGTGACCGTGCGCTAGGCTTCGTGCCGGCCCATCAGGCTGACCCCGGCGATGATCAGTGCGATGCCGGTCGCCCGGAGCCATCCAATCTGCTCTCCGAAGATCATCCAGGCAAAGGCCGGCACCGTTACATAGATCAGGCCGGTCATGCTGAAGGCGCGGTTGAGATCGGTCCGCTGCAGGATCAGGAGCCACACCACGAACATGATGATGTAGCCGGCAATGGCGAGGCCCACGGCCGGCGTGCTCAGCATCACCTCGAACCACGCTGCTCCGAACTCCAAGCCTTCAAGCTCAGTTCCGCCCCACTTGAAGGCGAGCTGCGTCAGTGTCGCAAGCGTGAGGAAGAGCACCCAGAGCGAAATGTCTTTGTGAGAGACCATATTGCGCAATCAGATGCGCTCACGCGCAGGTCGTGCTCGCTTACGGATTTGCATGAGCTCTGGGTCCATCTTGTCGAACGCGATCAGCGGCGCAAACGTCTTGAAAATCCGGTTGGATACCCGACCGCGATGGCGAAAATAGACGGACAAATTGTCGAGCCTGCTGCCGAGCCGCACTTTCTGCTCGTACGCGGTCTGGCCGGATTGATACCGTACTATACCGTGCTCGATGCAGAACCGTATCGCACGCATCCAGCTTACGAAGAACAGGTTGTGCTGTCGGCCTTCCGGATAGCGCATGCCAAAGAATTTGTCGATCACGCGTCCGGGTTCGATAAAGAGCAGCTTGAAAGCCAGCAGGCGGCCATCGACCCAGCACAGGATACAAGCGGCCCGATCTCCCAGATTCTCCATCACCCGCTTGAAGTACTCGGGCGATAGCTGCTCGAAGTCACCATAGTCGAAACGGCTGTTGGCGCGCGTGGATTCGTATAGCGCAAAGATCTCTTCCTCCAGGCCGGCGATGGAGTGCACAAGCTCGACCCGCACCCCACCGGCTCCGTTCAACTTGCGCCGCAGCGTGCTGCGATTGTTGGCGGACAGGCTGGCGATGTATTCCGCCTCACCCTTGAAAGGGAGATCCAGGACGGCCACTGGGAGCCCGGCAATATGGGTATATCCCGCCTCGGTCAACGGCCGGTGTAGATCCGCGGCATCACGGTCTGCGAGATCCTTGATGGCCAAGAGGGGAATATTTTCTTCTGCTGCATACCGTTCGAACCCGTCGAGCAATGCCGCAGCAACTCGGCCCTTCTCGCTAGCACTGAGCTCGGCGGCAAGGCCGAAATGGCAGCGATCGGCCAAAGGCGACCCGAGGCCCATGAGGCGCAAGCTGACCAGTTTTGGGACGTTGCGGCTCAACCAGTCCCCGAATGGACGCCAGGCACCCTGCAGCGGCGTATCAAGACGATACGTGACATGAAAGACCGGAGCTGCCGCTACGATGCGACCAGCCCTCTCCACGGTAATGGCTTTGAACTGAAACCCTGGCGGCGGGACGGCCTCGCAGGCTGAATAGTACGACCAACCCTCGGCATCCTCGGGAAACAGGCGATCCCAGTCGTGGCGCGCTACCGCGCCAACGCCAGGGTGCAATTTTGTGTTGAGGAGCCGATCATCCGTCATTCAGCCGCGATACGGTGCAACGGGCGTGCCGCCGTTGCGCGTCGAGCCGACTCTTTCTCCAATGCCGAGGCGAACGTTAACGACCGCTCGACGACGAGATGTCGTTGCCGGTCCAGCGTAATAATGTGGTAGCTGTCATCCATTACCACCATGTCGACGAGGCCGCCCAATTTGCGCTGAAGATAGAGAGCGTTGTCGATGCTCGCGATATCGTCATTGCGCGGATGCATGACCAACGCGGGCGTCGTGATTTCACCGAGCTCCTTCTTCACGACGCTGACCAAGCTGTTGAAATGAGCGAAGGACCGCAACGGCGTCGAGAAAACGCCCGCTTCCGAGCTATCCCCGCTCAGCATGCTGCCGACCACGAACGCTCTAAGCCGCTCGTCTTTAATGCCGTAAGGTTCATGCTCGGGCAGGTTGAACTCGAGCTTGATACCCGTGGGCCTTACCAGCCGCAGAAAGATCGAATACCAGGGCATGGACCAGCCATCGAGCTTCAGCGTTGGAGCATAGAGCGCCAGCCCGTGAACGTCGCTCGGCCGGCGATGCGCCAAATGCAGCGCCAGGATGGCGCCCATGGAGAGGCCGCCGGCGACGATAACGTCGCAATGCTCTTTCAGGCGGTCGTGTGCCTGCTCGACGCTCGCATACCACTGCTGCCAGGTCGACGTACGCAATTCCTCAATGCTGCCGCAGTGACCGGCAAGCTGGCAGCAGTAGACCGTGTGTCCGGCGCGCGCGAGCCCCTGGGCAACGAACCGCAGCTCCACGGGAGTGCCGCCCAGCCCATGGATCAGGAGGAAGCCCACGCGGCCTCCCGCATGAAAAGTACTCCGGTCTTTGATTGTCATTTTCTTTCTATATTCCGCTTGTTACACGCCCATGCTCTCTGTGTGCCTAAACGTTCTAGGCACTGCTTGCAACGAGTGCTACCCCGATCGTGATGCAGACGGCCCCAGCCCATTGGGCCCGTCCGATCTGCTCCTTCAAGATCACTCGGCTCGCCAGGGCGACGCCGAGGAAATTTGCGCTGGCCAGGGGAAAAGCGACCGAAATCGGCACTTCGGCCAGGATCCTGAGCCAAATCACGAGTTCGATGGCATAGGTGGCGATTCCAGCCAGCAGCCACCAGTCCGCCAGCAGCCCCTTGAAAAACGCGAGCTTCTCCGTTCCCCGAAAATCGGGCAGCCGCTCGGCGCCGATCTTGAAAAGGATCTGACCGACCACGTCTGCCGTAATCGAGGCAGCAAACAGCAGGGCAATGGTCGGCGTCACTCCCGTCCCTCCTTCCTCGCTGCGACATTGCGGCCGGGTCGGTATTCCCGAACCCGGCCGGCAACGTGGCTCAAGGCCTGTTGGTTCCGTTCCTCAAGCCGTCGCGCTTTTGCTGACGCGATGCAGCAAGCGGTCGAGCAGCTTCAGCGCAAGATCAATCTCGTCCTTGGTGATGTGCAGGCTCGGCGCCAACGTGATGACGTTCTTGTAGTAGCCGCCGATGTCGAGCACGACGCCGTACTTGCGGCCGCCGACCTCCATATCGGCCTTCAGCGCCTCGTCGACCATGCGATCGACAATGGCCTTGGAGGGCGTAAAGCTGTCGTGCGGCTCGCAAATCTCCACGCGTAAGGCGAGGCCCAGGCCATCCACGTCGCCCACCACCTTGTAGCGGCGCTTGAGGTCCTCTAGCCCCTCGAGCAGGTAGGCACCTTTCTCCATCACCATAGATTCGTAGTCGGTCTCGCCCATCATGCGCATGGCTTCGAGCGCGACCGCCGTACCCATGGGATTGGCGTTGAAGGTCGAGTGTGTCGATCCGACGGGAAAGACCTCGGGATTGATCAGCTCTTCGCGCGCCCAGATTCCGGATAGTGGATTGAGCCCATTGGTCAGCGCCTTGCCGAAGACGATGACATCCGGTGTGACACCGAAATGCTCGATGGACCACAGCTTGCCGGTACGGAAAAAGCCCATCTGGATGTCGTCGACGACGAGCAGAATGCCGTACTTGTCGAGCACCTTCTTGAGCTCACGGAAGAAATTCATCGGCGGCTTAACGTAGCCACCGGTGCCCTGAAGCGTCTCGACATAGAACGCCGCGTACTCAGCCTGACCCGCTTTGGGATCCCAGACGCCGTGGTATTCGGTCTCGAACAGACGCTCGAATTGCTTCACGCAGTGGTGTCCGTACTCTTCCTTGGTCATGCCTTTCGGACCGCGGAAATGATACGGAAAGGGCACGAAATGAGCCCGATCGCCGAAATGCCCATAGCGCCGGCGGTATCGGTAGGAAGACGTGATCGCCGAGGCCCCGAGTGTTCGGCCGTGGTAGCCGCCCTCGAAGGCAAACATCAGGCTCTTGCCGTTCTTGGCGTTGCGCACGAGCTTGAGGCTGTCCTCGACCGCCTGGCTCCCACCCACGTTGAAATGCACGCGGCCCCTGGTGCCAAATTTCTTTTCCGCGTCCTGCGCGATGATAGTGGCAAGCTCGATCTTCTCACGGTGAAGATATTGGCTGGCCACCTGCGGTAGCGTCTCGAGCTGGCGCATGACCGCATTGTTGAGGCGCCGGTTCCGATAGCCGAAGTTGACGGCCGAGTACCACATTTGGAGGTCGAGATACTCGCGACCGGCCGTGTCGTAGATGAAGGAGCCTTCGCACCGCTCGAAGATCTTCGGCGGGTTGGTGTAGTGGACCGTATCGCCGTGTGAACAGTACTTGGACTCCAGGTCCAAAAGCTCGGCCTCGGTCAGCTCACTCCTGCTCATGCCGGGTGAATTCTCCGGCCAATGCATCGCCTTGTGCATCTCTATTCGTCCCTCAACTGTTCACGCCGCTCGCTTGGGGCTGCGCTCTCCCTGACCCAGCGAGCCAAGAGATCGGTAGCCTCGGCGAAGGATTTAAACGGGAAAAACGGCAAATCACTCGATCGGCAGTGCCGCGCCAGAGCGCTCTTGGCGAGCACCAGATCGGCGCCTTCCGCCACGCAAAAATCGGACCGCCCGTCGCCGACTACGATGCGTACGGCACCCACCGCTGCCTCGGCAAAACGGCATTTGCAATTGCCAGACAAAGCCCGACAGTCGCTGCGTGCGTGCGGAAATGTCAGCCGCCAACGGTCAGCGCCAAGCCATTCGAGGTGATTGGCGAAATAGGGCAATTCCATGCCCGCTCTGGACAAGACCGAGCTGACGGCTCGGTCCAGACCATCCGATACGACCGTGACCTCGTGGCCCTCGTCCTGGCAAAGGCCGACGAACTCGGGAAAGCCGGGATCTATATCGATGCGGGCAAGAAATGCATCGAGCTGGACTGGCGTTGCGCGCACCAAATCGATCTGACGGACGAGACATTCACGCGACCCGATACGTCCCGCTTTCCAATCTTCCTCGATCTCTTGCCAGCTGGGGTCTGCGAACTCTTCGAGCAGCAGGTCAGTTGTATCTGAAGGTGCAATCGTGCCGTCAAAATCAACGAACACGTGGCACTTCATATGCCCACTCGACACGATGAACGAACTCTTTGATTAGCGCCCACGATTTAGGCTTGGGATTAGCCTGCTCAACCTTAGCCCTCTTTACTGACAGGCAAACCACATGCCAACGATTTTCGTAAAGAAGGGCCTATTGCGTCGTTAAGCCTCAACTCGAGAACATCGAACCGGGTTCCGGCTAAACAGCTGGGGGCTGCTTTCGGGCCAATGGCGGTGGCACGCGATCTGGCATCCGGTCACGGCGGAAATAGGACGTCAGCAGGCGGACGCGAGGCACCCTTTGCTCAATCCTGGGTCAGCTCTGCATGCCCCACTTACGGACCGTAGCTGCCTCGACGTTTCGGAAAATCAAATTTTCCACGAGCAATCCGATGGTTATCACGGTAAACAGACCAGCGAACACTGCTGGAATATCTAGCTGGTTCTTGCTTTCGTAAATGAACCATCCGAGCCCGCCTTTACCCGAGCTGGCGCCAAAAACCAATTCGGCGGCAATCAGAGTACGCCAAGCAAACGCCCAGCCGATTTTCAAGCCGGTCAGAATTGAGGGAAATGCGGCTGGTATCAATATCTTGCGAACGTATCCCAGGCCCCGCAGCCCGTAATTTCTACCCACCATTCGCAGCGTATTCGAAACCGACTTGAAACCGGAATGAGTGTTTAGCGCTACGGCCCAAAGGACGGAGTGCACCAGAACGAAAATAATGCTCTTGTCCCCCAACCCGAACCAGATCAGCGCGATCGGCAGCAACGCGATGGCCGGGAGCGGGTTGAACATGGCAGTGAGCGTCTCGAGCAGATCGTTGCCAAGGGTCGTCATCATCGCAAACGTGGTTAACGCGACCGCAAGCACCAAACCCACTGCGTATCCCTGCAAGAGAAGCCGAACGGAGTTCAGCGCCTTGCTGAACAGCTCGCCGGACACCATCGCGTCACGGAAAGCCTCGATGGTCGACAGGAAGGTTGGCACCAGCAGCGGGTTGTTCAGCCGCCGGGCGTAGAGCTCCCAGACGACCGCCATCAGCACAAGCAGCATCGCCTTCCTGAGAAAGGCGTTGTTGTACAGCTTCTCGAACGTCGTCAGCGGTTTCTCGACAACGCCGAAGTCCCGAGATGCAGACGTCTGCAGCTCATATTCGGGACGCAGCATGCCCGTCGGCGTCACCGGTCGCATTTCATTCATGGACGGGCACTCCTTCTTGCTCCTCGACCTGATCGGCGAACAGCATGCGATGGATATGCTCGGAGAGCTTGACGCCATGCCGAGCGTCGATTTCGTCGGTCCCGTCGCTGTTGAGCTCTGCCTTCACCTGACCCGGATGTGGCGACAGCAGCAGGATACGGTTGCCGATCCGCACGGCCTCGGGGATCGAGTGCGTCACAAACAGGACCGTGAAGCGCGTGTCCTCCCAGAGCTGCAATAGCTCGTCCTGCATCTTGCGGCGGGTCAGGGCGTCGAGTGCCGCAAACGGCTCGTCCATCATCAGGATGTCGGGCTCCATCGCCATGGCCCGAGCAATGGCGACGCGCTGCTTCATGCCGCCTGACAACGTGTGCGGGTAGCTGTTGGCGAACTTGGAAAGGTTTACCTTCTCGATGTACTGCATGGCCTTGTCTTCGGCCGCCTTACCCTTGAGCTTGCCCGAGGCCTCGAGCGCGAACATCACGTTCTTCTTGACGGTCTTCCACGGCAGAAGCTGGTCGAACTCCTGAAAGACCATCACCCGGTCCGGCCCCGGCCGGCGGATGATTTGCCCCTTGAGCTTCATGGTGCCCTCGGTCGGGCTCATGTAGCCTCCGACGGCTTTCAGAATGGTGGACTTTCCGCAACCGGATGGACCCAGCACGACGAAACGGTCGGACGGCAGCACATCGAAGCTCACGCGATAGGTGGCAGTGACCAGATGATGCTTGGTCTTGTACTGCAGTGTCACTCCGCTCACCTGCAGCAGAGGCGCCGTGGTTTGCGGATTCTGGTTCACTCAGGCGTCCTCCAAGCTTTTATCGCCGTGCTCGTGCATGCTGTGCTCCGCAAGAGGCATGCCGGTCCCGCGGCGCAAGTGTCGGCAGTCTACAGGCCGACCCCAGGCATTGCATCCCCCGAAATTTTCAGCCGATCGGTGATCTCACGCGACCGGTTGCCCCACCTTGCGCCGCTCAACCAGAGCGACGGCAATGTAGGCCGCGACGGCCGCGAGAAGACCAGCCAAATAAGGGGTCGGCACATCCAAAACGAACTTGCCTGCCGCCCAGACCAACGCTCCCGCGGCGATCGCCGCAGACGCGCTCGCCGCTCCGCCGAAGCTCGTGAAAAGGCCAAAGGCAAGCGCCACGAATATGCCGGCACTGGCAAAGGCCGATGCCGTCTCGACCAGTTCCGAGATGCCGCTCGAGCGCAGCGCCAGCAGGTAAGCCAGGATACCCAGTACGGCCACGCCTACGCGCGCTGCTCGCACTTTTCCCTGCTCGGAGAGATCAGGCCGCATGCGCAGATAGATATTATGTGAAACCAGGGACGCGGCAGCCAACAGCGCCGAGTTCGACCGTGGATAGAATGGCCGAAATCAGGGCGCCAGCGAACATGACGTACAGAACTGTCGGCAGATAGGTCTTTGCCAGCTCCATCGAGAGCTGTTCGGGCTCATCGAGGACCGGCACCAAATTCGGTCCGATGAAACCCAAGTAAACTGGGATCAGCGCGACGGCAAGGTAGAGGCCACCGCCGAGAGGCGTGGCTCGACGAGCAACCTCGGGCGATCGGCAGGCGAGGACGCGCGATATCAACTCCACCGCGACGAGGGAACCGCAGATCGGGATGGCCCACTGCTCAACGAACTCGAGCAGGGATTGATCGGGGCTCATCGGTTGCAGGCGAGCAACGTCTATGTCAGCCAACAGGATGGCTGGACTGCCGGTTTGCACAACCACTGCAAGAAGGATCGCCAGCAATCCCACGATGATGGCGATGCCCTGGATGAAATCCGTATAAACATCCGCGAGCAATCCTCCGAACACGGTATAGGCAATGACAACCGCGGCGGCGATTGTCATGGCCAGACGAAGGTCGAGGGTCGATGTCGCGCTCATGACCTGGCCGAAGCCGCGGATCTGCGCGGCTGCCCACAGCACTGATCCCGGCACCAACAGTACGACGGTCAGCTTCTCTACACCGGGCGAGAAACGGTCGCGGAAGAAGTCGCCGAACGTAACTATCCCGCGCCGCCAGAGCGGAACGGCGAAGAACAAACCCATGATGACAATGCCGATGGCGTAGGCGAAGGGCTCGCCCTGCGCGCCGGAAAGGCCCTGCTGGTACACACGGCCCGACGATCCGATCACAGTTTCGGCGCCGAACCAGGTGGCAAACACGGAGAAGGACGCCAGCGTCACGCCGAGTTGGCGGCCGCCGAGGATGTAGTCCTTCTCGTCACGGATGCGACGGGACACCCATATGCCGATCGCAAACTGCAGCGCGATGTAGGCGAACACGCCAATGACAACGGCCATTGCTTCCCCTTGCCCGCCGTTACTCGCTCGAACCTCAGTTAGCCGGCCGCTTGGCTTTGATCACAGCATCTGATGGAAGATGCCTGTCCCCCGGCTCGTAACGCCAGTCCACCATCACGCCCTTGCCATCCTTAACAGCCGTACGTCCAACATAGGCTCCCATCGTCGACTGGTGATCCAGCGGGCGATACATGATTTTCCCGAACGGCGTACCGACCTCGAGACCGTCCATGGCCGCGACGAGCTTCTCGGTATCGACGGCCCCGGCCTTCTTGAGCACAGCCGCGATCGTGTGGATGGTGGCGTAGCCGACCACGGAGCCGAGACGCGGATAATCGTTGAACTTGGCCTTGTAGGCTTCCAGAAAGGCCTTGTGCTCGGGCGTGTCAATCGCCTGCCAGGGGTATCCAGTAACGTACCAACCAACCGGAGCTTCTTCTTTTAGGGGATCCAGATACTCAGGCTCGCCGCCGAGCACGCTGAACACGGAGCGGTCCTTGAACAGGCCGCGTGTCTCGCCCTCGCGCACGAATTTCTGCAAGTCGGCACCGAAGGTGACGTTGAATATGGCGTCGGGCTGCGCATCCGCCACCGCCTGCGCTACCGCACCCGCATCGATCTTGCCAAGCGGTGCGGCCTGCTCGACCACGAACTCCACGCCTGGCTGCTTCTCGGTCATGAGGACCTTGAAGGAGGCTATGGCCGACTGGCCGTATTCATAGTTCGGATAGACGAGCGCCCAGCGCTTTTTGTTCAGCTTAATCGCGTCTGCAACGAGCATGGACGTCTGCATATAGGTCGAGGCGCGCAGCCGATACGTGTACTTGTTGCCGCTTTCCCAGACGATCTTGTCGGTCAGCGGTTCGGCAGCAACGAACAGCACCTGACGTTGCTTGGCGAAGTCCGCGACGGCGAGGCCGACGTGCGAGAGAAAAGTGCCTGTGAGCAACGCCACGTTCTCGCGCGATACCAGCTCCTCGGCTGCCCTCACGGCATCGCCCGGCGTCCCATTGTCATCCCGCGACACGACTTCGAGCTGCCTGCCGCCGATCCCGCCAGCCTTGTTCACTTCCTCCACGGCAAGCTCCCAGCCCTTCCGATAGGGCTCGAGAAATGCCGGGACCGTCTTGTAGCTGTTGAGCTCACCGATCTTGATCGTGCCTTGCGCCAAGGCTTGGCCGGCAAAAACCAAACCGACGGCAGCAATTATCAGTCGTAACAAACTCCGCATGGCTCGGTCGCTCCCGTTCATCTCTTCTTTTGGTGCCTTGTAGACTTTAGCATGTTGTGAGCAAATCTGGTCGATGCAATGGCGTTCGCTCACCCTTGTGCGGCTCGCATACGTTTGACGCTTTTTTGGAATGGCCTTCCACTAACGCGATCCAGGGCATTGCGATTGCTCGACGCAAAAGCGGAGACGCCCCATGGCCGACGCGACAGTGCTGGTGCAAACGGGCGGCGGAATCACGCGCTTGACGCTCAACCGCCCCGACAAGCTCAACGCCTTCAACCGGATGATGATGGCGGACCTCGAGACTGCGCTGGCAAGCGCAGGTAGCGACCCGGCGTGCCGCGTCGTGATCCTGACCGGCGCCGGCCGCGCCTTTTCGGCTGGACAGGATCTTGCCGACGGCGTCTACGTCAAGGGCGGGCCTCAGCCAGACCTCGGTCTCGTGCTCGACCGCTACAATCCGATCATTCGCCTCATCAGGACGTTGCCCAAACCAGTTGTTGCCGCCGTCAACGGGCTCGCCGCTGGCGCAGGCGCGAGCCTGGCTCTCGCTTGCGACTTGGTCTACGCGGCTCGCTCGGCCAGTTTCATGCAGGCTTTTGCCAAGATCGGTCTGGTGCCGGATTGCGGCAGCACATGGTTCCTGCCGCGTCTCGTCGGCGAAGCACGTGCCAGGGGCCTTTCCATGCTTGCCGAGCCGCTGATCGCCGACAAGGCCGAAGCCTGGGGGTTGATCTGGAAGGCAGTGGACGATGACAAGCTTGCGGCAGAAGTGGATGCGCTTGCGAACCGGCTCGCTCTCGGCCCAACCTACGGGCTCGCGTTGACCAAGGCCGCTCTCGACGCATCAGCCGGAAACGCTCTGCCGGCACAGCTCGATCTGGAGCGTGAGTTGCAGAGCAAGGCTGGAAAATCCCCCGACTACGCCGAGGGTGTGGGCTCGTTTTTGGAAAAGCGCACGCCGAATTTCACCGGGCGGCCGAGCTAACCCGACATGGCCGAGGATTCCGCTACCCTTGCCCGACGCAGCGCGGAGGCCATGTGGGCCGAGGACAGGGCGAGCCGTGGCCTCGGCATGCGCCTCGAGCACGTGACGCCCGGATCGGCTGTGCTCTCGATGGCCATCACTGAAACCATGGTGAATGGACACGGCACCTGTCACGGCGGATTCATCTTCCTCCTTGCCGACTCGGCTTTTGCCTTCGCCTGCAATTCCCACAATCAGAAGAACGTGGCGCAGAATTGCCAGATCGCCTTCATCGCGCCTGGCCGGCTCGGCATGCGGCTCATCGCCGAGGCCCGCGAGCGCCATCGCGGCGAGCGCAGCGGCATCTACGACGTGACCGTCAAGACCGATGCGGGTGAGCTGATAGCTGAATTCCGCGGGTTCAGCCGCGCCATTCCCGGAACGCTCGTACAAGATACGTGATCAGTGACAGGGACGCTAGGAGGATGAGATGCAGGATCTGAGGCCCGCACGCTTCGAGCTCGATCCGATCGAAATCGCCACGCGTGATGTCATTGCCGAGCTGCAACTGCATCGGCTCAAGTGGGCCCTGCGTCACGCTTACGAGAACGTGCCTCACTACCAGCGGGTCTTCGATGCGAAAGGCATCCGCCCGGACGATCTGAAGCAGCTGTCCGATCTCGCGCATTTTCCTTTCACCACCAAGGAGGATCTGCGCGCTGGCTACCCTTTTGGCATGTTTGCGGTCCCACAAGACAAGATCGCCCGCGTGCATGCCTCCTCCGGCACCACCGGTAAGCCAACTGTCGTCGGCTACACGCAAGCCGATCTCAAGACGTGGTCCCAAGTCATGGCGCGATCCATCCGCGCCGCCGGCGGGCGCCCGGGCATGAAGGTCCACGTGGCTTATGGCTACGGTCTGTTCACAGGCGGCCTTGGCGCGCACTACGGCGCCGAGGAGCTTGGCTGTACGGTCATCCCTGTCTCTGGCGGCATGACCGAGCGCCAGGTACAGCTCATCCTCGATTTCGAGCCCGACATCATCATGGTGACGCCGAGCTATATGCTGGCGATCCTCGACGAGTTCCGCCGCCTCGGACACGACCCGCGCAAAACGTCCCTCAAGGTCGGCATCTTCGGCGCCGAGCCCTGGACCAACGCCATGCGCACCGAGATCGAGCAGGCCTTCGACATGCACGCGGTCGACATTTACGGCCTGTCCGAGGTGATCGGCCCAGGCGTCGCCAACGAGTGCGTCGAGACCAAGGACGGCCTGCACATCTGGGAGGATCATTTCTATCCCGAGGTCATTGATCCCGTGTCGGGCGAGCCGCTGCCCGACGGCGAGCGGGGCGAGCTCGTCTTCACAACCTTGACCAAGGAGGGCATGCCGGTCATCCGCTACCGCACGCGCGATCTCACCCGCCTGCTGCCCGGCACTGCACGAACCATGCGGCGGATGGAGAAGATCACCGGTCGTTCCGACGACATGATGATCGTGCGCGGTGTGAATGTGTTCCCAACTCAGATCGAGGAGCAGATCCTAAAGGTCCACGGATTGGCTCCCCACTACCAGATTGTGCTCACGCGCCAGGACCGCCTCGACGAGATGGAGGTGCTGGTGGAGACAACCGCCCACGGCGCCACAGAGGACGCGCGCGCTGCTTCCGCCGAGGCGCTCCGGGCTCACATCAAGGGCAACGTCGGCGTGACCGCGCGCATCACGATAGCTCCGCCCAATGGTGTGGAGCGCAGCCAGGGCAAGGCCCGCCGCGTGATCGACAAGCGACCCAAAGAGTGAGCTGCCTCACGCAAGTGTAGGCCTGGGGTTGTCTCGCCTGCTGCGGGGACCATATGCACGATCATCGCTGCAATGATGCGGAGGAACGGCATGCTCGCGACCGAGATCCACGCGCACGCGCGCAAGCTCCTCGATGCCCACGGGCCTAAAGCCATCGCCGAAGCGGCGCGCAAGGCCGCCGATCTGGAAAGCAACGGGGACCGGGCCCAGGCTGAGACTTGGCGTCGCATCGAAGCGGCCCTGCGTCACCTGCACGGTCCGCGCCAGGGCTGAGGCGCAACCGGCCGGGCCGAACCCGAGTGGCATGTTCGCCCGGCTTTGAATATGGTCCGCCCATGGTCAAGCCAGACGCCACCAACACCAGCTTCGGATTCAATGACGTTCCTGCCGGCGCCCGGCAAGGCCTCGTCAACGACGTCTTTGCCAAGGTCGCGGATCGCTACGATCTGATGAACGACCTGATGTCGGGTGGCCTGCACCGGTTGTGGAAAGATGATCTCGTGGTCATGCTCGGCCCTCCAAAAGGGCCGCAGCCGTTCCGCCTTCTCGATATTGCCGGCGGCACCGGCGACATCGCCCTGCGCTATGTGAAGGCTGGCGGACCCGAATGCAGGGCAGTCATTTGCGACATCAGCCCGCCGATGCTGGATGTCGGCCGGCGCAAGATCGAGCGCGAGGGTCGGTCCGACCGTATTGATCTCGTGGAAGCCAACGCCGAGGCGCTGCCGTTCGCGAACCGCACGTTCGATGCGTGCACGATCGGGTTCGGTATCCGCAACGTCACGCACATCGATCGCGCTCTGTCTGAGGCGTACCGCGTGCTCAAGCCAGGCGGCCGCTTCCTGTGCCTCGAGTTCTCGCACGTCGATGTGCCGATCCTCGACCGGCTATACGACTTCCACTCCTTCGAGGTTATTCCGCGCCTGGGTGCACTGGCGGCAGGTGACAGCGATCCCTATCGCTATCTGGTAGAGAGCATTCGCAAGTTCCCCTCGCAGGAACGCTTCGCCGCTATGATCCGAACAGCCGGTTTTGCCCGCGTGTCCTACCGCAACCTGACCGGCGGCATCGCCGCCATTCACTCAGGCTGGCGGATTTGAGACCACTTGCGGCGCCGGCCAGCGTCAGCGCCTGCGTAACGTCTCTGAGGGCAGTTCCCCGAACACCAGGCGATACCTCGCCGAGAACACGGCAAGATCGCTGAACCCGCAATCGAAAGCCACCGTTGAAACCTTTGCGCCGGGATCGGCCGAGAGCAGGCGCGACCGCGCGAGCTGCAGGCGGCAGTTCATGAGATACTCGCGCGGCGAGCATCCGACATGACGGCGAAATCCGCTCTGCAGCGATCTGAGCCCCACGCCGAGAACCCGCGCGAGATCCGCAAGGCGAATGGGCTCCGAGGCATGCGCGTCGATGAAGTCACGAGCACGTTGCACGATGGCCGTTCCTGGGTCCGTGACACGCCGACCGGCACGGCTTTGCACCGAAGGCCATATGATGGCAGTCGCCAGACTCAGCAACAGATCGTCGAAATTCGCCGACGCCAGCGATGACAGGCCGATATGCGACAGGTTCTGCATCTCGTGAAACACGTTGGAAACGTTGCGGACCAGCGTCTTCACGACGGGATCCGCGTGATCCAGCATCACCGCCGTCTGATGGGGTGAGCCGAGCCCGCCGTCATCGCCGATCAGGTCACCAGCCCGGGCAGCAACCGATGTCGCGGATGCAATCAGCGAGAAGCCGGTCGTCCCTCCTTGCACATCGAAATGTCCTTCGAGTCTCGGCGGAAGAAGGATAGCGGACCGGCCGGCAACAACGTTGCTCGTGCCGTGCCCCCCGGTGAAGCGGGCGCCCTGCTTCAACGGAAGGACGATGTGATACTCGTCTGCGCGTGTGATCTTGAAGGACAGCTTGGAGTGAGTCCCGCGATGCAGATCGCAATGCCCGAGCGCGCCTCCTGCATAGCTCAAATGAAACTCGCTGGGCGTTCCTTCGAAGCGGGCTGCTGAAATACTGTCCGCAATGTTCGAAAGGAAGTGTTCTGCCTCGGCCTTGTCCGCAAACGTCCTTTGCTGGAAGGCTCGGGCATCGCTGTTGCGAGCGCCGACATGTGGTTTGCGCATTCGCGTCCGCCATAGTTGCTTCGCATGCTCGGTAGAGCCCGGCAGTGCATTCGTGCAAATCACGAAAAGCTGATCCTTTCTTCAAACGCCCGTCATCGGTCTGCGTTGGATTGGATCTTGCTGACGCGGTGGGCGGCAGTACCGGCGGCCGCGTGAAGAGTTCCCTGCCCGATACAACGGCGAGACTGCAGCGCATGACGACAAGAAATCTCCCGAGCTAGTTCGACCGATCGAGCAACGACGCTGCGCAAAGAGATGCGCATGCTCTCGCTGCAGTTCGCCGAGATAAAGCCCAAGCCTGAATCGATGCGGCAGAAGAACATTTTTCTGCGCGTGAGCGGCTGCGTGCCGCGAGACACTTCATGCACCTCCAGCAATCCACGCGCGCGCGCAACGCCGCAGACTGGGCGGCTTCGGGTGCTGCCGCCATTAGCGCAGGAAGCCTTCGGAAGGCGAGGAAGTGCTTTCTCGCCGCGGTGAAAGGGGATGCTGCAAACGCGCAGTACCGCTTCAGTTTCGCGCTCGCGCTCGAGGCACTCGGAGAAGTCGGAGCGGCAGCCGAGCAATTGACTACGGCGTTACGGCTTGCCCCGAGCATGACGGCGGCCTCGCGTCGCCTATGCTGGCTTCTCGATAGAGGAACTCTGCCTAACGGCGTCCGGCTCGATGACGAAGGATTGCTTGCCACCCTGGCACACGATACGGCTGACCGTGATCTGCTCACGGCTGCGATCCTGCACCATCGCTCGCGGAATGGCATCCTGCGACAGGCGCTTGACGAGGGTCGATCGCAAGGCTGGCTCGATGTGGCCCGCGGTCTTTGCGTCAGCGCGACAGGCGAAGCCCTCCAGGACCGCCTGTTTCTCGAGACCCTCCGCAGGGGAATTGTCACAAACCCGCAGATCGAGGATCTGCTGACGGCTATCCGCTCTGTCCTGCTGCTGGAAGTCCCGCGGGCCCGCTTTGCGGATCGCGCATTGATGCGCTTCTCAGCTATGCTTCTGCAGCAATGCTGGCTCAACGAATTCGTATGGCCCGAGACGGCCGAGGAGATGAGCGCTCTAAAGGCGCAGGCCATTCCCCGCGATCGTGTTCTGGAAGGCGACCCGGAAAGCTGCCACACGCTCTTCCTGCGTTCGATGTATCGGCCCCCTACGGAAACGCTTGGGCAAGGCATTCGTACCGACGATTTGACTAAGCTCGAGCCCGTGCTGCTGCGCCAGGCACTTCAAGGGCGCCTCGCGGAGGAGAGCGGGGTGCGCGGGCACGCCGCCAAAATTCCACGGATGGGGGCGATCTCTGACGAAACGTCGGTGAAAGTTGCCGATATGTACGGCACGAGCCCGTATCCGCGCTGGACGAGCGTGCTCACGTACAGGAAAGGGCACTACCTCAAGCGGCTCAACTCCGTTTTCAAACCGGAGGAGCTCAGTTTTCTGCAACGGCCGTTCGAAGTTCTAATCGCTGGTTGCGGCACTGGACGCCAAGCCGTTTCAGCCGCCTTCGACTACGGCGCGAACGCCCGCGTCACGGCTTTCGACATTGCTCTGCCTAGTCTCGGCTACGCCTCGACAATGGCCGAGCGCATGGGTGCGCGCAACGTCCGGTTCCTGCACGCCGACATTCAACAGATCGAAACAGTCGAGCCGTCGTTGCTCGGCCGCTTCCATGTCATCGAGTGCATCGGCGTGCTGCATCATATGACAAGGCCTCTCGATGGCTGGCGCGCACTGAGCAAGTGCCTCGCGCCGGGTGGCCTGATGCTGATTGGTCTCTACAGCGCCAGCGCACGGCGCAATCTTGCGATCCTGAAAGCAGACCCCGCGTACCCGGGTCCAGGCTGCGACGCCGATGCCCTTCGCCGCTACCGGCAGCATTTACTCGCACTCCCGAAGGGAGCACCGGGGTCGGAGTTCAGGCGCGGAATGGATTTCTACTCGTCGAGCGGCTTCCGCGACTTCTTCTTGCACGTCAGCGAACGCTGTTTCACCTTGCCGGAAATCAAACAATTCCTCGATCAGCATAGCCTTCGATTCCGGGGCTTCTTCGACCTTCCGCTCCAACTTCTGCAGGACCATACGCCGACCGCCGAATGGCCCGGGACCCTCGAAGAGTGGACCCAGTGCGAGACCGACCGGCCCGAGCTCTTTCCCAGCATGTACCAGTTCTGGTGCACGGCCGCTTGAGCGGGACCACGCCATCGCGGCCCAAAATGATCGCCGAACGCCCCTGATCGGCTGTGCATACACCAATTGGCGGTAGCCTGCTGTCCTGGCCGCCGGGGGCCCGACAGCACCCACTGCAAAGCATAGCGCCCCGGTTTTCTTGACCCGCCGCCGCATCAGGGCAATGTGCGGTCCCGGATTCGATTCTGACGGCGACCATCCCGCTAATGGCCACGACCATCGGCAATCTCTTTCGCCTTGCGCGCGCCGGCCTCAGCCTGGCGCAGCACGGCGTGAGTTTCGTGCCGAAAGGCACACCTGTGCCGTTCGCCCTGCACATCGCGCGTGCCGCGACACTGCCGGTGCGCGCGCTGATGTGGCCGTTTCGCGCGGGGCAGTCCAGGGAAACGCGCGTCACGCGTGCGCTGACTGGCCTGGGCCCCAGCTACATCAAACTAGGGCAGTTCCTGGCGACGCGTGCAGACCTCATTGGTCCCGAGCTGGCGCGCGACTTGCGGCATCTGCAGGATAAGCTTCCCCCCTTCTCCATGGCTGAGGCACGGCGGGCTGTCGAAGATGCGCTCGGCGGCCGCCTGGAAGACCATTTTGTGGACTTCGGGCCACCGGTGGCCGCGGCATCTATAGCCCAGGTGCACAGGGCATATGTGAGCGAGGATGGGACCCGCCGTGCGGCCGCCGTCAAGATTCTACGCCCGGGCATCGAGCGGCGCTTCCGGCGCGATCTCGACAGCTACTATTTCGCCGCGCGCCTCATCGAGCGCTTTCATGCGCCTTCACGCCGCCTGCGGCCGGTGGCGGTGGTCGACACGCTGGCGCGCACGACAGAGCTCGAGATGGATCTGCGGCTCGAGGCCGCCGCCATTTCGGAAATGGCCGAGAACACCAAGGGTGATACTGGCTTCCGCGTCCCGGAAGTCGACTGGAAGCGTACCCAGAAGCGCGTCCTGACCTTGGAGTGGATCGACGGCATTCCGATCTCGAACCACGCAGCCCTCGCCGCGGCAGGGCATGACCTGAGGGCGCTCGGCCTCACCATCCTGCGCTCGTTCCTGCAGCACGCCCTGCGCGATGGCTTCTTCCACGCCGACATGCATCAAGGCAACCTGTTCGTCGATGCGGAGGGCCGCATCGTCGCTGTGGACTTCGGCATCATGGGACGCCTCGGCCCCAAGGAGCGCCGTTTCCTCGCCGAGATCCTGCATGGCCTCATCACCCGCGACTACAAGCGCGCGGCAGAGGTGCACTTCTGGGCCGGATACGTGCCTCCGCATCACCCCGTCGAAGTCTTCGCACAGGCGCTGCGCGCCATCGGTGAGCCGATCCACGGCCGCCTGGCGAGCGAGATTTCCATGGCGGACCTGCTCGGCCAGCTTTTCGCCTACACCGATGTGTTCGACATGCAGACCAGGCCCGAGCTCATCTTGCTGCAGAAAACCATGGTCGTGGTCGAGGGCGTGGCTCGCTCGCTCGATCCCTCGCTCAACATATGGACCGCCGCCGAGCCGATCGCGCGCGAATGGCTGGAAGCCAATATGGGCCCGGCTGGCGCCCTGAAAGACGCACGCGAAGGTGCTTCCGAATTCGGCAAATTCCTATCCGAGGTTCCGGCTCTGCTCGGCGTCGCGGAGCGCACGATGGTGGCGCTTGCCGACATGGCCCGCAGCGGCGTGCGCCTCGATGACGATACCATCAGCCGGCTTGCTGGTGAGGAAGCCCGGAACAGCCGCTGGGGCCGCATCGCGCTTTGGATAGGCGCACTGAGCCTACTTGGGATTGCGTGGCAGTTTCTTTTCGCCCGCTAGAGCAGGATCGTTTCAGATGGAATTGCCTTGGCGATCCATCTGGAGCGTGAATCCTGCTCTACACTTAAGAGTTTAAAGTGCGATTTACGCCTCATATGGAAGCCGCAGTGCTTCCATATGAGCCGATCGCGCTCTAGACTAAGGTTGCGGACTGCGCATCTGGAAGGCGGACCACCGCCGGTCAATCACAGTAGCAATGACCACGTATGCAACGCCCCATGTAGACAATAGAGCAGTGACGATCGGTGGCGGCGCATTGCGCATAACCAACGCCGAGATCGCAGCAACTGCCATCAGCGCGTACGCAGACAACGACAGCCGGCGATGGCTCCAACCCATGCGCACGAGACGTTGGTAGTAGTGGGACTTGTGCGCGCGCCACACGTCCTCTCCGCGCAACGCTCGTCGCAGCAACGTCACTGTTGCATCAAGCGCGAATGGAGAGAATACCAGCGGTGGAAACCAGAAGGGCCACACCCCGCGTTGCCAACCCAGAAGGCCGATGACCACGGCGAGAAACCCGAGTGCTATCGAGCCAGCGTCACCGAGAAAAATGCGGGCAGGATCGAAGTTCCAAATCAGGAAGCCCAGTGCGGCCCCACTGATAGCTGCTGCGACCATCGCTAAATCGGCCGCGTCCGCCGCGTGCCCGGCAAAGGCATAAGCACCAAATCCAAACACGGCCATACCGCCCGCAAGCCCGTTCGTCCCGTCCATGAAGTTGTAGGCGTTCATGCACCAGACGATGCCGGGCACGAGCATGAACGCAAGCAGCAGCGGGCGGTCGGACACGTTGACGCCCCAGATCACGAAAGCGGTTGCAGCCACCACTTGAGCGAAAATACGCATCGGAACCGGAAGTCCGCGCAAATCATCGACGAAGAAAATCGCAGCCAGAGCCGCCGTCAGCCCCACGATCAGGCCGAGGCCTGCAACTGGCAATAATACGCCCGCCACGCCGGCGCCAAGCAGCAACCCGATTCCGCCTGTGCGTGGCATCGCCGTCGCATGCAGCGAGCGGTCACTCGGCACATCGACGGCGAACCCGGCGAAAGCCGGAATAGTGAGCACACGAACGATGGTGCACGCTGCTATGCAAGCAGTCAGGAACTCAGTGAGCGGCGGTGCCACGGCAGGCCATTCTTGGGCTGCTCGCCGATTGGATCGTCAATCCCAGTTGCGCGGCGGACGACGCTCGCGGCGCTCGCCGCCGCCTTCACGGTCCCGACGCGGCGGACGATCACCGCGCTCTCCACCACGACCGCCACCCTCTGCGCGCTCGGGCCGGCGTCCATCACCACCTTCATCACCCGCCTCACGCGGTGGCGCGGGCAGCTCCTTGCCGGTCTCCTGATCGATGATCTTCATCGACAGGCGCACCTTACCGCGGTCGTCGAAGCCCAGGAGCTTGACGTAGACTTCCTGTCCCTCTTTGACGACCTCGCCCACGGTCTGGGGGCGGCCCTGTGTCAGCTGCGAGATGTGCACAAGGCCATCCTTGGAGCCGAAGAAGTTTACGAAAGCTCCGAACTCCATGATCTTGACGACCTTGCCTTTATAGATCTGGCCGACCTCCGGCTCCGACGTAATGCCCCGGATCCGGCCGAGCGCCGCTTCGATCGCCTCGCGCTTGGCGGCGGCGATCTTCACCGTCCCGTCGTCCTCGATGTCGATCTTGGCGCCACTCTCCGCCACGATCTCGCGGATGACCGATCCGCCGGACCCGATCACCTCGCGTATCTTGTCGACTGGAATCTTGATGGTCTCGATGCGTGGCGCATGCTCGCCCAGCTCGCTGCGCGCGGACACTAGTGCCTTGCTCATCTCACCGAGGATGTGCATGCGGCCGTGGTGCGCCTGCTCGAGCGCAACACGCATGATCTCCTCGGTGATGCCGGTGATCTTGATATCCATCTGCAGCGAGGTGACACCGTTGCGCGTGCCGGCAACCTTGAAATCCATATCGCCGAGATGATCCTCGTCACCAAGGATATCGCTGAGGACGGCGAAGTCGTTGCCCTCCTTGATGAGACCCATGGCGATCCCGGCCACCGGCTCCTTCAGCGGCACACCTGCGTCCATCAACGCAAGGGAGGCGCCGCACACTGTGGCCATGGAAGAAGAGCCATTGCTCTCCGTAATCTCCGACACGACGCGGATTGTATAGGGGAACTCCTCGGCACCCGGCAGCAACGGCCGTACCGCGCGCCAGGCCAGCTTGCCGTGGCCGATCTCGCGGCGTCCCGGCGAGCCCATGCGCCCCGTCTCGCCCACGGAGTAAGGCGGAAAGTTGTAATGGAGCATGAACCGCTCCTTCCTCGTGCCTTCCAAGGCATCAACGAACTGCTCGTCCTCACCGGTGCCGAGCGTGGCGACGACCAGGGCCTGCGTTTCTCCGCGAGTGAACAGCGCCGAGCCGTGCGTGCGGGGCAGCACATGAACTTCCGACGTGATCGGACGCACGGTCTTGAGATCTCGTCCATCGATGCGGTGGCTGGTACGGATGATATCGCCACGCACGACATCGGACTCGATGCTCTTGAACACGCCCTCGAGAAGAACTTTCTGATTGGCGTCGGCGTCCGCAGCAAGCAACGCCGCCATGGCCTTCTCGCGTGCAGCGTCGACGAGCTCGTGCCGTTTTTGCTTCTGCGGCGTAGCGAATGCGGCACGCAGGTCGCTCTCCACGAGGCGCTGCATTTTCTCCTTCTCAGCCGATGTATCCGGCGGCAGGAAGTTCCACGGCTCCTTTGCCGCCTTTTCCGCCAGCTTGATGATCGCATTGATGATCGGCTGGAAGCCGAGGTGGCCGAACATCACCGCCTCGAGCATCTGCTTCTCCGGCAGCTCCCTGGCTTCCGACTCGACCATCATCACCGCATCCTGCGTACCGGCGATCACGAGGTCGAGCGCACTGTTCGTCATCTCGTCCAGCAACGGGTTGAGCACGAAGCTGCCATCGACGACGCCGACGCGCGCAGCACCGATCGGCCCCAGAAAGGGCAGACCCGATAGTGTCAGCGCAGCTGACGCAGCCACCATCCCGACGATATCGGGGTCGTTCTCCATGTCGTGCGAGAGCACGGTGACGACCACCTGCGTCTCGTTCTTGAACCCCTCGACGAACAGCGGCCGAATGGGCCGGTCGATGAGACGCGAGGTCAGCGTCTCCTTCTCGCTGGGCCGCCCCTCTCGCTTGAAAAAGCCGCCAGGAATCTTGCCGGCGGCATAGGTTCTCTCTTGGTAATTGACGGTCAGCGGGAAAAAATCGATCCCCGGTCGAACGCTTTTCGCCGCGACTACGGTAGCCAGCACGCTGGTCTCGCCGTACTGGGCAACGACTGCGGCATCCGCCTGTCGCGCCATCTGGCCGGTCTCCAGCCTTAGCTTTCGTCCGCCCCACTCGATTTCAACGGTGTGCTTGTCAAACATGTCCTGTCTCGGTGTTTAGTCGTCCAATGCCATCGCCGCGGCTCGCTCGCGAAGAGAGCCGGCCAACTCCCCATGCGGCAAAGCAGAGCGCGGCCGGCGCAGTCGTCTTATCGGCGCAAATCCAGGCGCTCGATGATTTTCTGATAGCGGGCCGCATCTCTGCGGCGCACGTAGTCGAGCAACTGCCGGCGCTGGCTCACCATCTTGAGGAGCCCCCGGCGGGAGTGATTGTCGTTCTTGTGAGTTTTGAAGTGCTCGGTGAGACCGTTGATGCGCTCCGTCAGGATCGCGATCTGCACCTCTGGCGAGCCGGTATCTCCGGCCTTTGCGGCATAGTCCTTGATGACTTTCTGCTTGCGCTCCGTAGTCAGCGACATCAATCATTTCCTTTCAATTTCAGAATGTTAGGGACACTTGCCCGCAAGGTGCGGCCTTCGGTCCAGTGCAGCCACAGCCAGGATGTCGTCCAGCTGGGTCGCGTCATATCGAGCGCGGCACCAAGGGGTGCGACGCTGGCGGGGGTTATACACGAATGCCGACTGAACGCGAGCGAAATCATGGAATCCCCGCGGCCTGCAGGTTGTCCGCCACCTACCCGTAGTTGAAGACCCTGGTCGGCCGGAGCTCACCAGCTGACACCTCGCACAGGGCAACCAGCGTCCCCTTGGATATAGCGAAAGCATCTCCCACGACGATCGGCGCATCGCGCCCACGCAGTAAAACCGGCTGACCGCGCGCAAGGCGGGCAGCGTCTGCCTGGCTGACGTTGATCTCGAGCAACTCCTCGAGCGCAGTCTCTATGGGCAGCAGCAGGCTTGCGAGGCCTTCCTCACCGCCTTCGCCAGCAGCCTGCTGCAGCTCGTGCAGTGACGTTGCGGCCTCGTCTGTGAATGTCCCGACGCGCGTGCGCCGTAGAGCCGCTACGTGCCCATGGCAACCGAGCAGGCGGCCCAAGTCGCGCGCGAGCGCACGAACGTAGGTGCCCCGCCCACACTCAGCCTCGAATAGAGCGGTGTCGCCATCTGGCATATCGACCAGCTCGAGCCGCTCAATGGCCACCGGTCGCGCCTCGAGCTCGACGGCCGCGCCGCTGCGGGCCAGATCGTAGGCGCGCTCGCCGTCTACCTTGATCGCAGAGAACGCCGGCGGCGTCTGCATGATCTCGCCAATAAATTGCGGTAGAAGCGCTTCGATCTGGGAGCGTGATGGACGCATGGCATCCGTGGCCACCGCTGTACCCTCGGCATCGTCGGTATTGGTTTCCACACCCCAGCGCACGCTGAACCGGTAGACCTTGCGGCCGTCGACGGCAAACGGAACTGTCTTCGTGGCTTCACCCAGCGCGATGGGCAGCACTCCAGTCGCCAGCGGATCGAGTGTGCCGGCATGCCCGGCTTTCTGCGCCACGAACAGGTGGCGCACCGCACCCACAGCTTGGGTCGAGGTCATGCCCTGGGGCTTGTCGAGCACGACCCAGCCGTGCACTGGGTTGCCTTTCTTGCGGCGTGCCATATCGGAACTGACTACCTGAATGCGTGGTGGCTCAAGCCCCGATTTTCTCGGCATAGGCCACGAGACCACCCTCCTCGCTGACATAACGCTCGCGCATGCCGTAGTCGGTTTCGATCTCGCCAAGCACTACCCCGACCGGTGCCGCAACATCCGCGAGACTGTCGACCCATATATAGAGGCCAGCTCCCTTTTCGAGCTCCGCAACGGCTGCTGCCGGCATAGTTCGTCCGGCGTAGTCGCGCCCTAACAGCATCAACCCGGTATGCGTCGCCTCGGCAATAAGACCCACACACTCTGGCTCGTCGGTAGAGAGGGCCTGGAACCCATGCTTCCGATAGCAGGCAACGTGCGCAGCAACATCCGAAACAAGAAGCATGGAGGTCACTCTCCTGGCGGCCATGAGCAGTCTCCGTTCGCTAGCGTGGCTGGCACGCAGGCTCAGGACTTCTCCAGATCCTGAGCCACATGCGGGGAGCGAAGAACCTCGTCGATTCGCCGCGCCTCGTCGAACGTTTCATCGACCATGAAGCGGATGTCGGGTGCGAACTTCAGATTTATTGCGCGGGCTACCTCGCCACGTATGTATCTCTTTGATCGATCCAGCGCCTGCAGAACGGCCGTCACATCCTCTCCACCCAACGACGCCACATAGACCGTCGCAAGGCGCAAATTCGGGGAGATACGAACCTCGGGGATCGTGACGACATGCGAAGCCAGAATATCGTCATGAATCTCTCCGCGTGTCAGCATCTCCGCCAAGGCATGCCTGATGAGCTCGCCCACGCGCAGTTGGCGTTGTCCTGGAATGATGCTCTTCTGTGAACGGCGCCTTGCCATGAATCGCTAATACCTCGGCGGCGCTTCAGTCCACCAATCCCCTGCCGTCCAACAAGCCGTCAGAGCGTCCGTGCAATGGTCTCGACGTTGAAGCACTCGATGACGTCGCCCTGGCGAATGTCCTGATAGTTGGCGAACGCCATGCCGCACTCCTGACCCGCAGGCACCTCTCGAACCTCGTCCTTGAAGCGCTTCAGGGTGGACAAGGTGCCTTCATGAATGACGACGTTGTCGCGGATGAGACGCACCTTCGCGCCACGCTCGACCTTGCCGTCCGTAACTCGGCAGCCCGCAACCTTGCCGACCTTCGTGATGTTGAACACCTCCAGAATCTCGGCGTTGCCGAGAAACACCTCGCGCAACGTCGGCGAAAGCATGCCCGACATGGCGGCTTTCACGTCATCAACCAGGTTGTAGATGATGTTGTAGTACCGGATCTCGACGCCCGATTGGTCGGCGACGAGCTTGGCCTGTACGTTGGCGCGAACATTGAAGCCCACCACCACCGCCTTGGAGGCATTGGCCAGGGCAATATCGGATTCCGTGATACCGCCGACGCCCGAGTGCACGATGCGCGCTTCCACCTCGTCGGTGCCGAGCTTCTTCAGGGCGCCTGCAATAGCCTCGACCGACCCCTGCACGTCGCCCTTGACCAGCAGCGGAAATTCCTTCCGTCCAGCCTCCTTGAGCTGCTGCATCATCTGCTCGAGGGTACGAGCCGTTCCCGCCGAACCCAGCGCTTCGCGCCGCTTTCGAACACGATAGTCGGTAATCTCTCGGGCGCGCCCCTCGCTCTCCACGACGGCGAACTGGTCGCCGGCTTCCGGTGCGCTGTCGAAACCCAGGACCTCGACGGGCACGGATGGACCAGCCGCAGCGGTGTTGTCGCCTTTATCGTCGATCAGGGCCCTGACCCGGCCCCACGACATGCCGGCGACGACGATGTCACCGACGCGCAGCGTGCCGCGCTGGACGAGCAGGGTGCCCACAGGGCCACGCCCGCGCTCGAGCTTGGCCTCGATGACGAAACCTTCGGCCGAGCGCTCCGGGTTGGCCTTCAGGTCGAGCAACTCGGCCTGCAGATTGATAGCCTCGAGCAGCTTGTCGAGGCCGGTCTTCTTCACGGCGGAAACCAGCACCTCGAGTGTTTCACCCGACATGCTCTCCACCACGATCTCGTGCTGCAGCAGGCCGGTGCGGACCCGGTTGGGATCGGCGTCACCCTTGTCGATCTTGTTGATGGCAACGATCATCGGCACATGGGCGGCCTTGGCGTGATTGATGGCCTCGACTGTCTGCGGCATCACGCCGTCGTCAGCCGCGACAACGAGCACGACAATGTCGGTCACCTTGGCGCCGCGGGCACGCATGGCAGTGAATGCCTCGTGGCCGGGCGTATCGATGAACGTTGTCCTGTGCCCATCCGATGTCGTCACCTGATACGCACCGATGTGCTGCGTGATGCCACCCGCCTCGCCGGCCGCAACGTCGGCATGCCGGATCGCGTCCAGCAGTGACGTCTTGCCATGATCGACGTGGCCCATAATGGTGACGACAGGCGCGCGCGGCTGCAGATTTTCATCGACATCCGTCGCACCGATGAAGCCTTCTTCCACGTCGGCTTCCGAGACGCGTTTGGGCGTATGCCCAAATTCCTGCACGATGAGCTCGGCCGTGTCGGCGTCGATCACATCGTTGATCTGGTGCATTGCACCTTGCTTCATCAGGAATTTGATGATGTCGACCGATCGCTCGGTCATGCGGTTTGCGAGTTCCTGGATGGTGATAACCTCGGGGATCGTCACCTCGCGCATGATCTTCTCGCGCGACTGAAGCGTGCCCATGGCGCGCCTTGCGTCGCGCTCGCGCTTGCGTCGCAGCGAAGCAAGGGACCGTTCCTGCGCTTCTCGGTCGAAGTTGTTGATCGTGAGCTTGACGCGCTCGCGCCGATCCTCCGGGCCCTTGACGGGGCTCTTGACGACTTTGACGCCACCCTTCTTCTTGCCGCGCAAATCATCGTCATCGGCCACCACTTCATCGGCCACCGGCCGCAAGGGCTTGCGAACGACTGTTTCAGTTTTGCGCAGCTCCGCCCGCGCGGCCACGCCAGCGCCTGCATCGGGAGTCTTCGGCGGCGTCTCCTGCTTGGCGACGTCGGATGGCGTGCCGTCTGCCCGCTGGGGAGCAGCCACATCGGCGGCAGCCGGCTCCGGCGCTGCCTGCGGATCCGCCTCTTGCTTGAGCCGGGCCTCCGCTTCGAGCTTGCGCCTTTCCTCCTCGCGCTCTTTCTCTTGCTTAACCCTGAGCTGAGTCTCGACGGCCTCGCGTTCCCTGTTCGCGGCCAGGGCCTTTTGGCGTGCATCGAGCTCATCAGGCCGAAGCGCGCCGCCCTGCCGCGACACCTCGCTCTTCGCCCCGCCGGGGCGGCCCGCGACTGATTCCGTCGCGTGTCCTTCCTCTTCGGCCTGACCCGGCGTGGAGATCGTGCGGCGCTTCTTGCGCTCCACGACAACGACGTTCTTGCGGCCGTGGCTGAAACTCTGCTGCACGTGGCCCGACGGCTCCGTGCGCTTGAGGCTCAACGGTTTACGGCTACCACTTCGCAACGTCTTGTCTGTGGTGGTCTCTTTGGTCTCGCTCATGCCTTTTCCGTGTTCGCCCCTGCCTTGGGGCTCCTCGCCAGGGTGCCCGTCGCCTCCCGGTAGCGTCGCAGGCGCCCCGCCTCATTCAGGAAATACCTGCCTGCCCCGCCGTTCATGAGAGCAGCATGTACCACATTTGACCGCCCCATGGCCAAGCTCAATTCCGCCGACGCCAGGCACGTGACGATTGCGGGCTCATCTGCCGAGTTCCGCTCATCCCACACGGCCCGAAACCTGCGATCGAGCTTGCCTGCACCGTCATCGGCGGCATCCGATGCATGGATAAGGGCAACGCACTGCCCGGCACCAATTGCAGCTTCGGTCTTGGCAAATCCGGCGTGAACGAGACCTGCCTTGTTGGCCAAACTCAGAGCCTCCATGGCACGGCGCACCAGCAGTTTATCGACCTGGTCCGTCAGATCGTCCGGCACAGTCACCGGGCGGCGCAAGGCCCTGGCAAAAGCACCACTCGTAAGGGCTGCTTGAACCACCACACGAGAACAGGTGATCCACACACCGCGTCCCGGTAGGCGGCGCGTCAGATCGGGGACAATCTGCCCGTCTGGATCGCGAACGAAGCGGATCAGCTCCTCGGGCTCAAGCACCGCGCGGGTAACGGCACACGTTCGCTCGGGGCCAGCAGCCGCGCCGCTCTCCCCTGCGTCCGTGACCTCTTGCGCGTCTTGGCCCATTGCCGCTCTGTCCGCTCCTTCGGCATCCGCTCAGACCTTGACTGCGACGGAAGCCGCATCGGCATCTTCCGCCGCGACCTCCGCAGCAGCGGCCTCGGGCGGCACCAAGTCCTCGGCTTTGATCCAACCCGCCATGACGCGCGCCGACATGATCATGTCCTCGGCCTCCTTGCGGCCGGCATCGAAGCCGTCAAGGATACCCTTGTGCCGTACGGGCTCGGCGTCCTTTTCCTTCTTGCGCTCGACCCAGCCGATCAGCTCATCGGTGGCGCAATCGGCAAGATCCTCCACCGTCTTGATGCCGTTCTCGCCGAACGCCACCAGCATCGATGTGGTCACGCCTTCCACCTTGGCCAGATCGTCGGCAACGCCGAGCTCGCGCCGGCGTGCATCGCGCTCCGCCTCCTGCTTCTGCAGGTACTCCCGTGCGCGCGTCTGGATCTCGTTGGCCGTGTCTTCGTCAAATCCTTCGATGTGCGCCACCTCAGCCGTATCGACGTAGGCAACCTCCTCCACCGAGGCGAATCCCTCCGTCGCGAGTAGCTGCGCGATGACCTCGTCGACGTCGAGCGATTCCATGAACATCTGCGAGCGCTCGGTGAATTCCTTCTGGCGCCGCTCACTCTCCTCTTGCTCCGTGAGAATGTCGATGTCCCAGCCGGTGAGTTGGGAAGCAAGACGCACATTCTGGCCACGGCGGCCGATGGCGAGGGAGAGCTCCTTCTCCGCCACCACCACCTCGATGCGATTGGTATCCTCGTCGAGAACGACCTTGCTGACTTCAGCGGGAGCAAGCGCGTTGACGATGAACGTCGCCGCATCCTCCTTCCACTGGATGATATCGACCTTCTCACCCTGCAGCTCCGCGACCACCGCCTGCACACGCTGGCCACGCATGCCGACGCAGGCACCGACGGGATCGATTGAGCTGTCTTTCGAGATGACCGCGATCTTGGCCCTGGAGCCGGGGTCGCGCGCCACTGATTTTATCTCGACGATGCCGTCATAGATCTCCGGCACCTCCATGGCGAATAGCTTCGACATGAATTCGGGTCGTGCCCGGGAAAGAAAGATTTGAGGTCCCCGCTGCTCGCGACGCACGTCGTACACAAAAGCCCGGATGCGGTCGCCGTAGCGCACGTTCTCGCGTGGGATCATCTCGTCGCGGCGAATGATGCCTTCGGCTCGCCCAAGATCGACGATGACATTGCCGTATTCGACACGCTTGACGGTGCCGTTGGCAATCTCGCCCATGCGGTCCTTGTATTCGTTGAATTGACGCTCACGCTCGGCCTCGCGCACTTTCTGCACGATGACTTGCTTGGCATTTTGCGCGGCAACGCGGCCGAAATCGAGCGGCGGCAACTCCTCGATCAGCTCATCGCCGATTTGCGCATCGGCCTTGCGCTTGCGTATGTCGGCCAATGCGACCTGCTGCGCGTCGTTCTCGACCTGCTCGACGACCGTCACGACGCGTGTGAGCCTGGTTTCACCAGACCGCGGGTCGATTTGACACCGAATGTCGTTCTCGGCGCCATAGCGCGACTTGGCGGCCTTCTGAATCGCATCTTCCATCGCTTCGATGACGATCTTGCGGTCGATCGTCTTCTCGCGTGCGACAGCATCCGCGATCTGCAGCAGCTCCAACCGGTTTGCACTGACGCCTGTCTGAGCCATACCTCACACCCTTACTTTGCCGGCGGCACCGTCGATGCGGCCCGCGCCCTGACTTTCGATCCTGTTCTTGCCGCGGCGCAGCGACTCGCGAACGAGTGCGTCCGTCAGCACGAGCCGTGCCTCCCCGACAAGTGCAATGGGAAAGCCGAGCACCTGCCTGCCGTCCTTACCGAGGTCAGCATTGATGCGAACCTCGCCGTCCACATAGCCATCGAGCACACCGCGAAAGCGCTTGCGGCCACCTACGGGTTCTTTGAGCTCGATCTTTGCCTCGTGTCCCGTCCATTGATCAAAGTCGCTTGGCCGCACAAGCGGCCGGTCGATGCCCGGCGACGACACCTGCAACCGATAGCTACCAGGCAGCGGGTCGTGCACATCAAAAACCGGGGAGAGATTGTGTGAGACCATCTTGCAGTCCTCGACGGTCATGTTGCCGTCGGACCGCTCGGCCATGATCTCCACGATCGTGTCCTGCCCGCCCATGATGCGCACCCGCACCAAGCGGAATCCCAGACCGTCTAAGATCGGCTCAGCCAGTGCTGCAATGTCGGCGGCGATGCCCGTCTCGCGAATGAAACGTGCCTCCGGCGCCGGCCCGCCTGCGCTTGCCATGTAGACCCCGGCTGATCCATGCAAACGCCCAAGCGTCTTCCCAAAACAAAAAGAGCGGACCCCGAGGGCCCACTCTCATAGTTGAGATGATCATGAGCGAGGGGATAATACGCCGCACGTGTGCTCGTTGCAAGCGTATTTTGACAAGCCGATTTGCCACCCTTCGGCCGCCGCAGCGAACCTAACCATGCGGCGCCGCCTGCCTCGGGTTTAACCACCCTCGTTGACAGCCTAATGACGGCCAAGGCGACCCGCTATCGGCGCTGGAACTCAAGATAGTAGCAGCGTCGGCCGGCGGCAATGGCTTTGGCCTCATAGCGTGTCTGTGGCCAATCGGTGCCCCGCGAACGCCAGTCGGCTGGTGTCCTTGCGGTCCAGCGGAATGCACCCTGCTTCCGGACAGCCTGCAGGACTGTACCGGCATAGTCGCCAACATCAGAGGCAACGCGCAGCTTAGCTCCGGCGCGCATGACCCCGGCCAGCACGTCCAGCAGATGCACATTGATCAGGCGGCGCTTGCGATGCCGCAGCTTGGGCCAAGGATCGGGAAAAAGAATGAACGCACGCCCGACGCTTCCAGGCGGCAGCCAGCCAAGGAGCGGGCGGGCGTCATCGGCAACGAGGCGAATGTTACGGCCACGTCCGGCAGCAACGGCATCAAGAACCTTCAGCACGCCGTCCTGGAACGGCTCACACCCGATCAGCCCGACGTCTGGATTGTGCGCCGCCTGCCAGAGCAGGTGCTCGCCGCCACCAAAGCCGATCTCGAGCCAGACCTCTGTGACGGCTTGCGCAAATAGCTGGCTGAGCTCTGGCGGTGCCGTTGCGCTGAGGTCGAGTGCCGCTCCCGGAAGAACATCGCGCAACAGTGTCTCTTGGCGAGTGCTGGGTTTGCGACCCCGCCTGCGTCCGAATGAGCGCAACTCGCCGCTGAGCTTCCGCGACGCAACAGAGTTATCCGGCGGTTGCCTGCCCGTCACGCCACCGCTGATCTGATCTTGTCAGCGAGGTCTGTCTTCTCCCACGAGAACCCGCCGTCCTTGTCGGGAGCACGTCCAAAGTGACCATAGGCGGCAGTACGTCGGTAGATCGGCAGATTGAGCCGCAGCGCACGGCGGATGTGCGTCGGCCGAAGAGGAAACAGCTCGGCCAGCACCTGTTCCAGCTTCTGATCGTCGACCTTGCCTGTGCCCTGTGTATCGACATAGAGCGACATGGGATCAGCAACGCCGATGGCGTAAGCGACTTGAATGAGGCACCGGTCGGCGAGACCGGCTGCCACAACGTTCTTGGCCAGATATCTGGCCGCGTACGCTGCCGAGCGGTCGACCTTGGTCGGATCCTTGCCCGAAAAGGCACCGCCACCGTGGGGAGCATATCCGCCATAGGTATCGACGATGATCTTGCGTCCCGTCAGACCGCAATCGCCGTCCGGTCCGCCAACGACGAAATTGCCAGTTGGATTGACGAGGAAGTCTGCCGCATTCTTCGGCATCCAACCGGCCGGCAGAGCCGACGCGACGGCAGCGCTGATCAACTCTTTGATCATATCCGGCGTGTACTTCTTGCCGTTGCGCGTCTCCGAATTGTGCTGGGTCGAGACTACGACCTTGGTGCACCCGACCGCCTTGCCGTCCACGTACTGCACCGTAACCTGGCTCTTGGCATCGGGCTGCAGGTCGGGAAGCTCTTTGGAGCGCCGTTTATCAGACAGAACTTTGAGGATTTTGTGCGCGAAGTAGATCGGGGCCGGCATGAACGAGCCCTTCTCGTACACTTCGCTTTCCGTACACGCGAAGCCGAACATCATGCCCTGATCGCCAGCACCTTCCTGCTCACCATCCTTGGCTTTTTTAGCGTCAACCCCCATGGCGATATCGGGTGACTGGCCGTGCAGCAGCACCTCGATCTCGGCCCCACGGAAAGAGAAGCCGTCCTGGTCGTAGCCGATGTCCTTGACCACATCGCGCGCGATGGTCGTCAGCATTTCCCGATTGACCACCGCATGTGCGCCGTACTTGTGAAACAAAGGCGCCTGACCGCGGCCTTCGCCGGCGATCACGATCTTGTTCGTCGTTGCCAGCGTCTCGCAGCCGAGGCGCGTATTGACGAGGCTGTCGTCGGCGATGCCGAGCTTGATGTCGTTCTCGATGAACGCATCGAGGATGGCATCGGAAACCTGGTCACAGACCTTATCGGGGTGGCCTTCGGAAACCGATTCGCTCGTGAACAGATAGGACTTGCGCGCCAAGGCATCCCCCATGGAGGTGACGGTACGATCAGCGGCGTTTCATTGCCCAGTTTGGCTCCGGGGGTCAAGTCATGTCCGCTGCGCTGCAATAGATAAGCGCTGCGGCAATCCGGTGCTAGCCGCCAGATCTCGATCCAGCCGGCACCGCGGAGGATGCCGGCGCTCAGCTGTCCGCCGCGTCCGCGCTGGTAAGGCTGCGCACGAGATCGAGGATCGCCCGCCGAGCTTTGGGGTCGGAGATGCGGGCAAAGGCCTTGTTGAGCTCAAGACCCTCGCGGGTGTTCAGGAAATCAAAGATGTAGCTGTCGCCAACCCTATCGGCGAGGCCCGAAACCGTACCCGCTCCGGTCTCGCCCGCCGGCACGTCGTCGTAGAAGAACTGGACTGGAACCCCGAGAACCTGGGCAAGATCGAACAGCCGGCTGGCCCCGATGCGGTTTACCCCTTTCTCATACTTCTGGACCTGTTGAAAGGTCAGGCCGAGCCGTTCGCCGAGCTTTTCCTGGCTGATGCCGAGCAGCATGCGCTGCAAGCGCACGCGGCTGCCGACATGAACGTCGATTGGATTGGGCCGCCGCGATCCCTTCTCCTCATCACGGTCCATCAAGCCCTCCAAATCACGGCGGAGTCGCCTCGCTGTGCGCACATAGAGTAACGGCTCCGGCCCCACCCGCGCCGCAATTTCTAGGTGCAGCATAGGAAGGCGTCAACCACGCAGCGGTCTAGGCAATCCGTGTGCGGACTGATAGGCCTCCCGAGGTAGCGCTGCCGTTTCAGATTCCTTCACCTCCTTTGTCGGCCCCGGAATACAGCCAGGCCCAGGGCGCCCGCCGCCATCATCACTACAAATATCCCGTCCCCGTGCCGCGCATACAGGGGCGGCGCGATTGCAGCGGGCAAGGCACTGTCGATGACACCTTTCACGTCCAGGCCGAGCTGCTGCAGCACGCGTCCCCTGGCATCGATAACGGCGGAAATGCCGTTGTTGGCGACGCGCAGCATCGGCAAACCTTCCTCGACTGCGCGCACCCGCGCCTGGTGCAGGTGCTGATGTGGCCCCGTGGTTTGGCCGAACCAGCCGTCGTTGGTCACGTTGAGCAGAAAAGAGGGCCGCTCGCTGCCTTGCACAACCGCACCCGGGAAGATTGCCTCATAGCAGATGAGAGGGCCGATTGCGGGCAGGCCCGGGATCTTGAGCAGCGGACGCGGCATCTCGCCTGTGTCGAAACCGCCCCGGATGCGCGTCAGCTGCTCGAACCCCATCGCCTCGAGCGTAGCTTGCAGGGGCAGATATTCTCCAAAGGGCACCAGGTGAATTTTGTCGTACAGCGCGACCAGGCCGCCACCGGCCCCGAATACCATGAGGCTATTGAAGACACGTCGCCGTGCACCCGGCATTGCCGGATCCTCGACCCGCAACGCGCCCGAGGCAAGGTAGGTCCCGTCGGGAAGCATGCGGCCGATCGCGGCCAGCGCCCCCGGCGCGCTGAGCGGCAGGAAGGGCATCGCCGCTTCGGGCCATACGATCAATGCGATGTCGGAGGCACCGTCCATCTGGCCGCCGCTCGACCGCCGGGAGAGGTCCAAGTGCTCGAAGAAGATGCGTTCCTGGTTCTCAGGCCGCCATTTCTCCCGCTGCGGAACGCTTGGCTGCACCAGCCGAATACGAGGTCCGTCTGATGGCGGATCAGCGCTCCAAAGGCGCAGGCTCCCAAGCAGCGCAAGAACCGCGACACACGCCGCGGCGCCCAGTGCTCCGGCAATGCGCCCAATCGATGAAACACCAGTCTCAGCGGCACCAACCCATAGAGCAACCGGAGCGGCGAATACGGGAACGGCAACCAGCGTCAGCCCGTAGACACCGAGCACGGCTGCGGTCTGCATGAGCGGCAGCGGCCAAGTCAGCGCATACCCGATCACGTTCCAAGGGAGGCCCGTCAAAACGTGCCCTCGGAGCCATTCCGCACCGGCCATCGTCAATGCCAGAACAGCAATTCGGTCGAAGCCGGGCCGCCAGCGTAGGGCTACGGCCGCAGCCGTAGCGGCGGCCCAGAAGATCGCAAGTCCGGCGGGCATCAGCATGACAGCGAACGGCATGAGCACGGCGAACTTCTCGGCCTCCACGAGAAACGCCTCACCGATCCAGAAGAGACCGGCCAGAAAATACCCGAAACCGAACCACCACCCGACTGCCCCCGCGCGCGCCATCCCATGATCTCGCCAGCGGCGCCGGGATGACACGGCTGGGTCCACCTCTGCCCCTGCTGCGTCGATCGACCAGATAAGGACAGGGATCGTGACGAACAGAACCGGCCAGGCGAAGAACGGCGCCAAAGCCAATACGGAAACGGCGCCGGCGAGACACAAGACAGCCCATCGCCGCCAGCCCGTCGCACAGCGAATGAAATTGGCCAAAGTCAGCATCGGCCAATCTCAATGCGCGATTTCAAGCGCGCCAGCTACTGTTTCTTCTTAGCTTGGCGCCGCGACTTCTTGGCTGCCGCGCCCGCCAGCGCTTCCTCGACGACGGTCCGCACATAGCCCGGCAGTGCAAACGCGCCAACATGCACCGCCGGTGTCCAGTAGCGCGTCTGGACTGCCCGCTTGTCCCGGCGCTTGGCGAGCTTCTTCGCGGAGATTTCCAGCAGATCGTCGTCATCGGACGCCCAGTTTAGGGCGAAAGGCCCGCCGAAGTAGCAAGGCTGTGTGCAGAGAAATGGAGCCGCTCGCCCGTACAGGCCGGCCAACGCTGCGGTCGTCTCCGCCAGATGGGACGGAAACAGAAAAGGCAGTCCATTCTGGGTGACGAAAATGCCCCCGTCTTTCAGTGCGCGCCTGCAGTCGGCGAAAAACTCGCGCGTGTGCAGAACGGCGCTCGGGCCGATGGGCTCGGAGCTGTCGACGATAACAGCGTCGAATTTCTCTTTCGTATCGGCCACATACTTGAGCCCATCGGCGATGACGATGTCAGAACGAGCATCGTTGATCGAACCGGAGGCGATCTCTGGATAGTGCTGCAGCGACAGGTCGATGACGCTCCTGTCGATCTCGCACAGCGTGGCCTTCTGCACGCTCGGATGCTTCAGCACCTCGCGCAGCACGCCCCCGTCCCCGCCGCCAACGACCAGCACGCGCTTCGGCTTGGCCAGCGCCATCAACGGCACGTGCGCCATCATCTCGTGATAGACGAACTCGTCCGAGGTCGTGAGCTGGCAGACCCCGTCCAGCATGAGCACTCGGCCCCACGTCTCGTTCTCGAAGATGACGAGGTGTTGGTGCTCCGTCTTGACCTCGTGCAGCACCCGATCTGCCTTGA
Organism: uncultured Alphaproteobacteria bacterium; assembly: GCA_963806735.1. Lineage (GTDB taxonomy): Bacteria > Pseudomonadota > Alphaproteobacteria > Rhizobiales > Hyphomicrobiaceae > CADEFX01. The sequence goes on along the minus strand of CAWEBE010000081.1, from coordinate 369,497 downwards.
GAGCCACACGCCAGTGCTTGTGAAAAGTCTCTTCAATCCAACGCGTCATAGGCGCAACCTCTCGGGCAGGGAAACCGCCAAATGATGGCCGCAGCGCAAAGGGAATACGACATCGCGCGCTTCGCTGGGGAAGCGCGCGATGTCAATTCGTGTAAACCCAGTCAGCCCTTCAGGCAGCCTTGCTCTGGCGTACCTTCGACGGCTTGGCGAACGTCGCAGCCGGCCTCTGGGCCGCCGTCTGCCACTCGATCTGCTCCAACTCCTCGCCCCGCAAGTGCTCCTTGACCACGACATCGCGGGCTTGGAACGCCTCCTTCAGGACAGGAATGGCGAGCTCGGGCTTCGCGTCGCCGCACATGAACACGTCGAGTGCAGCGTAGCTCGCCTCGGGCCAGCTATGGATGCTGATGTGTGACTCCGAAAGCACCGCCACACCTGACACGCCGCCGTTGGGCGTGAAGTGATGGAGGTGAATGTGCAGCAAGGTAGCGCCCGCAACCTCGACGCATCGCTTGAGCGTACTTTCGATATGCTTGAGATCATCAAGCCGCCGGGCGCCAAACAGATCGACGATCAGATGGGTTCCGGCAAAGCGAACGCCCTTGCGCTCGACAAAAAAGTCCTTGCGGTCTTCGGTTTGCGCTACACGCGCGTAGTCACCATGATCTTCCTTTTGGGCGGTGCTTGAACGAGTCAAGTCCATCCCCAATTGGAAGAGGGCGTCATCATAGGCCATATGACCCTCCCCAACCAGTAGACAGAAAGTGACCCGCCCGCTCCTTACCTTTGGGGTTTGGGGAAGTGTCCTTTGACCTTTAGGGCAGGTGGACGAACGGCGAGGGTCATATGAGGCTATTCGCCCCCCCACGCAAGGGAAAATTCGGCACGCAGGAGAATTTTTTTCGCGCGATCTTTCCTTCGGTTTCGCGACGCGTGGCAAACGCGTTTCGATGCGCTCCTCGCGTGCTCTCGTTGCGCTCGCCACCGTCGCGTTGCGCGTTAATTACTGCTTCAGAAATCGCTTCAGCATCTCCTTGGCTTTCGCTGCTTTCTCCTCGCCCTCTGGGCCGCCGCCGAAGAAACCCTTCACGGCTTCGTCGACATTGCCGCTGCGCAATTGCCGTCCGAGCTGCTGGATCGTTTCGGCCGTCCGAGGATCATTGAGCGCGCCTTGGAGATCGGCCGTGAGCTTCGGCTTTGACCATGGGCCCTGGATGCGGACCGGAATCTCCACGCTCAGCGGCTCTGCAGCGTTGCCTTCGGCCACCGCGGCAACCGTCAGTCTCGGGTGCACGGCATAGTCGACGGTTCGCTGCGGCAGCGCGACCGAACCCGCGCCAGACAACGCCGCTGTCGGACCCGTCATCTTCAGGTCCTGATTGGTGGCAACACCTGCGGCAACGGTGAACGATCCCGAGAGCTCGTGGAATGGAGTCTTGGCTTCGGCATTCCGCTCCAAGGCGGTCAGCTGCAGCTGTCGGAGTTTGCGCAGTGTATGCGCAAGGCTCCATCCGACGACGGCCCCATTCCTGACCTTGAACACGGCGCGGCCGGCGAGGCGCTCCGCCATTTCTCGCTCGCTGGCGCCTGTTGTCGTCAGGGCCAGCATTAGCCGGCCGTGCCCCTCGACCCACTCGAAGCCTGCCGCATCGCGCATCAGCGGCAGCACGGCAGCATCCTCTACGGACGCGGTCAGACCGAGGAATGCGCCGGTCCCTTCCCGATGCACCGAGAGCACAGCTTTACCGCGCCCACCATAGAAGTCTGCGCCCTCGACCTCCGCCGTCAGCACGCCGCCGTCCAGCCTGACGCTCGCCTGCGTCGGTCCCATCATGATCCGGCGCCAGGAAAGGCCGCCGATCTCAAATGTGCCGGCCAGGTTCACGGCACTGAGAAAGCCGATCTCGATCGGCTCCGTGCTCCATTCGCCACCAATCCTGCGGGTGAAACCGCGCACTTCGGACTTGCCTGGTGCGCCCGGCGGCAGGCCTTCTTCCTCCGTCCGTCGCAGCAGGTCGTCAATCGAACCCTCAGCACTCGTAGACTCGGGCACCTTATCGGCCGGCTTCTGGTTGCCAGACGCCAAATAGCGATCGAGATCGATCTCCGACAGCTTCAGATTGGCCCTGATCAAGGGGCGCTGGCTCGACGCCTCGACGCTGATCGAACCCGTCGCCGTTGCCCCATTGAGCGTGACAGTCGCATCACTCAGGCCAACGGTGGCACCCGACGTCCTCAGCTGCCCTTCGACACTCGCTGCGCCGCCCAAGTCCAAGTCGTCGGATGGCGCGGCCTTGCCAAGCCACCGCGTCAGCGCAGCTGTTGACGAAGCCCTGGCCACAATCCGCCCGTCCAGATCGGCCGATGCCGAAGTCAGCGTAACGCTGCCATTCCATGTCGCCTCGAACGGTCGTGCGCGGGCACGGAGCGCCAGTTTCGTTGGCTGCGCCTCGTGCACCTGCGCTTCACCTTCGACCGCCACCTTTTCGCCTGCCAGGGCCCAGCTACCTGAAATCTGGATCGACCCGTGCGCGCCACGTCCGATGCGCAGGTCGACACCACTCATCTCGTACTTCAAGCTGGCGCGTGCGTCGTCGTACCGGATCGTGCCGTCGGTCACACGCACCTCTTGCAGCGATTTGTCGATGGCGCCGTCCGGCCGCCATCGCTCTCTCTCATTGCGGGAGACCGATTTTTCGAGTGCGTCGTACAGATCGTGAGGCAGGCCCTGCCCGTGATCAAGGCGGGGGGGCAATTGCGCCAATCGGACCGGTGGTGAGCGATCCTCGATGGCGGCTAAGTCCCAGTTGCGCCGTCCCTCGGCATCAACCGTGAGATCGAGAACCGGCCGCACGAAGGTCAGTGCTCGCACGGCGACGCGCCCCTCCATCAAGGCCCACCAGGCGACGTGTATGGTCACGGTCTGAGCGCGCAGAGTTGGCGGAGAGACCATACCCGGAGGCGCGGAAAGCTCCACATCGCGCATCGCCACGCCGAACGAAGGAAAGAGCGCCAACGAGGCGCCACCTTTCACCGCAAGGTCGCGGCCAGTGCGCGAGTGCACCTCCGCGATCAGCCGGTCACGGATGAGATCGGCCGGGCTCGCGACCAACAAGAAGGTGCCCCCGGCCAGGACGAGCGACACAAGCACCAGCAGCGCGTACAGCGCAACGGTACGCAAAGTTGGGGGCAATAACGCCGCCTGCCATCGCTGACCGACCTTTATCCGGCCCGACCTCACTACCGTCGGAGATGAGCCACCGGCCACGTTTGCCTGCGGCCGCTCGGCGGACGTCCCGCTTTGCTGGCGCAAGCGATCTGGGTCTGAGGAAGCAGCGTCGGGCACGTAGGCGAACTCTGGCAATGGTTACGGAGCGAGCGGCGAATTGGCCCAGTCCTACCGCTAGAATATGTCACGGGCAGGAAACCCGGAGTGTGGTGCCCTTGGCCACCCCAGACATCCTTGTGTGCACACGGAAGGCACTCCTGGCGACAAACCGGCCCCCAACAGCTAGCCTCACCTGTCGGATGAGCTGGGAGCGGGGGACTATGGAACTGGCGCTGCAAAGCCTTCTCGGCGTAGTCGCCATCCCGCTCCTCGCCTTTGCCATCTGCGAAGATCGCTCCGCGCTCGACCGCCGCCGGCTGCTCGTCACGATCCTGGTCGGGCTTGGTCTCCAGCTCACGATCGCGCTGCTGCTGCTGAAGCTTCCCGGATCACGGACAATCTTCGATGCCGTGGGCGCCGTGGTGACCGCATTGCAGGCGGCCACCGGAGAAGGCATGCGCATGGTCTTCGGCTATCTGGCCGGCGGACCAACGCCGTTCGACAGCCCACGCCCGGCGGCACAGTTCATTCTGGCGTTCCAGGCCCTGCCGCTGATCCTGGTCATCAGCGCCCTCGCCCGCCTGCTCTACCATTGGGGCGTGCTGCAGCGTGTGGTCGGTCTGTTCGCATCCCTGCTGCAGAAGACCTTCGGCATCGGCGGGCCGCTCGGCACGGTCGCGGCCGCCAAGATTTTCCTCGGCATGGTGGAAGCGCCGCTGCTGGTCAAACCATACTTGAGAGAGATGGGGCGGGGCGCATTGTTTGCAGCCATGGCCGTCGGCATGGCGACAGTGGCCGGGACCGTGATGGCGCTTTACGCAACTATCCTGGAGCCGGTCTTGCCAGGAGCGGCCGGCCACGTGCTTGCCGCCTCGCTCATGAACGCGCCCGGCGCGCTCATGTTGGCGCGCCTCGCCGTGCCGACCGGCTTCGAGGGAGGGCCTGCCGCCGCCACCATTCGGCTCGACAATCCGCCACGCTCCGCCATGGATGCCATCGCGCAAGGCACAATCGATGGACTGAAGCTGCTGGCCAGCGTCGTTGCCATGCTTATCGTCATGGTGGCGCTCGTTGCGCTTGCCAATAGTATCATCGGCTTCCTGACGAGCCCGCTCGGCACTCCCATCACGCTGCAACAGATCCTGGGCTGGATTTGCACACCGCTCGCGCTCCTGATTGGCGTCCCACTGAGCGAGGCGACGCTGGCCGGCAGCTTCATCGGCCAGAAGATCGTCCTCAATGAGTTTCTGGCCTATCTCGACCTGGCGAGGCTCGGGCCCGATGCCCTGTCGCCGCGCACGAAGCTGCTCCTGACCTACGCACTGTGCGGTTTTGCCAATCTGGGCTCGCTCGGCATCATGATCGGCGGCCTGACCGCCATGGTTCCCGAGCGGCGGGACGAAATCATCGAGCTGGCCCCGAAATCCGTTGTCGTCGGGCTCTTGGCCACATTGCTGTCGGCGGCGATTGTCGGCACCATCGTGTGGCACTGATCAGTTGATGGGGCCCAGCAGCGATGAAGGATGGGGGAGAGCCCGTGAGGGCAGAGCTGCCGTGCGCCGCCGTCGAGCCGACTGACGCCTCCCTCCTTTCGCAACTGGGCCGCTGGCTGCTGGCGTTGCTGATCGGGGCAGCCGGCTCGGTCGTGTTCGTCTATGCACACTTTCCGCTGCCCTGGTTTCTGGGCGCACTTTCGTTCTGCCTTATCGCCTCGGTTCTCAACGCGCCCATTCTGCGGCCCAAGCCGCTGACCATCCCGATGCGCGCCGTGCTGGGCGTGGCCGTCGGCAGCGCATTCTCCCCCGCTCTCCTTGGCCGGGTCGGCGGCATGGCCGGAAGCCTCGCGATCCTCGTGCCCTTCATGGTGCTCATCATTGTCGTCAGTCTCGTATTTTACGAGAGGGTGGCCGGCTTCGATCGGCCGACGGCCTTCTTCTCCGCCGTGCCGGGCGGCCTCACTGACATGACGGCCATGGCGGAGGACGCCGGCGCCAACCAGCGGGCCGTCATTCTGGTGCAGGCGACGCGCATTCTCATCGTCGTGTTCACGCTACCACTGTGGCTGCAGTGGCACGACGGCCTGCCCATTGGCGCCGCTGCCGGCAGCCGCTTGCGGCTCGCGGACATATCGCCGTTCGACGCGCTCGTTCTGCTGGCGATCGGCTGGGGCGGCTGGTGGGGTGCGCGACGATTGGGACTTGCCGGAGCGCCGATTGTCGGACCGATGATCGTCAGCGGCATCCTGCATGCTTCCGGCGTCACGAGCGCCAAGGTACCTCTCGAGGTTCTAACGTTCGCCCAGATCAGCGTCGGCGTTCTGCTCGGCTGCCAGTTCCGCGGCCTGACCATGAAAGAATTTACCGGCACCATGATCTGGGGCATTGCCAACACCATCGTGCTGCTGGCGATTACGGCCGTGGTCGTCGTGGGCGTATCACGGATCACAGGCTTCGACCCGGTGTCGGTGCTGCTCGCCTTTGCACCAGGCGGGCAGACCGAGCTCAATCTGCTGGCTTTCATCATGGGGCTGGACGTGGCCTACGTGGCCCTGCATCACCTTGTGCGCCTTGCGGTCGTGATCATTGGCGCGCAGATCGTATTCCGTACGCGCACCGATTGGCGCAAGCTCTAAGAGCCGCAGGAGGCACGACATGCCGTCCCCATCGACACTGCAACTCGCCGTCGCCGGCCTTGGCGCCATCGGATATGCCGTGGCGCGCGCTGTCGACGCCGGTGAGGTCGATGGCATCTCGCTGGCCGCAGTGGCTGCCCGCGATCATGCGAAGGCACGGGCAAAACTGGAAGGTTTTCGGTCTAATCCGCCCCTCGTGCCGCTGGCAGAGCTGGGAGACCATGCCGGCATCGTGCTCGAGAGCATCCCGGGTGCCTACTTTGCCGACGTGGCACGACCGGCCATAGAACGAGGCTGCATTTTCATGCCGCTCTCCGTCGGCCAGCTCCTCGAACACATGGACCTCGTCGATCTGGCACGCCAGACCGGCGCCCGCATCTTGGTACCGACCGGCGCACTGGCAGGCCTCGATGCCGTGCGCGCCATCGCGGAGGGCAACGTAGAGAGCATACGCATCATCACGCGCAAGCCACCGCGCGGGCTGGCCGGCGCACCCTATCTCGTGGCCAACAGCATCTCGATGGACGAGGTGAAACAGCCGTTGAAGGTTTTCGAGGGCAGCGCACGCGAGGCGATCAAAGGCTTCCCGGCCAACGTCAACGTCGCGGTCGCACTCTCACTTGCCGGTGTAGGACCGGATCGAACCCGCATCGAGATCTGGGCAGACCCGGGAGTGACGCGCAACACCCACACAATCGAGGCGCGCTCCGATAGCTCTCATCTATCGATTACGATCGAGAACATTCCGTCGGCGGAGAACCCCGCAACCGGCAAAGTCACTGCGCAGTCGGCGATCGCCGCTTTGCGCCGCCTGACCGCTCCGCTGGTAGTCGGAACCTGACTGCTCGCTACTGCAGGCGAGCGTTGATGAACTCGAGCGCCTTTGACCCGGGGCAGAGGTCTGACATCGGCAGCTCATTGAGCGGCCGACTGCCCGTGGCCAGCACATCGTGCAGGTCTTCCTGCTGCTCGTTGACGTAGAGCAGCCCCGTCGCAATCCGGCCCTTGGCGTCGTTCGTGCGGATCGCCATGATAGCCGCATCGGCATCGCGAGGATCATGGCCTCCGTCGAGCTTGTGCAACATGAGACGTGAGCCGTCGTGCATCGGAATGTCGACCGTGCCACCCTCTGCGTAGTCGACCGTGATTTCCTCTTTTGGCTCCACATAGTCCAGCTTGTTCTCGGAGGCCATGTTGTGCGCGCGCACGTAGTCGAAACTCTTGGTCGAAGTCGGATGATTATTGAAGGTGACGCACGGGCTGATGATATCCAGAAAAGCAAAGCCCTTGTAGCTGATCGCCGCCTTGATGAGAGGGATGAGCTGCTTCTTGTCGCCGGAGAACGAGCGCGCGACGAAGCCGGCCTCGAGCTGGATCGCAAGCTGGCACAGATCGATCGCCTCGAATGGATTGGCTTCGCCCTTCTTCGAGGGCGAGGTCTTGTCGTTGGTCGCGGAGAACTGACCCTTGGTAAGACCGTAGCAACCGTTGTTCATGACGATGTAGGTCATGTTCAGCTTGCGACGCACCGCGTGGCAGAATTGGCCGAGACCGATGGATGCCGTGTCGCCGTCGCCGGACACACCAATGTAGACAAGGTCCTTGTTCGCCATGTTGGCGCCAGTCGTCACCGACGGCATGCGTCCGTGCACGCTGTTGAAGCCGTGACTGCGGCCGAGAAAATAGGTTGGCGCCTTGGACGAGCAGCCAATGCCGCTGACCTTGGCTATGCGATGCGCCGGCAGATCCATCTCGAAGCAGGCCTCGATCAGCGCGGCGGTAATCGAGTCGTGGCCGCAACCCGCGCACAACGTCGACATTGTGCCTTCGTAGTCGCGATGCGTTAGGCCAAGCGCGTTGCGCTTGAGATCCGGATGGTGGGCAATCGGTTTGGCAATGTAGCTCATGGCGTCGTCACTCCGCAGCGGCCTTAGCCGGGCGCAGGCGATTGAGAATCGTACTGCGCACGAAAGCTGCCGTCATTGGCATGCCGTCATAGTTGAGGGCTGGGATCAACTTGTCGCCCGGAATGCTGGCTTCCGTCATCAGCAGCGAGCGCATCTGCGCGTCGCGGTTCTGCTCGATGACGAAAACACGGTCGTGGGCGGCACAGAAGGCCTTGACCTCCGACGTGAAGGGAAAGGCACGCAAGCGCAGTGCATTCACTTTGAGCCCGTCGCGCTCAAGCAAATCGAGCCCCTCGACAACGGCCGGCTGGGTAGCGCCGAAGTAGATCACACCCGTTCTGCTGGCCTTGTCGCGGATGCTGATCTCGGGCTTCGGCACCAGCTTGGCGGCCGTATCGAACTTACGCCTGATACGATCCAGAACGCGGGCGTGAATGCGGCCGTCCTCGGTGTAGCGGGCGTTCTCGTCGTGACTCGTGCCGCGCGTGAAGAAGGCGCCCTTCGTCGGATGCGTGCCGGGTAGGGTTCGATACGGGATGGCGTCGCCATCGATATCCTGGTATCGGCCCCACTCCTTGCCCTTCCACGATTTGAACGTGTCGAGCTGCTCGGCCGTCAGCACCTTGCCGCGATCGTGCACCTTGGCATCATCCCAGGCGAAGGCGTCCGTCACCCAGTCGTTCATGCCGATGTCGAGGTCGGACATGACCATCACCGGTGTCTGCAGACGCTCGGCGAGATTGAAAGCCTCCGCACCCAGCGAGAAGCATTCGGTCGGATTGGAGGGAAACAGCAGCACGTGCTTGGTGTCGCCGTGCGAAGCATAGGCACAGGAGAGAATGTCAGGCTGGCCGGTACGCGTCGGCATGCCGGTCGAGGGACCGCCACGCTGAATATTGAAGAGTACGACTGGCACCTCGGCAAAGTACGCTAGGCCCAGAAATTCGCTCATCAGCGAGATGCCTGGACCCGACGTGGCGGTGAAGGACCGCGCGCCGTTCCAGCCCCCGCCGATGGCCACGCCGATGGCGGCAAGCTCGTCCTCCGCCTGCACGATGCCAAAGAGGCGCTGGCCATCCTTGGTCACCCGCAGTCGCCTCGCATATCGCTCGAAGGCTTCGGCCAGCGATGTCGACGGCGTGATCGGGTACCATGCGCACACGGTCGCACCGGCATAGATGGCGCCGAGTCCAGCCGCATCGTTGCCGGTCACCAAGATCTTCCCCTTGTTGCCGTGCGCCGTGCGCACCTTGATGGGCAGAGGGGCGTCGAACTTCTCGGCCGCGTATTGGCGACCCAGATCGATCGCCTCCATGTTGGCTGACACCAGCTTCTCCTTGCCCTTGAGCTGGTCGGCCACGACGCCCTGCAGCACCTTCATGTCCATGTCGAGCAGCGCGGATAGCGCCCCGACGTAAACCATGTTCTTGAACAGCTGGCGCTGGCGCGTGTCCTTCCATTTGCGCGCACACATCTCGGCAATTGGAATGCCGATCACGGTGACGTCCGTGCGCGGCCAGATGCGCGGCATCGTCGAGTTGTAGAGCAGCCATCCGCCCGGCACGACTTCCGCCATGTCCTCGGCGAAAGTCTGGGGGTTCATCGCCACCATGAGGTCGATGCCCTCGCGCCGGGCGAGATATCCCGCTTCCGACACGCGAACCTCGTACCAGGTCGGCAGCCCCTGGATGTTCGACGGGAAGATGTTCTTCGGCGAGACAGGGATGCCCATGCGGAACAGTGTCTTGGCGAACATTGTGTTCGCGCTGGCAGAACCCGAGCCGTTCACCGTGGCAAATTTTATGACGAAATCGTTGATGCCGCTCATCGCGGGGCAGTCCTTCGCTCAGCGTAGGTAGGAATTATGGTGGACAAGGCCGGCAGACGATACCTGCGCCTCGACGTAGACGAATTTCTGCATATCCCATGCGCCGGTGGGGCACCGCTCGGCGCACAGCCCGCAGTGCAGGCACACGTCCTCGTCCTTAGCCATGATGCGGCCGGTTGGAAGCACGTCGGACACATAGATGTCCTGCGATCTATTCATCGCCGGCACCCGCAACGACTGGCGCAAATCAGCTTCGTCATCGTTGTCCGTGAAGTTGATGCAATCGACCGGACAGATGTCCATGCACGCATCACATTCAATGCACAGCGAGCGGGTGAAGACCGTCTGCACGTCGCAGTTGAGGCAGCGCTCGACCTCCTTGGCGGCGAGCTTATCGTCGTAGCCGAGCTCGACCTCTATCTTGAGATTCTTCAGCGAAATGCCGAGATCGGCATGAGGAACGGCAATCCGGTTCAGCGGATCATAGTCGTTCGAGTACGACCACTCGTGAATACCCATCTTCTGGCTGACGAGCGTGAAGCCCGGCCCGGGGCGCACGGTGATGTCCTGCCGGCCGCAGTGCGCGTGAATGGAGATCGCGGCCTGATGGCCGTGCGCGACCGCCCAAATGATGTTCTCAGGCCCCCAAGCCGCATCGCCGCCGAAGAATACGCCTGGCCGGGTGGACATGAACGTCTTGCGGTCGATCGTCGGCATGTCCCACTCGCCGAACTCGATGCCGATATCGCGCTCGATCCAGGGGAAAGCGTTCTCCTGCCCGATCGCCATCAGGACGTCGTCGCATTCGATGACGACCTCCTCGCCGGAGGGCTCGAGCTTCGGGCGACCTTTGGCGTCGACCCCCGTCTCCTTCATCTTCTCGAAACGCATGCCTACGAGCTTGCCCTTCTCGACGATAAACGCCTTTGGAGCATGATTGTCGAGAATCGGAATGCCCTCATGCAGGGCATCCTTGATTTCCCAGTCCGACGCCTTCATCACCTTGCGCGGGCTACGCACCGTGACGGTGACCTTCTCGGCGCCGAGCCGCAGGGCCGTACGGCAGCAGTCCATGGCCGTATTGCCGCCGCCGATCACCACCACGCGGCGGCCGACCTTCTCGACATGACCGAACGCCACCGATGTCAACCAATCGATACCGATATGGATGTTGGCCGAAGCCTCCGCACGGCCGGGAATCGAGAGATCCTTCCCCTTGGGCGCGCCAGTACCCACGAACACGGCATCGAAACCTTCGTCCAGCACGGCCTTGAGGCTCTTCACCTCGTGCCCGAACCGGGCCTCGACCCCGAAGCCGACAATGCGGTCGACCTCCTCGTCGAGCACACGCTCCGGCAGACGGAACGACGGAATATTGGTCCGCATCAGCCCGCCGCCTTTGGGATCGCGCTCGTACAGCGTGCACGCGTAGCCGAGCGGCAGCAGATCACGCGCCACCGTCAGCGAAGCCGGGCCGGCGCCGAGCAGCGCGATGCGCTTGCCGTTCTTCTGTTTCGGAATGTCCGGCATGAAGGCATCGACTTCGCCCTTGTAGTCGGCGGCGACACGCTTCAGGCGGCAAATGGCAACGGGCTCCGCGTTCTTCCGCGATGGGTCCCGCACGTTGCTCTCATCCGCCGTCTGAATACGTCCACGGCGGCAGGCGGGCTCACATGGGCGGTCGCAGACGCGGCCGAGAATGCCGGGGAATACGTTCGAACTCCCAGTTCAGCATGTAGGCTGCGGCGTATCGGCCCTGGGCGATGAGCCGGATGTATTCGGGAACAGGCGTATGGGTCGGGCAGGCCCACTGACAATCGACGATCTTGTGGAAATATTTCGGATTGCCGATGTCCGTTGGAGCCATCCGACCCCGACTTCGCGCCGCGATTTCACGCGCGTCCATTGCACCTCGTCCCTGGCATCGTTCCTCCGGCGGGAGCGCATCCTACGCCAATGCGACTGACCAACCCAACCCTGCAGTCCAAGTCCAAGATATGCGCATCCTCTCGCCACCCGGAGCAGACGCCCCGAGCCTACGCGCCTTTCTATAAAGCCTTATTCGCCGGGCGTCCAAGGGCCTCATTTCAAATCCCCAGCGCGGTAACAGAACGGCCACGCCCCGCATCCTGGTTTTGTGCAGTGCGCTCGCCTAGTGTGTTGCCATCCATGCTGATGAGGCCCCCATGATTGCCGTCATCTTCGAGGTCTTGCCGGCCGAGGGCCGGCGACAGCACTATCTCGATCTCGCCGCCGAGCTTAGGCCGGAACTCGAACGCATCGACGGCTTCATATCCGTCGAACGGTTCCAGAGCATCACCGATCCAGGCAAGATGCTTTCGCTCTCGTTCTGGCGCGACGAGGCCGCACTGGCCGCCTGGCGCAATCATGCCGGCCATCGCCGTACCCAGGTTAAAGGGCGCGCGGGCATCTTCCAGGATTACCGTCTGCGCATTGCCGGCGTGATGCGCGACTACGGCATGCATGATCGGCGCGAGCAGGCACCCGAAGACAGTCGCCGCAGGCATGAACAATAGGATAGCGCATGCTCGACCATGCTTCCCTGGGGGTGCGAGACCTCGAGCGCAGCGCGGCATTCTACGTGGTCGTGCTCGCGCCTCTGGGTTTGGTCAAGCTTGTTGAACGCGAGGGCCGGATTGGGTTTGGCAAACGCTATCCCGAGTTGTGGCTCAATCGCCGTCCTCACATGCCCGCGGTCGCCGCGGATACCGGCAATCACATCTGTCTCAGGGCGCGGAGCGAGGAAGCGGTGCGCAGCTTTCATGCTGCGGCACTCGCCAACGGAGGCAGCGACGACGGACCGCCCGGGCCGCGGCAAGGCACCATGACGGCATATTTCGCCGCCTTCATTCGTGACCCGGACGGCAATCGCATCGAAGCCGCGACATTTCCCGACGCAGGTCGCGCGAAGGTGTCTTGATCGCGGGCTAGTCCTTGGCCTTGTTGATATCGCCCTTCTTCACCCCGGCCTCCGGGAAAATCCACATGGAGACTATGGCAAAGGCCGCGAGCCCGATGACGAACCAGAACAGATGCGGCTTGCCATTGGCGCGCTCCCAATAGGCGAAGGCAATCGCCACCACCAGCGCCACCAGGGAGACGATGGCTTTCACGTCATTGGGCACTGACAAAGCTCCTGACGATGGCTAGTTCCGTTTCAATAGTTGCCCATCGGTACGGCCGCTGCTTCGTCGGGCCGCTTCGGCCGCCCGCGCAATTCCGGCTTGAGATGTCGAGTATCATAACCGTTCAGCAGATGGCCCAGCAGCCCACGCTTGAGATCCGATGTGCCGAAGAACCAATCGGCGATCGGGAATGTCAGGTTCATATTCACCTCCATCATCAGCCGCGCATTGTGATGCGCGGTGTGATGGCGGCGCAGCGTGTTCACGAACGGGCAGTTCCTGACGAACCAGTTCTCCTCCACATGGCAGCAGAAATGCATGAATTCGTAGATGAGGTACATGCCCGTCGTCACGCACATGAACAGCCAGCCGACGTTTGGCGAGAACGCCTGCCCGAGGACGATGGCGGCCGGGATCGACATCAGGATGAAGACCACCAGCGCGTAGGGGGGAAACACCGTGACGCGCCAATCCTTGTGGTCTCGGAAACGCATCTCCTCGTCCGTGAAGAACTGATGATGGTTGAGAGTGTGGCGCTCATAGACGGCCCGCAGCCCTTTGATCGGGATAGGCCGATGCATGATGTGCTTGTGCACGAACCACTCGAACAGGTTCGTGAACAGGAACGCGATGGGAATAGTCAGCAGCTCGAGCCAGCTCGGGTTCGAAAGGTGCTGCAGGTAGATGTAGAACGCCGCCGCGCCCATCGCATAAATGATGACGATGTGCAGATAGCCGTCATAGAAGCCCATGATGCGCGAACGGTATTCCTGCCGGAACGCCTTTTGCCGTTCGGTAATCATTTCCTCACCTCGGAGCCTTTGGTGCGTCTTCGCAGGCCAGCACCCGCCATCTGATATATCAGAAAATACACCCGCGGCCCGCGAAGGGTCAACAGTGCGAGCTATTGTGCGAGCTTGTCCATGGCTGCCGCGAGCTTGATATCAAGCTCGGTCAACCCGCCTGCATCGTGCGTCGACAGTATTACGTCCACCCGGTTCCAGACGTTGAACCATTCCGGATGATGATTCATGCGCTCCGCCACCAGGGCCGCACGCGTCATGAAGCCGAAGGCCTCGTTGAAGTCTTTGAACTTGAACGACCTGGCGATCGCATCGCGGCCTTCGACCGGCGCCCAGTCTGGCACTTTGCCGAGACCCTCGGTCCTTTGCTCGGGAGCTAACTTCTGGGCCATGATTGCCTCCTCCGTGCTGCCGGCCATTCTAGCTGCGCAGCGGGAAGTCCGCAGCATCCGCCCGTATCAGGAGCGGACCTCGCCGCGAAAGCCGGCGGCTCCATCACCACCCAGTTGATAAGCGTGTTCGACCACATAGGGCCCGCCGCCACTACCGGGCCTGGCGGAGAAAAGCGCAAACCGCTCGACCCTGAATGGCTCCGACCTGAGCCCGCCACGGGAGCTCAAGAAGCGCGCAACCGCGTCAGGGCGGGTGCCCTTGAGGCGTGCAAGGGTCACATGGGGCCTGAACGTCTGCGAATCGGGCTCCAGTCCCGCCCGTCGCGCCGCACGTTCGTGCGCTCTTTGCAGGCTCGCCAGGGCCTCCCCTCCCTCAACTCCGGCCCAAATCACGCGCGGCGTGCGCCCGCCGAAAAAGCCTACTCCGGAAATCGAGATGTCGAACGGCACCACCTCGATATCATCGAGAAAGCTGGCAAACTCGTCCGCGACGCGGTTGTCGATATCGCCAGCGAAGCGCAGGGTGATGTGAAAGTCCTCCGGCTCGACCCATCGGGCGCCCGGCAGTGGCATGCGCATCAGGCTGAGCCGCATGCGCACGCTTTGAGGCAGTTCTAGCCCAGTGAACAGTCGAGGCATGAGATATTCTGCTACTCTCAACCACCTTGTTGCCGGGCGCGGCGAGCATGTACACGAGCGATGAGCTCTTTCACCTTCGGCACGATGCCCCCTACGATCACTGATACACCCTCGGGATTGGGATGGATGCCATCGCCGAGATTGAGCTTGGCACGCATAGCCACGCCCTGGAGGAAGAACGGATAGAGTAGTGCGCCATGCTTTTGCGCGAGGTCCGGGAAAATCGCATTGAAGGTGGACGTATAGGTCTCCCCGAGATTCCCTGGCGCTAGCATGCCTGCGATCAGAATTTCGATGTCACGTGCCTTGAGGCGCTCGACGATGCTGGTCAGGTTTTGACGCGCTTTGGCGGGATCGAGGCCGCGCAAGGCGTCGTTGGCTCCCAGCTCGAGGATCACCGCGTCCGTACCGTCGGGTATGGACCAGTCAAGCCGCGCGAGCCCGCCGGCGGTCGTATCGCCCGAAACGCCCGCATTGATGACCTCGACGTTGAGGCCTACCGCCTTGAGCTTGCGCTCGAGTTGCGCCGGGAACGCTTCGCGTTCTGCCAGCATGTATCCCGCCATCAGGCTATCGCCGAAAGCAACGATGCGCACCGGGGCATCCTTGGCCTTGGCAACGGCCGGCAATGTAAAGATCGACAATAAGATGTTGACGGCAGCGAGAACGCGCACCATCTGGCCCAAATGCTTTTGCATAGTGTCCTGCCACAACCTTTCAATCTGGCTGCCCGCGAGGGCAATCCACATCAAGTAGAAAGAGGACCAACTTGCGGCAAGTCCCAGACTATGAAGCGGGCCACCATTGACCGAGCCCATCATCGAAACCGACAGCGTGTGCCTGTCGCTGCGCAGCCGCGCGGGATTGGTCGAGATCCTGCGCGGCGTCAATTTCTCGGTCTCCGCCGGTGAGTCCGTAGCCGTAACCGGACCGAGCGGGTCGGGCAAGACTTCGTTGCTCATGATTCTGGCCGGCCTGGAGCAGGCAACATCAGGACGCGTCAAGGTTGCAGGCCATGATCTGACGGCGCTGGACGAGGACCAGCTCGCGCTGGCGCGCGGCGCCAGCATCGGCATTGTCTTCCAGTCGTTCCACCTGGTCCCGACAATGACGGCACTCGAGAACGTGGCACTGCCGCTGGAATTCCAGAGCCGCGCCGATGCTTTCGATGAGGCGGCGGAGCGCCTGGAGGAGGTCGGGCTTTCGCACCGCCTACAACACTTCCCGGCACAGCTCTCGGGCGGCGAGCAGCAGCGCGTCGCGCTTGCCCGCGCGCTCGTGACGCGACCGCGCATCCTGCTCGCGGACGAACCCACCGGCAATCTCGACGGTGCGACCGGAACCCAGGTCATGGACCTGCTTTTCTCTGCGCAGGCCCGGCGCAACGCCACCCTCGTCCTCATCACGCACGACGAGCGGCTGGCCTCGCGCTGTTCGCGCGTGGTGCGCATGCTGGACGGCGGCATCTTGTCCGAAGCGGCTGAGCGGGCTTCTGCATGAGTGTAGACGTCGCAACGGCGCCTGCTGCAGCTCCAGCACACTCCCGAGCCTGGCACATTTTGACCTTCGCCCTGCGCGAGCTGCGCGGCGGACTACAAGGCTTCTACGTTTTTGTTGCCTGCGTGGCGCTCGGCGTTGCAGTGATCACGGGTGTCGGCGCGCTGACGGATGCTCTGCGTGCCGGGTTCGAGCGCCAAGGCGAAGCGTTACTTGGTGGTGACATCACGCTCTCCCGCCCGCATCGCCGCGCCGAACCCACCGAGCGTGCCTGGATGGACGGTCGCGGGCAGGTGAGCGAAACAGCAACGCTCCGTGCCATGGCACGGCGGCTCGACGGCAGCGAGCAGCTTCTCATCGAGCTCAAGGGTGTCGACGGAAGCTACCCCTTGGTTGGAGGTTTGCGATTCAGCGGCGATGTCGGCAAGGACACCGTTTTAGTGGTCGGGGCCGGCGCAGCCGTCGATGCCATTCTGCTCGAGCGGCTCGGTCTGAAGATCGGCGACCGCATGCAGCTCGGCAACGGCACGGTCGAGATCCGAGCCATCGTCGAGGCCGAGCCAGACAAGATTTCTGACCGGTTGACCTTTGGGCCGCGTGTCTTTGTTTCCCTGGCGACGCTCGAGCAGACGGGGCTCGCGGGGCCGGGAAGCCTCGTGCGCTGGCGGTACGCCCTCAAGCTCGCCCGAAGCGATGGGGCCAATGACGCGGGCCTTGTCAGGTTCCGAGATCAAGCAAAAGCCGACCTGCCCGACGCCGGTTTCACGGTTGCAGATCGCCGCGATCCCCACCCGCAAGTGACCCGAACACTGGAGCGCTTGCGCCAGTTCCTGACGCTCATCGGCTTGACGGCCCTGCTGGTTGGAGGTGTAGGCGTCGCCAATGCAGTGGCCACTTACATCGATCGGCGCCGCAAGGTCATCGCCACGTTCAAGAGCCTCGGCGCCACCAGCGGATTGATTTTCGCCGTGCATCTGGCCCAGGTGATGCTGATTGCGGGATTAGGGGTACTGATCGGGCTGCTCCTGGGCCTGCTTCTGCCGTTCCTCCTCAGCCCGCTGATGGCCGGTACGCTGCCAATTCAGGCAGAAATCAGCGTCCGCCCTTCGAGCCTGCTCATCGCCGTCGCTTACGGCCTTCTCGTTGCCTTGCTGTTCACACTCTGGCCGCTCGGTCGGGCCGAGCTGGTTCGGGCGGCAGTGCTGTTTCGCGACGAGGTGGCGCCGGAGCGCGTCTGGCCGCGCTGGCGCGTGATCGTGCTGACCTTTGTCACAGCGGCTGCCCTGCTCGGACTGGCATTGGCAACCTCGGAGTCGCAACGTATTGCGCTCTACTTCTGCCTGAGCATCGCCGGCATCTTCGCGGTCTTCATCGCGCTCGGATATGGGATAACCGCGCTCGCACGTCGCTTGCCGCGACCGCGTCAGGCGGAGCTCGCCCTGGCGCTGGGCAGCATCGGCGCGCCCGGCGGATTGACGCGCTCTGTCGTGCTGTCACTCGGCACGGGGCTATCTCTGCTTGTCGCCGTGGCCCTGGCCAATACGTCCATCGTCTCGGAGCTCTCCACACACCTGCCCAAGAACTCGCCCGACTACTTCATTCTGGACATTCCGCAGGCGGAGCTTTCGAGCCTGATCGGTCTCATCAATCGCGAGACGCCCGAGGCTCACATCAACCAGGCCCCGATGCTGCGCGGCCGCCTGATCAAACTGGGAGACCGACCGGTAGAGCAGATCAAGGCACCCCCGGAGGCCGCCTGGGTGCTCACCGGCGACCGCGGCCTCACCTACTCCGACGAAGTGCCCGAAGGCTCCACCCTGGCGGAAGGCACTTGGTGGGCGGCCGACTACACGGGTGAACCTCTGGTTTCCTTCGAGGCCGAGTTGGCCAAAGGATTGGGAGTCAAAATCGGCGACCGAGTGACCGTCAACGTGCTCGGCCGTAACCTGACGGCGAAAATCGCCAATCTCCGGGATGTGAGGTGGGAAAGCCTGGCCATCAATTTCGTCCTGGTGTTCTCGCCCAACACGCTGCGCGGCGCGCCGCACAATCTGCTGGCGACCGTGACACTCCCCAACAATGTCTCGCTGGCGGCAGAAGCCAACCTGGCCAAGAGCATCGGCAGAGCCCACCCCGCCGTCACAACGCTCCGCGTCAGAGATGCGATCAACGCCTTCAATTCCATCTTTGCCCGCATCATGACCGCTGTGCAGGTGGCGGGCAGCGTCACGCTGGCGGCTGGCGCCCTGGTCTTGGCCGGGGCCCTGGCGACAGCGCAGCGCCGGCGCATCCGGGAGGCCGTCATCCTGAAAGCACTCGGCGCCACGCGTGCGCGCATCTTGCGCGCGCACTTTCTGGAGTACCTGATGCTGGCCGCGATCTCGGCATTGCTTGCGGTGGCACTCGGTACCGTAGCCGCCTGGATCGCTGTCACCCAAGTGATGGAGCTGCCGTTCGAGTTCTCCTGGGGCGCCGTGGCACAAGCCCTTGGTGTAGCGCTTCTTTTGATTGCCGTGTTGGGAGGGATCGGCACCTCGCGCGTCTTGCGCGCGCCGGCAGTTCCTTATCTGCGGGCCGAATAATGGACTGAATTGAATGCGATTCGCGCTTAGGTTGTGCCTACTTTAGTCTAAAGACAGTTGTCTTAATCCGCCTGAAATCGACGTTTCTCCGCTCGACCTTCTTGAAAGCGGCACAATACACGGACATATTGATCCTGCGGCGCGGTCTACTATCTGGCCGCGTGGAGGCTCAAAGGGAACCCTACTATGGCTCAAATCGACAACAGGTATGCGCAAGTCGGCTCTGTGGCGCGCACTCGCGCCGAGACCGTCGACGAAGGCCTGCGCGCATACATGCTGCGCGTCTACAACTACATGGCGGCCGGCGTCGCTCTGACTGGGCTGGTTGCCTATGTGATCTTTACGATGTCGGTGACCACCGATCCGGCGTTAGCGGCGCAGGCCGGCACCCGGGTCATGGCCCTGAGAAACGGGCTGTACCTGACCCCGTTCGGACAGCTGATGTTCGTCAGCCCGCTCAAGTGGGTGGTCATGCTGGCTCCGCTCGGCTTGGTGTTCTTCCTGTCGTTCCGGGTCTACAAGATGAGCGTCGGCGCGGCGCAGATCAGCTTCTGGCTGTTTGCGGCGATCATGGGCGCCTCGCTCTCCACCATCTTCCTGGTCTTCACCGGGCAGTCGATTACGCGCGTGTTCTTCATCACGGCAACCTCCTTCGCGGCGTTGAGCCTCTACGGCTACACCACGAAGCGCGACCTGTCGGGCTGGGGCACGTTCCTCATCATGGGCGTGATCGGTCTCGTTGTCGCGAGTTTGGTGAACATCTGGCTGCAGTCCTCCGCCCTGCAGTTCGCGATCTCTGTGATCGGCGTGCTGGCGTTCGCGGGCCTTACTGCCTACGACACGCAGCGCATCAAGGATGGGTACTACGAGATTGCGGGCGATGCCGCCTTGATGACCAAGACGGCCATCATGGGCGCGCTCAGCCTCTATCTCGACTTCATCAACATGTTCCAGTCGCTGCTCTACCTGTTCGGCGACCGCGAATAACACCAGACGCCTCATCGAACACGAAGGGCCTCGCCGCAGCGGGGCCCTTTGCTTTTTGACCTGTGGTGGGGCAAGACGGGCGTTCCCGCCCGGCGAGAAATTGTTTCATGACCGCACTGACAGTCAGGCCCGCCACCAAGGCCGATATCTCAGCGATCGCTGCCATCTACCGTCCTGCCGTCCTCGCGGGGACGGCCAGCTTCGAGCTGGAACCTCCCGATGATACGGAGATGCTGCGCCGTTTCCGCGCGCTCACCGAGGCCGGCTATCCTTACCTGGTGGCCGAGGATGAAGGACACGTGCTGGGCTATGCTTACGCCGGCGCCTACAGGCCGCGCCCTGCCTATCGCTTCAGCGTCGAGAATTCGATCTATATCGCCGCCAATGCACACCGCCGGGGCGTTGGCCGTATTCTGCTCGCGGCACTGATCGACATCTGCACGGCCAAGGGCTACAGGCAGATGATCGCGGTAATCGGCGATTCGGCACAGTCTGCCTCGATCGGGCTGCATCGCTCATTCGGTTTCCGCTTCTCGGGAACCATCCACTCGGTCGGCTACAAACACGGCCGCTGGCTCGACTCGGTCATCATGCAACTTCCGTTGGGCCCCGGGGATACAGAGCCTCCCGATAGCGGCGGCAAAGCCTAAGCAGGCTGGGCGATCAAGCTTCGACAAGCTTCAGCGGCCGGTCGAGGACGGCCAGAACGCGCGCGAGATCGTGACCACGCTTCAGGATCAGCCCGCTGGCCGCAATCACGCTATAGGCGCCTTGCTTGCGCGCCAACCTGGGGTTCTTCTCGATCGTATAGAGAGGGCATTCACTGGCGCGCCGGAAGACGGAAAAGACGGCTCTCTCGCGGCCGAAATCCATGGCGTAGTCACGCCACTCCCCGGCCGCCACCTTGCGGCCGTAGAGGTTCAAAATTGCGCGCAACTCGTGAATGGTGAAGGCGACGGTGGCAAGGGGAACAGGATGAGCAGCCGGACCAGAATGGTTCGCTCCATTTCTGGAGCGCAAGAGTATCGGCTCGGTATCGCTCAAATACGCCTCCCGTGATCTGCAATTGCGGCTGCACGGCGCCTCCAGAAAGATTGCGCCTTTTATCGAAGAGTGCAAGACGGGTCACGCATCGCGCGTGTGCGAAGCCACGCGCGCGCCACCGTCTCTCCCACAGGCCGCCGCAAATCGTCCGTAGAATGCCCAATCATCGGTACTTGGCCCGGTCCAAACCCGCTTCGGCACTAGCCCCCCAATCCCCCCGAAGCATTTTAGTGGACCGGGCTTTTTCGTGCGCACGCCGCACTGCCTCGGCATCTCAAGCCGCCGTCACCGTATTTGCACGCTTATCCAACGCCTTACGACATATCGTGTTTTGGCCAAAATCCCGTCTTTGGCCCGCCGCAAACGCCAACGATAGTGATGCTGTTGCCTCTCGGCCCGGCTCTCGAAGCGAGGCTCTGGAATCTCAGCCCCCCAGCCCCCCGGGGCCAAGTTCAAAGAGCCGGGCCACCCTTATCCCCAAACTCAAATTTGAATCACGCAGCTCGCAAGGCCACGCACCCCTTGCGCGTTCGATCCGCAATGCCTTGATTCCCTCCGGCATGCGGCAATAATCGCCGCTCTCCAAGCATGCACCGGAGTGTGAATTATGAGTGCCGAGCAGGCGCCGCAGACACATAAACACGTCTTTCAGACCGAGGTCTCTCAGCTTCTGCATCTGATGGTCCACTCGGTCTACACCGAGAAGGAAGTGTTTCTGCGCGAACTCATCTCCAACGCTTCTGACGCATGCGACAAGCTGCGCTACGAGGCCATCGCTCAGCCCGGCTTGCTCGCCGACGACGCCCGGTTGGCTATCCGGATAAGCTTCGACAAATCTGCTGGCACGCTGACGGTGGCCGACAATGGCATCGGCATGAACGAGCAGGAGCTGATCGACAATCTGGGTACGATTGCACGTTCAGGCACGCGAGCGTTCCTGGAGCGCATGACAGCCGGCTCCGAAGGCTCATCGCTCATCGGCCAGTTCGGCGTTGGCTTCTACTCGGCCTTCATGGTCGCGGACCGTATCGACGTTGTCAGCCGCAAGGCCGGCGAGGATCGCGCTTGGCTCTGGGTCTCGGATGGCGCCAGCGGCTTCACGGTGGCGCCTGCGCCCGAGGCGCCAGAAGGCAAGGTGAGCCGAGGCACCAGCGTCACCCTCGCACTGAAACAGGATGCGCGAAATTTCATCGAGGACGGCGAGATCGAACGCATCGTACGCACCTACTCCGACCACATCCTCTTCCCTATCGAATTCACCGCCGTGGACGGCAACACACGCCAGGTGAATTCCGCCAGCGCGCTGTGGCAGCGCTCCAAATCGGAGGTGAAGCCCGAGGAGTACAAGGAAGTCTACAATACGGTTGCGCACCAGTTCGACGAGCCGGCGCTGACCCTGCACTACAAGGCAGAGGGCCGACAATCCTATGCGGTTCTTCTGTTTGTACCGACGCGGCCGCCGTTCGACCTGTTCGAGGCGGAGCGCAAAGGCCGCGTGAGACTTTATGTGCGGCGCGTCTTCATCACTGAGGACGCGGCCCTGCTGCCCGCCTATCTGAGGTTCGTGCGCGGTGTCATCGATTTGGAGGATGTGCCGCTCAACATCTCGCGTGAGATCTTGCAGAACAACCCGCAAGTGGCGCAGATCCGGCGCGCTGTGACAGGACGGCTTCTCACCGAGCTGGAGGCGCTGGCAGAGAAAGAGCCGGCGCGTTTCGACAAAATCTGGGAGGCATTCGGGCCTGTGCTGAAGGAGGGCATCTACGAGGACTTCGAGCGCCGCGACCAGCTCCTGAAGCTCGCGCGGTTCCGTTCGACGGCCGGTCCGGGCTGGCGCTCACTCAAGGACTACGTCGCCGGCCTGAAACCAGGGCAGACCGAGATCTACTATCTCGCCGGCGACAACCTGGAGCTGATCAACTCGAGCCCCCAGCTCGAAGCGGCCAAGGCGCGCGGCGTCGAGGTGTTGTTGATGGCCGACCCCGTCGACCATTTCTGGACATCGATGGGGCTCGGCTACGAGGGCAAGACGCTGAAGTCTCTGACGCAGGGTGCCGCCGACCTTTCCAGCATTCCGGCGCAAAGCCCGGCCGAGCCCGAGGCCAAGCCCGATGACGTCACGGCGGTCGTTACTGCATTGAAAGAGGCCCTGGGCCCCGCCGTCTCGGACGTGCGTGCGTCAAAACTGCTTGTCTCCTCGCCTGTTTGTCTCGTGGCGGCTGGCGACGGTCCCGACAGGGGTCTCGAGCGCCTGCTGCAACGCCAGAAGCGCGGGATCGGCTCCAAGCCTGTGCTCGAGATCAATCCGGCGCATCCATTGATCAAGGGTCTCGGCGCCGAGGTCGCGGCCGGTCACAAGGAGCAGGTCTGCGATCTCTGCCACCTATTGCTGGATCAGGCGCTCGTCCTGGAAGGCGAACTCCCCGCCGATCCGGCCAAATTCGCTGAGCGGCTCAGCCGCTACATCGTCCGCGGGCTCGGCCACTAGAGCAGGATCGCTTCGGATTGAATCACTTTTCCAATCGAGGGGCGTCTCGGCCGAAGCGTGAATCCTGCTCTACACTTTAAAGTTTAGAGGGCGATTCACGTCTCACATGGAAGCGGCAGTGCTTCCATGTGAGACGATCGCACTCTAGCCTGAAGTGAAACCTTACTCCCTTGAGGGCAAGATCATGGGCGCAAAGCCACGCAGGTCCGCAGGGACAAAACGCAGGGTGCGCAGCGCCACTGCACCTACAAAGAAGTCGGCCGCCGCACGCAACCCATTGCTCTCGCCCTGGCGCGCCGCATTTCAGATGCCGCCGTTCGGCGCAATCCGCCCGGCGCATTTCCGACCCGCCTTCACGCGTGCGCTCGCCGAGAGCCGGCGCGAGATCGTCCGCATCGCCAAGGCCAAGAGCCGCCCGACATTCGCCAACACCATTGCGGCGCTCGAAAAGAGCGGACGGGCGCTCACGCGCGTATCGCGCGTGTTCTTCAGTCTCGCCAGCGCCGACACCACGCCCGAGCTGGAGGCCATCGAGCGCGAGCTTGCACCCAAGCTGGCCGCACATTGGTCCGCCATCATGCTTGACCCGAAGCTGTTCGCGCGCATCGACGACCTCTTCCAGCACCGCGATAGTTTGTCGCTGGACGCCGAGCAGGCCCGCGTGCTGGAGCGCCATCACACGGGCTTCGTGCGCAGCGGTGCCCGCCTCGAGCCGCGCGAGAAGAAGCGCGTCGCCGAGATCAACAAGCGGCTTGCCGTGCTCGGCACCCAATTTGCCCAGAACATCCTGGCTGACGAGCAGGCCTTCAAGCTGGTGCTCAACGGCGAGCAGGACCTGGCCGGACTCCCGGACTTCGTTAGAGCCGCTGCCCTGCGCACCGGCTCGGATCTCGGGCTCGCGAGCAAGCATGTCGTGACGCTCGCACGCTCGAGCATCGAGCCGTTCCTGCAGTTCTCCGCGCGCCGCGATCTGCGCGAGAAGGCATTCGTAGCCTGGACCCGGCGGGGTGAGAACCCGGGCGCCCATGACAATCGCAACATCGCCGCCGAGATTATCGCGCTGCGGGCCGAGCGGGCACAACTTCTCGGCTACGCCACGTTCGCCGAATTCCGTCTCGCCGACGCTATGGCCAAGACACCGGCCGCAGTCCGCACCTTGCTCGACGAGGTCTGGGAAGCTGCGCGCACGACCGCCGGCCGGGAGCGCGATCTTCTGCAGAAGGTTGTCGAGCGTGAAGGACAGAATTTTCGTTTGGAGGCCTGGGATTGGCGCTACTACGCGGAGAAAGTCCGCAAGGCCGAGTTCGATCTCGATGAAAGCGAGATCAAGCCCTACCTGCA
Source organism: uncultured Alphaproteobacteria bacterium (assembly GCA_963806735.1). Taxonomy (GTDB): domain Bacteria; phylum Pseudomonadota; class Alphaproteobacteria; order Rhizobiales; family Hyphomicrobiaceae; genus CADEFX01. Next base: position 344,883 of record CAWEBE010000081.1, on the reverse strand, counting down.
GCTCGACCGCGTCATCGCCGCCGCTTTCGATACTGCCCGCCGCTTATTTGGCCTGTCCTTCAAAGAACGACCGGATCTGCCTCGTTACCACCCCGATGTCCGCATCTGGGAAGTGGCCGACAGACAGGGTAACCATATCGGCGTCTTCCTCGGCGACTACTTCGCACGCCCCTCCAAGCGCAGCGGAGCCTGGATGAATGCCCTGCGCTCGCAACAGCGGCTCGCCGGCGACATTCGTCCGATCGTCGCCAACACGACGAGCTTCACGCGCGGAGCCGATGGCGAGCCCCCGCTGTTGTCGTTCGATGATGCACGCACGCTGTTTCACGAGTTCGGCCACGCCCTGCACGGCCTGCTCTCGGATGTCACCTATCCTTCGATTGCGGGCACGTCGGTCTCGACCGATTTTGTCGAGTTGCCCTCGCAGCTCTACGAGCACTGGCTGCTGACACCCGAGGTCCTGAAACGCTTTGCCGTGCATTTCCGCACCGGCGAGCGCATGCCCGATGCACTCGGGCAACGGCTCGAAGCGGCGCGCAAGTTCAACCAGGGATTCGCGATGGTCGAGTACGTCTCATCGGCGCTCGCAGACCTGGAATTGCATTCACTCTCGTCCGCTAGCAACCTCGACATCACGACGTTCGAGCGCGAGCTTCTGACACGGCTAGGCATGCCGCGCGAGATCGTCATGCGCCACCGCCTGCCGCACTTCGCACACGTGTTCTCCGGCGGCGGATATGCCGCCGGCTATTACAGCTATATGTGGTCCGAGGTCATGGACGCCGATGCCTTCGGCGCCTTCGAGGAAGCTGGCAACGTGTTCGATCGCAAGACAGCACGGCGTCTCGAGGAGTTCATCTATTCGGCCGGCAATCGGCGCGATCCGATTGACGCTTATGTGGCGTTCCGCGGGCGGCTGCCGACAAGCGAGGCGATGCTGAAGAAGCGTGGGCTGGCGGCTTGAGCAGAGGCCGCCTTCACCACTTGGGCAGGACTGCTGCGCCGAGGATCGGGCCGGTCTGGCCAACCTGCAGCAGCACGGCACAGCCATCGGTGCCAGGCTTCATAACAGCTGCGCGATCGAGCTGGATGGTCGCTGGCTTACCGGTCCAGTTGCCGACAGACTTGAGATCTCGCACCACGTTGTAATAGGTCAGCGTCTCGCCCTTGTTCTCGCCTGCGCGCACCGGCACCTGCACTTCATTCTGAAACACGGCCAGCCAGATCGTGCCTTCGCGCGGTTTGTCGCCCTCGGCAATCGCGCCGGTCTCGATGGTCAGCTTGCCATCCCCGGTCGAAAGCTTCACCGACACGCGTTCGCCGGCGAGCTTGCCCGATGTCTTGGCAATGGCATGATCGATTTCGGCAGCATGCGCGCCGTTGGCGTGAGCCAGGCCGTTGACGACGATCTGCGGCGTGTAGATGCGCCCGTCGCCGCGCATCTTGGAGTAATACTTCTGCCGCTTCGCAAACGCGGGTTCGGCCAGCGTGTCCTTCCAGCCGAGATAGTCCCAGTAGTCCACCGCCAGCGAAAGCGCGATGACATCAGGGCGCTGGATGTAAGATTTGAGCAGCGCGTCCGCCGCAGGGCACGACGAGCAGCCCTGGCTCGTGAACAGCTCGAGGACCGCCTTGGGCTGAGGCTCTGCTTGCGAGGTTCTAGCCTGAGCCAGCGCGCCTGTGGCTGCGGCCACCGGCATTAGGCAAGCCAACATGAGCCTTGTGGCCCGGCCGAGAAGCTGAAGCATCCGCATTGCTCTTGCGCGTCCGTTGTCGTTTACCAATGCGTTCTTCACTTCCGGAATATCGATAAATCGCGGTTCAATTGCGAGTCACGAATGGGTGAGACGGCATCCCCGCGATCGTGAGGAGTGGCCGATGGCCGCTCCTCTACTCCTTGGCTCCCCGACGCCCCCGTCATGCCGCAGCGGCCAGCCCACGCAGGACGTAGGGCAGGATCCCGCCGTGACGCCAGTAGCTCAGCTCGTCCTCGGTATCGATCCGGCATAGCGTCGGCACATCGCGCGTGACGCCATCTGCGTAGGTTATGTTGAGAACCACCTGCTGGCGCGGGCGCAGGGTGGGTAGGCCTCGGATCGTCACGGTCTCGTTACCCTTGAGTCCGATGTCCGCCCATGACAGGCCGCCCTCGAACACCAGCGGCAGGACGCCCATGCCGACCAGGTTGGAGCGATGGATGCGCTCGAATGACTGCGCGATCACGGCGCGGATACCGAGTAGGCGTGTACCCTTGGCGGCCCAGTCGCGGCTCGAGCCGGTGCCGTACTCCTTGCCCGCGAACGCGACCAACGGCACACCTTCGCTCTTGTAGCGCATGGCCGCGTCGTAGATCGACATCTCTTGGCCCGAAGGATAGTGGGTTGTATTGCCGCCCTCCTTGCCGCCGAGCATCATGTTCTTGATGCGAATGTTGGCGAAGGTGCCGCGCATCATGACTTCATGGTTGCCACGCCGCGAACCGTAGGAGTTGAAATCGTTCGGTCGCACCTGGCGCTCGATGAGGTAGGTGCCAGCCGGACCGTCCCTCTTGATCGAGCCCGCCGGCGAGATATGGTCCGTTGTGATGGAATCGCCGAACATCCCGAGGATGCGCGCGTTCACGACATCCTCCACTGGAGCCGGCTCCATCTGGATGTCGTCGAAGTACGGCGGATTCTGAACGTAAGTGGACACGCTGTTCCAGCCGTAGGTGAGGCTGGCGCGCGCCTTGCCCATCTTCTGCCACTGCTCGTCGCCCTTGAACACGTCGCTGTAGCGAGCAGCGAAGGTATCGGGCGTCACGCAGGCGCGGATGATATCGGCGATCTCGCTCGACGAGGGCCAGATGTCGCGCAGGAAGACATCACGCCCGTCCTGATCCTTGCCCAGCGGCTCCTTGGTCAGATCGAGGTTCATGGTGCCGGCAAGTGCGTAGCCCACCACCAGTGGCGGCGACGCCAGGTAATTCGCCTTCACTTCGGCATGCACACGGCCCTCGAAGTTGCGGTTGCCCGACAGCACCGCCGCTGCCACCAGATCACCTTCGTGAATGGCCGCGGACACGGGCTCTGGCAGCGGTCCCGAGTTGCCGATGCAGACGGTGCAGCCGTAGCCGGTCAGATTGAAGCCGAGCGCATCCAGATCCTTCTGCAGCCCAGCGCGCGTCATATAGTCGGTCACCACCTGCGAGCCGGGCGCGAATGAGGTCTTCACCCATGGCTTCACTTTCAGGCCTTTGGCGTGCGCATTGCGCGCAACGAGTCCAGCCGCCACCAGCACCGATGGATTGGACGTATTCGTGCACGAGGTTATGGCCGCGATAACCACGTCGCCGTGGCCGATCTCGTAGTCTGTCCCCTTCACCTTGATCTTCTTGCCGACGCTGGCGCCCTTGACGATGTCCGGGACGACCTTGGCGAAGCCCGTCTTGGCGTCCTTGAGCGCCACGCGGTCCTGCGGCCGCTTCGGTCCCGCCAGCGACGGCTCGACGGTGGAAATGTCGAGCTCCAGCACGTCGGTATAGACCGGCTCCATACCCGGCTCGCGCCACAAGCCCTGGGCCTTGGCATAGGCTTCCACCAACGCGACGCGATCCGCCTTGCGGCCCGTAGCCCTGAGATATTTGATCGTATCCGCATCGACCGGAAAGAATCCGCAGGTCGCGCCGTACTCTGGCGCCATGTTGGCGATGGTGGCGCGGTCTTCCAGCGACAGGTGATCGAGACCGTCGCCGAAATACTCGACGAACTTCTCGACCACCCCGCGTTTTCGCAGAATCTGTGTGCAGGTGAGGACGAGATCGGTCGCAGTGATACCTTCCTTGAGCTTGCCCTTGAAGCGGAAGCCGATCACCTCGGGAATAACCATGGCCACCGGCTGGCCGAGCATCGCCGCCTCGGCCTCGATGCCGCCCACGCCCCAGCCCAGCACTGACAGACCGTTGACCATGGTCGTATGGCTGTCCGTGCCGACGCATGTATCCGGGAACGCTTGCTCCACCCGGCCCACCTTCTTGGTCCACACGGTTTGTGCGAGGTACTCGAGGTTGACCTGGTGGCAGATACCGGTGCCGGGCGGCACAACCTGGAAATTGTTGAAGGCGCTACCGCCCCAGCGCAGGAACTCGTAGCGCTCCTTGTTGCGCTCGTACTCGAGCTCAACGTTCTTCTTGAAGGCGTCCGCCGTGCCGAAATAATCCACCATCACGGAGTGATCGATGACGAGATCGACCGGCACCAGGGGGTTGATCTTCTGCGGTTCCCCGCCGATAGTTTTCATGGCGTCGCGCATGGCAGCGAGATCGACGATCGCCGGCACGCCCGTGAAATCCTGCATCAGAACCCGAGCTGGGCGGTAGGCTATTTCGCGCTGCGAGGTCTTGGTCTTCAGCCACTCCGCCATGGCGCGAATGTCGTCGGCCTTCACCGACCGGCCATCCTCGAACCTGAGCAGATTTTCCAGCAGCACCTTGAGCGAGAGCGGCAGCTTGGAGATGCCGGGCAGACCATTCTTTTCCGCATCCGGTAGCGAAAAGTACTCGTAGGATTTTCCGCCGACTTGCAGCGTCTTGCGGCATTTGAAGGTATCGATTGAAACTGGCGTCAGAGCCATGACCGGCGGTCTCCTCGAGCAGCGTCACAGAACGTGACGAAACGGGCAGCCCTCGGGGTCGCGAAAGCACCGGCTCGAGCGCGCGCAGCGCTGGCCTCGGGGCAGGAATTCCGCCTTATAAGGCGTACTGGGAGGAACGGCTAGAGCAGAGCATGGCTCCAGGCATGCGCCCCGCTGGTAGCTAACTGAAATCTTCATGCAGATGCAGCTCGTCGCGCAGGACTTGGCCGTAAACCGCGGCGAGCGAACGGTCTTTGCCGGACTTTCGTTCGTCGTGCCGCCCGGCGAGGCACTCATCCTGACAGGCCCCAATGGTGCGGGGAAAACAACACTCATCCGCACGATCGCCGGCTTCCTGCGTCCCGCTGCCGGCAAGCTCGCATTGGAGGCCGGAGATCCTGACAGCAGCATCGGCGAGCAGTGTCACTATGTCGGGCACCGCAATGCGCTCAAATCCAACCTGACAGTGCTGGAGAACATCACCTTCTGGCAACGATATCTGTCGCAGGACCAATCGGATCTGCTGCCCGGCCGGGCGGGTGCCGCCCTCGACACCTTCGGTCTTCTCGAGCTCAGTCATATTCCGGCCGGCTATCTGTCCGACGGCCAGCAGCGTCGCCTTTGTCTCGCCCGCCTGCAGCTGACACGCCGTCCGGTGTGGCTGCTCGATGAGCCAACCGCCGCGCTCGATGCCGCTTCTCAAGGCGTTCTCGAAGCTGTCATCGACAGACACTTGCGCGCTGGGGGCCTTGCGGTGGTCGCCACACATCAGCCGATCGACCTCTCGCCCCAGCGCGAGCTGAGCCTCGGCGCCGGCGCGGAGGACGCATGAAGCCGTTTCTTGCGCTCCTGCGTCGCGATCTCGAGCTCGCAGTGCGCGAGGGCAGCGCAGTAGGAGCTGCCCTCGGATTTTTTCTGATCGTCGTCGCGGTCATGCCGCTTGGTCTCGGACCTGATCTCAACTTGCTGTCGCGCATCGCGCCGGGCGTCCTGTGGATCGCCTTAATGCTGGCTGCCCTGCTCTCGGTTGGCCGCATCTTCGAGGTCGACGCCGAGGATGGCTCGCTAGAGATCCTGACGACCGGACCACTGCCACTGGAGATTGTCGCTGTAGCGAAGAGTTTGGCCCACTGGTTGACCACCGCGCTCCCGTTGACTTTGCTGACGCCGGCGCTCGGCTTGCTGCTCAACCTGGACATCGGCGCCTATCCGATGCTGCTGGCCTCCCTCATCATCGGCACCCCGGCCGTGAGCTTCCTGGGTGCCACGTGCGCGGCGATGACCTTGCGAAGCCGCCGTGGCGGGCTGCTGCTGGCGCTGCTGGCGCTGCCGCTCTACATCCCGACGCTGATCTTCGGCATCTCCACCATCAACGCCGCACTCACGGCGCCGGCCGCACTCGGGCCTTCGTTCCTGCTTTTGCTGGCGATCTCTCTGGTCTCCATCGTCATCGCGCCGGTGGCGACCGCGGCGGTCCTGCGCCTGCAGCTTCAATAGCGCTTTTTGATTCGCAGGCCCGAGCATCCAAATTGGCCACAGGAGCAAGCTCTCCGTCTTGAACGCTCCGCGGTTAACACCCCCGAGACGGGTCAATAATCGGCGGACAGACACAACGGAGGCGAAGATGTCGAAAAGGACTGAGTTCCGAGCTGAGGGAAGCCCCGCCTGTGGGTCCAGGTCGCCCGGGGCAAGTGCATGGTCGCGCTTACATCAACGGCACAGAGAGCGCCACCCACCGCCGGCCGGTTTGCGCTTCCCAGCTGCCGGGTCTAGATCAATGCCGTGGCTCTGGGCACTCGCGGCCGCCCTGCTCGCAGCCGGCCATTATCTTGCCCGCCGCTCGGCCTAGATCAACGCTCATGCAGTCGATAACCCAGAAACTGGCCAATCCAACCCGGTTCATGCAGCTCTCGGGCGCCCTGTTGCCGTTGCTCTGGGTGCTCGCGGGGCTGCTGCTCGTAGCTGGCATCTATCTGGCGGCTACCGCGCCGCCAGACTACCAGCACGGCCACACCGTCAAGATCATGTTCGTGCACGTCCCCTCGGCCTGGATTGCGATGTTGACTTACGCCGTTGTTGCGGTGTCCAGCTTCGGGCTGCTCGTGTTCCGCCATCCGCTGGCCGACGTCTCGGCCAAGGCCGCCGCCCCGATCGGGGCAACATTCACGCTTTTGGCGCTCGTCACCGGATCGCTGTGGGGCAAGCCCGGCTGGGGCACCTATTGGGTGTGGGACGCGCGCCTGACCTCCGTGCTGGTCCTGTTCTTCCTCTACCTCGGGCTCATCGCGCTCCGGTCGTCCATTGAAGACGAATCTTGGCTGGCAAGCTGACCGCCGTGCTCGCACTCATGGGCACCATCATGTTGCCGATCATCAAATACTCTGTCGAATGGTGGTCGACGCTGCACCAGCCATCCACCGGCTTCGGGTCAAGCGTCGATCCCTCACTGCGCTGGCCATTGCTCGTCATGGTCGCAGCGCTATCCATGCTGTTCCTCGCCATGCACATGAAGGCCATGCGCAACGAGGTTCTGCGGCGAAGGGTGAAGGCGCTGATGCTGACAGAAGTCGAGCGTGCGTCCTCGCCCGCACGCCGGCAACACGCCGAGTAGCGCCATGGATCTTGGACCCAACGCCATATTCGTGTGGGCTGCATACGGAACCGTTGCCGCCGTGCTTGCTGCCCTGCTGCTGTGGCTCCACATCGACGGCATGCGTCAGCAGCGCAGGCTCGATCGCCTCGACGCAGAGGGCGTGGGGCGGCGCTCGACCCGTCGCAGCAATTGACGGCGCAAGCATGCAGGAAAACGGTCGGGCATCATCGGCCTCCATCGCCGCAGCACAACGAACCAGCCGACGTGGACTGCTGCTGGCGCCGGTTGTCATCTTCGTCGGCCTCGTGTCGATGTTTGCCTTCGCCCTGCACAAGGGCGATCCTTCCAAACTGCCGTCCGCTCTTGTCGGTCGGGCTGCGCCACCGCTGGCATTGGCTGCGCTCGAAGGATTGGTTGGCGACGGCGGGCAGCCGGTGCCGGGCATCGATGCAAACGCATTCAAGACCGGCGGCGTATCGGTCGTGAATTTCTGGGCGTCCTGGTGCGTGCCCTGCGTGCAGGAGCATCCGCTGCTGGTCCGGCTCGCAGAACGCACCGACGTAACTCTGTACGGCGTCAACCACAAGGATCAGGCCGTCAATGCGCGCCGCTTTCTCGGGCGCTACGGCAATCCCTTCAAGGCCGTCGGAGTCGACGCCAACGGACGGGCGGCCGTCGACTGGGGCGTCTACGGCATGCCCGAGACCTTCATCGTCGATGGCCGGGGCATCGTCGTCTACAAGCATGTCGGCCAGCTTACGCCCGCCGCGCTCGAGGGGAATATCATTCCCGCCATCCGCGCCGCCGCCAAAGGGCAATGAGATCCCGGCAGGGTTGCGCCGGTCAGGCGATCTCCTCTTCCTGCTGTTCTTGCGCCTCACCCGGCGCGAACCGCAGCACCAGATACCCCATCAGCGCTGAGACGAGCGAGCCTGCCAGTACGCCCACGCGCAGCGGGGCGGCATAGGCCGGATCGGGAAACGCCAGCATGCCGATGAACAGGCTCATCGTGAAGCCGATACCACCCAGCATCGCCACCCCGAGCATCTGCTCCCCGCTGACGCCAGCAGGCTTGGTTGCATAACCCCAGTGCACGGCCGCCCACGCCGCCCCGAAAATTCCAACCGTCTTACCGACGATGAGGCCGAGGGCAATCCCGAGCGGCGCCGGGCTGAAGAGGTGTGCCCACGATAGGCCCGCCAGCGATACGCCCGCATTGGCAAACGCGAACAGCGGCATGACGCCGAACAGCACCCACGGCTCGATGTTGTGCTCCAGACGCTCGAGCGGCGACCCCTCTTCACCCTCCACATGGAATGGCACTGCCAGCGCCACTACCACGCCCGCCAGCGTCGCGTGCACACCAGATTTGAGCACACAGACCCAGATGAAGATGCCCGTCAGCACGTACGGCGCAATCCGCGTGACGCTCAGCGCATTGAGCGCTGCGAGCACGCAAATGCCAACCGCAGCCAAGCCAAGCGACAGGAACGACAGCTCGCTCGTGTAGAACAGCGCGATAATGATGATGGCGCCGAGATCATCGATAATGGCCAGCGCCAGCAGAAACACCTTGAGCGCGGGCGGCGCCCGGCGGCCCAGCAGCGCCAGCACGCCCATGGCAAAGGCGATATCCGTCGCGGTCGGAATCGCCCAGCCGTTCCAGGCCGCCGGGTTGGTCATGTTGATCAGCATGTAGATCAGAGCCGGCAGTATCATGCCGCCGCACGCACCGATCACCGGTAGCGCGGCCTGCTGGCGCGTCGACAGCTCACCCACGAGCAGCTCGCGCTTGATCTCGAGACCGACCAGAAAGAAGAAGACCGCCATCAACCCGTCGTTGATCCAGAGCAACAATGGCTTGTCGAGAGTGAAATCGCCGAGACGCACGCCGAGACGCGTCCGCAGCAGCGCCTCCGACGTCCAGGCGAAACGCGAGTTGTCGAGCATCAGGGCCAGCGCCGCCGCGGCCACCAGCAAGATACCGCCAGCCGCTTCGTGCTTGAAAAGCAGCGCTACGCCACGCAGGCGATCGCCGAGATTGGGACCGCCGGTCCGCATCGCCTGGGCTCCTGTGTCGTTGGGCTCGATGTGTGCCATTCTAGTGTCCCGATCGCGAAGTTCGTAAGCATTTGCCGCGAGCTCTCAGCGAACTTCGCGATCGAAAGGACACTAGCAAAACTTATGATTTTAGTGTGGTTCAGGTTCCGAAGTTCGCCAACTAACCCAGCCGCGAGAAGCGGGCGAACTTCGGAACCACCACACTAGGATCCAACACCTCCCGTTGAGCAAGTTTTCGGCTCCATGCATACCGCGATGCTGACATCAGTGCAGCCGATCCTGCTTGCGATCCTTCCCTTCGTCTTTAAGCTTGCGCCGGGAAAGCAGGGCAACAATATGTCGGTCACCGATATCGAGCGCGGGCTCGTCGCGCGCTACTTGGCCCGCGTGCTCGGTCGCACCGATGTCACAGTCCGCGCCGCCCGCGCTCTGCTGCTGTGGCTGAACGAGCGCGCCGACACCCTCAACCTGCCTATTCCAGCTCCGGTCATCGAGGTGATCGGCGGCTATATGACATTCAAGCCAGCAGAGTTCGAGAAAGCGTGGGTCGCCCATCGCGCAGCCTTCGTGGCTTCGCTCGACCGCGCCGCCAAGGAGACTCCGCGGCCCGAGCCACTGGCGACCAATGCCGAGCGTCTCGTGGAAGCGTTGGACCTGCCGCCGGCCGCCTGGAAGGTGCTGGGATTGCTGGCTTGCGCCAACCGCTTCGAGCAGATCTCCTACCTCGCCAACGTCGCAATCGATGCGCTGGGGCCGATGACCCGGGCCATCGCCCTTCTCGTCGATGAGCCGCCGCGCACCGTCGATGTTCTGCTGTCGCCCATGGGCGAGCTGGCCGCTTCCGGTCTTCTGCAGGTGCGCGAGAACAATCAATATCTTAGCGGCAACGAAGCGCGCTACTCGATCCCCTGGCGCGTCAACTATTGCCTCGATCGCGCCTATGCCGACTTTGCCGAGATGCGCAACACTCTGTTGGGCGAGCCGCTGAAGTCTCCCGTTGGCTATGCCGACTACGATCATGTCACCGCCGACCGCGACCTCATCACCGGCGTCCTCAAAGGCGCTCTCGACGAGGGCGCGCCCGGCGTCAACATCCTGCTCTACGGGCCGCCCGGCTCCGGCAAGACCGAGCTGGCCAAGGTCGCCGCCGAGGCGGCCGGCGGCTCGCTGTTCGCGACCGGCGAGGACATGCGCGGCGAGTACGACCGCTCGGAACGCCTCGCCGACCTCGTGTTCTCGCAGCGCCTGCTCGGCGGTCAGCGCCGCACCGCCCTGCTGTTCGACGAGATGGAGGACGTCGCCGTCCAGCTCATCCAGCGCGGCGGCTCCAAGGTCTATCTCAACCGTCTGCTCGAGACCAATGCCATCCCCATCATCTGGACCTCCAACGAGCTGTCCTCGATCGACCCGGCTCTGCTGCGGCGCATGACGCTCGCCGTCGAATTGCGCCGCCCGCCCGCCTCCCAGCGCAAGCGCATCCTGGCGCGGCTGGCCGATCGTGTCGGCCTCGCCCTCACCGATGCCGAGGTCGAAAGTCTCGCCCGCCGCCTCGACACCACGCCCGCCATCCTGGAGAACGCGCTCCGCGCCGCCCGACTGTCCGGCGGCGGCGCCGAGGCCATCGAACGCGCCGCGCTCGGCATCGTGCGCGCGGTTTCCGGCGTCATCGCCCGCCGTCCTGGCACGATTCCCGATTTCGATCCGCTGCTGTCGACCGCCAGCCAGGATCTGGGCGCGCTCGCCGACAAGCTGGTCAGCGGCCGCGCCAAGGCCTTTTCCATCTGCCTTTCCGGGCCGCCCGGCACCGGCAAGTCTGCCTACGTGCGCTATCTCGCGCGCCGCCTCGGCCTGGAGCTCATCCAGAAGCGCGCCTCCGACATTCTCGGACCCTATCTCGGCCAGACCGAGCGCAGCATTGCCGCCGCCTTCGAGGAAGCCGTCGAGGCCAATGCGTTCCTCGTCTTCGACGAGGCTGACAGCCTTCTACTCGATCGCCGCGATGCCACGCGCTCGTGGGAGATCACTCAGGTCAATGAGATGCTGACCTGGATGGAGGACCATCCGCTGCCCGTCTGCTTCACCACCAATTTCATGGAGCGCGTCGACACCGCCTCGCTGCGCCGCTTCACCTTTCACGTCGTCATGACGTATCTCGACAAGCCGGGCCTGCGCCGCGCCTGGCAGGTTTTCTTCACAGCCGACCGCGTGCCGGCCGAAGCCCTCGCTTTCGCCAATCTCACACCGGGCGACTTCGTCAAGGTGCGCAAGCAGGCCGAGGTCCTTGGCGTGCTCGACCAGCCGGCGCGCCTCGCCGAGATGATGGGCGAGACCAGCCGTGCCAAACCCGCCGTAGGTGGCTCGCTCGGCTTCATGACATGACGCTCAACCTCCGATGTGTAGGTCGGATTAGCACCGGGCGAGCCAGCCGCGCGTTCCCGCAATGCGCGCTCGCCCACCCACTGCCGTCATCCCGGACCCGCATGCGCGTATGGCGCGCATGCGGAAATGGTCCGGGACCCAGACGCGCTTCCGCAAACTCGGCGTGAATGAACATTGCATCGCGCAGCCCAAGCGCCATCCTCCCCGCTGTCCGCTGGGACCCGAAGGCATGCAAATGCGACGGGACGCGGGTGCCTCGCAGCAACCGCGGGGCGCGAACGCCCCAGGAGACCCGCGCGGGTCTCCCCGAGAACCTTGCGGCTCTCTGGACCTCACGGTCCAAGGGTTGCCTTGCGGCACCCGCGTTCGGCGATTTGAAGTCCGGGGACGCGCTTTGGTGCTGCGCGCTCTGCCTCGCTGGAGGCATCACGCTCAGCACCTTGAGTCCTTTGGACGGCCTGCGGCTCGGCGCCATTACTGGCGCTTCACCGCAAGCGGTCGTCCCGCGGCCCCCTGGATTTCGAGCGTCCGTGAGCTCTGCCTTCCAGGCACCGGCCGCCTGCCACGTGAAAGGACGGATGCATCCACGTCCCGTCGCCGGCAGACGGCAGCGCGAATATGGGGGCGTGCGGAGACGCGGGGATAAGCTTTTCTTTCGCGAGTGCTTGCGCCGTCAAGCGCCCTGCGTTGCGCTTGCGGCTTGACACTCCCCTTGTCCATCCTGCCTATGCCGGCCATGCGCGACAGCACCCGCAGCGGCGGTCAAGGCACGCTCGACCCGGCCGAGGTCGAACGCTTTGCGCAGATCGCATCAGAGTGGTGGGACCCCAACGGCAAGTTCCGCCCCCTGCACAAGATCGGTCCGGCACGGCTGGCTTTCATCCTCGAGCATGTGACACAGCACTTCCATTTGCCGCCGCAGGGATTGAAACGCCTCGAAGGCCACACGGTGCTCGATATCGGCTGCGGCGGTGGGCTCATCACCGAGCCGCTCGCCCGGCTCGGCGCACAGGTGACCGGCGTCGACCCCGCAGTGGAAAACATCGAGGCGGCACGCCGGCATGCCGAGATGCAGGACCTCGCGATCGCCTACCGTGCAGGCCGCGTCGAAGACCTGATCGCCGAGCGCGCCACTTTCGATGCCGTGCTCTGCCTCGAGGTCATCGAGCATGTGCCGGATGTGCGCGCGTTCCTAAGCCAGTGCGCCGCCCTCGTGCGACCCGGCGGCCTCATGGTCCTGTCCACCATCAACCGCACGCTCAAGGCCTACTTCCTCGCCATTGTCGGCGCCGAGTACATCCTGCGCTGGCTGCCCGTGGGCACGCACCAGTGGGAGCGTTTCGTCACGCCCGATGAAGTCTCGGCCCACTTCCAGGCGATCGGACTGGAAGCGCCGTCCTTCCGAGGCCTCGTCTACGACCCCTTGGCCGATCACTGGTCGCAGTCGGCCGATACCGGCGTCAACTACATGGCTGCGGCCACGCGTGCGCCAACATGAACCGTGAGACGGTTGCAAACATCTACCTCGGGACCGCAACACGCTGGCCCGTCGCGGCGGCGGCGAGCAGTGCGTCGATCAGCCGGTGCACGTTGAGGGCTTCCTCGCCCGTCACCCGCGGTTGGCGTCCCGATGCGATGGCGCCGAGAAAATCAACCCAGACGCTGCGATGATAGTCGTGCGGGAACGCCATCGGATCGGCACCCGTGCCGCCGGCCGATCCGTCGGGAACGAGTTCTTCACCCAGCCCGTCCTGCCATTGCACACTGAGCGACGTACCAGCGAGACTGGCCGAGCCCTTCTCGCCCACGATGTCGATGCGCTCGGCCGATCCCGGATACGCGGTGGTGGTGGCATCGATGACGCCCAGCGCGTCGTTTGCGAAGCGCACCGCGGCCGCAACCATGTCCTCCGTTTCCATGCGATGCACCGGTGACGTGATCGCATATCCGGTCACCTCGTTGACCGGCCCCACCAGCGACAGCATGAGATCGAGTGTGTGGATGCCCTGCGTCAGCAGCACACCGCCGCCGTCACGTGCCCTCACGCCGCGCCCCGGCTCGTCGTAGTAGCTCTGCGGCCGCCACAGGCGGATCGTGGTCGAGCAGTTGACTATTGTCCCGAGGCTGCCGCCATCGATGATCGCTTTGAGCCGCTCGCCGGCTGGACGGAAGCGATGCTGCAAAACGACACCCAGGGTGACCCCCGCGGCCTTCGCGCTCCGCACCAGCTCCTCTGCCCGCGCCGTCGTGATCTCGAGCGGTTTTTCCAGGAGAATGTGCTTTCCCGCGGCCGCCGCACGCTGCACCAGCTCCAGGTGCGTATTGGGCGGCGACAATATGGCGACGGCCGTCACTGTGCGGTCGCTGAGGATGCGCTCGAGACTGTCGGCTTGAGGAAACGGATAGGTCTTCGCAAAGTTCGCCCGCCGCTGCTCACTCGGGCTCCACGCGTAGGCCACCTCTACCCGCTCGGCCAGATCGATCAGGCTCTTGGCATGCGGGCCCACCGCCATGCCGAGGCCGATAATCGCTACGCGCTGCTTTGCCATTGCTCTCTAGCCTTTCTCGCTCGCTGCATAGACGGCCATGGCTGCATCCACTCCCGCACCTGGAGGCGAGGCAAACCCATTACGCCGCAGCACTGCCTCCAGCGACGCCAGGCACCTGAGCACGTTCTGGCGCTTGCACACGTAGCCCATGGTGCCGATGCGCCAGATCTTGCCGTGCAGCGGCCCGAATGAGGTGCCGATCTCGATGCCGAAGTCCGTGAGCATCTCGGCGCGCACCTTGTCGGGCGCTCGCACTGCGGCTGGAATGACAACGCCCGTGACATTGGCCATGCGGTGACGGCTGTCGCCGAACACGTCCAAGCCCATGGCCTCCAGTCCGGCGCGCAAAGCCATCGACGTCGCCTGATGCCGTGCGATGCCGCGCTCCAAGCCCTCGCCCAGCACCACCCGCGCGCATTCGCGCGCCGCATACAGCATGCTGGCTGCCTCGGTGTGATGATTGAGCCGCCGTGGTCCCCAATAGTCCATCAGCATGCCCAGATCGAAATAGTTCGATGCGATGCGCGGCCCATTGCCTTCGACTACGTCCGGCATGCGGATGCCCTGCTCCACATGCTTGCGATGCTTCAGCACGTCCTCGACGCGTGCATTGAACGTGACCGGTGCAATGCCGGGCGGACCCGACAGGCACTTCTGCAGCCCCGCCGACGTCGCATCGATCTGCCAGGCATCCGTCTCGAACGGATTGCCGACAAGCGACGCGGTGCAATCCACATACAGCAGCGCATCATGCCGTCGGCAGATGGCGCCGAGCTCCGCGAGCGGCTGCAGCATCGTCGTCGAGGTATCCCCCTGGCAGATAGCCACCACCTTGGGTTGATGCTGTTTCACCGCGTCCTCGACGCGATCGATTTCGAAAACTGTTCCCCATTCCGTCTCGATGCTCACGACCGTGCCACCCGCGCGACTTGCAATCTCAACGAGCAAATGTCCAAAGCGGCCAAAGATTGGCACCAGCACTTTGTCGCCGGGCGCGATCATCGACACCAAACATGCTTCGATGCCGGCGCGCGCGCTGCCGTCGATCATGAACGTCCATTCATTGACCGTGCGGAACACGCGGCGCCAAAGCGACATCGTCTGCGCCATGTGTTGCGTGAACTGCGGATCGAACTGCCCCTGCAGCGGCACGGACATGGCGCGCAGCACGCGCGGATACACATTGATGGGACCCGGCCCCATCAACAGCCGCGGTTCCGGATCGAGTTCCTCGAACAGATCGGCCGCTGCTTCGTTCATGGCGGGTTCAGGGCTCCAGGCATCAAATCCGATCAGGTCAATGTGATCGCGCGCACGTCGCATTCGAGCACACTGCAAAGAACCAGACGAGCCGGAACTTCGTAATTGGATACGTAAACGCTCCGGCTTCGCGGGCTCGCATTTCTGCCCATGTTTGCGACGGAAGGCTGCGAGATCACGCGTTGAAGATGGATCGCGCCGGGGACAGACCAAAGGAGAAGGCGCATGAGGATGACGTCGCTGTTGGCAGGTCCGGCTGTGGCCATTGCCATCGGCCTACTGGCGGGCTCGGCACAAGCCGCACCGGCCGGCAATGCTCTTGATGGACTGAAGGCAGATCCGGCGGTGGCCAGCGCCGTCGAGAAGACGCACTGGCGCCGCCACCGCTACTACTCCTACGACTACTATCCGCGGAATTACTACTATCCGCGTCACCGCTACTACCGCCACTACGGCTGGTGGGGCCACAAGCATCGCTGGCATCGCCGGCATCATTGGTGGTGATAGCAGGGAGAGCCGCTGCAGCGCACCTCGGCGGCTCTCTTCTTCGTCTCAGACCGGAACCACCCGGCCCGGGTTCATGATGTTGAGCGGATCGAGCGCCCGCTTGACGCTCGCCATCAGCTCGATCTCAAGCGGGTCCTTGTAGCGCAGGTTCTCCTCGAACCGCAGCCGGCCGACGCCGTGCTCGGCGCTGATCGAGCCGCCGAGATCCACCACTATGTCGTGCACGATGCGATTGATGTTGGCGGTCTCGGCTGCGAACTGCGCGTAAGTCCAGCCGGCGGGGCACAGCGGATTGTAGTGCAGGTTACCGTCGCCCAGGTGGCCGAAACAACAGTGGCGCACCGCAGGATAGGCCGCCCCGATCGCCGCATCCGCCCTGGCGATGAACTCGGCAATGCGCGACAGCGGCACCGAAACGTCGTGCGCGATGCTTCCGCCCGCCGCCTTCTGTGCCTCCGGCAGCTCCTCGCGCATGCGCCACAGGCGCTTGGCCTGCTCGCTCGAGCTGGCAATGACCGCATCACGCACCAGTCCGTTCTCGGCAGTGCTCTCCAATGCGCTGGCCAATGGCTCGGCCAGAGACCCGGCCTCACCTTGTCCGGTCACCTCCATGAGCACGTACCAGGGATGCGCTTCTCGCAGAGGATTGCTGTGTCCAGGCACGTCGCGCAGCAGGAAATCGATGATACTGTGGCCTATCAGCTCGAATGAGGTGATGGACTCGCCCAGCCTTGCTTTCATGTGCACGAGCAGGTTCAGGCCGGCCGCCGGATCATCTACTGCAATCCACGCCGATTGCGCTTCGCTGGGCTTGGGAAACAGCCGCAGCACCGCCGCCGTGATGATACCGAGCGTCCCCTCGCCGCCGATGAAAAGCTGCTTCATGTCATAGCCGGTGTTGTCCTTGCGCAGCCCGCGCAGGCCGTTCCAAACGCGGCCGTCGGGCAGCACCACCTCGAGCCCCAACACGAGATTGCGCGTATTGCCGTAGCGCACCACCTGGATACCGCCGGCATTGGTCGAAATGTTGCCGCCGATCTGGCACGAACCCTCCGCCCCCAGGCTCAAGGGGAACAGGCGCCCCGCCTCCGAGGCCGCCGTCTGGATATCCTTCAGCACGACGCCGGCCTCGACTGTCATCGTGTCGTTGACAAGGTCGGTGTCGCGGATCGCCCGCATGCGCGCCGTCGACACTACGATCTCGCTCATGTCTTTCGACGGCAGTCCGCCGTAGGTCACGCCCGTATTACCGCCCTGCGGCACGATCGGGGTGCGGCTCTCGGCGCAGATCTTGACAATGGCGGCCACCTCCTCGGCGGTGCGCGGCCGTAAAATCAACGGCGACCGCCCGTCCCACGTCCCCCGCCAAGGCCGCGTATAGGCCGTGCTCTCGGCTTCCCCTTCGATATATCCGCCCGGGCCCACCACGGCCTTCAGTCGTTGGATCACGGTGTCCGGTACGGGCTTACTCATCTGTCGGCCTTGCTGGGATCGCTCCGTTGACCGCGGACCTTATCAGCGGGGCATTTCTGGACAAGACTTCGGGCTTGCGCCCGACTTCCCGCAATGCTGAATTCGCGGCCGTCACTCACAAACAGGTCCCCTGATGTCCGATCACGTACTCGTCTCCCGCGACGGCCCGGTCATGACGCTGACCCTGAACCGGCCCGAGAAATTCAATGCACTCACCTTCGAGATGTATGCACGCATCGGCGAGATCTGCCGCAATGTACCCACCGACGGCTCGGTCCGGGTGGTCGTGCTGACCGGAGCCGGTACCAAGGCCTTCGCGGCTGGCACCGACATCTCGCTCTTTCGCGACTTCAAGACTGAGGCCGATGGCGTCAACTACGAGAAGGGCGGCGATGCCTGCTTCAGCGGCATCGAAGCCTGCCCTGTACCGACCATCGCGGCCATAGCTGGCGCCTGCACCGGGGGAGGGGCCGGGATTGTCGCCTGCTGCGACATGCGCATCGCCACCCGCGACATGAAGTACGGCTTTCCCATCGCTCGTACGCTTGGCAACGTGCTATCGGCCGCGACCCTCGCTCAACTCGTGGCGCGTTTCGGCGAGGAAAAAGTGATCGAAATGATCTACACGTCGCGTCTGATCGAGGCCGAGGAAGCCTTACGCATCGGCTTTGTCTCGGAGCTGTGCGACGATCATGCGGCACTGATGCGGCGCACACGGGAGCTGGCAACGCAGGTCGCCGGCAATGCGCCGCTCACCATCCGCTCGACGAAAGAGCTTCTGCGCCGCCTGCGCAGGGCCGCCACGCCGCGCGTCGATGACGACGACATTGTCGGCATGATCTATACCAGCGCCGACTTCCACGAGGGCCTGGAAGCCTTCCTTGCTAAGCGCAAGGCGAACTGGACTGGGCGCTGAGAGAGCAGGAGGAACGCATGGCAAAGATCGGCTTCATCGGCCTCGGCAACATGGGGCTGCCGATGGCCGGCAACCTCGCCAAGAAGGGCCACGAGGTAAAGGCCTTCGATCTCGTCGAGGACAATCTCACCAAGGCGGCGCAAGCAGGCGTGAAAAAGGTCGCGTCTGCCGCCGATGCCGCCAAGGATGCCGAGTTCGTCGTCACCATGGTGCCGGCCGGCAAGGACACGCTGGCGATCTACGAGAAAGCCGGCGTCCTGCAGGCCGCCGAGCCCGGCACGCTGTTCATCGACAGCTCGACCATCGATGTTGCTTCCGCCCGCAAGGCACATGAGCTGGCCAAGGCCGCAGGCATGTTGTCGGTCGATGCGCCGGTCTCTGGCGGCACGGGCGGCGCGCAGGGCGCCACGCTCACTTTCATGGTCGGCGGCACCAAGGAGGCCTTCGACAAGGCCAAGGCGGTGCTCGAGGGCATGGGCCGCAAGATCGTGCACTGCGGCGATGCCGGGGCCGGTCAGGCCGCCAAGATCTGCAACAACATGATGCTGGCCATCAACATGCTGGGCGTGTGCGAAGGCTTCTCGCTCGGCGAGAAGCTGGGATTGATCCCGCAGGCCATCTTCGACGTGGTGTCCACGTCATCCGGCAGCAGCTGGGCGCTCACCAATCATTGCCCGGTGCCCGGTCCGGTTCCAACCTCGGTCGCCAACAACGACTACAAGCCCGGCTTCATGACCGCCCTTCTGGTCAAAGACCTGACACTGGCGCAGGAGGCGGCCCAGCAGAGCGGCACCGCCACGCCGATGGGCGCGCAAGCGCTCGCCACCTTCCGCCTGTTCATGACCATGGCCCAGTCGGACCAGCTCGACTACACCAGCGTCATGCGCTTCGTACGCGGCACCAAGACCTGAACCAGGAACACAAAACATGCCCGTCATCACCTACTACATGACCGTCAACTCGCCCTGGACCTACCTCGGCAGCGCGCGTTTCGCCGAGATCGCCCGTCGCCAGGGCTACAGCGTCGACATCAAGCCGGCGAAGTTCGGCGAGGTGTTCGCCAAGACCGGCGGCTTCCCGCTCCCCAAACGCAGCCCCGAGCGCCGCGCCTATCGCCTCATGGATATGAAGCGTTGGCGCGATCACCTGAAAATACCGGTCAATGTCGAGCCCAAATACTTCCCCTCCAACGAGGTGCCGGGCACGCGCCTTGTGCTCGCTGCCAAGCTCGCCGGCAAGGACGCGCATGCGCTGGCCACCGAGATCGGCAAGGCCTTGTGGGAGAAGGAGCAGGACATCGGTACAGATGCAGTTCTGACCGAGTGCGCCAAGCTTGCCGGCCTTGATGCCGCCGCCATCCGCAAGGCCGGACCGTCCGATGCCGAGCTCGACGCGCTACACGATACGTTCACCGCCGAGGCCATCTCACGCGGCGTGTTCGGTGCTCCGAGCTACGTGCTCGAATCCGGCGAGATCTTCTGGGGTCAGGACCGCCTCGAGTTCCTCGACCGGGCGCTGAAACGTTGAGATACAAGAAGCCTGACGATGGCGGGCTGATCGCGGGGTGGCGGCATACGCGTTTACCGACAGGTTTCGCCATGGAACCGAGTTCCGGCCCCGCGCGTTTGTCTCGACGGCGGGGATAGAAGGGGCATATGCTTTTCGGACTGTATGATTGCCTGCCACAGGGAGACGGCCGGTGAGTTTGACGTTTCGCGGACCCGCCAGCGGCGTGCCGGGCATTCCCCTCCCCCTGCAACCAGACCCTCTTCCGGCGCTCGAAAACGATCAATCCCGCGCTCTGATCGAAGCGCTCCCGGCAGCGGTGTACATGACCGACGCCGCCGGACTGATCACATACTACAACGAGGCCGCTGCCAAGCTTTGGGGATGCCTGCCCGAATTGGGCAAGAGCGAGTTTTGCGGCTCATGGAAGCTTTATTGGGCCGATGGCACGCCGTTGCCGCACGACGAGTGCCCGATGGCGCTGGCGCTCAAACACCAGCGCCCCATTCGAGGCATGGAAGCGATAGCCGAGCGACCCGACGGCAGCCGCATTGCCTTCATTCCGTATCCAACACCGCTGTTCGATGCGTCTGGTCGGCTGACCGGGGCCATCAACATGCTGGTGGACATCTCAGACCGCAAACGCGCGGAGGGTGCCCAGGCCGCGATCTACCATTTTACGGACAGGTTGTTCCGCGCGGCCTGTCCGTCCGACATCTATAATGCAGCTTTGGATGCCATCTGCAGCTCACTCGGCTGCAACAGCGCCTCGGTGCTGCTGTTCGATGATGCAGGCGTCATGAGGTTTGCCGCGTGGCGCGGTTTATCCGAGGCCTATCGGCAAGCCGTAGAGGGACATTCGCCTTGGAACCGCGACACGAAAGACCCGCAACCGATTTGCATCGCGGACATAGCTAGCGCCGATATCGATGACGCGCTCAAGGCGACCGTGACAGCGGAAGGCATCCACGCCCTTGCCTTCGTGCCGCTCGTTGTCAGGGGCAAGCTCATCGGCAAGTTCATGACCTACTATGGCGCGCCGCATGCCTTCAGCAGCGCCGAGGTCAACCTCGCCGTTACGATCGCTCGACAGCTCGGCTTCAGCATCGAGCGGATGCGCGCAGAGGACGCTTTGCGCGAGAGCCAGGCGGAGCTGCGGTCGGAGCTCGACGCCGCGCAGCAACTGCAGATCGTCAGCACCCAACTGATCCACGAGAACAATAGCGACGCGCTGTACGAAAAGGTCATCAACGCCGCCGTAGCCATCATGCGCTCCGACTTCGCCAGCTTGCAGATGCTCTATCCT
Source organism: uncultured Alphaproteobacteria bacterium (assembly GCA_963806735.1). GTDB lineage: Bacteria > Pseudomonadota > Alphaproteobacteria > Rhizobiales > Hyphomicrobiaceae > CADEFX01. Next base: position 323,722 of record CAWEBE010000081.1, on the reverse strand, counting down.
GAGCGTGGCAGTGCCGGTGAGCTACGCCTGTTGGCTTTCCGTGGGTTCAATCCGGAAGCGGCGAAATTCTGGGAATGGGTCCGTGCCGATTCGGAGTGCAGCTGCGGCGAAGCTCTGCGAACCAGGCAGCGGGCTATTGTGCCGGATGCTGAGACCTGCGGCTACATGGTGGGAACGGAAGACCTCGAAACTTTTCGCCGAACAGGCATTCGTGCCATGCAGTCTACGCCGCTGGTGTCCCGCAGCGGCAAACTGCTGGGCATGATTTCCACGCACTGGGGTAGGCCACACCAGCCATCAGAGCGTGACCTGCGCCTTCTTGACGTACTTGCGCGCCAGGCGGCCGATCTTGTTGAGCGAAAGCAAGCGGAGCTGACCGATCAGCGTCTGGCCGCCATTGTCGACTCGTCTCACGACGCCATCGTGAGTAAAGACCTGAACGGTGTCATCACCACCTGGAATCCTGGAGCGGAACACCTGTTCGGCTATACGGCCCCGGAGGTTGTCGGCAAGCCGATTACCATCCTGATACCGCCTGACCGTCACACCGAGGAGCCGGAGATATTGGCCCGCATCAGGCGCGGCGAGCGCGTGGACCACTACGAGACTGTGCGCGTGCGCAAGGACGGAGCTCTGATCGATATCTCGCTGACGATTTCGCCAGTCAAGGACGCCTGGGGGAAGGTCATCGGCGCATCGAAGGTCGCCCGAGACATTACCGAGCGGAAGCGGGCGCAGAAGCGTCACGACCTTTTGGCCCAGGAGCTTCATCATCGCACCAAGAACCTGTTTGCCGTGGTGCAAGCCATCGTCTCCAGGAGCTTCGCAGGCAAGCGTTCAGTCGAGGATGCGAGGACTGCCGTGCTCGACCGCCTCCATTCGCTGGCTCAGACCCACGTCATGCTCATCGAGAAGGAGTGGCAAGGCGCCGACATCGGCGAGGTCGTCCGTGCGGAAATGAGCCCCTATGCGGGTCGTGTCACAATCGAGGGACCTAGCGTCGCGTTGTCCGCGAAGGCCGCGCAGAACTTCGGCCTCGCCGTGCACGAGCTTGCGACCAATGCCGCAAAGCACGGCGCACTGTCCAATTCGGTTGGCCATGTGCATATCATCTGGTCCGTGCCGCAGCCGAACGGCTCGCGCCTCTTCAGCTTCTCCTGGCAGGAGCGCGGTGGACCTCAGGTGGTGCCCCCGGCCCGCAAGGGATTCGGCAGCGCCGTCCTCGAGCAGGTCATGGCAGAGTACCTCGACACCCCGCCACAGATCGAGTTTGCCAGAGAAGGGGTCCGCTACGAGCTGACCGGCCCGCTCGATGCCATCGCCGCGGAGGGAGAACATCTGGTCGAGGGGTCGCAGCACTAACCGCGCTCCAACGCTGAGCGTCGGAGGCGGGCCGACCAGGCCTACCTCTTCGTAATCTTATCCACCTCGGCAATCTCCTCCACCGTCAGTACCCAGTCCACGGCCTTGACGTTGGCCTCGAGCTGCTCAGGTCTCGTCGCCCCGGCGATCACGCTCGACACGAAGGGCTTGGCCGCGAGCCAGCTGAAGGCCAGATCGAGCAGCGAGTGCCCGCGCGCTTCGGAGAACGCCTGCAACTTCTCCACGATCGGCCACGTGGTGTCCGTGACATAGCGGTCGGCGAGGCGCTGCGTGTACGTCAGCCGCGCACCCTGCGGCATCGGGGCGTTGCGCTTGTACTTGCCGGTCAGCATGCCGGACGCGAGCGGAAAGAACGGCAGCAACCCCATGCGATAGTGACGCATAGCCGCCTCGAGCTGACCCTCCACCACCTGGCGCGTGAGCAGGCTGTACTCGTCCTGGCACGAGGCAAATGAGTTGAGATTGAGCCGCGCCGACGTTTCCTGCGACAGCGCCACCTGCCAAGCGGCCAGGTTGGAGCAGCCGGTGTAGCGCACCTTGCCCTGCTTCACGAGGTCGTCGAGCCCGCGCAGCGTCTCCTCCAGCGGCGTCAACGGATCGGGCTGATGCAGCTGATACAGGTCGATCCAGTCGGTCTTGAGCCGGCGCAGGCTATCCTCCACCGCGCGCATCATGTAGCGCCGCGAGCCGCCGATCAGCTTGCCTTCCTTGTCCATCTGCATGCCGAACTTGGTGGCCAGCACAATGTCCTTGCGCCGCTCGCCGAGCAGCTGACCGAGGCACGTCTCCGAGCCGCCCTGCTCACCGTAGATGTCGGCCGTATCGAACAGCGTGATCCCCAGATCGAGCGCCTTGTGCACCACCTTGCGCGAGGCTTCGAAGTCGATGCGGCCGCCGAAATTGTTGCAGCCGAGCCCAACCAACGAGACGCGCAGGCCCGTGGGTCCAAGATTGCGTTCTTTCACCGTATTCTCCTCTACTGTTTTATGACGCGGCGGCCGGCGCCGTCTCTGCTTCGTCCTCGACCGGCACTGTGAACCCGCCCTCGGCCACCATGCGCGCGAACACCCCATTCTGCGCCACCAGCGCGCGGTAGCTGCCGCGCTCGACGATACGGCCCTGCTCCAGCACCAGAATGAGATCGGCATTGGCGACCGTCGACAGACGATGCGCAATGATGAACGTGGTGCGGCCCTTGCGCACCGCATCCAGCGCCCGCTTGATACGCCCCTCCGTCTCCACATCGAGCGCGCTCGTCGCCTCGTCGAGGATCAGGATCGGCGCATCCTTGAGGATGGCGCGGGCGATGGCCAGCCGCTGGCGCTCGCCGCCCGACAGCGACGCCCCGCGCTCGCCGATCATGAACTTGTAGCCCTCGGGCTTCTGCATGATAAAGTCGTGTGCCTCGGCGAGGCGGGCTGCCTGCTCCACCTCGGCATCCGTGGCATCCGTTTTGCCGATGCGCAGGTTCTCGGCGATGGTGCGGTTGAACAGCCCCGCATCCTGGAACACCACCGCCATCGATCCGCGCAGCGAGGCCAGCTTCAGGTCGCGAATATCGTGCCCATCGACCGTGATGCGCCCCTCTTGCGGGTCGCGCAGCCGCTGCAGCAGGGCCAGCGTGGTCGTCTTGCCCGAGCCCGTATGGCCGACCAACGCCACGGTCCGGCCGGGCTTGGCCTCGAAATCGAGATCGAATACGCCGAGCGTGCTGTCGGGAAAGGCGAAGCTGAGTTGCTCGTAGCGGATATGGCCTTTCACATTGGGGAGGGCCAAGGCATCCGGTTTCTCAATCACCGGGCTCGCGGTATCGACCAGATCGAAGTAGGCGTCGATGGCCGGCTTCTGGTTGAACAGCCCCAGAATGAAATGGGAGAGTTGGTCGAGCCGGCCGATCAGCAGGTTGGCGAACATGACGAAACCGACCACCTGACCGACCGTCAATTCCCCGCGTTGCACCAGCACGGCGCCCAGCGCCACGATGGACACGACAGTGATGGTCGATGCGGCGCGCGTGAGGATCGTCACCAGCGCCCACCACGTGAGCACGGGATACTGCGCCGCCAGCAGGTCGCGCATGACGTTCTTCAGGGCAGCAGCTTCCGCCTCCAGGCGCACATAGCTCTGCACCACCACGACGTTGCCGAGCACATCGCCCACCCGCCCCGTCAGGTCCCGATGGTAGCGCTCGACCTCGGCTTGCTGATCGATGGTGTGCTTGAAAACGAAGATATTGGCCGCCAGGTAGACCGTGCCCAGCGCGAACAGCACGCCCGCCATGCGCGTATCCATGGACATGGCCACCGGCACCAGGAAGGTGACGCTGACGATGGCCGCCAGGTGGTCGCGCATGAAGGCCAGCCACAGGCCGAACAGGCAGTCGGTGCCCTGCTGGATCGACCGGATAACGGTGCCTGACCCTTTTCTGGCGTGATAGCTGAGCGGCAGCGTGATGGCCTGCTCGAAGGCACCGCTCAAGGCGATCAGGCGGCGGCGATGGGCGAGTCGGTCGGCTGCCACGGCGACGACGACACCGGCAAGGATGCCGAACAAGCCTAACGCGGCCCAGAGGCCGATGGTCTCGAACGGAGCCCGCCCGTCCTTCAGCGCGTCAACGACGCGACCCCAGAGCAACGGCTCGGCCAGCAGCACGAGGCCGATCACCACGTTGGAGACGACCAGACCGGCGACCAGCCCTCTCTCCGGCGCGAGCAGGGAGAGCGCGCGCTTATAGGTGCCCCAGAGCGTCATGGTGCGATCACACGCGCAAGCATCAGCGGGGCCGCTCCCCTGCCGTGGACCGCTGCGTGCGTAGTTGATTGACCCGGTCCTGCAGCGTCAGCCAGGCGAACACCGCCGGCATGAACCACGCCGTGCCGTTGAAGAACGGCACCGCAGGCGGGGGGCGGAAATCCAACGCGGATGTCGCCTCGGGCAGGCCCAGCACCTGCTGCGCGGCTTTCTGTCCCGCCCATCGCGCCCACACCACGCCCGAGCCGCAATAGCCTGCCGCGTAGCGCACGCCGTCCTTGGAGAAGATGCGCGGGATCATGTCGCGGTTCATCGCCACGTGGCCGTACCAGGAATGCGTGATGTCGACGCCGTCGAGCACGGGAAAGATGTCTGCCAGCGCCCGCTTCAGGCTCTCCGTCGGCCAGGTCGGATCGCCGGCGATCGTGCCGTCGCGGCCGCCAAACAGGATGCGGCGGCCATCGGGCGATGGCCGGTAATAGTAGTGCAGCTTGCGCGTCTCGCTGCACATGACGCCTTTGGGCATCAATTGCCGCATCAGGTTGTCGGACAATGGCGCGGTGGCGATGATGCGGCTGCGGACCGGCACCAGCCGCCGCCGCAGCCATTTGTCGGACTGGTCCGTGTAGCCGTTGGTTCCCGTGATGACGTGATCGCAGGCGATGGTGCCACGGTCGGTCGAGACCTCGAACCGGCCGGCCTTCGCACGCACACCGAGCACCGCTGTTTCGCCGTGCACAGTCGCTCCGGCCTCACTTGCGAGCTTCAGCAAGCCGGCATGGAACTTGGCAGGATGCAGGCCACCGATGTCATTGCGCACCATGCCGCCGTGATAGAAATCCGTGCCGAGCACGACCCGCTGCTCGGCGCGCGGCACGGCATGGGCCTCGACGCCGAGCTCCCTGGACAGCAGATCTGCTTCGCGCGCCAGGCCCTCGTAGTCGTGCGGGTTGGACGCTCCGCTGAAGCGGCCGGTCAGCTTGAAGTCGCAGTCGATCTGCTCGTCAGCAATAAAGCGGATCAAGTCCTCGCGTGCCGCCTTGGCCTCGAGCTGAATGGCCTTGGCCCGCGTCTCGCCGAAGCTTTTGACCATATCCTGATAGCTCGGCCGCAAATTACCGCTGGCGATGCCGCCGTTACGGGTCGAAGCGCCCTCGCCGGGGCGCATCTTGTCGAATACCTGCACCGAGCGTCCGGCGCGCGCCAGGGTCAGCGCCGCCGACAGTCCGGTATAGCCAGCGCCGACGATCGCTACGTCGCACCGCGGTGCTACGGGATGGCGCGGCAGCGTCGAGGGCGGGGCCGCTTCCCACCAGTAGGGTTGTGTCTGCGTCATCGGAGCGCCATGCAGTCCTGGATGAACGTCGATAGCCTGCACCCCGGTGATGCGCAATCGCCCTGTTGCGTTGGAGCGTATGTTGGACGCCTTGACCTTGTTCGGACTGCTCGCGGTCACGGCCATGCTGGTGTTCTATGCGCTGGAAGACCGCAGCGTCTGGTTCGTGCTGGCCTTTGCTGGCGCCTGTGTACTGGCATCCATTTATGGCTTCCTGCAGGGTGCATGGCCGTTTGGCGTTGTCGAGGCGATCTGGGCCGGTGTCGCCGTCCACCGTTGGAGATCGAGGATAGCTAGGGGCATATGAGGCCGCCGCTGGCAACGCTATAGTAGGAGCGAAGGCACGGGGCACGCCGAGCCGTCCGGGAGGAGCCGAGCCATGCAGGACAAGCCGTTCAGCGCGCGCGACTGGTCGAGCCACCCGCCACTCAGCCATCCGTCGTACAAATCCACGGTGCTGCGCGCGCCGAAAAAGCCGCTGGTTCCCTTGCGCCAGAACCTGTCCGAGCTGACCGGCCCCGTATTCGGGCACGAAAGCCTCGGCCCTCTGGATCACGATCTGACCAAGAACGCCCGCAAGACGGGGGAGCCCATCGGCGAGCGCATCGCGGTCACGGGCCGCGTCCTGGATGAGGACGGCCGGCCGATCCCCAACACCCTGCTCGAGCTGTGGCAGGCCAACTCCGCTGGCCGCTACATCGACAGCGTCGACCAGCACAACGCGCCCCTCGACCCGAATTTTCTCGGCGGCGGGCGCTGCGTGACCGACGGCGAGGGCCGCTACCGCTTCTACAGCGTCAAGCCGGGTGCCTATCCCTGGGGCAACCACGCCAACGGCTGGCGCCCGGCCCACATTCACTTCTCCCTGTTCGGCCCGAGCATCGCCACGCGGCTGATCACGCAGATGTACTTCCCCGGTGATCCGCTGCTCGACCTCGATCCTATCTACCTCGCCACGCCGGCAGCGGCCCGCGAGCGTCTTGTCTCGCGCTTCTCGCTGGAAGCGACCGAGACAGGCTTCGCGCTCGGCTACGCCTTCGACATCGTGTTGCGCGGGCGCCAGCAGACGCCCTTGGAGACCTGATGCCATGGCGCTGAAGCAGACGCCGTCGCAGACCGTCGGTCCGTTCTTCTCCTTCGGCCTCGCGCCCGGGCAGTACGGCTACGCTTTCGCCAGCCTCGCCGGCTCCCAGCTCGCCGATGCCAGCACCGCCGGCCAGCGCATCCGCATCACCGGCCGGCTGTTCGACGGCGAAGAGACGATCCTCAACGACGCCCTGATCGAGATCTGGCAGGCCGATGCCGAAGGCCGCTACGCCCACCCCGCCGACTCCCGCAGCTCCAATGCCGGCTTCAAAGGGTTCGGACGCATGGGCACGGGCACCGATCCGGAGCGGCGCTTCATCTTCGACACCGTCATGCCGGGCGCAACGGCCGGCGGCGGAGCGCCGCACGTCAATTTCATTGTCTTCGCCCGCGGCATGCTCAATCACCTCTATACGCGCCTGTACTTCGAGGACCAGGCGGAGGCCAATGCACGCGATCCCGTTCTGCAAGGCCTGCCCGCGGATCGGCGCGCGACGTTGATCGCGCGGCGAGACAAGCAAAGTGCAGAGCGGGTATACATCTTCGACATCCGCTTGCAGGGCGACAACGAGACCGTCTTCTTCGACGTGTAGTTGGGTCCACCTTTCACCGCTCCAACCCGGGATCGTCCCGTGCCTCCCGCTCCGCCGAGAGCTTCACTGGCCGTGCTCGCCGCTGCCGTCGGCTCGATCTGCGTCGGCACTGTGCCCATGCTCGCCATCGAGCTCTACCGCGGCGGCATGAACGCGCAATCAATGCTGTTCTGGCGCTACTGGATCGCGCTGGTGTTTCTGGTGCCGCTCGCCGTCTACTCGAGCGCGGGGCTCCTCACCGAATGGCGCAATGCCGGCCGCGGTCTGTTCCTAAATGCCATCACGCTCGGCGCGCTGCAGACATTCACCTATTTCCGGGCCATTCAGACACTGCCCTCGAGCATCGTCGTCACCATCTTCTTCACCTATCCGATGTTTGCCGTGGCCATCGACCAGGTGGTGTTCGGCCGGAAGGCGCGCTGGTCGACGATCCTGGCCGTGCTGCTCATTTTCCTCGGCGTGCTGCTGACCGGCTGGCCACATCTGACGTTCAATGCCGTGGAGCCGATCGGTCTGGTCTGCGCCATCCTCACGCCGCTCATCTTCAGCGTCTACATCGCCATCGCCTATCGCTTCACGCGCCAGAGCTCCGCCTTTGCCGGCGCCACCTTCATCTATGGCGGGCTCGGGTGCACCTTCGCCCTGATCGTGCTGCTGTTCGGACTGGATCATCCCGCGGGCTTCGACGGCTGGGGCCGGCTCATCAGCATTGCCACGGTCGGCGGCGCCATTCAGATCGCCTCGTTCGCCTACGCTCTGCCCCGGCTCTCTGCCAGCGGCTACTCCATCATTGTCAGCCTGGAGCTGGTGACGGTGGCCCTGCTCGGCGTCACGGTGCTCGGCGAGAGTTTGTCGGTGGTGCAGTCGCTCGGCATCGCGCTCGTCGTCGTCGGCATCATTGTAGAGCGTCTCCTGCGCCAGGAATGAGATGCCGCTGGCCCACTCCAGCGTTGGCGCGGGCGCACAGGCATGTCAGAACAGCAGGCCCCGCGGAAACCTAACGAGGTTGCAGCATGAGCAACGACAACGCCCGGCATGCGATCGTGGTTGGAGCCGGTATCGTCGGTATCTGCTGCGGCATCGAGCTGAAACGCCGCGGCTTTGCCGTCACGGTCATCGACCGGCTCGACCCTGGGGAGGCCTGCTCCTACGGCAATGCCGGCATTCTCGCCGCCCAGGCCGTCGTACCCATAGCGATGCCAGGCGTGATCGCGCAGGTGCCGCGCATGCTGTTCGATCCGGACAGCCCGCTTGTCATTCGACTGCGCGCACTGCCGCACACCCTGCCGTGGCTCTGGCACTTCTATCGCGCGGCGCGGCCCGAGAAAGTGCGCAAGTCCGCCGACGCCATGAAGGCCCTGTACGGCAACACGGTCGAGTTGCACGAGCAGCTTGCGCGCGAAGCCGGCGTGCCCGAGCTCGTTCTCAATGCCCACTATCTTTACGTGGCCCGCGACCCGGCCAAGGCCAACACGGAAAAGGACTTCGCCTGGCAACTGCGACGCCAGCACGGCGGCGAGATCCAGGTGTTCGACGGACCGGCGTTGCGCGAGATCGAGCCCGAGCTGTCGCCAATCTACACACGTGGCGTGCGTCTTGGTCCCATGGCGCGCACCACCAATCCGTTCCGGCTGACACGTGCCTATGCGGAGCTGCTGCGGCGGCAGGGTGGCGCCATCGTACGCGGGGAGGTGACAGCGCTGCACCCGACCGATGGCGGCGTCCAGATCGAGACGACTAGCGGCCCGCACCACGGCGCGATCGCTATCGTCGCCGCCGGCGCATGGTCGCTCAGCCTGCTGGAGCCGCTTGGTCTCAAGCTGCCCCTGATTGCCGAGCGCGGCTATCACATGACCTTCGCCGACCCCGGCATCACGCTCAGGCACGCAGTGAGCGAGCTGGAACGGCACTTCTCGGTCTCCAACATGGAAATGGGCCTGCGGCTCGCCGGCACCGAGGAGCTGAGCCTAGCCGACGATCCCCCACGCTGGCGCCGGGCGGCCGTGCTGGCGCGGCTGGCGAAGCAGATGTTTCCCAACCTCAATGTCGCCAAGGGCACGCCCTGGTCGGGACCGCGCCCCGGCATCCCCGACGGCCTGCCGGCCATCGGCCCGCTTCCGGGTCATCCCAACATCTTCGTGGCGTGTGGTCATGGCCACCTAGGTCTTACCGGCGGCCCCAATACGGGTCGGATCGTCGCCGGCCTCGCTGCGGGCGAGCGCATGAACCTCGATCTTGCACCGTTTGCTGCCGATCGCTACGCGCCCTCATCTGCGCAATGAGCGATGCGCGAATCGCCGCGGGACGAGTACGCTAGCACTCATGCCTTGACAGTGCCAAAGTCTGTGCCTAACTGCCCCTTCCAAACAGACAGCCCAGGGTTGCCGTACGGGGCGAACGCGATGTTCGAGCCGGTCTCTGGAGCGCGCGGCAACAACCCGCTGGGAGGAGTGATGCGATGACGATCCTCGTCGAGGCGGACAGGCTCAGCAAATCGTTCGGCTTGATACGGGCCGTGGACGAGATTTCCCTGCAGGTGACCAAGGGCGAGGTGCTGGGCTTCCTCGGCCCCAACGGCGCCGGCAAGTCGACGACCATGAAGCTGCTGACCGGATTTCTCGAGCCCGACTCCGGCAGCGCACGCGTGTGCTCGTTCAACGTCGTCGAGCATCCGAAGGCGGCCAAGGGATGTCTTGGCTATTTGCCGGAGGGTGCACCGGCTTACGGCGATATGACGCCGCGCAGCTTCCTCGATTTCATCGCCGAGATCCGCGGCTTCGAAGGTGCCGCCAAGGCCAAGCGCATCGCCACAGCGGTCGAGCGCACGGGCCTGGAAGGCGTGCTCGGCCAGCGTATCGAGACGCTCTCCAAGGGCTACAAGCGCCGCGTCGGACTGGCGCAAGCCATCCTGCACGATCCGGCGGTGCTCATCATGGATGAGCCGACCGATGGCCTCGACCCCAACCAGAAGCATCACGTGCGCCAGCTCATCGGCGAGATGGCGCAGGACAAGGCCATCATCGTCTCCACCCACATCCTCGAAGAGGTCGAGGCCGTGTGTACGCGCGCAGTCGTCATCGACCGGGGCCGCATTGTCGCCAACGGCACGGCCGAGGAGCTGCAGCGGCGCATGCCCTATCACAACGCCGTCGCCATCCGCATCGACGCCGGCCGGGCAGACGCCGTGGCGAACGCTCTCTCCTCCCTCGGAGCGGTTGCCAAAGTGGAGCGGCTGCCGGCCGCCAACGGCCACATCCAGCTCCGCGCCCTGCCCAAGAACGGCCAGGCCATCGCCGCCGACGTGGCGGCGCTGCTGCGCGACAAGTCCATCACCGTGGAAGAAATGTTCGTGGAGCGCGGCAAGCTCGACGACGTGTTCCGCCAGATCACCACATCCGATGTCGGGGCCGGCCATGCGTAATATCTGGATCATCGCCAAGCGCGAGCTCGGCGCCTACTTCGGTACGCCGCTGGCCTACGTGTTCGTCGTCATCTTCGTGGCGCTCACGGGCGCCTTCGCTTTCTACGTTGGCAATTTCTTCGAGCGCGGCCAGGCCGACCTGCAGCCCTTCTTCCTCTACCACGTCTGGCTCTATCTGCTGCTGGTGCCGGCCGTCGCCATGCGGCTGTGGGCGGAGGAGCGTAAGGCCGGCACCATCGAGTTACTGATGACGCTGCCGATCACAACCACGGAAGCCATTCTCGGCAAATTCCTCGCCGCGTGGATTTTCATCGGCGTGGCACTCGCCCTCACGTTCCCGATGTGGATCACCGTCAACATCCTGGGCAACCCGGACAACGGCGTCATTTTCGCCGGCTACGTCGGCAGCTTCCTGATGGCCGGCGCCTTCCTCGCCATCGGCTCCTGCATCTCGGCGCTCACCAAGAACCAGGTGATCGCCTTCATCGTCGCCGCCACTATCTGCTTCCTGTTCGTCATGAGCGGCGCTGAGCTGGTGCTGAACTTCTTCCGCCCGTGGGCGCCGAGCTTCCTGGTCCAGGCCATCATCTCGATGAGCTTCCTCAACCACTACGACCAGATCGCCAAGGGCGTGTTCGCCCTGCCGAGCCTCATCTTCTACGCGTCGGTGATTGCCTTCTTCCTGTTCGCCAACGTCATCGTCGTCGAGCAGCGCAAAGCCGCCTGAAGGAAAAAGCACATGGCTTCTCCGGCAACTCCCGATTGGCGCGCCAAGGCCGCAAAGGTCGGACACGGCATTTCCGGTTGGACGCTCATCGCACCGGGAGAGCTGGTGCGCGGCGCTGCCCGGCTCGACCGCTCGACGCTGGCGTGGGGCGCCATCGGCCTGGCCGCCGTGCTGCTGCTGGCGGTCAACCTGCTGTCGGCGTTGCTGTTCAAGAACGTCAAGGCGGACCTGACCGCGGACCACCTCTACACCATCTCGGACGGTACCAGGAAAGTGCTCGCCAAGATGGAGGAGCCGGTCAACCTGCGCGTCTACTACACGCGCAAGTTGGGCGAGGTGGCGCCGCTTTACGGCAAGTATTTCGAGCGCGTGAAGGCGCTGCTGGAGCAGTACCGCGACCTCTCGAACGGCAAGCTGCAGCTCGCGTTCCTGGAGCCGGAGGCCTTCTCCGACGTAGAGGACCGCGCAGTCGCCAGCGGGCTCAGAGGCGTGCGGCTCAACCAGGACGGCGAGACCGGCTATTTCGGCATGGTCGCCTCCAACACCACCGACAACGATGCCTCCGTCGAGTTCTTCTCGCCAGATCGCGAGCGCTTTCTCGAGTACGATTTGACCAAGCTCATCAACGGCCTCGCCAATCCCAAGAAGCGCGTGGTCGGGCTCATCGCTGGGATCCCCATCGACGGCGGCATGAACCCCATGCAGCCGATGCGCCAGCCGGCCCAGCCCTGGATGGTGATGGAGCAGATCCGCGAATTCTTCGAGGTGCGCACCCTGCAGCCGGACATCAAGTCCGTGCCGGCGGATATCGACGTGCTGATGCTGGTGCAGCCCGACGGGCTGACGGCGGATGCCGCCTATGCCATCGACCAGTTCGCGCTCGGCGGCGGCCGTATCCTCGCCTTCGTCGATCCCGTAGCCGAAACCAGCCCGGCCCAAGGCGGCATGATGGGCATGCCGATGCCGGGAGCCGGGCCCAATGCCGAGTTGCTCAAGCTGCTGAAGGCCTGGGGCGTCGGCCTCGATCCGGCCAAGGCCGCCGGCGATCCGGCGCTGGCGCGTCGCGTGCAGTTCGGCGGCGGCCGGCGCCCCGTTGTCACCGACTATCTCGGCTGGCTGCAGATCGACAAAAATCAGATCAACGAGAAGGACGTGCTGGCCGCCAGCATCGAGCGACTGCATCTGGCGAGCACCGGCATCCTGACCAAGGCCGAAGGCGCCACAACAGATGTCACACCCATCATCGAGACCACGGCGAAAGGCGGCGAGCTGGATACGGAGAAGCTGCGCTTCCAGCCCGATCCATTGGCCCTGCTGCGCGACTTCAAATCTGGCGGCAAGCCGCTGATGCTGGCGGCCCGCATCGCCGGCGAGGCCAAGAGCGCATTTCCCGACGGCAGGCCCAAGCCTCCCGAGGCCAAACCCGAGGACGCCAAGGACAAGCCGCCCGAGGCGCCGAAGGCCGAGGCCAAGGACGCGAAGGACGCCAAGCCAGCTGAGCCCGACAAGTCGTTTATCGCCGGCGGCAACGTCAACATCGTCGTCGTTGCCGACAGCGACATGCTGAACGACCAGTTCTGGGTCGAGGTGCGCGATTTCCTCGGCCAGCAGGTGGCCGTGCCGCAGGCGCACAACGCGGCATTCGTTCTCAATGCGCTGGAAAACCTGTCCGGCGGCGAGGCTCTGGCCGGTTTGCGCGGGCGCGGCATCAACGATCGCCCCTTCGAGATGGTCAGCGAGATCCGCCGCGACGCCGAGCGCCGTTTCCGCGAGAAGGAGCAGACGCTGGTCGCCCAGCTCAAGGAGCTGCAGGACAAGGTCGCCAAGATGGAGACCAAGGGCGGGGAGGGCGGCAATCTGATCCTATCCGACGCCGACAAGCAGACCATCGAGACGGCGCGCGGTGAGATGATCGGAGTTAGGCGCGAGCTGCGCGACGTCAAGCTCGCCCTGCGCCAGGACATCGACAGCCTCGGCGGCCGGCTCAAGTTCTTCAATATCGCCTTGATACCGCTGGCCATCGGGCTGGGCGGGCTCGCGATCGGGCTCCTACGACGGCAGCGCACCCCGAAATAACCGTACGTCCGAGGAGAGAAACGTGATCAAGCCTCGCCAATTCACCGTTCTGGCCGGTGTCACCCTCATCGCGGTCCTGCTCGCTGCGGTGCTGTACGCGTCCGCCAATCGCTTCTCGCCGGGCCGCATCGAGGGCCAGCCGCTGGTCCCCGAGCTTCTGCGCTCGGTGAATAGCGTCGCCGCCATCGAGGTGACCCAAGGCGACAAGAAGCTGACCGTCGAACGCGCAGGCGAGCAATGGAAGATCAAGGAGCGCGCCGGCTACCCTGCCAACGCGGAGAAGGCGCGCACGCTGGTGCTGCAGCTCGCCAACGCGCAGCTCATCGATCCGAAGACGGCCAACAAGGATCGCTACAGTCTGCTCGAGCTGGAAGACCCGACGGCCAAGGACGCCAAGTCGCGCCAGGTCCGCATCCTCGACGACAAGGGCAAGCCGCTCGCCGACGTGATCCTCGGCAAGAGCCGCAATGACGCGTTCGGCTCCGGCCGCGGCGGCTTCTACGTGCGGCGGTCCGGCGACGCCCAGACCTGGCTCGCCAGCGGTGAGCCGAAAGCCGCCGCCGAGGTGCGCGACTGGGTGCTGACCGGCATCTTCAACACCGACACCAGCAAAATCTCGCGGCTAACAGCAGAGCATCCCGGCGAAGCGCCGCTCGTGATCGAGAAAGGCACCGACGAGAAAGAGAAGTTCAAGCTGGCGCAGATCCCAGAGGGCAAGAAGCTCAAGCAGGGCGCCGTGGATCCGATCCCGCAGGCGTTCTCGTCCATCGATCTGGAGGACGTGCGCAAGCTCGACGCGACGCCCACGGGCGACAAGGTGAGCGTGCTGACGCTGGAGTCCGAGGGCGGTCCCAAGGTCACCTTCCGCCTGCGCAAGGAGGACGGCGGCGCGTGGCTGTCGCTGACCGCTATCGGCGAGGGCGATGCCAAGAAAGCCGCCGACGACATCAACGCCAAGGCAACCGGCTGGGAGTTCAAGATCCCGACCTGGAAGGCCGACGCCATCGGCAAGCGCGCCGCCGACCTGTTCGAGACGAGCTGAAGCCGCCCCGGCATGGCGACACATCATGCCTCGACATATTGGGATCGTTGCCTGCTCGGCCGAAGGCGCGGCGCTGTGCTACCGAACCATCTGCCTGGAAGGCGCTGAATTCCTCGGGCCTCATGCGCATCCCGAGGTCTCGATGCACACACCTTCGCTCGCCGCCTATGTGAAATGCCTGGATCGCAACGACTGGCAGGGCGTCGGCGAGCTGATGCTCGCCTCGGCGCACAAGCTCGCGAAGATCGGCGCCGAATTCCTGATCTGCCCCGACAATACGATCCACCAAGCACTCGCCACCGTCGAGCCGCACTCTCCGCTGCCGTGGCTGCACATTGCGGAGGTCGTCGCTGCCGAGGCCGCCACGCGCGGGTATCGGCGTCTCGGCCTGACTGGAACGCGCTGGCTCGTTGACAGCGATGTCTATCCAACGAAGCTTGACGCCCGCAACCTCTCCTACGTGCGGCCGACTCCCCAAGAACGCGACGAGATCAATCGCATCATCATGGATGAGCTGGTTCGCGGCACGTTCAAGCCAGAGGCGGTCGCCTATTTTCAGAGCGTCATCGCCCGGATGAAGGAGGAAGGCTGCGACGCCGTCATCCTGGGGTGCACCGAGATCCCGCTTGTCATCAACGACGCGAACTCTCCGTTGCCGACGCTGGACTCCACGCGACTGCTGGCTCGTGCGGCGCTGCGCCGGGCGGTGCAGGATAGCTGACCTTCGCTCGCCTGCCCGAAACTACTTCTCCTCGCCGCCGTCACGGCCGCCCACGAGCCGCACCTTGTAATCCTCCGGCACCGCCTTGCCGGCATCCGTGTAGGCCTTCTCGATCGCCTTGACGTTGGGCGCGAAGATGGTCTTGCGGTTGGCGCGGGCCCAGTCGCGCGAGGCGATCACGGTGTCGAGCGAGCCCTGGAAGCGCGGCATCACCCAGCGCGCGAACAGCTCGTAGCTGCGCATGGTGGCCTCGCTGTTGGCCCATTCGTGCGCGCGGAACATGACGCCGCCGATGCCGCCCTTGCTCAGCTCGATCAGCCGCTCTATGCCCCTAGCCACCGTGTCCGGCGAGCCGACTAAGGTGGAGCCCATCTTGACACCTTCGCGCAGCGGATCGTCGGCGCGTCCGGGCGGACGCCCCAGCGTCTCCTCGAAATAGCTCACCGTCTCGATGCGCTCGCCGGCATGCACCTCGCGCAGGGCCTTCTCGTCGTCCTCGGCCGTGTGCATATTGATGACGAGGCGCCAGTCGCGACGGTCCATGGCTCGCCCGTGCTTGGCCGCCTCCTCCTCGGCAATGGTCCACTGCTTGGCCAGCGCCTCCGGACCACCGGGAATGCCGGCGCCCAGTGACAGGATGCCGAGGCCGTACTTGCCCGCCGCAATCATGCCGGCCGGCGTCTGCGTGCTCGCCACCGCGATGGTGAAATGCGGATCGGTGTATGGCGCCAGGTGCAGCCGCGCCTCCCGCATCTCGAACCAGTCGGTCTTCATCGTCACCGGCTCCTCGCATTTGAGCAGCCGCGTGATGGCATCGAGCGATTCATCCATGCGCCGGCGCTGCGTCGAGGCCTCGATCGCCAGCATGTAGGCGTCCGACACCAACGCTCCCGGCCCACAGCCCAGCATCGCGCGCCCGCGCGTCATGTGATCGAGCTGCACGAAGCGGTTCGCGACCAGCAGCGGGTGGTGATAGGGCAGGCTCGTCACGCCCGACCCTAGCCTGATGTTCTTGGTGCGCTCGGCGGCGGCGGCGATGACGAGTTCCGGCGAGGCAATCAGCTCCCAGCCAGCCGAGTGATGCTCGCCGATCCAGGCCTCGTCATAGCCGAGATGATCCAGCCACTCGATCAGCTCCATGTCGCGCGCGATGGCGAGTGTCGGGTTGTCGCCCGCACGATGGAACGGTGCGAGAAAGATGCCGAAGATCAAGCCTTTGTGCGCCATGCGCGCTTCTCCCCTGCGCCGGCGCAAGCCGAGCCAGAATTGATGATCGAGGAGGAGACGTTAGCGTGTCGCAATCCGAGGCGCCAGTCGGTGATGAAGCAGACTGACCCTCCTATTGCTTCGGGCGTCACCAAAACACCGGTATGAGAGAAAGCACGAGCAGACTCGCCATCGACCAATTGAACGTCATGCGAGCGCGCGGCTCGGCGATGAAGCGCCCGATGATGGTGCCGAAACCGGCCCAAATGACACACGACAGCAAGCAGAACGTCGCGAGCACGGCGGCAATCACCGAGGTTTCCCACAACACGTTGCCGCCCATGGTGGTGTAGGCCGCGAGCGCACCCAAGGCGGACACCCAGGCCTTGGGGTTCATCCACGTGAACAGTACCGCTTCGAGGAAACCGATGGGCTTTGCGCGCGCCGAGACACCACTGGCGCCATCGGCGCGCGCAATCCGCCAAGCGAGATAAAGAAAATAGATGGCACCGGCATACTTCAGCACCGTGTGCACACGCGGTTCGGCTTGAACCACGCCGGCCAGGCCCAACCCCGAAGCGACAGCCATAAATCCAAAGCCGAGCGTGATCCCTAGCATCTGTGCGATCGTGCGCTGAAAACCGAAGTTCGCACCGGAGGCCGTGACCAAGACGACGTTCGGGCCTGGGGTCAGAGTCATCACCACGGCAAACAGGACCAGGGGTCCCCACAAGAAGCTCTCGCCCATCCCGAAGTCCTCTCGCAACGCCTGAGTACAAGGCTCGGCAGGATGCCGCGCACAACCGGCGCCGCAACTACCTGAGAGGTATTCTGAACGGGCGAGGAGGCGCCACAGCGCAGGCGATGCGTGGTGGCTGAGATGGAGGAGCAGCGTTACCCGCGGTATCAAGGCAGCGGCAGCGTCTCGTGCTCGCGCAGCTTGTTGCCGGTCGCGGCGTCGACCTCGACCAGCCGCACGCGGAAGCCCCAGAGCCGCGCCACGTGCATCAGCGTGCGGTCGCACTCGTCCTTGTCGAGCAGGATGCCGTCGCGCACGAAGTGCGTGAGCACCAGCCGCCGGCTGCCCGACAGGTCCGCATCAGTGACCTGGATATCGGGATCCTGCTGAGAGACGTCGTACAGCCGGCCGAGCATCCGGCGCACGTTGCGATAGCCCTGCTCGTCGTGGATCGCCTCCACGCGCGTCGCCGGGCTGTCGGATTGGTCGCGCAGGTGGAACAGGCGGAAGTCGCGGATCACCTGCGGGCTCAAGTATTGCAGGATGAAGCTCTCGTCGCGGAAGTCGGCCCACGCCTGCCGCAGCACGCCCATGTAGTCCTGGTTGCCGGCGATATCGGGGAACCAGGTCCCATCCTCCTTGGTCGGCTCCGTGCAGATGCGCTTGATGTCGCGCATCATGGCGAAACCCAAGGCATAGGGATTGAGCCCCGAGAAGCCGCGATCGGAAAAGGCCGGCTGATTCACGACTGCCGAATGCATGTGCATGAACTCGAGCATGGAGCCTTCGGTGAGCAGGCCGCGCTCGAACATGCGGTTGACGATCTCGTAATGCACGAACGTCGCGCAGCCCTCGTTCATGACCTTCGTCTGGCGCTGCGGATAGAAGTATTGCGACAGCACGCGCACGATGCGCAGCAGCTCGCGCTTCCAGCCGTCCAGCTTGGGCGCGTTCTTCTCCAGGAAATAGAGCAGGTTCTCTTCGGGGAGTTGCAGCGCTTGCTGCTCGGCCTTGTTCTCCTCGGGTTTCTCGGGCTCCTGCTTCTTGGCCTGCGGCAGCGTACGCCACAGCTCGTTGTAGATCTCGATGGCGTACTCGCGGCGGCGGATCTCACGCTCGCGCTCGCGCGCGGGATCATGGCGCCGCCGCGGCTGCGCATTGCGGCTGATGCCCTGGTTCATCAGCGCGTGCGCGGCATCCATCACGGCCTCGACCTGCGACAGGCCGTAGCGCTCCTCGCACTCGGCCACAAATTTCTTTGCGAAGGCCAGATACTCCAGGATGGCGTCAGCCTGGGTCCACTGCCGGAACAGGTAGTTGTTCTTGAAGAAGTGGTTGTGACCCATGGCGGCATGCGCCATGACGAGCGCCTGCATGGTCATGGAGTTCTCCTCCATGATGTAGTTGATGCAGGGGTCGGAGTTGATGACGATCTCGAAGGCGAGCGAGCGGTAGCCTTTGCGATAGAGCACATCGTCGCGCGCGAAACGCTTGCCGAACGACCAGTGCCGGTACATGACCGGCATGCCGATCGAGGAATAGGCATCGAGCATCTGCTCGGCCGTGATGACCTCGATCTGGTTGCGGTAGATATCCAGCCCCATCTCGCCGAGGCCGATCTCGGCGATGGCATCATAGGTGTCGCGCAGCAGGTCGAAGTTCCACTCCGGCCCGGTGAACAGCGGCTTGGCGGCAACAGATGTGGTTGCGGTCATGTCTGCCCCGCTAGGCCGTCGCCGAGCTCGAGAAGAGCTCGTGAAAGACCGGAAAGATCTCGGCCGGGTTGGAGACGCGGCGCATGGCGAAGTGCTTGTTCCGGTCCGCGACCTCCTTGTAGCCGTGCCAGACAATGGTCTCGCCCGGTCCCGGCCGCTCGCTGACTTCAATATAGGCGAAATACTGGCTTACGGGCAGCAGCTTCTGCTCGACGAGATCAAGGCAGTGGCCCATGTCGTCGGGAATGTTGTCGCCGTCCGAAGCCTGAGCCGCGTAGATGTTCCAGTCCTCGGGCGAATAGCGATCGCGCACGATCTTGTCCATCTCCTCCAGCGCCGTGGAGATGACCGTGCCGCCGGTTTCCACGCCGCGGAAGAATGTCTCCTCGTCGACCTCGCTGGCCGTGCTCGTGTGCCGGATGAAGACCACGTCGACGTCGCGATAGTGCCGCGACAGGAATACGTGCAGCAGCATGAAGAAGCGCTTGGCCAGTTCCTTGAGCGGCTCGGTCATGGAGGCCGACGCGTCCATCAGGCAGAACATGACGGCCTGGGTGGCGGGCTTGGGCACGCGCTCGAAGCGGTTGTACTGCAGGTCCAGCGGATCGACGTAGGCGATCGTACGCCGCAGCGTAATGAGGCGCTGCAGACGTGCCTTGATCTCCGCGATGCGGAAATCATCCCGCGGCGTTTCGGCCTCGGCTTCAGCCAGCTCTGCTTCCAGGCGCAAGACGTCCTCGCTCTTGGGCCTGCGCAGGGCGATGCGCCGCGCCAGGCTGCGCCGCATGGTGCGCACGCGGTTCAGCTTGGCCGGCGGTCCATCGGTCGTATAGCCGGCCCGCTGCGGCACGGGCGATTTCAAGTCCTTGAGCTGCGTCTTGACAAGATTTGGGAGCTTCAAGTCCTCGAAGAACAGGTCGAGGAACTCGTCCTTCGACAGCGTGAAGACAAAATCGTCCTCACCCGTCCCGTCGGCACTAGCCTGGCCGCCGCGACCGCCACCACCCCCACCCTGCGGCTTGGGAATGAGATCCCCGACCTTGTAGTCCTTGTTCCCCGGCAGGATGAAATCGCGATTGCCGCTGTCCCGGCTGTGCGAGAACTGCGGCTCGCGCACGCTCTTGGAACGGATCGAGATCTTCTCGGATCCCTCGACCTCGGTGACCTTGCGCTTCTTCAGCGCGTCTTTGACCGCCTCGCGAATGTCGGCCTTGGCCCGGCGCATGAAACGCTGCCGGTTGCCAAGGCTCTTCGACTTGGGGTTAAGGCGCCGGTCGATGATGTTCATGGGAACTCACGATCCTGCCGGCCGTCAGCCCGATTTCTTCACCCGCATGTACCATTCCACGAGGCGGCGCACCTGACGCTTGGTGTACCCACGCTCGACCATGCGATCGACGAACTCGTGGTGCTTCTTCTCGGACTCCGTGTCCTTCTTGGCGCCGAAGCTGATGACGGGGAGCAGATCCTCGACCTGGCTGAACATGCGCCGCTCGATGACGTCGCGGATCTTCTCGTAGCTGGTCCAGTCGGGGTTCTTGCCGCCGTTGCGCGCCCGTGCCCGGAGCGAGAACTTCACCACCTCGTAGCGGAAGTCCTTCGGGTTGGCGATGCCCGCCGGCTTTTCGATCTTGGACAGCTCCTGATCCAGCAGTTCGCGGCTCATGAGCTGGCCGGTGTCGGGATCCTTGAAGTCGTGATCCTCGATCCAGGCGTCGGCATAGGCCACGTAGCGATCGAACAGGTTCTGGCCGTAGTCGTTGTAGGACTCCAGGTACGCTTTCTGCACCTCGTTACCGATAAACTCCGCGTAGCGCGGTGCCAGCTCCTCCTTGATGAACTCCAGGTAGCGCTGCTCGGTCTCCTCCGGCATCTGCTCGCGCTTGATCGACTGCTCGAGCACGTACATCAGATGCACGGGATCGGCGCCGATCTCCAGACTGTCGTAGTTGAACGTCTCCGACAGGATCTTGTAGGCGAACCTGGTGGAAGCGCCGTCCATGCCTTCAGTCACGCCCGCCGCGTCCCGATACTCCTGCATAGTTCGGGCCTGGGGATCGGTATCCTTCAGGCTCTCGCCGTCGTAGACGCGCATCTTGGAGTGCAACGCCGAGTTCTCATGTTCCTTGAGGCGGCTCAAAACCGAGAACTGCGCCAGCATCTCGAGTGTGCCCGGCGCACATGGTGCCTCGGACAGCTCGCTGGCATTCAGCAGCTTCTCGTAGATCTTCTTCTCCTCGGCTACCCGCAGGCAGTAGGGCACCTTGATGACGCAGATGCGATCCAGGAACGCCTCATTGGTGCGGTTGGCGCGGAAGCTCTGCCACTCGCTCTCGTTGGAGTGGGCGACGATGATGCCCTGGTAGGGCATGGCGCCGACGTTCTCGGTGCCCACATAGGTGCGATCCTGCGTCGCCGTCAGCAGCGGATGCAGCATCTTGAGCGGCGCCTTGAACATTTCGACGAACTCGAGGAGCCCCTGCGTCGTGCGGTTGAGGCCGCCGGAGTAGGAGTAGGCGTCGGCGTCGTTCTGTCCGTAGTGCTCGAGCTTGCGGATGTCGACCTTGCCGACGAGAGCCGAGATGTCCTGGTTGTTCTCGTCGCCGGGCTCCGTCTTGGCAACGCAGATCTGGCGCAGCTTCGAGGGAAATAGCTTCACGACCGAGAACTTGGCGATGTCGCCGCCGAACTCATCGAGCCGCTTGACCGCCCAGGGCGATATATAGCCGGTGAGAGCGCGTTCAGGAATTCCGTACTTGTCCTCCAAGTGGGTGCCCATGGTCTCGGGATTGAAGAGACCGAGCGGGCTTTCGAAGATCGGGCTCGTGTCCTGTCCTGCCCTCAGCACGTAGATCGGGCACTGCTCCATCAGATCCTTGAGCCGTTCGGCCAAAGACGACTTGCCGCCGCCGACGGGTCCCAGCAGGTAGAGAATTTGCTTGCGCTCCTCGAGGCCCTGCGCGGCATGCCGGAAGTAGCCGACGATCCGCTCAATCGTCTCCTCCAGACCGTAGAAGTCGCTGAACGCCGGGTAGACCTTGATCGTCCGGTTCATGAAGATGCGGCCAAGGCGGGGGTCCTCCGCCGTGTTGACCATCTTCGGCTCCCCTATTGCCTTCAGCATGCGCTCGGCTGCTGTTGCATACATCGAGGGGTCCTTGCGGCAACCCTCGAGAAAATCCTTCAGCGGCATGACGGCCTGCTTCTGCCGGTCATAGGCCTGACTGTAGATGTCGAAGATCTCGCTGCGCGTCGCCATTTCGTTGCCCTGCGGTGGTTAGAGTCCGTGTATCACCCAACCTGCTGCCCACTCTCCTCCATCATGGGCTGCCCCCCTTCGAGCATTCTTGCAATTCCATATCCATCCTACGCCAAGTTCGGGCCCTCGTGATGGCATTGCGACGTTTAGGCCGCAGCTCATGGTGCCTTGGCCACACTCGCTCGCCACCAACCTGAACCGGGAAGCTGGTTTGGGCATGTCTGCTCAGCTCAGCCCTTCGCCGCCCGGACAAACCCAAATCAAACGCTTCCATCGGAAGCTGGTTCAATGCTCACTAAGAAAATACGGGCCGGGGACAAATTATCCGGCGGCGGTCATATGCGTCGCGTTGCAATATCCTGCGCGACATCGTGCACGATTCGGCTCGCCAGACGCCCCGTTACCCACAGCCGGGTCTCAATTGCATTTATAGTGTCATGAAGGTGACAGGGTGATGTTTTTCAAGGCACGAACTGCACGATGAATAATCGTACATGTTCGGCGGCTGGAGGCTACCGCGCCAGCGTCACAGGAGCAGGCCCAGGATCTCATGGCACGTTGATGGTCAGCGGCTTGTCCTTCTCCACGATCCAGACCGAGATGAACTTGGCCGGCACAATGCCCACACTCTTGGGTCGATGCATCCGGCCGGCCTCGACGTGCATCGCCTCTCCAGCCCTGACGCGCACCGGCAGCGCGCCGTCGAGCTCGACCTCCACCTCGCCTTCCAGCAGGACGACGAGCTCGTCGCCGGGATGAGTGTGCCTTGGCGCCGCCATGCCAGGCGGAACCTCGCCACGGCCGATGACCCCGTTGTAGCCCTGCGCTGCCAAGGGCTTGGTCAGGAGAATGGTGCGCTTGATCTCATCTGGCGCCTGCGCCTTGCCAAAGGCGGTCGCAACCGTAACCCCCGCCAGGAAGCCAACCGCCACCAGCAGACCCGTCCTCGCCGCTTTGTCCATTCACTCCTCCCCAGATCGGTCCGCTTGTGATTTCCGCTTCAGGCCCGCTCGGTCAGCATCGCCCAGAGGCTATCCGCGCCTTTAGCGGCCACGACGCCCCCGATCTCGGCCTGCCAATACGCCTCTCCGCCGAACTCGTCGCGCCACGACCACAGCCGCCGCGTTGCGTAGTGCAACGCATGCTCGCGCGTGAAGCCCATGGCGCCGAATGCCTGATGCGCAATCGCTGCTCCTTTGCCCACCGCCTCGCCGGTACGCGCCTTGGCCACGCCGACGGCGAACCGGTCCGGCCCCCCAATGGACGCCTCGACCGCCATATCGGCCGCCGCACTGGCCGCGGCAACCTCGGACGCGAGTTGCGCCATCAGATGCTGGATGGCTTGGAATTTCGCGATCGGCTTGCCGAACTGGATGCGCTCGTTGACCCAGACGAGGCTGAGATCGAGCACACGCGCCAGCGCACCAGCCATCTGCACCGCCCTGAGCAGGGCGCCTTCTGCTTCCACAATGCGCTCGGCATCGCCCAGTGGCGCCGAGGCCAGCACGGCGGCCCTTACCAGATCAAGCGTATCGCGCGGCTCGCCGGCGATGCTCACGTCCTGGCGCACCACGGCAGCCGACGGATTCGCCAGCACCAGGGATCCGCCGGCAGCGATCACTAGTCTCTCGACTTGACGACCCCACGGCACGGCCGCCGCAAAGCCCGTCAACTGCCCAGCGGTCAGCTTTACGTTCTCCGCCGCCCCAGGCGGCGCCACTGTCAGCAGCCCATCGGGAATGTCCATCCCAGCGCGCGCCAGCAGGCGTCGCGCCAGCATGGTCTCGCCGAACGGCACAGGCAGCGTGTGGAACGCGGCGCGCTGCACCAGCGCCATGGCGTCGGCAAAACCCAGGTCGCCCTCGGCGATCTCGCCGATCGCCGTCATGCCCTGCTCCTCCAGCGCGGCCCAGAGCCTCTGCGGGAAGGCCGCGCCGCCGTCTGCCGCCGCTCGCGCGTTGACATCGAGCGTGTCCGCCACGACGCGGTCGAGCGACCGCAGCATCAGAGCGCGCATCTCGCTCATCTGAGACCGAGCCCTCTTGCGATCATGCCGCGCAGAATTTCTCGCGTACCACCCCGCAGCGAATAGCTCGGCGCCTGCTGCTGGGCGAGCCGCTGCAGCTCGGCAAAGAGATCGCCATTGCGCATGACCCGCGGCTCCATCGGCAGCACCTTGCGTACCACCTCCGGAATCTCCTGCTCGAAGGTGGTGCCGAGGTCCTTGACCACGGCAGCCTCGGTCACTGGCGACTCGCCCTTTTCGAGCAACCCGGCAATGGACGTCGACATCCGCCGCAGCGTCGCCAGATGTGCGATAAGCCGCCCCATCTCGACGGCCGCGGCTGGCACAGGATCACTCCCCAGCTCCCGCAGCGCCTCGACTAGCAAGCGGTAGGTCGACATGAACCGGTCTGGCCCAGAGCGTTCGTAGGCCAGCTCCGAGGTCACCATGGCCCAACCCTGGCCCTCGTTGCCGACGATCATATCCTCCGGCACGAACACGTCGTCGAACGTCACCTCGTTGAAGTCATGCCCTCCGTACACGTTGAGAATGGGCTGGATCGTGATCCCCGGCGACTTCAGATCGACGACAAGCTGAGTCAGGCCAACGTGCCGCTCCTCCGGCCGCCCACCGGTCCGCACCAGGGCGATGAGGTAGTGCGCCTCGTGTGCGTAGCTGGTCCACACCTTGCGCCCGGTGACCCGATATCCGCCCTCCACTTTCCCCGCACGCGTCCTGACGCTTGCCAGGTCGGAGCCGGTGTCAGGCTCGCTCATGCCGATGGCAAAATAGCAGCGCCCCGCCGCGACCTCCGGCAAGATCATCTTCCTCGCCCGTTCGCTGCCGTTGCGCAGGATTTGCGGCCCGCTCTGGCGGTCGGCAATCCAATGCGCCATCACCGGCGCACCGGCGGCCAGCATCTCCTCGATGACGACATAGCGCTCGAGCGCCGAGCGCTCATGCCCACCGTATTGCCTGGGCCAGGTCATGCCGATGTAGCCGCGCGTGCCGCACTTGCGGCTGAATTCAGGATCGGCCGTCATCATGGCGCCGATGCCGGGCACGAAGCTGCCTGTGCCGATCTCCTCGCCGAGGAATGCCCGTACCTCGGCGCGCAGTTGCGTGGCTCCGGGCGGCATTTCGGCGGGCTCGAACCTGAACTCGGGCATTTGCCGCTCCTTTTGGCGCGTTTCTTCTGCGCCGTGCGTGGAGTATGCCGTTGTGATCGTTCGCGACAAGCGTCAAGTTGGCGGACACATCGTCATCGGACACTCCGATTCGGAGTCGCAATGCCTGGCCCGCTCGACGGAATCCGCATCATCGATCTGACCGCCATCGTGCTCGGGCCGCTGGCAACCATGCACCTGGCCGACATGGGCGCCGACGTGATCAAGATCGAGCCGCCCGAGGGCGACGTCATCCGCCAGCCCGGCAACCCGCGCACGCCGAAAATGGGGCCGATCTACCTGGCGGCGAACCGCAACAAGCGCTCCGTCTGCCTCGACCTCAAGCGCCCCGAAGCCATCGACATCGTCAAGCGGCTGGTGATGAAGGCTGACGTGTTCGTACACAACAGCCGCCCGCAGGCCATCGAGCGACTAGGACTCGGCTATGACGCGGTCAAAGCCATCAATCCGCGCATCGTCTATGCCTACGGCCTTGGCTACGGCCGCTCCGGTCCCTACGGCCACAAGGCGGCCTATGACGACCTGGTGCAGGGCGCCAGCGGCGCCGCCATGCTGCAATCGCGTGTCGACGGCGGGCCGCCGCGTTTTCTGCCGAGCCTCATGATCGACAAGACCACGGGCCTGCATCTGGCCATGGGAATCCTGGCGGCGCTCGTGCACCGCGAGCGCACCGGCGAGGGCCAATGCGTCGAAGTGCCGATGCTGAAATCGTTCGTCGGCTTCCTGCTGGTCGAGCACATGTTCGGCGCCACATGGGACCCGCCGCGCGGTCCGAGCGGCTATGGCCGCGTGCTGTCGGAACACCGGCGGCCGTATCGCACCAAGGACGGATACGTATGCGCCCTGCCCTACAACGAGAAGCAGTGGGAGGCGTTCACGGCCAAGCTCGGGCGGCCCGATCTCGCCACTGACCCGCGCTTCGCCACGCAGGCCGCACGCGCCAACAATCAGGTGGCGGCGCAGCAGATCATCGCCGAGCTCATGCCGACCCGCACGACGGGGGAATGGCTGGCCTTTTTCGAGGAGACCGACATCCCGCACATGCGTGTCAACGATATCGATGACCTGTTCGAGGACCCGCACCTGAAGGAGACGGGCTTCTTCACCACACGCGAGCACCCGGCGGAGGGTCCGATCCGCACGACATCCAGCCCCTTCGCCTTCGAGAAGACGCCGGCGAGCTACCGGCTGCACGCGCCTGTGCTCGGCGCCGACGGCCCTGACGTGCTGCGCGAGGCAGGCATCAGCCAATCCGAGATCGACGCCCTCGTGAAAGCCGGTGCGATGCGTGTTTCTGATGGAGGCTGATGACCAACCCTGTTCCCAAAGGAACAGCGGTTGCGACCAAGTCCAGCGATCATGCGCCAGGGTCACGCCCAAGAGGAACTGAAAAGCTTCCATTGGGAAAGTCAACCATGGTTCCGTCCGATGTTGCCGGCTTTATCGCCTCGGCGCTGGTGCTGATGACGTTCGCTATGCGCGATATGCGTTTGCTACGCATCACCGCCATCTGCAGCAATGTCGCTTTCATCATCTACAGCGGTGTGAATTGGTTGCTGCCCGTGCTTGCACTGCATTTGATGCTGCTGCCGCTCAACCTGATACGGCTGAGGGAGATCACCGGCTCAGGGAAGGATGCTTCGGCCGAGCAGGGTTGAGGCTGGAGCATCACCGCTCTCATGATGTCTGAGTCCGCTTTTCGTCAGCGGCTGCGCGCGCGTCCTCTTCAGCATCCTGATTGAAGAGCTGCTCCAGCTCCTGGGCATACTTCTGCGCCTGCACCTGCTGCTTCTGGATATCACTCGCGTCCTTGTAGCCGTCATAAAGGCGCTTGCGATCGAACGTCATGAAGGTGTCCGTGGTGCGCTTCACGTCCGCCTCGTCGAGGCCGAGGCCGCGCAGCAGCTTGCGCGTCAGGTCCAGCGAGGCCAGGAACATCTCGCGCCGGATGTTCGTCACACCGAGATCCATCAACCGGTAGACGTGCTGGCGGTTGCGCGCCCGCGCATAGATCGGCACATGCGGGAAATGCCGGCGCACGAGATCGGCCGTCCTGATAGACGTTTCCACATCGTCGATGGCCAGCACGAATGCGCTCGCCTTGCCCGTTTGCGCCGCTTCCAGGATGTCGAGGCGGCTGGCATCGCCGTAGTAGACCTTGCTGCCGAAGCGGTTCACGAAATCGACCTGCTCGGGATTGATCTCGAGCGCGGTGAACGGGATGCGCTTGGCGCGCAGCACGCGTGCCACGATTTGGCCGAAGCGACCGAAACCGGCAATGACGACATGCTGCTCCTCGGCCGGCGGCGTATCGTAGACCGGATCGGCATCGCGGCGCGGACGGCGCATCATTCCATCCGCCAGCATGAGGAACGGCGTCGCCGCCATGGAGAGCGTGACGACCACGGACAGCCTGCCGGCTAGCTCCTCGTCGAGTAGATGAGCCCCAGCCACCAGTCCGAGAATAACGAAGGCGAACTCGCCGCCGTGCGACATGGCGAAGGCGAGCCGCCGCGACGGCCTGTTGCCGAGCCCTTGCCAGCGGCCCACGGCATACAGCACCAGCGCCTTGATCGCGACCAGTGCCGCAACCATGGCCAGAATCGCCACCGGCTCACGCCCGAGCAGGCCCAGATCGAGCGACATGCCGATGGCCATGAAGAAGAGACCGAGCAGCAGGCCCTCGAATGGCTGGATGTCGGCCTCGATCTGATGGCGATATTCCGAATCCGCGAGCATGGCCCCGGCAAGGAACGCGCCCAGCGCAGCTGACAGCCCCGCCGAGTGCATGGCCAGCGCCACGCCGATGACGGTGAGCAGCGCGCTCGCGGTCATGGCCTCGCGTACGCCGGAGGCTGCCACCACGCGATAGACCCGGTTGAGCAGAAACCGCCCGACGATGACGACGGCGACGATGACCACGGCCGCCCTCACGATCGCCAGCAGCGCCTCGAGCGCGGTTGTGGAGCCGCGTACGGCCAGCAGCGGCACGATGGCGATCAGCGGGATGGCGGCCAGGTCTTGAAACAATAGGATCGAGAACGCCAGACGTCCGTGCCGTTGCGCCAGCTCCTTCTTCTCCTCCAGAAGCTGCAGCACGAAGGCGGTCGAGGACATGGCCAGCGCCAGACCGACCACGACCGCGGTAGCTGGAGAGATGCCATATGGCATTGCTGCCAGGGCAAGCAGAGCACCCGTGGCGAAGACCTGGGCCGCGCCCGCACCGAAGATCGCCCGGCGCATGCCCCACAGGCGGACCGGCCGCAGCTCCAGCCCGATCAGGAACAACAGCAATACGACGCCGAGCTCGGCGATGTTCCTGATGCTGTCGAGCTCGTACACCTCGTAGATGAGGCCTAAGCCGAATGGCCCGATGAGCATGCCGACGAGCAGATAGCCCAGGACGGAGCCGATGCGCAGGCGTCGCCCCAGCGGCGCGGCAATGGCCGCTGCCGCGAGAAGTATCGCGGCCTGCACGAGAAATCTGTCATCCATGGCGCCGGTCCGGTTTGGCGAATCGGAAGGGGAACCTGAACTGCGACCGGGTGTTGGGGCAAGCCCCGATGCTGGGCACAACGCATTGCGGCAGCGCTTTGTGGGGCGCTGCCGCTCATCTCTGGCCGGAAAGGGTTCGGCAAGGTCGGATCAATACGTCTTGGGCGCGGCCGGAGCAGCCTGGCCCCGGACCTCCTTCACCGCCTGAGCCGCCGCCATCGCCATCAGCCGCGTGTCATTGAGAATCGTGCAGAGCTGGTAGCCTTCCTCGTACCGGCGCAGCGCCGTCTTGGCGCCATCCGTGTGCACGCCGGCGATGAGGTTGCGCTCGCGCGTCTTCTTGCAGATGGTGGCCATGGCCTCGAGCACTTCCTTGTCCGACGGATCGAGCGTCGGCGGCTTGCCCAAGCTGAGCGACAAATCGGACGGGCCGACGTACACGCCGTCGAGCCCCTTGACCGACAGGATCTGGTCCAGGTTCTGCACGCCTTTGCGCGTCTCGATCATCGCCAGCAGGATGATCTCCTCGTTGGCGCCCTGCCAGTAGTCCGCACCGCCGTATTGCACGGCGCGGTTCGGCCCCATGGAGCGCGTGCCGAGCGGCGGATAGCGGCAGAAGCTCACGAACTGCTCGGCCTCCTCCTTGGTGTTGATCATCGGGCAGATCAAGCCATAGGCGCCGGCGTCGAGCAGCTTCATCATGATGGCCGCGTCGTTCCACGGTACGCGCGCCATCGGCACGGCGCTCGTCGTCGAGATCGCCTGCAGCATGGTCACGGCAATCTGGAAGTCGACAGGGCCGTGCTGCAGATCGATGGTGACGGCATCCCAGCCCTGATGCGCCATCACCTCGGCGGAATAGGAGTTGGGAATGGCGAGCCAGCCATTCACGATACGGCCGCCCTCCGCCAGGGTCTTGCGTAGCTGGTTCTTCCTCATTGGCGTCTCATCCGTTCACATGGCGCAACTGTTCTGAAGTCCAAGAAGTAGGCCTTCCCGGGGGTGATCGCCAGCGGTTTGTTGACCGTGTTGGTGGGCCTTCAGGCAGTGCGCTCACGGCCGAAGAAGCCGAATGCGATGCTCTGCAGGATCGCGAGCAGGATGCGCATGACAACGGTGAAGAACATGAAGACGAGTTGCTTCTCCTCCAGCAGCAAGCGCACCCATACGTTGTATTTCGGCGGCAGGTTGGTGGAGACGATATAGCTCTTTGCGCTGGTCGCCAGGTTGATGATCTGATCCAGCGTTTCCGGATAGTTGATGCCGACAAAAGCGATCGCGACCGCGCCCAGCACCAGCGAAACGATGATGTTGCCGGTGGACAGCAAAATTCTCTGCATGGATGCCTCCCGGAAAGCGGTGCCGCGTTGCGGCCCCCACCGCTTGCCCATGTCCCGCGAGCAGCGATTATGCCCCAAACATGGCACGTGTGAGACGGATGGCTGCGGCTCTCTCGCCACTGCAGCATCGAACCGACGTCCGGCAGCGCGCCGGGCACGCCTCACACGTCCAGATTGGCGACGCTCAGCGCGTTGTCCTGGATGAACTCGCGGCGCGGCTCCACCACGTCGCCCATGAGCTTGGAGAAGATCTCGTCCGCCTCGTTGAGATCGCCGAGCTTGACCTGCAGGAGCGTGCGCACCTCGCGGTCGAGCGTCGTCTCCCAGAGCTGCCCTGGGTTCATCTCGCCCAGACCCTTGTAGCGCTGGAGGGACAAGCCCTTGCGGCCGGTCTCGTACACAGCATCGAGCAGCGTGCGCGGCCCGAAGATACGCGTCTCGCCTTCCTTGCGTTTGAGCGCACCGGGAGCGCCGTAGACCTCGCGCAGATGCGCGTTGCGCTCGTTGAGACGCCGTGCATCGAGCGAGCCCAACAGCGCACGATCCAGGATCTGGACCTCGGTGACGCCGCGCACTTCGCGCTTGAAGGCGAAACCGTCGTTGCCGAAGCGACCCTGCCAGCCGCGCTCCGTCTCCTCGGCTATGGCGTCGAGCCGCTGCGCGATCTCGCTGGCCACGCCATTGGCAGCTTCCGCCGACAGCAGCAGTTTCTGGTCGAACGCGCCGCCGATAGCCGCTTGCTCGACCACGTAACGAGCGTAGCGCGAGTGCAGATCGTCCATGACTTTGACGATCCCGCGCGCCTGCTCGACGATCGACCGTAAATCCTGCCCGGCGCGCATCTCACCAGTGCCCAGCGCCAGCGCGCAGCCTTCGAGCCCTGAGTCGATCAGATAATCCTCCAGCGCGCGCTGGTCTTTGAGATAGGTCTCGCTCTTGCCCTTCGTCACTTTGTAGAGCGGTGGCTGGGCAATATAGAGGTGCCCCTTCTCGATCAGCGTCGGCATCTGACGGTAGAAGAAAGTGAGCAGCAAGGTGCGGATGTGAGCGCCGTCGACGTCGGCGTCCGTCATGATGATGATCTTATGGTAACGCAGCTTCGAGATATTGAAGTCGTCGCGGCCGATGCCGGTGCCGAGCGCCGTGATGAGCGTGCCGATCTCTTGGCTGGACAACATCTTGTCGAAGCGGGCGCGCTCCACGTTCAGGATCTTGCCGCGAATAGGCAGCACGGCTTGGAACTCGCGGTTGCGTCCCTGCTTGGCGGAGCCACCAGCGCTGTCGCCCTCGACGATGAACATCTCGGTGTTGGCCGGATCGCGATCCTGGCATTCGGCGAGCTTGCCCGGCAGGGAATTGAGATCGAGCGCCCCCTTGCGCCGCGTCAGCTCGCGCGCCTTGCGCGCGGCCTCACGCGCCAGCGCTGCCTCGACGATCTTGGTGATGATGATCTTGCCTTCTTTCGGGTGCTCCTCGAACCAGGCCGTGAGCTGGTCGCCGGCGATGCCTTCGACCACGGGCTTGACCTCGGAGGAGACGAGCTTGTCCTTGGTCTGGCTGGAGAACTTCGGGTCGGGCACTTTGACCGAGAGAACACAGGTCAGACCCTCGCGCGAGTCGTCGCCGGTCAGCGCCACCTTCTCTTTCTTGGCGATGGCCAACTCTTCCGCATACTTGTTGATGACACGCGTCAGTGCCGCGCGGAAGCCTGCCAGATGCGTGCCGCCGTCACGCTGCGGAATGTTATTGGTGAAGCACAGAACATGCTCGTGGTAACTGTCGTTCCACCACAGCGCCACCTCGAGCGTGACGCCGTCGCGCTCGCCGCGCAGCATGACCGGCTCGTCGAACAGTCCTGTCTTGGAGCGATCGAGATAGCGCACGAAGGCTGCCACGCCGCCGTCGTAGCTCATCTCCTCCGACTTGATGTCGGCGTGCCGTTCATCGCGCAGCACGATACGCGCACCGGAATTGAGGAACGCCAGCTCGCGCAGCCGGTGCTCCAGTGTCGGATAGTCGAAGTCCGTCATGGTGAAGGTATTGGGGCTCGGCAGGAACGACACCTCTGTTCCCGTGCGCCCGTCAGCCTCACCGACAACCTTGAGCGGGGCAACGGCGACGCCGTCGTGAAACTCGATGAAATGTTCCTTGCCCTCGCGCCAGATGCGCGCCCTGAGCCAGGTCGACAGCGCGTTGACGACCGAGACGCCGACGCCGTGCAGGCCGCCTGACACCTTGTAGGCGTTCTGGTCGAACTTGCCGCCGGCATGCAGCTCGGTGAAAACGATCTCGGCAGCGGATCGCTTCGGCTTCTGGTCGTCGTCCTCCTTGATGCCGGTCGGGATGCCTCGGCCGTTGTCGACGACTGTCACCGATCCGTCTGCGTTGAGCGTGACGATGGCCTCGGAGGCATAGCCGGCCAGGATCTCGTCGATGGCATTGTCGACGACCTCGTACACCATATGGTGCAGACCGGAGCCGTCGTCGGTGTCGCCGATGTACATCCCGGGACGCTTGCGGACCGCGTCCAGGCCTTTCAGCATCTTGATGGAATTGGCGCCGTAGTCCTCTGCGCCGCCGTTCTTCCTGACCGGCAACCCGCTCATTCTGATCTGTCCTGAATGGGTACTTTTTGCGTTGCGTTTGCTATAGCACAATATGGGGTCGGACGCCCCGAAAATCTACACTCGGGAACTTTCAACGCACGCTTATTTTTCCTTGTCTTTTCAGAAATTTATCTGCCCCTGCTACGGGCCGCATCCGAGTGCGCCATCGAGGTAGTTCCCGGCTCCCCGATGGCGATGAATTGAGCGTCGTTCGCAAGAGCAGCAAAGGCGCTTTGGTCCGTACCCGTCATCCAGGCCTGGCTGCCGAGCCGGACGATCTCCTCGTACAGCGCGGCGCGCCGGCGGTCGTCGAGATGGGCCGTGATCTCGTCGAGCAGCAGGATCGGCGCCACCGCGCCGTGGCGCTGCTTGACGAGCTCGGCATGCGCGAGCACGACGCCGACCAGGAGAGCCTTCTGCTCGCCGGTCGAGGAGATATGCGCGGCCATGCCCTTCGGCCCATGCGCAACGATGAGATCGCTGCGGTGCGGCCCCTCCAGGGCACGGCCAGCCGCACGGTCGCGCTCGCGGCCAGATCGCAACGCCTCCACATAATTGTCCTCGACCTCGACGGCAGGTCTGCGTCCGAGGTCATTCTCCAGCATGCCTTGCAGCGTCAGATCAGCCCAGGGGAATGGTGACTCGGGCGCGCGCGCGCGGCGTGCGTCGATGGTGGCCTTGAGGCGTGCTACCGCCTCGGCACGCGCTGCGGAGATCGCAACACCCGCCTCCGCCATGATGCGCTCCAGCCCTTCGAAGCGCGCCTCCTCGAAGACGCCGTCCTCGAGCAGACGATTGCGCTGGCGCATGGCGCGCTCGAAATGTCCGGTGTGCGTGCGGTAGCTCGGATCGTGGCTCAGGATCAGCCGGTCGAGAAAGCGCCGCCGCTCGGAGCCCGGTCCGGTGAACAGGCCATCCATAACCGGTGTCAGCCAGACCATCTCGATGTGCGCGCCGAGCGCGCCTGATCCGGACTGATCCTCGCCGTCGATACGCACGACGCGCGCTGTGCGATCGCTCGCCGCGCCGGCAGGCATGCCCGTGCCGATCTCGACGGGACCAACTTGCACATGCACTCGCGCCGCGACCGCCCAGGAGCCGTCGCCGCCCGCCTGCGCCAGCTCAGCATAGGGCGCGCGCCGTAGACCCTGGCCCGGCGCGAGCAGCGATACGGCTTCGAGGATATTTGTCTTGCCCGCGCCGTTGGCCCCGATCAGCACTGCAGGACGTGGATCGAGCGTCAGCGTGACGCTGCGATGGTTGCGAAATCGGGTGAGAGCGAGGCGTTCAATCCACATGGAAACGTGTACGCTGCCGCGGGCGGCCCGGGCATTGTCGGGCAGATGGGAGCAACGCAGCCGCCGTCACACTCGCATCGGCATCAAGACGTACAGCGCGCTGTCGTCGCCGCCGTCCTTGACCATGGTCGGGGAGCCGGGATCGGCCAGCAGGAATTGCAGGTTGTCGCCTTCGATCTGGCCGGAGATATCGAGCAGGTAGCGCGCATTGAAGCCGATCTCGAGCGGTGTCGCCTTGTAGTCGATCGGCAGTTCCTCGGTAGCGCTGCCGCCCTCCGGATTGTTGACCGACAGCACCAGCTTGTCGGCGGCGATATTGAGCTTCACCGCGCGCCCACGCTCGCTGGCGATGGTGGACACGCGATCCACTGCGCCCATGAACTGGGCATTCGAGACCTTCATGGCTTTGTCGTTGGCCTGCGGGATGACGCGACCGTAGTCCGGGAAGGTGCCGTCGATCAGCTTCGAGGTCAGCGTGATCGGGCCGATCTCGAAGCGCGCCTTAGCCGCTGACACGCCGATCTTCACCACAGCACTGGTGTCCTCGACGAGGCGGTTGAGCTCGTGCACCGTCTTGCGCGGGATGATGATGCCGGCCATGCCCTCCGCACCCTTGGGCCGGTCGAGATCGACCTGCGCCAGGCGGTGACCATCGGTCGCCACCGCGCGCAGCGTCGCCTGCTTGCCGCGTGTGGCCGTATGCAGATAGATGCCGTTCAGGTAGTAGCGCGTCTCCTCCGTCGAGATCGCAAAGCGCGTCTTGTCGATCAGCTTCTTGAGCTCGTCGGCGGCAAGCTCGAAGGTATGGCTCATTTCGCCCGCGGCCAGATCGGGAAAGTCGTCGGCGGCCAGCGTCTGCAACGAGAAGCGGGAATGCCCAGCCGTCAGCATCAGCCGCTCGCGCTCGGCATCGCGGACGATCTCGATCTCGGCGCCGTCCGGCAATTTGCGCACGATGTCGTGCAGCATGTGAGCGGGCACGGTCACAGCGCCGTTGCCGGTGACGTCGGCGGAAACCTGCTCGATGACCTCGCGCTCGAGGTCCGTGGCCTTCAGCTCCAGCGATCCGCTCTTGGCCTTGAGCAGCACATTCGACAAGATCGGAATGGTGGTCCGGCGCTCGACAACGCTGGTGACGTGCCCCAGCGCCCGCAATAGCTCGCTTCGTTCGATCACCAGCTTCATGACCAGCGCCTCGATACCTGTTGAACGGCGAGATGACCGATGGTTCGGGAGCAGAAGCGCCGCGTCAGACACCCCATGAGGTCAACGCGCGAACCATCAGAATATCTCGGAAATTCGTTGTTTGCGCGACCTTGGCGCGGGTCCGCGCAATTTGCAAGGGGCACTGGGACCTCGCCACCACATTACGCATCGAGCCGGGAGCGCTCGCCCGAGCGGCTCCCGGCTCCGACAGACGAGGCACGCGGTTATTTCCCGCGTACCTGGCCTCACTCTCAATTGCTCAGCTGCTTCTTCAAGTCGTCGATCTCATCCTTGAGGCGCGTGTTGCCGTTCAATTCACCCTCGATCTTGCGAATGGCATGCAGCACGGTCGTATGATCGCGATTGCCGAACCGCCTGCCGATCTCCGGCAAGGAGCGCGCCGTGAGCTGCTTGGCCAGGTACATGCCGATCTGGCGCGGCCATACCACGGAGCGGTGGCGGCGTTGCGAAAGGATGTCGCCCTTCGACACGCCATAGTGACGCGAGATGATGCGCAGGATGTCCTCGATCTTGATTCGCCGCGGCTCGATGCCGTGCACGAGGTCGCGGATTGCCGTCTCGACAATGTCGAGCGTGATCGGAGTGCGCATGTACTGCCAAATGGCATAGAGCCGGGTCACCACGCCTTCCAGCTCCCGGCCGCTCTCCGTAAGCCGTTCGGCGAGGAGGGCTATCGCCTCGCGCGGGATCTCGAAGGAAGCATCCGCCGCCCGTTTTTCATGCACCCGGCGCTCCAGGATCTTCAGACGCAGATCGAAGTCGAGCGATCCCATCTCGGTGACGAGCCCGCGCTGCAGACGCGAGCGCATGCGGTCATTGAGCCGGACCAGCTGCCCCGGCGCGCGTGCGGAGGCCACGACGAGCTGGCGCCCGCTGTCGAGCAGGGAATTGATGATGTGATCGAACTCGAGCTCGGTTTTCTCGCCCTGCATGAACTCCAGATCGTCGATCAGCAGCATGTCGATCGAGCGGAACCGGTCCTTGAAGGCCATGGCGTCCTGCGCCTTGAGCGCCTCCACGAACTGGAAGCGGAAGCGCTCGGCCGTCAGGTAGAGCACCTTGGCGTGCGGTGCACGGCGGCTGACTTCCCAAGCGATCGCGTGCAGCAGATGCGTTTTGCCATGCCCTACAGGCGAGTGGATGTAGAGCGGATTGAAGCCGCGCTCGTCCGCGAAAACAGTGTCGGCAACCTGGGTCGCCCCTGCGTGCGCCATGCGGTTCGACGGCCCGACCATGAAGCTGTCGAAGGTGTAGCGCGGATCGAGCGGCGAGCCCTCCAGGCCATTCACCTGCAGGCGGCCGGCCGGCGTCTGGATATGAGACGGCATGCGCCCCACCGGTGCCCGCCGCATGTCACCCGCGCCCGCATGCGGGCTTCCCGCGTGCTCGGACACGGCCGGGTGCGCGCCACCGGACGCGATCGGGCGTCCTGCCGAGCCGCCCGGCTGACGTTGTGTGATCTCAACCTTCTCAACGCCCTTGAACTCCTGGGCGCAGCACGTGAGCAGCGCATCGGAATAATGGGTCTGGATCCAGGTCTTCAGGAATTTGACCGGCACCGAGGCCCGCAGCGTCTTGCCGTCGAAACTCTGGAACTCAAGTGAGGCGAACCAGCTCGAATACACATCCTCGCCAAGGCGGGCTTTGAGCGTCGTGCGCACTCGCTGTCCCTTAGCCGCGAGGTCCGCAATCTCGATCTGCTGCTCCGGCCTTGCCGCGCTGTCGTCATCCCGGATGTCCTCGAGGATCGCCGAATCTTCGCTCTCAAAGTCTTTCCTGTCCGTCATCGCTTACCCCCGCACGTGTTCTCAACGTCTATTGACCACTGACTGATCCCGACGCTTTGCCGCCGCTGTCGGAACCCGCCACGCCCTCAGTCTTGCGCCCTAGCTTTGCGACCAAGGCAAACCAGCCGCCTTCCAACCGCCCATACGCCCACGCTGGCGATTGTCCGGATCGAGGGGGCCCTCAAACCCCTCGGCTACGTTGTGACACTTCTGGTAACCGGCCTGGCGCGCCGCCTGGGCCGCCAACCTGCTGCGCGCGCCGGAGCGACAAATGAAAAAAAGCTCCGTATCGCGATCCACACCGAGCTGATCGAGCCGCGCCACAAGCTGCTCCACGAAAGCCGCATTGGCGCGGCTATCCGGGAACGTCTGCCACTCGACCAAGACCGGCTCGCGGCCAAGCCCCGTCAGATCAGGCAGGCCTACGAAGGTCCATTCCGGCCGTGTCCGCACATCGACCAGAACCGCCTTCAGGTCCGCTTCGAGACATGCCCAGACCGCTTTGACAGGCACGTCATCGACCGCATCCCCACTTGACGCCGCCACTATCCCCTCTCCCACAACAAACAGTACCTAAAAGCAACCTTCAACCGCCCGGGACTCGATCACCCAAGCAGCAGCGCAATACATAGCCGTGCCCCAGGAACGCGACTACAAGGCACGACACACGCAATACTGGTGAAACTTTGAACTCAGGTCGCTTTATCTGGCCTCGACCCGAGGCTACGCACCCGCATCTTCAACATTATTCGGCGCTCATACTGGTCGCCGACCATTAACAGTATTTTAACCAACGCATTTGCCACTGCAAGCCTGACGTTTGCGCTGCGATCATCTCCGTATCGCCACGGCGCGCGGTTACCAAGCTGGCAATGCATCGCAGAGCATGTGGATAAACGCCTTGAGTCATCGACCTGAATCACGGGCCGACACGTCGTTTTCGTGACAGGCAATCGTGACACCGTTTGAATCGAGTTCAGGATTGAAGTGTGAAGCTTGACCTATTCAGCCGAAGGCCCATGCGCGCATCACTGAAAGCAAAGAGCCTGCAAACCCAACTCGTTGCAGAGACTCACGGATAGCCCACCGCATGGCGCTCTGTGCCTTTGATGCAACATTGCGACAGGAGTCGTCACAAATCGAGAATGCGGTCGAAGCATGGGTCTCAGGCCGCAGTCATTCCCCTGATACGCGCCGTCAGACGGGAAACTTTGCGCGAGGCGGCGCGCTTGTGCACGACGCCCTTCTGTGCCGTCTGCATCAGCATTGGCTCGGCCACCTTCAAAGCTACCTCGGCCGCGGCCTTGTTACCGGAGGCGATAGCTTCCTCGACGCTGCGCACGGTTGTCTTGAGACGTGAATGCCGCGCCTTGTTGATCTCTGTGCGCCGTATCATCTTGCGCGTTGCTTTCTTGGCCGAGCTGGTATTGGCCATGGCAGACTCCCTATTGCGTGTGATCGGTGCATTCGGAGGCGTGGCCGCGACCGGCTCAGACCCCAAACGCATGCGCCGCCCCAAAGAGCTTCTCCACAGGGCGGCATGGCATGGCTGGGGGTATACCGACCGCGGTAAGACTGGTCAACGGACCGCTGGGCAGCCGGCTATCGGGTAGCGATTGCGAATCGGGCGCTAGGAACTAATCTGCCCCACGGCGGGCACCGGGTTGCGTGTGCTCAGAGCAAGGGGCCGGGGCATGCTGTCGATCATCCATTGGTTGCTGGGGATCGGCGCCAGCGTGACAACACTGGTCGTCACCGCCGCGCTCAAGCCGCACTACGTCGGCATGGCCTATGCGCACATGGCGATTGCGGCCGGTGCGAGCATCGCCATGGCGCTGATCGCCATGGGGCAGCTGCGCGAGGAAGCGACCGACAGCAAGGCCCATCGCGCGCTGAAGGCGAGCCTCGGCCTGCAATACATAGGACTGGTGTGGGGTTGGGCCATGCTGGCGCTGTTCGTGACCTATGCTTTCGTCCTGCAGTGGCGCGAGTGGTGGCACTTCGTCCTCGCGTTTGCGCTGCTGGCGGGCGTATGCCTTTGGCTCGCGGCCGCGCTGCGCAAGGACGCCCAATCCGACGCCGCCGACGACACCCTCCTCACGCTCGCGCGCATCATGACGATCGTCCACCTCGGCGCGGGTGTGATCACGATGCTGGGTCTCATCATCGACGGCAAGATGGTGCGGTTCCTGGTGGCGCGGCATCAGGACTGGGCTGCACAGAACATCTTCTTCTTCGGAGCTCTGGCGCTTGCCGCTATCAGCTGGAGCGCTCTGGCCACCATCCGCTCCAATCCACGTTGAACGCATTGGAGGCACTTGCCTGTGTCGCTCCAGCAGATCGTGCCGTGGCTGCTCGCGCTGCAGGTGACGACGATCACCGGCATGATGCTGGCTGCGCGTGCGGATCTGACGGTCGCCACGAGCTTGCTGGCCGCAGCCTTTGTTGCGGGAGCCATTGCTGCCTCCATACGCGCCAACATCCCCTACTGGCGCGGAAACGAACTTGCCGTGCCCGACAGACACCCTCTTATCGCCGCGCGCCGCAACGCGCGCCTTGCCGCGCTGACCTACGCCTGGGCCGCGCTCGCCATGCAGGCGCTCTATTCCACATCGCTGACGGGCCTCAGATGGCACCATGGCTGGCAGTACGCCATCATCTTCGCACTGCTGGCATTCGGCGCCTTTCTCTACGCCCGCGCGCTTGGCCCCGGTGCCGAATTTGCATCACGCTCGCCGCTCGAGCGCATGGCCGCGCCGCTCGCCATCGTGCAAGGCGTCATAGCCGCGGGCGGGCTCGCCTATCTGGCCGGCAGCGGCAAACTACTTCTTCACCGCGCCGACTGGGCTGCAAATATCATCTTCTTATCGGCAGCCCTCGCCATCATGTTTCTGAGCGCGATCAGCCTGCGCACGCACGTCACACTCTTGCGCCACACCGAGTGACGGCTGCCGCCGCTCAGGCGTTCTTGAACTTCGCTGGCCGCTTTTCGGCGAACGCCGCCATGCCTTCCTTCTGGTCTTCCGTCGCGAACATGGCGTGGAACACCCGCCGCTCGAACTTGATGCCTTCGCTCAGCGTCGTCTCGAACGCGCGGTTGACCGACTCCTTGGTCATCATCAGCGCCGGCAGCGACATCGAGGCAACCGCCTCCGCTGTTTTCAGCGCGTCCTCCATCAGCTTGTCGGCCGGCACCACGCGCGAGACGAGCCCGCAGCG
Organism: uncultured Alphaproteobacteria bacterium; assembly: GCA_963806735.1. Classification (GTDB taxonomy): domain Bacteria; phylum Pseudomonadota; class Alphaproteobacteria; order Rhizobiales; family Hyphomicrobiaceae; genus CADEFX01. The sequence continues at coordinate 283,503 of CAWEBE010000081.1, read as the reverse complement.
CTCAGCCTCGGCCGCATCCATCATGCGGCCCGTGAGACACATCTCCATGGCCTTGGCCTTACCGACAAAGCGTGCCAGCCGCTGCGTACCGCCCGAGCCCGGCATGACACCGAGCTTGATCTCCGGCTGGCCAAACTTGGCGTTGTCGGCGGCGATGATGAAATCGCACATCATGGCCAGCTCGCAGCCGCCGCCGAGCGCGAAGCCCGCCACCGCCGCAATCACCGGTTTGCGGCAGCGCGCCACGCGCTCCCAGCTGCCGATGAAGTCCTCCTTGTAGGCCTGCATGTAGGTCTTGGACTGCATCTCCTTGATGTCGGCGCCGGCCGCAAACGCTTTTGGGCTACCCGTGATGACAATGCAGGCGATGCCCTCGTCCGCCTCGTAGGCATCGAGCGCCTGCGACATCTCGCCAACCAGCGCGCTGTTCAACGCGTTGAGCGCATTGGGCCGGTTGAGCGTGATGATGCCGACCTTGCCCCGCGTCTCGACGATGATGGTGCTGTAGCTCATGGCTGCCTCGTTCGATTGGATCAGCGCTGGCACACGCGGCAGGCGAAGGTGGAGCGCCCGGCCTGCGTTTTGCGGCGCACCTTGCCCCGGCAGCCCGGCGTCAGGCAAGGCTCTCCTTCCCGTCCGTAAACGGCAAATCGGTGCTGAAAGTATCCGAGCGACCCATCCGCCTGCTTGTAGTCGCGCAAGGTCGAGCCGCCGGCGGCAATGGCCTCCTCCAGCACCCTGCGTATAGCGCCGACGAGCCGCTCGGCCGCCGGAGTCGCCTTGCCCATCCGAGTGGCAAGCGCGTGCGCGACACGATCCGGGCTCAGATGCGCGCGCCACAGCGCCTCGCACACGTAGATATTGCCGAGGCCGGCGACGATGCGTTGGTCCATCAGGAACGCCTTGAGGTCGGTTTTCTTGCCGGAGGCGCGGCGGGCCAGATAGTCCGCATTCAGCTCGTTGCCGAGCGGCTCGACGCCTAGACCCTTGAAATGCGGATGCTCGATCAGCTCCGCCTCGGGCATCAACGTCATGTAGCCGAAGCGGCGCGCGTCGTTGTAAGTAACGATCGCGCCGCCCGACATCGTGAACACGACATGATCGTGGGTTGCGTCGGCCCCGTGCTCGTAGGTGAACTCGCCGAGCTGCTGGCTGTTGCCCTTCGGCTTGGTGATGGTGAAGCGCCCCGTCATGCCGAGATGCATGGTCAGCACCTCGCCGCTGTCGAGGTGCGCGAGAATGTATTTGGCCCTTCGCTGCAGGCGCTCGACCTTGCGGCCCTCTAAGCGCGCAGCGAACCGCTCCGGCAGCGGAAAGCGCAGATCCGGGCGCCGCTGCTCGACTTTGTTGAAGCGCTTGCCCGCGAGCACTGGCTCCAGGCCGCGGCGCACCGTCTCGACTTCGGGAAGCTCAGGCATGGCGGCTATGTAGCCTGCGCCACACCGACCGGCAATCGGCTGGTCAGTCGAGCCTACCTCTCGACGTGCGCCTTCAGCCGCACCAGCGCATCGTCCCACTGGCGCGAGACCTCATCGAGATAGTCCCGCACGTCCTCGATCGGCTTTGGCTCGAGCTCGAACAGGCTTTCGCGCCCGACGCGAACGCTGCGCACCACGCCTGCATCCTCCAGCACGCGCAGGTGCTTCGTCACCGCCTGCCGCGTCAGCCTTGTGCCGATCGTCAACCGCGCAATCGACTGCGGCGCGCCGCCGCATAGCTTGGCGAGCACCGACAGCCGCGTCTCGTCGCCGAGCGCCGCGAACACCGATGCTCGCGTTTTCAGGTGTGCGAGCTTGCTAGGCCGTTTGTCCGACATGCTCCGCAATATTCTTGATCTGCGCGCTCCAGCCGCCCTCGTTCATGCGGAAGGCCTCGTTGCGGCGCCTGGCCGGCAGCTTATCGAAGCCCGACTCGACGACGCGAAGCAACGTCCCGGTTCTGGTTTTCTCCAGCGTGAACTCGACGAGCGTGGGCGGCTCCTTGGAATAATCCTCTTTGGGGTCGACGGCGTAAGGATGCCAGGTGAACGAGAAAGTGCGCTCCCGTTCCATTTTCTGCACGACCGCCTCCCATTTGACGTGCTCGAAGCCCGGATAGGTGATCTGCCCGGTTGAGACTTGTCCCGGCACGAACCGCCCGTCCAGCCGCACGCGGAACCACATGCCGAATTCCTCGTGATCGGTCAGCGCGCGCCAAACGCGAGATACTGGCGCCTTGAGCTCGATAGACTTTTCGATGCGATCTGTCATACGCAACCTCCTGGTTGCTTATGTATATGGACCAACTCGCGGCTAAATGCAACCATTCAGTTGCCTTTTGTTGGAAAGCCGTGCGCCGCTGAACATCGCGATACCCCGACACACGCCAAAGAGCATGCGGCGCGACCGTGTTCGTCCGGCGTGTCATCCCGGGCAAGCGCGGACCGCCGAGCTGCAATGAAGTGGTGCGCCGCGCATTCCCGCGCGCGACCCGGGACCCAGAGCCGAATGCAGCAGCCATCCGTCATGTGGCCCTGGGTCTCGCTTCGCTCACCCGGGATGACAATTGCGGTGGATCAGGCCGCCCCGTGACCGCGCGAATACCGATTGGGCGACGGCGGCTGCCATCCGGCGAGGTCTTCATCGCGCGGGCGATGGATCTCGACCTTCAACGGGTAGCACGCTGCGGCATCGCTCGAGTGGTCCGCGCCGCAGTCTCCGCCCGGACACGCCGACAGCGCGCCCAGCAGGTCGATCTCGGCGAAGAACTCGATGTAGTCGCCGGGGCGCACGGGGCTCGCCTTCATGAAGTACTGGTGCGTGTCGCGCGTGAAGCCCGTGCACATGAACACGTTCATGACGTCGTGGATGTGGGGCTCGGTTTCCGTCAACGGCATCTGCCGATGTGCCGCCAACGCGCGCGTGAGGTTGGAGTGACAGCAGTGGTGATACTCCACGCCTTTCAGGAGAACGTTGGTGTAAGGGTCGCAGCGCGTGCCGATGACATCGTGCACACCCGCGCCGTCCTCATCCCACCCATACCAATCGAGCGTGTCCTGCGTGATCGTCGCCATGGGCCGCAAGCTCGGCAGCGTGCTCCAGAGCCGGTCGCCGGTGCTCACGTGTGTGGCGTGGAAGGCGCGCGTCTTGCCGCTGAAGAACCGCTCGGCGAGATCGTGAGCATTCCACAGATTGAGGTCGCCGACCTGTGGCCCGTCCACGCTGACGATGCGGAAAAAGTGCCCCGCCGGCACATCGAAGGCGCGCGCATCGCGCGGCGGCACGATCACTTCGCCCACCTTCGTCATGTGCGCACGCGCCTTGGCGTAGAAGGCGGCATCGTAGGCCGGCAGCGCCTCGACGCCGTAGACCACGACTGCCTTCGCCGCGCGCCGCTGCGCGGCATCGGGTGGGGCGAGGGTTTGGGGTGGTCGGCTCATGCTTTGCGCCTCAATGTGGGCATCAGCTAGTCTAACCGCTCACGCACGCCGCTTCACGCGCGTAAAGCAGCCACTCCCGCTGCTCCCACTTATGACGTGAGGCACAACCACTCCTCAACCACTGTGTCATTCTCGGGCTTGTCCCGAGAACCCATGGCACCGCGAGCTCGAACGCCAGATGGTGATTGAGGCCTCGCCCGCCCAATCCGCGACCGTCTAACTCGCGGAGCGATGGATCCTCGCGACAAGCGCGAGGATGACACTTTGGGGCGTGGCGCGTTCAAGCGGCGAGGGCTCTCAGCGCTGCCGCTCATCTCCCTCTCCCCGCTGGCGGGGTGAGGGGCAGCGGCAAATTCAGAGTGTGCACCCGCCCCTCATCCTAACCTTCTCCCCGTGAAGAACGGGGAGAAAGGACTCGTCAGCATTTGCATCACGGCCGCGCCCCACCAACTGACGTCATCCCGGCGCCGAGTGCGCGCTATCCGAGGCCGCCGCGACAGCTCATCTTTAGGAGGCCCTGTCAACGCGATCAGAAGCAAAGACTGATGTGAGGAGGCGATAATCAGCCACTCTCGACGGAGTGGACCGGCCCGGGCGAAATGAACCCGCCCTTCCAAGAAATGGCGATGGCCAGCAGCGATAGAGCCTGCCGCCCCACCACGCCCAAACGGACTTGAAATGATTTGAAGCCGGACGAGTACTCTCGAGCAGCTCTAGCTCAAGCGCTTCCTGATCCAGAGTGTAGCTGCCCAAGTTCACGTGGACGAGCAGGCTGATTGTTTTCGTCGTATTTTCCCGCGTTCTTCTTCCCGACTTTGTTATCCACAACCCGTCTAATAGCAGAGGGGAACTCGGCCCTCTTTCGTTTCATCTCCTCAGATCGATCGATTCGGAGAGGGAACCCATTCCTTGCCCAAGCCTTATACTCGTCGCCCCTCCGACGGCCATCGTAGTCCGCCTCGACATGTTGAAACCTTACCAGGGTCCCATCTCTAAGTACGATTTCGGAGTCGGCTCCTCCCTTAGCATCGTCAGTAATCCTGACTCGCTGCGCTCGCGACGCGCGAGCTATCGCAGCGGCCAAATTCGCCTCTCGTAGCCACTTTTGGCGCGCGCCCCAAATCTCGACGGAACTGCATTTTTCGTTCTCCAGGGCAACGATCCGTACAAAGGAGCCTCTGGGCTGCCATTGCTCAAGAACCTGCTTCATCCGTCCCCTAATGCGCCTCCTCCCAGTTCGCCGCGGCCTTGGCGTCCACCTTCAGCGGCACCTTGAGCTGCACGGCTGGCTCCGGCGCTTTCTCCATCACGTCGGCGACGACCTTGATGGTCTTGGCCACGTCCTTTTCCTTGGCCTCGAACACCAATTCGTCGTGCACCTGCAGCAGCATCCGCGTCGATGACAGGCCCGCCGCCTCCAGCGCCGCCGGCATGCGGATCATGGCGCGGCGCACGATGTCGGCCGCGCTGCCCTGGATCGGCGCGTTGATCGAGGCGCGCTCCAGGAACGCGCGCATGGACGGATTGCGCGTGTTGATCTCGGGGTAGTGCACGCGCCGGCCGAAGATGGTCTCCACATAGCCGTTCTCGTGCGCGGACTTCTTGGTGCCGTCCATGTAATCGCGGATGCCGGGGAAGCGCTGGAAATAGGTCTGGATGTACTCGCCAGCCTCCTCGCGCGAGATACCGAGCTGATTGGCGAGGCCGAAGGCCGAGATGCCGTAGATGATGCCGAAATTGATGGCCTTGGCGCGCCGCCGCACCTCGGACGGCATGTCCTTCACCGGCACGCCGAACATCTCCGATGCGGTGAGAGCATGAATGTCGAGCCCGTCATCGAACGCCTTCCTGAGCTGCGGAATGTCGGCGATGTGGGCGAGCACGCGCAACTCGATCTGCGAGTAGTCGGCCGAGATCAGCTTGGCGCCCTTGTCCGCGATGAAGGCCGTGCGGATGGCGCGGCCTTCCTTGGTGCGGATCGGAATGTTCTGCAGGTTGGGCTCGCTGGAGGCGAGCCGGCCGGTCGGCGTGGCGGCGAGCGCGTAGCTGGTGTGGATGCGGCCCGTCTGCTCGTTAATGTAGGCCGGCAGCGCATCGGTGTAGGTCGAGCGCAGCTTGGTGAGCTGGCGCCACTCCAGCATGGTATTGACCAGCCGCCGCGCACTTTCCGGCACGTCCTCGTTGTTGGCGAGTTCGTCGAGCAGGTTGGCGCGCGTCTCCCACTGGCCGGTCTTGGTCTTCTTGCCGCCCGGCAGCTTGAGGCGGTCGAACAGCAATTCGCCGAGCTGGCGCGGGGAGCCCAGATTGAACTTGTGACCGACCAGCCCGTTGATCTCCTCCTCGAGCCGCGCCACGCCTTGCGCGAACTGGCTCGACAGCTTGGAGAGCACGGCGCGATCGACCTTGATGCCGGAGCGCTCCATGCCCGCGATGACGGGAACGAGAGGCCGTTCCAGCGTCTCGTACACCGTCGTCATGCGCTCGGCCACGAGCCGCGGCTTCAACAGCATCCACAAGCGCAGCGTGATGTCGGCATCCTCGGCCGCATACTGCGTCGCCTTGTCGAACGGCACCTGGCCGAAGGTCTTGTCCGACTTCTTGGCACCCGGCGCGTACTGGAGCACCTGATCGAACGGCATGCAGGTATGGTGCAGGTGCCGCTCCGACAAGTCGTCCATGCCGTGCGACCAACGCCCACCGTCGAGCGAGTAGGACATGAGCATGGTGTCGTCGATCGGCGTCATGGCGATGCCGTGCTGTGCGAACACGGTCACGTCGTACTTGATGTTCTGCCCGATCTTGATGACCGAGGCGTCCTCGAGCAGTGGCTTCAACGCATCCAGAACCTCGCGCAACCCGAGTTGCATGACGCCGGCGTACTCGCCGAAATCGAGCGCACCTGTTGCCGTGCGGTGACCGAGCGGGACGTAGCAGGCGAGATTCGGCGCCACGCCGAGGGAGATGCCAACCAGCTCTGCCTGCATGGGATCGAGGCTGGTGGTCTCGGTATCGATGGCGACGCGTCCGGCATCCTGCGCCACCGCAATCCAGAACTTCAGTCGCTCTAGCGTCGTGATGGACTCGTACTTGCTGCGGTCGACCGGCGCCGCCGCCGTCTTGGCGATCAACGGAAGCACAGCCGCTGGTGTGCCAGCGCCGTTCGCCTCGCCCTTCGCGCCGGCAGGCCCCGGCTTTGCCGCCTCGCCGGCGGCGGCCGACTGCGTCGCTGGGCGATCCTGCAACGCCGGGACCGGCTGCCCCAACGCATCGGCGATGCGCTTGGTGAGCGTCGAGAACTGCATCTCGCGCAGAAAACCGAGCAGGTCCGGCGCCTTCGGCTCGTGCACGCCCATCTGCTCCAGCGTGACCTCAATGGGTACATCGAGCTTCAAGGTCACGAGATCGCGCGACACGCGTGCCTGGTCGGCGAACTCGATCAGCTTCTCGCGCCGCTTGGGCTGCTTGATCTCGCCGGCCCGCGCCAGCAGCGCATCGAGATCGCCGTATTCCTTGATCAGCTCGGCGGCGGTCTTGATGCCGATGCCCGGCACACCCGGCACATTGTCCACCGAGTCACCGGCCAGCGCCTGCACGTCGATCACCTTGTCCGGCGGCACGCCGAACTTCTCGACCACCTCGTCCGGTCCAATCCTCCGGTTCTTCATGGTGTCGAACATGGCGATGCCGGGCTGCACGAGCTGCATCAGATCCTTGTCCGAGGAGATAATGGTGACGTCGGCGCCGGCTTGCGCCGCCTGGACCGCATAGGTGGCGATCAGATCGTCGGCCTCGTAGCCCATCTGCTCGATGCAGGCGACGTTGAAGGCCTTCACCGCATCGCGGATCAGCGGGAACTGCGGCACCAGCTCTTCCGGCGCCGGCGGTCGGTGTGCCTTGTAGTCGGCGTGGATGTCGTTGCGGAAGCTCTTCTCCGACGCGTCGAAAATCACCGCCAGATGCGTCGGCCGGTCCGACAGCTTGGAGTCGCCGAGCAGCTTCCACAGCATGGCGCTGAAGCCGTGCACGGCCCCTACAGGCAAACCGTCCGATGGTCGCGTGAGCGGCGGCAGCGCGTGAAAAGCCCGGAAGATGTAGCCGGACCCGTCGATGAGATAGACGTGGCTGCCCTTGATGACGGGCACGGGCTCGCCCTCCGGCACCGAGCAGGCGGCGGCTGGCTTTGCTTTCTTGGCGGATGTGGTGGTCATGGGCGGGGAATATAGTTGCTTGGCGACCGCCGGTCAGCCCTTTCGAGATTTGTCTGTGTGTGGTGCGGGCTTGCCGCAGTAGACATGCGGCTCGGCTGCCTCGAGCGGTGGGCCCTCGCCAATGGGCCGCGACGCAAAGCGTCCGAGGCTGCGCACGCGATCGTACATGACGATCGCGCCCGCCATGGCCACGTTGACGCAGAAGCTGGTGGGGATCTTCACGACGTAGTCGCAGCGCGCGAGCAACGTCTCGGACAGCGCACCGCGCTCGGGCCCGAGCACATAAGCTGCGCGCAGCGGATGCCCGAAGCTCGGCAGCTCGATGGCATCATCGATCAGCTCGACACCGACCAGCTTGCAGCCGCGCGGCAGCATCATCTCCTCGACGCTGCGCCAATTGTAGTGCGGGAGGTGCTTGCCGCCACGCGACGTGTCAGCGGCAGCTTCGAGCGCCGTGTAGGTGGCGCCGACCGTGAACGTGAAACTGGCGCCAAACCCATGCGCGGAGCGCATCAGATTGCCAAGGTTCAGGCTTTTCGAGCTGCGCTCGGCACCGATGGCGAAATAGCCGCGGACTGCGGGTTGTGGTGCACGGGGAGCCATGACGACCCTCATGGACGTGATCGGAAAGTACGCTTGCGGTGTATGGGCGTTTTCGCTAGCTGATCCGTGGCCCAGGAGGTGTCACATGAAGGCGGCCCTTTGCAAGACGCTCGATGGTCCCGACGCCATGGCGATCGAAACCTGCCTGACCCGCAGCCCGGTCCGGGCGAGGGGGTGGTGCGCGTCAGAGCGGCAGCCTTGAACTTCTTCGATACCCTGATTACGCGCGGTAAGTACCAGTACAAACCGGAGCTTCCGTGACCTGACCGATGGGCGCGGCGTCGATGTGATCTACGACTGCGTCGGCGGCGACTACGCGGAAGCAGCACTGCGCTCCATCGCCTGGGGCGGGCGCTTCCTGGTCATCGGCTTCGCGGCGGGCCAAATCCCGAAAATCCCGCTCAATCTCCCACTGCTCAAGAATTGTGCAATCGTCGGGGTGTTCTGGGGCGAGATGGCCACGCGCCATCCCGAGACACATCGAGCCAACATGGCCCAAGTGCTTACCTGGGTGGCGGAGGGCCGGCTCAAGCCGCACGTGCACACGACCTATCCGCTGGCGCGCACGGCCGACGCGATCAAATCGCTCGAGACACGGACGGTAGCGGGCAAGGTGATCCTGACAATCTAAGAGCAGCCAACCCAGTCTTCACGCGGGGGCGGTCGCCCGGTTGGCGGATCGGCTCGCTCCCTGCAGGGCCGTCACAGCTTCGCGCAGAGCCTTGCCGGCGGCATCGATCTCGTCGCGCGACACGTCGAGGTGTGTCACGGCGCGGATCATGCCGCCGTACGACATGCCCATGCGCACGCCGCGCTTGATCAGCTCATCGTAGACCTGATGCGACGTGAGGCCCGCGCCGCCGACATCGAAGAACACGATATTCGTCTCGATGGAGGGTGTCAGCAGCTTGAGCCCAGGGACAGCCGTTATATGCTCTCCCAGCCGGCGTGCATTGGCGTGGTCCTCGGCCAACCGCTCGATGTTGTTGTCCATTGCGTAAAGACCGGCCGCGGCGAGCACGCCCGATTGGCGCAGCGCGCCGCCGAGCCGATGCTTCCAGCGCCAAGCCTCGTTGATGAAATCCTTGGGTCCCGCGAGCACGCCGCCCACCGGGCAGCCGAGCCCCTTTGACAGGTCGACCCAGACCGTGTCGCATGGTGCCGTCATGGCCTTGGCCGGCACGCTGGCCGATACCTCCGCATTGAGCAGCCGCGCACCGTCCATGTGCACGGACAGCCCATGCTTGTGCGCCACGCCCGCCACCTCCTCGATCTGCGCCGTCTTCCAGACGGCGCCGCCACCACGATTGACACTCTGCTCGATGACGAGCAGCCGTGAGCGCGGGTTGTGACGTCCGCTGGGGTCGCGGATGGCCGCGGCCACGTCGCTACCGCTGAAAATGCCTTGCTCACACCGGATCGGCCAGGTCTGCGCTCCGGCCAGAGCTGACGCACCACCTGCCTCGGACGTGAAAACGTGCGTCACGTCGGCGCCGATGATCTCGTCGCCCGGCCGGCAGTGCACCAGCACCGCGATCTGATTGCACATAGTGCCAGACGGCAGAAACACGGCCGCTTCCTTGCCCAGATGCGCCGCGATGCGGTCCTGCAGAGCATTGGTGGACGGATCCTCGCCACGCTGCTCGTCGCCGACCTCGGCTTCCGCCATCGCCTTGCGCATCCCGGGAGACGGCTTGGTCTGGGTGTCGCTGTAGAGGTCGATGATCGTGTTGCGGGACAAGTGGGCCTCCTTGAACTTGTTGGCGCCGGCGCCAAGCCGGCATACAAGCGCGTCGGCCCAGTGAAGACAAGAGACGGGGCGCCTTTACGGCGGAAGCAGCCCCCCTTATGACTACCCTGCCTGTCCTGGCGCAGGCGGCACCTCACAACGCGAAAGGATCACCCATGCAGCTCGGTGCCGATGTTTCTGCCGTTGTCACGGGCGGGGCCTCGGGACTCGGTGCAGCCACGGCCCGCGCGCTGGCGGCCAAGGGCGTCAAGGTCGCGATTCTCGACCTCAATAGCAACGCCGGCGAGGCGGTGGCGAAGGAAATTGGCGGTCTCTATTCCCAGTGCGACGTAACCAGCGAGGGGAGCGTAGATGCGGCTCTCGCCAAGGCGCGCGCCACGCACGGCCAGGAGCGCATTCTCGTCAACTGCGCGGGTATCGCCATCGGCAAGCGAGTCGTTCGGCGCGTGAAGGAGACGAACGCGGCCGAGCCGCATGATCTCGCCAGCTTCGCCAAGGTGATCCAGATCAATCTGATCGGCACCTTCCTGATGATCTCCAAGTCCGCGGCCGGCATGCTCTCGCTCCAGCCTGTCAACGCCGACGGCGAGCGTGGCGTGATCATCAACACGTCCTCCGTGGCGGCCCAGGACGGACAGATGGGGCAGGTCGCCTATGCCGCCTCCAAGGGCGGCGTTGCGTCCATGACATTGCCGGTGGCGCGCGATCTTGCGCGCGACGGCATCCGGGTGTGCACTATCCTTCCCGGCCTGTTCCACACGCCGATGTTCGACGGCTTGCCCGATGATGCTCGCCGCGCGCTAGCGGCCTCGGTGCCGTTTCCCTCGCGGCTCGGCCATGCGTCCGAGTATGCAGCACTCGCATGTCACATTTGCGAGAACGGCATGCTCAACGGCGAGTGCATCCGTCTCGATGGTGCAGTTCGGCTTGCACCGCGCTGACGCTTTGTGTACTGACAGCCGCCTGGAACGTAATTCATCCTCCGGTGTTTTGATGCGGCGGCGGGTGTCTGCCACCTGAGCGTCAGCTAGTATCTTCAGCCTACAATAGTGGTCGTTGAGTCGTGTTGCGTTTGGCGCTTTTCCGGCGGTCCCTTTCTGTTGGCCGCATTTTCGTATTCAGCCTATATCTCGGAGCCATGGGCGCCTTGTTCACTCTGGCAGCGCATGGCGCCGGGCAGCTCGCCGCGTCGGCTTTGAAGCTGGCCCCACAAATGAGTGCGGTCGGCCAGGCCAAACCGATACTCAGGGCACCCTCTCCGGCTCCGCTCATCAGCAAGGCTGCCATGAACGTGCCGCGGACACGGTCCGAGGGAGCTGTAACGCTGGCGCAAGGCTGGTGGGCACAACGAGGTTCCGAACTCTTATTCGCGTGACCGGTCCTCCTGGCGCGAGCGTTCGGGCGGTTGGGGCTGGGGCAACGATGAAGACAACGAGGATCGCCCATCCGAGAGCCGCGGAACCTACCGCACGCTGTGCGTACGGTTGTGCGACGGCTTCTATTGGCCAATCAGCTACGCAACGACACCAGAGCATTTCGACCGTGACCGCCGCAAATGCGAGTCAGGTTGCGGCTCGCCCGTGCGTCTTTACCTGCACAGGAACCCCGGCGGCGAGATCGAGGATATGGAGGACTTGAGCGGACGGCCATACAGCCGGCTCAAGACAGCGTTCCTCTATCGCACCGAGTACAACGAGAGCTGCAAGTGCAAGAGCGACCCGTGGGAGCAGGAGGCAACCGACCGCCACCGCGCGTATGCGCTCGAGGCCGCCAAGCGCAGGGGCGACAAGACTGCGGCAAAGGAGCTCGACGCGCTCAACGCCGCCAGAGAAGCAGCGCGCCGGCAAGCCGAAGCGGCCACGCGCGCAACCGCAGCAACTGAGAAGCGGGCTGCGACCCTCAGTGAGGGTCCAGCCCAAGCGTCTGACGCGCAGGGGAAGATTGACAATTCCGCAGAGCACACTCCGCGCAGAAACGAGCGCATGTCGCTCGGCGCCGGCTCCCCGGCGCCGGCGGCCAAGCCGAGCAGTTCGCCCACGCGCTATTGGCGGGACCGGTCAGACAACGCGCCCTGAGCTAGACTATTCCGTCCCTCCCACGAGCCGACATTTTTCCTGCTAGCCACGCGGTGTGATGCTCTATGCTTCGGTAGTCTGCGCGCACCAGGCGCGGCGTCTTTGCCGAATGCGAGAGCCCCCATGACAACTGCTCCGAAGGACCTTTTCCCCGACGGCTGGCGACAGTCCACGCGCTATCCAGACCCGGCGATCACCGCCCTCGATCCGCGCTTCGAGAAGTACTGGATCAAGCTCGCCGTCATCGAGCGGCTGGCCACCGGCTGCCGCTGGGCCGAAGGCCCGGTGTGGTTCGGCGATGGCCGTTATCTGCTATGGAGCGACATCCCCAACAACCGCATCTTGCGATGGGACGAGCAAACCGGCGCGGTCACCGCCTACCGGCAGCCGTCGGACTACGCCAACGGCAATACGCGCGACCGGCAGGGCCGGCTCGTGACCTGCGAGCATGGTGGGCGGCGCATCATGCGCACCGAGCACGACGGCACCGTCACGGTGCTCATGGATCGCTACGGGGGCAAGCGCCTCAACTCTCCCAACGACATCGTTGTGAAATCGGACGGCACGGTGTGGTTCACCGACCCGCCGTTCGGTCTGGGTGGCTACTACGAGGGCAATGTGGCCGAGCAGGAGCTCGGCCAGAACGTCTATCGGCTCGATCCTGAGACCGGCCGTGCCGAGGTCGTGGCTGACGACATTCGGGGCCCGAACGGGCTCTGCTTCTCGCCCGACGAAAGCAAGCTCTACGTTGTCGAGTCGCGCGCGACGCCCAACCGCCTGCTCAAGGTGCTCGATGTCACGAAGGGGGGGACCGCGCTCAACAACGGCCGCGTTTTCCTGGACGCCGGTCCCGGCACGCCGGACGGCATGCGCTGCGATATGGACGGCAACCTGTGGTGCGGCTGGGGTATGGGCAAGCCGGAGCTGGACGGCGTCATGGTGTTCGCACCGGACGCCACGCCGATCGGCCGCATCGCGCTGCCCGAGCGCTGCGCCAACGTGTGTTTCGGCGGCCGCAAGCGCAACCGCTTGTTCATGGCGGCGAGCCAGTCGGTGTATGCGCTCTACGTGCATGCGCAGGGCGCACTCGGCGGCTGAAGCTCGCGCGCCGACAAGAAATCATTGCAAGGAGGAACGTCATGTCCGATCTGCCGAAGTCGATCCGCATCAACGAGGAAGGTCCGCGCGAGGGTTTCCAGATCGAGAAGGGCCCGATCTCGACTGCTCGCAAGATCGAGCTGATCGACAGCCTATCGTTGACCGGTCTCAAGCAGATCCAATGCGTCTCATTCGTCAATCCGAAGAACGTACCCGGATGGGCTGACGCCGAGGACGTCAGTCGCGGCTTCAAGAAGCATCCGGGCGTCAGCTACACCTGCCTGTGGCTCAACGACAAAGGCCTGATGCGCGCCATCGCCGTCGGCCGCTACGACATCCGCGGCTCCATCTCGCTGACCGCGTCCGAAAAATTCCTCAAGCGCAACCAGAACCGCACGCTGAAGGAGAACTACGCGGCACAAGGCGGCATGATCCGCCTGTTTCGCGAGAACGGGATCAAGGTCGATCGCGCCTCCATGATGGCAGCGTTCGGCTGCAATTTCGAAGGCGACATGCCGACGCCGCGCATCCTGGAGATGGTGGATCAGGTGTTCCAGCTTGCCGCCGAGCACGACCTCAAGGTCACTCTGCTGTCGCTGGCCGACACCATGGCCTGGGCGACGCCCGCCACCATCAAACGCATCGTCGGCGCTGTGCGCAACAAGCACCCGGACCTCGAGCTGGCCCTGCATCTGCACGACACGCGCGGCATGGGTATCGCCAACGCCTACGCCGGTCTCGAGATGGGCGTGGCGATCTATGACGCTGCGGTCGCCGGACTCGGTGGCTGTCCGTTCGCCGCGCACAAAAGCGCGGCCGGCAACGTGTGCACCGAGGATCTCGTGTTCATGTGCGAGGAGATGGGCATCGATACCGGCGTCGACCTGCGCAAGCTGATCGAGACGGCAATCCTCGCCGAGGACATCGTCGGCCATCCCCTGCCCGGTTCCGTGAAGGGCGGAGGCAACCTCGCCGTCCTGCGCGAGCAGATCAGGGCGGCCCAGGCGGCTTAGCCTGCGCGGCTGCTAACGCCGATACCGGCGCTGGATCAGGATATTGGCGGTGGCGGTGAGCACCAGCGTCGCCGTCATCAGCACGAACGAGATGGCCGCGCCGAACGGCCAGTTGTTGAGCTGGAACTGACCGAACACCAGCGGTCCCATCATCTTGAACTTCGGCCCGCCGAGCAGAACCGGCGTCGCATAGGCATTCATGCCGAGTATGAACGTGAGAATCGTCCCAGCGATGATGCCCGGCAGCGCCAGCGGCCACAACACGCGCCGGAACATCGCCACAGGCCCGGCGCCGAGGCTGAACGCCGCCTCCTCGACATTGCGATCGATGCCCTCGATCACGCTTTGGAGCGTCAGCACCATATAGGGCAAGTTTACAGCGATGATGCCGGCGATGACGGCACCCTCGGTGAACATGATCTGCAAGGGCTCCGAGATGATCCCAACCTGCATCAGCGTAACGTTGAGAAAGCCCTTCGATCCGAACAGCGTCATCCAGCCGGCCGCGCGCACGGCATTGCCGACGAACAGCGGCAACACCACCAACATGATGAGCATGTTCTTGTAGCGTGTCTGCGTGCGCGCTAGCACGTAGGCCAAAGGGAAGCCCAGCACCAGGCAGATCACCGTGCACAGCGCCGCCACCCTCAGCGTCGTGAAGAAGATGTTCGTGTAGAAGGGATCGGTGAAGAACTTGACGTAGTTCTCGAGCGTGAAGGCCTCGACCATCATCACGCGCGGCTTGAACTGGTTGAGGCTGTATCGAAACAGGATCGCAATCGGCAACAGAAGTCCCACAGCCACGATGACCGTGGCGGGGCCGATCAGCGTGCCCGCCGACAGCAGCGAGCCGCCGCGGCCTTCCTCAATCACGCCGGGGTGTGCGGTAGTCGTCTGAGCCATTGCGATGAAGGTTTGGAGGATGCCTACCTCTCCCCGCGAGCACGGGGAGAGGTAGGCGAGTTCCTCAGCCCTTGAGTTCCTTGTCCCACCACTCCTTGAGTGCCACGTCGTTCTCGGTCATGTGCGCATAGTCGAGATCGACGAGGCTTTCGATTTCGGCCGGCGTGAAGCCGATGCGCTTGTTGAGATCGGGCGCGACCTTGGCATTCGTGACCGTGGGGTTGTAGCCCATGTCGATAGCGAACAGCTCCTGTGCCGACGGCTCGAGCATGGCGTCGATGTAGGCCCACGAGCCCTCCTTGTTCGGCGCATTCTTCGGAACGACAAGGCCGGAGACGTAGGCGAGCGTTCCCTCCGTGGGTGCGATCGATTCCACAGGAATGCCGGCGTTCTGCCACTGCACCACACGCGCCTTCCACATGATGCCGACACCAAACTCCTCGGCCTTGAGACCCTGAGCAAAAGCCTCGTTCGTCGGATAGATGCGCGCGCCGGCCTTCTTGCACTCGAGCAGCAACTTCTGGCCAGGCGCGAGAATTCTTCGTCGACCCGCCGGCCGCCAACGCAGCCGCAACCAGCGTGTACTGGTACTGAATGTCGATGATGCCGAGCTTGTTGCCGTGCTTGGGATCGAACACGTCCTTGTAGCTCTTGGGCGCGCCGCCCAAGAGCTTCTCGTTGAAGACGGCGACCTTGCCGGAATAGATGTGGCCGACGCCGTAGGGGTATTTCATCGACGGCATCAGGTTCTTGGCATTCGGGATCTTGGCGTAGTCGATCGGATCGATCACGCCGGCGTCGTGCATCTGGTACATGTTCAGTGCCGACAAGCCCTGCAGGTCGGTCGTGCCGCGCGGCAGGCGCTTCTCGGCCAGCATCTTGCTGCGCCGCTGCGGATCGCCCGCCTGGTCCTGGACGACCTCCCAGCCCTTCGAGATCAAGAGCGGCTGCTCGATGTTCTTGGTGAGTAGCCGGGCATAGTCCCCGCCCCAGGTGCCGATCACGATCTTGCCTTTGCTTTGCGCACGCGCGTATCTCGGCACGCCGAAGACAGCCGCCCCCGCTACCGCAGCCGTACCTCGCAGCACCTGCCGCCGCGAGGCTCTGATACCTGCTTCACGCTTAGACATCGCACTCTCCCTTCCTGGCAAACCGATCCACGACGGCTCAATGCGAGCCGGCTTCCTCACGCCCACCCGGAAACAAGGCACCGCTGGACGTGCTCCAGCCGACGTGCACACGATCTCCGGCCTTCGGTGCGACACTGTTCTCCCTGTTGGGAATTTGCACGATCACCCGCTCCTTCGGCGACAGGCGCACGTGCACGTCGATGTTGGCGCCGAGGTAGGAAACGAACTCCACCTCGCCCGACAGGGCATTGTCCAAGTCTGACAGACTTTCCGCACCCAACAAAATGCGCTCAGGCCGCAACGCCAGCGAAGCCGGTCCCGCCGTGCAGTCGGAACATTTGATCTCAAGCCCACCTTCAGTGAGGAAGGCACCTGGCGAAACCACACGCCCCTCCAGAAATGTCGAGCGCCCCACAAACCCCGCCACGAACCGGCTCGTCGGCCGCTCGTAGAGATCGCGCTGCGTGCCGAGCTGGCGCACCGCGCCGTCGCTCATGACAACCAAGCGGTCCGCCATCGTCAGCGCTTCTTCCTGATCATGCGTCACCATGATGGTGGTCAGCCCGAGCTGGCGCTGCAGCTCACGGATCTCGATACGGACCTCCTGGCGCAGCTTGGCATCGAGATTGGACAAGGGCTCGTCGAGCAGCAGAACGTCCGGCTTGAAGACGAGCGCCCGCGCCAGCGCGACACGCTGCTGCTGTCCGCCGGAGAGCTGCCGCGGCAGGCGCTCGCCGAGATGCCCAAGCCGGACCAGACGCAGTGCCTCGGCCACGCGCGGAGCGATATCAGCCTTCGCAACCTTCCGCATCTCGAGACCGAAGGCGACGTTCTCGGCCACGGTCAGATGTGGAAACAGTGCATAGTTCTGGAATACGAGACCAGCATTGCGCTTCCACGGCGGGAGTGCGGTGACATCGTGGCCGCCGAGCCGGACCACGCCGGATGTAGCCTCCACGAAGCCGGCGATGATGCGCAAGGTCGTCGTCTTGCCACAACCGGAGGGCCCGAGCAGGACCAGAAACTCCCCGTCCGGCACTTCGAGCGAGACATCGCGCACGGCGTGGAACTCGCCGTAGCGCTTGGTGACCGTGTCGAGCTCGAGGCGGGCCATGTGCGTCCTCAAACCACGCGGCTGATCTTGACGAAGCGATCGGTCACCAGCATCGCCGCCGCAATCAGCAGGATCTGCAGCACCGATACGGCGGCGATGGTCGGGTCGATCTTCCACTCCAGATATTGCAGGATGGCGATAGGCAGCGTGGTGCGGCCGGGTCCGACCAGAAACAGGCTCATCTCGAGGTTACCGAAGGAGCTGACGAAGCCGAACAAAGACGCCGCCACGATGCCCGGCAAGATCGCCGGCAGCGTGACCCGGCGGAACGTGGTCCAGCGGTCCGCGCCGAGGCTTTGCGCCGCCTCCTCGATGGTGCGGTCGAAACCGGCAAGGCTCGCCGTGATCAGACGCACCGCCCAGGGAATAACGACCAGCACATGCCCGGCAATGAGGCCACCGAGCGACCCCAGGATCGGGAGACCGGTGTGGATCTCGGTCTCCACGTGAAATACGTACAGGGCCGTGCCCAACACCACGCCGGGCACCACCAGCGGCAGCAGCAACAGGCTGTTCAATGCCTCTCGGCCACTGAAGCGAAAGCGTGTGAGGCAAAGGGCAGCCGGCACACCCACCGCCAGTCCGATCAGCGTTGCGATCACGCCGACCTGCAGGCTCAGCAGGAACCCGCTGATGAAGCGGTCGTTGCCGGCGATGGCGACGAACCATCGCAGCGAGTACCCCTCGGGCGGAAACGACGGGATCTCCTGACGGAAAAAGGCGAGCCAAGTAACGAAGAACAGCGGTGTCAGGATGTAGGCGAGCGCCAGCCCGGCTACGCCATTCAAGGCGAAGCGCCCGAGCCGGCGCGTGTTGAGCACGCGCGACCACGCCACAGGCCGGGACTTGGGCCCTACGTCGGCCGCTGATGTCGACTGCACCATAAAATCGCGGCCCTCCGCCGCAGCTCAGTTAAGACGGTTCTTGTGAAACCTGCCACCCTTCATGATGACTGAAAGGTGCTGCCCCTGTCCCTCGAAGAGGGTGAGGTTCTTTAACGGATCGCCGTCGATGACGATGATATCGGCGAAGGCTCCCGGCGCAAGCGTCCCGAGCTTGCCGACCTGGCGCAGCACCTGCGCGCCGATGGTGGTGGCCGAGCGAATGATCTCGATAGGCGAGACGACCTCCTGCCGCAACGCAAACTCGCGCGACTGATCGACAGCCAGATCGCCCAGCAGATCGCTGCCATAGGCCACGGGCACGCCGGCCCGCTTGCAGATTTCGAGCGACTTTAGCCCGCCATCGATGACGAGCTCGTTCTTGGCCAAGCTTTCCGCGGTCATGCCGAACTTGGCCGCCCGGTCTTTCATGGCGTAGTAGGCGACCAGGTTGGCGACGAGGAACATACCCTTTTCCGCCATCAGCTTGGCAGCGGCATCGTCGATCAGGTTACCGTGCTCGATGGTGCGCACACCGTTGTGCGCGGCACGCGTAATGGCCTCGGCAGAATAGGCGTGCGCGCAGACATAGCGGCCGAATGCGTGCGCCTCCTCGACCGCTGCCTGCACTTCGGGAATGGAGAACTGCAGGCTGTCGAGCGGGTCATAAGGCGATGCGACGCCACCGGACATCATGATCTTGACGTGGTCGGCCCCCTGGCGCATCTGCTCGCGCGCGGCCTTCCTCACCTCGTCCGCACCGTCCGCGATAGCCGACTTGAACTGCAGCCCATCGCAGCAGATGCAGGACCCGCCCATGTCGGTGCGACGACGGCTGTCGGCATGCCCGCCGGTGGGTCCGATCGATTTGCCGGCGATGAAAAGGCGTGGACCAATGAAGTGGCCCGTTTCCAGCGCGGTCTTGACGCCCCAGTCCGCGCCGCCCGTATCGCGCACGGTGGTGAAGCCGCGATCCAGCATCGCGCGCAGGCGCGAGCCGGCACGGGCCGTCAGCAGCGTCAGTGGCATCGCCTCCAGGAAGCGGACGTTGACCTCGCTGTGCATGGCATGGACGTGCGAGTCGATGAGGCCCGGCATCAGAGTGCGCCCGCCGCAGTCGACAACCGTAGCGTTGTCCGACTTGATCGGCTTATCGGACAACTCGGGGATCACGTCGCCTTCGACGAGGAGCTGATAGCCGCCGCGCAGCTCGCCATACTCGGGCTCCAGCATCTGGAAGCTCTTGAATAGGTACTGGCCCACGCGGTTCGGCTCCGATCCTCAATTCAGCACGTTCTTGTAGAGTTTACCGCCCTGCATGATGAGCGGGATGTGGCGGCCCTGGTCCTGGAACAGCTCGAGCTTCTTCAGCGGATTGCCATCAATCACGATGAGATCGGCCAAGGCTCCTGGCTTGACGCAACCGAGCTTGCCCTCCTGGCGGATGACCTGGGCCGCGACTGTTGTTGCCGAGCGGATGATATCGATCGGTTTGACCACCTCGGAGCGCAGCAGGAACTCGCGCGACTGGTCTACTTGAAGCTGGCCCAGAAGATCGCTGCCATAAGCGACAGGTACGCCCGCACGCTTGCAGATCTCCAGCGATTTCAGGCCGCCATCGATGACCAGATCGTTCTTCTCCAGCATCTCCGCCGTCATGCCGAACTCTTTGGCGCGCTCGCGCATGGCGTAGTAGGCGACGAGGTTGGCAACCAAGAACATGTCGTTCTTGGCCATCAGCGCTGCCGATTTCTCGTCGATCAGGTTGCCGTGCTCAATGGTGCGAACGCCACCCTCGGCGGCACGGGTGATGGCCTCGGGTGAATAGGCGTGGGCGCAGACATAGCGCCCGAAGGCGTGGGCTTCCTCGACGGCCGCGGCTACCTCTCCTGGCGAGAACTGGAGACTGTCGAGTGGATCGTAGGGCGAGGCGACACCACCCGACATCATGATCTTGACGTGATCGCAACCCTGTCGCATCTGCTCGCGCGCTGCCTTGCGCACTTGGTCGGCGCCATCCGATATCTGCATGGTGAAAACCATGGCATTGCAGCAATAGCAGCCACCGCCGCTGTCCGTGCGCCGGCGACTGTCGCTGTGCCCGCCGGTCGGGCCGATGGCGCGGCCGGCAATGAACAAGCGCGGGCCGGGCACGATCCCCTGCTCAACCGCGGCCTTCAGTCCCCAGTCGGCGCCGCCGGTGTCCCGCACGGACGTAAAGCCACGATTGAGCGAGGCCCGCATAAGGTCCACGGCTCGCGCCGTCATCAACGTCAGCGGGATATTCTCGAGCTGGCGGATGTAGACCTCGGTCAGACAGACGTGCACGTGCGCGTCGATCAGGCCGGGCATCAGGGTGCGCTTGCCGCAATCGATGATCGTAGCGTTGTCGGCCCGGATCGGCCTGGGCGAGACCTCCTTGATCTTGTCGCCTTCGACCAGCAGCTCATAGCCGCCGCGCACGTCGTCCTGCTCGGGATCGAGCAACTCGAAATTCTTCAACAGGATCTGTGTCATCGTGCCGCCCACCTCACTACCAGGCGTCAGAGCGTCTGACAGACCCGATGCGACGTCAACAGGCCGTGCGCCGCGACCGGCCGCGTCGTTTTCGCACTGCACATCGCTCGCCTGGCCGACTAGGCTGCCCGGGCCCGATGGAGCGCCAGTTTGCCCGATAAGCACCCACTGTTTGCCAAGATCCTCATCGCCATCACCGAGGACTGGTTCGCGCTCTCGCACTTCCGGCCACTCATCGCCAAACTTCGCCAACTGGCTACGGAAGTGGTTGTTGTCACCAACACATCGGGCCGGACGGCGGAGATCGAGGCGCTCGGCGTACGCACCATAGCGTTCGACTACAGCCGATCCTCAATGCACCCGTTGCGAGAGGGTGTCCGCATCGCTCGCCTCGCTCGCATCCTGCGCGCGGAGAGGCCCGACGTCGTACACCTGATCGCGATGAAGCCCATTGTCCTCGGCGGCATCGCCGCCGGCCTCGCCCGCACCCCATGCACGGTCCTTCATCTTACGGGGCTTGGTTTCCTGGCCATCTCACCCACCCGGCGCGCGCGACTGGCCCGCTCTGTGGCATTGACCGTGATGCGACGGGTCATGGTACGCAGCAGGAGTTGGCTGATCGTCGAGAACCCGGAAGATCTGGATTTTGTCCTGGGCGGCGGCGTCGGGCCTGGTGGTGGCGTGACCGTTCTGGGCGGCGCCGGCATCGACCCTGACGCATATCCCGCCTTGAACACGCCGCAGCTCGTCCCGCCGGTCGCCGCTTTCGTTGGCCGCATGATCCGGCCCAAAGGCGTGGATGTGCTGATGGCTGCCGCCGATCTCCTGAAAGCCCGTAACGTGCCGCATACGATCGAGCTGCACGGGCGCTCTGATGATGGCAACCCTGAAGCCATTCCGTCGCGCGTGCTGGAGGACTGGAGCGATGGCGGGCGCACACGTTGGATGGGCCACACATCGGATATCGCGGGGGTCTGGCGCCGCGTCGGCATCTTCGTGCTGCCTGCGCGCAGCCGCGAGGGCATGCCACGGGCGATGCTGGAGGCCGCTGCCTGTGCGCGACCCCTTGTGGTCACCGATGTACCTGGTTGCCGCCACTTCGTGCGCGATGGGGTCGAGGGATTGATCGTCCCACCCGGCGATGCACCGGCACTGGCTGACGCGCTGGAAAGGCTCATACGCGATCCCGCGCTCCGGCAGAAGCTGGGCAATGCAGCCCGTACCAGAGTGCTGGAGGGATATACAATCGCGCACGTCGAAGCCGCCCTCGAGAAGACCTATAGGGCGTTGGCAAGCATAGCGCAGCACGCCTCTTTTCATGCTCCATGAACAGGTCTAAGGAGCAACCCCGTTTCGGAATCAGGATGTTGGCCGAGGAGCGAGGAACGTGAAGGTTCTGGTGACCGGGGCTGCCGGCTTCATCGGCTACCATGTGGCGGAGGCCTTGCTCGCCCGTGGCGATGAGGTCATCGGCCTCGACAACCTCAACGACTATTACGATGTGCGCCTCAAGCAGGCGCGCATGCAACGGCTGGAGAGTGCACGGTTATTCCAATTCGTGCGCGCCGATCTCGCAGACCGTCCTGCCGTGGCAGGGCTTTTTGCCGACGCGAAGCCTGAGCGAGTTGTGCATCTGGGAGCGCAAGCCGGCGTGCGCTACGCACTCGACCACCCGGACAGCTACGTCGACTCCAATGTCGTCGGCTTCCTCAACATCCTGGAAGGCTGCCGCCACCACGGCATCGCGCACCTCGTCTATGCATCATCGAGTTCCGTCTACGGCGCCAATACGGCGATGCCTTACGCGGTGGAGCAGAACGTCGATCACCCGCTCAATCTCTACGGAGCGACAAAGAAGGCCAACGAGCTGATGGCGCACAGCTACGCGCATCTGTTCGGGCTGCCGGTAACCGGACTGCGCTTCTTCACCGTTTATGGGCCGTGGGGGAGGCCGGACATGGCGCTCTTCAAGTTCACGCGCAATATCCTGGCCGGTGAGCCGATCGACGTATTCAATCAGGGCGCGCACGCGCGCGACTTTACCTACATCGATGACGTGGTGGAGGGCGTCGTGCGGACGCTCGACAGGATCGCTGCGCCCAATCCGGCGTGGAGCGGCGACGCACCTGACCCTGCCACCTCGTCGGCGCCCTACCGGCTTTACAACATCGGCAACAGCCAGCCGGTCGAGCTCATGGATCTGATTGCATGCCTGGAGCGCGCGTTGGGCAAAACCGCCAAGAAGAATTTCCTGCCGCTCCAGCCGGGCGACATGCTGCGCACGTTCGCCGATGTCGATGCCTTGGCCGAGGACGTCGGCTTCAGGCCGGCTACGCCCATCGATGAGGGTGTGCGGCGCTTCGTCGATTGGTACAAGGACTACTACAAGGTCGGCTGACAGCGGTCCCATTGTTATTCGGGTGGCGGCACCACACCCACCTGCCCGGTGATTGGGCCGTAGTGCTCGATACGGCGATGACGCTTGAAATCGAAGATCGTCTCCTTGCCGAAGCGCGTCGCATCGAGATCGCACTCGTGCACGATGAGCTCGTCCGCCTCGGTCCGGCTCTCCGCCACAATGCGCCCGTCAGGATCGACGATGCAGCTCGCGCCGAACAGCGGATGCCCGTCCTCGATGCCAGCCTTGGCTACGGCCACAACCCAGGTCGAGTTCTGATAGGCGCCCGCCTGCAGCGACAGCTTGTGGTGGAAGATGCGCATCTCCGATCCCTCCGAGCTCTTCTGTGAGTTCACTGAGGGCGTATTGAACCCTAGCGTCACCATCTCGACGCCCTGCAGGCCGAGCACGCGCCACGTCTCCGGCCAGCGCCGATCGTTACAGATGCACATGCCGTAGATGCCGCCATCCATGCGAAAGACGGGAAAGCCGAGGTCCCCCGGCTCGAAGTAGCGCTTCTCCAGGTGCTGGAAAGCGCGCTGGTGGTCCATCTCCGCATGTCCCGGCAGATGCACTTTGCGGTATTTGCCCGCGATCCTCCCCGATTTGGCGACGAGAATGGACGTGTTGAATCGGTGCCCATCTGGCGTCAGCTCCGCGAAGCCGAAGCTCATGGCCATGTCGTGCCGGCGCGCACGCTCGAATAGCGGCTCAGTCGAGGCGCTCGGCATTTCCTTTTCGAACCAGATGTCGGCGTCGCGGATGTCCTCGTGATACCAGCGCGGAAAGAATGTCGTCAGCGCCAGCTCGGGATAGACGATCAGATTGCAGCCCTGCGCGGCGGCCGTGTCCATGAGATCGAGCATGCGGCGCACGACCGTCTGGCGGCTGTCCGCCTTCTGGATGGGGCCGAGCTGAGCGGCGGCGACGCGCACATTGCGCATGATGTCCAAACTCCCGTGAGGCCTGTGGCCCGGCCACCATCAGGACAGCACGTCACGACTTGGCGAGCAACCGCACGACACAGTCGTGCACGCCTGCGCGCCAGTCGGGCAGCACCACACCGAACGTGCTCTCAGCCTTGCTGCAATCCAGCCGCGAGTTTGCTGGACGCCTTGCGGGCGTCGGATAGTCCGCGGTTGCGATCGGCGCAACATCAGCAGAGGGACCGCCCAGCGTGGCCGATACACGAAAAATTTCGCGCGCGAAACCACACCAGCTCACGGTGCCGGCGCCAGCCAGATGGTAAGTGCCCCAGCGTTGCCCTGGCTCATCCTCCAGAACGGATCGAGCGATCTGAAGCAGCGCCTTGGCGAGATGCGGCGCGTAGGTCGGGTTACCTATCTGATCGTCGACAATGCGCAATTCCTTACGCTCACCGGCGAGGCGCAACATGGTCTTGACGAAGTTCGCGCCGGTCGGGCTGTACACCCAGGACGTGCGCGCGATGACGTGCCGTGCATTTGCGCCAACCACAGCCTGCTCGCCTTCGAGCTTGGACCACCCATAGACATTGATTGGTCCGGTCGGGTCATCCTCGAGGTAGGGCGCAGGCTTCGAACCATCGAACACGTAGTCGGTCGAGATGTGGATGATGGCGGCGCCGCGCTTGGCGGCGGCCTCCGCCAGCATCCTGGCGCCATCGCGGTTCAGCGCGAGCGCTGCCGGCGCTTCGCTCTCAGCCTTGTCGACTGCCGTATAGGCCGCCGAGTTGATGATGACGTCCGGTCGGAAGTCGGTCATGGCGCGCGTAATCGTGGACGCGTTGCACAGGTCCAGGCCCGGACGGCCAACCGCGAACGACTCAACCTCCGGCGCCGACGGCGCCAGCTCGACCAGGGCACGTGCAACCTGTCCCTGCCATCCCGCGATCAGGAGACGCATCGGAGGCTTCGGCCGCTTTCCATGTCGAACAGATGTACCTTGTCCGGCGGTGCGGACAGTTTCACTTCGCCTTCGGATTGAGAACTGTCGGATGAAGGAATTGAAACGACAAATGGCGTACCGCCCAGCGCGCCATGCAGCAGCCGGTTCGGCCCCAGCTCCTCAGCGAACTCGGATGCAAACGTAACGCCAGCTCCATTGGCGCCGTTGGCCGGCGCGACATCCTCGGGCCGCATGCCGACCTCGACCTCGCGTCCCGCAGCCGCTTCAAAGGTTTTGGGGTCGTAGTCGAGCGCGCCTGCACCGGGAATCTCGATGCGCCCGGGAGACGCGATGCGGCCCTTGACCAGGTTCATGGCCGGCGAGCCGATGAAGGTGGCCACGAACCGTGTCGCCGGGCGGCGATAGACCTCAGTCGGCGCGCCTACCTGCTCGATGGTGCCTTTGTTCATGACGACCACCTGATCGGCCAGGGTCATAGCCTCGACCTGGTCGTGCGTAACGAAGATCGATGTCGCTTTCAGGCGGTTGTGCAGGCGGCGGATCTCGATGCGCATCTGCACGCGCAGCTTGGCATCGAGGTTAGACAGCGGCTCGTCGAACAGGAACGCCTGTGGCTCGCGCACGATGGCGCGGCCCATGGCGACGCGCTGGCGCTGGCCGCCCGAGAGAGCGCGCGGCTTGCGGTCGAGGAAGTCGCCAATGGCGAGAAGCTGGGCGGCATCGCGCACGCGTCGGTCGATCTCGTCCTTCGCCATTCGCCGGTTGCGCAGGCCGTAAGCCATGTTGTTGTAGACGCTCATATGCGGATAAAGCGCATAGTTCTGGAACACCATGGCGATATCGCGGTCGGCCGGCTCGACCTGGTTCACAACCTTGCCGCCGATGGAAATGGTGCCGCCGGTGATGGTCTCGAGCCCCGCGATCATGCGCAGCAGCGTGGACTTGCCGCAGCCCGACGGCCCGAGCAGCACCGTGAACGCGCCGTCCGGGATGGCGAGCGATACGCCCTTCACGGCCTCCACACCGCCCGGATAGACCTTGCCGACATTTTCGAGCGTCACCGACGCCATGCTGCATCTCCCAAGACTGTCATCCCGGGCGAGCGTCCATGCGGAGCATGGCTCCGCCATGACGCGAGACCCGGGACCCAGGGGCCACACGGTGGATGGCTGCCGCTTGTAATTCTAGGTCCCGGCTCGCGCGCGGGTGCACAGGCCCCGCGGCATCAGGAGATCCGAGCCCGCGCTTGGCCGGGATGACAAAAAGAATTTGCTCCAACCGACTCACTTCTCCGTCTCCACCAGACCCTTCACGAACCAGCGCTGCATCAGGATCACCACGGCCACCGGCGGCAGCATGGCCAGCATGGCAGTGGCCATGACGACATTCCATTCGGTCAGCGCGTCGGCTGTGACGATCATCTTCTTGATGCCGATGACGATGGTCTGCATGTCGTCGCGCGTGGTGATCAGCAGCGGCCAGAGATACTGGTTCCAGCCGTAGATGAACAGGATCACGAACAGCGCGGCGATGTTGGTGCGCGACAGCGGCAGCACCGTATCCCAGAAGAACTTGAGCGGCCCTGCGCCATCCAGCTTCGACGCTTCCACGAGCTCGTCAGGTATCGTCAGGAAGAACTGCCGGAAGAACAACGTAGCCGTCGCTGAGGCGATCAGTGGGATGGTGAGGCCGGCGTAGCTGTCGAGCAAGTTCAGGTCGGCAGCAATCTTGTAGGTCGGATAGATGCGCACCTCGACGGGCAGCATCAGCGTCATGAAGATGGCCCAGAAAGCCGCCATGCGGAACGGGAACTTGAAGTAGACCACGGCAAACGCCGAGATGATCGAGATGGCGATCTTGCCGATGGCAATGATCGAGGCCATGACGAAGCTGTTTAGCAGCATGG
The DNA here is from genome assembly GCA_963806735.1 of uncultured Alphaproteobacteria bacterium. GTDB lineage: Bacteria > Pseudomonadota > Alphaproteobacteria > Rhizobiales > Hyphomicrobiaceae > CADEFX01. Next base: position 256,602 of record CAWEBE010000081.1, on the reverse strand, counting down.
TGCCGACCGGCTCGCGCGTCGTGCCGCTGGTGCCCACGAAGATGGTCTTCCAATAGGTCTCGAAGAACAGCGGGCCTGGCGTGATCGGCATCTGCCCGTTGGCAATGATGCTCTGCGGGTGCGTCGAGCCGACGAACGTCAGATAGACCGGAAACGCCAGGATGAACACGCCGATGCACAGCGCCACGTGCGCGAGAAAATTCCGGAACGGGCGATGCTCGACCATGGGTGCGTCAGACCTCGCCGCTCATGACCACGCCTCGTCGCTGCGGAGGACCGCAACAATCGCATCGCGGCAGACGGCCATTATCTTCTCGCCCTTCTCCGGATTCGCGCGGCGCGCATCCCCCACCACGCCCGATGCAGAAAAATCGCGGAACGAGCGATAGCGCCCCACGCCGAGCGGGCGCGGGGTTGAATGGGCAGGCCCATGCGCATCGGCAAACTTGTCGCGGCGCACGAGATCGGAGGCCACCACCAGCATCAGCGAGGTTTCGCCTTCGCAGGCGTGGCGCACGCGATCCTGGTCCTCGAGGATCTTGGCTATCTCCGGCTGAGCCAGCTCGAAGTAGGTCGTCGCACACAGCTTGAGGCCCGTCGCCTGCACGAGATCCGGCAGGAAGGCCGCCAGCGCACTGATATTGCCGCCATGCCCGTTGACGATCAGCACGCGCTCGAAACCATGCCGGGCAATGCTCTTCAGGAACGCCAACAGCACCGCCTGATAGGTCGGCAGATCGAACGTGAAGGTGCCGCCGTAGGCCATGTGATGCTCGGCCATACCGCACCACAGCGTCGGCGCCACGACGACGGGCATCTCGCTCGCAAGCGTCTCGGCCGCCACCTTGCATACCGCCTCGCAGAGAATCGTGTCAACGCCAACGGGCAAATGCGGCCCGTGCTGCTCCATGGACGCGACCGGCAGCAGCACGACAGCGCCGGCCTGAGCCTTGTCGCGCAAGTCGGCAGCAGTCAGCTCTTTCCACACGACAGACTGCGGCATCAGTAGTTCACCTTGCGGTCGATATAGCGGAACTGGATCGCGGTGAGGCCGATGACGATGATCATCAGGATCACTGACTGCGCAGCCGAGCCGCCGAGATCACCGCCGAGCCGACCGTCCTGATAGACCTTGTACACCAGCGTCTGTGTGGCCTGCGCCGGACCACCGCCGGTCACGGCGTCGATGATGCCGAAGGTGTCGAAGAACACATAGACGATGTTGACGACGAGCAGGAAGAACGCCGTCGGTGACAGCAGCGGAAACGTCACCGTCCAGAAGCGGCGCAACGGCTTGGCGCCGTCGATGGCCGCCGCCTCGAGCACCGCTTTGGGAATGGACTGCAGGCCCGCCAGGAAGAAGAGGAAGTTGTAGCTGATCTGCTTCCAGGTGGCAGCCATGATCACGAGGATCATGGCGTGCGTGCCGTTCAGCAATGGATTCCAGTCCACCCCCAAGGATCGCAGACCACGCGCGACGATGCCGAGCGAGGGCTGGAACATGAAAAGCCAGAGCACACCGGCGATGGCCGGCGCCACCGCGTAAGGCCAGATCAGCAGCGTCTTGTAGACGCCCGCACCCTTGATGTGCTTGTCGGCCTGCGTCGCCAGAAACAGAGCAATCGACAGCGACAGCCCCGTCACGGCTACGGCAAAAACCACTGTGTTCACCATGGCGCGGTAGTAGTCGGGATTTTTGAGGAGCTCGCGATAGTTTTCGAACCAGACGAAATCCGTCTTCAAGCCGAACGCATCCTGAAGCAGGAACGACTGCCAGACCGCCTGCGAGGCCGGCCAATAGAAAAAGATGATGGTCACCGCGAGCTGCGACGCAAGCAGCAGCAAAGGGAACAGCAGTCCGCCGAAGATCGCGCGCTTTTCCATGTGGCCCGTTCTGCGCTCTCACTCCTGCACGGTCGGCGGATCGCTGGTACTCTGGCCGAACCAGAGCCAGTAGCCATCCGGGTCGCGCAGCTCGAACTCCCTCATGCCGTACTCTGTCACGCGTAAGTCGGTGACCGGTAGCCCCCTCTGCTGCCATGCTTGATGCAGGGCAACGACATCGTCGGGATAGCAATAGTAGACTTGAAAATCTTTGGCCCGCTGCGGCAGCCCGGCCATCTCCTCAGCCGGCGGCTGGTTGAACATCAGCGCGACCCCATCCCGCTCCAGAAAACACCACACCGGGTCGGGATCGCCGAATTGTCCCGTGCAGCGAAATCCCAACTCGTTGCAATAGAAGCCGATCGTCCGCCCAAGATCGGAGACGCTCAGCATCGGCACCAGCCGCTTGATCTGCGTCATCGTATTCGGAACCACAAACAGAGAGGGCGGCCATCGAGCCGCCCTTCAATGTCCTAGCGTGTCGCCGTTCTCTCAAACTGGCGCAACATCTGATTGCCGCGCGAGACGGCATCATCGAGCGCCTGCTTGGCCGGCTTCTTGCCGGCCAAAGCCGCCTCGAACTCCTCCGCCCACACGTCGCGCAACTGCACCATATTGCCGAGCCTCAGGCCACGCGAGTTCTCAGTCGGCTCCTTGTTGGTGAGCTCGAGCAACGGCGTCTCCAGATACGGAAACTCCTTGTAGTAGCCCGAGTCCTTCGTCTTGGCGTAGGCGGCCTTGGTGATCGGCAGATAACCTGACTTCTTGTGCAGATCGACCTGGCGATCGGTGTCGGACAGGAAGTTGAAGAACTTCGCCACGCCCTTGTACTCCTCGGGCTTCTTGCCACCCATGACCCACAGCGACGCGCCGCCGATGATCGAGTTCTGCGGAGCGTCGGCAACATCGGGGTAGTACGGCATCGGCGCATTGCCGAAGTCGAACTTGGCGTTGGCGCGCACATTGCCGAAGAATGCCGACGAGGTCAGAAAGATCGGGCACTCGCCCGAGGTGAAGCGGCCTTCGCCGGTGTTGGTGCGGCCGGAGTAGTCGTAGGTCTTGTCCTTCTGCAGCTCGACCAGCGTCTCGAGATGCTTGAGGTGCAACGGGCTGTTGAACTTCAGCTCGGTGTCGAAGCCGTCCATGCCGTTGGCCTTGGTCGCCAGTGGCACGTTGTGCCAGGCCGAAAGCTGCTCGAGGTTGACCCAGGTGATCCAGGCATTCGAGAAGCCACAATTGGGATGGCCGGCCGCCTTCAGCTTCTTGGCAGCCTCGAACACCTCGGGCCACGTCTTAGGCGGTTTGTCCGGATCGAGCCCCGCCTTCTTGAAGCTATCCTTATTGTACCACATCACCGTGCTCGACGAATTGAAGGGCATGGACAGCATCTCGCCCTTGGTGGTCGAATAGTAGCCGGTGATAGTCGGCAGATAGGTCTTGGGGTCGAACGTCTCGCCGGCCTCCTTCATCAGGACGTGCACCGGCTTGATGGCGCCGCCGGCCGACATCATCGTCGCCGTACCGACCTCGAACACCTGCATGATATGGGGCGCATTACCGGCGCGGAACGCGGCGATGCCCGCATTCATTGTGTCGGCGTACCCGCCCTTGTAGGTCGGAACGACTTTGTAGTCCTTTTGCGCTTCGTTGAACTCATTGGCGATGCGAACGATCACCTCGTTGTTGGCGCCCGTCATCGCGTGCCACCAATTGATCTCGGTTTGCGCCGTCGCCGTGCCGGACAGCAGCGCAGCGAGCACTGCCGCCAACGCCCCCGTCGCAGCACCATTTCGCTGTTGTCTCAATGGCATGAAACCACTCCTCCCGATCCCGAGCCTGATAGAAGCCGCTCTCTATTGGCATCCGATGACGGGTTTGCGACATCACCGGTAAGCCATGGCGGCCTAGGCGCCGGACTTTGTCACAAAAGGAAAGTCTAGGACAGTCGCCTTGGGTCAGCGCCGGTCGCTCTCAGCTTGCTCGGGACGCCATGCCTCCTCTACCGTGATCTGAGCAACGCCGGAAAGCCGTGTCCATGGCCGCCAAAGTCCTCGCCCTCGACCAGGGCACAACCTCGAGCCGGGCCATCGTGTTCGATGCCGAGCTCAACCCGATCGGCTTTGGACAGAAAGAGCTGCCGCAGCATTTCCCTGCCCCGGGCTGGGTCGAGCACGATCCGGATCACATCTGGTCCACGACTGTCGCCACGGCGCGCGAGGCGATCGTCAACGCCCGCACGATCGCCGCCGACATCGCCGCGGTCGGCATCGCCAACCAACGCGAGACCTGCATCCTATGGGACCGGCGCACCGGCCGGCCCATTCATCGAGCCATCGTCTGGCAGGACCGGCGCACAGCCGACGTCTGTCAGCGGCTCAAGGATGAAGGGGCCGAGCCAGAGGTGGCGGCCAAGACCGGCCTCCTGCTCGACCCTTACTTTTCAGCCACGAAAATCGCCTGGCTGCTGGATAACGTGAGTGGCGCACGCACGGCGGCCGAGCAAGGCCACCTGGCATTCGGCACTGTGGACAGCTACCTCATATGGCGCCTGACCGGCGGCAAGATGCACGCCACCGATGCCACGAACGCCTCGCGTACGCTGCTCTACGACATCCGCAAGGGCGCCTGGGACGAGGATCTGCTGCGACTGTTTCGTGTGCCCAGCAGCGTGCTGCCGGAAGTGCGCGACTGCGCGGCGGACTTCGGCACGGCATTGCCCACCATCCTCGGAGCAGCCCTGCCGATCCGCGGCGTCGCCGGCGATCAGCAGGCCGCCACCATCGGCCAGGCCTGCTTTTCTCCCGGCATGATGAAAGCCACCTACGGCACCGGCTGCTTTGCTCTGCTCAATACCGGGGACCAGCCGATCGCCTCCAGCAACAGGCTGCTCACCACGGTCGCGTATCAACTCGATGGCCGGCGGACCTATGCGCTCGAGGGTGCGATTTTCATCGCTGGTGCGGCCGTGCAATGGCTGCGCGACGGCCTGAGCGTCATTACCTCGGCCTCGCAGAGCGGTGATCTCGCTGCCCAGTCGGACCCGGCACAGCATATCTACCTCGTCCCCGCGTTCGTGGGGCTGGGGGCGCCCTACTGGGAGCCGCACGCCCGCGGCGCTCTCTTCGGCCTGACGCGAGCCACGACACCCGCGGAGCTCGCCCGGGCAGCGCTGGAATCCGTTTGCTACCAGACCCGCGACCTGATCGAAGCCATGCGCCGGGACTGGACCGCCAACGCCGATATGGTGCTGCGCGTGGACGGCGGCATGGTGGCGAGCGACTGGACCATGCAGTACCTGGCCGACATTCTCGATGCGCCCGTCGATCGCCCCACCGTGCTGGAGACGACGGCACTCGGTGCAGCATGGCTCGCGGGCCAGCACGCCGGTGTGCTGCCCGGGGCCGACGGGTTCTCCAAGCTATGGCGACTCAGCAATCGCTTCAAAGCTCAGATGAATGCCAGCGAGCGTTATGACCGGTACTCCGGGTGGCGGCGCGCGGTGCGTTCCACCATTGCGTTCGCCAAGGACTGAACAGAACCGCTGCTCCGCTATTCCAAGCTCGGCAGGCCTGCCACAAATCCCACAATGGCGTCGATCACGGCCGTCTCCTGGTCGCGGTGGGGAGAATGGCCGCAGTTGGGCAGAACCAGGCGTCGCACCGGCCCTTTGGCTCGGGCCTCGATCCTATCAAGCTGGGTCAAGGTGCCGTACTCGTCGTCCTCACCTTGAATAGCCAGCATGGGAGTGCCGATCTGGCCCACCAGGCTCTCGATAGTCCAGGCGCGGAACTCCGGCAGCAGCCAGGTGTCTGCCCAACCTAGAAACGCGTCATCCACGTGCGCATGATGCTTGGCGAGGCGTGCCCGCAGGTTCCCGTCCGCATATGTCCCCCGCACGCGCGCAATGCTCTCCAGGCACACATCCTCGACAAAGACGTGGGGCGCCATGACTACCAGGCCCGACACCGGCCGGCCCGCCGCCGCGGCGTGAATAAGGGCAATGGAGGCACCGTCGGAATGGCCAACGAGCAGTGGCCTCACTATCCGCATGCGATCGAGCAACTCGGGCAGCAACTCGAGCGCCTCTTCGTGCATGAAATGCGGCGTGCGCTTGACCGTCAGGCCGTCGGATTGCCCATAGCCAGGGCGGGAATAGACGAGAGCCCTCGCACCGAGACGGCGCGCGACCTTGTCGGGAAAGTCGCGCCACAGAGACACGCATCCGAGCCCCTCGTGCAGAAAGACGAGCGTCGGCTGCGTCATCGCGTCGCCGAGCAGCATGCGATATTCGACATTGCGGCCGTCGATCGTGGCAAAGGGCATGCAGCAGGGGCCTGGTCCGGCGATCGGGAGGGGATCGCCGAGACGGTTTAACCTTACCTCGGCCACATTGGCCGTGCGATGGTTGACCGGCTGGCGATAATGTTGCAGGTAGCTGCAACTTGAAGTCGGCGACTGGATCGCGCCGCAGGGACAGCTGACACAGGGACAGCGCTCCATTGCATCTCGTAGGCGTCGCAGCAGCGCGCATGGCCGCAGCCATGCTGTTGGCCATCCTCATGGCGGGGGAAACGTCCGCTAACAGCGGAGGTGTGCCCGAAGTCAGCGCAGAGATTGTAACTTACGAGGTTGCGCCGAAAGAGATCGTGACCCGCGAGGTTGCGCCGAACGAGGTTGTGGTCAAGGAGATCTCTCCCCAAGAGGTCATCAAGAAGAGACGCGCCAGCAAAGAGGCTGCGCGCCAGCAGGTCACGCGCCTGGAAGGGATGAGCGGGGAGATCCCCGACCTCGCCACCTTCCTTGATCGCCTCATGCTGGCGGAGTCGAGCGGCCGCGACACGGCAGCCAACCCGCTCTCGACTGCACTCGGGCCGTTCCAATTCATCAAGGCCACCTTCCTGGACATCGCCCGGCGGCACTTCCCGCAGTATTACGCCGATCTGAGCGACGAGCAGGTGCTGGCGCTCAGGACCACCAGGCATTTCGCCCGCGCCGCCGCAGCGGCCTATACGCTCGAGAATGCAGCCCACCTCAAGGGGGAGGGGCACGAGCCGAGCTGGCCGCATCTTCGGTTGGCGTTTCTGCTCGGGCCGGCGGGGGCAAGCCGCGTCCTGCAGGCGCCGCCCGACACCCCATTGTCGCAGATTGTCGGAGCAAGTGTGCTCCAAGCCAATCCGTTCATGAGCGGCATGACGGTGACCGGGCTGATCGCCAGGGCCGCCCGAGACATCGGTGCCGAAGCCCCCGCAGCCACTGCTCGCGGCGAACCCACGGCCCTGCCTCGCCCTGAAGCGCGCCCGCGCCCGTCCGCCCGCCTGCGTCCGGGGACACCCGTTGTTCCAGTCAAGTCCGATGGCGCCGCCGTAGCCGGGATCAAAATCCGGTGCAGCCAGATGCTGGCGAGCTGCCAGCGCTGGATTGCACTGCAGCAGCTCAAGCAGCAGCGGACGCGTAACGCGCAAGGCGACGCGACCAAGCGCAAGAAAAGCTCGCTTACACGCCCAAGTGCCGGTGCATGAGGTCCGGGCTCGCCTGCAATTCCGCGGGGCTGCCTGCGAACGCGATCTGACCCTTGACGAGCACGACGACACGATCCGCGACGGCGGCCATCTCGGCAACGCTCTTGTCGACGATGAGCGTGGCGATGCCGGTCTCACGGACCAAGCGGATTGTTCTCCAGATCTCCTCGCGCACGAGCGGCGCCAGACCCTCTGTCGCCTCGTCCAGAATAAGCAGGCGCGGGTTAGTGAGCAGGGCGCGCGCAATGGCCAGCATCTGCTGCTCGCCACCGGAGAGCTGATTGCCGGCATGCCCGAGGCGCTCGGCGAGCCTTGGAAAAAGCTCGAGTACGCGCGATCGTGTCCAGTCGGTTTGTCCTTGCGGACCGGGGCGCTCGGCGATTGCCAGGTGCTCGGCAACGCTCAAGGTGGCGAAGATGCCGCGTCCCTCCGGCGCGTAGGCAAGACCTCTTTGCGCACGCCGGAACGCGGGCTGGACCGTCACGTCTACACCGTCGATCCAGAGCTGGCCGCTGGTCGCCGGCACAAGGCCCATAAGTGAGCGCAGCAGCGTGGTCTTGCCCATGCCGTTGCGCCCCATGAGCGCCAGACTCTCACCGGCCGCGAGGCGAAGCGATACACCGCGCAGGATATGGCTGCGACCGTAATACGTGTGCAGATCCTCCACCCGCACGAACGGCTCATGTGTCGACATGTTCCGGCTCACGCCGCGCCCCCGAGATAGGCCTTCTGTACCGCGGCGTTGGCGCGGATCGATGGTGGCGTGCCCTCGGCCAGCACCGCGCCGTCGACCATGACCGTCATCCAGTCCGCCACGGCAAACACGAAATCCATGTCGTGCTCGATGAGCAAGACCGCGTGATCGTGTGCGAGCTCCTTGAGCAGGCGCGTTATGCGCTCGGATTCTTCCGGCCCCATGCCCGCCATCGGCTCGTCTAGCAGCAGCACGCTCGGGCTTCCGGCGAGCGCCATGGCGATCTCGAGCTGGCGCTGATGCCCGTGCGAGAGCGTGCCGGCGATGTGGCTACCCGAACCGGCGAGACCGACCCTGGCAAGAACGGCTTCGGCCTGCTCGACCAGGGCTTGCTGCGCCACCGCCGGCTGAAGCAAATGGCGCACCGGTACGCGCATGGCCTGCACGGCGAGACGCACATTCTCGACGACGGTCAGCGGCGCAAGGATGTTGGTACGCTGGAACGATCGCCCAATGCCAAGATGCGTCATGCGCCAAGCCGGCTCCCCGGCAACATCGCGCCCCCTCAAGCGAACGCGGCCGGCGCTCGGCTTCAATTCCCCCGACAACAAATTGACGAGCGTGGACTTGCCGGCGCCGTTTGGCCCGATGACGGCCTGCAGCTCGCCCTGGTGCAGCGCGATGGACACGTTGCGGACGGCGGCGAGCCCGCCGAAGCTGCGCGAGAGCCCGTCAGTCTCGAGCACCGGCAGCGTGCCTTTGCGCCGCTCAGCCATCGTCTGTCGCACCCCGCTGACGGGGTGTGGCGTTGCGTGCGGTGTCGTTTGCTCGCAAGCCGCGCAGTCGAAGCAAGCCGAATTGCGCCCCCGTCAACCCTTGCGGCAGCATGAGAACAATCGTGAGAATGACGAGCCCCTCGACCAGAAGCGTGCGCTCCGGCACGAGCAGCGATGCGAACTCGCGCAAGAGGCCGACATAACAGAGAGCGCCGATGATCGGTCCGTGCAAGGTCGTCAGCCCGCCGAGCAAGATCATGAGCAGCGCTTCGGCCGAGCGATGCCAGCCGACGAGCTCCGGGTTAACGAAGCCGCGATGCATGGCCCACATGTGGCCGGCGACGCCTGCCAGCAAGCCCGCCAGAACGAAGGCTGCGAGCTTGTAGCGGTAGGTGTTGAAACCCAGCGCCTGCATGCGATGCTCGTTAACGCGAATGCCTTCGAGCACGCGCCCGAACAGCGTGCGCAGAAGATAGGCGAGCCCGGCATACATGGCGACGAGCAGGGTCAGTGCCACGTAGTACGCAACGAGCGGACGCTGACGCCGCGGCAGCGACACCTCGTAGCCGAAGGCGGAAAGCACAGGCTTGGCGAGATAAGCTCCGTCGGTGCCGCCACCGATCTTGGTATCGTGAAAGATGAAGAAAATCATCTGGCCGAACGCCAAGGTCACCATGAGGAAGAAGAAGCCCTTGGTCCTGAGCGACAGTGCGCCCACTACGAGCGCCGCCAGACCAGCAGCGAGCATAGCCGCCGGCAAGGTCAGCCAGATGCCGAGCGCGGTATTCGCCGGCGTGATGAGATACACGGTGTAGGCGGCAAGCCCATAGAATGCACCATGGCCCAGGCTGACGAGCCCGGTGCAGCCGACGAGCAATTGCAGGCTGAGCGCCAGCATGGCGGCGATGACCGCAGTGGTCCCGAGCTCGACGTAATATGGAGGCGCAACCAAAGGGAGGCACGCGAGCAGGGCGACTCCGGCCGCCAATCCCCGTTTTCCAAGGCGCGTGCGCGGCAGCATGGCGCTGTTCTGGCTCATGTGCGCTGGCCGAACAGGCCCGACGGCCGCCACAAGAGCACGACGGCCATCAGCATGTAGACCGCCAGGCCCGCCACCTTCGGCGCGTAGGCTTTGCCCAACGTGTCGACGAGGCCGATGATCAGCGCCGACCAGAAGGCGCCGAAGATCGAGCCAAGGCCGCCGATGACGACCACGACAAAGGAAATGATGAGAAAGCCGTCACCCATGCCCGGATACACCGAGTAGAGCGGGGCGGCGAGGACACCTGCCATGGCCGCCAGCGCCGTGCCGATCGCAAACACAGTCGCGTTGACGCGACGCGAGTCGATGCCGAGCACATCCACCATCTCGGGCTTCTCAGCCACCGCGCGAATGACGGCGCCCATGGTCGTGCGCTCGATCCAGTAGAACAGTGCGGCGGCGAGCGCCAGGCAGACGGCAATCACCGCGAAACGGTAGGCCGAATACGAGAAGCCTGCGGTGATCGGGATGGAAAAATCCAACACTGGCGGCACCGGCACCGAGTAAAAGTCGTTGCCGACCAGGATGGAACGCATCTCCTCGAACAGAAGAATGAGCGCAAACGTCAGCAGCACCTGATCCAGATGCTCGCGCTTGTAGAAGTGACGGAACAGGCCTCGCTCGAGCAGAAGCCCAAACAGTGCGCCGCCGGCGAGACCGGCGGGCAGCGCCAGCCAGAACGTGCCGGTGCCGCGCGCCACGAGGAATGCGGCATAGGCCCCGAGCATGAACAGCGAGCCGTGCGCCAGATTGATGATTCCCATGACGCCAAAGATGAGCGTCAACCCGCTGGCGATCAGGAACAGCAGGAGGCCGTACTGAACTCCATTGAGGAGCTGCACGAGCAGTCCCGAAAAATCCATGGCATGCCCGGTCGTGGTGGAAAAGAGCGAATAGCCAGTAACAAATAGGAGATAAAGGGAATTGCTTGCTCTTCGCTCTTCCCTACTCGCTATTCGCTCTTTCCTTCAAGTCAGGCTGCAGTCGGTGCCCGGATCAGCCAGGTTCTCGACGGCAACACCGACCACTTTGTTCTGTCCGCCCTCCACCTTGCGCAGGTAGATGTTCTGCGTGACGTTCTGCGATGGTGACATGCTGATCGGTCCCCGTGGACTCTCGATCTTCGCCGCGCGCAGTGCATTGTACAGGTTGGCCTCGTCCTCGAGGTTGCCCTTTACCACTTCCAGGCCCAGGGCAAGAAGCTGCGCTGCATCGTAGCCCTGCACGGCGTAGACGTCAGCGTCGCGACCAGCCTTGTCCTTGAAGGCCTTGCGGAATGCCGCGTTCTTGGCGTTGTCGAGGCCATCGCCATAGTGCAGCGCGGTCTCGATGCCGTCAGCCGCCGCACCCTGCGCCTCCAACGTCCCTTCGGTCAGGAAGCCAGAGCCGCACAGCGGTATCTTGATGCCAGCGGCGGCGTACTCCTTGACGAACTGCACCGCGGCGCCGCCGGCAAAGAACGAGCCGACCACGTCGACGCCGAGGCCGGGGAGCTGCGCCAGCAGCGGCTGGAAATTGGTCTGCGGGAACGGCAGCGTGAGGCTCGGCAGTACCTGTCCGCCGCCCTTCTCGAACGCCTCCTTGTAGCCTGCACCACTTTCCGCGCCCGCCGCATAGTCCCAGGTCACCCACACGCTCTTCTTGTATCCCTTCTTGGCCGCGGCCACGCCCATGCCGTACGCCGGCTGCCAATTGGTGAAAGACGAGCGGAAGACATTCTTGGCGCACAGGTTGCGCGTGACGGCCACGTTGCCGGCATTCGGCACGATCGTAAGCGTCCCACTCTCCTGCACCACCTTGTGAATGCCCATCTGCACGCCGGAGTGGACGGTGCCGATGAGCACGTCGACCTGATCTCGCTTGACCAGCCTATCCGCGTTTTGTGGGGCGATATCGGGCTTGGACTCGTCATCCAGCTTGATGAACTGGATCTCGCGTCCACCAAGCTTGCCGCCCTTCTCGGCCAACAGCAGCTCGATGGCGAAAGTGATGTTCTCGCCGAGCTTCGCGAACGTGCCGGAATAGGGCAGCATCAGCCCGACTTTGAGCGGCTGGGCCTGAGCGATGGCCCAGCCGCTCGGCACGGCCGACGCGGTTGTCAACGCAGCGGCGCCTTGCAGAACTTGCCGGCGCGTCGCCTTTCTCGTTTCGCTTCCCGTCATCACGACCTCCCCTTCGGATCAGCCGCCGCATGTGCTGCGGTCGGCAGTTTAGAAATCTTCCCCTTTTCGAGAGCGCAACGTTAGCCCGGCTTCTTGGCCTGGTAGCGGTCGATCTCAGCCTGCACTGCGGCCTGCGATTGCTTTCCTGCCGTCTCGTGCTTGTTCTTGGCGTCGTCGTAGCTGTGCGTGCGCATGCGATTGGACCCGCGCTGGAAATGCGGGTGCACGAAGCGCGCCATCAACTCGTAGCTGCGCTGGGTGGCAGCCCAGTCGGCCCAATTGTGAGCGAGCAGCAGCACGGCTCCGAAGCCGCCGTTCGAGCCCTGCCACAGCCGCTCGAAATGGCGGATGCAATCGTCCGGCGTGCCGATGCAGGCGAGGCCCGAGCTGATCAGATGTTCGCACGGGTCGGTGATGTCCGGCGGAATGATGGGGAACGTCGCCACCTCGGAAAAGTAGCGGGCGAAGTCGGCAAGCCCGAACTCGACGTCCTTGCGCGCCTGCTCGCGCGATGCGGCGACATGGGCGAAGGTGACGATGCGCCACTTGGAGCGATCCACCGTCTTGCCGTGAGAGCGTGCGCTCTCCTCGAGCACGCCCCAGTTGGCCGCATGGGCCACCAGCGCGTCGTCGGACGTGCCGCCAATGGAGAGCATGCCGATGCCGTGCTTGCCCGCCGCCGTGGCACCGACGGGCGAGCGGTTGCTCGCGACCGCCATCTCCATCATCGGCTGCGTGTAGCTCGACAGCTGCAGATGCGCTTCCTGCAGGTCAAACCAGTCGGTCTTGCTTGTGACCGTGCGGCCCTGCATCAGCTCGACGATGACATCCAGCGACTGATCGAGCTTGCGGCGCTGGTCCGCCGGATTGAGGCCCATCTTTACGGCATCGTAGACGAGCGAGCCCGGACCGACACCGAACATGGCGCGTCCGCGCGTCATGTGGTCGAGGAGCATCATGCGGCTCGCGACCGTGAAGGGGTTGTGATAGGGCAGCGACACCACGCCAGTGCCGAGGCGGATGTGCTTGGTGCGCTCGGCAGCCGCCGCGATGAACATCTCCGGGCAGGCAATGATCTCGAAGCCGCCGGAATGATGCTCGCCGATCCAGGCCTCGTGATAGTTGAGCTTGTCGAGATGAGCGACAAGATCCATGTCGCGCTCGATCGCCAGCGTGGGATTCTCACGCAGCGCGTGGAACGGGGCGAGAAAGATTCCGGTACGCAGATAGCGATCGTTCATATTGGCGAGGGTCTCCATGGGCTTGCGCGGGCCGACCGTAGCCCTTGCGACGCCATATGGCCAGTCCTACAGTCGCCAGCCGCAAGGTGCGCCCGCCCCAGCAGAGAGACAATCGGCCATGCCACAGCCCCAGACCATGCTCGAGAAGATCTGGCGCCGGCACGTGGTGGTCGACCGACCCGACGGATACACCCTGCTCTATGTGGACCGGCACATCCTGCACGATGGATCGCTGCCTGCCTTCGAGTACCTGCGCGAGAAGAACATGAAGGTGCGCCGGCCGGAGCGCAGCTTCGGAACACCCGACCATTATATGCCGACGAATACGCGCAACGTGGCCGACATCGCCGACGCGCGGCAGCGGCTTCTGGTCACATCGATGCGCGAGAACGGCGCAGCCACCGGCATCACGGTCTTCGACATCGGCGACAAGCGGCAGGGTATCGTCCACGTCATCGGACCGGAGCAGGGTATCACGCTGCCGGGCCTGACCATGGTCTGCGGTGACAGCCACACCTCCACCCATGGCGCTCTCGGTGCACTGGCGTTCGGCATCGGCTCCTCGGAGGTCACGCACGTTCTCGCCACGCAGACGCTCTGGCAGAAGAAGCCCAAGGCCATGCGCATCGCGGTTGAAGGTCAACTCGGCTTCGGCGTGACCGCCAAAGACGTGATCCTGGCCATCATCGCCAAAATGAGCGCGGCGGGCGCCACTGGGCACGTCATCGAGTACGCGGGCAGCGTCATTCGTGCGCTGTCCATCGAGGGCCGGCTCACGGTGTGCAACATGTCGATCGAGGGCGGCGCCAAGGCCGGCATGATCGCACCCGACGATCAGACCTACGAGTACATCAGCGGACGTCCCTATGCGCCCAAGGGTGCAGACTGGGATGCTGCCCTGAAAACCTGGCGGGCCCTGCCGAGCGATGCAGAAGCCAAATTCGACCGCGAGCTGACGTTGGAGGGCAAGGACATCGCGCCCATGGTTACCTGGGGCACGAGCCCGGAGGATGCCGCGCCGGTCACAGGCGTAGTTCCCGAGCCCGCTTCGGCACCAGACGTCGTCAAACGCGAGGGTATCGCGCGCGCCCTTGAATACCAGGGTCTGACGCCTGGCACGCCGATCGAGAGCATCAAGGTGGATCGCGTCTTCATCGGCTCGTGCACCAACAGCCGCATCGAAGACCTTCGCCTGGCCGCCAAGGTGGTCAAGGGCCGCAAAGCGACGATACCGAGCTGGGTCGTGCCGGGCTCGGGCCTCATCAAGGAGCAGGCTGAGGCGGAGGGGCTGGATCGCATCTTCAGCGACGCCGGCATCGAGTGGCGGCATGCGGGCTGCTCGATGTGCCTCGGCGTCAACGGCGAGACGGGCAAGCCGGGCGAGCGGATCGCTTCCACCTCGAACCGCAACTTTGTCGGCCGCCAGGGTCGCGGCGTGCGCACGCACCTCGTCAGCCCGGCCATGGCGGCGGCGACCGCCATCACCGGCACGTTCACAGACGTGCGCAAATTGCTGCAGAGCTAGAGGCATCGCGATGCAACCGTTCACGACGCTCAAAGCTCCGGCGATCCCGCTGCCGATGGCCAATATCGATACCGACCAGATCATTCCGGCGCGCTATCTGGGCCTTCCGCGCGCGGAACAGGTCGAGGGCATGTTCCGCGACCAGCGCTACCATGAGGACGGCAGACCCAAGCCCGACTTTCCATTCAACCAGGCCGGCTACAAGGGAGCCAGGATCGTCGTGGCCGGGCGCAACTTCGCCTGCGGCTCCAGTCGTGAGCATGCCGTCACGGTGATGTTCGACAACGGCTTTCGCGCCTTCATCGCACCCAGCTTCGGCGATATCTTCCGCAACAACTGCTACCAGAACGGGTGTGTGCCGGTCGTGCTGCCGGAGCCACGCGTGGACGAGTTGCTGCGCTTTCTGCTCGAGTTGCCGGGCGCAGAGATCTCGGTCGACCTCGAGCAGCAGACTGTGATTGGGCCAGACGGCAAGACCGACCGTTTCGACATCGACTCCTTCCGCAAGGAATGCCTGCTCAAGGGCCAGGACGACGTCGAGCTGACACTGGCCTATGCGCCACAAATCGCCGACTTCGAGGCGCGTCAGAAGGCAGAGATAGGCTGGCTCTAGCCTATGTCGGGCGGCGGAGCGGGTGCTTGGCGAGGCTCGCGTTGTAATAGCGGTTTTCCAACGTGATCTCTTCACCCACCCAGGGCGGCCGCTCGAACGCTTGATCCTCGTGCGTGAGCTCGATCTCGGCGATGACGAGGCCTTCGTTCTCGCCGGAAAAGACGTCGATCTCCCACGTCAACGGTCCGCAATCAAGCTCGTAGCGCACCTTCTCGATGATCGCGCCGGTGCGCAGCTCCAGCAGGGCTCCGGCATCCGCAAGCGGTATCTCGTACTCGAACTCGCTGCGGTGGACCTCAGCGGCGCGCGATTTGATTGTCAGCGTAGCCTGCGCTCCATCTATGATACGGATACGTACAGACGCGGGACCGTCGAGCGCAACGTAGCCCTGCACGATCTCTCGGGCCTGGCGGGCATCTGCCCGCCACTCGTTACTGCGCACGAGGAATTTGCGCTCGATCTCGTCAGCCATTGCTCACCAAGGCAAAGGTTGCATGAACCCGCGCCGTGACCTGTTCCAACAGTCTCACACTGCGTACAGCTCTCCAATGCGCTGCGTCGCCTTGAGGCCGGTGCCGGTCAGGACGACGACGGTCGTCTCGCCGGCGCGTATCGTTCCTGCGGCTATGAGCTGCGACAGGGCGGCGGCCGCAGCCGCGCTGGTCGGCTCGGCGTAGAGGCCGTCGGTGGCCAGCTCATGCAGCGCGGCAACGATGGCATCCTCGCTCACCGCAACCGTTGCCCCGCTCGAGCGACGGATGGCGTCGAGCACTTCCTTCAAGCGCACCGGATGAGCGATGGCCGTCCCCTCGGCAATGGTCGGTTTCGGCTCGAACGGCAGCATCACATTGGTGCCTGCACTGAAGCTCGCATGAATGGGGGCGCAGTTCTGCGGCTGTACGGCGAACAGCCGTGGCAGGCGCGAGATCGCCCCGCAGCGCATCAACTCGGCAAACCCAATGTCACACCCAAGCACATTACTGCCCGCGCCAGTAGGTATGATGACATTGTCCGGCGCACGGAAGCCCAGGTCCTCCCACAGCTCATAGGCCAGCGTCTTGGTGCCCTGCAGGAAGAACGGTTGCCAGTTGTGGCTGGCGTAGAAAATGTGCTCCGACTGCCGCTCGGCCTCCTCGGCCGTGTTCTGACGTGTGCCGGGCACAAGCTCGACCTCGGCGCCGTAGGTGCGCATCTGCACTGTCTTGCCGGGTTGGGTCGATGCCGGAACCAGGATCTTGGCGCGAATGCCGGCTGCCACCGCGTAGGCGGCAATAGCGGCACCGCCGTTACCGGAGCTGTCCTCCAGCAGATGATTGATACCCTGCTGGCGCAGGACGGAAATCATGACGCTGGCGCCGCGATCCTTGAAGGAGCCGGTGGGCGCGAACCACTCCAGCTTGAAGCGTGCGTCCACGCCGCGCCAGCGCCGCGTCACCAGCGGCGTGCAGCCCTCCCCCAGGCTCAACGGCTCCTTCACTGCTAATGGCAACGCGCTGCGGTAGCGCCACAGCGACCGCTCGCCTCGGTCGATCGCGTCCTTTCCAATGCCCGGCAGCGGGCTGATCATGAGGGGACCGCCACGCTCGCTGCGCCAGCGCGGCTCCGCCAGCGGGTAGATATCTCCGGTTGCCGGATCGACGTATCTGGGCGTTTCGGACATCGGGCTGGGACCGCATGAAGATTGGCGGAAACTAGCCCAAACCGCCGGGCACCTCCATCACCCCAAGGTCGAAAGCGCGCTGATGAGCGCTGGGCAGGCCACGGGCAAAGCGTCTACACTGCACAAAAACAGAAGGAGAAAGGTGGGAAACGTGCTCGACCTCATCATTCGCGGCGGCGACGTTGTGACACCGCACGGCGTCCAGAAGGGCGATGTCGCCATCCAGGGCGAGACGATAGCCGCGGTCACCGCACCCGACGCTCTGGCACCGGATCTGGCCCAACGCACGATCGATGCCACAGGCAAAATCGTGATGCCGGGCGGCATCGATCCGCATGTCCACTTGCATCATCCTTGGATCAAGCCGGACGGCACGACACTGACCACGGCCGGTCCCGAGCAGGTGGGCCGCGCGGCGCTGTTCGGCGGAACCACGACTTTCATCGACTTCGCCTATTGGCGCGAGAACGCGACGGCCCTGCAGGCCATCGAAGCGCGCGACAAGGACTTCGTCGGCAAGAGCCCCTGCGACTGGGCCTATCACATCATGCTGCACAGCGAGCCGCCACCGGCATTCTCCGGCCAGCTCGTGGAGGCGATCCAGGCCGGCTATCCGACGCTCAAGATCTTCACCACCAACATCCTGCCCAAGCGCACGGGGCGCATGATCGACTTCGGCGACATCTGGGAAGCCTTCCAGGCGCTGGCCAAGGGCGGCGGCCTCGGCGTCATCCACGCCGAGGACAACGACATCGTCATGCACATGTACGCTAGGCTGATCCGCGAAGGCCGCGTCGGCTTCGAGCATCTGGCGGAGGCTCACAACACGCTGTCTGAGGATTTAAGCTTCCGCCGCATCATTCGTCTGGCAGAAAGCGTGCCCGGCACTGCGCTCTACATGATGCACGTGTCAGCCGCTACCGGCGTCGCCGCCATCGCTGAAGCGCGCGCCAAGCGGCTGCCGATCTACGGCGAGACGCTGCACCAGTACATGCTCTACACGGCCGAGGACTACAAGCGCCCGAACGGCCAGATGTACCACACCTACCCCTCGCTCAAGTCCAAGGAAGATCAGAAGGCGCTGTGGGACGGCACGCTTGCGGGCAACATTCACTGCGTCGCCACCGACGAGCTCTGCTGCACGCTACGCGACAAGACCGTCGGCAATCGCATCGACGACACCACGGGCGGCAACTCCGGCGTCGAGCCGCGGCTCGGCGTCATGTACACGGAGATGGTGACGCGGCGCGGCTACTCGCTGTCGCGCTATGTCGATCTGGTATCGACCAACGCCGCCAAGATCATGGGACTGTACCCGCGCAAAGGGGCCATTGCCGCCGGCAGCGATGCCGACATCACCATTCTCGACCCGACCCGGCGCGGCAAGGTGCGTGCGGAAGACCTGCACGAGACCGACTACACGCCGTGGGAGGGGCACGACATCTACGCCTGGCCGGTGGTCACGATCCTGCGCGGCAAGGTGATGGTGGAGAACGGCAGCTATCTCGGCGCGCCGTCGGACGGCAAATATCTCAAGCGCAAGATCCCCGCCATGATCCTGGACGGACCGGCCTTGTGACATCGACGACCGCAGATCGCCTGCATGACCTGCTGGCGGCCAGCTTGCCGGCGTGGCGTATCGCGGGAGACGTACAGCGCGAGGCCGGCGGCGGAATTGTCGTCACCGCTGGCGACCAGTCGCTCCGCATCACGGCTGCGCCGACGGGCACCCCGTTCCGGTGGATGGTCACGAGCGCCGAGCGCACGCGCGGCGCCGCATCCGCCGTGGGCGTACTACGCGCGGTACGTACCGTGATCGATCCGAGCTATGCACCTGTTCGTTTGCGCGTTGCGCCGACACCGGTTGTGCCGACATGATCCCGGTCTCAGTGCTGACGGGCTTTCTTGGCAGCGGCAAGACGACGCTGCTGGGGAAACTGCTGCGCCGGCCCGAGTTCTCGCGCACGGCGGTGATCATCAACGAGTTCGGAGAAGTCGGGCTCGACCACGATCTGATCGAGACCAGCGATGAAAGCTTCATACAGCTTCAGACAGGCTGCCTGTGCTGTACCATCCGCGGCGATCTCACGCTGACGCTGCACGACATTCTGCAGCGCCGCCGTGCTGGCTCAGTGGCCCCATTCGAGCGTGTGGTGATCGAGACGAGCGGGCTGGCCGACCCCGCCCCGATCCTGCAAGCCCTCATGACTGACGCTTCTATTGCCTCGGACCTTGTCTTATCCGGCGTGGTCACGACCGTGGATGCCCTGAACGGTGCGGCCACGCTCGCCGAGCACCGCGAATCAGTAAAGCAGGTCGCGGTGGCCGATCGGCTCGTGCTCACCAAAACCGATCTCATCGATGGCTCCGCGGACGCCCTCGCTGGTCGCCTCGCGGCCCTCAATCCGATGGCGCCAATTCTGACGGCAGCCCAGGGCGAGATCGATCCGGCCTTGCTGTTCGACGGCGGCCTCTACGATCTGGCCGGCAAGGCCTCCGATGTGCGCCACTGGCTGGGCGAGGCTCCGCATGCCCACGCACACCAACTCGACGGGCACGCCACGGACATCGCCTGCTTTGCTGTTTTGCGAGACAAGCCGATACCCGCGGCAACACTCAGCCTGTTTCTCGAGGCCCTGGCCGATCACTGCGGTGCAGACATTCTGCGCATGAAAGGCATCGTCAACATTGCTGAGGACCCAGACCGGCCCGCCGTCATCCACGGCGTGCAGCATGTCTTTCATCCGCCAGCCTGGCTCGAGCGCTGGCCGAGCCAGGATCGCAGCAGTCGACTCGTATTCATTTCACGCCGCATTCCGCAACGCTGGGTCGAGGCGCTGCTCGACGTCATCGATGCGGAAGTGCGCAGGTGATGAACGGCGGCGGCCGAGCCGCTGCGCTGGCTCAGGAGTAGCGGGATTGTGCAGGCTCGCGCGTCGTCACTCGGCGCGGTGCCTTGCGCTCGACAACGACCTGCCGGCCAGTGCGAGGTGCGACGCGAACGCCAACCGAGAGACGCGGAGGCGCCAGCGAGCGGGCCTTTGCCTTCACCTCATCGACCGGCAAATCCATCAAGGATGCAGCGATCTCGATCTGCTCCTGACGGTCGACCGTCAAACCGCGCGCTGCTTCCAAAGCCTCTTCCAAAGTCGGCGGCTCGTGCTTGACCCGTCTTCGGCCATACTTAGTGTTCCAAACGACCGACATCGCGATGCTCCTGATCACTCTTTGTGTTTTGCGTGACTATAGCAGATCAGTTGTGCAAGGCAGCACCAAGATTTAAGCCTGGAATAAAGGCGCGCGGCACGAAAAACGCACAGGCGTATCTGCGCAACAACCAACTACCGCAGTTACGTGACAATGCGATATGCGGTGCTCAACAAATGGCCTTGGAGGAAATACACACACGACGCATTTAATAAGTTCGATACATTCCAAACTGTTTGGCGCGCCTGGCTGTCGCCTCGAAGCCCATTAGCGAGCGCTATGATACTCATTTGAACTCTTAATTCGCGCCTGCCTGCAATCTGGCGTATGCAGCCGGTCATCAGCTAATGTACGAGCACGATTGGAAACGATCATGACGGGGCAGGGCACCACTACTGTAGCCGACGGTTTGGCCAGTCTGCGCCGGACACTGCGGATGGCCGTCATAACCTACGTTTGGAATGCGATTGCATTGCTGCCTTGTCGCCTAGCAATGCGTTGTGACGGACCTCATTCCTGCTGCCGGCAATAGGTCTCGCGCATCGCCAAAGTGCAGAGCAGACCTGCAAAAGCACCGGCCACCAGAACACTGAACGCGAAACGATAGGCTCCGGCATCATAAATCCTGGCGCCGGATGCCACACGGCCGTCCCACGCCAGATCCAAGAGCCAGCCCAGTAAAGGTTGATAGAGAGCGCCGGCGCCCGTCACCGCGGCATTGACGAAACCAATCGCCGTGCCGCTGAGCGCAACGGCGTTGTGCTCGCGCACTGCCGCGAAGCCGATGATCTGCGATGAGCCACCGAACCCGCAGAGGAAGCATAGACCCGCGATAGCAGCGATGGGCATTCCGGGTACATAGACCAGCGCAGCCATAGTGGCAGCGACCAGGAGCAGACCGGCAACGAAGGGTGGACGCCGTAGACCGATGCGGTCGGAAAACCAACCGAACAACGGTGCGCCGACGCCCCACCCGATGAACAAGCTCGACGTCACACTGGCCGCAGTCGCCTGATCGACCCCGGCGGTCGCCGTCAAATACGGAACGCCCCAAAGGCCGGCGAACCCCAAGAGCGGTCCAGTGGTACCGAGGCCGGCGATGGCGATGAGCCACGTCTGCCGATTGCGCAGCACGTCGCCGAGCCCGGCGATCACACGGCCCAGCCCTCCCGAGCCGCGCTGCCGATCGCGCACTGTGAGCCACGCGGCGAGCGCGATCATCACTCCCATGGCAGCCATCAGCAGGACGGCACGGCGCCAATCCAGGAACTCGACGAGCAGGCGCATGGGCGCCTGACCGAACACGCCGCCGGCCATGCCCATCATCATCGCCAAACCGCTGAGGAGCGCGAACTTGTTGGCCGGAAACCACTGGCCTGCCACGGCCATCGCCCCCACCAGGCTGAACGCCGCGGAGGCGCCGATCAGAAAGCGCCCGGCGGCAACGCCATAGAACGCCGTACTCACGGCGAACAAAACGCAACCCAGCGCGCAGACGGCGGCGGAGGCGGAAATCAGGCGGCGCGGGCCGAACCGATCGATCATCATGCCGATCGGCACCTGCATCCCGGCATAGCCGTAAAAGTAAAACGCGGAGAGGTTGCCGACCGCCGCCGCGCCGACTGCGAAGTCGCGCATCAGTTCTTCGATCATGACGCTCGGGGTAACGCGCAGGACCCAGGCGTAGAAGAAGAACAGGGCGGCCGTTGCCCAAGCAAGGTACGGCAGCGTCAGCGAGCCTCGGTCCGCATGCTCCGACTTTGCGTCCACCGGTCGCTCCGACTGTCCCGCGGCCTCGGCTTAGGCGCCGAGCGGACTATGACAAGCCGAGCGTAGAAACAACAAGCTGCCTGGTCGAATGACAGCCCAGCGCAAACCAATGGGCGCGACCGTTAAAAAAACTGCGGTCGCGCCCTGATCATGCGCAGCGGGGGTGTGTCTGGGTCGCAATTTCCCAGGGCTGCGCCCGTGTATTCGTGCAGGAGCCGTGCCACGCCCGGACTTGGATAGGCAGAGATCGGGGCGGCCCTAAAGGACCTCTACCGGGCTGCATTTACCTTGGCCGTCAACTTGACGGCCGGCTTTAACCTTTGCCACGGTCATCGGTGGCGCCTTGATCCTGGCTGCCTGTGGCTTACCTCGGGGCATGGGACCACTAACCACGAACTGGCCTTTGGCCCTGGATGCCTGCGTCACCTCGATCATGAGGTGCTCGCCTGTCTCCAGATCGAGCAATACTTGTGTGTTGGAGTGAAACGCACTGACGATTGCAGGACCGTCAGCGGACAACGATCCATCGGCCAACTCCCAGCCGCGTGGCTCACGCCAGACGACGAGTTCGTAATCCACGTCGCCTAGATCGCGATCGACTGTCCGAAGCTTGCCAGCACCGGCAAGCGTTCTAATGCGCCGCATGGTTTCCCCCGGCGGTGGTTGCGAGTCACCCCGTCACTGATTATCGCTTGGCGGAAATGGTAATTTTGCGGCGGCGAGATGGCACGTCTTGTTCTCAGTTAGTAATCTGGATGTACTGCCGTTTCTGCCGCCAGAGGTCAGAGTGACAAACCGAGCCGAGTGGATCGCTGTCGATTGGGGCACATCCAACCTGCGAGCGTGGGGAATCGGCGCCGATGGCGCGGTGGCTTTCTCGCGCTCCTCCGCGCAAGGTATGAGCAAGCTGACGCCGGACGCCTATGCTGGCGCACTGTCTCAGCTTCTTTCCGGCGATGTCGTCGCGAGTGGCGCGGCATTGGACGTGCTGATCTGCGGCATGGCCGGCGCAAGACAAGGTTGGATGGAGGCGCCCTACCTCGATGCACCGGCTGACCTCGGCTCGCTGGCAGATAAGGCCGTGCTGCCTCTCATGCCGGGCTCGCGCTACTTGCCGCGAATCCTTCCCGGCATCTGCCAGCGGCGGGCAGGTAGCGAAGACGTTATGCGCGGCGAGGAAACGCAGCTCCTCGGCCTGTCGATGCTGCTACCGGGTTTTGCAGGCGTCGCGTGCATGCCCGGCACGCATTCGAAATGGGTGGAGATGAGCGGCCGGCGCGTGCAGCGCTTTGCGACTGCCATGACAGGCGAGTTGTTCGAAGTGCTGGGGACGCACTCCGTCCTGCGCCACTCGCTCGGCGGCGACCGCGACGGGCCCGGCCGGGACGTCGGCTTCGAGGCGGGACTTGCAGCCACCATCGAGGCACCGCAGAAGCTGTCCGCAATGCTGTTCAAGGTGCGCGCAGGATCGCTGCTCTCGGGCCGGGCACCAGACTGGTCCGCGGGGTTCCTCTCCGGCGTGCTGATCGGGGCGGAGATCGGCGCCCAGCGGGACTGGATCGGAGCAGGCGAGACGCCCATTCTCGGCGATGCGAAGCTTGCGGGTCTCTACGCCCGCGGCCTGGCAATAATCGGGGCCAAGTCGCGGATCGTCGACGGCACTGCGGCGACGCTGGCGGGACTCAAGGCGGCGCGAGCGACACTGTAGGTTGCGAAGGTGCGGAGGACGAATGATCGAGCAACGACATCTCATCGCCATACTGCGCGGCATTACGCCCGAGGAGACCGTCGCCGTCAGTGAAGCCCTCGTCAGCGCCGGCATCACCATGATCGAGGTGCCGCTCAACTCGCCCGAGCCGATGCGGTCGATCGGTGCCGCCAGCAAGGCATTGCAAGGATGCGCGACCATCGGAGCGGGCACGGTGCTCACAGCCAAGGATGCGGATGCAGTCGCTGACGCCGGCGGCACGTTCGTGGTTTCGCCCGACTGCAACGAAGCCGTGATCGCGCGCACGCTGGCGCGCGGCATGCGCTCTTATCCCGGCATCTTCTCACCGACGGAGGCGTTTCGCGCCATTGCGGCCGGTGCGCACGCCCTCAAATTCTTCCCCGCCGAGGTGTTGGGCCCGGCCGGCATCAAGGCCATCAAGGCTGTGCTCCCAGCCGGAATTCCGCTCTATGCGGTCGGCGGGGCGAACCCGGAAAATTTCGGCGAGTTTCTCGCCGCCGGCTGCACGGGCTTCGGCATCGGCAGCTATCTCTACAAACCCGGATACACGATCAACGAGGTCGCCAAGCGTGCATTCGCCGTTGTTGCAGCCTACGATCGGGCGAAGGAGCGGTGAGCGTCCGCCATTACAGGCGCCCTTCGCTCAGGATGCCGATAGCAGTCTCGACCCGCCCGAGAGCTGCCTTCAATCCAGCCTCCTGCATCGGCGAGAGGCGGCGCAAATCGACGCGCGACGACGGCGGGATGCCTCCTTCAGTGTCGATGAGCTGCTGGGCCAGCATGGCGCCGAGAATGACGCGATGGGCGTCGATCACGGCCTCGAAATCCGATTCCAATTCCCCCGTTTTCGCCAGCACACCTCTCAGTCG
The DNA here is from genome assembly GCA_963806735.1 of uncultured Alphaproteobacteria bacterium. Classification (GTDB taxonomy): domain Bacteria; phylum Pseudomonadota; class Alphaproteobacteria; order Rhizobiales; family Hyphomicrobiaceae; genus CADEFX01. The sequence goes on along the minus strand of CAWEBE010000081.1, from coordinate 231,911 downwards.
CTCGGGAGTGGAGTGCGCAGGAACCGCATGGCGGATGGCCAGCACCCTGGCGGCGGTGAAGATCGGCATCAAGCCGGCCTTCTTCAGATCGGCCCTGCCGGCCTCATCGCGGCGGATGCGGCCGAACATGGTGATGGGAGAGCGCCACTGCCGGGCCACCTCGCTCAGCAGCTTGATGAAATCCGGCGCGCGGTGCCCGGCGTCCCACGCGTGCTTCCAGATGGCCTCGCCCAGTGCCACATCGCCGTAGGCCGTAGTGCCATCGAAAAAGATGTCGACGTTGAGCAAATCTTCCGGACGCTGGCGCCGCACCCAGCCGTCGATGGTCTGGCGCCAGCGCTCTAGGCTCATGCGCCACTGCGCATTGTTCGCCATGACGCCGCCCTTGCAGTAGGCAACGCCGACGGCGTCGAGAGTGGCGGCCATGTGCTCGCCCAGCTCCGCAAACCAGCGATCTACCTCGCCATCGGGCTCGCCCCGCTCGTACACGATCGCGTTGTCCTGATCGGCAGCCAGGAGGCTCTCCCCGCGACCGGCCGAGCCCAGCACGAGCACGGCGTAGCGCGCTGGCGGAGGCCCTTTTCCGGTCTCCAACATGCGCTGCTCGGCCAATTGGGCGGCGCGCCGAGTGAGGGCGCGGATCTCGGAGCTGATGATGGCCGCGATGGTGCGCGGATCGACGTCCTCTGCGGTGAGGTCCCGGGCCAACAGAGGCAGTCCGGCCCAGGCGCGCCCGAGCGCTACGGTGTCTGGCGCCGCTTCGATGGCATCGCCGAGGACAATGGCAGTGCTGGCGCGATTCTGCAGGAGATTGCGGGAGGTCAGGGCCCCCACAACCTCGCCCTGGGCGTTGCAGACGCCCAGGTGGCGCACCCCCAACCGCTGAATGCGGCCGATGGCGCGATAGACGAACTCCTGCTCGTCAATGGTCTGCAAGGGCTTGCTCATTGTACTGCCGAGCGTGGCGGACAGACCTGCGCTGCCCGCCTCGTTCAACGCCCGCAGCACATCACGTTCGGTCACGATGCCCCAGATCGCTGCATCATCTTTGACGTACAGGGAGCTCACGCGTCGCTCGAGCATGAGCCGCAGACCGTCGTGGACCGTGGCATTGGCATCGGCAACGACCGGCGGCGTGCTCATCACCTCGCGAACCCTATGCCGGTAGGGGTAGCTGTCGGCGCGTGCCAGCACGGTCGCTGCATCTTCGGAAACAAAGCCTTCCGGTGCGGGCAGTGCGCCCGCCGCGCGAGCCTGCCCCTCCGCACGCCGGCGCGAGGCAGCTTCGGCTTCCGCCAGCGTGCGTATGCCACGCTCGCGTAGATGTGGAATGAGAGCTACGAAGGCCCGCGCTGCGGCGAGCGCGTCGCCCATTGCCGTATGGCGTGCTTCTATCGTGATTCCGAGCCATGCGCAGATTCGGTCGAGATCGAACTGCGCCAGCGTCGGTGCGGCGATTTCCGCCAGCAGGCGGATGTCGAGCAGACGCGGCGGGCGCCACACAGCGCCCGCAAGGGTATACTCCCGCTGCAAGATCGCCATGTCGTAGGACAGCGTGTGGCCGATGAGAATTGCCGGTCCGACGAACCCCTCGAGATCGGCAATCACGTCCTTGAATGCGGGCGCGCCGACGACATCAGCAGCGGTGATGCCGTGGATGGCGCTGGATGCTTTCGGGATGGGCACGCCCGGATCTATCAGCCGCTCGAAACGGGCGTCGAGCTCGATCGCCGATCCGCTGAGCTTGACGGCGCCGATCTGCAGCAGGCGCGCGGTGCGCGCATCGAGCCCCGTCGTCTCTGTATCGAAGGCAACTCCAGCCACAGAGCCGAGCGGCGTGGAGAAGGCGATAGCAGACATGGCAGCATCCGCAGCAATGGCCCGACCAACCTTACTATGCACCCTCGACGCCGCAACGCAGCAACGGCTTCAACAAGGCTCCAATGTCGGATAGCTTCTCCTTCTCGCTGCACCGAGCCAATGCCCGCAGCCAAATGCCTGAAGGAAACGCTCCATGTTGATCAATCTCGCCGGACGCCGCATCTATTACGACCTCGCCGGACCGGAGAAGGGCCAGGTCGTGTGCTTTGCTCACTCGCTGGCTTCCGACAGCGGCATGTGGGCCGAGCAGGTACTGCCACTGCTGACTGCCGGCTACCGCGTGCTACGCCTCGACATGCGCGGCCACGGCGGCAGCGATCCGGTGGCGGGCGACTACACTATGGCGCAGCTTGGCGACGACGTTGCCGTGTCGCTGGACTTCCTCGGCATCCCGCGTGTGCACTTCATCGGACTTTCAATCGGCGGCATGCTGGGTCAGGCCTTTGCCCTCGCACATCCTCAGCGCGTCGCCTCGGCAATGCTGTGCGATACGGCGCCGCGCACGCCGCCGGGCGCGCAAGAAGGGTGGACGCCGCGCATCAAGGCCGTAAGAGAAGCCAATTCCGTTGCTCCGCTCGGCGACGCCACGATGGAGCGCTGGTTCACGGATGCCTTCAAGCCGCGCGCACCGCTGCGATGGAAAGAAATTCACGCCACCATTGGCGGCACCACGCCCGCAGGCTATCTCGGCTGCGCCGCGGCAATCCTCAACTTCGACTTCGTGCCGAGGCTACCGTCGCTGAAAGTGCCGACGCTCGTTGTGTGCGGTGACGAGGATCAGGGCACGCCTCCGGCCGGCAACAAGCAGATTGCCGAGCTGGTGCCAGGCGGCCGCTACGAGGGGATTGCCAACGCACGGCATTTCCCCAATGTCGAGCAGGCCGACACCTTCAACCGCATCATGCTGTCCTGGCTCGGCGCGCAGCGCTGAACGCAGCACATTGAAGCGATGAGCTGTGCGCCGAGTTGCAACAGCTCCAACCACTGGCATGCCTGCAAGCCGTCGGCGACCACATGCAGCGACAACCGACGCCGCATGCAGGCCGCCTCGCTGACGCATTTAGGGCAGAAAGAAGTGTTGGGATTCCAGCAGTTTGTGATTCGGGCGAGTAACCAGAACAAAGCAGAGGCTCGCGATGACAACGCTGCTGCAGCAGATCGAGGAAATGCGCATCCAGGTGAACGAGCTCGCCAGCGGCGAGCAGAAGCTCCTGAACGCGCTAGGTGACGCGCTGACGCGTGCGGACCACAAGCTTCTTCACGACGTACGCAATGTCACGGTCGAGCACGAGAGGCGACGCGGCATGATCCTGAAGGAGCTGCAGACGCTCGCGCTCTGCATCGGCGCTTTTCCAGATCAGCGCGAGCCGATCGCGGCCCTGGAAGAAGCGCCGCGCAACATTTCGTCGTTCGCGAATTCCTACACCGAGGAGCAGATCGTCGGGCGCGGCGACTGGCGGCAGGCGGCCAACAACATCCAGGATGAGCTCGAGTTCCAGCTCAACGGCCGCGTGCCGGCGCACTAGCGTAATGAGCGAGAAATTCGCCGGTGCTCGCAGCCGTCTCTGGGCGAATTTCTCAATCTGCATCACACTAGAATTGTAAGAACTTGTCAGTGTCCTCTCGATCGCGAAGCTCGCTGAGAGCTTGCGGCAAATGCCGACGAGCATCGCGATCGGGACACTAGGCTGCCATCGAACGGCATGGCGATATGCTTTGGCTGGAGCACTGTCACGGCTCATAGCCGTAGCGCTTCACCGCATCCTCGTTCCACAGGAGACCTGCTCCGGGGCGGTTCGGGATCGTCACGTGACCGTCAGTCACGGCGAAGGGCTCAGCGATGACAGGATTGGCCCAGTCCTGCCACTCGAGCCAGTGCGCGGTTTCCGTAACACGCATCAGGTGCGCGGAAAACTCCGGATACAGATGCGTGGACATCTCGACGCCGGCAGCTCCCGCAATCGCAGCGGCGCGCAACCAGCCCGTAACGCCGCCGATACGCATGAGATCAGGCATGACGTAGTCGCCGGCGCCCATGGCCAGGGCCTGGAACAGCGCGCGGGGCCCGTAGAAGTTTTCACCGAGCTGGACAGGCGTTTTCAGCTCTTGCGAGAGCTGGGCATAGCCAGCGAGATTGTTGTAGGCGATCGGCTCCTCGAACCAATATATCCCCTGCCCATCCAACGCATGACACCGGTGCTGCGCATCGCCGAGGCTCAGGCCCTGATTGAAGTCGACCATGAGCTTGACATCTTCCCCGGCGGCCGAGCGAACCGTATCGATAGCGGCCAAGTCATCGCGCAGCCGGTCGCGGCCGAGGCGCAGCTTGAGGCCCTTGAACCCGCCCTCGGCGATCAGGGAGCTGGCTTCCTCTGCGAGCGTGGCCACGTCGGTGAGCCAAAGTCCGTTGCTGTTGTAGGCAGGTACTGGTCCGAGTGAGCCACCGAGAAAAACGGCAAGCGGCATGTCCGCTGCCTTGGCCAAGGCATCCCACGCGGCCATATCGAAACCCGATACGACGATCATGGAGATGCCCTCATAGCCAACCAGGTTGAGGGACTTGTGCCCTTGCTGGAAACTCTCGATCGGCCGGATCGGCTGGCCGATGCGCGTCGCGGCGAGATCGCGGATGGCCGGCACGATGTAGCGTGCGGCCTGCTTGAGATAGGGCTCCAGGTAGCTGTGGCCGACAATCCCTTCCTCGGTCTCCAGGTCGATCAGGATCATCGGCCACTGGTCGAAGAAACCGACTTTGGAAACGACCTTGCGGCGCAGCGGCACGAGAACCGGCCGCACGCGTACCGATCTCAATGTAAGCTTCTGGAAGGTCACGGAAGGTCTCCGACGAGCACGGCTGCCGGCCTGCATGCGAACAGCAGCAGCACGAGTAGTGCGATTACTCCGGCTGCCAGCTGCGCAGCAAAGAAGCATCGCGGCGACGGCACCAGCAGCGGCGGGATGCCGAGGCACGCATTGCAGTACAGGAAGGGTTTGCTTTCGACGACTATGCGAGGGTCCGCGGGCGAGCCGACGACTTCACGTAACCGTAGGCCGCGTTCCATTGCGGAGATCCCTACACGCGCTGCAGTGAGGAAGCATTTCAGACTGGCGCGCCATTCCGTGTAAATTCACTATGCAGTATACATTCGTTGGAAGGCTCCATGCCACGTTCTGCGGCGCGCACGCGCCAACGCATCCTCGATGCGGCCTACATCCTCATCCGCCGCAAGGGCTATACGCGCGTGAGCATGGACGAGATAGCAGCGGCAACAAGGGTCACAAAGCGCACGCTGTACTATCATTTCAGGAGCAAGGATTCGCTGCTGGAGGCGATGCTGGAAGCGCAGCATCACCTAGCTCTGGCTGCGTTCAAGACCTTTGGCGACAACCTATCCGGATCGCCGGCAGCGATCATCGACGCGCTGTTCAAGGACCTTGCCGCCTGGTCGGATACACCGCGCTGGGCCGGCTCGGGCTTTACGCGCCTTGTCATCGAGCTTGCCGACCTGCGCGGACATCCGGCGCGTCTCATTGCGCGCCGGCACAAAGCCTTGCTCGAAGGGCACCTTGGCGATCTCCTTGCCAAGCACAAAGTTCCCTCCCCTCGGCAGCGCGCACGAGAGGTCTGGCTGCTGTCGGAGGGTGCAATCTCGTTGATCCTAATTCACGGCGATCGCAACTACGCGGCGGCGGCGGCTGAAGCTGCGAAGCAATTGATCCAAGCTGGAGCGTATCAGCGAGCAGGCCGACGTCGAAAAAGCGTCCGCTGACGGGGATGGCCTCTACGGTAGCCGCGCCATTCACGATTGCGTCTGCCTCTGCTATCTCGACTCCTCCTGAGCCACCCCATATCATATGGCTTCGCGCGAAGGCTCTGTCTTGCGCGAACACGAGTGGTGCGGCCCGAAAAACGCAACATAAGCGGGGGCAGCACTGGCGCTGTCGTTACAAGGCCGTTGCAACGGCCTGTTTACAAGGGAGGACACCATGCACCGCATCAATTGCGGTCTTTGCACCCTACGCAGATAAATCAATCTCCCCGCCGTCCCAGGTTCCAGAGCCGCGTCGCCGACGTGATCGATCCTGTTTCGCCTGATTGAGCCGCTTGCATAGGTGTATGATGCGCCGTCGTGATTTCCTTACCGCTGCCGCCGGGACATTGGTCGCCGGATTCTCCACTCGCGCCTCGGCTAAAACCTGGCCGGATAGACCCGTGAAGTGCATTGTTCCGTTCGCCGCCGGCGGAGGAACGGATGCCGTGGCGCGACCATGGGCCGACAAACTCGGTCAGGTGTTCGGCCAGCAGTTCGTGATTGAGAATAGAGGCGGAGCGAGCGGCCTGATCGGTACCGAGGCGGCCGTCAGATCGGCTCCCGACGGATACACACTCCTCATCTCCTCCAACACGACGACGGTCAATCTGCCACTCCTGCGCAAGGTACCCTACGATCCTGCAAGCCTGGAGCCGATCGCCCGAGTGGGTGACGTGGTGACGGGCTTCGTGGTGCACACGTCGGTCGGTGTGAAGACTTTTCCCGACATGGTCGACTACGCCAAGAAGAACCCGGGCAAGATTGCTTTCGGCTCTTCAGGGCCGGGCACGGCGCCGCACCTGCGACTTGAGATGCTGAAGTACAAGGCGGGCATCGACATCCTGCATGTGCCATATCGCGGCGGGGCGGATTCGTTGATCGACCTGCTCGCTAACAGCGTGCAGATGATGAACGAGCCCGTGACGCTGCCGCACGTCAAGGCTGGGAAGCTGCACCTCCTCAATATCAATCACACCACGAGAAGCCCGGATTTCCCGGACATTCCGACGCTCACGGAATTCGGCCATCCCGGCGCCGACGTTCCAATCTGGTTCACGATCTGGGCACCGGCCGGCGTGCCGAAGGAGATTAAGGAACAGATCAATGCGAAAGTCAGGGAGCTGGCCGCAACGGATGAGATGAAAGAGAAGCTGCGCCTCGCGGGCGCCGCGCCGGTGATCCAGACGATCGACGAAATCGCGAAATTCCGCGAGGAAGATTCCAAAGCCATGGCCGAGCTGATCAAGCTCGCCAATATCAAGATCGAATAGGGCTCAAGGCACCGCGCGTGCGCGGTGCCTTGACAGCCGCTCATTTCTTCACTGTCATGACCGGCACGTGCAGTCGCGGGTGAAGGAATGATCGCGGATGTCCTCTGCTCTTGAAGACAAGGATGCAATCCGCGAGGTGATGGCCCGCTACTGCCACGCCCTCGATCAATGTCGTTTTGCCGACGTGGCCGCACTCTTCGCACCGGACGGCGAGTGGACCACGGACTACGGTACGGCGCGCGGGCGCGCCGAGATCGAGGCATTGCTGCGCAGTGTCGTGCCGGTTAAAGGCGAGGGGCCGCAGCGCAAGCACTACATTACCAACATCATCATTGCGCCGGAGGCCGGCACGGCGCGCGCCGTGTCGGACTATCTGGTCGTCCGTGAATCGGAGCGTGGCCTCCTGCCGGTGATGGGTGGTACTTACAAAGACTTCTTCGTCAAGCTGGACGGAAACTGGTTCTTCCGCCGCAAGGAGCTGGTGCACGACATCGCCGGCGATATGGCGCTCAAGAACAAGACGTAAAGAGCTCGCCACCACCGCTCCGCCCGCCGGTCCAGATGCGAAGCGGGTTGCGCACAGGGCTTTCCGTCGTAATATCCCAAAGAACAACAAGCGGGCTGACGGCCAGCGCTAGAGCCAACTCAAAGCCCCTCAGATTGCCATTTTGGGAGGACCTCATGCATCGTCGGTACTTTCTCTGCTTTCTTTCCGCTGCCCTGACAGCCGGCTTCACGGCCGGCGCAGCAGCCCAATCAGAGAACTGGCCGACGCGGCCCGTGAAGCTCCTTCTGCCTTATGCGCCGGGCGGCGCCACCGATCAGCTCGGCCGTCCTTGGGCAGACAAACTCGGCCAGGCGTTCGGGCAACAATTCGTCGTCGAGAACCGCGGCGGTGCCAGCGGCATGATCGGCGCGGAGGCCGCGGCTAAATCGCCACCGGACGGGTACACCTTCCTGTTTACGCCGAATGCCCCGCTTTCCGTGCTGCCCAGCCTGCGCAAGACACCCTACGACCCAATTACAAGCTTCGAGCCGGTCGGTCGTGCCGGCGATGTGATCAACGGCTTCGTCATCCACCCGGGCGTCGGCATCAAGACGTTCCAGGAGATGATCGACTACGCGAAGAAGAATCCCGGCAAGCTCACGTATGCCTCGTCGGGGCAGGGAACCGCGAACCACTTGCGGCTCGAAGCCCTCAAGTACAAGGCCGGTATCGATATTCTGCACGTGCCCTACCGGGGCGGCGCGGACTCGCTCAATGATCTACTGCCGGGCACCGTGCATATGATGAACGAGCCGATAACGCTGCAGCACGTCAAAGCAGGCAAGCTCATTCTGCTCAACATCAACGGCAGTGCGCGGCGACCGGATTTCCCGGATGTCCCCACCCTCACCGAGCTTGGCGTCACGGGCGCCGATGTGCCGATCTGGTTCTCCATCTTCGCGCCGGCCGGCACGCCCAAGGACATCATCGCCAAGATGAACGCCAAGATGATCGAGATTGCCAAGACGGATGACATGAAGGCGCGGCTGTGGGACGTCAACGCCGTCGTACCGCTGCAGACGCCCGAGGAGATGGCCAAACACCTCGTGGAGGATACGAAGGCCAACTTGGAGGTGATTAAGGCCGCCAACATCAAGATCGAGTAGGCGACGCTCGCCCACGAGCGTCGCCTCATCGCCAAAGGGATTTGCGTGTCATGGGCGGACGGTGATCAAACGATCGCCGCCCGTCGGTTGTCGTGCCGAATGGCGGGTGCAATGTTGGACGTGACCCCGGCGACGGAGCACCATAGATGCGACGCATAGAGTACAAAGGAGGAAAGCACACGCAATGTCATTGACAGTACCGCCCCAGCGCGTAGGCACGACGCGGTTTTCGCGCGATGTGGGAGCCGGCCTATTCCTGCTGGTGATCGCCGCGTTGGCCTATGCAGGGACCCTCGATCTTCCGTCGGTCTGGTCGGGCGTCGGGCCCGGATTGATGCCGAAGCTCGTTGCCGGTCTGATCGCTGTAATGGGCGTCCTGATCATGATCCTGGGTTTGGCACCCTCGGCTGATCGCCTGCAAAGCATAACCCTCCGCGGCCCACTCTTCGTACTTGGAGCAGCCGTTGTCTTTGCCGCCAGCGTTCGCACACTCGGTCTTGCAGTGGCCGGTCCGCTCACCTGGGTTATCGCGGCGATGGCTGATCCGGATAGCCGATGGATGGAGACCGTGCTGCTCGCGGTGCTGATGACAGCCCTGTGCGTAGGCCTGTTCAAGTACGCGCTGCGCCTGCCGATCCCACTGCTGCCTTTCGTCCTCGGATACTGAGCTGTTACGCCCATGATGGACCTCCTCAACAACATTGCGCTCGGCTTCAGCGTCGCCCTCAGCCTGAAGACGCTCGGCCTTTGCTTCATGGGCTGCCTTATCGGTACGCTCGTCGGCGTCCTGCCGGGCGTCGGGCCGGTCGCCACCATCGCCATGCTGCTGCCGATCACGTTCAGCCTCGATCCGATCGGCGCCCTGATCATGCTCGCCGGCATCTACTACGGGGCTCAGTACGGTGGCTCCACCACGGCCATTCTCGTCAACATTCCCGGCGAGGCAACGTCGGTCGTGACCACGCTCGACGGGCATCAGATGGCCCGTCAGGGACGGGCTGGCATTGCCCTCGGCGTGGCTGCCATCGGCTCGTTCTTCGCCGGCACTGTGGGCACCATCATCGTCGCCGCACTCGCCGTGCCGCTGACCAAGTTCGCGCTCCTGTTCCGGCCGGCCGACTACTTCGCCCTCATGGTCTTCGGCTTGATGGTGGCGGTGGTGCTGGCGCGCGGGTCGGTGCCAAAAGCCATCGCCATGATCCTGGTCGGCGTGCTGCTTTCCACAGTCGGGCTCGATCTCGAAACGGGCGAAGAGCGTCTTACTTTCGGCTGGATGGATATTGCCGACGGCATCGAAGTCGCCGTCATCGGCATGGGCCTGTTCGGCTTCGCCGAGGTGCTGCGCAACCTGGAAGCACCCGAGGCGCGCAGCGTCGTGCAGAACAACATCGGACGTGTGCGGCCCTCACTGGCCGACCTGCGCCAGTCCTTCAATCCTATTCTGCGTGGCACCGGTCTCGGCGCGATATTGGGGCTGTTGCCTGGCAACGGTGCCGTGCTTGCGCCCTTCGCCAGCTATGCTCTCGAGAAGAAGATTGCCGCCGATCCGTCGCGCTTTGGCAAAGGCGCCATCGAAGGCGTGGCTGGACCCGAGGCCGCCAACAACGCCGGCGCCCAAACCTCCTTCATACCAATGCTGACTCTCGGCATCCCGCCCAACGCTGTGATGGCCTTAATGATCGGCGCCATGACCATCCAGAATATCGTGCCGGGTCCGGAGGTCCTCACCAAGCAGCCCAGGCTGTTCTGGGGAATGATTGCCTCCATGTGGCTCGGCAATCTGATGCTGCTCATCATCAATCTGCCGTTGATCGGGGTGTGGGTGCGTCTGCTGAAAGTGCCCTATCGGCTGTTGTTCCCGGCCATCCTGCTGTTCTGCTGCATCGGCATCTACTCGGTGAACAACAATCCTTTGGATGTGTACCTGACGGCCGCATTCGGACTGCTCGGCTACGTACTGATCAAGCTCGATTTCGAGCCGGCGCCGCTGCTGCTCGGATTTGTGCTCGGGCGGCTGATGGAGGAAAAGCTGCGCCAGTCGCTCGCCATCTCGAGGGGAAGCTTCGAGACCTTCGTGCAGCATCCGATGGCGGCGGTCCTGCTGGTGCTGACATTGGTGCTGGCGGTCATCGTCTTTCTCCCCTCGATACGCAGGAGCCGCGAAAAGGCATTCGCCGACTGAACCGCCGAAAAAAGAAAAGGCCGCGGATGCCGAGAGGATCCGCGGCCCTCTTTGTGACTGCCGTGCCGGCTCAGGCGGCCTGCTGCGCCACCGTCGGCGCATCACCCATGAGTGTGGTGCGGCGCACGTCGCGCGGCTCCTCTGCCGGAAACGGCCGGGCGCGATGCATGGTCTGGCGATTGTCCCACATGACAAGATCGCCGACCCGCCATTTGTGGCTGTACACGAACTCGCGCTGTGTCGCCGCCTCGTTGAGATCGCGGAGGAACGCCTTGGCCTCGGGCCCCGGCCAGCCGATGATGCCGCCGGCGTGCGAGGACAAATACAGCGACTTGCGCTTCGTCACCGGATGCACGCGCACGAGGCGCTGCAGCACGGGCTTGAAGCGTATCCGCTCCTCCTCCGTGAAATCGGTGAAGCCGAGCTGCGCGCGCGAGTACAACTGCGAGTGCTCGCACACCAGATCCTCGACCTGGGCCCTCATCTCCTCGTCGAGCGCGTCGTAGGCCGCCCGCATATCGGCGAACTCGGTGTTGCCGCCCTTGGAGGGAATGCTGCGCGCGTGCAAGAGGGAATACTTGGCCGGCACGACTTTGAACGAGCTGTCGGAGTGCCAGAGGCGATTGCCGATGGCGAACAGCCGCCTCCGGTCATCGCGTGCGAACGGCTTGTTGTTCTTGTCGAGATTGGACACGTCCGCGAAGGTCGTTGGCAGGCGATGATCCTCGGCCGCGCGCAGGCTGGTGCCGATCGCGTGCTCGATGTCGCCGAGACTCTGCGTAAAGGCCAGCTGCTGCTCGTCGTTGATGTGCTGGTCGTGAAAGACCAGCACCGCGTACTTGTCCATGCCGGCGTGGATGGCGTCGGCGTCGGCCTTGGACAGGGGCTTCGATATGTCGACGCCGTCGACCTCGCCTGCGAAGCAGGGGCCGAGCTGGCGAATCGTGATGGGCATCTCCTTGGGCTCCCGATTGGTTTGACATTCAATCCTAGAACCTTAGGCCTGGAGTGTCACCGGGGCTAGATCACCATAGTTTCAGATGGAATTGCATGCGCGATCCACCTGGAGCCTCAGTCCTGCTCAAGCCTCGTGTGCGCTCAGCTCACGCACTGGGTGCCCTCAACTCACACTTAACGAAAACAGTGGAACGACCTGCTTTCTCGTGCATGATTGCGACGAACGACGGTGCAAAAAAGGGCCGCAGAAGTTCCTCGGAGGAAAGCAAATGTCCAATGTATTTCGCGGTGCACGCGCAGCTGCCTGTCGCGCATCGCGCCTTGCCAGCCAGCTCTCGACCGGATTGCTGGTAGTTGCCCTTGGTAGCGGCCTCGCCTCGGCACAGACCTATCCCGAGCGCAATATCACACTCATCGTTCCCTTCGCTGCTGGCGGCGCTTCCGACGTCTCCTCGCGCATCATGGGCGAGTCGATGTCGAAGACTCTCGGGCAGACGATCGTGATCGAGAACGTGGCCGGCGCGGGAGGCGTAACAGGCACAGTGCGCGGCAAGAGCGCCCGCCCCGACGGCTACACGATCGGGTTCGGGCATATGGGAACGCATTCCGCCTCGGTCGCGGTCAATCCCAAGCTGCCGTACGACCCGCGCACGGACTTCGACTATCTCGGGATTCACCTCGTGACCCCGAACATCATGATCGTGCGCAAGGACCTGCCGGTCAACTCGCTGCAAGAATTCATCGCCTACGCCAAGCAGAAGGGCAAGGATCTGAAGATGGGGCACAATGGGGCAGGCTCCCTGGCCCATCTCACCTGCACCGTTTTCTTCCAACTCATCGATGTACAGCCGACGTATGTCACTTTCCGCGGCTTCGGCCAGACCATCAACGACATCCTCTCGGGCGCCATCGATGGCACTTGCGAGCTGGTGGCCTCTGTCACCGGACACGTGAAGGGCGGCTCTGTGAAAGGGTTCGGCGTTGCCGCCGACGAGCGTTCGCCGGTGCTGCCGGAGGTGCCGACATCGACGGAAGGCGGACTGCCGGCTTTCAAGGTGGAGAGCTGGCTCGGCCTCTACGTCCCCAAGGGACTACCGCCGGAGATCCTGGCCAAGCTACGCGAGGCCCAGGCCAAGGCTCTGGAGGATCCGGTTGTGCAGGAGAAATTCCTCGGACTCGGCGGCAGCGTCCCCAAGCCCGAGCGGCGCGGTGGCGATCACATGCTTGCCACCATCAAGACCGACGTGGCGCGCTGGCAGGACGTCGTGAAGAAGGCCGGCGGCATCGAAGTGAAGGAATGAGGCATCGTTCTCGTGTAACGGCAACACCGTCGGCAATTGTGCCGGCGGTGTTCGTCTGAATCCGTCAGATGCCCTCCAGCACGTAGTCGTGGTCCATGACGACGAGGCGGTTCTCGAATTGCCACGCACCATTCTCCTTCCTGAGCCTGCATTCGTAGCGACCTGGACCTAACAGGCGACTTTGTCCGTCCTTCGTGAGGAAGGTCACGAGATAGCACTTCGCGAAACCGCGGTTCCCCTCGGCCTCAATGATAAGATTTGAGATGACGTGGCGAAGCTGAGTCCCGCTTGCGTGGAAGCGAGCGAAGCGCGTCGCAAAAGCACGCACTTCGTCACGGCCGGCGTAGCGACCGACGGCGGGACTCTCCAAAGCTCCGTCCTCGGTGAAGCACGCCACCAACCCTTCGACGTCGCCGGTGTCGATCGCCCACATGTAGCGCGCGAACAGGTCGCCGATCGCGAGGCGGTCCTCCACGGAAACGGTCATGGCGTTCACTCCCAAGGTGTCACTCAGCATTGTTTACACTGCAATGCTTTGACATTGACTCGATCAAGTCAATGTCCTCTCGATGCGCAGTTGCTGGACAAGACCGAACGCGAGACGACTTCCGACATGGTGCGGCCACTGGTGGTTCTCACCGACATGAGCATCAGATCCGAAGCCACGGCACGGCTCGGGGAGCATTGCGAAGTGCGCGTGCTCCCCGGCGCCTACCCCGCCGAGGACATGCTGATCGCGGCGTGTACCAACGCCGATGCCATCCTGGCGCGGCTGGGAACAGTGACGCGGCGCGTGATCGAAGCCGCGCCCCGATTGCGCATCATCGCGCGCCACGGCGTCGGCGTCGATGCGGTGGACTTGGAGGCAGCCACGGCGCGCGGCATCGTCGTGACGACGACGGGCGCGATCAATGCGGCGGCGGTCGCCGAGTACACGTTTGCCCTGCTGCTGGCGCTGGCTCGCAAGGTGCTGCAGGCCGATGCGGGTATGCGCCAGGGCACGTGGTTACGCGATCCTCTGGTCGGGATGGAGCTCGACGGCAAGACGCTCGGCATCGTCGGTCTCGGGAGCATCGGGCAGCGGGTGGCGCGGCAGGCACTCGGCTTCGGCATGCGTGTGATTGCGCATGATCTCAATGCGCCGACGCCGCCGGATGCCGCAATCCGCATGGTCAGCCTCGCTGAGCTGCTGGCCAGCGCCGATGTCGTCACTCTGCACACGCGGTTCACGCCAGGTACGGCCAAGCTCATCGATGCCGCGGCGCTGGCGGCCATGCGGCCCAGCGCATTGCTGGTGAACACAGCGCGCGGAGAATTGGTGGATGAAGCGGCCTTGACGGCAGCGCTGCGCAGCGGAAGCCTAACGGGAGCCGCACTCGACACGTTCGCTGAGGAACCCTTGCCGGCCGAGTTGCCGCTGCGCGCGATGCCCAACGTGGTCCTGTCGCCGCACGTGGCCGGGCAGACCGCAGAAGCCGTCGTCAAAGTGGGGCTGGCGGCGGCCGATGCGATCCTAGACGAGCTCGCAGGCCGCCGCCCGGCGCATGTCTACAATCCGGAAGCTTATGCGGCCCGTCTCAAGAACGGCTCTTTCGCGGTTCCCATACTTGACGCACCGGGCTGAGGCTCGGCTGGATTGCCGATGAGTATGCGCCGGCGATCTCGATGAAGCTCCGGCCCTGTCAAGCATGGTCCGCACACCCGGTATTGACGCCGGTGCGCGCGACACCGGATAGTCGCAAACAACCGAGACGGTAGGCATGCTGCATGCCTGCGAGGGAGCGAAACACTAAATGGCTGATACGCAAGGCAAGGGATTGCTGCTGGCAACGATGGAACCGCCATCGTCGCTCGAGGAAGAGTTTCAGCAGTGGTACGACAGCGAGCATTTTCCCGAGCGCAGGGACACCGAGGGCTTTCTGACTGCAACGCGGCTCATATGCCTCGACGGATGGCCGCGCTACCTGGCGCTCTACGATCTGTCCTCGGTCGATGTGCTGCGCGGTCCAGGCTATGCGAAGATAGCGGGCGAGAATTACTCGCGCTGGACCGGGCGTGTCATTTCGCGTGTGTGGGGGCAATACCGCGCCGAGGGCGAGCAGATTTATCCAGGAAACGCACTACTAGGAGATGCCGGCGCCTTCTCGCGCCTGGTGCTCTGGCGCTTCCGCAGCGCGCCGCAATCGGCGCGCGCTGCCATCGTCGAGGGCTTTCGCAGAATTTACGAGGACCGGCCGGAGGCGGCGCAGGTGCGCGTGTTCGAGGCCAAGCTCTCGGGGAGCACCGACTATATCGGCATCGCAGAGCTACATGCGCCGCTGCCGCTCGCCCAGGGTGCCGTCGCTGCGTTCGGCAGCGCGGTGCGGCACCTCGACATGGTCAATCATTACTCCCGCTATGAGCGACGCTGGCCCGGAGACTTTCCGAAGGGAACCTGATCGCTCCAACTAGCTAAGAGAAGAAACACCGATCGTCGCGGCCCTGCAGATGCTGCGCCGCCCAGAAACTCGACCACACACGGGAGGATACAAATGCTTCGCAAATCACGCCGAGATGTGCTGAAGGGCGCGCTGGCCGCACCGTTCGTGCTCCAAGCAGGAGCGGCGCACAGCCAGGAGGCGTGGCCCAATCGGCCGGTGCACATCATGCTGCCGTTCGGCGCCGGCGGTGCCGCCGACACGGTCTGCCGCGTGGTGTTTGCGAAAGCCTCCGAGCAGCTAAAGCAGTCGATCGTCATAGAGAACCGTACTGGAGGTAACACGGTCGTGGCGTCCAGTGCAGCGCTGCAGGCGCCGAAGGACGGCTACACGTTCCTCGTCAATGCCGCGCAGTTCCTGATCAATCCGGTGCTGATGAAGGACGTTCCGTTCGATTTCCGCGCCTCCTTCGGCCCCGTGACCCGCCTGGCGGCGTTTCCGCAGGTGGTGGCCGTGCGCAAGGACTTTCCCGCCGCTACAATCGAGGAATACCTGGCTCACGCGAAAGCCAATCCCGGCAAGGTGACCTTCGGCACGCCGCCGGCCGCCGGCATGGCGCACATGGCCGGGGCGCTCATTCAGAACCGCACCGGCGTTCGACTGGTGCATGCGCCCTACCGGCTCGCGACCGAGGCGGTTCGCGACGTGTCGGGCGGGCATCTGGATTCGGTCATCCTCACAACCTCCACCATCCAGCCCGCGCTACAGAGCAGCACAGCCCGCGTACTGGCCATCACGAGCGCCAAACGAACCCCGATTCTGCCGGATGTACCGACACTTGCCGAGCGCATGCTGCCCGGCTTCGACATGGACGACTGGGTCGGCCTGTTCGCCGTGACCGGCGTCCCGGCGCCCATCATCCAGCAGATGCAGAAAGCCGTGGCCCAGGCGTCGCAGGATCCCGCCGTAATCGCGCGCCTGTCCCCGCTCGGGACCAATATTGTCGCTGATTCGACGGAGTCGTTCGCCAAGTTCCTCGACGAGCAACGCGAGGTTCTTACGCGCCTGATCGCGGAGGCGAACATCAAGCTTGAATAAGAGGTGCCTCAGTCGAGCAGTCCGGTCACACGCGGGAGCCAAAGCACGATGTTGGGGAACCAGACGCACAAGAGCAGCCCGATGATCTGCAAGGCTACGAACGGATACATGCCCTTGTAGACATCGCTCATGGTTACGCCCGGCGGCACGGTGCCCTTCATGTAAAAGAGCGTCGCGCCGAAAGGTGGCGTCATGAACGAAGTCTGCAGGTTGACGGCCACCAACGTGCCGAACCACACCATCAGATAGGCCTTGTCGCCGATATGATCGGTGAAGTCGAACTTCATGAGAATCGGCGCGAAGATCGGGAGCACGATGAGGCAGATCTCGATCCACTCGAACGGAAAGCCCAGCAGGAAGATCAACACCATCACGAACGCCAGCATCTCCCACTTCGTGTCGATGCCGAAATAGCCGAGCGTGGAGAGCATGAGATCGTCTCCGCCGAGCGTGCGGAAGACATAGGAGAAGCAGGTCGCGCCGAGGAAGATCAGAAACACCATAGCGTTGGCACGACAGGCCGAGCGGATCGCATCGTTCGCCATAGATAACGTGAGACGGCCGTTCAGGGCGGCAATCAGGAACGAGCCGAGCACACCGACGCCGGCACTTTCCGTGGCCGTTGCCCAACCGGCGAAAATCGAACCCATGACGATCACCATGAGCATCGTCATCGGAAACAGGCCGGTCCACATGGTCCGCCAGAACTCGCGCCGTGTCTGCGGACCGAAGTCAGCCGCCATCTTGGGCGCTTTGCTGGGTTTCACAACGGCAATGCTCAAGATGTAGAGAAGATAGAGCCCGGACAGCAAAAGGCCCGGCATGGTGGCGGCCGCGAACAGGGCGCCGGCCGAAGAGTTCAACATCTCCGCCATGACCACGAGCATGATCGCCGGTGGGATGAGAATGCCGAGCGTTCCCGCAGAGGCGATGGTGCCGATGGCCAGACGCTTGTCGTAGCCGGCCTGCAGCATCGTTGGCAGCGCTATGAGCGACAGCAGGACGACGGCGGCGCCGACCACGCCGATCGGGGCGGCCAGGATGGTGCCCATGACCATGACGGAAACGGCGAGGCCGCCGGGAACGCGCTTGAGCAGGACCTCGGTCGCCGACAGCATATCCTTGGCCGATCCCGACCGCTCCAGGATCGAGCCCATGAAGATGAACATCGGCACCGAGACGAGGACGGGGTCGATCGCCACACCACCCCACATGCGTAGCAGCACGTTGGAAAGGCTGTTGATCGGGAAGACACCAAGCAGCCAGCCGATGAAGCCGAACGCCAGTCCCATACCCCCCATCACGAATGCGACCGGATAGCCGCAGAAGATGATGAAGAACATCAGGAAGAACATGATGAGGGCGAGGTAGTCGGTGATCCAATCCAGCATGACCGTCCCCTCAGACCTCGAGCTCGGCGTGGCCGATCTGCAGGCCGGTTTCTTGCTGCGTTCGCCCTCCGAACAGGAAGGCGACAAGTCGGATCAAAACGCTGACGACGCCGATGAGAACCAACCAAAGGCCGACGTAGAAGATGCACTTGATGATCCAGCGGTGATCGAGACCGAGGACGTTCTCCGAGCCCTCGCCTTGGACGTATGAGGTGTGGACGAACTCCCAGCCGTGGTAGACCATCACGGTTATGAAGGGCAGCGCGAGCAGCATCAGGCCCCAGAACTCGATCCAGGCCTTGGTGCGGTACTTCAGGGTTTCAGTGTAGCTGTCGACCCGGGGATGGGCGTTGATCGTGTAGTTATAGCCCATCCACATGGAGAACACCGTGGTGTGGAGATGCCACTCCAGCTCCTGAAACTTAGTGAGCGGAATGGGAATGCCCAGCTTGCGCCCCAAGACGTCGATGCACGTCACGCACATGAGAACGATGAGCAACCATCCAGACGCGAATGCCGTTCGCTCCAGTATCCACTTGATCGCATCCGACACTGCCAGCAGCTTGCTCATGTCCTAACCACTTCCAAGAGATGTACGTTATTCAGCTCGCGACGCATCGGGCCGCAGCCACTGCAGCGCGGCCTCTGGTTCGATTGCGGCGCCATCTGATGAGAATTACCTGTCCGGGACACCAACGTGCGCTGGACACTGAGAGAGGCAGCGTAGCGCCGCCTCTCTCGCAGCACCCTACTTCAAGTAGCCGTGGTCCTTCCAAATCTTGTAGTCCGCGCGGAACGCCTGGAGGGAGTCGTATGCCTTCTTGAAGTCTGCGCTCTTCTCGGACTGCTCCTTGGCGACCTCGAGCCACTTTTCGTGGTACAGGTCGAGCATCTGCTTGTCCCAGAATTTGATCTGGACGCCCTTCGTCTTCAGCTCGTTGAGCACCTTGAACTGGCTGGCCTCGCTGTCGGCAAACTCGTTCAGCATCTGCGCGTCGCAGCTGGTCTTCACGATCGCCTTCTGGGTATCAGACATCTCAGCCCATTTCGCCTCCGAGATGAACAGGTGCGTGAGCGTCGACAACTGATGCCAGCCGGGGAAGTAATAGAACTTGGCGACCTGGTGGAAGCCCAGCGTGTAATCCATGGCCGGCATCGAGAACTCAGTTGCATCGATGGTGCCGAGCTGGAGCGCCTGGAAAATTTCACCGGCCTGCAGCAGCTGGGTCTGCACGCCGAGCTTCTGCATGACATTGGCGCCGAGGCCGAGGAAGCGCATCTTGAGGCCCTTGAGGTCCTCGACAGATTTGATCTCCTTTTTGAACCAGCCGGACGCTTCGGGCGAGATCATGCCACAGTTGAACACGACGATCTTGTAGCGCTTGAAGTGATCCTCCATGAGCTGGCGACCGCCACCATAGTTCATCCATGCGAGATACTCGCCGGCCTCGGGACCGAACGGCAAGGTCGAGTACACGGCAAAGGCGATATCCTTGCCGGTGAAGAACGCAGAACCCGTCCAGGCGGCATCGAGCGAGCCGCTGGCAACAGCATCGAAATACTGGTTGGCAGGAACGAGTGCGCCGGGCTCGAACAGCTTCGCGTCGATCGATCCGTTCGACAGCGTCCTCAGCATGTCGATGGTGCGCTGCTGCGCAGGGCCGAGGATGGCAGTGGTGGATGGGAACGCCGCTCCGATCTGCAAGCGTACCTTTTTGTCTTGGGCAACCGCAGGCGTCGCAAGCATGCCGACGCAAGCTGCAGCGGCCAACATAGTCTTCAGGCGCATAAATTCCTCCCGTTGGACTTCCAAACGTCAGTGCACGCGGAGAAGGATTTGACGCGCCAAACGCGATCAGGCCTCCCCCTGGAGCTCCTTGTCTCGTGCGGCCGCCAACTTTGCTGCTCAGATCACGCAGCCGCACGCGCTCTCTTTTTGTCCGGACAACGCTGGCATGCGATTGCCCTGTTGTCAAAGCGGGTTATGCATCCGAGCGAAGGGAGCCGAAGCTTCCCGTGCCGCTTGTCACGTGGTGAGAACGATTTTGCCTGTTACACGGCGCGCCGCGACGTCGGCCAGCGCCGCGGATGCCTGTTCTATAGGCATAGTGCGCCAGACCAGGGGCTTGAGGCGTCCTTCGGACTGATGCCGGAGCAGCTCCGCAAGCCGCGCGCGCGAGTCGTCGGGATAGCGAGCGCTGTGCTCGCCGAACACAACTCCGACCACGGAGAAGTTCTTGACAAGAATGAGGTTGGTGGCCACGCGTGGGATGTCCCCCGAGGCAAAGCCGACCACGAGGATGCGCCCTTCCCAGCCGATGCAGCGGACGCACTGCTCGAAATAGCTCCCGCCGACGGGATCGAAGACGACGTCGACACCCTTCTTGCCCGTGAGCTCGAGCACACGATCGCGCAGGCTTTCGCTGCGGTAGTCGATGGTCTCGTCCGCGCCGTGCTGGCGCGCGATCGCAAGCTTGTCGGGTCCGCCGGCTGCGGCGATGACGCGCGCGCCCATGAGCTTGCCGATTTGGACGGCGGCCAAACCAACACCGCCGGCAGCACCGAGCACGAGCAGTGTCTCGCCGCTTTTCAGCTTGCCACGGTATTCAAGCGCGAAGTGCGCGGTGCCGTAGACGATGGGAAAGGCGGCAGCCTTAGCAAAATCCAGGGAATCGGGAATGGGCGTGACGATGGCGCCGGGCAGTACAATCTCGCTGGCGTATCCTCCACCCCGTCGCGCCAGAGCGAGGACGCGCTGTCCCGGCACAACGTGTGTCACGCCGTCTGCGCACTCCATCACGGTGCCCGCCACCTCGAGACCGGGAATAAAGGGCAGCTCGGGCTTCACCTGGTACTTGCCCTCGACCATCAAGATGTCGGGAAAATTCACACCGGCGGCCTTTACGGCGATCCTCACCTGGCCTGCACCCATGGGTGGCGCAGGCACCTCCTCCACTTTGAGGGCCGATATGTCGCCGAGAGATCGGCACAAAGCAGCACGCATATTTCTCACCCATCCTTGCCGAGTTGCGCGGCCAGCATTTTCAGATCGCGCCGCATCAGCTTACCCGTCGGGGTCAGCGGCAGGCTCTCGCACAACCGCACCTGGTCGGGAATCTTGTAGCTCGACAGCTTCGCGCGGCAATGGCCGAGGAGCGTATCAACATGCAGGTCCGCGCCGGGTTTAGGGACGACGAAGGCGACAATGATCTCTCCCTTGACCGGATGCGCAGCACCCGTCACGCCTGCAAGACCGACATGCGGATGCTGCTGAAGGACCTCCTCCACCTCCGCCGGCGAGACGTTGATGCCGGAGCGCTTGATCATCTCGGAGTCGCGACCGGCATAGACGAAGGCACCATCGTCGGCGAGGGAGCCGAGATCCCCGGTCTTGAAGTAGCCGTCGGCTGCGAAGACCTCGGCGTTGTGACGTGCGCTGTCGCCCGCATAGCCGCGTGTGAGATAGCCGCGCACCTCGACCATACCGGGTTTCCCCGGCATGCACTCTTCGCCCGTGCTGGGGTCGCGGATGCGCAACACAACACCAGGCAAGGGCGGACCTTGGCAGACGGCCCGCTTCTCCAACGGCCAATGATGCGGCGTGACGCAGCAGTTTCCGTAAGTCTCAGTGCTGCCGTAGATGTTGCAGATCTCGGATGCACCCAGTTCCGTGGCCGCCTTAATGACATCCTGTGGACTGCCGATCGTGACGCCCGTGCGCAGTGAAGAGGTGCGCCGGCGCTCGAATTGGGGGTGCGCCAGAAGTGCGCTGGTCATCGCGGGCAACGTATAGATCGCGGTGCATCGATGGCGCTCGATGAGGTCCAACGCATCGCCCGGCTCGAAACGGCCTTGGAGCACGAGTGTCGCGCCGTGCGTGAGGGCAGCCGGCAAAGCGTTCGCCGCGCCATAGGACCAGAACAGTGGGATAGAGACGAGCACACGATCGCCCGGACGCAGGCCTTGCCGCTCGCCGATGTTGAAGCCGTTCTCGATGACGCCGAAATGGTCGAGCGGCACTGCCTTGGGGCGGCTGCTGGAGCCGGAAGTATAGAGGACGACCAGCGGATCGGCAGCGCTCGCCGCGGAGCCGGGCGGGAGAGTGGAGAGGGGCGAACCATCCAGATAGCCGGAATAGCCGTGCCATCCGGCCCGCGGAGCCTCGTCGATGACGATGATGCGCTCGAGTCCGGGGCACCGGCCCGCATCCTCGATGGCTGCTAGGGCGCCGGCGAAATCCTGATTACCGTAGCTCGTCAGGGTAAACAGGCAGAGCGCACCCGAGTCGCGGAGGACATACTCCAGCTCGCTCGGAGTCGACCACGTACTGAATGGTACGACGGTGGTGCCCAGCGCGCTGGCGCCAAAAAATACCTGAAGCCATTCGATACGGTTGCTGCAAAGCAGCCCGACACGGTCGCCGCGTTTGAAGCCATCCGCGTGCAGACGAGCAGCCACGCTGGAAGCCTGCTCGGCCAGCGCAGAATAAGTGACTTGACTGGCCCCTGAGATGACAACGAGTGCGTCCGGCCAGCGGACGGCCTGCTCGCTCAGCAGCTCGAAGGCTGTACGACTGAAAGGCGGCTGCATAGGCTGGCGGACATCCAAGGCTGGTGGCTATCACTGCGCAGTGCGACGATAGCGACGGCGCGGAGCCCGTGTCCACCTCCTGCTGTGCCGGATTACGCGAAGGAGATATGCAATGCCGCTCGAGGTGCGTGATGTGGGCAGCCTCATCACGCTGATTACCATCGACAACCAGGCCAAGCGCAACGCCATGTCCAGGGCCATGCTGGCCGAGCTGGCGGCGCTGTGGGACCGGCTCGACACGTCCGGCGTCAGATGCGTCGTCGTGACCGGGGCTGGAGAGAAGGGCTTCTGCGCCGGTGCCGACATCGGCGGCGACCTGAGCGCGGACGAGACCGCGGCCCGCACCATCAACCGGGCTTTGCTCAAAACCTCGACCTTCTCCAAGCCGATCATTGCCGCCGTGAACGGCGATTGTGCCGGCGGCGGTGTCGAGCTGCTGCTGGCGACCGACATCCGGGGGGCTGCTCAACATGCCCGCTTCGGGCTGCCGGAGGTGCGCTATGCGATCTATCCCTTCGGCGGCGCGACGGTGAAGCTGGTGCAGCAGATCGACTATGTGCACGCCATGGACCTGCTGCTGACGGGCCGGCTGGTCGATGCCGATTTTGCTGAGAAGATTGGCCTTATCAATCAGGTTGTGCCTGCCGGCAGCCTCATGGACTGGGCGACGGAGAAGGCGCGGGCCATTGCCGCGAACAGCCCGGCCGCCGTGCAGGCGGTCAAGACGCAGATCAGCGCCAGCATTGCCGACTACGCGATCAGCCGCGAGGCGCTCGAGCAGCAACTGGGCGACAAGGTCCGCGCCAGCTCCGACTTCGCCGAAGGCGTGGCGGCGTTTCGCGAGAAGCGAAAGCCCAATTATGTCTGAGGCCATCGACTTTGCGCACCTCATACGTGAGGGCGACACTATCGCGTGGAGCGGGGCGGCGGCCGAGCCCAACCATCTGGTCGGGCTGCTCAATGCACAGCTCGACCGCATGCCACCGTGCTCGGCGCTGATCGGCCTGGGGATGACGGACACGCTCGATGCGGCGCGCGTGGCCGGGCGCATGCGCATACGTGCGCTCGGAGGTGCCGGAACGAGCCGCCGCTTCCAGGACGTGGGCCTCGACGTGCTGCCGGCCCACTACTCGGCCATTCCCGATCTGGTGGCGCAGGGTGTGGTGAAAGTGGACGTGGTGCTGGCCCAGCTCGCGACGGACGGGGGGGCGTATCTGCTAACGCCGATGATCGACTACGTGGCCGACGCCATTCCACGCGCCCGTGTCGTCATTGCCGAGATCAACGATCAGGCACCTTGCATGCAAGGCGATACGTCGATCGCGCGCGGCGACATCGATCACGCGATCGCCGTCTCCTACCCCTTGCCGGAGTTGAAGCCATCCGCGCCCGGACCGGTTGAGCGCGCCATCGGCGAGCATGTCGCGCGGCTGATACCCGATCGTGCGACGATCCAGGTCGGGCTCGGCACGCTGCCCGACGCCGTTCTGGAGCGCCTCGCCGCCAAGAAAGAGCTGGGGCTGCACAGCGGCACCATCGGCGACGGCGTCGCAAACCTCGTAGAAGCGGGAGTCATCACCAACCGCCACAAGCCCCTGGACACGGGCCTCACCGTCACCGCGGGACTGCTGGGTACGCGGCGACTGTATCAATGGGCGCACAAGAACCGGCTGCTGCGCCTGCGCTCACCGCGCTACACGCACGACTACCTGGTGCTCAGCCAGATCCCCAATCTCTTCGGCATCAACGCGACGCTGGAGGTTGACCTGACGGGGCAGATGAATACCGAGGTCGCAGGATCACGCCACATTGGACTTATCGGCGGGCATGCCGATTTCATGCGCGGCTGCCTCCGTTCACCCGGCGGGCGAGGCATCGTCGCCCTGCAATCGACCGCGCGCGACGGAACCGTATCGCGCATCGTACCGAAGCTATCGAGCGGCATTGTCACCACCTCGCGCAGCGATGCCGACGTGGTGGTCACCGAATACGGCGTGGCGGAGCTGCGTGGGCGCACCGTGTCGGAGCGCGCGGCGGCACTCATTGCCATCGCGCACCCGGACTATCGCAACAAGCTCGCTGCGCAGGCCGAACGGCTCGTCTGAATCTACTCGGCCAACCAGAGGCCACCCAGATCCTGATTGATGAAGTGGGATGGTGACATCTGGAAACCGTGCACTTTGCTCGACATGCCGACGGTCCGGTTGAGCCAGAGGAACGGCACCTGATAGGCCTCAGTCAACAAGCGCCTCTCGAACTCGCGCACCGTGCGCTTGCGCTCGGCCACGTCGAACGTGGAATCGACCTTCGCATAGAGCTGGTCGATTGTGCGATCGATGAAGCGGCTCGGGTTGTAGGATGAGATATCGGCCGAGACATTGCGGGCCAGCTCGACCGACGGGTCGTCCATGACCTCGCCGGAGAAGTCGATGATGGCCTCGAAGGCGCCGCTGCGCATGGCGTTGACCAGAGCATTGACGTCCACCTGGCTATGCTCGGCCGTAACGCCGATCTGACGCCATTGATCGACGAGATAGACGCCGGCAGATGTGTACGGGTCGGCGATGTTGCGGTTGATGAGTCGCAACGACAGGTTTTCCTGCCCTGCCTCCTTCAGCAGGCGCCTGGCTTCCGCGCGCGAGGCTGCAATGTCGCGCGAGAACCCGGGATATGTCTCAAGCTCGGCGTTGGTTGCTCCCCACGGCGAGCCGGGTCGCTGTGTCGCTCCGACCAGTGCAAGCGAAGACACACGAGCGAGATTCTGCGCGCCACCCCAGCGATCGATGGCCAGCGATAGAGCGCGGCGCACGCGTGCGTCATTGAAGGGCGGCTTCTCGGTGTTGAAGGCGACGACGACCAGGAAGGCGTAGGCCGTCGTATGGAACTGGATGCCATTGCCGAGCGCGGTGCGGAGCTGGTCACGCGTAGCCGGCGCCAGCGTGCGGAACTCGGCCATCACCTGTCCGCTCTGCAATGCGCTTGCCAGTGCCGCGCCCGACGTGTTGACCGCGCGGAAGCCGTCGAGATAGGGGCGGGGCTGATCGAAATAGCCATCGAAACGCTTGGCGATCCAGTGCGAGCCACGCACCCGCTCGACGAATACGAACGGACCGCTGCCCATTACCTCCTTGGTGGGATATGTGGGGTCCTGGGCCAAGCGGGCGGCGCTGTAGATGCAGTTGAACGGGACGGCGAGGGAGTTGAGGAAGGCGGGCGAAGCAGTCTTCAGACGGAACGCGACCGTTTGCGCATCGGGAGTCTCGATCTCGGCGATGCGCGCGTAAACCGACGAGCGCACCGAGGTGACGCCTTGAGGCGGTTGCCGGATGCGGTCGAAGCTGGCCTTGACGTCGGCCGAGGTGAGCGGAGTGCCGTCGTGGAAGTTGACGCCGGAGCGCAACTTGAAAGTGTAAGTCAGCTTGTCATCCGACTCCGTCCACGAGGTGGCGAGGTCGGGCAGCACACGCGACGTGTTGGAGGGGTCGAGCTTGACCAGCAGGGAGTAGTGCGGCGACACATAGTGCATGGTCGCAAAGGTGGACGTACCGTGGCAGTCGATGGTGGGCGGGTCGCCCTGAACGGCATAGACCAGGGTGCCGCCTTTGCGCGGCTGCTCGGATGCGGCAGACTGCTGGACGAACGTGGCACAAGCGACCAAGGCCGCAAGTGCGGCGATGAAACGGTACGAGACGGCCATTGACGTTTCTCCCTCCTCAATCCCCACCGCGTGCGAGCCGATCCCGCCCCGGGGGTGTACTGCTTGGCCGATCTCACCTGAAGGCGTCGGACGTGCGGCACATCAGCGTCATGATTGACATATGCACCAAGGTGCGCAAGTCCGATGTCCCCGGACGCATGCCGTATCGCGATGCGACACCTCCATGACACCTTGCATGAGCTGAGCAGGATGGACGAACGCAGACCTCTTTCAGGCCAGACCATCTTGGAGCTGGCACAGCCGGGCGGCAGCGAGGTGACGGCGCGCGCGGTGGCGCTGGCCGGGCGCATTGCCGCCGATTTCGGCGCGACGGTGATCAAGGCCGAGCCGCCGGACGGCGACGCGCTGCGCCGAACGGGGCCGTTCATTGCGGGAGCTGATGGAAGGCCCGAGAGTGCGACGTTCGTGTTCCTCAACGGTGGCAAGCGATCCCTGCGCCTGCCGGAAGGCTCGCACGGCCGGTCGCTGCTGACTGCGTTGAGCGGGCAGATGTCCGCCGTGCTGACAGACGACCGCGAGGCTTTGGGCAGCGTGCTCGGATCCGTACCGGTGAGGATGATGGTCGAGCACGGTGTGCCTGCTGCGATGCCGGACGCACGCGTCTCGGACACGACGGTGCTGGCGGCGAGCGGCATTCTCGATCTCGTTGGGCGGCCGGATGCGGCGCCCGTTGCGCTCGGCGGGCATCAGGCGAGCTATGTGGCGGGTTTGGCGGCGTTCTCTGGAATGGCGGCGGCCCTCGCGGCGCACAATCTCGGAGCGGACAGCGAGACGATCACAGTCTCAGCCACTGAGGCGTGCCTATGGGCCAACTGGAAGAGCTTCGCCGAGAAGCTCTATCTCGGCCGCGGCCCGACGCGCGAGGGTCGCCTGGCGGAGTGGCAGGCGTTCCCCTGCACGGATGGCCACGCTGTGCTGGTCTACCTCGACCGCGACTGGCCCCTCGTCGTGCGGCTGATCGGCGACGCTCGGCTCGCCCGGCCAGACTTGCAGACGCGAGAGGGGCGGCGCGCCAACATGGCAGAGATTTGCGCCATCATCGGCCCGTGGTTCGCGGCGCGCTCGCGCAAGGAGGTCTTCGCGCTCGCCAAGGCGGCCGGACTGCCGATCGCGCCTGTGATCGGCGTGCGCGAGCTGCTCGACGATGCGCAATACGCGGCGCAGAAGTTCCTCGCACAGCCGGCGGGCGGCAATCGCGGCGCCCAGTGGCAGGTGCCAACAGTGCCCACGGTTTGGAACGGCCGCCGCTTCAAGCCGGTTGTGGTGCAGAACAATGATGCGCCGGGGGCTGCGATATGAGCCAATATCCGCTTGCCGGCTGCCGCGTGCTCGACCTCGGCATCATTACCGCCGGGGCCAGCACCTCAGCGCTGCTCGCCGACCTCGGCGCCGACGTCATCAAGGTGGAGTCCAGCGCCTACATCGATCCATTCCGCGCCTGGGATCGCGGGCTCGGCGCGTCTGACTGGTGGAACCAGTCGCGGTTTTTCGCTTTCACCAATCGCAACAAGCGCGATCTGGCATTGGACCTGAAGAGTCCACGCGGCCGCGAGCTGTTCCTCGATCTGGTCGCAGGTGCGGACGTCGTAGTGGAGAATTTCCGGCGCGGCGTGCTGGAGCGGCTGAAGCTCGACTACGCCACGCTGTCGGCGCGCAATCCGAAACTCATCCTAGTCTCGGTGACGAGCCAAGGCGAAACGGGGCCCGATGCCACCGCCGCCTCGTTCGGATCGACGCTCGAAGCGACCTCCGGCCTCGCTGACCTCACGCGCGACGAGGACGGCACGCCGCTCATCAGCGGCATTCTGCTCAACTATCCCGACCAAATCGTCTCCATCTATGCGGCGGGTGTGACTGCGCTAGCGGTGATGGAGCAGCGGCGGACGGAGCGCGGCGCGCGACTCGACATCTCGCAGCGGGAGCTGGCGAGCTTCCTGATTGGCGAGCACATCCTGGCAGCTTCTGCCGGCGCCATCGCCGCGCCGCCGGACGCAGCTGAGCCACCGGCCACGGCGCTGGTTGCTGGCAGTGACGGGCGCTGGCTGCTGTGCCACGGCTCCTCTAGCGCGACACTGGCACAGGCCGTGCGCGAGCTGGCACCGGATGGCCGTTCGTCCTTGGGTGCGTCGGAGCTCACGACTGCATTTGGGAGAATGGACGTTCAGTGCGTGGCCGTGGGCAACGCCAACGACTTGCTCGATGCCGTGAAACGCGGCGAAAGCCAGCTCGCGTTTGCGCGCGCCCCGGACGGCTCCGACGTCAAGGGCATGCCGTGGGCTGCGGCGGGTGCTCCCCTCAGCGTAAGGCGGCGCGCGCCAGGGCTCGGCGAGCACAACGCCGAGATCCTGCGTGAGCTGCTCGGTCTCGACGATGCTGCGATTGCAGCGCTCGATGCGGAAGGCATCATCGGCACCAAGCCGAAGGCGTGAGGTCAGGCGCCGGCGGGCGTTGACAGGAGCAGGACAGCAAACGCCACACCGCCGTGCCGAACCGGCACGGCGACCGAGATGATGGGCTCGCCGTCCTCCACCGTCAGCCGCACGGGGATGGCGTGTCCGTCGAACGCCTCGTCGAGGTTAAGGCTATTGCTCGTACCCGCCAGCCTGTCGGCCAGAACCCGGCCGCGCACCCACCAGTCGAGCGCCATCCGCCAGATGCCCGCGGATGGTGAAACGCGGCCGGTGCGGTGCACAGTATCGACCAGCAGCACGCCATCGCGTGCGAACACGCGGGCCCGTATTCGTGGCCCAGGCGCCAGACGCCGCAGCAGCGGCGCCATGCGCTCGGGCTCGAGCGAGGCGTCGGTTGCAAGCAGAGCTGCGATCGCGCTGCCTTGGACCAACAGGCTCGCGCGCCTGGCATCGATCAGCGCATTGTGAAAACCAAGCAACCCGAGGCTTGCTACAAACAGGACAACAAACGCGAAAAGAGACGGACGCCAGAGCGCGCAAACTCTCATCCGATTGTCCTCATCCGTTTCCAACGTACAGGGCTGGACACATGAGCACGGATATTTCGGCGAGATCGTGGAGCATCGGGCGGAAGGCATGAACCGTGAATGACCACGAGCACCATCATCACCAGCATCCGACTCGGCGCGAGATCGTCGGCCGCGCCGCGGCGTTCGGTGCAGCTATGACGCTGCCCGGCATGAGCTGGGCGTCGACACCCGCCGTCGCGGCCGACATGGCCAGGGCCGGCGCCGCCTGGCTCGGCGTCTTGAGTGACAGCCAGCGGCGCGCAGCACAGCTCGCATGGGACGGCCGCGCGCGGCGCGACTGGCACTACGTGCCGCGCAGCCGCCCGGGCGTGGCCTTGCGCGAAATGACGCCGGCGCAGAGCGCGGCGGCGTGGGATCTGCTCGGCACGCTGCTCAGTGCGCGCGGGCTGGATCAGGTGCGCGGCCAGTTGCAGATCGAACAAATATTGGGAGAAATGAGTGGCAGCCTGCGGTTTCGCGACCCCGGCAACTATGCGCTGGCGATCTTCGGCGACCCGCGCGGGACGGCACCATGGGGCTGGCGCTTCGAGGGACATCACCTGTCGCTCAGCGTGGTGGTGGGGCCCGAGCACGGCGTGGGTATCACGCCGGTGTTCTTCGGCGCCAATCCAGCGCGGGTGCCGCGAGGACACGCGCACGCCGGCTTCAGGCTGGTCGGCGCCGAGGAGGACGCGGCGTTCGGGCTCATCCGCTCCCTGGAGGGTCCTGGGCGCGCGCGGGCCGTCATCGGCGACCGGTCGCTCGGCGATATCGTGGCGGGGCCGGGCCGCGAGTTGTCGTTGGGGCGCTTTGAAGGTATTGCCGTGTCAGGGCTGAGCGGGCTGCAGCAGTCCGGCGTCATGCAGATACTGCAGCTCTATGCCGGCACCATGCGCGAGGAGATCGCCACGGCGGCCATGACGCGGCTGCGCGAGGCCGGCTTGGATGCCCTGCACTTCGCCTGGGCCGGAAGCTTGGAGCCGGGGCGACCGCACTATTTCCGCATGCACGGGCCGACAGCGCTGATCGAGTACGACAACACGCAGGATGGCGCCAATCACGTGCATTCAGTGTGGATAGATCCGCAGGGTGTGTTCGGCCAGGACATGTTGCAGAAGCATTATCGCAACGCGCACTAGTGTGATGATCGAGAAGTCCGCACCATCGCTCTGGGCTGGGTTGGCGAGCGGACTTCTCGATCTGAATCACACTAGAATACTGATTTTGCTAGTGTCCTTCAGACCGCGAAATTCGTTCCGAGCCTGCCGCACAATTAGACGAATTTCACGATCAGGACACTAGCGGCACCAGCAGTTGCCGCGACCGGCTCGTGCACCTATGGTCCCGCCGACATGGCACGACCGATCGACAGCGCCAACATGTCGCGAACCAAGATCCTGCTCGGGCACATCGCGGGTGCACACGGCATCAAAGGAGACGTGCTGATCAAGACTTTCACCGGCGCGCCGGGCGATATCGGCGCTTATGGAGCGCTTTCGGACGAAGCCGGGCAGCGAAGCTTTGTCGTCAAAGTGCGTCACGTGACCCAGAACGGCGTGGTCGCCGGGATCACGGGCGTGACCGACCGGACAACGGCCGAAGGGCTCAAGGGCGTGCAGCTCTATGTGGCGCGCGAGCGGTTGCCGCCGCCGGCAGATGGAGAGTTCTATCACGCCGACCTGTTAGGCTTGGCGGCGGTGGACGCCGGCGGCGCGCCTATCGGGACCGTCGTCGCTGTGCGCAACTACGGCGCCGGCGATCTCCTGGAGATCGCGCCAGCAGGATCGCGCGAGACGGTGCTCGTGCCTTTCACGGAGATTTTCGTGCCGGAGGTGCAAATCGGCGAGGGCCGCGTCGTTGTGCGACTGCCACAATTGACGGATCAGTCGGATGAGCCTACGCAGCGCTAATTGCCGAAGCTTCATAAGTGCGCTGTCGCTCCGGGCAGAGTGATGCACGTTCGCTTCTCCACGCGATCATGGCGCCTACGCGGACCTGGGCTCAGCTCGAACTGGGGCTGGCTGGAGCGCCTCCGGCTCCGGCTGGCGCGGCTCACCGCCTACGGCACGGAGCGCTACCCGCCGGCGGTGCGGCGGCGCCTCAAGATCCTGAACGTGGTTGCCTACCTGATCGCCTTCTTCACCTTCGCCTATGCCGCCCAGCATCTGTTCGTGGATGCGAAGTTGTGGGCGCCGATCATCATCATCAATGCGTCGCTGGCTTTCGTCGCCCTCATCGTTCCCTTCCTGCATCGCTTCAATGATGTCGCGGGCGGGTTGACGATCGCCATCGCGGAATTCGTGGCGCTGTTCACGCTCACCGCGCATCTCGGCCGCGACTCGGGCATCCACGTGCAATACATCGCCTATGCGGCTGCGCCGTTCGTCATTCTCGGGCTCGGGCGGCTGAAGCTCGTATTGGTGCTGGTTGTGATCGGTTTTGTGCTGCACGTCGCGGCATGGTTCATGTTCCCGAGTGAGCACGCCCTGTTGCAGGCGGCCAGGTCCCAGCTCGACTCCATGTACCTCACGGCTGCCGTGACGACATTCGGCCTGATCGCGGCCACGGTGTACTATGCCTTCCATCTGGCAGAGCGTGCCGAAGCGGAGACGGATACGCTGCTGCGCAACATCCTGCCGGAGCCGATCGTCGAGCGTCTGAAGGCAGCGCCGGGCACAACAATCGCCGACAGCTTCGAGGATGCGTCCGTGCTGTTCGCGGACCTCAAGGGGTTCGTGTCGTTCGCCAAGGTGCTGGGGCCAGCGCGGACGGTGGAATTCCTCAACCGGCTGATGACGGAGCTCGATACGCTGGCGGTGAGGCACGGTGTCGAGAAGATCAAGACCATCGGCGACGCCTACATGGTGGCGGCGGGCGTGCCCCAAGCGGTGCCCGACCATGCCGAGCGGCTGGCCGGCATGGCGCTGGATATGCTTGCTACGATCGAGCGCGCAGCCGCCGAAGCGCGCCAGCCGCTGGCCGCACGCATCGGCATCGCATCGGGGCCGATGATGGGTGGCGTCATTGGCGCCAAGCGCCTGACCTATGATGTGTGGGGCGACACCGTGAACCTAGCTGCGCGTCTCGAAAGTAGCGGCGAGCCCGGCCGCGTGCATGTGTCGGCGCGCACCAAGGCACTACTGGAGGAAGCCTACCATCTGGAAAGCCGGGGCCAGATCGAGATCAGGGGGCTCGGCGCGGAGCAGACCTGGTACCTGGTGGGCCATCGCGTGGCGGCAAGAGAGCCAAATCCCCTTATGAGACCGGAAGAGCCGCAAGTGCTCACGCCATCTCGCCCCTGAGCAAGCGAGGAACCTCTCCGGTCTGGCCGGCCGCCTCGCCGACGAGCACGCGCTTGAGGCCGGGGAGGCGCTCGACCACGCCAAGACCAGCGTCGCGCGCAGCGCGCAACAGCGTCGAATCATTGGAAAAGAGCATGTTCAGCGCTTCGAAAGCTGCGGCAGAGGTGACGGAGTCGAAACGGCGCCAGCGCGCGTAGCGCTCGAGCGCGGCGTCATCACCTGGATCAAGGCCGAGACGCATGGCGTCCGCCACGCACTCTGTGAGTGCCGCCACATCGCGCAAGCCGAGGTTGAGGCCCTGACCGGCGATGGGGTGCACGCTGCGCGCCGCATCACCTACGAGCGCGAAGCGAGGCGCTGTCAGGGCACGCGCCATGAGGAACTCGAGCGGCCAGTGCGCGCGCGGGCCCGCCAATGTGAGAGCGCCGAGCCGATAGCCGAAGCGCTGCTCGATCTCCGCCAGGAAGCCCGCATCGTCGAGTTGCAGGATCGCCAGCGCGCGGTTCTTCTCTTCGCTCCACGTGATGCAACTGCGGTTGCCACTGAGCGGCAGGATGGCGAACGGACCGCCGGGAAGGAAATGCTGGACGGCGCGCCCCTCATGCGGGCGCTCGTGCGCCACCGTGGTAACGATGCCGATCTGGGGATGGCTCCAGCGCACAGTCTTGATGCCGGCCGCGTCGCGCAGTGGCGAGTGCCGCCCATCGGCAGCGACGAGCAGGCGCGTGCGCAGCTCCCTACCCCCGGCAAGCGCAATCGAAACGCCAGCGCCATCGGCGGTGAAGGATTGCACCTCGGTTTGAAACTGATGCGATACACCGGATGTCTGCGCGACGGCGGCAAGGAGCGCCGATCGCAGCCTTGCGCCTTCGACGATCCATGTAGCGGGCTCATTGCCGCCGATACTGTTGTCATAGCTGATCAACACGGGGCGAATGGCGTGCTCCAGCGCCGAGTCGGTAATGTCGATGGCGCGCACGGGCTCCGCGTGCGGCGCCAGATCTGCCCACACACCGAGCGTTTCCAGCATCCGCTTGGAGCCGGCGGAGAGGGCATAGGCGCGCGGGTCCACGTCGGTCGCGCCCGCAGGCTGACGCTCGACCAGGGTGATGCGCACCTGGTGAGCGAGCGCCAGGGCCAGCGCGCGCGCCAGGGCAAGTCCGGCAAAGCTGCCACCGACGATGACAATGTCGGTTTTTCCGATCATACACTCAGCTCCATCGCAGCCGTGCGGCAGGCTGCAATCTTGACAGCAGCACGCTGGGCCAGTCGTGTGCCGACACATCTGCCTAACCCGGGAGCCTGCGCGCCGCCATGCCCACCAGGAAGCCCAAAGAGCCCAAGGCCATAGATCATCTGCTCTCGATACTGGACCTGGAGCCGCTCGAACAGAACCTGTTCCGAGGCCGCGGGCCGAAAGAAGGTTGGCAGAGGGTGTATGGCGGGCAAGTGCTGGGGCAGGCCCTGGTCGCCGCCGTGCGCACGGTTCCCGAGGACCGCGTCGCCCATTCCATGCACGGCTACTTCCTGCTGCCGGGCGATCCCACCCAGCCGATCATCTACGACGTGGAGCGTGTCCGCGACGGCGGCAGCTTCACCACGCGGCGGGTGAAAGCGATCCAACACGGCCGGGTCATGTTCTTCACCAGCGTGTCCTTTCACAAGGCCGAGGAGAGCTTCGAGCACCAAAGCACGATGCCAAGCGTGCCGGCGCCCGAAGATCTGCCGAGCGAGAACGAATTGCGCGCACGCCTGCTCGAGCACCTGCCGGACTATATGCGCAGCTACTGGGAGCGCGAGCGGCCCATCGAGCTGCGCCCGGTGGACGTCTCGCGCTATTTCGAGCGAGAGAAGAGCGCTCCCGTGCAGCACATCTGGATGCGCGCCAGCGGCAGACTGCCCGATGCCCTGCCCTTGCATCAGTGCGTGCTGGCCTATGCCTCAGACTTCACGCTGCTCGATACGGCCCTGATCGCACATGGCAAGCTCTGGTTCGATCGTGACATCCAGCTCGCCAGTCTCGATCACGCGCTCTGGTTCCATCGCCCTTTCCGGGCCGACCAATGGCTCTTGTACGCCCAGGACAGTCCGTCCGCCCATGGCGCGCGAGCGCTGTGCCGCGGCAGCGTCTACACGCGGGACGGGGCCTTAGTGGCGTCGGTAGTGCAAGAAGGCCTGATGCGGCAGCGCAGCACATCCTATGTGGTTAGTTAACGGGCAATTCTGCCGATTTGCCTTCTTTTTAATCAGAAACGTGCTCTCCAGTCAGTATGGGAATCGGATCGGTGTCGAATTTCCTGCATAAAAATCATACGCATAAGAGTTGATCTGTGCTTTGGCACACCTTTTAACTCATAGATGGGCAACCCGCCGCTAGGCGGGCCTCATCAGGCTTGCGCGAACGCCTTCGTGCGATGCGTAGCCGTGTCTCTAGGGGGTGCCGGCATGAAATTAATTACGGCCATCATAAAGCCCTTCAAGCTCGAGGAAGTGCGTGCCGCACTGACCGACGTCGGGCTGCAGGGCATGACCGTTACCGAGGTCAAAGGGTACGGTCGCCAGAAGGGCCACACGGAAATCTATCGCGGCGCGGAATACGCCGTGAACTTCCTGCCCAAGCTCAAGATCGAGGTCGTGGTTGCGTCGGCGCAGGCCGACAAAGCGGTCGAGGCCATCTCGACAGCCGCCAAGACCGGGCAGATCGGCGACGGCAAGATCTTCGTCTCATCCATCGAGCACTCGGTGCGCATCCGCACCGGCGAAACCGACGACAACGCGCTCTGAGGCGCGGCTCTCAACTCCGAAACCAGCCTTCCACACGCGAGGATAAGCACCCGATGAAGCCAAGACTGCTCACGCGTCTGGCCTGCTGCGCGATGGCCACGATCACGATGGCCGCCCTGCTGGCTAGCTCAGCTTTTGCCCAAGCCCCGACACCGAACAAGGGCGATACGGCATTCATGTTCGTATCCACCGTCATCGTGCTCCTGATGACGATCCCGGGTCTCGCCCTGTTTTACGGAGGTCTCGTTCGCTCGAAGAACATGCTGTCCGTCCTCATGCAGGTGTTCGCCATCGTCTGCATGGTGGCCATCATCTGGGTCCTCTACGGCTACAGCCTCGCTTTCACCAGTGGCGGGGCGTGGAACGCGTATGTCGGCGGTTTCGACAAGGCGTTCCTGAAGGGCGTGTCGGTCGAGTCGGTGGCAGCGACATTCTCCAATGGCGTCGTCATCCCCGAATATCTCTACATCTGCTTTCAGATGACGTTCGCCTGCATCACGCCGGCGCTGATCGTGGGGTCTTTCGCCGAGCGGATGAAGTTTCCCGCGCTCATGGTCTTCATTGCCCTGTGGGTGACGTTCATCTACTTCCCGATCGCGCACATGGTCTGGTACTGGGCCGGCCCTGATGCGATCGGCGATGCCGCCAAGAAGCTGGCCGAGGCGGCAGCGGACGCCAAGCCCGCGGCGCAAGCGGCACTCGACGCCGTGACCGGCGATGCGGGCCTCGCCTTCAGCTGGGGCGCGCTCGACTTTGCAGGCGGTACCGTCGTGCACATCAACTCCGGCATTGCCGGCCTGATGGGCGCGTTGATCCTCGGCAAGCGCGTCGGTTTCGGCCGCGAGCAGATGGCTCCGCACAACCTGACGTTCACCATGATCGGCGCATCGCTGCTGTGGGTCGGTTGGTTCGGCTTCAACTGCGGCTCGAACCTCGAGGCCAACGGCACGGCGGCGCTGGTGATGATCAACACGTTCGTCGCCACGGCCGCGGCGGCACTGGCATGGATGCTGTCGGAATGGTCGGCCAAGGGCAAGCCGTCGCTGCTGGGCGTCGTGTCGGGAGCCGTTGCCGGTCTGGTCGCAATCACGCCGGCCTGCGGCTTCTCGAGCCCGATGGGCTCCATCATCCTCGGCCTCGTTGCCGGCGTCATCTGCTTCACGTTCTGCACGGCAGTGAAGAACGGGCTCGGCTATGACGACAGTCTGGATGTCTTCGGCATCCACTGCATCGGCGGCATCATCGGCGCGATCGGCACGGGCATCCTGGTGGCACCGTTCCTCGGTGGCACCGGCCTTGCCGACTACGTCTCCAAGCCCGGCGAGCTTGCCGCTGGCGAGTATGCCCTCGCCACCCAGGTGATCGCACAGCTTAAGGCGGTCGGCCTGACGCTCCTGTGGTCAGGAATTGGCTCGGCGATTCTCTACAAGATCGTCGACATCGTCATCGGCCTGCGGCCGGCAGAGCAACAGGAGCGCGAGGGTCTCGACGTCACCGAGCACGGCGAGCGCGCCTACAGCTAGGGAACCCAGGCCCGCCGTGGCTCCTCCTCGGCGGGCCCCGGGGCGAAGGTTTAGTCAGATTTCGCCCCAACGAATCCCGAGCGACTGTCTTCTATGACACGCTCATGACTAGCCCGGAGGCTCGCCTCCGGGCATTTTTGTTCAGCGCTGCGCCACGACCTCGATCAGGCGCGCCTCGTCGCTGCCGGGATCGAGCGCGCTGGCTTTGCACCACCACTCGGTTGCGGCTGCTCCGAGCGGCGATGGCACTCCCTGCGATTTGGCAAGTGCCAGCCCGTAGCTGGCATCCTTATGGCGCAGCGCCGCGGAGAAGACCGGGTCTGGCGCATAACGCCCTTCCGCCATCGGCCGGCAATGGCGGACCACCTGCGGGCTCGCGGCAGCGCCAGCCTCGATGGCGGCGACGACGGCCTCGCGATCGAGGCCGAGACGCTGCACCAATGCCAAACCCTCGGCCAGCGCAGCGATCTGTACCGAGCCCATGAGATTGACCATGAGCTTGTAGCCTGTGCCGGCGCCGACGCCGCCAAAAACGCGAATGGATTTGCAGAGCGGCGCGAGGATCGGCCGCGCCGCCTCAAGATCGGCGGGATCGGCACCGATGAGCAGCGTCAATTCGCCAGCGGCCGCCATGTGCGGCCATCCCGTAACCGGGCAGTCGATGTAACGCAGCCCCTTCATCCTGGCGGCAGCGGCAAGCTCGAGCACATGCGGATGCGACAGCGTCGAGCATTCGATGACAAACGCACCGCGCGTCAGGCCCTGCATGGCACCGTTCGGGCCGAGCCACACCTCGAGGGAGGCGGGATCGTCCGCCAGCATGGCAAAGGCCGCGTCGGCACCTCTTGCCGCTTCAATCGGCGTGTCAGCCCAATCAGCACCTCGCGCCAGCAGACCGGACGCTTTGCCCCGCGTCCGATTCCAGAGCGTAACCTCATGGCCGGCGTCGAGCAGGCGACCCGCCATTCCGGAGCCCATGCGGCCGAGGCCGAGAAACGCGATGCGGGCCATGCCCACTCCTGTCCAAGACGCCGATATCAGGCGACCACACACACAGTTGCCCCGGGCGCCAGACGCTCGAGCACGATACGCATGTTGCGCGCCGAGAGCGCGACGCATCCGGCGGTCGGAGCGTATCCGGGCCGAGCCAGATGCATGAAGATGGCGCTGCCGCGTCCGCGCACGCGCGGAAGCCGGTTGTAGCCCAGCACCAGCACGACGTCATAGAGGCTATCTTCGCGCCACATGACCTCAGCGCTGACGGGGTAGGGATGTTTTACCAACCTATTGTAGTTGCGGTCTTCCATGGTATCGCACCAGCCGTCCGAAGGACGCAGGGGGCGGCAGGGCAAGCCGGTCCGCGGCCTCCGCACGTGATCGGGACGATAAAGAACCTCGCGGATCGGAAACCTGCCGATCGGCGTCGCACCGTCTCCCTCACGTTTTCGGGCCCGACGGCCCGTTCGACCCAGTGCGCAAGGTAGAGCGAGACCGCCGAAGCGGGCGATGCCGCGTGTCGCGGACGGGGCGCGGCCAGCAATCGTCAAGACGCCGCAGGCCGTTGCGCTCTTGCGTCGGGAACCTGCTTTAGGTTTACGCATGATTGGCCTCTTTCGCTATCGCCCGACGCTGTTTCTGGGGACCGGACAATGATAGAGTTTCGGTCAACAAGGCCTAAAGGGAGCATCCCGCATGAGCAGCGCACGACGCATCCTTCTCGTTGACGATGACGAGGATCTTCGCGAGTCGCTGAAGGACCAGCTTGCACTCCACGACGAGTTCGAGATCGTCACGGCGGGGACCGCCTCGTCCGGCATCGACATCGCCAAGGGCGACCATCTCGACCTCGTCCTGCTGGACGTAGGGCTGCCGGACATGGACGGCCGCGAAGCCTGCAAAGTCATGCGCAAGAACGGGTTCAAGAGTCCAATCGTCATGCTGACGGGCAACGCTGCGGATGCCGACGTGATCCTCGGCCTCGATGCCGGCGCCAACGACTATATCACCAAGCCGTTCAAGTTTGCCGTTCTGCTCGCCCGCATCCGGGCGCAACTGCGCCAGCACGAGCAGAGCGAGGACGCCGTGTTCGCCATCGGTCAATATACCTTCAAACCGGCATCGAAGATGCTGATCGACGAGAAGGGATCGAAGGTCCGCCTGACGGAGAAAGAGACCTCGATCCTCAAGTATCTCTACCGCGCAGGCGAGAAGGTGGTGACACGCGAGGTGCTGTTGCACGAGGTTTGGGGCTACAACGCCGGCGTCACCACGCATACGCTGGAGACGCACATCTACCGCCTCAGGCAGAAGATCGAGAAGGATCCGTCGAGCGCAGAGCTGCTGGTGACGGAGATGGGTGGCTACAAGCTGGTGCCGTAGAGCAATTCTCGATCGAACCGAAGCACTGCTCGACTCCCTCTCCCGTCGCGTCGAAGACGCGCCTTCGGCAGACGGGAGAGGTGAAGCTGCGTCTGTGGTCGGAAAAATGCGCTGGCTCAAGGTTGCTTTGTGCCGCTGCGCTGCGCTGTCATGCACCGCCCGCCTTTCCAAGCCTGGTTGGCTTCGCATGGAATGCCAAGACGCTTGTTGCGGGGCGGGATCTCGGCGGCGGTGGGCCGGCGCAGGTCGTCGTCGGCCGCAAGCAGCGAATAGTCTCCGCGCCGCTCACTCGCGGTCCATCGTGCGTCGCGCTTTGTCACGACGATCTGGGTGAGCTCGCGCTGGCGCATGGGTGGCGTCCAAGCACCCTTTTTCTCGACGAAGGAGGCGGCTCCAGCGATGAAGCTGATCACCACCTCGTCGCCCTGCGTGCTGCTCAACTGGCACTGAAGATTGCCGACCCAGATATATCCTTCCTCCGAGTCCTTGTCGTCGGACTTGCCCTTTTCCTTCTGCTTGGGCCTGGTCAGATCGAACGGATTGGCCACCGGCGATTTCATCCGGTAGGCGATGTAGAGATTGTCGCCAACATCGAGCCACCGCTCGGCGAGAGTGCGCCGGGCTTCGGCGACAGCATCCGACAGCGGCGCCTCCTGTATCTGGCCGCAAGGCATCGCCTGTTGTGCCGATGCGCCTGGCGCCGCAAGCACTGCCACGAGCAGGCCGAGACCGCCGGACCTCGCCGCTCGCTGCATGGTCATGCCCTCCGAGAAACCGCGGGCAAATTAGCCCCCAGCCGCCCCGGCACAACCCCGAGCATCAGTTGAGCTTAATCGAGCCGAACAGCCGCACAGAGCGGCCCGGCAACAGCACCTCGTCCTTCTTGAAGGAGACATGGTTGCGCACATCGTCATCAAGCAGGTTGTCCCCCCTGAGACCGATAGCCCACTCGGGCACAACGCCACCGTGCTCAGTCATGCGGAAAGTGTAGCTGAGCTCTGCATTGACCAATGTGTAGCCGCTGGTTTCGGTCTCGAACTCGCCGATCTCGTCTTGGCGGAACGCGTGCAGGGCCGCCACACGGGCAAACCAGCTCGCGTCGCGGTAATAGATACCCGCGCCCAGCCGGTGCGGGGGAATGCGGGGCACATTGCCGTCGCCTGCGAAACTGGTGCGCACGAAGTCATACTGCCCGTCGATGCCCCATACACCGCGCCAAATCGAGGCCACATCATACTGGGCCGCCACCTCGACGCCGTAGAAGTTGGCGTCGCGCTGCTCGAACAGGACCTGCTGCAGCTCATCGCTGCCCGGGGCGCCGCAGCTCGCCAAGGTGTCGTTGCAGAACACATTGGTACGGTTCTTGAAAATGAAGCCTTCGAACTGAGTGTAATAGGCCGAGGTGTCGAAACGGAACGGGCCTTGCGCCCGCTTGAAGCCCAGCTCGATGGTGTTGGCTTTTTCCTTCTCCAGAAACGGATTGCCGATCTCGAACGTGCCGGTGGCTTCATGCACGCCCTTGGAGAACAGCTCGCCGGCTTCGGGTGAGCGCTCCACGTGCTGTGCCGTCAGCCGCGCGACGACGCCGAGCGGCAGCTCGTAGAGCATGCCGAGGCTGGCGCTGAACGGCTCGAAGGTGCGCTCGCCGGAAAACAAAATCGGATTGAGCGGGTCTGAGAAATCGGCCAGGCCGGTACCGTCCACCGACGTGTGCTCGATGCGGACGGCCGCCTGCAGCCGCAGCAGTCGGCTCACCTGCAGCTCCTCGAACAGGAATGCGGCCACGCTGCGCGTGCGGGCCGGATCAATGAGCCCGTCCACGGGCTCGTCAACGGCAACGCCTGCCACCTTGCGCCGGCCCAACTGTACGCCTGCCGCACCGCGCCACTCACCAAGGCCGGTCGTGATAGGCAGATGCTGGACCTCGACCCGGCCTTCCACCTCCTTGTTGGTGAAGCGTGTGCCGACGATGTCGGTGCCGCCATCATCGATCACCTCGTTGTGCGCGTAGTCGGTCGATCCGAACCAGGCGCGGATGGCCTCGATACCGAAATCGCGCACGCGCCATTCGCCTTTGGACATGATCTTGTCCTGTTGCATGTCGATGCGTGGGCGCTCCTCCAGCGCCTCGGCGCCGGGAATGCCGTACAAGCTGTTGAAACGAGTGAAGGCTACGCCGATGAACCCGCGGCTCCACACGTAGGATGTGCCCAGCGCGAAGCCGTCGCTTTCAACGAACGAGTTCGCCTGCGTCCCGTGCGGCGTGTCGTAGTCTTCCGCGCGGCGACGGAAGGCATCGGCATGCACGACGAAATTGCCGGAGCCGGCCGTAACGGCGAAGGCGCCGTCACGGCCATCGTCCACCGAGCTGAGGCCGCCTTTCATCTCGGCGGTGAAGCCGCGCGGCGGGACGAAAGAGGGAATGCGGTTGTTCTCGACGCTGACGACGCCGGCGATCGCCTGGGAGCCATAGCGTAGCGTGGCCGGGCCGCGCACCACCTCCACGCGGTCGGCGGCGAATGGATCGACGGGGATGGCGTGATCCTCAGAGAGTGCGGCCACGTCATGCGTGCCGATGCCGTTCTCCTGCGTCCTCACCCGGTAGCTGTCGAGACCACGGATGATGGGGCGATTGGCCCCGGCGGCAAAGGTCGAGCCGATGATGCCAGGCTTGGTTTGCAGCGTGTCGGTGATGGTTGGACCCTGGGTGGCGAGGATTTCGTGCTCGGTCGCAACCGTGATGGGGACGAAGGCATCCTCAACGATAATCATGCCGGGCGGCGCCTGGGCTTCGCCGAATGCCGGCGCCTCGACCTCAGTCTGCGGCTCTGCCGCGTCGCGGGGCCGCACAACCGGGCTCGGGCTGGTGACGACAATGCCGGGAAGCTGGGTCTGCGCCTGGGCCGACGGGGAGGTCAGGCCTGCTATCCAGACACCGGCCAAACCTATCGCAAACATCCCCCGTACCGCACGCATGCAGCTTCTCCCAGCGTTATGTTATGTTGTAACGTTAAGGGGAGAGAGCCGCCCGCGCCAAGATCAGAGGCGCCTGAAGGTCCGGAATTCGTGATCTATGTATCTCTTACGTTACACTATAGCATTGCACTCTGCGCGGCGGTTCGAGAGCACTGTGACGTGGATCCAGATATAGCTGCGCGCATGCCGCTATCCGATGAGCCAGGTTCATCAAGCGCCTGCCGTGCCGCCGCTGCGCAGCCCGCGGGCGCCGGCGCTGCGGCCAATCCCATCGGCCCGGCGCTCACGCCCTTCGGCGTCGATTCACACAGTCTGCATGCCTCGGGGCGCCGGGAGCGCCTCGGCCTCGGCGTGGCGGTGATGATCGCGTCCCTCATGCACGTCACGCTTCTCTATGCACTGACCCGTCAGGGACACGAGTACGGACCGGCAGGCGCCGGCGGCGTGGAACTGGACGCCATCAGCGTCGAGGTCGAGCTGGTACCATCACGCGCGCTGCAGAGCCGCGCTGACACCGCCGCTCCGGCCTCGGGTGTCGCCAGCACTCTGGCGCCGAACGAGGGTGGACCGGAAATGCGGCGCACGCGGGCGCAGAAGCCCGACACAGCACGAGCGGAGCAAGAGAAAGAGCAGACGACCGCCCACCCGCAGGAGATGCCGGCGCTTGAGGCGGAGCCGCCGAGGCAGCCGAGCGAGGACCCTGAGCGGCCCGTCGAGCCGCGCAAGAGGGCAGCGCCCGACGCACCGCCGCCGATGGCGGCAGGCGGCACCGCCGCACACGCCGACACGTCAGACCATCAGGCGGTGCAGGGGGCGGCCGCGGCCAGCGCAGGGGCGATGCGCGCCTACGCCAGCCGCGTCATGCAAGCGCTCAACAAGAGCAAGCCGAAAAGTGCTGGTGTGCGCGGCACGGTGCGGATCAGCTTCGCCCTGCTGTCCGATGGGCAACTCGACTTCGTTCGCATCGTCACATCGAGCGGCAACGCGCGGCTGGACCAGGTGGCGATCGCGGCCGTCCGGCAGGCGAGCTTCCCCGCGCCACCCGACGGCATGAGCGCACTGCAGCGCACCTTCGTGCTGCCCTATCGATTTCACTAGAGCAGGATCGCTTCGGATTGCATCACTTTATCCCAATTGAGACGTCGCGGCCGAAGCGTGAATCCTGCTCTACACTTTAAAGTCTAGAGTGCGATTCACGTGTCGCGGCGGAGCCGCGCTACGCGCGGACACATGGAAGCGGCAGTGCTTCCATGTGAGACGATCGCGCTCTAAGGCTATTCAGCAGGGCCAGCCAATACCCGGCGAACGCATGTGAGCGGGACGTCGCGCGGTGCGTTCGCGGCGTGAGCGGCAACGCGCTGCGTTCGATCGCATGATCGTCCTACGTTGGAACCTGGCGAAGTTTGAGCATATCGCGCAGCTCGGTCAGGGCGGTTTTCAGCTGCTGATCGGTCGTTGTCGAAATCTGCTGCGTAAGCTTCTGGACATGACCCTGCCTATCCTGGTCCGTGATGATCGGGTGATAGGATGGCAGCCCATCGAGAGCGACCTTGATCATCTTGAGAATGTCAGACTTGGAATAAAGGCTCGTTTCAGTCATGCCCTGCACGAGGCCCGAATAGAGCTGACGGGCGGCGCTTTTCACCTGATCGAGATAGGCGACATGGACTTGATATCTCTTGTCCTCTTTGAGGGTCGAGAGATATGGCTCGCTCAAGTCCAGCAACGCCGCGGAGACCTTGGACTCATAGACCATCAGCCTGGCGAGCTCCTGGGCCAATGGTTTCCCCTTTTGCGTCTCATTCGCATAGAGGACGACTAGCTTGTGAATCGCGGGCAGAGCGCTGTCCAACCTCTGAAAGCGTATGGTGACGGAGAGATCCCGATTGAGGCCCATACGCAGC
Organism: uncultured Alphaproteobacteria bacterium; assembly: GCA_963806735.1. Classification (GTDB taxonomy): domain Bacteria; phylum Pseudomonadota; class Alphaproteobacteria; order Rhizobiales; family Hyphomicrobiaceae; genus CADEFX01. Next base: position 187,792 of record CAWEBE010000081.1, on the reverse strand, counting down.
GGGATATTGTCGACATTGACCATCCGCTCGAAGACCGACTTTGTCGCTGCATCCGATAGCGTCGGCAGCGGCAAACCATTGTCCTCAATGCGCTGGACCAGGGCCCTGTAGGAGGTTCCGTCCCACGCGTCATCGGCGGGGGGATAGCTTGCGCCTTGAGCGTTGGCAGATTGGACTGCGAGGCCCGCCCATAAGAGCAGCCAAACCGACGACTTCAATATTCTGAACAGTTGTCCCATGAGAACTCCCTCTCCCAGGCGGACCGTTCGATGCTGGCTTAGATGCCAATATGGTCTGATCTATGTGGCAGCAGTCTGGTCTATGTGGCAGTCATCGGCTTGGCGGGCCTCTTGCCTCGCATCTCAGCTGTTGGGATGGGCCATATTCAGTTCTCTGATGGTTTGCTCCGACATCGTATCAGGAGGCTGAGTCCCATCGACCCGAAGCACTCGAGCAGTCTGTGCATTGAGCCAATGTTCATGCCTCGCTCGGTTCCTTCCCTCGAACCCGGGGTTGTCGTATTCCCGCGCCCATGCTGCGAATTTTGTGTGGACGCCGTGCATATCGCCTCCCGGCCGAATTCGACTGCCGTAACGCTGCCGCTCTCGTTCGAAAAGGCGCGCCATACGGATGGGAGTTTGCGTCGATACGAAGACGATCAGATCGACGCCGACGATGAGTGCATCTCCCCAACCGTCAAACGATCCTGTCAGCACCCAGCCGGAGGCACCGAGCGCGTTTCGTATTGAGACGACGCGGGCCTCTGGCGCGCGCTTGTCGGTGAATGGCGGATTAGTTGGAAGCCAATAGTGATCATCTGCATCCACATGAACGAGCCCGAGCCTCTGCGAGAGCCGCGTGCCCAATGTGGTCACGCCGGAGCACGAAGCTCCGGTGATATATATTCGCAGCTGCATCGAGTGGCTTTCTCCCTTGTCCATGGATAGCTCTAACCGTCCGTTTGGGCTCGGAGTTGCCGTTAAGAAAGACGTCGACAAAGATCGCAAAGAGCCGCTCACAACAATCATGAAGAAAGCGACATCACCATGAAGAAGACGAAGAGCGCCCCTAAAGAAGCAAAGGCCGAAGCGTCTCCCTCTCACCTCATCGACGCGCGCATCGCGGCGCTCTCCGATTGGCGCGGCGAGACGCTGGCTCGGGTCCGCGCGCTCATCAAGCAGGCCGACGCGCAAGTGGTCGAGGAGGTGAAATGGAGGAAGCCGTCGAACGGGATGCTCGGCGTTCCGGTGTGGGAGCACGACGGCATCATCTGCACCGGCGAGACGTACAAGGCCGTCGTGAAGCTGACCTTCGCCATGGGCGCAGCGCTGGAGGACCCTTCGGGCCTCTTTAATTCGAGCCTCGACGGCAACGTGCGGCGCGCCATCGATATCCGCGAAGGTGACAAGATCAACGAAAAGGCGTTGAAGGCGCTCATTCGCGCCGCCGTGGCGCTGAACACGGCGAAGCGGGCACCCGCTCGCCCCGCTCAGAAGAAGCCAAAGCGCGCCTGAGGGCGCATGTCATGGTCGGGCTTGTCCCGACCATCCATCCAACCGGCTGCTCCGGCGTTCGTTGATGGCTGGATCCTCGGGACACCCGGAACAAGTCCGAGTGCGGGCAAGCCCGAGGATGACAATAGCAATGGCCTGCTGGAAAATGCGCAGTGTGGGTCGGCTATTGCGTGTGGCACTGGCGGACTGTTGGAGGAACCGATGGACAAGCCTCGACTCTTTTTGGGCTCGTCAGGGCAACAGGAGAAGTTGCTTCAGGCACTGACGCGGGGCTTAAGCGACATCGCACGCGTCGAGCCCTGGATGACATCCTTCAATCCGGGGACATCCACGCTGGAACGCCTGCTTGAGCTCACCCAGGAAGTCGATTTCGCGGCGTTCGTGTTTGCGCAAGACGACTGGACGACGGCCAGCCCGGCGGCTTCTGCTCAGCCCGGGCCGGGGCAGGCGTCTCCGCGCGACAACGTCGTGTTCGAAGCCGGCCTGTTCGGCGGCGTCTTAGGGATGCGCCGAATCATTCTGCATGCAAGCGGGGCGAAGCTTCCGAGCGACCTCCTTGGCCTCACGTGCGTGCGCTACGCCGGCGCGATGACGCCGGCCGAGACGAAAGCCATCAACCAGAAGATCCGCAAAGCCATCGAGAACGAGGGTCGCGTTGCGCGCATCGAGGGCGCATGGTGGCACTTCTCCTTGACGGAGCGCAGCGCGAAGGAGCCTGATGCCGTGAGCCTGTTGAAGATTGCGCGCGATCGCAACCGCGCGCTCGAGCTGACGGGCCGTGCATGGCAAGAGGATGGACGTCTGTCGGCAAGATACTGGAGTGAGGCGGTGAAGGAGAGGGAAGGGTCTTCGGGCGTCTTCTTCTATTGGAAGGGCGAGCGGCCGTTGGATCCGAATGCGCCGCGGCTGGAGCGAGTAGGCGAGATCCGGCTGGAATCCCCTGACCGCGCAACCGGCTACTTCACGACCAGAGCGGATACGGATCCGAGTGTGAACGCGCGGACAGCCGGCGTCTGGTGGCGCGCCGATCCGGACGACTTGAGCATCTTGGACGGTCGCGATGATCAAAAACGTGCGGCGCTGATTGCGGAGCGGCTGACGCAATGGAAGTCCGTCAGGAATGCCTAATGATTGGCGGGCGAGACGCTTGCGCGGGTCCGCGCGATCATCAAAGAGGCCGACCCCGACGTGGTCGAGGAGGTGAAAGAGAAATTTGCCGGTATTCACAGCAGGCCCGTGAGCGAATTTCTCGATCATCACACTAAAGCTTCTCCGATATCCTGGACTGGGCTGTTTCCATCCGCTGGAAAGGACCATGACGCGCCTTGCACGCTCACTCGACAGTCTGAAGTCGCATTACGACGCGGTGGTGGTGGGCTCCGGCTACGGCGGCGGCGTGGCCGCCTTGCGCCTGGCTCGAGCCGGCAAGCGCGTTGCCGTGCTGGAACGCGGCCGCGAGTTCGCGACGGGCGAGTTCCCCGCCAAGTTCTCCGACATGCGCCAGGAGATGCAGGTCAGAGGCAAGCGCTATGGTGCCGGCCCGGATACGGCATTGTTCGATGTGCGCATGGGCGAGGACATGCATGTGCTGGTGGGATGCGGGCTCGGCGGCGGATCGCTCATCAATGCCGGCGTGGCGCTCAGGCCCGACGACCGCGTGTTTGCCGACGCTGCCTGGCCGGGCCAGATCGCACAGGACGGGTTGCTGGAGGAAGGCTTCGCGCGAGCGCGGGCCTGGCTGCGTCCGGCGCGCTTCGCACGCGCGGAAGAGATGACCAAGTTTCGCGCGCTGCACGCGTCGAGCATGGCGCTCGGCATTGCGCCTATCGTGCCCGAGGTTGTGGTGAGCTTCGAGCCGGCCGTCAATGCCGCGGGGATCGCACAACCGGCCTGCACGCTGTGCGGGGACTGCTGCGCGGGCTGCAACGTCGGCGCCAAGAACACAGTGGCACTCACCTATCTGCCCGCGGCCGCGCAGCATGGCGCGGAGATCTTCACGCACGCGAGAGTGCGGCACGTGTCGAAAGCCAAGGACGGTGGCTGGGCCGTGCATATAGAGCGTCTCGGCGAGGCGAGCAGAGCGAATAAGCACGATCTTGCCGTGACTGCCGACATCGTTGTGCTCGCCGCCGGGACGCTGGGCTCGACGGAAATCCTGCTGCGCTCGCGCGAGAAGGGGCTGGAAGTGTCGGACCGGCTCGGGCAGCGCTTCTCCGCCAACGGCGACATCATTGCCTTCGGCTATGGCGCGAGCCTGCCCGTGAACGCCATCGGCGTCGGACATCCGGCCAAGATCGGCGGCATGGAGATCGGCGCCGCGGTGAGCGGGCAGATCGAGATCGACGATGCGGACGATCTCAGCACCGAGATCCGCATCCAGGAGGGGGTCTTGCCGTCGGCGCTGGCACCGGTCCTGCCCGTGATGTTCCTGCCGAACGGGCGCCTGCTCGGCGCGCTGCAAAGCCTGATCAGCGGTGTTTACAAGGGGCCGTTCGCACACCTGCAGACGTTCTTTGCCGTGTCGCACGACAGCGCCTCGGGGCGCTTCTCGCTCGAGGACGACCGGCTCGTCCTCGCCTGGCCCGGCGTGGCGAGCGAGCCCGTCTACCGGCGTCTCGACGCTGCGCTCGGAGCTATCGTGACGCACGCCGGCGGCCGCTATGTGAAGAACCCGTTGGCGGGAACGGTGATGGGGCATCAGCCGGCGACGGCACATCCGCTGGGCGGCTGCGGCACGGGCAGCGATTGCAGCTCGGGGGTCGTCGATCACAGGGGGCAGGTCTTCGACGGCAGCACGGGAGCGGGCAGCACCGCAGTGCACAACGGACTCTATGTGGCGGACGGCTCGATCATTCCGCGCTCGCTCGGCGTCAACCCGCTGCTATCGATTACCGCACTGGCCGAGCGCATCCTGATCCACATGGGCCGCGACCTCGGATTCCCCACCCGGGACAAGCACTTTCCGCCACTGGCCTAGAGCAGGCTGCAGTTGTAAATCCATTGGCCGGCGCATTGCGTGCGGGTCGACGATCGTATACATGATGATAGTAACCTGCATTACGATTCTTGCGAGGCTGGCTTGGCTCACGACGACGTTCGCTATTTCGGCTGGATCACGGCCGACGTGTCACGGCTGATGCGCACGGTGTTCGACCGGCGGGTGCGGAGCCTCGGGCTGACGCGCACCCAGTGGCTGGCGCTGGTGCGGCTGCACCGGCGACCGGGCGCCAGTCAGTCCGAACTCGCCGACATGATGGAGATCGAGAGGGCGCCGGCAGGGCGCATCATCGATCGGCTCGAGGAAAAGAACTGGATCAAGCGGCGCCCAGACCCGGCCGACAGGCGGGTGAACCGGATCTACTTGACCGCGCTCGGCGAGCGCATCCACGCCGCGATCACGCCAATCGCGGAAGCCACCGTGAACGATGCGCTGTCGGGGCTCTCGAGCGCCGACCGCAGGCGCGTCACACAGCTCATGGCGCGTGTTAAGCTCAAGCTCGGCGCGCTGGCCGAAGTCGGCGCCGGCGCCGATAACCTGAGCGTCGAGGATATTGAAAGAGAAGATCAGGAAGAGGCGCGCGTGCAGTGAGTGCGAGCCAGATGCGATTGTTGCGACCATTTCTCCTGGCGGGGATACCGTTGATCGCCGTGCTCGGCGCAGCGATGTGGTGGCTGTGGGGCGGCCGCTACGTGTCCACCGAGAACGCCTACGTCAAAGCCGACATCGTGCAGGTGTCGACCGAGGTGGCGGGACGAATAACAGAGGTGTTCGTCAAGGAGCACGCCGTATTGAAGGCGGGAGAGCCGCTGCTGAAGATCGACCCCGAGTCTTTCAGCATCGCCCTGGAGAAAGCCGAAGCGGAACTGGAGCAGACGCGCACGCAGGTGGCCGGCTTGCGCGCACAATATGCCGAGGCGCGCGCCGAGCTGAAAGAAGCGGAGAGCAAGATCAATTTCTTCGACGCGCAATACGCACGGCAGAACCAGCTGAAGCAGCGTGGGGTCGGCTTCGCGTTCCGGTTCGAGGAGGCCGACAGCAACGCGGCGGCGGCGCGTGACCGGGTCGGTGTATTGCAGCAGAAGATGGAGCGCATTCTGACCATGCTGTCGGGCAATCCGGAGCTGCCGACCGAGCAACATTCGCTGGTGCGCGAAAAAATGGCCATGCGCGACCGCGCCAAGCTCGAGCTCGACCGCGCCACCGTGGCGGCACCGGTCGGCGGCGTCGCCGTCAACGTCAAGCTGTTACCGGGCGAGCAGGTCAAAGCCGCTACGCCACTGTTCGCCATCGTCAGCGATACGCGGCCCTGGGTCGAGGCGAATTTCAAGGAGACGGAGCTCACCCATGTGAAGGCCGGCCAGCGAGCTACGATCGTGCTCGATATCTACCCGGACGTGACCTGGGAGGCGGAGGTAGAGAGCATCAGCCCCGCGACCGGGGCAGAGTTCGCGCTGCTGCCGCCGCAGAATGCGTCGGGCAACTGGGTGAAGGTGGTCCAGCGCTTGCCCGTGCGCTTGCGTCTGCTACCCCGCCCGAACGAGCTGCCGCTGCGCGCAGGCATGACCGCGACCGTCAAGGTCGATACGCGGCGTGAGCGGCGCATCACGCAGATCTTCGGCGGCAGCGCGGCAGCCACATCGCAACCTTGAGAGCCGCCGGCGACGTGCTACCTTCCTGATTCCGCGTTGGCAGGATTGGGAAAACAGCATGGCAGCGAATGGCATCAAGCCGCACGAGGCGGCGATTCTCGACTGGCTCGTCGGGCAGAAGCAGGCGATGCTCGAGCTGCTCGAGACGGTGGTGAACATCGACAGCGGCAGCTACGACAAGGCCGGCGTCGATGCGGTAGGCGCGCAGTTCATCGGCTTCTTCACGGAGCGGGGACTGCCCACGAGCACCGAACCACACGAGACGTTCGGCAACGCCATTCATATCCGCCTCGACGACAGCCGCTCGAACGAGAAGCCGATCGTGCTGATGGGCCACCGCGACACGGTCTTTCCGAAAGGCGAGGTCGCGCGCCGACCCTTCAAGATCGAGGGCGGGCGCGCCTACGGCCCCGGCGTCTCGGACATGAAGTCCGGCCTCGTCATGAACGCGTTCGTGCTCGACGCCTTCAAGCGTTTCGGCGGAGCGCCGGCACCGCTTGCCGGCCTCATCACGTCGGACGAGGAGATCGCCTCGCCGTCATCGCGACCGGTCATCGAACGCGTGGCGCGCGAGGCGCGCTGCATTTTCAACGCCGAGCCCGGCCGGCCCTCTGGCAACGTCGTGACGGGCCGCAAGGGCGGCGTATTCATGCGCGTCGAGATCGAGGGTCGGGCCGCGCACTCCGGCGGCAACTTCGAGTATGGGATCAGCGCCATTGGCGAGCTGGCGCACAAGATCGTCAAGCTGCATGCGTTCACGGACCTGAAGCGCGGCATCACGGTCAACGTCGGCATTGTCAAGGGCGGCCAGTCGGTGAACACGACAGCACCCTCGGCGGAAGGTCAGATCGACCTGCGCTATGTCACGCCGCGGGACCGGGCCGAGGCCATCGGAGCTATCGAGGAGATCGTGGCGTCGAGCACTGTGCCGGGCACCAAGGCCAAGCTCACGATCATAGGCGAATTCCTGCCGCTCAACCCGACGCCTGCCTCCGAGCGGCTGTTCGCCGGCTACCAGGCCGCCTCCGGGGAGCTGGGCCTGCAGGTCAAGGGTGAGTTCACCGGCGGCTGCGCCGACTCCGGCTTCACAGCAGGAGTTGGCTGCCCGACCATTTGCGCCACCGGACCCGTGGGCGCGAAGGCGCACACGCCGGAGGAGTATCTGGAGGTGGACTCGATGGTGCCGCGTGCGCAGGCGCTGGCGCTGGCCATCCTGCGGCTGGAGCCGGCCGCGTAGCCTATCGCACGCGGTCAATAGTGAGGAATGTGCGCGCGCAGGCGCCGCAGCTCGGGCGGAAACGGCTTGCTCTCGAACAAGGGCCGACTGATCTCCGACGCCACGCCGGCGTCCAAACACGTGCGGCAGCAATAGCGCTTGGCCTCGAAATGGAAGATGCGGTGGCCCAGGTCGGTCCCGCACCAGTCACAACTTCCCTCAACGAAATGTATCGCCTCGCTCAGCATGATCGTCTCCTATTTTTCTTGGAGCCGCGCGCGGCAGACCCGAGCGGCTATACATGATTGAGCCCCAGTAACTCCGGATAGCCGTGCACGTTCCGCCGCATCCTGCATGGCATGTGCATGCAGACACGCCGCAGCTGACAATGCGAACACGTACCAAGCCTTTGGTTCCATGGAGTAAAACACGAGCAGCGCGTCCCACTCGCTCTCAAGTTGGGGGTAGAGCAGGATCACTCGGCCGGCGCGCGGACTTCCCCGGCAGAGACCTCCGGGATGTGCTCACGTCGCCCGGCGCCGAGCCTCTCGCCCAAGCGCTCGAAGACGACATAAATAGCCGGCGTAATGTAGAGCGTGAGGAGTTGCGACACGGCGAGCCCACCGACGACGACAAGGCCTAGCGGCTGACGCAGCTCCGCGCCGGCGCCCCAGCCGATGGCAATCGGCATGGTGCCGAACAGCGCCGCCATCGTCGTCATCATGATGGGCCGGAAGCGGAGAAGACACGCTTCGCGGATCGCCTCTACAGGACCAGCGCCCTGCGCGCGCCGCTCGATGGCGAAGTCCACCATCATGATCGCGTTTTTCTTGACGATGCCGACCAGCATGATGATGCCGATCACGGCGATGATCGTGAGCTCGACATCGAACAGCCACAGAACTAGCAATGCGCCGAGGCTGGCTGAGGGAAGCCCAGACAAAATCGTGATCGGATGGATGAAACTCTCATAGAGAATGCCGAGCACGATATAGATGACGAGAATGGCGGCGGCGATCAGGATCGGCTGGTCGCGGAACGAACTCTCGAATACCTGTGCGGTGCCGGCGAACTGCCCCGTGATCGAGGCCGGCATGTTGAGCGCCTGCTCAGCCTCGCGCATGGCGATGACGGCCTCGCCGAGCGTGTAGCCAGGGGCAAGGTTGAAAGTGATGGTCACGGCAGGAAGCTGGCTCTGGCGGGCCACTGATACGGGACCAGGCCCAAGCGTCACGGTCGCCAGCGAGTTGAAGCGGATCTGCTGGCCGGAGGTGCTCCGCACATTCACCTTGGACAAGACCGTCGGGTCAAGCGTGCGGACCTTGTCGGCCTCGAGGATCACCGCGTAGTCGTTCGACGGCGTGAAGACGGTAGCAATCTTGCGCGTGCCAAATGCCGAGTAGAGCGTGGTGCGGATGGCATCCATGGTCACGCCGAACCGGGCCATGGCATCGCGATCGACGGTGAGCAGAATCTGGCGCGCGCCAAGCGTCAGGTCGCTGGTCACATCGGCAAAGCCGCGCGTCTCCTTGACCCGCTCGATCAAGCGTTGTGCCTGCGTGTAGAGCTCGGACTGATCCACGCTCGTCAGCGTGTACTGATAGGAGGCCGCGCCGGCTCGGCTGCCGATGCGCATGTTCTGCAAGGCTACAGGAAAGGCACGAATACCGGTGATGCTAGAGAGCCTGCGCCGCAATCTATCCTGCACGTCCGAGATCGTCGCCCTGCCCTGTCGCTCGCTGCGTGTCTTCAACTGGACGAAGACCGAGCCGCGGTTCAGCGTCGGATTGAAGCCACCCGAGGCGACGTTGGAGTTAACATAGAGCACATCCGGATCGGTGCGGATGGCCTCGGCAACGAGCCGCTGACGCTCCAGCATGGCCTGGAAGGAGATATCCGGCGCCGACTCCGTGCGCACGATGATGATGCTCGTATCCTCGGTTGGCAGGAAGCCCTTCTTGACGGCACCGAATGCCCACACGGTCGCCACCATCGTCGCCAGCGTCAGCAGCAGCATCAGCCACGGCACACGGAGAGAGGCATCGAGCGTCACCCGATAGCCGTGCGCCATCAGCTCATAGCCCCGCTCGAACGTGCGCGACAGCAATCCCGGACGCGCTTTGTGTGCCTCGTGCTTGAGCATGCGCGCGCAAAGCATGGGCGTCAGCGTCAGAGAGATGAAGCCCGACAAGAGGATGGCGATGCTGATCGTTACTGCGAACTCGAAAAAGAACCGGCCCACGATCCCGCCCATGAACAGGATCGGGATGAATACAGCGACCAACGACAGTGTGATGGACAGAACAGTGAAACCGATCTCGCGAGCACCTCTAATGGCGGCATCGAACGGCCGCATGCCCTGCTCGACGTAGCGCACGATGTTCTCCAGCACGACGATGGCATCGTCGACGACGAACCCGAGCGCCAGTGTCAGAGCGAGCAGGCTCACGTTGTCGAGCGAGAAGCCGAACATCGCCATGCCGGCACAGGTGCCGACGATGGACAGCGGGAGCGCGAGCGCGGGAATCAGCGTTGCCCGCCATGTCCTGAGAAACGCCAGGATGACGAGTACGACGAGAAAGGACGTCAAGAGCAGAGTGATCTGTACGTCATGGACGGATTCGCGGATCGACTGCGATCGATCGCTCAGCACCTGCAGCTTGATAGTCGGTGGAAGCTCCTGCTGGAAGCGGGGGATAAGACCTTTGACCGCGTCCGTGACCTCGACGGTATTCGCATCAGGCTGACGCTGGACCGATACAATGATCGAGCGCTGGCCATTGAATTCTGCTCGCGCTTCCTCGTTCTCGACGGAGTCCTCGACTCTAGCCACATCCTGTAGCCGCACGGGCGCGCCGTTGCGCCAAGCGATCACGACCGGCTTGAAGTAGGCGGCGGTGGGTTCCGCGCCCTTCGTTTCGAGAATATAGACCTGACGCTGCGTGCGAATGCTACCCAACGGACTGACGGCAGCGAGCGTCGTCACCGCGTTTCTGATGTCCTCGACCGAGACCCCGCGCGCCGCCAAGGCGTCGAGATCGTAGCGGATGCGCACAGCCCGCTTCTGTGCACCGTTGATATTGACCTGGGCAACACCCGGCAGCATGGAGAGCCTGGGGCTCATCACCTTGTCGGCGAACTCGTTGATTTCCTGCGAGCGCGCGGTCTCGGAGGTCAGCGCCAGGAAGATGACCGGCGTGTCCGCGGGATTGACCTTGCGGTAGCTCGGAGGCGCGAGTAGATCGTCGGGCAGCCGCGCATTGGCCACCGAAATGGCCGATTGCACGTCGAGGGCCGCCGCATCGATGTTGCGGTTGAGATCGAACTCGAGCGTGATTGAGGTGATGCCCTGCGTGCTGGACGAGGTGATCGCGGTTACGCCGGCGATGGTGGCGAACTGCCGCTCGAGCGGCGCGGCGACAGAAACCGCCATGGTGTCCGGGCTGGCGCCAGGCAGCTCGGCAGTCACCGTGATGGTGGGCACGTCGATGCGCGGGATCGCCGCGATCGGAAGCTGGCGGTAGCCAAATAAGCCGGCGAGCGCCAGCGAAGCCATGAGCAGGATCGTCATGACCGGGCGGCGCACGCAAAGCTCGGAAATCTTCACGTGTCTCTCCGCTAAGACTCAGGTCCGCCCGCTTCCCGACCGCTCGCGCTCGCTGCTGGCTGGCGGCACGGTGGGCGCGCGCGGCTCCTGCACGTTGACCGGAAAACCGGGAGCCAGCCGCAGCTGTCCATCCGTAACCACACGCTCGCCAGCCTTGAGCCCATCCTGCAGGAAGGCGGTCTGGCCAACAATCCGGTCGATAGTAACGGAACGCGGGCTGACCTTGTTGTCTGTGCCTATCACCCAGACCAGCATGCCCTGCTGGGCCGGGAGTACGGCGCTCGCCGGAACGGAAACGACCTTCGGTTTTGTCTCTACGGTAAGTGCCAATTCGACGGCCTGTCCGGGCCAGAGCGTCTCGTCGGCGTTCTCTACCGTGACCTTCGCCTGCACGGTACCGGTCGTCTTGTCGACCTGGTTGTCGACCATGCCGATGCGTCCTGTGAGCCTGGCTGGCCGCGAGCCGGTGACGGTCACCTCGGCAGTGGATTTTGCGGCGAGGGCCCGCTTCAACGCGCCAAGCTCGGTCTGCGGCACTGAGAAGCTGACGGTAATGGGCCGCGTCTGATTGATGGTGACGAGAGCCACAGAGTCCTGTGCCCGTATCGTGGAGCCGAGTTTGGCGCCAATGCTGCCAGTGCGTCCGCTGATGGGCGCACGAATGATGAGATAGTCGAGCAGCGTCTTCTGCATCTCGAGTTGTGCACGGCCGGCGGCGATGCCGGCCTTCAACGCCTCGACGGTATAGCGCGCGGTCTCGGTGGCGGCCTCGGTCACGTATCTCTTGTCGACCAGCGCCTCACGCCGCTGCAGGGTACCCTGCGCGTCGCGCAGGTTTGCCTCGTCCTTGGCAATATTAGCCTCGGCCTGCTGGATCTGCGCTTTCATCAGCCGGTCGTCGAGCCGGAACAGGACCTGGTTCTCGCTCACCAGGTCGCCTTCCTGGAATCCGACCTCGATGATCTGGCCGTCGACGCGCGGCTTGATGGCGACAGTCGCGAGCGGCTCTACAGTGCCCGGCGCGGCTAAGATGATGGGCATATCGGCCTCGACGGCAAATGCCGCCGTCACCGGCGGAGCAGGCGGGCCCGACCTGCCTTGCTGCTTGGTGCCGTCGTTCTTTTTCGTTGCGGAACGCTCCGGGGTGCCATCGGGCGCGGGTTTAGCGGAAACCATCATGTCGGCGAGAGGACGAAGCTGATCGCGCGCGGCGTACGCGCCCGCGGCTGCGGCGATGCCGCAGAGAACCAAAAACAACCTTCCACTCATCGCCAACGGACCCTGTACCCTATCCCCACCCCGCCACCCGAAACGGCGCACAAGACGCGCCAAACCGGTCCGGCCGGGTCCAGCCCGAGGGCTCGCCCCACTTCTTTCGCCGGTTAACGGGCGGTTAACATGCGATTAACGCATGAACGGTCTGCAACCAAGCTAACACAAATTCGTCAACGACTGAACGTAAGGGCGACCATCGACCCGTCGTCGGGAGACCGGCGGCACGGGAAGCCTCCGTCCCGCCCCATATCTGCAGTTGCAGCCTCAGCCGAGCAGGTCCCTCAACATAGGGATCAGCGGCAGGTCGGCAGGCGGCATTGGATAGTCACTAAGCCGGCTCGCCCGCACCCACTTGATCGCCTGCCCTTCGGCGGGCGTGATCTGGCCCTCCCAGGTGCGACAGAGATAGAGCGGCATCAGCAGGTTGAACGCCTCGTAGCGGTGGCTGGCGAAGGCAAAGGGCGCCAGGCACGGCTCGCAGACCTCGATCTGCAACTCCTCCTTTAGCTCACGCACCAGAGCCGCTTCCGGGGTCTCCCCTTCATCAACCTTGCCGCCGGGAAATTCCCATAAGCCTGCCATGGACTTCCCGGCCGGGCGCTGCGCAATGAGCACCCTGTTGTCGCGATCAACGAGGGCTGCTGCTGCCACCAGAACGAGGGGCCGGATTGGCGTCGGCGACTGCATCAGCTTCGGTAGTCCGCGTTGACTGAGATGTAGCCGTGCGTCAGATCGCAGGTCCAGATGCGGGCGCGGCCGCTCGCAATCCCGACATCGACGCGGATTGCGATCTCAGGGCTTTTCATGTACGCCGCCATCGTCGGCTCATCGTAGTCTGCCGCACGCTCACCGTCGCGCGCGACGATGCGCTCGCCGAACCAAATCGAGAGCCGATCACGGTTAGCCGCCTCGCCAGCCTTGCCGACGGCCATAACGATGCGACCCCAGTTCGGATCCTCGCCGGCTATGGCTGTCTTGACCAAAGGTGAGTTGGCGATGGACAGGCCAATCCTACGCGCGGCGGCATCGCTTTCTGCGCCTGTTACATCGATGGTGACGAACTTGGAAACGCCCTCGCCGTCCTTGGCCACCATGATCGCGAGTTCGCGCATCATGTCGTCGAGCCTGGCCTTGAAATCGCCCAGCGCAGGATCGGCTACCTCGGTGATGGGTACTTGTCCGCGCCGCTTCGCCGCACCCGTAGCGAACAGCAGGCACGTGTCGCTGGTCGACGTGTCGCCATCGACAGTCATGCAATTGAAGCTTGCCGCTGCCGCCTCGGCGATGAGCTTCTGCAGCGGGCCCTGGGCGATGGCGGCGTCGGTGAAGACGAAGCACAGCATGGTCGCCATGTCGGGCGCGATCATGCCGGCTCCCTTGCAGAAGCCAGCGAGCATCACGTCGACACCGCCAATTCTGGCCCTGCGCGATGCGACCTTGGGAAACGTGTCGGTGGTCATGATGGCCTGTGCGGCCTCGGTCCCGGCGCCAGGTTTGGCGTCGTTGGCCAGCCCTTCGAGCAGGTGCGCGAACTTGCCGGCCTCGAGCGGCTCGCCGATCACACCGGTCGAAGCCAGATAGATCTCGCTGGCGTCGCAGCCCATAGCCTTGGCTGCGAAATCGGCAGTCAAAGCAACAGCCTCGTGACCCTTGCGTCCGGTGAAGGCATTGGCGTTACCCGAGTTCACCACCAGGCCGCGCGCTTTGCCCAGCTTCAGATTGTCCCGACACCACAGGACGGGAGCCGAGCAGGTCTTGGACTGCGTGAGCACACCGGCTGCGGCCGTGCCCGCATCCATCACTGCAACCATGAGATCCTTGCGCCCCTTGTATCGGATCCCAGCCTCACAGGCGGCAAAGCGCACGCCTTCGACGACCGGCATCACGGCCGGTGTTTTTGGCGCAAACGGTGAAATCGCGGCCGATGCCTTGGCCATGGTCTGCTGCACCTCCCTGCCTTGCCGATGCCGCCGACAACTCCGGGCGCTTCGGCTCACTCGCCCCGAAACATACCTTTCGGCCCCTCGACCGCAAGCACGCTGATCAACGCCAGTAGACCGAGCAAGGCGAATCCCACCGAGAGAGGCCGCACGGTGCCGTCGAACAGGCGGCCGACGACCCAGCCGATCGCCACACCGGCTCCGCTCGTGAAGAAGCCGATCAGCGATGACGCGATACCGGCCATCTCGCCCATGGGCTGCATCGCGATGGCGTTGAAGTTCGGCACGATGAGGCCGAACCCAAAAAAGGTAAACGCCAGCAGCAGGGCAAACAACAAGAACGGCGGCTGACCAATCAGGGAAAGGCCGGCCAACAAGAGGCTAGCCACGATGAACCCGGCCAACGCCAGATGCGAGAGCCGGCGCATGCCGAGTCGCTGGACGAGTTGGGCATTGGTGAAGGATGCCAGGGCGATGCTGCAGGCAATGGCGCCGAACGCCACGGGAAACCCAGTGCCCAGTGCAAACACATCCACGAACACTTGCTGGGCGCTGACGATGTAGCTCACCAGGCACCCGAACATGAAACCGCTGGCGACGCTGTACGAGACCGTCGCCTTGGTGCGAACCACCGCCAAGGCGGTAGTCGTCAGGCGGCGCCCTACGGCCATGCCTGACGATGCGGTCTCGGGCAAGCGCAAGCCCGCCCAGACGATGCCGATAGCGGCGGCGGCAAGCAGCACATAGAACGCCCATCGCCACGAGCCGATGTGCGCCAGCGCCTGGCCAATGCTCGGCGCGATAACCGGCACCGTGATGAACACCATCATGACTATCGACATGACGCGCGCCATTTGGCGTCCAGCGTAGAGATCGCGGATAATCGCCACTGAAATGACGCGCGCTGCGGCTCCGCCGAGGCCCTGGAGCACGCGGGCCCAAAGCAGGATACTGAAGCTGGTCGCCGCAATGCTCACGAGCGAACCAACGCCAAACACCAGCAAGCCGAGCAACAACGGGCCTTTGCGGCCCCAACGATCGGAAATCGGCCCCCAGACAAGCTGTCCAACCGCCAGGCCCAGCATGTACCCCGTCACGACCTGCTGGACATCGTTGCGATCCGGCACCGCGAACGCCGCGCCGATCTGCGGTAGCGAGGGCAACATGATATCTATCGACAGCGCGGTCAGCGCCATCAGCAAGGCCATCAATGCAACAAACTCAGGAAACGCGGGGAGCGGGGTCGGTCCAGCATCCGGCGTGTGTCCGCCCGACGACCGTTGTCGTTCTAGCATGGGTACTCCCGCGGGGGACAGCTTGGAACACATGCGTCGCGGGCCGCGTGCAGCAGCAGATGCCCCGCTAGGCATGCTTGCTGGTGCAATGGTGGAGCCGAGGGGAACGACCCGATCCTGAGGCGTCAGATACTTAGCATTCCCAACCCTTCTCGAGCCTCGTACTGTAGAGCATAGGAATTCGCCAGAAAATCCCAAACCCTGGGTTTTGCAAGAACGTGTCGGATGCTTTGGAGATCGAGCCGAGCCAGTCCTTGCCGCTCTGTCGCGGTCTGGGCAAATGACTGCTTGATCAGCTGCGAAAGGGTGGCAGCGGAGCGTCCCATATGCTGGCCAACGTGGCCTGCTCGCGCAGCTTCATACGTTCGGTGAGCCAAGCGGCGAAGGCTGCAGCGCGATGCACAACGAGCGTCCGCTGCCGATCCATTGTGATCACGTGATAACTGTCATCGAGCACGCACGTATCCACGAGACCGCCGAGTTTCGTTTGCAAATACGCCGCATTGCCGAGGCTGGCGCGATCATCGTCCCTCGGATGAACGATGAGCGTTGGCTGCCTGATCGTCGGCAACTCGCGCTTGACGCAGGCGACGAGCCAACGCATCTCGAGCATCACGCCGCCAGGGTTGGTAAGCTGTCCCACCTGTGAGCTGTCGCCGCTGTGAATGGCCACATCGACCAGGGCGCGCACGCGCGGGTCCTTGATGCCATAAGGCTTGCGCTCGGAGAACTGAATCAAGTCCGCGAACCATTTCTGCCGCACCAAATTGAAGAGGGCGGCGTACCAGGGCACGCCCCAGCCATCCAACCACAAAGTCGGCGCGAATAGAGCGGTGCCATGCACCTTTTCGGGGCGCTGTGCTGCAAGATGCAGTGCCAGCAATGCGCCCATTGATAGCCCACCGACAATCACGACATCACAGGACTGGCACAGCCTCTCGTGCGCGACCTCAACCGAGGCGTACCAATCCTTCCAACCCGTCGCACGCAAGTCCTCGTAGCTCGCGCAATGTCCGGCAAGTTGTGGGCAGTGGACGGTGTAGCCCATGCGTGCCAGTCCAGTCGCAATGAAGCGCAGCTCAATTGGTGTGCCGCCGAGACCATGGATCAGAAGAAAGCCGGTCCGTCCGGCATTCAGTACGAAGCTGCGATCTGGAAGTGTCACGGGGACCCTTCTTTCCACATGTCCGCGGCTGCGCGGGATAGGGCAGGGTCCGTGTCGCGAACGTCCAACCACGCGTTGAAGGCTTCAGTCGCGTCGGCGAAATCCTGGATCTGCACATGCGCCAGACCATTTTGCTGGCAATGGTCAGCGAGCTTGCCCTTGGCCAGGACCAGGTGCACTTGCTCGGCAAGACAGAAATCAGAACGTCCATCGCCGATCAAAATATCGAGTGCGTTTGGATGTGTGCGACGGTGCGCGCACTTGCAGTTTCCCATGGCTGAGCGGCAATCGCTCCGTTCATAAGGAAACTCGAGCTTCCAACGATCGCCCCCGAGCCACTTCAATCGGTTGGCAAAGAATGGCAGCTCACAACCGGCATGGCGCAGAACTGTTCGCACAACACGGTCCAAGCCGTCGGACAGGACAATGACATGGCCGCCACGGCTGCGGCACAGTTGAACAAACTTTGCGAAATGCGGGTCAATCTCGATGCTGCGCAGAAACTGATCGATTGCTGCCGGGTCAGCTCTGAGCAGGTCGACCTGCTGACTCATGCACGCACGAGACGACAGCCGCCCCTGCTGCCACTCCTCTTCGATTTCGCGCCAGCGGGGATCGGAAAATTTATCGAACAGAGCATCTGTAGGTTCTCCAGCAGCGATCGTCCCGTCGAAGTCGACGCACACGTAACCAAGCATGTGGCTGCGACGCGTCCGCATCGGAGGGCTGGATTGCTCTGCTGTCCGGGGCGCAGAACTCTTCATGGTTGCTGCCCTTATCAAGGAATCCGGCCTCATTGGTGGTCAATCGGTCAGCTTGCTGCTAGGAGGGCCGAATGATCGGCGAATTGCGCCAGCCGGAAATCCACACAAACCCGTAAGGCGGGGCCAAAAGACCCTCTTGTCATCGCGATGGTTAGCGAGGTGAGCCCCACCTCCAACCAACGGCGCACGCACTACCGCGATCGGATCGGCGATTTATGGAAGCCGCATCTTGTTGTTGACCCTGAATTTCACGTGCTCGTCGACGACGCGTCGGCATGAGCGTGACCACTTCTGTTTGGTCATGTTGGTCCGCTTGTCCCAGCGTTTCATGCAATCATCGAAGTATTCAACACTGTGTTGCTGAACGTAGCGCTGTGCAGGGTCAGTTTTGGCTTGATCTGTTGGGCGTGGCGGTGCTGGTACCGCTGCCGATGTGGTGACGCTTCCGCGGCGTGGGCCAGATTGGGCGTACGCCGCACCATCACCGGCCATCAGTGAGAGTGAGCTTGTAAGAAGCAGCAAGCGCAGCGGATATCTGCAATCTCGTTGGTCCATTGGATGCGGTCCGCTACCTAGCGGGACTCACACCGTTGGCCTCCATGCCTTTGTGATCAATCCGGGCAATTACCTAGAAGCTCAGATTTAGACGCCGGTAGTAAGGATCGGAAACCGATCTGAGCGAAGAGCCCGGACTAGGGCGACCGCACCCATTTAAACTTTTCAGCCTTCCCAGCTTTCCGGAGCATCGCTCTCACGGCGGCGTCCATCTGTGCTTGAGCTTCGTCCGGATCGGTGCCCGTCACGACAAAGGTTTCGACCGCACTCCAACCCTTCGACCGGATTTCGATGGACACCGATCTGCTGGGCTCGGCGCCTGGTAGCGCCGGGAATGGCTCGTCGCGAATGATCCTTGCTTCCATGTCCGCCTCACACCCGAGTACGGTTAGGTGCCGACCTCGGCACGGCCACTCGCCGGCTTGCAATTAAATCTCAGCTCATTATCGAACGTTTCGCGTTAGTAAGATTACCAACAAATAGGGCCATCTAATTAACATTAAGGATCGGTTAAGTTAGCAGCTGAATTGAGCATGAGATATTATTTACAATTAAGCTGCGAAAATGAAGGAGGAAACGACCGTGCGCTCTATGGTCCTTTTTAGCCTTTTGGTCGGTGCGGCACTCACTATTCCGTTCGCAAGCGCTGCCGACGCCCAAACGTACACGCGCAAGAAGTGCATTGCCTCGGCAAGGTTGGCTGCGTCGCCGGTGACGTGGGTCTGTAAGGCAAGCGAGAAGTGCTGCTACGACGCTTGGGTGCGCAAGGGCACCTGCCTCGGTGCTTCATCTCGCTGCTTCTGAGGTGAACTGACCGCACACGAGGGGCGTCCGCCTCTCGTGTGTGGGTTGCTTCCCAACCCATGCCGCTTCAGGGCTGGCGTGCCGGCGCGACTAGTCGCCGGCACGCCTTATTGTGTTGTCATCCGAGCCGGATCCCATCAGCCCGCAAAGGTGAGGCCGACGATAATCGGCCCAAGTACGGTCAAGAACACGTTGGCGATCGCATACGGCACGGCCACGCCAAGCACCGGCGTCTGACTCTGCGCGACCTCACAGGCGCCGCTCACGGCCGCATCGACCGTCATCGCACCTGCAAGAGCGCCGCACACAACAACAGGGTTCATGCGCAGAACCCGATGCGCGAACAGCGTGCCGACCACCAAGGGCGTCAAAGTGACCACCACGCCCACGAGCAGCAGCGTCAGTCCGTGGGCTTGGATCGCTGCCCAAGCGGCAGGACCACTGGCCAGCCCGATGCAGGCGACAAACCCGCCGAGGCCGAGATCGCCGAGCGCCTGCTGCGCCGCCGGCGGAAATGCTCCCATCGTCGGCCTTCGCGAGCGCAGCCAGCCGCAGATCAGCCCGGCAATCAGTGCGCCGCCGCCGCCGCCGAGAGTCAGCGGAACTGAGCCAACCGTAAGGCTAAGCAATCCGACGAGGAGGCCGATCGCGAGACCACTGGTCAGAAAGACCATGTCGGTACGGTCGCTTGACCGGAACGGCTGCCCTACGTTCGGCACAACGCGATTCAGGTCCTGGGTGAGGCCGACCAGCGTCATGACGTCGCCCACGTAAATTTGCGTGCCCGGCGTCACTGGAACATCCTGGCCCCGGCGCACCAGTGACCGCAAGAAAACGCCACGCGCCTTGTCGCCCATTCGGTCGACGATTTCCGCCAAGGTCCGGCCATGCAGCTCGCGCGCGGTCACGTAGACCTCGAGCACGTCCCCCGGCACCGAACGCATGATATGCTCGCCTTCGATCTCCTCGCCGATCATTGGCGCGACCTCGACGATCGCCGCGCTCGGCCCGGCCAGCAAGATGTCGTCACCTGCTTGCAGCACTGTATCGGGTTCCGGAACCACGTCCTGCCCGCCGCGTACGATGCGCTCGACCACGGTGCGCCGACCGATCTGCGTCTCGAGCCCACACACAGTCTTGCCTGCAGCTGTCGAGACCCGATATGCCCGCGCCTGGAATTTCCGGTACAGAAGGTTGCTCTTTTTCTTAGATTCCGCGCCGCCCGACAACGCAGCTTCCAGCTTCGCAGCCTCCTCCTTGAGATTGACCCCCATCAGCTTCGGCGCGATCAGAGGCACATAGAGCAGCACCAGAATGTAGCCGCAGACGTACGTAACCGCATACCCGGCTGCGATGTTTGCCTGTTGCTGCTTCAGCAAGTCATCGGGCATTCCGAGTTGTGTCAGGGCGACCGATGCCGTGCCCATCATAGACGTCTGCGTTAGACTGCCGGCGGCAAGCCCGGCCGCTGTGCCCGGATCGAGATGCAACATATGAGCAAATGCAAGGACGGTCGCGAGCCCACACGCACCGATGACCAGCGCCAATACGACCTGCGAGAGCGTCTTGAAGCTGAGCGAGGCAAAAAACTCGGGACCGGATCGAAAGCCGATTGTGAATACAAAAAGGCCGAACAGGATCGACTTTAGGAGGGCCGGAAAGACGAAACCCCCGAGCTGGCCGAGGATAACCGCGACGACCAGCGTCCAGGCGGTCGCACCGAAGGTGAAGCCGTGGATACGAATGCGTCCGAGCAATGTGCCTATTGCCACCGCCAGGAAGATGAAAATCTCCGGGGCGTTCGAGACAACATGCTGTATCCACGCCATCTGTTTACTCGACGGTGAGTGTGACTACTACCGAGCGCGAACCTATCTGCCGCTCACTTCCCAGGTGCCTTTTGTGAAGCTTCGAACGCGTCCCGGTAGCCGCGGGCAATCGTCCGGACGCCGCGTCCAATGTCTTCGTATGCCTCGTCGGGTAAATTCGCCAAGGACACGCGCAGCGACCAATCGGGTGCCTCGAACCCGCCACCGTTAAGCAGCACGATCCCGTGGTCCTCGGCCAAACGGAACGCAAGATCGAGCGGGTGAACATTCTTCTTCAGATATTCGACCGCGTCGTCGCCGATGTTCTTGCGCGCCCAGAACTCGAAGTCGACGAGCCCGTAATAGGCATCGAAGTTCGCGTTCGAGGGAACCTGGAGGCCCATGCCTTCAATCATCGCCTTGGCGCGGCGATGAACGATCTCCATGCAGGCCTTTTGATATTCCTTCTTCGCATCCATCAATTCGCAAAGCGAGAACATCGTCATCATCACCTGCTGCGGCAGCGAAAGCCCGGCAGTGTGGTTGAGACCGATGTCGCGACTGTCAGCAACGATGCGATCGATGAACTTCATCTTGCGCGGCTCGAGCGTCAGCGGGCCGTAACGCTTGTCCAGCGCTTTCACATGTTTATCGGGCAGCTTGGCGATCATTTTGTCGAAGATGTTGTCCTCGTGGACCGCGATGACACCGAGCCTCCAACCGGTGCAACCGAAATACTTGGAATAGGAGTAGACGCCGATCGTGTTCTGCGGCAACTCGCCTAGCAGGGAGCGGAAATCCTCGACGAATGTTCCGTAGACATCGTCCGTCAGCAACATCAGGTCGGGGCGCTTGTTCTTCACCAGGCTTGTGATCTTCCCGATCGTTTCCTTGTTCATCCCCATGCCGGTGGGATTGCCGGGATTGACGATGAAGAACGCCTTGATCTTCGGGTCCTCGAGCTTCTTGATCTCGGCATCGGAGTATTGGAAACGGTTTTCTTGCGGCGCCGCGATATTCACGACCTTGAGGTCGTAGTCCTCCAGGTGCGTCATCTCGAGATAGGGCGTAAAGATCGGTGTGCCGAGCGCAATCGTGTCGCCAGGAAACAGCAATCGATTGGCCTTCAGCGATTTGAATATGTAGCACATCGCCGCTGTGCCGCCCTCGACGGCGTAAAGGTCGAACTTGCCGGAGGGCCGTGGCTTACCGCACATCGCCCACATCAGATATTCATGCACAATTCGCTCGTTGTGGACGAGCATGCGATCGGGCACGGGATAGTTGTCACCGATGATCGAGTCCACGAGTTCGTGGACGAAGGCGTCAGGATCAAACCGAAAGGTCTTGATCGCGAACTTCACCATCGAAGAAAGATAGTCCGCCCCAGGCATGTCCATGTGCTTCCCGAGCCATGCCTCGAGACGAGCTGCGATGCCATGGGCCTGCGGCATCCCACCGATCCCGGGGGACTCCATCACCCGCTTGCTTTCGGTGATGGCGAACTGGCCGAGCAGGAAGAAGCCTTCGCGCGGAGTAGTGGCGATCCAATTAGGATTGCCGCGGCCGGCATTCAGGAACGCGGACTGCGTGGTTCGCGAGGTCTTCTTGGCCAATTCGATCAGCTCGTTCTTGATCTCGAACGGGCCCAAAGCCTCATATTTTCTCAGGGTGAGAATGTCAGCCATAAACAGCTCCTGTCGTTATGGCCCGGAGAAGGACGAGCATCTCGCCGAAGATTTCAACACGGAGTTGAGAGGCGAGATGCATCTTGTGGGTGATCTCCGGGTTTCTCGCGTCTAGCTCAGCAGTATGACGAGGACCATTCCCCAAATCGTCAGCAGCGTGTTCCCAACCGCGTAGGTGACCGTGTAGCCGAGCCCGGGAATCTGGCTCTTGGCGCGGTCATTGACCATGCCGAGCGAGGCTGTCGTCGTGCGCGCACCGGAGCAGCAACCGAGCACGATGGCGTCGTCGAAGCGGAACAAGTATTTTCCTACGTACATCGCCAGGATCAGCGGCAACGTCGTAACAAAGACGCCCCACAGGAAAAGGCTGAAGCCAAGCTGTTGCAGGCCGGCGACGAACCCCGGTCCAGACGCGATGCCGACGATGGCGATGAAAACATTCAAGCCGACAGAGTTCATGAACCACACGGTGGGCGACGGAATTCGGCCGAACGTCGGCCGCACGGAGCGCAGCCACCCGAAGAAGAGGCCAGCGATCAGCACGCCTCCGGAAGTGGACAAAGTGAGAGGCACGGTCCCGATCTTGTACACCAGCGCACCAAGCAGGGCGCCGATCGTGATTGCAGCACCGATAAACATCACATCCGCCACGTCGGTCGCTCGATCCGGATAGCCCAACGTTTTGGTTGCCGCCGTCACATCCTGGGTACGCCCGACGAGCGTGAGGATGTCGCCACGGTTGATCTGCGTATTCGGGAGAATTGGAATATCGGTCGCGGTCGCTCCCCGAGCGATCTTGCGCAAGAACACGCCGCGCGCCCAGGGAGCTTTTGCCAACTCGGCCAGCGTTTTTCCGTCGGCGTCTTTGTTGGTTACATAGACGTCGACACCTTCCGCAGGTACAGCCAGCAACTCGCGATCGTCAACTTCTTCGGCTGCGGTACCGATCAGGCTCACCAGAACATCGCGCCGACCGACCACTGCCACGACGTCCCCCGCCTCAATCACGGCGTCGGTCGTTGCGTCTATGATTTTGCCTCTACGGCGAATACGTTGGATGAATACCCTGTGTTCGGGCAGGAGTGCTTCAGCTTCTTGCACCGTCTTGCCCACAACCAAGCCCCCGTCCTTGACGCGAAATGCGCGCAACTCGAACTGGTGCCAAGCCGTGCCGGGACCGCCCGCTTCCTTCTTGCCCCCATACCGTTCCTCGTAGCGTTTGCACGCCGCCTCGAGATCAATGCCTAGAAGGGCCGGGCCTAGCAGCGCGAGAATGAGTGCAGATCCGACAGTGCCGAATATGTAGGTAACGGCGTAAGCCACCGGCATCCCGTCCAGCAACTTCTTGGTTTCCTCCGGCGACAGACCAAGGCGGTTGATCGAGTCGGTCGCAAGGCCCATCGATGCCGAGATCGTCTGCGAACCGGCATAAAGCCCGGCTGCAGAGCCGATATCATAGCCTGCCAACTTGGCGCCGATATAAGCTGCAGCGAGGCAGAAGACACAAACCACTGCGGCGAACAACGCCTGCGGAAGTCCATCTTGCGCAATGCCGCGCACGAATTGCGGTCCCACGCCGTAGCCGATGGCGAACAAGAACATTAGGAAAAAAAACGGCTTGAGCGGCCCAGACACCGTGATGCCAAGCTGGCCGATGATGACCGCGGCAATCAACGTCGCGGTCACCGCCCCGAGGCCAAGACCTTTGTAGGTGAAGGAGCCGAAGTAGTACCCGAGCGCCAGGGAAAGGAAAACGGCGATTTCCGGATAGCTTTTTAAGGTTTGGACGAACCAATCGGTCATGACGTCACCTGATCACGCGATAGTTATCAATTTTCACTACCAAGGATTCATGCCGCACGTTTGATCTTGGTATGGGAGCGTTTCGCCAACCCGTTGGTGCGCACCAGCTTCAAACCTTCGGCGGCGACGTAGCCATGGATCTCCTTCACGTCGAGCTTGCGCATGAAGTCGATCGTCTCTTGCGTGATCACCTGTCCAGGCACCATGATCGGGAAGCCGGGCGGATAGGGAATGACAAAGTTGGCAGAGACCAAATCCGGACCATCCTTCAGCCGGCGGTCGATTTCAGGATCTGATAGTCGAATGTGTTCGCAACCGGCCGGATCGTAGGCGGCGTAAAAGCCGCTACGGATGTCGCCTTCGTTTGTCCGCTCCCCTGCGTCCTTCCGGAAATTCTCGTGGAAATGCGAGAAGTTTGGCAGATCCGGCACATCGGTCATCAGGCTCTTTACCCGTTCGGTGAATGCCTGCCGGACGTTGGAGCCGCCATGCGCCAAACGTTGCTCGATTTCGCTGCTGATTTCCACGAGCACGCGGATGAGGTGGGCGACGTCGCTGCGCGTGTTGTTGATATTGGATTGCAGCAAGACGGAATTTCGTGACGTCTTGTTGATCTGTATGTTGTAACGCGCGGCCAGAAGCCCCTTGAATTGCGTGCCGTCGAAGCCCGCGGTGCCGCAAACGAGCGTTATCCGCGTAGGGTCGAGGCAGAACTCATCCTCTTGGAAGCTGCGGCGAACCGCAGCCCAGTTCACGTCGGGATCCAGATAGTCGGTGAAACCGCTCTCGCGATATCCATCAGGGACCATCTTGTCGGCGCCGAGAATGTGAAAATACTTGGAAATTAAGGGATGCTTGGCGACTGCATCTCGGATAGCCAATGCCACCTCGATCGCATTGTGGACGAGGCCGTATCCCTCCAATTCCATCTGTCGACGCGCCACGTCCAGGCTCGCGATCAACTGCTGGTTTGGGCTGGTCGAGGCATGGGTGAATACCGCCTCGTGGAATTGGGCTTCCACCGTATGGAACTCCACATCCTTCACCAGCAGCATCGAGCCCTGGCGCAAGGCAGACATGGATTTGTGCGTGGAGTTTGTTTGATAGACCCGCAGCTTGACCTTGCGAGGATCGGGGATCAGGCGCGTCTTCAACAAGATTTCGTCTGACGGCTTCTCACCGAGCTCAGCGCGCTGCTTCTCAAATTCGGTCACCGAGTTGGGATCATTGCACCACGCTTCGATGTCGTTCGCCGCGCCCATTGCCGTGCGCGGTCGCAGGAACGGGGAGAAGCGGGCAAACCCAAACCACGCCTCGTCCCACAGGAAGATCAGATCCGGCTTGATCGCCAGGCATTCTTCCATGACCCGGCGCGTGTTGTAGATGTGTCCATCGAATGTGCAGTTCGTCAGGTCCACCATTTTGGCGCGGTGCAGCCTGCCATCCGCCTTCAGGTTCAGCAGGGCCTGCTTGATGGTGCGCAGCGGCACTGCGCCATACATCGAATATTCCGTCATCGGGAACGCCTCGACGTACAGCGGCTGCGCGCCAGCCAGAACCATTCCGTAGTGGTGAGATTTGTGGCAGTTGCGATCAACGATCGCGATGTCGCCGGGCGCCAACAATGCCTGTACCGCCATCTTGTTTGACGTCGACGTACCATTGGTGACGAAGAAGACGTGATCGGCGCCGAACGCACGCGCCGCCATCTCCTGCGCCTTCTTGATGTTGCCTGTGGGCTCCAGCAGGCTGTCCAGCCCGCCCGTGGTGGCGCTGCTTTCGGCCAGAAACAGTGTGGGCCCATAAAACTCGCCCATATCGCGAATCCAGTCGGATTTGAAAATGGATTTCCCGCGCGCGATGGGCAGTGCGTGGAACGTGCCGATCGGCCGTTGTGCGTATTTCTTGAGATTATTGAAGAAGGGGGTGTCGTACCGGTCCTGGACCCCTTCGAGAATCGCGAGATGGAGCTCCAGCAATTCCTCTACCGCGTAAAAAACGCGACGCACTGCATTTGCATTGGCGCCGCCAGCGATCTCCTCAACGTGGCCGTTAGCTAGAAGATAGAGATCAAGCTCCGGGCGTACGCGCTTCAATACCTGCGCCAAGTGCAAGGCAGACGCTCCGGCGCCCTCTTTGACGTCCGTCGCCTGGACTAGCGTTCGTAGAATCGTCGCATCGTGTCGCGATCGGAAAGCGAAACCTTCATGAATAACAACCGCCGCAAGATTCGCATTGAGCATTGCAGCGCAAAATGCGTCCTCAAAGCTGCCCACGAACACAGGCTCGTAGATGAAGGTGTCCAGCGGGCGGCGAAGTCGGCGCCATTGCTCGGCAAGATCAGGCCAACGCCCTGCGGGCGCACCGCTGACAATCAGGACCTCGAAGTATGGCCGGTGCGAATCCGCACGCGCCAGAGCAGGATGTAACGCGGCATTCGTCGCACCCTCGCTATCCTCATGCGCGTCCCAATCGCTGGCGTTCTGGCGAAACGATCGCGTGAGAAGCGCGCGGGCAACGCGTCGGGCAAGGGTCGCGGTCGCGTGCGCATCGTTGGCCGCAGCAGCCTCGCGCAGCGCAGTCATCAGCTTGAGGCCTGGATATGCATGAAATTCTTCGGTCGGCACCATTTCGGCCAGCGCGGCGTTCAGCTCCCCTCGACTGGCAGGGTCCCTCACCCAATGTTCGGCCAGCTCCATGAGGTGGCACCACTGATCGGCTCGTGCGCCAGGACCCGCAAAAAACCTATCAATTCGAACCTGCTTATGGGCTGCTTCCAGATTCACCTGGTATTCCCTTCGCTCGAAGAATATCGTGATGATGCAGAACCGCGTTCAATGTAAAAGCGGAAAGCGCAGTTGTTTCCATAAGCAAAAACCCGATTACTATCCGGAGAAAACCCGGGCGCCGCCGAAACGTCGTTGCCGGTATGAATGTATTGACCGGCAATATGCCGGGTGTGCTGCCGGGAACGGCCGAGGCAGCATTCAACGCGGTGATCAGGCACCTTGGCTTCCGCTCGAGATCGTTGCGCCGACCCTGAGCCGTCTTTTCGAAATCAATGCGCCTTTGCGAATGCAGCATAGGTGGTGTGGTGTGTGGTCCACACGCGTCAGTTGGCCATGTCGAACGCTAAGGCGAATTTCAAATTCCGTTCTCTTTTCAACTACTATTGATTGGTCAGGTGCTAATTATCGCTAATGTGATCACCAATAGTGAGAACTGAAATTCTTATCCAAGGAGCGTTTTGTCCAGTGGGCAGGTGCCTTAGTTCTCGCATCGAGGCACTTACCATTATCCCGGTACTACTGGCCACAGCCGGACGCCGCTACGCTCCCTGCTGTAGCTGAAACACAGAGAAAAATGCCGCCTGCTGTGCTGCCGACTATAAAACGAAACATTCTGGGAAAGCGCATGAGCGTTCCTCCTTACCGAACGCAACCGCTGTAAGCGTGCTGAGTTAGATACATCAGTCTTTACGGCGAGGAGCCATCCGGAAAAACCCAAATCGTGGTGGATTGGATTCCCCCTGCGAGATCCCGAAGTGCCTGTGAATTTTGTTGGCCCGCAAGAACACCTTTCGGCTCCTTCCGAGGTTCATGGCACCGCGTGCGATACGCAACTCGGACAAGGCCAAGTTGCGGGTTTCTGCTGATGTTCGATCTGGGACATTCAGCCCATCCTGCCATTTGGAGCGGCGGATGGCTTTCTCGCACATGACCAGCTCCGAGCCGAGCAACGGTTCCGTACGTAGCAATGGTTCCCCGGATTTGCAGGCGGATTTGCTCGAGTTCTCGCACACGATGAGCGCGTGGCGAACACCCGGCGATGTGCTGGATGCGTTGCACCGTGTCACGTGCTGCATAAGTCCACATCTGAGCGTTCTGGGAGCACTGCGTTTTCCGCTCAAGGCGAATGACTGGGACGCGATCCGCCTCGGCAAGTCCGTCTTCCTGCACAAGGACGTTCCTAGCGGTTGGTGGGACGAATATATGACGCTCGCACCGACCCGCTTCGCGCCCAAACTCTTCCTGGCCAGGATCAGCCTGGCCTCGTTCACCTGGACCGAGACGAAGCGCATGCTCGAACCGATTGGCATTGACCGATGGGCGCACGAGCTGGGGCTCAAGTACGGCATGCGCGACAGCTTCAATTGTCCCGTGGGCGGGCGATGGTTGATTGCGTTCTGGTCGAAGAGGGATCTGTCCAACGTGCTGACGCCTGCCTCGCGCATCTGGCTGCAGGCTGCCAGCAGCTTCGCCGCTTTGCGCCTGGAGCAACTTGCCGATCCCGACGTGAAGCGCATCGGTTCGCGAGCCCGCCTGACCCCGCGCGAACTCGCCGTGCTGCGCCTGATTTCTACAGGACAACGAGCCAGCGAGATGGCGAAGGCTCTTGCGCTGGGGGAGGAGACGGTGCTCAGCCACATCAAGAAGGCACAAGCGAAGCTGGGTACTCGCAATCGCGCCCATGCCGCCTGCGAAGCCGTGCGCCAGAACCTGATCCCTTGACTTAACTCACCGCCCCCGACGGCAGCGAGCCACAGCATTCCAGCGAAAGTCTTCGACTAGATTCGGTCTCAAGGGCAGGTCTCTACGGGTTGCGCGGATCAGCTCGAAGCACTACCAATCAGTGCAGTCAGCGTAGACCTCGGAGCGTCGCGAAGGACGGCGGCACGGCAATCGCTCGCTCGTCCTTTGTTTTTTGTTGCGGGCGCGCCGACGGTCAGCACGCGTCCCTCTCACAAGGGCTGCGACGCAACAGGCGCGGACAAACGCCATGGTTGGCTACCGGAGCTGTGGATAACATCGCCACCCTGTCCCGCCGCGGGGCTATACAAGTCGCGCGTAGAGCAACCCGCTCCGCCACTCGTCTCATAAACCCGACGTCGGAGCAAAAGGGATGAGTTACCTCGCAGGCCATGGGGGTGCCTCGACCCCGTGGGTCGTCGCTGACGAATGCCGGTCGGCTTCCCAGGAGGATGCACTATGGCAACACGGTTTCATCCCGCACCGTTGAAGGAAATGGCGCGTTTGAGGTTCCGCGAGCTGTCTCCAGCAGATCGAGAGACGTATCCTGATGTCGTCGATCAGCATGCGCTCATTGCGTACACCGATTACCAGACGTGGATCATCGAGGGCGACATGCTGCGCATCATCGAGGTCGACCAGGAGCAGATGCTCGCGTCCCAGCAGTTCTTCGCGTTGGAGCCGTGGGGAGACGCCGTGGCCGCATTCACATGAACCAGGAGCCCGATTCGATCCGCCATCATCGCCTGCCGCTTACTGAGATTGCTCGGCTGCGATAGGCGACGTGATGCTGGCCCCAGCGTGCGCCTTCCACGGCTGCGTCGGAGATGATCAGGCAGTCGCTGTAGCAGTCAGGTTTGGTCGGGCAGCCTCACGCTACCAACGACGCCCCCAGCCACCACGCCAACCCCAAGCGCGGCCGCCCCAGCCCCACTGGCGTCCACCCCACGAGCGCCATCCCCACACGCGGGGACGATAGAAGGAAGCGCCGTAGTAGTAGGCGGGTCGATAGTACGAGCGATAGGCCCATCGGGAGGGCGCATAGCTGTACGCACGAGGGGTAGAGTATCCATAGTATCCATAGGATCGGGAACCGCAGTCCCACCATGCTGAGGCGGGTGTCGTGGCAAGGATGCTTGCGTAGATCGCCCCAGCAAATGCCAAGCCGAAGGTTTGTTTGCGCATGAGTGCACTCCTTCAATCCAGCCTCAAATAGGAATGCCACCTCTGCGGCAACGGCACACTCGGGGAGAACCCCAGAGACCGGGGGGCACAATTTCGGACGGAGTTACTACCTACTCCGGCTCTGCCAGGTTCCGCCTGCTACGTGAGCTGCTATCTCTCCCCTCTTGCGTGAGAAGACATTTTCCGTTGCGTTGGTCGTTGTATTGATCGCAAGTCGCGGGTGCCAGATCCACCACGCTGAGACCAGTAATTCTGGGAATTATCGGCTCAAAAGAAATGTCCCCAGACACCCGAGTTTGAGGACGATCGGCATTGTCGGTCATTGCTGCCGATGGCAGGTCGCCGGAGCAAGGCCCCGCGCACCCAACATTAATGTCGTTGGCGCTGTCAGCTTGAATTTTCGGATACCTCGGCCAAGGAATATTCCATAGATGACGGCAAGGCGTATCGCAGCCTGAGTTGAACACGATGGCCGAAGAGAAGGGCGATGGCCCTGGTCCCACGCTACTCGGCGTCACCCACGTAGACCTCATAATCCGGCTCGGCCTTCTCGGCTTGGTCGGCTACTGGTCACTGAAGGTGATCGCCCCGTTCCTGACCATTGTTCTGTGGAGTGCGATATTGACGGTCGCACTTTACCCGGTGTTCGACTGGCTGGCACAGCTGACGCGACGCCGCCGGTTGGCTGCAGCGCTCATCACATCGCTATGCTTGCTGATCGTCGTTGGCCCCGTGACGTGGCTCGGCTTCGGCCTAGCCGGTGGTGTCGGATCTCTAATGCAACAGCTGGACGCTGGACTGTTTTCAGTTCCTCTGCCTCCCTCAGCCGTCAAGGACTGGCCGTTGATCGGGGAGCACGTCCATCGGCTGTGGACTCTGGCTGCTACGAATATTGGAGCAATGTTGGTCCAGATCGCGCCGCACCTGAAACCAATCGCTGCCAAACTGCTCAGCATTGCCGAGGACATTGGCCTGGGTCTTCTCGAGTTCGTGGCCTCGATCATAGTCGCGGGTTTCTTGTTTTGCCCAGGTCCGCGCATTGTCGACGCGCTTCGCGCGCTGTCGCGCCGGGTGCTGAGCGATCGCGGAGAAGACATGGTGCAATTGGCCGGCGCGACGGTGCGCAACGTCTCGCGCGGCGTTGTCGGCATCGCACTATTGCAGTCAATCCTCGCCGGTGTGGGGTTCCTGGCCGCAGGCGTTCCCGCAGCAGGCGTCTTCGCCTTCCTGGCCCTGCTATTGGCCATCGCCCAGGTAGGACCAGGGATCCTGCTCATACCGATTGTGGTCTGGAGCTGGACGACCATGGAGACGGTCCATGCCCTGATTTTCACTCTCTACATGGTTGTGGTCGGTGTGATGGACAATATTCTCAGGCCTATTCTCATGGCGCGCGGGCTGACCACGCCGATGCTGGTGATCGTACTGGGCGTGGTGGGCGGCATCATAGCCTACGGAATAATCGGGCTATTTGTCGGGCCGATTGTTCTGTCTGTTGCGTGGGAATTGTTCAAGGCGTGGATGCAAGAGAGTGAAGCCGCCGGCGAGAAGAGCCGCTCCAAGGGTTAACTTGCTGTGGGACGCTCACTTTGATCCGGAGTCGGGATGGGCGGTGGTTGCATTCGCATTGCGGAACAGTCCGCCCAGCCATTTGCATAGCTCCGAAGCCGATGCAATCAGCTGGCAGGTAAGAAAACCGGGCGGATGATTGGGCCCGGCGAACCAGTCTTCTTGGCCAGTGCAGATTTTGTTTGCGTGCGCCAGGGGATGGATGTGCGCAGAGCCTAGAATGTGGACGCAGAATAGAGCGCCGCACTCCGCTGCGTCTTGTGCTCTGGCACATCTCCTTACTTGGTGAGATTAAAGTCGGCCGTCCTGACTATGCGTTGCTGCTGGCGCCATTCGGCTCCCTTCCCGACGGTCTCCGTTGGTAATTGTCGCGGTCGGAATCAGGACAACGCGCCTCGAAGTTACATACGTCCCGCAATTGCCACGTCCAAGCTGTTGCCTGAAGCTCCTGTTTCGGGCGGGCGGTAACAGCGCGACGTACCTTGCGATGTTCGGACCGCGACCGAGAGCCTCGTAAACAATATCTCGGAGCGGAGGCTCTCCGTCCGACTGGCAGGAAGCTTCTGGGTACCGTTCGGCGGCCGAGCACTTCTCGTCGGAGCGGCCCATGATCGCTTGGTCGATGTCTCTCCTGTTTGCGGGCTTGAGCGTGGCTGAGGCGCCCGATGCCACCTTCGATCATCACCGCTTCTGCGAAATCATGCAGGTGGTGGCCAGTCTACCCTCGACCCAGCCGGGGACCCGGATCCAGCGCAACGTTCAACATGGCGGGGTGTTGGTCAACTGCGAGGATCACGCCGTCGAGATCCACACTGTGCTGTCTCGGCCAATAAAGGCCATGGGCAAGGGGTGGCTGGCCGTGCAGAAGCAGTATTGGCACGACGACAATTGCAGTGACCCCCTTCTGGCTGGGGCCATCGCGCACGGGTGGAGCTTGAAAGCAGTGATCTTGGTGGGGTCGAACGAGGCTGCCTCATTTACGGTGTCCTGCGCAGGCGACTGAGAAGGGAGACAGAGCACCCATGTTTTCCCCGGATAAGGGGTTCAATCGCCCAACATCAGGCAGTCCACTGATAGGCATCGGCACGATCTCGGCACACGCTGTCTGTGGCCGGTCACCGACCCTGCCGCGCCGGCCGGCGTTCTTGGGGCGCTTGACCACGTCCATCGACCGCAGGCCATCGTGCCGCTGCAAGAGGCAACTTGATGCAGACTTATATGCTTGTTGGAACTCTGATCCTGGCTACCTGTGTCTTCGTGCCGACCCCGGCCTCAGCCGTTGATGGCCGCGTGGAGATGGGCTGCGCCAACGACTATATGGCGTATTGCAGCCAGCACGACCCCGACGGACGCGGGGTCCGCCGGTGCATGCGCGCCAACCAACGCAAGCTGTCGCGAGCTTGTGTCAACGCTTTGGTTGCCGCCGGCGAGGTGTCAGCGAACGAAGTCGCGAAACGCACGCGACGTTGAGCTCATGCCGGGAGACGCTGACAATCGTTGGACGCCGGTAGGTTGCGAGGGAACCTGCACGCGCGGACGGAATTTTGCTTGTCGCACACGGCTTGTCATTGTTCGAATGCTGAAGGCACCCGTGAAGCTCGGATATGGACTGGCAGTCGCGTTTCTGTGTTTGGCGCAGAGCGCAGCCGCGGAGACCATGATCACCAGCCACTACACGGCGCGTGCTCCCCACATCGCAGCGCATCGCACGCTTCCCATCGGCACCAAGCTGATTGTTACCAACCCACGTACCGGTCGCAGCGTGCGCATTGTGATTGGCACACGCGGGCCCTTTGTGCGCGGCCGTTCCCTCGATATCTCACATCAGCACGCCAAAGAGCTCGGGTTCGGCCAGAGTGGCGTGCTGCCATTGCAGACGCGCGTCGTGCGCGATTGACGGCGGTCATGCCGTAGGCGCGTGCACATGGTCGGAAAACGCCAGTCCACGAGGTCGGCGGCGGAATCGGGCCGGACTACCGCGCAATTCAGGCTGAGAGCGAGCATGCGGCCCTGGTGGGGTGACCACGTAATGGCTTCCGCCAACACCGACTGCATCCGCCTCTCGCTATCTCGGGGTTTGCACGCATTGCCCTAGCAACTCAGTAGCCTAGCTTGAGCCTAGCTTGGCTGTTGCTGCACGGGACAGCCCCAAAGCTGGGCCAGACGAATTCGCACAAGATCGCAAAGGAGAATCTCGATGAAGTGGGCACCTGCCATTGCGTCAACCGCATTCGCCCTTGCCGCGTCGGTCTCTCTACTTGCCACACCCCCGACGGCATCGGCCCAAGGATTGCGCGAGCTTCTTGGGGACCGGGCGGAGAGCCGCAGCGACATGCGCGATCTCATCTCGGATCGGGCAGCGGGTCGCGACGATTTGCGCGATCTTCTGAAAGATCGGTTAGAGCGCCGCAACGATCTGCGCGACCTCATCTCGGATCGGTCGGCGGGTCGCGATGACTTGCGCGATCTTCTGAAAGATCGGTTAGAGCGCCGCAACGATCTGCGCGACCTCATCTCGGATCGGTCGGCGGGTCGCGATGATTTACGCGATCTTCTGAAAGATCGGGTGGACCGACGCAGCGACCTGCGCGACCTCATCTCGGATCGGTCAGCGGGTCGCGATGATTTGCGCGATCTTCTGAAAGATCGGATGGACCGACGCGGCGACCTGCGCGATCTGATTTCGGATCGGTCGGCGGGTCGTGATGATTTGCGTGATCTTCTGAAAGATCGGGTAGAGCGGCGCAACGATCTGCGCGACCTCATCATGGACCGGCTGGCAAGTCGCGATGATTTACGCGATCTCCTGAGGGACCGGGTGGATCGGCGCAGCGATCTGCGCGACCTCATCCTGGACCGATTGGCAAGTCGCGATGATTCGCGTGATCTTTTGAAAGATCGGGTGGATCGGCGCGGCGATCTGCGCGACCTCATCTCGGATCGGTCGGCGGGTCGCGATGATCTGCGCGATCTTTTGAAAGATCGGGTGGATCGGCGCGGCGATCTGCGCGACCTCATCTCGGATCGGTCAGCGGGCCGCGATGATCTGCGCGATCTTCTGAAAGATCGGTTAGAGCGGCGCAACGACCTGCGCGATCTGATTTCGGACCGCGTCCGCAACCGAGATGATTTTGGTCCCCTCCTCAATCAATTCCGAGATCGCCTTGGTGGAAGCAACTAGCCTCTCGACACTTCAGCTCTCGCCGAGGCAGACGAGGGCGTGGCCTGGTCAATAACCAAACGGGAGACACCAAATGAGGAAGGCGGTTCTCGTGGCGGCGGTGCTATTGCTCGCACCACCACCCGCACTGAGCCAGGACGCCCAGCGTTCTGAAGGTCGCGATCCGCCCACCGCCGAGAGAAGTGGGGACCGTGATGCACGGGGCGAGCGTCTAGCGCGGCCACCTGCATCTGAATTCAGGTATCGTATGGCTAGTGCGATCGAGACAGTCGAGAGCGCATGCGCTGCAGACATTGATGATTTCTGTGGCAAGGTTATGCCGGGCGCGGGTCGGCTAAGCTTGTGTATGCGGGCGCACGAAGATCAAATTAGCCGCGAGTGTCAATCGGCGTTGGAGCAGGTCTCGCAGCCTCTGCAACGCAGCGCCGAGCGCATTACCGAAATGTGTTGGAGCGAGGTGGGCGCGCTCTGTGGCGACGCGACTGGCGTAGGACAATGCGTAGCGCAGAAGAAGGAGTCGCTGTCTCCGCCGTGCAGGACCATTGTCACAATCCTGGGACAGAAGGTTCAGGGATTGATGGCTCGGGTAGGGATGCCCGTCTACAGCTCCGATGACAAAGCCCTCGGCCAGGTCGCCCAAGTCGTCAGAGGCACTGACGGCAAGGTTCAGGCTATCCAGGTAGACATCGGCCGAATGCTCGGCCTCGGCACAAAGGTGGTAGCCATTAGCGCTGACAAATTCGAGCAGCTGGCCGGGATCAAATTGCGATTGTCGGATTCGGAGATTCGTTCATTGCCGGAAGCGAGGCAGCAGTAGGGTTCAGCAAATCGCTGTTCGTTGGATGTCCTGTGGCGGGTCCATGTGAACGGCACAACTCGCGACCAACGCCGAATAAATGCCGCGTGAGGCACCATGAAGTGGATATTGCTCTGGGCGATCCTGGGGTACGGCGCGGGCAGTGCGGAGTTCGACAGCGAGGCGGCCTGCAAGCAGGCAGCGGATGGCATCAAGGTAGCCGCCTCGACCAGCGTGGTCACAGTGTGCGCGCGCAAGGATAGCTAGGAAATCCGTGATGTTGCACTGATTGGCGGCGATGCAAAGTTCCCGTAAGCGTACGCACCGACGCGGAACGTCAGTGCCCGCTGAACACCAAAGTCTTGATGGGAAATAGCAAAGCTTGCGCGCGTAAGATAATTGCATGCACGAGGCCGACTGTGTCGACGATGTGCAGGTAGGCGCGGGTGAAAACTCCCAATTTCTCTTTCTCCAGCCGCTCGTGGTTGTTGGTGTAGGCGTTGACAATGCAGCTGCTGCCGGGCGTGACACCATTCAACCCGTCTTCATAAAGCGGCTCCAGAATGGCCAACAGCGTGCCCATCCGCGTCACCTGCTGTGGGTCAATCAGCTGTTCGCCGGCGCGGATTTGACCGGCAGCGATATAGTCCTGCACCCCCGTTACGACCATTGGAATGATGGTCAGCGGTTTGGAGGCGCACGTCGCTTCAGCGACCATACCGACCTGCATCACTTGCGCCTCCAACTGCCCGAAGCCGGCGTGAAGCACGTTTCGCCCTGATTTCGCGAGGGATCAGGATGCCAGCAGCGCGGATAAGCGGATTGACAATGTCGCCGACTTGAAGAATGAACTGCTCTACCCGGCCGGACACGCCAGCGTACACGACGGTTTTGTCCAGTTCGACCTGCGCCTGTTTGAGGGTTGCTATGGCAGTTGCCCTTTGGGCCGGAAGAAGGGTGGAAAGGCGGGTCTCGGCCGCCTGCCGAGCCGCTTCTGCTCCTACGACGCCGCCCTTGCGGCCTTCGACCATGTTTTCGAGCCGCTCGATCTCCCGTGTCGCCACAACGTCTGCATTGCGCCGCCTGAGCTCCTGCTTGGTATTCAGCTCATCCAGCGCCTGCTCGTAAGCGCCCTTTGCTTCTTGGATCTTACCATCGGCAGCCGCAATGTCGGCCGCTGCCATGACCATCGCCGCGTCGACTTCGACCAAACGCCGCTTGGCTACCTCGAGCTCGGCTTCCTGCTTGGAGCTGTCGAGCCTGAAGATGGGCGCGCCTTTCTCAACATTGTCGCTCACCTTGACGTAAATCTCGCTCACGCGGCCGTTTGTTTCCGGCAGAATAGGAATGCTGCGGAAAAACGCCGTCACGCGGCTTGTAGACGGATGATAGTAGAAGATGATTGTGATCAGGAGGACCGTGAGCATCAGACACGCCGTGATGCCCCATCTCAACTCGAACCATACCGAATACAGCGTGATCTCCCGACCAATCCGCTTGTCTTGCACGTAGCGCCGGTAGAGATAGTCGGGAACGATCGTCAGCAAGGAGCATAGGAAGAGTTCGAGCATGACCTACCTATGCGGCTCTGACTGCAGTTGGGTAGGCTCGAGGACAGGTGCCGCCTCCGGCGAGGTTTCGGTACCGGACAGTTTCTCCACAGAAGCCGCAATACGCTTTAGCGGGGTCTGGAAATCCGGCAGATCGATGAGCGCCAATAGCAGGCCGGCGACCCAGAAGGCGTGCACGTGCGTAAACAGTGACAGCAGGCCGAGAACCGCCACGATCTCGAACTGGAATTTCTTGTGCCCCAGCCGCTCGGGCAGTGAGTGCAGCCGGAAAAAAATCACCCCTAGTCCTGTTACTATGGCAATGACCACAATCGTCGTTATTGTGAAAAGAGTATCCGACTCGCCAGGCGCGGTTATAAACCACGGCAGGTGATGAGGCGCAGCAGGATGCTGTGCTGCTGTCATGCGCAAATCAGGGCTGAACGCCTGCCCCCTAAACTCATTTCACCTACGTGAGTCTCCAATCTGGATGATTGCGACTTTGCCATTTGAGTTCGAGCACGATCAATTAAAGCCCGGTCTAAAGGGTACAAAAGCCCGACACGCCAAGCACGGCCTTTGCCGATTTTGCATCCGGCGCGTAGCCGACTGGCGAACGAAATAGCGATCGTCATCTCTCCGGTAGACGGGAGCTGCTATTCTGCTTGCTTCGATCAAGCAGGTACTTGACACGGTTGTCCACGACCCGACGGCACGTATGAGCCCATTCTTGTTTGGTCATGTGCGTTGCCGCGTCCCAATCCTGCATGCATTGCTTCAGATAGTCGGCATGGCGTTCGCGCAGCTGAGCCGGAGTCTCGGACCCGTCAAGTCTGGCCTGGCCCATGGCCGCGGTGGCCGAGAGCACCAGCAGAAGTGGTACGAACAAACCAGTATTGCTCACCGTGGTCATGCGAGCGTCCGCGCCTGCATCTAGTGTGAACCACGAAAAGAATGGCTAATTGGCACGCAGCGGCATATCGGTAGATACCCTAGAGAGATGTCCAGAAGAACACCTAGCCGACGCACGATGCGTGCCGTGGTGGGCTGACCAGCGGTCTCGATAGTGGCACGTGCTGTAGAGCCAGCACACGAGCGTTCCCTGCTCGTTTCCGCCGTCCCTCCCCTGTGACTGGAACGTGCCTTCAGCGCATGATGCAGCTCTGCTTCTCTTCGCGGCTTCCGATTGAGGAGTGGTTGGCGACCCGACCGCGGGCCGGCTAACTCCATCCGGAGTTGTGCGCCTCGTCTCTGGGGTTCTCCCCGAGTGTGCCATTGCCGCAGAGGTGGCATTCCTATTTGACGCCTGTCGTAGGAGGGAGTGATCCATGTTTCAGGATAGCCGGCGCCCCGGCACCATCTGCCTCGCGAACGGGTCTACCCTCGCCTGCACGGTGCAGCGTTCGTCGGCTGCATTGGCTGAGGTGAGAGCGCCCAATGCCGGTTCAATCCCCCGGCGGTTCGAGTTGAACGATGGCGTCCGGCAGAGGGCCGCAACCGTAGTCTGGCGAAGAACCGGAGTTTTGGGCATCCGATTTGACGACTACTTCAGCAGTCGCTGATCGAATGAGAAAAATCGCGGGCAGAAAACAGGCTTAGACTGCTTGACCGCCGAGCGCTCCTGGTCGAGGCAGCGCTCTTGTCTCGCGCACCTTAGGGTTCACCCCACACCTCGCTCCGTAGATCCGCTGATGGCGTCGAGTGACGGCCGCCCGGCATTATGGGCCTCACTGTCTTGCCTTGCACATCGGCCATGGCCCGCATCCTCAACCTCAGTTTGATCTTCCTGGCTTTGCATGCAGGCTTCATTGTTGCAGTGCTGGCCGCCTATGCCCTTTGACCGCCGCTGTTTGATGTCGTTTTCGTTGTCCTTGGGTCTGGCGCTGTTGATCGCGCTTCCAGCCTCGGCGCAACCTCGTTGCACAGACACGGACATGTGGGCGAACGGCACCCCGTCGGCGCTCAAAACCATCGCACGACGGAACGCGCGTGCGGCCTGGTTGGGAAGAGTGCGGGGCGAGCTTGGTGAAGCCTATGCGGCGTGGGGCAGGGCCAAAGATCCTCGGATCACCTGTCCGAGAACACAGCGCATGTATACATGCACGGTTTCGGCGAGACCATGTCGAGCCTAAGTGGTGGCGCTGGCAAACACCACCTCGCTCACGATCCAAGGGCGGTTCAGTAGTTGCGGGGCAACACGCCAGAACTTGGCACGGTTCCCGGTTACGCTGTTGGGCAGAGCACGGCAGCCCTGCCCAGCTAATCAGACGTCAATTTCCCGGCGACCTAGAGCACATCATCGGCCTCGACACCGAGGTATCTCACCGTACTCTCGCTCTTCGTGTCGCCGAGAAGCAGAACGCGGGCTAGCCGCCGCACTCGCGCGCCCGCGGAATTGCGCGGACATCAGCGTCCGCGGACGACGTCCCGACGGACGTGGCGGCGGGCGGATGTGGTCACGCATCTGCCGTTAACCATGTGCATACCCGCGCCGCATGCTTGGCGGGCTTGCGTGATCATGCTGTCCGGCTGATGACGCGGCGCGACTGACATGGCCTGCGCAGATGTTGCGACGGTCAAGGCAAAGACAACAGCAATCAACCTGATCATTCTCTCCTCCTATGTGCACCTTCAAGAAGAGCGTTCCTTGAAGCATGCCGATCTGGTGACGCGTCTCGCCTTTGACGAAAGGCTCGGGTCGCAAGACGAGCGCTACAACACTCGTTTTATGAACCCCGTCCGACGAAGCGAAAATGGGTAGATGTACCGACTTTCTCTGGCGCAAACCCCCGTTCTGGTGGGGTCCATGTTATCGAGGCGCTTACGTCCGGCCCTCGCCGTCAAGCAAACTCCCGATCGCGCGGCGTCGCCGCGCGCCGAGCAATTCGATGTATCGTCGGCTTGCATTTAGCCGATCGGCAAGGTCATACCGCTCCTTGCGCATGTCGTCGCCGCTATGGTCCAGCACCTGCTGAATGATTTCAACCAGCGCAGGCTCGAAGACTGAGATGCCGGTCGCCGCGATCTTGCGCACGAAATGCGGGATTGTTCGATGAACGGAATTCGTCGTCGGTGGCTCGGCAGAAGCGGTAGTAGAAGGCGGCAGAAGTCATGGCGCTGCCGTCAGGCATCAGCCAGAGCGCCGCGTGGTCATGCCCATGCAACAGAAAGGGCCGGCCACGACTAAGCCAATTATCAATGAACGGGCCACGCGAGTGAGGCAAGACGGCATCGGCAACATATATGAACACCCTGCACTTCTAAATTCAGGAGTACGCAATGCGTGATCTATCCACCATAACTTCACCCGCAGAACTGGCTCAAGCAATCGCAGAAACTGAAGAAGCCATACACAGAGGCGAAGAGGACATCCGGCAAATTAGACCCACTGCCAACCCAGAGATGGTTCAAGCACTTCTTCAGGAACTCCAGGGTCTACAACAACTGAAGCGCGACAAGGGCTGGTGAAAGCAAAAGCCCCGCCGAAGCGGGGCTTTCTCCATCAGCGCAATATCTCGACGAGTATGGCTATCGCCAAAATAACCCTCGTCACATCTATGGTCAGGACGACCTTCATGGATCACTCCGTCAGGTCGGCCCGTAGCGCCACGAGCCTGTTGAGGCCGAGGCGGCAGCAGCTGCTGCGGAATTCAAATGCGCCAACCGCCGAGCGCTGCTCGGCTATCGTGCGAGCGACGGAACGCCAGATATCGCTCTGACGGAAGCGGAACGCCGGTTTTACGCCCCGACGGACGGCGGAACGCCCCGTTCATCACGGTGCGGACCTCAGTCCTAAACGGATTCGCTCACATCCGCCAGCACCACTGACGCGCTGCC
Organism: uncultured Alphaproteobacteria bacterium; assembly: GCA_963806735.1. Classification (GTDB taxonomy): domain Bacteria; phylum Pseudomonadota; class Alphaproteobacteria; order Rhizobiales; family Hyphomicrobiaceae; genus CADEFX01. Next base: position 147,061 of record CAWEBE010000081.1, on the reverse strand, counting down.
GCCATCATACAAATTTCCCGGTACCTCCGTGGAACCTTTCGTCCCACGGAGCCTGACATCGACCATCTAAGTGCTTAATTTTGTTGGTGGAGCCGAGCGGGATCGAACCGCTGACCTCTTGAATGCCATTCAAGCGCTCTCCCAACTGAGCTACGGCCCCGACCTGTTGGGAAGTCTGCGAGAGAGCAAAGGCTCCCGGCGCCGCTTACCTAGTTCGGCAACGCCGATTGTGCAAGGAAATCTTTCTAGTGTCCCGATCGCGCAGCTCGTCGAACCCCGAGGCAAGCATTGAACGAGCTTCGCGATCGAAGGGACACTAGCAAGTTCATGTTTCCTAGTGTGATTCAGATCGAGAAATTCGCTCAGGAGACAGGCCGAGAGCAATGGCGATTTCTCGATCATCACACTAGGGCTCCTCACCCTCCTCACTCACCGGCCCGCCGATGATGCCGGAGACGTCACCGCCGTCCTCCTCCTCCTCTTCCAGGAAGGTCTCATCGTCGTCGGTCGCGATCGCCTCATCGCCCTCCGCCGCCTCGGCCAGCGCATCCTCGCTGGTAGCTTCGGGAAGGTCCCTCGCCACTTCAGGCACGACCAACTCGGGTTTCTTGGCCGGCCTTCGCCCAGGCTTGTCGTCGCCGGCAACCGCACCGACGGCCTGTGCCGACAAAGCAAGCGCGTACACCGAGCCGCAGATCGGGCACGTAATCGGATCGCGAGCCAGATCGTAAAAGCGGGCGCCGCACGAGGCGTTCTGGCAAGTTCTCTTGGTTCCGCGGTCAGCTTTCTTCGCCATCGGATAGTCCTCGAATTTCGGAGTAGTTTGCGCTGCTCTTGCCATGGAGCGCGACGACCTGTCAAAAGCATTTCTGGAGTGATCGAATAGGTCGTCCACCGAACGCTGGTGCGGACAACCAACTCCGTTTGCAGAGAGGCACTTTCTCCTTGTCCCAAAGCACATTAGCGCCCGTCCCGATGCGGTCAGCGAGAGGCAGGCCGCTGCACGGGACCGTGCGCGTCCCGGGCGACAAATCCATTTCTCACCGCTCCCTGATGCTCGGCGCGCTGGCGAGCGGACGGACACGGATCGAAGGCCTGCTTGAAGCCGAAGACGTCATCAGCACCGCCAAGGCCGTGACCGCGCTCGGCTGCCCTGCGCGCAAGGTCGGAGATCATTGGGAGGTCCTCGGTCGCGGCGTTGGGGGCCTCGCGCAGCCTGCAGCAGACCTCGATTTCGGGAATTCGGGCACCGGCTCGCGCCTGATGATGGGCGTGATCGCCGGGAACGATATTCGCGCTCGCATGACTGGCGACGCATCGCTGTCGCGCCGACCGATGCGCCGGGTGCTCACACCGCTGGGGCAAATGGGTCTGCGGGTCGAAGAGGACAAGGAGACGTTGCCGCTGACCCTTCGCGGGTCGGCCGATCTGGTGCCTGTCACATACACCTCGCCCGTGCCAAGCGCCCAGGTGAAGTCGGCCGTGCTGCTGGCGGGTCTCAGCGCCGCTGGTGAAACAACGGTGATCGAGGCGGAAGCGACCCGCGACCATACCGAGCGGATGCTGCGCTATTTTGGCGCCGACGTGCGGACAGCTCAGCGCGGAGGCCGCAGCGCGATTACCGTCAAGGGCGATGCCGAACTTTCCGGCCGCGAGGTAACGGTGCCAGGCGACCCGAGCTCTGCCGCCTTTCTGACCGCAGCGGCGCTCATCGTGCCGGAGTCAGAGGTGGTCATCGAAGGCGTCCTGGTCAACGAAACCCGGACCGGCTTTTACGTGACGCTGGGTGAAATGGGCGCCGATATCGCCTTCCTCAATCGCCGCGAAGCAGGCGGCGAGCCCATCGCCGATATCCGCGTGCGTCATTCGAAATTGCGAGGCGTGCGCGTGCCGCCGCAACGTGCACCGAGCATGATCGACGAGTATCCAGTGCTGTCGGTGCTGTGCGCTTACGCGGAGGGAGAGACCCGCATGGAAGGCCTTGCGGAGCTCAAGGTGAAGGAGAGCGATCGGCTGGCTGCTACCGCCGCCGGGCTGATCGCCAATGGCGTTGCGGCAAAGGTCGACGGCGATACGCTCATCGTTGCAGGAGGCAGCGTGGAAGGCGGTGGCACCGTCGCGACCCATATGGATCACCGCATCGCCATGGCGTTCCTGGTCATGGGCCTCGGCGCAGATCGGCCCGTGACGGTGGATGACGTCACCTACGTGTCGACGAGTTTTCCCGAGTTCTCTGGTCTCATGCAACGACTTGGAGCCGAGCTCCAGGCAGCGGAAGCCGGCTCGCGATGATCATTGCCATCGATGGACCGGCCGCCTCCGGCAAGGGCACGCTTGCCAAGCGCATCGCCACCCATCTCGGCTTTGCTTGGCTGGACACTGGGCTTCTCTACCGCGCCGTCGCGCGCGGGTTGCTGGCGCGTGGTGCGTCGCTGGAGGACGAAGCGGCCGCCACAGCCGTAGCACGCACGCTCGATCCAACCACGCTCTCCGACCCGGGTTTGCGCCAGCCGGGGGTCGGCGACGCCGCCTCGGTGGTTGCCCGCATCCCCACAGTACGGGCCGCGCTCCTGGATTTCCAACGTGATTTCGCACGCCAGAAGCCCGGTGCGGTTCTCGACGGCCGCGACATTGGTACCGTCGTGTGCCCTGACGCCGACGTTAAGATTTTCGTTACCGCAGATGTAATCGTGCGGGCCCGCCGGCGCTTCGAGGAGCTTCGGCAGCGCGGCGAGGTCGTCAGCGAGGCGGCCGTACTCGATGTAATCAAGCGCCGGGACGCCAGAGATGCGGAGCGCGCGGAAGCGCCAATGCGCCCTGCCCCCGACGCAACCTTGCTCGATACCAGCAATTTGGATATAGAAGCCGCATTCGACGTTGCCATCGGACTGATCAAGAGGAAGATCCACCAATAGGGCACCTGCAAAGGCCGCCCAATCCCTCTTTGGTGGGCGAGTGCCGGCCGGCGGTTGGCGTTGACAAGAAACACCTTGAACCGAGCTTGAGCGGAATGCCCCGCTTGGCTCCAGCCGGTGGGCTGGCGCGGGCGGACACACTGCTTATGCTGATCATCGCATGCGAAGTGGAGCCGACGTCCGCTTCCGCACAGAGAGACACGTATGAAGGAGCATAGATGACCATCACCGCTGGCCAATCCAAGGAGCTGAACCCCACACGCGACGACTTCGCGGCCCTCCTCAACGAGAGCTTTGGGGGTGACAGCCCGTTCGAGGGTAGCGTCATCAAAGGCAAGATCACGGCGATAGAGAAGGATCTCGCCGTCATCGACGTCGGCCTCAAGATGGAGGGCCGCGTGCCGCTGCGGGAGTTCGGCCTCGGTGGGAAGCCGGCCGACCTGAAAATCGGCGACGAGGTCGAGGTCTATCTGGAGCGTATGGAGAATGCGCTGGGCGAAGCGGTTCTGAGCCGCGACAAGGCGCGGCGCGAGGAGAGCTGGACCAAGCTCGAGCACAAATTCAACGCCAACGAGAAAGTCGAAGGCATCATCTTCAACAAGGTGAAAGGCGGCTTCACCGTCGATCTCGACGGCGCGGTGGCCTTCCTGCCAGGATCGCAGGTCGACATTCGCCCGGTGCGCGATATCGGTCCGCTGATGAACCAGCCGCAGATGTTCCAGATCCTCAAGATGGATCGCCGGCGCGGCAACATCGTCGTATCGCGCCGCTCCGTGCTCGAGGAGACCCGGGCCGAGCAGCGCTCCGAGATCGTGGCCAAGCTCGCAGAAGGACAGATCATCGACGGCGTGGTCAAGAACATCACGGACTATGGCGCCTTCATCGACCTCGGCGGCATCGACGGTCTGCTGCACGTCACCGACATGGCCTGGCGGCGGGTGAACCATCCGAGCGACGTCGTCAATGTGGGCGACACCGTCAAGGTGCAGATCATCCGCATCAACCCCGAGACGCAGCGCATCAGCCTGGGCATGAAGCAGCTGCAGGCCGACCCGTGGGCCGGCATCGAGGCCAAATATCCGGTGGGAGCTCGCTTCGGCGGCACGGTGACGAACATCGCCGACTATGGCGCATTCGTCGAGCTGGAACCCGGCGTCGAAGGGCTGATCCACGTCTCGGAGATGAGCTGGACCAAGAAGAACGTCCATCCGGGCAAGATCGTCTCCACCAGCCAGCAGGTGGAGGTGCAGATCCTCGAGGTCGATCCGCAGAAGCGTCGCATCTCGCTGGGTCTGAAGCAGACGCAGGACAATCCCTGGGATGCATTCCTGGCGGCCCATCCCAAAGGGGCGGTGGTGGAGGGTCCGGTGCGCAATATCACCGAGTTCGGCCTCTTCATCGGCCTCGACGGCGGCGTCGACGGCATGGTGCATCTCTCCGATCTCGATTGGAACCGGTCGGGCGACGAGGCCATCAAGGACTACAAGAAGGGCGACAACGTCAAAGCCGTCGTGCTCGATGTCGACAGCCAGAAGGAGCGCATCTCTCTCGGCGTCAAGCAGGTTGCCGGCGATCCTCTGGAGACCATCGGCAAGTTCAAGAAGGGGGACGCGGTTACCTGCGAGGTCATCGCTGTAGAGGCGAACGGCATCCAGGTGAAGCTCGCCGACAGCGATATCACTACTTACATTCGGCGTTCCGATCTCTCGCGCGACCGATCCGAGCAGCGGCCCGAGCGTTTCAATGTCGGCGACAAGGTGGACGCGGCCATCATCGGCATCGACAAGGCCAGCCGCCGGGTTACCGTATCGATCAAGTCTTTGGAGATCGCCGAGGAGAAGCAGGCGGTCGCGCAGTACGGCTCGTCGGACTCGGGCGCGTCGCTGGGCGATATCTTCAAGGCCGCGCTCAAGAAGCGCGAGAGCGGCGACGAGGCCGACAAGGAGGAATAGCCGCGCTCCTCTCCCTGTGCCGCAGTGGTACAAGGAGAGGCTTCGGCACCTTCGCTACGGCACGCCACGCCGCCAATCTGGAATCGCAGTCCAATCGCGGATCATGTCATGAGCCTCGAGACCGAAGCCATTCTCGACCGCAGGCGCTTAAGACGACATCTATCGCTGTGGCGCGTTGCTGCCGTGATTGCTGGTGTTCTGGCGTTCGGCGCACTGATCTTCAAAGGCGTCGGCGGTCGTGCGTTCAGTGAGCGGCAGATCGCCCGCGTCAACCTCGAAGGCATCATCACCGAGAACCGGGATCAGCTCAAACTGCTGCGTGAAATCGCCAGAGACAAGAGCGTCGAGGCAGTGCTTCTTTTCATCAACAGCCCGGGTGGGACCACTACGGGCGGAGAGGCCTTGTTCGAGGCGATACGCAGCGTTACCGCCAAGAAGCCTGTCGTGGCGCAGTTTGGAACCGTCGCAACCTCGGCCGCCTATATCGCTGGCCTAGCTACGGATCGCATCGTTGCCCGCGGCAATACGATTACCGGCTCGGTCGGCGTGATCTTCCAGTGGGCGGAGGTTACAGAGCTGCTCAGCAAGCTCGGCGTCAAGATGAACGAGATCAAGAGTGGTCCGCTCAAGGCCAATCCGTCGCCATTCCAGCCGGTCGACGAAGCCGGCCGTCAAACCGCCCAGCAGATGGTCGCAGAGTCGATGCGCTGGTTCGTGGGTCTCGTTGCCTCCCGCCGCAGCATCAACACCGCGGACGTGCCCGGCCTCGAACAGGGGCGGGTGTACTCCGGGCGTGAGGCCCTCGAGTATAAGCTGATCGACCAGATCGGCGGCGAGCGCGAAGCCCAGGCCTGGCTCGAGGAGAAGCGCGGCGTCACCAAAGGTTTGAAGATCGTCGACTGGAAGCCAAAGCGCGATGACGACTGGAGCCTGATCGACCTCTTCACCAAGTCAGCGGCCAAGTTAATCGGTATTCCCACGGCCAAACTCCTCGAGCTGGCCGCAGATGACCCCCGTTTGGCCTTGTTGCGACTTGACGGACTCGTTTCGGTTTGGCAGCCTTCTGAAAATTGAGCAATTACAAGTACATTGCGGATTTGGAGGGTAGTCCCGTGATCAAGTCGGAGTTGATACAGAAGATTGCTGCGGCAAACCCGCATCTCTATCACCGGGACATCGAGCGCATCGTCAATGTCATCTTCGACGAGATCGTGGAGGCCTTGGCCCGTGGCGACCGCGTAGAGCTCCGGGGCTTCGGAGCCTTTACCGTGAAGCACCGGCCGCCGCGCCAAGGCCGCAACCCGAGGACCGGTGCTTCCGTTTCGGTCGATGAGAAGTTCGTGCCCTTCTTCAAGACCGGCAAGGAGCTGCGTGAGCGGCTCAATATCAAATCCAAGTCGCAGCACTGATGAGGCAGTGGGGTGTTGAGGCGCGTGCTCTGGTTGTTCGTGGCGTTTCCGGTTGCGGCGGTGCTCGTCACCCTGGCCGTGGCAAACCGGCATCCGGTGCGTCTCGTGCTGGATCCATTCCGCCCCGAGACACCGGTCCTTTCGCTGGAGCTGCCGTTCTATGCCTATCTCTTCATCGTCCTGATGACCGGCGTCATTCTGGGCGGGATTGCGACATGGGCAACGCAGAGCAAGTGGCGCCGGACGGCTCGCTCTCGTGCGCTGGAGGCGATGCGATGGCGGGCCGAGGCTGATCGCCTGACGCGCGAGCAGGAGCGCACCGCCGGGCCCAAGACGCTGGCGGTCGCAAATCGCTAACCGAGCGACCGGCACAGACATTTCAGCTGGGATCGGACATTTGCCAGTGGAAATGCCTTGACTTGAGACCCGTGCCTGCCGATGCACAGGCTGGTATGACGACAAAAGTCAAAATCTGCGGCCTCAAGACCCGCCCGGCGCTCGATGCAGCGCTCGCCGGCGGTGCCGATTTCGTCGGCTTCGTGTTTTATCCACCGAGCCCACGCAACGTCGCGCCGGCGATCGCGCGCGATCTCGTCAAAGCTGCACGCGGCCGCGCCCGCAGCGTTGCACTGCTGGTTGATCCTGATGATGCTCTGCTCAATCAGATCTTGACGAACGTCGATCCGGATCTCATCCAACTCCACGGTCACGAGTCCGCTGAAAGAGTATCGGAGATCGTGGCCCGCTCGGCCCGTCCGATCATCAAAGCCGTAGCCGTGCAGACCATCGGTGAGGTCGACGCCGCACTCGCGTACAAGGCCATCGCCGAGCTCATTCTGTTCGACGCAAAGGCACCGGCCTCGCTGCGTGGCGCGCTCCCCGGTGGCAACGGCCTCGCTTTCGATTGGCACCTGCTCGATGGCATGTCCGGCAAGCTCGACTTCATGCTTTCCGGCGGCCTCACGCCGGCAAACGTGTGCGAGGCCATCCGTCTCACCCGCCCCTTCGCGGTCGACGTCTCCTCCGGGGTGGAGATGGTGCCGGGCGTGAAATCACCGGAGCTGATCCGGCAGTTTCTAGCTGCAGCGAAGTCCGCCTCAGTATCGGCCTAATACGAGTTGCGAGATCGCCATGGTCACCGCATCGTCACGCCACGCTCCCACTGCTGGCACACCCAACAGCTATCGCGCCGGTCCTGACGATCAGGGATTTTTTGGCCTGTTTGGCGGACGTTTCGTCGCCGAGACCTTGATGCCGCTCATTCTCGAGCTAGAGCAGGCCTACTCCGATGCGAAGAGAGACGCGAGCTTCCAAGCCGAGCTGGCTCACCTGAGCACGCACTATGCCGGACGGCCCAGCCCGCTCTACTTCGCGGAGCGCCTGACGGATCACCTTCGTGAAGTGTCTGCCGCCTCCGGCGGCGGGGGCGGCGCCAAGATCTATTTCAAGCGTGACGAGCTCAACCACACCGGGAGCCACAAGATCAACAACTGCCTGGGCCAGATCCTGCTCTCCCGCCGCATGGGTAAGACCCGCATCATCGCCGAGACTGGCGCGGGCCAGCACGGCGTGGCGGTAGCCACCGTGTGCGCCCGCTTCGGGCTGCCGTGTGAGATCTACATGGGCGCGACCGACGTCGAGCGGCAGAAACCCAACGTTTTTCGCATGGGCTTACTCGGCGCCAAAGTGAACCCTGTAACCTCGGGCGCCGGGACACTGAAGGACGCGATGAACGAGGCTCTGCGCGACTGGGTCAGCAATGTGCGCGACACCTATTATCTGATCGGCACAGCCGCCGGTCCGCACCCGTACCCAGCCATGGTGCGCGATTTCCAGTCGATTATCGGCAAGGAGGTGCGGGAACAGATGATGGCAGCGGAAGGCCGGCTGCCCGATACGCTGGTCGCCTGCATCGGCGGCGGCTCCAACGCCATCGGCCTGTTCCATCCGTTCCTCGATGACAAGAGCGTCAAGATCTACGGCGTCGAGGCTGCCGGGCACGGCCTAGAGGTGCCCAATGGGCATGCCGCTTCCATGAACGGCGGCAAGCCTGGAGTTCTGCACGGCAACCGCACTTACCTCTTGCAGAACGACGACGGGCAGATTCTCGAGGGCCATTCCATATCGGCCGGTCTCGATTACCCAGGCGTCGGGCCCGAGCATTCCTGGCTGAAGGACACCGGTCGCGTCACCTACGCGTCCGCGACGGACAAAGAAGCCCTCGAGGCGTTCCAACTTTGCACGCGGCTCGAGGGCATCATACCCGCGCTCGAACCGGCGCACGCACTGGCTTGGGTAACCAAGCTCGCACCCACCTTGCCGAAGGACGATCTGCTGGTCATGAACATGTGCGGTCGCGGCGACAAGGACGTGTTCGCGGTGGCCGGATATCTGGGCATGAAGATGTAAGCAGAGCCGGGCGAGGATCATTAGCAATGCAAAGGGAGACACGTATCGACCGCCGCTTCGCCACGCTCAAGCAGCAGGGTCGCAAGGCGCTCGTGACGTTCGTTACGGCCGGGGACCCGGACTATGCGACGAGCGAGAAGGTCCTGCTCGGCCTGCCAGCCGCCGGCGCCGACATCATCGAGCTCGGCATGCCGTTCTCCGATCCGATGGCGGACGGGCCGGCCATACAGGCCTCCTCGCTGCGCGCGCTCAAGGGGGGCCACACCATGCAGCGCACGCTCGAGCTGGTGCATGCGTTCCGCGCGCAGGACCACGACACGCCGATCGTGCTGATGGGCTACTACAATCCCATCTACGTCTATCCGCGTGAGCGTTTCCTGGATGATGCGGTCGCCGCCGGCATCGACGGGCTCATCATCGTCGATGTGCCGCCCGAGGCGGACGCAGAGCTGTGCCTCCCCGCCAGAGAGAAAGGCTTGAACTTCATCCGCCTGGCAACGCCCACCACTGACGCCCGGCGCCTGCCTGCCGTGCTCGGCAATACGTCAGGCTTCCTCTACTATGTCTCGATTACCGGAATAACCGGTACAGCTGCACCGGACGCGGCCAGCGTTCACCTTAACGTTGCAGAAATCAAGAAATCGACGCATCTTCCAGTTGTGGTCGGTTTTGGCCTCAAAACGCCGGCTCAGGCCCGCGCCATTGCCGCAGGCGCCGACGGGGTGGTGGTGGGTTCTGCGTTGGTTACTGCGATCAAAGATTCCTTGGATGACAAGGGCCAAACCTGTGGCAAGACGGTGCCGGCAGTCCTAGATCTGGTAAAAGGCCTGAGCCAAGCCTTGCGCAGTCCATGAGCCAGCGCACAATGGCGCCTTCGGGCTGCCACAATCTGGTCCCGTGTGGGAACAGCAACAGGGTGTCGCGGAGCCCGCCAGCGTGAATTGGATCAACAACGTCGTCCGTCCGAAGATTCGGAGCCTGCTCACGACACGTCGCGAGCCGCCCGACAACTTTTGGCTGAAGTGTCCGGGCTGCGGTCAGATGTCGGATCGCAAGGCGCTCGAGGAGAACCGCTTCGTCTTTCCGTGCTGCGGCTTCCACTCGCGCATGAGTGCCGAGCAGCGCCTGGGGAGCCTGTTCGACCAGGGCGAGTATATCCGCGTTCCGGTCCCGGCCGTCATTCAGGACCCGCTGCGCTTTCGCGATGGCCGCCGCTACACTGAGCGCCTGAAGGACGCTAAGGCCAAAACCAATCTGGAAGACGCGGTCCTGGTGGGCGAGGGCCGGCTCAACAGCCACCTTGTCGTAGCTGCCGCCCAGGATTTCGAGTTCATGGCTGGCTCGCTGGGCATGGCCGCTGGTGAGGCCGTCATCACGGGCATGTTGCGGGCGGTGGAAAGGAAAGCGCCGTTCATCCTGTTTGCGGCATCCGGCGGCGCGCGCATGCAGGAGGGTATTTTGTCCCTGATGCAGATGCCGCGCACGACCATTGCCGTGCAGCGCCTGCGCGAGGCGCGCCTGCCTTACATCGTCGTACTGACTGACCCCACCACCGGCGGCGTTACAGCCTCATATGCCATGCTGGGGGATATTCACATCGCCGAGCCCGGCGCGCTCATCTGCTTTGCCGGGCCACGTGTGATACAGCAGACCATTCGCGAGCAATTGCCGGAGGGCTTTCAACGCGCCGAGTACCTACTCGCTCACGGCATGATCGACATGGTCGTGCATCGACATCAGTTGACCGAGACTCTGGTGACCATTGTCCGGTTATTGACGTCGGGCGCGGGTGCAGCCAAGACCGCCAGGCCTGACCGTGAGAAGACGGCGAGACCGCACGGTTATCTCAACGGCACTCCGGTCGATGGCAAGCTTCTCGAAAACTTGGCGCGCTCCGGAGATGGCGTAGACGCCGAGCCCGTGGATACGGCCGAGCACTTCGAGCCGAACCGCATCGATACACGGCCGAAAGCGCAGCGCGATGGCGACAGCACGAATGCACGTGCGTCGCCCAAGGACGGCGCGCGCTCCTAGTCGACGGGGCGACACAGCGCTGAGGCGCAGAGCTTGTTCTCGCCTGCAGAACCCTCACACCAGCCACGCTCAAGGACTAGGAGTCGATGCGCAACAGCGACGAGATTCTGGCCGAGCTGAGGACGCTTCACCCGAGGCTGATCGACCTGTCCCTCGGCCGCATCGAACGACTACTCGTCAAACTCGGGCACCCCGAGAAGAGGCTTCCTCCCGTCGTCCATATCGCCGGCACGAATGGCAAAGGCTCGGTTACGGCTTTCCTCAAAGCGATGCTGGAGGCAGCTGGCCGGCGCGTGCACGTCTATACCTCGCCCCACCTCATTCGATTCAACGAGCGCATTGCCGTTCCGGGCCCGGATGGCCGCGCCAGACCCATCGCGGAACCAACGCTCGTTGAGCTGCTGCAGCGGGTTGCCCGCGTCAACGCCGGCGAGCCGATTACATTCTTCGAAATTACCACGGCTGCCGCCTTGCTGGCGTTCTCGGAGATACCGGCCGATGCGGTTCTGCTCGAAGTCGGACTGGGCGGCCGCTTCGACGCGACCAATGTGATCAACCCACCGGCCCTGACTGTCATTACCCCGATCTCGATGGACCACGCGGAAAAGCTCGGCGACACGGTCGAGAAGATCGCCTTCGAGAAGGCCGGCATCATGAAGCGCGGCGTTCCTTGCATCGTCTCCCGGCAGCAAGCGTCCATATCGGACGTGGTGCGGGAGCAAGCTCGGCGCGTCGGCGCGTCCATCATTGCGTGGGGTGAAGATTTCGATGCCTTCGAGCAGCGCGGCCGGCTCGTGTTCCAGCAGCACGACCGACTGCTAGACCTGCCCCTGCCGGCGCTCATCGGACCGCATCAGATCGTCAACGCGGGGACTGCCATCGCCGCAGGGCTGGCGCTCAAGCACTTGGGTCTCGATGATCGGGCGATCGAAAACGGATTGACCGACGTGCGCTGGCCGGCGCGAATGCAGCGCCTCGGCCCCGGTCTCCTGAGCGACATTATGCGCAAGGACTGCGAGCTGTGGCTCGACGGCGGTCACAATCAGGCGGGCGGACTTGCCATTGCGCAAGCGCTGGCGGATCTCGAGGAGCGTTCTCCGCGGCCGCTGTATCTGGTCGCCGGCATGATGGGCCAGAAGCAGGCCGCACAATTTCTGGAACCTTTTCGAGGCCTCGCACGGAGGGTGCTCACCGTGCCCATACCAGGCGCACACGAGGCGCCATTCGCGCCGGAAGCCTTGGCCGCGATCGCGCGGCAATGCGGACTGGACGCCGAGGCCTCAGATGACGTTCCCGCAGCCTTGCGGCACATCATGGCGGCAACGGCAGGTCCGGTGCGCATCGTGATCTGCGGCTCGCTCTACCTTGCGGGGCATATGCTGGCGCTGCAGGACGGCGTTACGCCGCAGATGAACTGAGGGCCCCGGGGGTATCGCGCCGAGGCCCTCGCAAGCACTGCGCATCGTCTCAAATCGACGACTTGATCCAGTCCTCGAGCTTCTTCTTCTGGACCAGCGCACCGACCTGCTGGGCCGCCACCTTGCCGTCCTTGAAGAGCATCAGGGTCGGCATGGCCTGGATGCGGAAGCGTTGCGTGATCTCTGGATTCTGATCGACGTCGATCTTCACCACCTTGACCTTGCCGGCCATTTCCTGGGCCACTTGATCCAGCGCTGGGGCCATGGCTTTGCAGGGGCCGCACCACTCGGCGAAGAAGTCCACGACCACCGGCTCGGCCGATTTGATCACCTCGCTGTCGAACGTCGCGTCGGTTACGAACGCAGTCATTTGCAGTGGTCTCCTGGAAAGGCCCGTCAGGGGCCGGATCGATTCGTGAGGCGGAAGGTAGGGAGCGCTCCCTCAAGCGTCAAGGTTGAGGGTCTCCAGCGCGAACAACCGCGCCTGCTGGGCATCGAGCAGATCAGCCGGAATCTCCATGATGTCAGGGCCATCTGTCCAAAGCACGGCAGCCCGCACTCGCACCTCCTGGAAGATCTGGCGCACAGCCAGCCGATAGGCGGCAAGCTGTAGCGTGTAGGCTTCAGCAACGTCCTCGGCGCGGCGCGGCGGGGGCCGGTTCGTCTTGTAGTCGACAATCAAGACTTCGTGACCCAAGCGCACGAGACGATCGATCTGCCCTGTCAGCCGCAGCTTGCGGCCTTTTCCACCGGGCACCTCGATCTCCGCCACGATCGGCACCTCGGCTTGGCTCGATGGTCCAAAGAGTGGCGCAAAATCGGAGCGACGCAGGAGGGCCAGCGTCTCGGCCACGATGCTGTCGCGTACGCGTTGCGACAGGGCGGCTCCGCGCGAGCGCACGAAACGATTGGCCGCGCCCTCCCAAGTCGCGCTGTCCAAGCCAGGCAGGTGCTGCAACAGCGCATGCGTGAGCGTGCCGCGCAAGAACCGCTGCCCATCGCGCAGCGCGGCAGGCGCAATGGCAGATGGCTCTTCGAGACGGTATTTCTCCCGCGGCAACTCCACGGGCTCGCCCTCGGTATCGATCTCCAGGGGCGCAAGCCGCGATGGCGCAAGGGGGATGGCGAGACCCGGTTCACGAGGAGCAGGCCGCCGCGCCCAGTCCGGTGGGGCAAGTGCATCGGGGCCGGACGCTGGATCCATCCTTGCGGTCTGCGGCGCAGCCACTTGCTTCGACGCCAAACGGCGGACGCGTCGTCCGCTCGCATCGCTGGCCTCGACAAGAAGTCCGCCAGCGCATCGCCAACGAGATCGTACCAGCACTCGCGTTCCCGGCCGCGGATGCCTTCATAGCCCGCGATGTAGAGCCGGTCGCGGGCCCGTGTGAGCGCCACGTAGAGCAGGCGATTGCGCTCCGCGGAGTCGCGCGCCTGGGCGGCGGCGCGAGCGCTCTGCACGCCCGCTGCCTGGCTCGTGCCTTTCACCGGCCAGCAGAAGGGTTCTGCAACACCTGGCGGCCGGACGGCGTGTGGCAGTGCGAGGAGGCCGCCGGGCCGCTCACCCGATCTCGTCGTGCACGTATCGGGCAGAAACACGATCGGCGCCTCCAGACCCTTAGCGCCGTGCACCGTCATGACGCGCACCTCGCCGCGCCCCTGCTCCATGTCGCGCTTGACGACAATATCGCTGCGACGCAGCCAGTCGAGAAATCCCTGCAGCGATGGCGGCGAAGCCTCGTCATACTTCAGAGCCAGATCCAGGAACTCATCGATGGCGTCCGCCGCCTCCGGTCCTAGCCGCTCGAGCAGCCGCCGACGCTCTCCATCAGCATCGAGAAGTGCAGCGAAGAACTCGAACGGAGGCGCATAGTCTGCGCGTGCCCGCCACCGCTTGAGCGCTTCTGCTGCCGGTTTGAGACGCGGTGTAAACTCGGCCGCCGCCAACAGCGCCGACCAGAGCGAGCCTTTACGGCCCGGCGCTACGGCGATCAGATCATCGTCGTTCAGACCGAAGAATGGACTCTTGAGGAGCGTCGCGAGAGCCAGATCGTCCTCGGGCAGCAGAATGAAATCGCCGACAGCCATCAGGTCCTGCACCACGATCTGGTCGGCAAGCCTGATGCGATCAGCGCCCGCCACCGGAATATTGCGGGACTTCAATGCTGTCACCATCGCTTCCGCAAACGGCTGCCGCTTTCTGACCAGGATCAGGATATCGCCGGGTCGTATCTTCCGGCCTTCCGATGTCAGAAACTCGCCGTTCTTCAGCCAATCCTTGATCGTATCGGCGGTGCGCGCCGCCAGGCGCGCCACGGGAGACGACGGCTGGGCTTCATCGAGTGGCGCCCAGACATCGACCTGGCCGACGTCTTCACTTTTTTCTGTCTCCCAGATCTCGACTAGGCCGGCGTGACCCTGGCGGTTGGCAACGTGGCGCACGGGCTCAGGCCGCGCCGACAGACCAGCGGTGCGCGAGCGATCCGCGAACACTGCATCGACTACGGCGAGGACAGGCAAAACAGAGCGAAAGGAGAGTGTCAGCGGAACGTCGCGCCAGATGAGCCCGACGTTCTCTGCCGCCTGCGCAAATTGTCGGCCGACGCTGGCGAACATTTCGGGACGTGCACCCTGGAAGCCGTAGATCGACTGTTTCTCGTCGCCGACCGCGAACAGCGTGCGCACAGCCCGTTCGCGCGCGCCGGCGCCGGAAAAGAACTCGTCTGCCAGCGCCTCGATAACGTTCCACTGCGCCGGACTGGTGTCCTGGGCCTCGTCGACCAGGATGTGATCGAGACCACCGTCGAGCTTGTAGAGAACCCACTCCGCGCTCGCGTGCTCGCTGAGTAGGCCGGCGGACTTTCTTATGAGGTCGTCGAAGTCGAGAGCCGCGCGGCGGTCCTTCAGCGTGACGTAGCGCTGCATTACTGCGTCAGCGAGCTGTATCAGCGCCATCGTGGCCTCGATCACAGCAAGATGGCTGCGCTCGGTGTAGAGCGCTGCAAAGCGTGCCTGTGCGGCCGACAGGTACCTACTCACATCCGGATGCTCGCTGGCGACGCCATTGGTCATGAGCGCCGCGCGCGACTGAGCCTTGTCAGTCAGGAACAGGTCGGCAAGGGCCTCAGTTCTCTGCGTGGGGGATTTGGCGTTCAGAGCAGCGGCCAATCTGCCGCTGGCTTCCGCATCTCTTTTGGAGCCCGTTGCGAGCGCGTCACGCGCACGGGCCAGCTGCGCGTCGGACAGAAGCGCGGCAATGTCCGCATCGAGGTCATCCAGAGAAACTCTCGGGCGGACGGCGAACGCCTCGCGGTAGAGCGTTTCGGCCGCGGAATACACGCCCCGCGTCCCGAGCTCGAGCCGGCCCGCGTCCTCGAGCCAATCGCGCCTACCCAGCGCATCGCGCAGCAGCTCGTCGAAGCGATCGTCGACGGCAAAGCAGACGGCACGCTCCAGAGCGCGCCCGATCTGTGCCCCTTTCTGCCGGGTCGCCTCGACGAGAACCTCGTCGATGGCCTGACGCTGCAGGGCGCGACAGGTTTCCTCATCGAGAATGGCGAAGTGCGGCGGCACTCCCGCTTCGAGCGGGAAGCGTTGCAGCAGGCGCTCGCAGAAGGCGTGAATGGTTTGCACCTTGAGCCCACCGGGGGTCTCGATGGCGATGGCGAACAATTGCCGTGCGCGCTGCAGTTCCTGCCCGTTCGGCTCGCGGCCAAGTAGGCTTTCCAGCTCCATGCTCAGCGCTTCATCGCCCAACGTCACCCAAGTCCCCAACCAGTCGAACACGCGTTTCGACATCTCGGCGGCGGCGGCTTTGGTGTAGGTGAGGCACAGGATGCGATCCGGCGGCGTATCGACCAGCAGCAAGCGCAACACCCGCGTCGTCAGCACATGCGTCTTGCCGGTGCCCGCATTGGCAGATACCCACGCCGAAACGGCTGGATCGGCGGCCTCGCGCTGGAGACGGAACGTGCGTTTGCGCTCGTCCTCGTGGGCCTTCATGTCCGTAGCGGCGACCATCACTCGTCCTCCTCGCCGCGTGCGCCCGCCCACTCGGCTACACGCGCAAGGTGCGCATAGCTGTCGTAGTCGTACTTGAAGCGCGCCCGCCGGACGGCCCGATAGGGCGTCGCCGCATCATCAAAGCGCGCAACCAGGCGTGCAAGCCCCTGGAGGGCATCATTAGCGAGGACCCCGACATCACCCACATTGACGACGCGCTCTTCTCCCGCTGGCTCCGCCCCGGTAGCGCGGATGTAGCGCAATGCCATCACGGGCCCTGCCGGAACGCGCTCGAAACCGCCGGCCATGACTATCGCGGCCTCCAACGGCAATTGCGGCGCCAATCCGATCATGACGGCCTTGTCGTTGGGCAGTGCACCCGTCTTGTAGTCGGTGATGATCAGGCCCTTGCCTGTCGCATCGATACGATCCGCTCGCGCCCGCAGGGCAAACGGTCCCGCAGGCGCTTCGAGGACAAGCTCCCCGCCGACCTCGGCGACAAGCCGATCCACATGCAGTCTTCGCGCCGCCTCGGTCTCCGCGAACCAATCGGCGAAACGGGCGAGCCTGGGCAGCCAGAAGGCAGCCACGCGCGGATGTCCCACCAGCTCCTGAAGCACCTCTTGCGCAGCACACAGCAGCTCCCCTGCGACACTGCTCGGGAGATGGTCGGGGTAGCGGGCAGCGAAGCGCGACAGAGCCTCGTGTACGATCTGTCCTTTCTCCCTAGGGCCCGGCTCGGCGCCAAGTTGCGACAGCTCCTCCAACCCGAGCACATGGCGCGCAAAAATCGCGTAAGGATTCTTGATCCATTGCTCCACGTCCGAGACGCTGGCACGGCGCGGACGCGCCGCCAGCGGCGGCCGTGGCTCGGGAGCCGACACCGGGCGGCGCTGCTGGACGTAATTGCGCGCACGCGCCCAAGCCAGCCAGGGCTCGCGTGCAGCCAACACATCGCCCAATCCGAGCCCATCGAGCAATGCTCCCAGGCGCATCAGCCAGCGTGAGGGAACAGTCGGCGCTCCATCGACCTTCGTAGCGCGGGTGAGAAAGACCCTGTCCGCGCCGAGAAAGGTCGTGAAGTCATGCGCTGCGCGGCCGATCTCCTCTTCTGGCGCCGGCAAGCCCAGAGCCTTGCGCATGGGCCGGTTGAGCCAGGCGCCCGGGTCGGCGGCTGCAGGCCAAGTGCCCTCATTGAGCGAACCCAGCACCATGACGTCGGCCTGCTGCAAGCGAGCCTCGAACGGTCCCCAGATAGAGAGCCGAGGATGCACGGGAACGCGTGGGCGCACACTCTCGCCGGCAATCAGGCAACGGTAAAACTCGGCGTAGTCTGTTGCCGCCAGAAGGGGCGCCGGCATCGCCTCATCCATCAACCCGGCGAACAATTTCGCCGCTGCCTCGCCAGCCTCTCCCTGCCACAGCAGAGATGGCTGCCCCTCGTCAGCCGGGCGAGCCAAAGCCTCGGCAACCTCGATGTGCGCAGCGGCCAGAGCGGCCAACGGCACGGGGTCGCGCCTGGAGAAGTGCGCCGTCAACGGTGCCGTTGCAGCTTGAAGGCGGCGCACGAGGTCACGCATCGCCGTCCAGTCGGCATCCCACAATCGTCGGACCGCGCGGTCGCGGCAACTCCCGCTTTTGGCTTCACGCGCCGCCCGCTCCAGCGCAGCTTCGACGCCAGCCAGCCCCCGTCCGAGGTACATGGTGCGAAAAGCAGCGATCTCCAGCGCGCGCGCCGCGCGTCGCATTTGTCCGACAGGCAGTCCAAGCCGGGTGAGGGGATGCTTGAGCAGCGCCATCAGGTCAGCAGGAGCAAAATCCGAACCGATTGCTTCGGCCACGAGATCGAGAAAAGCGCCGGGCACCGTCTTTGCAAATGGGCGGCCCGCAGAATCGTCCACCCGCACACCCCAGCTTTGGAGCCGCGTGGCAACGCGCCGCGCAAGAAGCCGGTCTGGCGATACCAGCGCCGCCGTTCGCCCCGGCGTCTCGAGGGCCTCGCGCAGGATGAGCGCAATCGCCTCGGCCTCGTCCTGCTCGCGCGACGCCTCGATCAGGCTTATGCCTTCTAGCGCTTCAGATACTGCCGCCCTGTCCACTGTACTTGCGAATGTGCGCCACTGCACCGTGGTCGCGGCCGGGCGCATGGCTTGGGTTACAACGTGATTGCGCAGTGCACGTACCGGCTGCAAATTGCAGCCTGGCAGCAGCGTCACGTGCTCGCGGCTGTGTCCCAGTCGATCGAGAAGCACACGTAAACCAAGCTGAGGATGGCCTGGATCAGCGCCAGTTAATGTCGCCCAAGTTTCCGAATCGAGCCCCTGATCGAGCGCCGGCAGAACGATGGCTCCTTGTGGGAGCCGACTTACCGCTCGCATCAGCTCCGCTGTTGCCGGCACTGACCCTGTTACACCAGCGACGATGAGAGGTCCCGCCGGTGGCCGTGCGGCGAGCCTGGCCGCTTCCGCTAGCACGAGGCGGTTGCGCCGCTCCATGGGCGAGCTCAGTCCTCGCTCCTCGAGATAGGCAGGCCAAGTTTCGGTCACTATTTTGAGGAACTCGAGCGTCGTCTGCCAGTGCTCTGACAGGGTCTCGGGCACCAGATCCTCGAGCCCCCGCAGACTTGCGTTCTCGGTCTCCACTGTGTCCATCAACCGGGCCAGATCGGCACCGAGCCTGGCGGCCTGCGCAGGGGTCCGTGCGCTGGCGCCCGCGAATGGTTGCAATCGGCCCTCGCCGGTATCAGAGTGCCGCTGCGCCTCGGCCCACGCCATGACCAATCGCGTGAGCACCAGCCGGCGCTCCAGCTCGGTGATCGCCGGCGGAAGGTCGTCCATGCCATCCGTCAGGGATACTTGCTCTGCAGCACCTTCCAACAGGCCGAGATCTTCTTGACCTTCGGCGATCGGCCTGATGCGCGGTAGAAGCAACGCGCGCCCGCCGCCGACTTTCAGGAATGCGTCCTGCAGGGCGCGCGCTGCGCGCCGTGTTGGCAGAAGCAACGTGTAGCTCGGCAGGCTCAGCGGATCTGGCGCCGGCCCGCCAGGCACTGGCAGATCGCCAACCAAAATTGCGCGCGCCACCGCGACGAGAAACGGCTGTCCCGGCGGGACCGTGAAGATGCGGGCGCGATGCACGGCACCGGTCGCGGCCATGCGGCCGTCAGGCATATGTTGCACGCTCGAGCAGCCTCTCCGCCTCATCGAGGGCCGCTGGATCCCCGACGTGCATCCAGGTGCCGTCGAGCGTCACGCCAAACAAGCGACCGGCAGCAATGGCCCGGTCCCATAACAGGTTGAGTGAGAACGGCCCGTCGGGGCTGCCCTCGAAAAGACGCGGATGCGCGACTGAGACACCGGTGAAAACAAACGGGACGCGCCCTTCTTTCGGGCGCCGCATTATCTGCCCGTCGGCGCCGAGCGCAAAGTCGCCGGCGCCCACGTAGCTGATGCTGGTTGCGATGGGCGCCAGCAACATCAGGCTGTCCATCTGAGCCCCGTCCCATGCAGCGAACAGCCGATACAAGTTCGAGTTGGCCTGATCGATCCAAACGGAATCCGAGTTGTGGATAATAAACGACCCTTCCCCGAGAGCTGGCAACGCCTTCCTGACGCCCCCACCCGTGTCGAGGAGCTGGCCGATTTCGTCGGAAACCACGATGACGGGACGTAGCCGCGGAGCAACGTGAGCAATGATCTGGTCCGCGCAGTAGTGGACATTGACGACCGCGCGCGCCACGCCCACCTCACCGAGGCGATCAAGCACGTGGTCGATCAACGGCCTCCCCTTCAGGCGCACGAGCGGCTTCGGCAACCCGTTGTTGAGCGGGCGCATGCGCTGTCCGAGTCCGGCAGCGAGCACCATGGCCGTTTCGGGTCGCCAGCTCATGCTGCGTTGATCCCCCTGCTAGTCTGCAGGCTATCATGCCGACGGCACAGCAGTGCGAACAGGCTGTGGAAAATGGCGGTCATACCAAACGCGCAGCGGCTCCAGCGAAGGCTGCGCCAGATTTCGCGCGAGATAAGACCAGATGCGCGGAATATGACGCAGGTAGATAGTCTTGCCGTCCCGCCGCGCGAGGCGGGCAAAGATGCCCAGGATCTTCGTGTTGCGCTGTGCGCCAAGTGCGGCATAGGCATCGGCGAAGCTGGTGCGGTCGAAATCTGGCTCTATTGCGGCAACGCGGTCGCAATATCGGGCGAACAGCTCGGCTTCGAGAGTCGGTGGAACATCGACTCGCGCGTCCTGCAGCAGGGACACCAAATCGTAAGCCCACGGTCCCTGCAGTGCATCCTGGAAATCGAGGATCCCGATGCGCGCCAGACCTTCGCGCCCTGGTCGCCACATCAGGTTGGGCGAGTGGTAGTCGCGTAACACCCAGCCCATCGGGGAGGTCAGAAGTCGTTCGAATTGCGCACCCCATAGGTCGACGAATTCGTTTCGAGCTTCGGCAGACGGTGATCCACCCTTGAGCATTGGCCAATACCAGTCGACCAGCAGCTCCGTCTCGATTCCAAGGGCATCACGGTCATACGCTGGAAGGATGTGCATCTCCGCAGGCGAGAGCGGCAAAGTCTTCGGCAACCCGGCACGACGTACGGAAACCAGGGCGTCTACGGCTGCACTCCAAAGGTCGCGTTGGGAAAACCCGTTGTCGATCGCTCGTCCCAGCGTGAGATCACCAAGGTCCTCGAGAAGCAGCAGGCCACGATGCATGTCCTGCGCACGAATATGGGGTGCGGCTATTCCGATCTCCTCGAGCGCACGTCCAACTGCGACGAACGGGCGAACATCCTCGGCGAGATGGGCAATACGGCTATAGGGCATACCGTTCCGGATCGGCGGCCCGTCCGGCATGCGCGGCGCGTTCATGAGGACGTAGGTCGTGTCATCCACAAAAATACGTGTGTAAGCGCGCGGGGAGGCGTCGCCTTGCAAATATCTGAAGCGGGCTCGGCTCCATCCCTCTCCCCCGAGCTCATCCAGGAGAAACCGCCGGACTTCGTCGAGCCGGTCAAGCCGGGAACCCCACGCACCGTGCCCAGCCAGCTCGAGTGTTCGCAAGTCGGCTGCGCCCGTTTCCGAAATTCGGACATCGAGGCGGGAAGGAGACAACAGGGACGCTACGCGCTCCGGCCACTCCACGACCGCAACACTGCCGGCGAGCACGTCATCTGCGATCACCTCGCCGACCTCGCTCGGATTGGAAAGCCGGTAGAGATCGAGGTGTGCAATTGGAAACCGCGGCAATTCGTAGAGTTGCAGCAAGTTGAACGTCGGACTGGGCACCTCGACGTCAGCATCGTCGAGTATGGCGCGCACAAACGCGCGCGCGAACGCCGTCTTGCCTGCGCCCAGCTCCCCACTGAGGGCGATCATTTCCCCTGGCCGCACGAACAGTGCGACAAGCTCAGCGATGCGGCAAAGCTCGGGTTCGTTGACTTGAGAAAAAACCAACCTCGATGTCATGTCCGAGAGCGAACATCTGCGCCCGCCCGCCGTCAAGCGCGCTTTGCCAGCGCGGTCTCCAACTCCACAGCACGCCTGCCACTCTCAGGAAATCGAATGGTGACGGATGTACCCTTCCCAGGCTCGCTGTCAATCCGCATATCGCCCCCGTGCAGATCTACCAGACTCTTGACGATCGACAACCCCAGACCGGCGCCGCGGTGCTTGGAGCCCTGGCTGCGCGAGACGAACCGCTCGAGCACGCTGCGCTGCTGGTCCTTGGGAATCCCCACACCCTCGTCGACCACAGTGAAGGAGATCTGGTTGCCATCGCGCCGGCACGCCAGCTGCACCTTCCCGCCCGGCATGGAAAAGCCAATGGCGTTCGAGAGCAGATTGTAGAGGACCTGGCGTACGCGGGCTTCATCGGCGATGAATTCCAACGCGTCAGCAGCGACCGAGATGTCGAGCGCGATGCGGGCGCGACTGGCGCGATCGCGCACGCCCAGAACCGCGGCATCGATGATCGGCTGCACCTTGACCGGTGACAACTTGAGCTCGAGCGCTCCTGCATCGATGTTGGCCAGATCGAGGATATCGTCGATAATCGCTAGCAGCGTCTTGGACGACGCTGAAACATCGTTGAGATATTCGCGCTGCTTGACATTCAATGGCCCGGTCCGGGGACTGTCGAGCAGCTCACTGAAGCCGATGATGTTCGTGAGCGGTGTGCGCAGCTCGTAGGATACGTGGCTGATGAACTGGCTCTTCAGCTTGTCGGCGGCGACGAGCGCCTCGTTGCGCTCGATCAGGGCGCGCTCGTAGCGCTTGGCGTCCGTCACGTCCGCAAACGCCACCAGGGTGCCGCCATCTGGCAGCGGCAGCGCCGAGAAATTGATGACGCTCTGGTCGGCGCGCACCATTTGTCCCTCGACCGACTGGCGCTGGTCGGAAATCGCGGTGGCCGCACGTGCAATGCTCTCCCAGCCATTCGGATCGTCATGCAGAACACGACACTGCTTGACGATTTCATCGACGTGCGGCCCCTCCTGAAGCGTGCGCCGCGACAGCTTCCAAATCCGCTCGAAGGCGGAATTAAACAGCTTCAAGCGCCCATCGGTGCCGAAGACGGCTACACCTTCGGTCAGGTGGTCGAGCGTCTCGCGCTGCACATCAATAAGCGCATTGTAGCGGCTCTCTAGAGCCAAACGCTCCGTGGCATCGTCGTAGAGGCATACAATGCCGCCGTCAGGACGCTCCTCGGCCATAACGTGCAGGGACCGCCCATCCGGCAAGTGCCACCACTCCTCCGGCTCGGACCCGGTCTTGTATCCGGCCAACACCTTACTCTTCCATTCGCGATAGTTGACGACAGGCGGCAAACGCGAGAGCTCGCGCAGGCGATCGAGGATTTCTCCGTGCGCAGGACGCGAGGCGAGCCAGTCGGGATCGAGCTGCCAGAGACGGCGGAAGGCATCGTTGAAGAAGGTGAGCTTGCGATCGCGATTGAAGATCGCCACGCCGGTCATCACTCGGTCGAGGGTACGTTCAAATGCTGCAACCAGGCGATCAAGCTCGCCCTGCACGTTCTCGATAGCGGTGGCGTCGATTGCAGCAGCAGCGCTTGCGTCACCGACAAGCTGGGCAACGACGTCGTGGGCCTTTCGCGCACCTCCGATGATCAGGTGCGCCCGCTTGCGAAAAACTTCACCGCGGGCCAGTGCGCGACGCAATTCCTGACGCTCCCGTGACTCGAGCAGCTCCAGCTGACGCTCGCGCACCTCGTCCTCCCCGGTGGCCTCCACAGCCGCCACGTAGGCGCGGTTGACCCATTCTATGCGGCCATCAGACCCGCGTATCCAGACCGGCAGGGGCAGCGCATTGAACAACGCCCGGCTCAAGCTGATGTCGCGTGCGAGCTGACGATGCTGGTCGATAATGCGCGCCAGATCGCGCCGATAGCCCGCCACGTCGCGCAGACGCAGAATTGCGCGCCCGCCCGATACCCTGCCCTCGGCCTCGACATGCCCACCCGCAGTCGTTCGCAGCAACATACTGAAGGGCTTGCCCGTGGAGAACAGCGTGTCCAGGCCGTCCTTCAACTCATAGGCGCCGGATTGCTCGAGCCACTGCCCAAAGCGCAGGAGCTGCTGGGTATCGTCCGGCAACCCCGGCACCGTCGCAAGTGTGTGACATACGACGCGGACGCTCTGACCGTGCTCCCAATAGACGAGGGCTTGGGGCTCGGCCCTCAGCATCAACTCGGCTGCGGCCAGATTCCGGCGCAGCTCGGCGATCTCGTCCTGCTTGCGCCGTCCAATGCGCTGCGCCAAGCTGGTCGAGTGCCACATCCTGACTACCGCTGCCACCAGCAGGCCGACCGAAATCGCGATGGCCAGAACATAAGCTAGGCGGAACGACCCAGTCGCGCCCGATCGCGTCCCAACGGCCGCGACGGTAAGGACGATGGCACAGGAGAGACTCGCTGCAAGGAGCAAAACCAGCTCCATGCGCGCGCCAGTATCCCTGACTAAGCTGCCAGCAATCCGCATAGAGCCGAGGGAGCCCTCCGAGGGCCTCCACACGGTTTCTGGCCTACGCCGGACTTGCTGCCGACAACCGCGCTAAGATCTGCCCTTCGAATGAATCGGAAACGAATCACTCAGCATTATGAAGGCGTTCGCTGGGCCTGACCATACCCGAGCACACGCCTAAAGTCCGATCCACATCTCATATGGACGCGCTTTGCCTTCACATAGGCGATCGCGCGGCAGGTCCGTGAGCGAATTTCTCGATCATCACTAGAACCAATGGACTTTCTAGTGTCCTTTCGATCGTGAAGTTCGTTCAACGGTTGCCGCGAGAGCCGACGAACTTCGCGATCGGGACACTAGTAGCGATAGCGATCCGCCTTGAATGGACCCTGCGTGGGAACGCCAATGTAGTCGGCCTGTGCCTGTGACAGCTTGGTCAGCTTGACGCCGATCTTCTGCAAGTGCAGCGAGGCAACCTTCTCATCGAGATGCTTGGGCAGAGTGTAGACCTTCCTCTCGTACTTATCGGGGTTGGTCCAAAGCTCGATCTGCGCCAGCGTCTGATTCGTGAAGGATGCAGACATGACGAACGAGGGATGCCCCATGGCATTGCCGAGGTTTACGAGGCGCCCCTCCGAAAGCAGGATGATCCGCTTGCCGTCCGAGAATTCGATCTCGTCCACTTGCGGCTTCACGTTGTGCCACTTGAAATTCTTGAGACCTGCAACTTGGATCTCGTTGTCGAAGTGACCGATGTTGGCCACGATCGCGCGGTGCTTCATGGCGCGCATGTGGTCGACCGTAATGACGTCCTTGTTCCCGGTTGCCGTGACAAAGATGTCGGCGCGAAATGTCGCATCCTCCATCGTCGTCACCTCGTACCCTTCCATCGCCGCCTGCAAGGCGCAGATCGGGTCAATTTCCGACACCATGACGCGGCAGCCGGCTTGACGCAGCGACGCGGCGGACCCCTTTCCGACATCGCCGAAGCCAGCCACCATGGCCACCTTGCCGGCCATCATGACATCCGTGCCGCGTCGGATGCCGTCGACGAGGCTTTCCCGGCATCCGTAGAGATTGTCGAACTTGGACTTGGTCACCGAGTCGTTGACATTGATGGCAGAGAAAAGAAGCTTGCCGTCTCTCTGCATCTGATAGAGGCGCTGCACTCCGGTCGTCGTCTCTTCCGATACGCCTTTGATGTTTTTGGCAAGCTCGGCGAACCAGCCCTTCTTCTCTTTCAGCGTCTTGGAAATCAGCGCGAACAGGATCTGCTCCTCCTCGGAGCCGGGCTTCTCCAGGAATTGCGTATCGCCTTGCTCCGCGCGTAGACCGAGATGCACAAGCAGAGTCGCGTCGCCGCCATCATCGAGGATCATGTTGGGCGTTCCGCCATCGCCCCACTCGAGGATCCTGCGCGTGAAGTCCCAATATTCGTTTAGGCTCTCGCCCTTGTAAGCGAACACCGGGATGCCGCCTGCTGCGATTGCCGCGGCGGCGTGGTCCTGGGTCGAATAGATGTTGCAGGAGGCCCAGCGAACATCGGCGCCAAGAGCAGCAAGCGTCTCAATCAGGACCGCGGTCTGGATTGTCATATGCAGCGACCCGGCGACGCGCGCGCCCTTCAGCGGCTGCCGCTGGCCGTATTCCTGGCGCGTCGCCATGAGCCCGGGCATCTCGGTCTCGGCGATGGCAATCTCCTTGCGACCCCATTCGGCCAAGCCGATGTCCTTCACCACGTAATCGCCGGTGCGCGTCATAAGTTTTCCTCACTAGCTGGACGACCCGAACCCGGCTGCTGGCGTCACATAAGGCGGTACGGATAGCCATTTCCGCGCACCAGCCGGCGGCTGCGTGCGCCTCTATAGCGCCAACCTGGCGAGCCGGCAATCACATATAAAGAAATCCTTATGTCTTATCCGCCCGACAGTGCCGGCATGGACAACGCCCGTCCGACACTCGGTGCACGGGTCCCCACACTGCTGGAGGGCTAGGCTAGGGACATGATCTTTTCGCGGCCGGACACGACAACTGTCCTCCCCTCCGACGTTCGAGCGAAGGCATCACCGCATCCTGGGACAATACGGTCGTGCAATTCAGCAAATAGCACGCAGGTATTGGCAAGCCACGCGTGCGGGGCATTGAGGATTTCGAACTCGGCCCCCTCAATATCCAGCTTGAGGAGATCAATGCCGCTGGCGCCGAACTCCTGCATGAGCGCCTGAATGGTGGTGACAGGCACGGTGTGCAACATCGCCGCAGTTGGACAATCAGCTGGCTCCTGAACGGTGGAGAAGCCCCACTCACCCGTACCGCGGTTACGCAGAGGTACAGCACACTCCGTCACGCCCAAGGCTTTGTTCAATGGCACGATGTTGGGATAGGCGCGGACGTTCCTTTCGAGGATCGCAAAATTGTCCAGCGACGGTTCGAGCGTAACGATCCGCGCATCCGGGAAGGCCTCGGCGAAAGCTATGGCGGCGGTACCGATGTATCCGCCGGCATCTATAATCAACTTGTGGCGAAGCGGCTTGGCCGCCGCAATAGGCGCTGCGAACTCGCCGGTAAAGCACCTCACCACAACGGAGAGGTCCGGCGTGCACGGCCGTATGCTCAGTTGGCGCCGACCGAAGCGCACGCACATGGGGTCCTTGGACGCCATCCATGTGCGGGTGAGGTACACCGCGAAGGCGCTCGGGCTCCTACTCTGCTCCAGGAGGACGAAAGACGGACGCAGAACGCGACGCCAGACCCAAGGCAACTGCATGAGATCCCCTTCCCCCGGGCCTATGAAACCAGGGCGAGGCGACACAAGCAAGGAGCAAGATGCGCCAACCGCTCCAGCCCAGCGTCGCCGGGATAGCGGAACTGCTGAGGCACGAGCCAGATTGGGCCGTTAGCAAATAAGAATGCTTTCTGGGAAATTAATCCAATGTGTAAGATTTGAATATTATTATAATCATATTTGAATATTACATGCGGAAAATAAAACAAGTCGATAGTCGGCATTTTTACTACTTCTAAACAACTCGAACTGCATTATTCGCAACAATACAAAAATTCTCCAGGAGGCGTTGTCATGTCCAATCTGGTCGCGCGGCCGGCGCAGCCTTCCCGCGCTGCCCGGTTCTCCTCCAACGAGTTGGGTACTGTCGCCATCCTATTTTCGCTCACCGCGGTCGTGGTTCTGGCCATGGTCGGCGGCGCCATCGACTACGGTCGCGCGGTGCATGCGCGTTACCAGATGCAAGAAGCGGTGGACTCTGCAGTGCTTGCGGCAGCGCGAGTGTGGCAGATGGAGGCCGACATCGTGCTGGCCCAGGACAAGGGCACCATCCACTACAACAACAACAAGCCGAAGATGTTCTCGAGCGAAGTCGCGTCGTTCACACCCGACTTCATCAACAACACCATCTCTATGTCGGCGACGGGTCTCGTGCCGACACCGTTCCTGAGCCCGATCGGCATTCATACCTACACGGTCGGGGCTGACGCTACGGCGCGATTGGACGTGGGCGAGAACGCGGGCCACAGCGTCGAGATCTCTCTGATGCTCGACGTCACGGGCTCAATGTGTGAGGACTCGCCAACGTGCAGCAAGCTCAAGGCCCTCAAGAACGCAGTCGCTGGCGATCCCAATGTGCCCGGGGACAAGGGTCTGATCGACATCGTCATCTGGGACGACCAGAGCGAGTACACCTCGAAGATTGCGTTAGTTCCCTTTGCTGAGGCTGTGCATGTCGGATCGGCCACCCTTGCCGATGGCGTGCGCGGGCCGCTGAAAACGGGCAACTGCCTCAATTCATCCTCGCCCTGCACTAGCTTCGGCACCACGGAAAACAACTCGAGATGGGTTTGGGGCAAGCCGGCCACTTGGTATAGATTCACTAAAGCCAGCGGCAGCAATGCCTGCAGTGGATCAACTTGCACGTTCAAGGTCTCCGATCGCTGCGTGACGGAGCGGACGGGCACAAGCGCCTACACTGACGACGCGCCCGACACTCAGTCGCGCAAGCTCGGACCGACTTATCTTAGCGGCAATTCATCGGGTCCGAATTGCTCGATGGTCAACACCAGCGATGCAGAGGTGAACTCGATCCAGCCTCTGACTAGCGACAAGGAGCTGTTGAAGCGGCGCGTTGCCAAATTGCAAAAAGCTGGCACGACTGCCGGCCAGATCGGCACGGCATGGGCCTGGTACATGCTGTCGCCGAACTGGGCCTACCTGTGGCCGAGCGCAAACCAGCCCAAGGCCTACAACACCGACAAGCTGGTGAAGTACGCGATCCTAATGACCGACGGCGAGTACAACACCATGTATTGCAATGGCGCCCGGGCTAGCAACTCGAACAGTCCAGCCATCAACTGCAACGCGACCAACGGGCAAGCCTACAACCAGGCGCGCACGCTGTGCACGAACATGAAGACCAAGGGGATCACCGTGTATACGGTCGGTTTCCAGCTCGATACGCAAACCGCTATCGACACACTGCAGCAGTGTGCTTCCAGCCCCGACAAGTTCTTCAACGCAGAAGATGGCGTCACGCTGAAGATGGCCTTCCAGGCGATTGCGCTGCAGATTGCCAAGCTCAGCCTATCGCACTGAGCAGACCGGTTTGCATAGAAGCGGATCGGGCGCCCTGCAGGCGCCCGATCTTTTTTCAAGCCGACCCGCCCGCTTCGACCCGCTCAAAAAGCGCGGCCAATCCGAGACCGCCGATCGCACCGAGTGCTGCTGCCCCGAACTTTGGCCGGTCCTCCTCCTTGGCCCGGACCATGTGTGAGAACAGCCGCACAATCAACACGGCGCCCGCGGCACCCAACGGATGTCCACGCACGATAGCTCCGCCATCGGGGTTGATGATGTCTTCGGCAAACCCCATGGCGCCCGCCAGAGCAATAACCTGGGCAGCCGAGGCCTCGCTCATCTCAACGACACCGACCGCACTGCGATCGAAACCATTGAGACGGCCATAGAGCTTCTGCATCGCAGCCAAGGGCGCCAGCGCCTCATCGGACGGGCCGACACCCTGCGCAGCATTGCCGACAAGCCGCAATGCTGGAGGCTTGCCCATCTCCCCCCACACGATCTCGGACACAACTATCACCATCGCCGCGCCATCGTGCATGGCACTCGTGTTGCCTGGCGTGAGCGTGCCCTTCGGCGGTTGAAATGGACTCAAGCGCTCGAGGTCGCGCAGATCCGGCTCCACGGCACTTTGGTCGCGCGCCTCGTCGCTTTCGGCGCGCAACGGCACGATCTCACCGACGAAACGCCGCGCCGCGCGGGCGCTACCGGCCCTCAAATGCGACTTGAGCGCGAAAGCGTCTTGCTGCTGGCGGGAGATTCCCCGTTGGCGCGCTAAGGCCTCGGAAGCCTCGAACGGCCGCTGCTCGTCGACCTCGCTTGCCCCGGCCAGCTCCATGCCAATGAAATGCGGTGTCTGGTAAAGGCTCTTCGGTTTGGCAATACGCCAGGGCGCGGTGGACAGAGATTCCGCCCCACCCGCAACGACGATCTCTGCTTCACCTGTTCCGATTTGGCGTACGGCGGCAAGTATGGCCTCCAGCCCCGAGCCGCACTGCTGGTCGATGGTCGCGGCAGGAGTTGCCTCCGGTAGCCCGGCCGACAGCGCAATCAATCGCGCAGGGTTTCCGCCCGCCGTACAGTTGCCGACGATAACCTCATCGACCCGCTCTGCGGCCAATCCGGCATCCTTCAGCACCGCAAGCACAATGGGAGCCGCCAGGTCCTCGACGCGGCGGTTCCTGTGCAGGCCTCCGACGCGACCGAGCGCCGTTCGCCGCGCTGCAACAATATAGGCAGGACGCAACGCCATTTGCCTGATCATGGGAACTTCCGAACCCGCCGGGAAAGAGTGGCCGCCTCCAAGAATTCATCCTTGCACCACATGAAATTGGCGGAATCCGGCCCTCGCTCAAGGGGAACGAGGGTATTCCGTGAATTTCGAGTTCGCCCCGCAAGAGCAACAGCGCGAGCCGCGCCTTCCCCTACCCAGCTGCAAATCGTGCAATGTAATGATATAGCTGATCAGAGGGGCGGGTTTGCTGCCTGCCCGTGCTATGGAAGGTGCAGCATGGTTGATGCACGGCCCGCCAAAGCTTTTCCTGGTCCAGAACACGACCACGGCTCCTGCCTTCAAGTCACAATGGAGCGGGCGGCCCGGTCCTTTGAAAGCAGCGGCCTGCGCCTTACCCCCCTGCGCGTGCGTGTCCTGGAGGAGATCGCGAGCTCGCATCACGCCGTCGGCGCCTACGAGATCCTGGACCGCTTGGCCCGCAAGGGCAGCGCGCGGCTGGCGCCCATCTCGGTTTATCGCGCCCTGGATGCCCTTCTGGAGGCGGGTGTGGTGCATCGACTCGAAAGCCGCAACGCCTATTTCGCCTGCCTTGTCCCGCACGCTGGCGACCGCCATCAGATCGTGCTCGCGTGCGAGCGCTGCGGCATGGTGGCCGAAGTTCCAGGGGAGGCAGTGTTCCAGGGCATCGCCGAGGCGGCCCGCACCGCCGGGTTCGTGCCGTCGCGATCGATGGTCGAAGTTGCGGGCTCGTGCGGCCAATGCTCTGCGGCTGCGCGCGCATGAGATCAGTCGCCATGCAGAGCGCGGCCCCTCGAGCGCCTGGGTCACCAGGAGTTGCCTCTCCCACCGAAAGTACCAGTGGGCACAGTCATGGCCACGACTGCGGACATGATCACAGAGACCATAGGGGTGCGCATGAACATCGGCTGCACCACGCCGATGCGTTGCTTTCGGCGCGCGGAGTCTTCGTTACGCGATCGCGGCGGCCCATCCTCGAAAATGTCGACATCGATGTGGGTGCCGGTGAGATCGTGACCTTGATCGGTCCGAACGGTGCCGGAAAGACGACGCTAGTGCGCGCGCTGCTCGGTTTGGAAACCGTGGACCGAGGCAGCATCCGCCGGAAAGCAGATCTCAGGATCGGCTATGCGCCGCAGCGCTTCGATCGCGATCCGGCCATTCCCGTAACCGTCGAACGCTTCCTGGCTCTCGGATTGCCCGGACCTAGCGCAAACATGGGAGCCGTTCTCGATGAGGTCGGCGCGCGGCGTGTCGCTCGCCAGCAGCTCTCAGCGCTTTCCGGGGGTGAGCTTCAGCGTGTGGTGCTGGCGCGCGCACTCCTGCGCAACCCGTCACTGCTCGTTCTGGATGAGCCTGTGCGCGGTGTCGACTACGCCGGGGAGGCGGAGCTCTACAGCCTCATTGGCCGCATCCGGACATCCCGCGGCCTCGGCGTGCTGCTCGTCAGTCACGACTTGCACGTGGTAATGGCTCAGAGCGATCGGATCGTATGCCTCAACCGGCACGTGTGCTGCTCCGGCGTGCCTGAAACTGTTGCTCAGCATCCCGAGTACGTACGGCTATTCGGAGCACAGACGGCAAGCGCTTTTGCCGTCTACCAGCATTCACACGATCACAGCCATGATCTGGCTGGCGAGCCGCGGCCAAAGGCGGGCGACTAGAGCGCGATCGCCTCACGTGGAAGCACTGCCGCTTCCATGTGAGGCGTGAATCGCACTCTAAACTATAAGCGTAGAGCAGGATTCACGCTTCGGCCGAGACATCCCTAGATTGGAAAAGTGATTCAATCCGAAGCGATCCTGCTCTAGGACAACACAACACGATGCTGGAGCCGTTCCTCGTTCGCGCCCTGCTCGCCGGTCTGGGATTGGGCATCCTCGCCGCTCCGCTGGGCTGTCTGGTCGTGTGGCGGCGCATGTCGTATTTCGGCTCGACGGTGGCGCACGCGGGCCTGTTGGGTGTCGCGCTTGGACTGTTTCTAAATCTCGACCTGACACTCGGTGTCATCCTCGTGTCGCTGGCGATCGGCGCCCTGCTCGTGGCACTGGAACGCCAGCGCATGCTGCCCGTCGACAGTCTGTTGGGAATTCTCTCGCACGCGGCGCTGGCCGCGGGCCTGGTGGCGGCGGCCAAGCTATCGGGCCAGCGGCTCGATCTGATGGGTTACCTGTTCGGCGATATCTTTGCCGTCACCAACAGCGACCTCATGTGGATCTACGTCGGTGGAGCTGTGGTCCTGATGCTCGTGGCCTGGCTGTGGCGCACACTCATTGCGGTTGCCGTGCATGAAGAGTTGGCCGCTGCGGAAGGTCTCAACACCCGCCGCGCGGAAGCGGCTCTCATCCTCATCCTCGCGTTTACCATCGCCGTCGCCATGAAAATAGTTGGCGTGCTGCTCATCATTGCTTTTCTGATCATGCCAGCCGCCGCGGCGCGGCCTTTCGCCTCCACACCCGAGACGATGGTGGTCTTCGCGGCGCTGATCGGCGTAGCGGGTGCGTGCGGCGGCTTGTTTTTTTCGACCCAGTGGGACATTGCCGGAGGACCGAGCATCGTGCTGGTGCTCTCCGCTATCGCTGGCTTCTCGCTGACACGATCGATCGTCGCCGCCAATCGCTGAAACACCTCGCCGGTGGCGATATGCACACTTGACGCCAGACAGACGGTGCGGGACTTAAGGGGCCTTCAGGAGATTGCGCATGACGAGCACAACGGCCCCTCGTAGACATGCGGTTCCCGTTGATGTCGGCGGTGTCACAATCGGTGGCTCGGCACCGATTGTCGTACAGTCAATGACCAACACCGACACAGCGGATATTGCCGCTACCACAACCCAGGTTGCGGCTCTGGCCCGGGCAGGCTCAGAGCTTGTGCGCATCACGGTTGACCGTGATGAATCGGCCAAGGCTGTTCCTCATATCCGCGATGGCCTCGCCAGGATGGGCGTGCACGTGCCTTTGGTCGGTGACTTCCACTACATCGGGCACAAGCTTCTGTCGGACAACCCGGCGTGTGCCGAGGCGCTCGACAAATACCGCATCAATCCGGGCAATGTCGGCTTCAAGGACAAGAAGGATCGCCAATTCTCGGCTATCATCGACATGGCGCTCGCGCACAAGAAGCCGGTGCGCATCGGCGTCAACTGGGGTTCGCTCGATCAAGAGCTTCTCACCCACCTCATGGACGAGAACGCAAGATCGGAGAACCCACAGGACGCCCGCGCAGTCATGCACGAGGCGATCGTACAATCCGGGATTTTGTCGGCCGTGCGCGCGGAGGAGCTCGGTCTTGGAGCCGACCGCATCATCATCTCGGCCAAGGTGTCCGCCGTGCAGGACCTGATCGCGGTGTACGGCATACTTGCCGGGCGTTGTCGCTATGCCCTCCATCTGGGCCTGACCGAGGCCGGCATGGGATCCAAGGGCATCGTCGCTTCGTCTGCTGCCATGGGCGTTCTCCTGCAGATGGGCATCGGCGACACCATCCGCTACTCGCTGACACCGGAGCCCGGGGGCGACCGCACGCTGGAAGTGCGTGCGGCGCAGGAGCTATTGCAGACCATGGGCCTGCGCGCCTTCGTACCGACGGTCGCCGCGTGCCCAGGCTGCGGACGCACCACATCGACGGTGTTTCAGGAGCTCGCTCGCGACGTCCAGATCATGATCCGCGAGCGCATGCCCGAATGGCGCACGAAGTACCCGGGTGTGGAAAGCCTGAACCTTGCCGTCATGGGCTGCATCGTCAATGGTCCTGGCGAGAGCAAACATGCCGATATCGGCATCTCGCTCCCCGGCACAGGCGAGCAGCCCACCGCACCCGTCTTCATTGACGGCAAGAAAGCGACGACACTGCGCGGCCCGAATATCGCGGCCGAATTCCAGAAAATCGTCGAGGACTATATCGACAGGCGATACGGTGTCGCGCGCCGCAAGGAGCGAGTCGACGCCTAGAGCAGGATCGCTTCGGATTGAAGCACTTTCCCACAATCGAGACGTCGCGGCCGAAGCGTGAATCCTGCTCTACACTTTTAGCTTTAGAGGGCGATTCACGCCTCGCATGGAAGCGGCATTGCTTCCATGCGAGGCGATCGTGCTCTAGTCCTCCATGAGGTGACCGCCGTCGTAGGCGCTGGCGATCCGCCCCAGCGCTGCGCGGAAGCGGTCACTCTTCATCAGAACCGCCAGAACCTGCGCAAGATCGGCATCCGCATTCAGCGGAGGTGTTTCGCCGGGGAATTCAGCAGTCCCAAACAACAGCCGCGCGACATCCCCCACCGTTTCTTTGGCAGACGACTTTCCCGACGCGCGCCCCCGGCATAGCAATTCGGTGAGCAGTTGGTGATCCAACGACGGCAGAGTAGCAAGAAAGCCGGCAATGAGCTGAGAAGCGAGAGCATGATCTGGATGATTGGGCTTGGCTGCGGCGCGGCCGAAATCCCACAGATGTTGCACGCGATTCCATGACGCGGGCTCCGACGGAAAGCGGTGGAGAAGGTCGCTGGCCTCAGTGGCGACATAGAACCTGTTGAGGCCGTCGAAGAACGCGAAGGTGTACCCCCGCGTGAGCAGGAAAGGCTCCCAGTCGCGCCAGGTTTCCGCCATGCTACCGGGAGCAACCGCCTCCACGACCACCACGCGTGGGCGGGCCCAACTCCAATCGGTACCAGCCAGTACGTCGGCTTCGGCACCTTCGACATCGATCTTAAGAAAATCGATCTCGCTCACCTGGTGCTGGGCAATCAACGACGCGAGCGTCAGCATGGGCATGCGCCGCGTTTCATAGGTGGCGCCAAAGCCGGACGCCGCCTTGGCATGATCCTCGACCGTCGTGGAGAATCCGTGCAGCCGATCGACGACGTGAAAGTCCACCTCGCCCTGCCGGCTACCGACGAGGCTGCAAACAGTGATGTCGCGCGGCCGCACGAACGCATACATGTCGGCAAGCGCGCGTTGCGGCTCAACGACCAATCCGCTCCAGCCCTTGAGGTAGAACCAAAAGCTGACGTTGTCGGCAACGGGGTGCCCCCCGCCGACGTCGATGTAGAAGCCTTTCTTGCGATCGGCAAACACCAGATCGAGGTGGTAGTCCTCGAGCCGCTGGGCGTAGGAGATTTGCATCGCCTTGGTTCCGGGACGAAGCGCGAGGGCTATGGCCTGCACATCGAAATCTTAGAGCCGCTACGGTTTCGTGAGCACCACAAAATCCGTGCCGAGGCCGGTTTCGCCGCTTACCCCCTGGTCAGAAATGATGAGCGATGCGCCAGTCCATAGACGATTGGCGATCTCCTTGCCGAAATCGGTAGAGATCTCGATGCGGTCGAGCGCTTCGGAAGCGCTCTGGCCTGATCCGCTATCGGGGACTGTGACCACCGCCCAGCGCAACCGGGCACCCCCCTCCTCTTCGGCCAATGCCGTGAAGACGTGAGTGCCTAGCGAGCGTTCAGGATCGCGGATCGTGACAGCCTCATCAATAAGTGGAGCCATTCCCTGCCGAACAAAAACGCGCCTCTCCTTGCGGCTTACGAAAACGGAGATAGGGTCGAGCGCTCGCCCCAAGGCCTTGAGGCCGTCGGACGCTCGATCGCGTGCAGCGATCGCCTCCTTCGCCACTGTAGCTGCATCGAGCGCGGCTTGCGCTTGGACCGTCTCTGCCGCAGCCACCTCAGCTAGCGCTTTCTGGGCGGCCTCCACGGCTTCGCGGGCCACTTCCTCGTCCTTGGCCATGCGCTCCAACGCGTCCGGATTTGCATCGGCCTTGTTGGCTGCACGTGACGCTGCCGCCAGGTGTCTCTCAGCTAGTGCGGCCCTCATTTGCGCTTTGCGCAGGACCACTCGCGTCCCCTGCGCCTGCGCCGACGCTTTGCGCGCCGCAGCGAGCGCAGATTTCACCGCCATTTCCGCTGCCCTTGCATCTGCGCCGGCCTGTGCCTTCGCGGCGCGCGCACGCCGCAGCGGAGTGTCCGGCTTTTGCGCCGGCGCAGAGATCGCACCGATCATATCCGGCCTGCCGGCAGGTGTATCAGACCGGGCTTGTTTCTGCTCTCCAGTGGCGACTTCGATCGTAATCGGTGTCACGTTCTCCTGGCCGGCAGACACATGCGCCTCCCCAGGCGTCAAAGCCGGTACCGGCAGGTGCGGGTGTGCAATCGGAACGGGCTCAACATCGTGCGGGGACACGATGATGCGTGCCCCGACCCTCGTCATCTCCCACATCCGTGGCGCGAAATCATAGGTCAGCCGAATGCACCCGTGCGACGCAGGGTATCCCGGCACCACTCCTCCATGCAGCGCGATCCCCGACCAGGTGATGCGCTGCATCCAGGGCATCGGCGCGCCGCTGTAGATGTTCGATTCGTGGTATCTGCGCTTCTGAATCACACTGAAAACGCCGGTCGGCGTGCGATATCCGCGTGTGCCGGTCGAGACTCTCGATTGTGCGAGCAAGCTGTCGCCGCCGTAGACGTGGATGCGCTGATCGGCCAGAGAAACGATGGCAACGATCGGGCCGGTGGGCGCCCCGTTGGCGGCATTCGACCGCCGATCTGGTGAATTGCGCGACCCCTGCATTGCACGGCGCTGCCTTGCGCCGTCCCGATATCCCCGGGGCAGGCGGTCGCCATTCCATCCCCTGCCGCGCTCCCAAGAGTTACCCCCCGGTGAAAACCATGACTGGGCGGATGCCGATATTCCCAGTGGGCTGGCGATCAAAGCGCTCGACAGCACAAATGTCGATAGATGATGCAGACAACGGTGCTTAGCAGCGACGAACAACACCCGCGACACGAACAGACCCCCTCATTCGATTTTTCTTATCCCAGCTACCGCCATCCCCTGCGATGGGTTAGCCCAGTGGATGGGTTAGTTTGCGATAGCCCCCTTAACTTCCACCTAAACGCACGATTGTGCCGATTGGATGCCCTTGCGGGTCTTATCGTCGCCGATTTGTTACAAAGACGGCGGCAGCGGCCAGCGCATCACCGGCTGCCGCAAACGGACCCAGCGCTGCGATTGCCTCCCGCTGCAGTTCCGCGAGGCGCAACCGTGCTTCTGCCACACCAAGAACCGATACCCATGTTGCCTTGCCGGCCCTGATGTCCTTGCCAACGCCTTTGCCGATGCTTGCCGCGTCTCCCTCGGCATCGAGAAGATCATCCGCAAGCTGGAACGCGATGCCCAGCGCCGCACCGAAAGCTCCGAGCGCCTGACGGGCAGGTGCTGGCGCGCGGGCCAGTATCGCGCCGGCATCCACGGCGAAGCGGATTAGTGCACCTGTTTTCATTTCCTGGATCATCTGCACGGCAGACGCCGCATGCAGATGTCTGGAGTTTGGCTTCTCCGCCTCGATATCGAGCTGCTGCCCGCCCGCCATGCCGACTGCTCCAGACGCCTGCGCAAGCCCGAGAACAAGCTCTGACCGCACCTCCGGGTCTGCGTGGGTTTCAGGCCGAGCCAGCACCTCGAAGGCCAGAGAAAGAAGGGCATCTCCGACCAGGATAGCGGTTGCTTCATCAAAGGCCTTCCATACAGTGGGGTGCCCCCGGCGGAGCTCGTCATTGTCCATCGCCGGGAGATCATCGTGCACCAGGGAATAGCAGTGCAGGAACTCGACCGCGGCCGCCGCATTGAGGGCATTCGCTAGATCGACGCCGAAAAGCCGCGCGCTCTCGATCAGCAGGAATGGCCGGAAGCGCTTACCTCCACCGAGGACAGCATGTCGCATCGCCTCCGCAAGCCGCGGCGGCGCCGCACGGAGCGCGCGGTCGTCCAGGAGCTCCGTCAGCCGCACCTCGACACGGGTGGCTGTCTCCTCTAGTTGCTCAGGGAACGTCATGACTTCCCTTGCGATGTGCCCTGCGCAGGGTGAACTTGGCTACCGCCGCTCCACGCATACGCTCTGGTCAGGCTCGACAAATGTGGCTATAAGGCGCCTCCGAATGAAAAGACACTGCAGCTCGTACTGCGGTCGAGAGTGCATTCTGCACACCTTTTGGACATCGGCCGGAGCTGGCAGCAAGCCGGTAGGGTAGCACGCGCAACGCGGCTCCCACATCTAGTCAGGAGAGCACGACCATGGCTGTGCCGAGAAAAAAGGTTTCGCGTATGAAGCGCGGCTTCCGCCGGTCAGCCGATGCGCTGGAGTTGCCGACCTATGTCGAGGACAAAGATAGCGGCAACCTGCGCCGTCCGCATCACATCGATCTCAAGTCCGGCAAATATCGTGGGCGTCAGATCCTCGAAACAGAAACCGAAGCTTGACGATCGCCCAATTTTCGACCGAGCCAGACCCTATCTTAAGTGCTTGGCAGCGGGACACCGCACAAGCATAGTTGATTGGCGCCCAACTGGAGCCGCAGCCGGCGGCCCGCGTGGAGATTGAGATGTCGCTCAGGGCAATCCCGGTCATCATCCTTCCCTTTATCCTCTACAACGTCATCGCCATGCTTGGTGGCGGAGTGCCGGCCGATGACATTTTCCGCAAGCCGCTTTTCAGCCTCCCGATGCTCAGCGGAGCGCAATGGACGTTTTCCTGGAGCGACCTGCTAATCCTGCTGACGATGGCCATGCTGTTCATCGAGTTGATCAAATCGACCTACACCGCATCATCGTCGCTGATCGACCATGGCCTCTCCATGCTCGTGTTCATTGCCTG
This sequence comes from uncultured Alphaproteobacteria bacterium, assembly GCA_963806735.1. Classification (GTDB taxonomy): domain Bacteria; phylum Pseudomonadota; class Alphaproteobacteria; order Rhizobiales; family Hyphomicrobiaceae; genus CADEFX01. The sequence continues at coordinate 108,451 of CAWEBE010000081.1, read as the reverse complement.
CCTCGTGGAATTTCTCATCGTTCCACAAGCCGCCACATCGGTGTTCTTCTTCATCATGACGGCAACGCTCGTCGACGTTGTCGCAGGCGCGATGATCGGAATTCGCACGGCACGGCGCGATCTCAATATTGGCGCGGAGCACTGAGCGCCAAACCTCAGAGATCATCGGGCGTTTGACGACGCTGCGCTGCGTCAGCTTCGATCGCGCGAAAGCTTCTCGACCTTCGCCTGCATCGAAGCGAGCTGTGTTTTCAATTCGTCGAGCTCGCTAGGAGAGCCTGATGGAGCAACAGGTGGCTCGTCCTTCTTGCCTGTGGCCGGATCGTCCTTCTTCTTTTCGCCTTTCGCCGGCGCAAATGGCGTGAACATCGACATCGCCTGCTCGAACATGGCGAGGTTCTTGCGCGCCTGCTCCTGGTAAGCCTCGAAGGCACCCTGCGGCGAGAAGGCGTTGGCGAACTGCTTGCGAAAGCGGTCCTGCTCCTTGGCAAGCGTCTCGAGGCTCACCTGCAGATAGCTCGGCACCATGCGCTCCATGGCGTCGCCGTAGAAACGTATGAGCTGGCGCAGAAATGGGATCGGAAGCAGGGTCTGCCCACCCGACCGGTTCTCCTGCTCCACAATGATCTGGGTGAGAACCGAATGCGTCAGGTCGTCGCCTGATTTTGCATCGAAAACAACAAAATCGCGCTCGGATCGGACCATCTGCGCGAGATCTTCCAAAGTAACGTAGGTGCTCGTCTCGGTGTTGTAGAGCCTCCGGTTCGCATACTTCTTGATGACGACTGGATCTTTCTTGTCCGTTGGCGCGTCCGCCTTGTTGAGCATGGCTCGGGCCGTTCTTTCGCTACTTGCCATTTGGAACAGTATCATGCCATGGGCTAACGGGAAATATGCGTATATCTCTGATTTTTGCCAGTAGGACCCAGGGGCTTAACAAGACCTCTTGATTGCCGGAAAAACGGCTGCCCTGGTATCGTTCATACAACTAGACGTACCATCGGGACCCCATCGAGGCGTAAGCGCGGCGCCAGGCACAGCCGCCAGCCACGCGAAACGAGGATCAAGCATGAACTCGAACCAAGCTACCATCGTGATCGCCAGCGCTGCGCGCACTCCAGTAGGCTCCTTCAACGGAACTCTAGCCGGCCTGCCGGCACATGAGCTGGGGAAGGTGGCAATTCAGGCTGCACTCGAGCGCGCGAGCCTGGAACCCGGGGACGTGTCCGAGGTCATTCTGGGTCAGATCCTCGCTGCGGGCGCCGGACAGAATCCGGCCCGCCAGGCCTCTATCGCGGCCGGTATTCCGGTGGACGCGCCAGCGTGGGGCTTGAACCAGCTTTGTGGCTCCGGCCTCAGAGCGGTCGCACTGGGAGCGCAGCAGATCCAATCCGGATCGTCGCACATCGTCATTGCCGGCGGGCAGGAGAGCATGAGCCAAGCGCCACATTGCCTGCATCTACGTGAGGGCACGAAGATGGGCGATGCCAAGTTCATCGATACCATGATCAAGGACGGCCTGTGGGATGCCTTCAACGGCTACCACATGGGAACGACGGCCGAGAACGTCGCACGCCAGTGGCAGATCACGCGCGAGGAGCAGGACCGCTTTGCTGTCGCTTCGCAGAACAAGGCGGAAGCGGCCAAGAAAGCGGGAAAATTCAAAGACGAGATCGCTTCCGTGGTCATAAAGACCCGGAAAGGGGAGACCGTCGTTGCCGATGACGAGTACATCAAAGAAGGCGTGACGTTCGACTCCGTCGCGAAGCTGCGCCCTGCCTTCGAGAAAGAGGGCACAGTGACGGCGGGCAACGCCAGCGGCATCAACGACGGCGCGGCCGCAGTCGCGCTCATGTCGCTGGCCGAGGCGAAGAAGCGCGGAATCGCGCCACTCGCCCGCATCGTCTCCTGGGCGCATGCGGGCGTTGATCCATCGATCATGGGCACAGGGCCGATCCCGGCCTCCAAGAAGGCGTTGGAAAAGGCCGGCTGGACCGTCAAGGACCTGGATCTGATCGAGGCCAACGAAGCTTTCGCTGCCCAGGCCTGCGCCGTGAACAAGGGGCTCGGCTGGGATACCGAGAAGGTCAATGTCAACGGTGGCGCCATCGCCATTGGCCACCCGATCGGTGCCTCCGGCGCCCGTGTCCTGACTACGCTGCTGTTTGAAATGAAGCGGCGCAACGCGAAGAAGGGGCTCGCCACGTTATGCATCGGGGGCGGCATGGGGGTTGCCATGTGCGTCGAGCGCGACTGAGCAACGCGGTTAATCAAGACGTAAGCCCCGGGCAACAAAACTCTTGTCCGGGGCTTACTGTTCTCGACAAATAATAATGAAGCTCATCCCAGGGGAGAAACGTGTATGGCACGAGTGGCAGTTGTCACGGGCGGAACCCGCGGCATCGGCGAGGCCATTTCCAAGGCATTGAAAACGAAGGGCTACCGGGTAGCTGCCACCTACGCCGGCAACGATACGGCTGCGCAAAAGTTCCAGGCCGAAACCGGCATACCGATCTACAAGTTCGACGTCGGTGACTATGCCTCCTGCGAGAAGGGGGTGACGCAAATCTCGCGAGACCTGGGTGGCGTCGACATTCTTGTCAACAACGCTGGCATCACACGCGACGCCGCGCTGCATCGGATGGCCCCTGCACAATGGACGGAGGTCATTCGCACGAACCTCGATTCTGCCTTCAACATGAGCCGGCTCGTTATTGACGGCATGCGATCGCGGAATTTCGGACGCATCATTTCCATTTCGTCTATCAACGGCCGCAAAGGTCAGTTCGGCCAGGCCAACTATTCGGCGGCCAAGGCGGGGCTTGTCGGTTTCTCCAAAGCCGTGGCGCTCGAAGGCGCGGCCAGAGGCATCACGTGCAATGTGATCGCACCGGGCTACATCAATACCGAGATGGTAGCTGCCGTTCCCAAGGACGTGCTCGATTCTAAGATCCTGCCCATGATTCCGGTCGGCCGCCTCGGCACGGCGGCCGAGATCGCGCGTTGCGTCGTATTCCTAGCGGCTGATGATGCCGGCTTCATTACGGGCGCCTGTCTGGACGCCAACGGCGGCCAGTACATGGCCACCTGACGACAAGATGGCATCGTCGGATGGCGCGTAGGGCAACGGGATTGGGCCTCCTGGCCGTGCTGCTGTGGGCAGGGCTTGCCGCGTTGACGGCGGCAGTCGGCGCCGTGCCGCCCTTTCAATTGGCGGCCATGACCTTCGCCATCGGCACGCTCGTGGGCTTGGGCTGGTCTCGCCTGAGAGGCGAGTCTTTGGGCGCCCTCGCGCGCGTGCCGCTGGCATCCTGGTGCCTCGGCGTCTACGGACTGCTGGCCTTCCATGTTTGCTATTTCTATGCACTGCAAGCTGCACCTCCGCTCGAGGCCAGCCTGATCATCTACCTTTGGCCTTTGCTCATTGTCCTGTTTGCGGGGCTCTTACCTGCACGCGCGGGAGGCCGGGGTCTCAGATGGTGGCATGTCGCCGGTGCGCTACTCGGCCTGATGGGAACGGCCCTCATCCTGCTTGCAGGCACGCACCGCATCGAGCTCGGCGGCGCCCCCTCGGGTTATGTTGCGGCCATTGCAGCCGCTTTGATCTGGTCGAGCTATTCCGTCCTGTCCCGACTGTTCGCCGGCGTTCCCAGCACCGCCGTCATCGGGAGCTGCGCTGCTACGGCGATCGGCGCGGCTCTGCTCCACCTCGGACTGGAGATCACCACTTTGCCCACAACGATCGGTGCATGGCTGGCGATCACCGCACTCGGGATCGGGCCAGTGGGGCTTGCATTCTATCTCTGGGACGAGGGCATGAAGCACGGCGACATTCGCCTGCTCGGCGTCGCATCTTACTCTACACCGCTGCTGTCGACGCTCCTCTTGGCAGCCCTCGGCCTCGGGGAGGCAACGCCGATAATCTGGATCGCCGCCCTCTTCATCTCAGCAGGTGCCCTGCTTGCGAGCGGGGATTCCCTACTGCGTGATCGATTCGCAAATTGAGCGCACGCTACAAGCGGCTTGGCCCACGCCTGTCGCTGCGCCTCACCCTCTCAGGCGCGTGCGCACGATGCGTGGAAACTCGTCGTTGCCAAACTCGGCCTGCGGCGCCAACTCTGCCGCCCCCAAACCTAATCCAGCCTGCGGCTGAGCTGATATCTGAGCTCGCGTCATGGAACCCGGCTCAATCTGCTGCGGCATGTCTTCCAATAGGCGATGCCGCTCGCTGCGCGCTTCCAAGCCCGTCCCCTGCAATGTGCGTGTCACGGCCGGCTGACCTTGCAGCGGTTGCTGATTGCGGAGCGGTTGACCTGAAACGTGAGGCAGCGGCGCGTTGCCGGCGAACCATGCCTCGATCAGGTCAAGCTCGTCGGCCGACAGATTCAGCCCCTGGCTACGGCAACGAGCGACGACGAAATTACGGAACCGCCCCGCGAAAAGGTTCGCTGACGCTCCCTGCTCGAACCATGGATCGGTCTCGCTTACCACCTCGAGCACAAACCGGACATCGTCCCGACGAAGGTCCAGTCCCCGCTCACGGCCGCGTTGCACGATATTCAAGATCGTCTGCACGCCGCTAAGATTGTTCTCCCCGATTTCTTGGGCCATTGCCTCGAAGAGGACGCGATATTCGGGCGGCGAAAGCGTTGGGGCCTGACACGCCTCGTGAATGCGCATAATCGCCTGCTGCACAGATGCGGGCATTTCGTTTGCCCTATTGGAGAGTGGAGGCTGGGCGATAGCTTTCGAAGGCAACGAACTGTCGACCGAGCTGCCGCGAAGCTGCCCGCTATTGATAAGCTGCGATCCAGAAAACGGCGATGCCGCCGGCTGGGAATATGTGGCAGGCTGCGTAGTGGCCGGCCCACCAATCGGCAGCGAATACGACGAGGCGCTTGTGTTGCCCAGCCTACCGACTGGCGCCGCCTGACCATACGTGCCTATGCCCGCCGCAGCCCCGGAGGCGGTGCGCTCGATCCTGGTCTCCCTCGGTTCCGGCAGGATCGGATTTGGCGCGATCAGATGGCGCTTCGTATCAATGACAAGATAAGGAGCTTGCTCGGTTAGTCTCAACCCCTCGGGCAAAGCCTGCGTCAACAGCTCACGGAACCCACCCGCCCCCGCCCAACCCGTGCCAATCGTCCTGTCGTGCCCGATAGCACGCACGGCGCGATCGGCCAGGACCTCCAGAGGTACCGGAGCAGCAGCAGACTGCACAGCAGTCACCACCTCGGCGATGATTTTGCGACGGAGCGATTCATCCTGCGCCTCCAACGAGGCTCCCGCTGAAACCGCCTGATCGCCCACGCGACCGTCCAGCAGCAGCGTTATGAGATTGCTTTCGCGCACCTCACCATCGCTGATAGCCGTGTACGGCGCGGCCGTGTAGTCATTGGCAAAGATCACCGTACGGCGGGCGTGCGCGCGCAGACGATGCAGCACCGGGGTGAAATCCGCATCGCCCGACAAGATGACGAACTCATCGAAGTAGGTGTCGTGTGTAAGATAGTCTCGCACATCCATGACCATGCGGATGTCGGAGGAATTCTTGAGCTGGGCAGTCAGCGGTGGGCAATCGACGATCTCGAAACCCGAGCGCAGGAAATGGTGGCGCACGAACGGGAACGAGTTCATGTCCGTCGAATTGTCCGTGGCATTGCGGCGTGGAACGGGATTGCCATAGCATCGATTCATGACGATGCGGCGCACACCAGCCGTCGTGGGACTGTTCGTCGGCGTAATCAGCAGACTGGTCTCGATGCCTTTCAGCCAAAGCGCAGAGTCCTTGGCGAAGCGCTTCGCTGCCTCCTCACTTTTTCTCTTCAAAGACAAATAGATGTTGTCGTAGTCGACAAACACCGCGCTCAGGAATGCCCCCGCCGACTCCTGTTTCATTTTTGGACTGACCCCGCTTGCCCCATGCCCACTTGATTCTGCACTGTTTATGAGTTGCGAGTGGGGGGCAAGGACTGCGGAGACGCGAATCCGAGTCAAAGTTCGAAAATTGGCCAATTACAAACACTTCCCCCTGGGCTGGGCTCTCATATTGGGCGTGGATAACGTACGTCGAGAGACATCCTCCAGACGCAAGCCTGCGAATTGGCAATAGCTCAACGGATTGGATCGAATGCGGCGTCCGCAAGCTCGAATGTGGAAAACTCGAAGCCCGGCGCGACGGTGCAGCCGGCCAGCGTCCAAGCGCCGATGCTGCGGGCCCGCTGCCAGTGCCGCGCCGGCACTACAGCTTGGGGTCGCTCGCCTTGCTGAAAATTGTGACCCAGCCGAAGTTTGTAGTGAACCGCCGCGCCATCGCTGATGGCCAGCTCGAGTGCAGCTCCGGCGTACCAATGCCAAACCTCGAACGCGTCGATGCGATGCCAGAGCGACTGCTGTCCTTCGGCAAGCAGGAAGTAGATGGCAGTCGAGGCCGCCCTTTCGTCTCGCACGCGCAGCGGGTCGCGAAAGGTTTCGCGAAAGAACCCGCCTTCGGGGTGTGGCTTCAGGTCGAGGAGGCGAACGATATCTTCGGCGGTCGGGCCTGCCATGCCCGCTAGCCTCTGTTCTTTCTCTCTCGGATTTCACCAAACACCTGCCAATCCTCCGCCTTCTCCATACCCAAACGCTTGCGGATGGCAGCAACATGCGGTCTCAGAAATGGATTGGTCTCCAACTCGATATCGATCCGGGTCGGCAGCGTCGGCTTGCCCGCAGCCCTCAGCTTCTCTACTTCTGCCGCGCGCTTCTGCAGGGCCGCGTTCTCGGGCTCGATCGTGAGTGCGAATTTTGCGTTCGACAGCGTGTATTCGTGCCCGCAGTAGACCTGAGTTGCGGGTGGCAGGCGGGCGATCTTCTGCAGCGAGCGCCACATCATCTCCGCATTGCCTTCGATCACGCGCCCGCAGCCGATTGCAAAAAGGGTATCCCCGGCAAAAGCTACGTTCTCAGACGGAAGCCAGTAGGTAATGTGCCCCGCCGTATGCCCGGGGGTGTCGAACACGCGAACCTCGACACCGGCGAACGAAAACACGTCTCCCTCGCCGACGGTCTTATCGAGGCCTTTGATCCGATCAGCCTCGCCTTTTGGCCCGACAACTGTGCATCGGGTCTCGGCCTTGAGCGGCTCCACGCCGGCCGTGTGGTCGGAATGGTGATGTGTGACAAGGATGTGCGTGAGCGTCCACCCCTTGTCCTTGAGGGCACGGCGCACCGCCTCCGCCTCGGGCGCGTCAATTGCAGCGGTTAGGTTGGTGGCTTGATCGTGAACCAGAACGCCGTAGTTGTCGCTCAAGCATGGGAACTGGTGAATCTCAAGCTTCGGCATGCTACGCGCTCCTCGCATAAGGTCTTTCAATCGAAACTAACATCCAAAGAGGCAATTTCAACCGCCTGCCCTAGTCGCCAGATTTGTGCATTATCAGACTGCGAACTTATGAGTTCGGAAGCCGGGACCGCATGCACCCAGACGTCGTAGAGCTGCGCGACTTCTATGCCCGGCCTCTCGGGGGGATGGTCCGACGGCTCCTGGCACATCGCATTCGCGCCCGGTGGCGCCGGGTCTCGGGAGCTACCTTCATGGGATTGGGCTATCCGACGCCCTATCTCAGCGCCTTTCGCGGCGAGGTCAAATGTCTGGCAGCACTGATGCCGGCAAGCCAGGGCGCGCTCATGTGGCCAGCCACAGGCCGTCTACATACGGTCGTTGTCGAGGAGGAGAGCCTTCCGATACCCGACGCCTGCGTCGACAATCTCCTCGCCGTGCATTGTCTGGAGGCGAGCGAGCATGTGCGCACGCTGTTGCGCGAGATGTGGCGCGTGCTCAAACCCGAAGGACGGCTGCTGATCGTGGTGCCCAATCGCCGCGGGGTGTGGGCACGCCTGGATACGACGCCCTTCGGCCACGGCCAGCCCTATAGCCGAAGTCAGCTCGAGCGCCTTCTATCCGACGCCCTGTTCACGCCTGTGGATTGGGGCGCGGCGCTCTATCTCCCGCCGATCGATCGGCAGCTGGTGCTGCGCTCGGCGATGGCAATGGAGAGGCTCGGTACACGCGCATGGCCGGGGTTCGGCGGTGTCATCCTAGTGGAAGCGAAGAAAGAGCTGACCGCACCCATCGGCAAGGTAGCGCGGTCGCGACTGCTCAAGGATTTGGTTCCAGCGCGCGGCACGTCTGTTCTTTCCTCCGCGCCCGACAGAGTTAGTCAAGCTGTTGCAGAGCGCATTCTGATCAGAGCGCCGGCCGCCGCGTCATCAAAAACACGGCCTTCTCGCCCAACAGATTGTGGACCGTCAGCGGTATCCAAGTGCCGAGCCGTTGGCCGGAGATGTTGAAGGCCGCGGCTCGCTCGACCCTGGCGCCGACAATTCCACACAGGTCCGTGAAGTCTTTGATCGTACACAGATGGGCATCGGGGCTCATGTACCAAGGCTCGGGCAAATTCTCGGTCGTCGGCATGCGGCCCGTGAACAAGAGCTGCAAGCGAATGCCCCAGTGTCCGAAGTTCGGGAACGATACGATCGCGTGCCTGCCTATGCGTAGGAGGTTTTCCAGTACCGCCTTTGGATATCGCGTGGCCTGAATGGTCAGAGAGAGCACAGCATAATCGAATGCCTGATCCGGATAGTCGGCGAGATCGCGATCGGCGTCGCCCTGGATCACCGAGAGACCGCGCGCCACACAAGCGTTGACCCGCTCGCGGCTAACCTCGACACCACGACCGTCGACGTTCTTGGTATCGGCCAGAAGCTGCAGTAGCGCTCCATCGCCACAGCCTACGTCCAAGACACGCGAAAACGGCGCGACCATCTCCGCGATAAGGAGATGGTCGACGCGCGCTTTGGGTCGTTCCAAGCCGCCGCGCGCCAGCATCACGATGTCTCCGCGCCGATCTTCAAGCCCGCCTTGCGCGCGGCCGCGCCTAGGAAGCCGCGCACGGTTGCAAACAGCTCCGGCTCGTCGAGCAGGAAGGCGTCATGGCCTTTGTCGCTCTCGATCTCCACGAAGCTCACATCGGCCGCCACTGCATTCAGTGCATGCACGATCTCGCGGCTCTCCCGCGTCGGGTACAGCCAGTCGCTGGTGAAAGACACCACGCAGAAGCGCGTGCTCGTGCCGCGGAAGGCGTTGGCGAGAACATCGCCGTGCTCAGCGGCAAGGTCGAAATAGTCCATCGCCCGCGTAATGTAGAGGTAGCTGTTGGCATCGAAGCGGTCGACGAACGACGATCCCTGGTAGCGCAGATAGCTCTCGACCTGGAAATCGGCGTTGAAGGAAAAGGTCTTGGTGGCGCGATCCTGCAGATTGCGCCCGAATTTGCGCTGCAGGGCCTCCTCCGAAAGGTAGGTTATGTGCGCGGCCATGCGAGCGACGGCAAGGCCCCGGCTCGGAACCCGTCCCTCTTCCAGGTAGCGGCCGCCGCACCAATCGGGATCTGCCATCACCGCCTGCCTGCCGACCTCATGGAAGGCGATATTCTGCGAGGAATGCCAAGCCGCCGTGGCGATGGGCATGGCGCTGAAAACCCGCTCCTTGTGCCGCGCTGCCCACTCCAGCACCTGCATGCCGCCCATGGAGCCGCCGGTGACGCAGAACAAACGATCGATGCCAAGATGATCGACCAGTCGGACTTGGGCATCGACCATGTCACCAATGGTGATGACAGGGAAACTCAGGCCATAGGCCTTGCCCGTGGCCGGATTGATCGAGGCCGGCCCCGTGGAACCCATGCAACCGCCGAGGATGTTGGGGCAGATGACAAAGTAGCGATCAGTGTCGATCGGCTTGCCGGGCCCCACCATGGTTTCCCACCAGCCCGGCTTGCCGGTTACGGGATGAGTGCTGGCAACATATTGATCGCCTGTCAGCGCATGGCAAACGAGGACAGCATTCGACTTTTGTGCGTTGAGGATGCCGTAGGTCCGGTAGGCGACCCTGAACGGCGAGAGCTTTTGCTCACAATCGAGCTCGAGCGGCTCGCTCGCCGGAAAGTCGACGTACTCGCTGCTCGGCCGATTGGCCTCGCCAACGCGCACATCGCTGCCAGGGTCGAAGCCCGCCTGAACGAGCATGCTCATTGCGCCTTACTCCGACGGCCCTCGTGCCGGATCCTCTGGCCGGCAGCGCGGCCGCGGAAACCATATGCGTCCTCGGCCTCGCAACCAGGACGGTTAGCTAGGCCGTCGCTCGTGAAAGTCAATCTTTTCTTTGCTTTCGCCAATCGAGATGCCTATCAATCTGACCGCTTCATCACCCGCCGACCGCTGCTGAGAGCCGCCATGTCGAATCGCGCGCCCGTTCCCAAGCCAGGGATCATGGACATCCAGGCCTACGTGCCGGGTGAGAGCAGCGTGCCGGGCGGTCTCAAGCCCATCAAGCTGTCGTCCAACGAGACACCGCTAGGCCCGAGCGCCAACGCCGTTGCCGCCTACCGAAGAGTTGCCGAAAGCCTCGAGCGCTATCCCGATGGCGCATCGACCGAGCTGCGCAAGGCCATCGGCCGCGTCTACGGTCTCGATCCCGATCGCATCGTCTGCGGCTGCGGCTCCGACGAGTTGCTCAACCTGCTCGCAAATGCCTATCTCGGACAGGGTGACGAAGCCATTTTCACGGAGCACAGCTTTCTCGTCTATCGCATCGTCACCCTCGGCAACGGCGCGACGCCGGTGGTCGCTCCGGAGAAGAACCTCACCGCCGACGTCGATGCAATTCTGGCTCGCGTCAGCCCGCGTACCAAAGTCGTGTTCCTTGCCAATCCGAATAATCCCACAGGCACGTATCTGCCCTTCGACGAGGTGCGCCGCTTGCGCCAAGGCCTGCCGGCCAATGTTCTGCTCGTGATCGATGCGGCCTACAGCGAGTACGTACGCCGCAACGATTACGAGGCAGGCATCGAGCTGGTGGCGACCACAGAGAACACGGTGATGACGCGGACATTCTCCAAGATCCACGGCCTCGCCGCGCTTCGCCTCGGCTGGGCCTATTGTCCCGCCGCCATTGCGGAAGTGCTCAATCGCATCCGCGGGCCGTTCAATGTCACCGCGCCTGCCATCGCGGCGGGTGTAGCTGCCATCGAGGACAAGACGCATGCCGAAAAGGCAGTCGCCCACAACGAGCAATGGCTGCCCTGGATGACGGCCGAGGCCGAGAAGCTCGGTTTCAAGGTGACCCCAAGCGTGGGCAATTTCATTCTGATCCATTTTCCGGATACCGATGGCCGAGGCGCGGCTGCAGCCGACGAGTTTCTCAAATCGAAGGGCATCATCATGCGCCGGGTAGGGGGGTATGGCCTTCCCAATTGCCTGCGCATGACCATCGGCACGGCCGAGGAGAACCGCGCCACTGCGGCGGCACTCGCCGAATTCGCCCGGACGCATCGCGCATGAGCAAACCGCTGTTCGATACTGTAGCCCTCATCGGCATCGGCCTGATCGGATCGTCCATCAGCCACGGGATCAGGCGCGGTGGACTGGCGCGCCGGATTGTCGGCCATGCGCAAAGCGAGGCGACACGACAGACGGCGCTGGAGCTAGCTCTCGTCGACGCCGCGTTCGATACGCCCGCCGAGGCGGCAGCGGAGGCCGATCTCGTCGTACTTTGCGTGCCGGTCGGTGCGTGTGGGCCGATCGCGGCGAGCATCACGGGCCGGCTCCGGGCCGGCGCCATTCTCACAGACGTCGGCTCCGTCAAAGGCGCGATCGTGCGCGATGTGGCTCCACATGTGCCGCCCGGCGTCTACTTCATTCCCGGCCATCCGATCGCGGGCACGGAGCACTCGGGACCGAGATCCGGTTTCGCCGAGTTGTTCGATGGACGCTGGTGCGTTTTAACGCCACCGGACGGCACCGACGGGAAGGCAGTCGATCGCCTCAAGGCGTTCTGGCAGGGGCTCGGCTCGCACGTCGAGGTCATGACGCCGGAGCATCACGACATGGTGCTGGCGATCACCAGCCACGTTCCGCACCTCATCGCGTTCAACATCGTCAATACCGCAGCCCATCTCGAACGCGTGACTGCTTCGGAAGTGATCAAGTTCTCTGCCGGCGGCTTCCGCGACTTCACCCGTATTGCCGCATCCGACCCCACCATGTGGCGCGACGTCTTTCTCAACAACAAGGCCGCCGTAATCGAAATGCTCGGCCGCTTCACGGAGGACTTGACGGCGCTCCAGCGCGCGATCCGTTTCGACGATGGCGACACGCTGTTCCGACTGTTCGGCGAGGCGCGTCAGGTCCGCCGTGGGGTCATCCAAGCCGGTCAGGACACAGAGGTCGCCGATTTCGGGCGCCTGCATGGCCCCGCACAGGCGCCGGCGCCATCTCCCGCGGCGGCCAAGGGACAGGGCTGATCACGGCACCCACAATGGCCGATACTCAGGTGATGACGCGCGGGCGAGACAGCACAGATCGCTGGATCTTCGCCTATGGCTCGCTCATGTGGCGCCCGGGCTTTGCTTTCGCGGAAGCCGTGCACGCGCGCCTGACCGGCTACCACCGCAGCTTCTGCATCTATTCCACCCACCATCGGGGAAGTGCGGAGCGGCCCGGCCTGGTGCTTGGGCTCGATCGTGGCAAGGTCTGCACCGGCATTGCCTACCGGATTTCCGAGGATCAAGCCAAGTCGATCATCGGCTACCTACGCAAGCGCGAGCTTGTCAGCGGCGTCTACAGAGAAGCTTTCCTACCGGTGACGCTCATTGGCAAGGTCAGGCAGGAAGTCATGGCGCTCACCTACATCGTCGAGCGCGCCCATCCGAGCTACGTCGCAAGGTTGTCGCTGGCCGAGCAGGCACGGCTCATTCGCGGCGCCAAGGGCATTTCCGGCGCCAATCTCGACTATCTCGCCAACACTATGCGACACCTGAGTGAGCTGGATATCCGCGAGCGCTCGCTGGAGCGGCTGCTGGTGGTAACGGGACCACATGTCGCCCGTGCGCCGGGCGCGCCCTTGGAAAGCCCGCGAGTAGCTGCGCTGTTGCGGGCTTGTCGCGCCCGGCCAGTCACCGCGCCGCGCATGCGGCCCGCGGAGCGGCGGCGATTTCTCTACCGCACGCGGCTCTCGAGCCACACTTATCCGACGTTTGGGCGGTTGGAGGAAGAAGCCGTCAGTGGCGGGTAGCTAAGGTCGCAACGTTCCCGCTCGCAAGCGGAGTAGCGGCAATGTCGAACTCGATCAGAATACGCTCAGCCTCGGTCTTGGCTAGAACGTGAAGGTGCACCTCATTGGCGCCCAGCAACGCCGCCTCATGCCGCATTTGCGCGCGATTGAGCGTTGGCGCGTCGTGTGAAGTCCGGCCTACCTTCAGAATTGTCGTCCGACCGTCAGCGTCACGGCGCGTGAGCACGTAGTTCGCCTTTGGCGCCAGCGGGCACTCGATCAAGCCATAGACGAGATGTTGGTACTGCTTGCCCGACGCGCCAGCCCAATCGGCAAGACGCGCCGGCTCGCTCCAGAGCGCAGGGCGCATTTCCAGCCGATTGCTGATCTGCGCGGTTGCTTGCGAACTTGTGCTCATCTTCAACTCTTCCCGCACATGGCTACGGTGATTTATGTAACCGCCCCTGTACATTCATTTGTTACATAGTGTTTCAAGCGAAAATATGGCTCGCTCGCAGAGATTTGAAGGCAAACAGTCAGACCACGCCACAAGTTCCCGTGATCGCCAGCGCCAGACTGCCGCATCTCGATAATTGTCAACCGCACTTGGAATAGCCGCAGTCATGGCAAATCCAGCACCCTGAACGAAACAGAAATGCGCCCACATGGCAGCGCGGGCAACGACGCGCGGCGCGTGCACCGGGATTCTCAGTCGCCCTACTGTGCTCCACCGGCGCCGAGCTATCGTGATCAGGTGCCATTGCAATCGCCTGCCCCGCTGCAAGCGAACTTACAGGCTGCAGGAAGCCGATGCGCAGCATGTGACTCTCGATCACCTCGCCAATGGCGGCGAGTAGGCTCGGCACGTATCGCCCGTTCATCCATTGCCCGCCTTGAGGATCGAAAATAGCCTTCAGCTCATCGACCACGAACGACACGTCGCCGCCACGCCGAAACACCGCGCTGATCATGCGCGTAAGGGCCACGGTCCAGGCGTAATGCTCGAGATTCTTCGTGTTGATGAAGACTTCGAACGGCCGGCGGCGTCCTTCACGCTCGATATCGTTGATGGTGACGTAGATGGCATGGTCGCTGCCGGCCCATCGGAGCTTGTAGGTATAGCCGGCCAGCACGCCATCACGCTCCAAAGGTTCGGCCATGTACACGACATCGCCCTGACGCCTGGACGCGGACGGCTGGGCCGCAGGGCCAGACAGTGGCATTGCGCTGGCATCACTCCTGTCAGTCGCATCCGCTATCTCGGAGCGCACTGGCTCTGACCGGCTTTCAACCGGCACGACCGCTGGCGGTGCGGCTTCCAAAACGGACCCCGTGACGACATTGGGACGGAAGGTGGTGCAGCCTTTGAGCCCGAGATCGTACGCCTCGAGATAGACGCCCTCGAAGGCTTCGAAGGAGATGGTCTCGGGGCAGTTGATCGTCTTTGAGATCGAGCTGTCGGTATGCCGCTGCAGCGCTGCTTGCATGGCAAGGTGCGCACGCGGCGACAGATCAGCCGTCGTTACGAAGGCGTTGCCGAGTAGTCGATCCGGCCCGAATAGGCGCCGGTAAAGAGCGTGCGCGTAGTCCTCGACAACTTCCTCGCGCACGTCGTTGCCGGCGCCACGCACGCGACGCTTGTAGCGGAAATCGAAAACCGGCTCGACGCCGCTCGAGACATTCGCCGCCAGCAGCGAAATAGTGCCGGTGGGCGCGATGGATGTCAGGCAGCCGTTGCGAATCCCATGCTGAGTGATTGCGTTGCGCACGTCGTCAGAGAGACGCGCGACATTCGGCGACGCTAGAAAAGGCTCCCGCTCAAACAGAGGAAAGGCCCCTTTCTCCGCCGCAAGCCGCGCGCTCGCCCGATACGCCGCACGCTCGATAGCTTCCATCCAACGCTCGGCCAGCGTAACCGCTTCCGTGCTCCCATACGGCACACCGCACATGATGAGTGCGTCGGCAAGCCCGGTTACACCGAGCCCTATCCTCCGCTTGGCCTTGGCTTCCTGACGCTGCTGCGGCAGGGGATAGCTCGACACGTCGATGGCATTATCGAGAAAGCGAACCGCCAGCGGCACCAGTTCCTTGAGCCGCTCTTCGTCAAGTGCGGCTTCGACTTGGAAAGGGTGCCGCACGAGCCGAGCGAGATTGATCGATCCCAGCAGACACGCACCATGCGGCGGCAACGGCTGTTCGCCGCAGGGATTGGTGGCCTTGATCTCCTCGCAATAGGCGAGATTGTTCATAGCGTTGATGCGGTCGATGAAGATGACGCCCGGTTCGGCATACTCGTACGTGGCCCGCACGATGCAGTCCCACAGAGCACGCGCGGGCAACGTTCGAAACACGGTGCCGCCGAACGTCAGATGCCAGGGCTCATCGTTGCGAATAGCCCGGATGAACGCATCGGTCACGAGCACGGAAAGATTGAAATTGCGCAGCCGGTTCGGCTCCGCTTTGGCGTCGATGAACGACTCGATATCCGGATGGTCGCAGCGCAACGTGGCCATCATGGCGCCGCGCCGTTGGCCGGCGGACATGATCGTGCGGCACATCGCGTCCCACACGTCCATGAAGCTGACGGGGCCCGAGGCGCCCGCACCGACACTGCGGACCAGAGCGCCGGCCGGCCGTAACGTAGAGAAATCGTGACCGATGCCGCCGCCCCGCTGCATGGTCAGGGCGGCTTCCTTGACGTTGTCGAAAATCGAGGTGAGGTCGTCCTCGATGCGGCCCATGACGAAGCAGTTGAACAGTGTCACATCGCGGCCAGAGCCGGCACCGGCAAGGATGCGGCCGGCGGGGATGAACTCAAAATCGGCAAGCGCGGCGTGAAAGCGGACCTCCCACTTGGCCCGATCATGCTCTGCCTCGGGCGCGGCAATGGCACGAGCTACCCGCGCCCAGGTGTCATCGAGCGTGCGGTCGACAGGCGTGCCGTCCGCCTCCTTGAGGCGATATTTCGTATCCCAGATCTGCTCTGAGATCGGCGGCAAAATGATCGGATCGGAAGCCATTGCGAGCCGGTTGCGTGCGCCTTCGTCTACCCAAAAATATAGGCATATTGCCCGCTAAAGTCAATAAATGTTCTCTCTATGTTCTCAATTTGATCTGACGCAGTTTGAGCGTCGTTTCTTGCGGAATCGGCGGGGGCGTCAGACTTTCCGATGCCTCCAGCAGCAGGCGGTCCGCTGCCGCTTCGATGCTGTTCTCGAGCCTGCGGCGGAATTCCGTCCGCGGCAGGCCTGGCGGAATGGGATCGAGTATCTCCACGATGATCGTGCCTGGATAGCGTTGCAGGGTGCGGCGCGGCCAGTAGAGGCCAGAGTTGAGCGCAACGGGATAGCAGGGCAGACCCAAACCTTCGTACAGCGCCACGTATCCGGGCTTGTAGTCCGGCTCGGCCCCAGGCGGCCGACGTGTGCCTTCGGGAAAAATAAACACCTCGCGCCCCTGCGCGGCGCGATCCTTGGCGTCGGCCAGCATTTGCTTGAGCGCTACCGCAGCGCGCTCACGCCTGACCAGTATGTGCTCGAACTTGAGGCAGAACCAACCATAGAAGGGGATCCACTTGAGCTCCTCCTTCAGAACGATGGCAGGATCGCGAAAGATCGGGATGAGAGCGAAGGTATCCCAGGCGGACTGATGCTTGGAGACGACGAGGCAAGCGCCTCGGAGCTTTTCAGCGCCACGCACCTCCATGCGCGTGCCGCATATGACTTTGAGCAACCATGTGCAGAAGAGCCCGTGCAGCCGCAGACCCTGCATGGCCCACGAGCGCGGAGCCAAGAAAAGCCAGCTGCCGCCGAGCAGAAACATCGCGGTGGAAACGTAGAAACCCACCGTGAAAAGCAACGAACGCAGCGTGGTGCGCAGGGTCACAGTCAGATCCGGCCCGATGGGGTGTCGGGCGACCCGGCCACGTTGCGTTGGTCTCTCACAAACAGCCTTGTAAATCCGAGTCGGGCGGCGGCGGTGAGAAACTTGGCATACTCTGCGGCAAGCAGACGTGCGGTCGGCGGGTGCTGCCACCATGCATCGAGATGATAGTGCCGGCTTCCCACTGGATAGGACAGCAACTCGGCAGCCGGGAGCACGCGAGCGAACTCAGCCAGACTGCGCGGCATGTGGTAGCTCGACGTAACGACAATGAGCTTCGAGTAGCCCCAGCTCTCTGCCCAGGCGCGCGCCTCGGCAGCGTTACCGCTCGTGTCAACCGCGACGTAGCCAAAATCGATGCAACAGCGGAACAGACGACTATCCTGACCGGCGAGGCGTCCTATCTCGGCGGCTCGCGTCGACGGATTGACGCCCGATATGAGCAACCGGCGTCCCTTGCCCTGCGACAGCAACCTGATGCCGGTCTCTATCCGGTCCTCGCCGCCCGTCAGCACCACAATTGCATCTGCGTTGGGTAGGCCCAAAGGCGCCGTCTGCCTCACGGTGCTGGCAAACACTGCGAAGCCCACTAGCAGCCCAAGGCCGCCGATTGCAGTGCATGCGCCCAGACGCCGAGCCCAACTCGCCATCCATTCAGCTTCCTGGCGAAACCAGTCGACAGCTATTCTTTGCTAAGTCCTCCGTGGACATATCCTATTCTACCCGATTTTCGGGGCAGAACCCAACCCGAACCGGTGGAAATCCACGTTCCAGCCGAGGTTAATGCCGGCTGTGCAGAATGCGGTAGACACCGAAACGCGACGTCAACATGCAGAGCGCCGCTACAACCACGACCACGGTCGCAAGCAGGATGTAGCCGGGTCCATCGAGCGTTCCCGATCCGATCAACCGGCGGAGCTCCGCTATGGTCACGGTTCCCCCACCCAACAACTCCATCATGCTGGGCATGAGAAAGAAGACCAGCATGGCCGAGCCTGCCCCGACCAATCCTGCCCTGACGCCCAGGCTCAGGAAATGCTTTTCGAACTCCCGCGAGATGAACCGATCGGTGGCACCCACGAAGTGCAGCACCTCGACGATCTCGCGGTTGGAAGCCATGGCGCTGCGGGTTGCCGAGATGATGATGGCTGTCGTTGCGGCTCCAACCAACAGCAGGATCGCCAAGCCGCCCAGCGCGAAGGAGCGCGTGACCGTACGAATTTGCTGCTGCCACTGCCGGTGGTCATCGAGCGCAACGCCCTTGAACTCGGCAGCCAGCCGCTGGCGCAGAGCCGTAAAATCCGGCGCAACGACACGGTCGAGTTCCACGGCGATCAAGCGCGGGATGGGCAAGGACTTCAACGCATCGGATTGACCGAGCCACGGCTCCATCAACGCGACGGATTCCTCTGCGCTCATCGGCTTGACGCTGCGAATCCCCGGCTGAGAGACCAGCAACGCCGTCACGTCCTTGACTACGCGATCGGTGTCGGCGCGCTCGCGCGGCTCAATCTGCACCGTGACCTCGCTGGCGATGTCCTTGAGCCACGCAGCCGCAGACTGGTTGATCATGTAGACTGCCCCTGCTGTCAGGCAGGCCAGGAAGCACATGATCGTTATGACCAGCGTCAGCGAACGGCCCGTCACCGAGCCGGCTGGAACGATCGGCGTGTAGGCCAGAGCTTTCTGTGTCGCCTCGGACCGTCGCTCTGCGTGGAGCTCCTGCCCACCCTGGCTCTCGTGCTCTGAATGTTGCGACGCCTGCGACCGTGTCGGTGGCGGATCGAGGTAGTCGTCCACGGGATCACGCGCCCCTCGCTCCGTTGGCAAAGGGAGCGCATGCACGCCCTGGCCTGTCGGTCTGTCAAATGATCCGGACATGGCCGTCGTGAAGCTCGAGTTCTCGGCGCTTTGAACTGCCGCATCAATTGGTGATCGTGGGTGGCAATGACTACCGATGTGCCAAGGCGGTTGAGCTCGATGAAGAGACGCAGCAGCCGCCGCGCCATCTGGGGATCGACATTTCCCGTCGGCTCATCGGCCAAGAGCAATTCCGGCTTGCCGATGACGGCCCTAGCGATCGCCGCGCGCTGCTTCTCGCCGCCCGACAAGACCGATGGAAAGTGATTGATGCGCTCACCCAACCCCACCCATTGCAACAGGTCCGTCACGTCCTCCTTGTAGTCGGCAACCCGTTTGCCCACCACGCGCAAGGGCAGCGCCACGTTCTGCCACGTCGTCAAATGATCGAGGAGCC
Organism: uncultured Alphaproteobacteria bacterium; assembly: GCA_963806735.1. Classification (GTDB taxonomy): domain Bacteria; phylum Pseudomonadota; class Alphaproteobacteria; order Rhizobiales; family Hyphomicrobiaceae; genus CADEFX01. The sequence goes on along the minus strand of CAWEBE010000081.1, from coordinate 89,219 downwards.
GGAAATCCTGGAACACAATGCCGATGCGGCGCCTGAGCTGGGCGCGGCGCGGCGGACTGATGCGGCTCACCTCCTGGCTGAACAGTTGCACGTGGCCGCGCGTCGGCTGTTGAGACATGAAGATCAGCCGCAACAGCGATGACTTTCCCGCACCCGAGGGACCAGTGAGAAAGTGAAACGAACCCGGACGCAAATGGAAGCTCACCTCGCGGAGCACCTCTTGCCCGCGGCCATATCTGAGCCCCACGTTCTGCAATCTGATCACTGAACCCTCTGGACGGTCGCGCTGATGGCCCGACCCGTGTCGCCTTTATGCGAGAGGAATGGGAAAGGATCAATTGCCGATGAATGTGGCGGGCTCGTGAGAAGGTTGCATCCGCGAACGGCTTCGCCTTGGCGCCGTCGATCTGGTATGAAATACGCGTATTTGCAGTATTGGCAGACTTGCCGCATGACTGATGCAGAACGGCGCGGTGAAGAGATCGAGGTCGTCTTTTCGGCAGATACTATTGCTGCCCGCATCGAAAGCCTGGCGAGCGAGATCGCTGCTGCGGGTATCGAGCGCCTACTGATCGTCTCGATACTTACAGGCAGCTTTATCTTTGCCGCCGATCTCTTGCGCGGCTTGCACCGGGCGGGACTCGATGTAGAGGTCGATTTCCTAGCCCTGTCGAGCTATCGGGAGGGCACTGCGTCGGTCGGCAAGATAGCCATTCTGCGCGATGTAGAAGTGCCTTTGGCCGGGCGCAACATCCTGCTGGTGGACGACATTCTCGATACCGGCCGGACGCTCGCCTTCGCCAAGGATTTGATTGGCGCCCGTGGCGCCCGGCGCATTGCAACGTGCGTCCTGCTCGACAAACGCATCGCGCGGGCAGTCGCGATCGAAGCGGACTTCGTCGCATTCGAATGTCCACCAGTATTCGTCATCGGATATGGTATGGATATGGGACATCGCTATCGTGAGCTTCCGTTTGTAGGCCGGATCGTTGCGTGAGGTTTGCCGGCCCCAAGTCGAACGGACAAGGGCAAAGAGGGCTCGATGGCACGTATCCTGCTCGCTGACGACGACCGCGGCTCCCTGGATTTCGTTTGCAGGGCGCTGGAGATGGATGGCCATTCGGTGGTCGCTACTCAAGACGGCAACGAAGCCTTGGAGAAACTCAAGTCGGCCGGCAGCTTCGATGTTCTCGTCACCGACGTGCACATGCCCGGCCTCGACGGCATCACGCTGGCACAGAAAGCGGTAGAGATCGCGCCCGCGACCCGCCTCGTCCTCATGTCGGGCTTTGCCGATGTCCTCGACCAGGCGCGCGACCTCGAGGCACGCGGGGCGCGATTGCTCGCGAAGCCGTTCCCCATAGAGAAAATCCGCGCCGAGGTGCGCGCCGTGCTGGGAACCTGACAGCTCCTCAGCCTCGCGCAGCGCCAAGGAACTGGCCCGCGCCCGCGCCGATGAGTTGTGGCACGTGGGTGTAAATATATCGGCAGCCATCGGCGATGACCTCGGCCACATTCTCCGATGTGGCGGGCATGCCGGGGACTTTGCCTGCCGCGCGTATGGCAGAGAGTGTGTCCTGGATGGCTTTCGCGACCGGCGGCGCTTTCGCATTGCCGGGATAACCCATCGATTGGGAAAGATCGGAAGGGCCAATGAAGAAGACATCGATGCCATCCACCTTCAGGATGGCGTCGATGTTGCGAACGGCCGCCTCGTGCTCGATCTGCACGCAGACAAGAGACTGGGCGTTTGCTGCGGTCGTGAAGTCCGCCATTTTGGCCCCAAGCCCCCAGCGATCCGGCCGCGTACCGGCCGCCAATCCGCGCTGAGAACCCGGACCGAATTTGACGGCGGCCACGGCACGGCGTGCATCCTCGGCAGAGTTCACATGCGGTATCTGCACACCCATGACGCCGCGGTCCATCACCAGTTGAATGTCGGGGGCAGTGTTACTGCGCGGGCGCGCGATCGGCGTGATGCCCGCGGACGCCGCAGCCATCGCCATGTGCTCCAGGTCAGCCAGCCCGATCGAGCCGTGCTCGCAGTCGAGCAGCACCCAGTCGAAACCGGCATAGCCCAGCATCTCCACCAGCTGCGGCGACGGGAACATGACCGAGACGCCCAATGCCGGTTCGCCGCGGGCAATCTTCTCCTTCATGCGGTTCGGCGTCACGAAACGGATCCTCCCGTGGTTGCCGGATCGGCCTTGCGCGCAACGATCGCCATGCGCTCGCGCAAGAGCAGATAGAGACCAGTGCCGCAAACCATGACGATGCCCAAGAGCGAGATCGAGTCCGGCACATGGCCCCAGATCAGATAACCGAGTGTGAGAGCCAGGAGAATTGTCGCATACCGGAACGGCGCCACGACCGGTATCTCACCCGTGCGCATGGCGACAATGCCAAGATAGTAGGCCAAGAACACGGCGACAGACGCGCCGCTCAGCAACGCCAGCGCGCGGCTGGAAGGGGCCACCCATCCCTCAAATGGCACCAAGCCAACTCCGGCCACCGTGATCATAGCCGACGACGCGAACGCGACATACAGCGACGGGACGGAGTGATCGATGTATCGCGTGGTCAGATCGCGCGCAGTGGTAAAGAGCAACGCGACGAGCGCGATCCAGGCGTGGGCACTGAATTCGGCGGCACCCGGCTTGATGATGAGCAGGACCCCCGTAAGACCGGCGAGTGAGGCTACCCATCGGCGCCAGCCGACGGATGCGCCGAGTAGCAGCGCAGATCCCGCCGTCACCGCCAAGGGCGTGACCTGAAGCACCGCTGTGACGGTGGCCAGCGGCAGATGACGCAAGGCCCCGACTATGAAGAGCGTCGCAAGCGCAGCCGCGCAAATGCGTATCAGCATCGGTCTTTGCAACAGCACCGACACGGGTCGCATGGCGCGAAAACACCACGCTGCAATCCCGATCAGGGCCGTAGCCATCAAGCCACGAATGACAATGAGCTCTCCGATGGGAAGCTCGTCGGTCGCAAGTTTCATCATCGCGTCGTTGATGACGAACCCCGTGGCCGAGGCGAGCATGGCTGCGATGCCGCGCAGATTGTCCCTCATGGAGTGACGGCCGTTCGCCTGGACCGCACCAGACGCCTTTCGCGCATGAAGGTGGCCAGACCCGCCACAATGACAATGGCAATGCCCACGACGGCGAGAGCGTCGGGGATCTCTCCCCAGCCGACTACCCCGATCGCGATTGCCCACAGGATCGTGGCATAGCGGAACGGCGCCAGAGCCGACATCTCGGCGCTGCGCATGGCGAGTACGAGACAGATAAAGCCCGCCGCCATGAGCACGCCCGCCGCGCCGATCATGGCCAGGGCTTTGGCGGTGGGGGCTGCACCAGCACTGAATGGCATCAACGCAAGGCCGGACAGGCTGGCGAACCCGGCCGTCACGGCACCGATTGGCAGGGTTGGAGCGGTGCTGTCGATGCGGCTCGTGGCGAGATCACGAATTGACATGCACAGCATCGCCGCAACAGCCAACATGGACCACCACGTAAACCCTTCCGTTCCCGGCTTCAGGATGAGGAGAACTCCAACGAAACCAGCCAAGGCGGCAAGCCAGCGCTGCCAGCCGACGCGCTCGGCGAACATCCACGCCGCCGCCATCGTGGTCACGAGAGGGATGAACTGAAGAACGGCGCTGGCATTGGCGATCGGTATCCATTGCAGGGCCGCGTTGAACAACAATGCCGCTCCGATCTCGCCGGCGATGCGCACCTTCATCGCGGTCGACCTCATGCCGGGATGGGACCAGCGGGCGCGCTGCGAGAGCGCCGCGAGCGTCAGGAGAAGGCAGGCGAGAACTCCCCGCCCGGCGATGGACTGGCCAAAGCCTGCTTCTGGAATTGCCACACGCAGGCACGCGTCGCTCGACATCATCGCCATGCCGGCCCCGATCACGGCCGCGATGCCAAGGAGATTGTTCGTGGATCGATGTGCACCTGCGCCTGAGACGACTTTCCCGACATCCCCGAGGGCCATCTCACCTCTGCCTGCTCGATTGCCTGGCCAGGCGCCTTAGGTGCTGCTCCCGGAAGAATGTGTACAACCCTGCCGCAGCAACGATGACGATCCCGGCCAGCGTGGGTCCATCGGGGAAGTGATCGAAGACCAAAATGCCTGAGAGGATGGCGAACACGATGATGGTGTAGCGGAACGGCGCGACGGCAGAAACCTCGCCCGTTCGCATCGCTATGATGACGCAAAGCTGGCCGATGAGCGAGAACATGGAAGCGGCCACCAACATTGCCGCCGTCAGCGCCGGCGGCCGTGCCCAAGCGGCGAATGGCGCCACCGATAGGCTGGCGACCGTCACGGCCGCAGCAGATAATGTCATGATGAGGATCGGGGGAACGCGTGGATCGACGCGCCGCGTTGCCAGATCTCGCATGGTGGCGGCCAGCACCGAGGCTATGCCCGCAAGGGCCCACCAAGTGAAAGCATTCGAGCCCGGGCGGATGATGATGAGCACTCCGATCAGCCCGACAAAGGTGGCAGACCAGCGCCGCCAGCCGACCTTCTCACCGAGGAAGAGCGCCGAGGCTGCAGTCATCGTCAGAGGATTAAGCTGCGTGATAGCCATCAGATCGGGATAGGCCATGCGCGCTAGGCCGCTTTGAAACAGCCAGCCCCCGGCGACGTCACCGCCAGCCCTCAAGGCCATGGCGCGCGACATCGCAGCGCGTAATTCGGTGAAGGCGCCCATGGCCAAAGCGGCGGCGATAGACGCCGTTGTCACGCACAGGCCGCGAATGAAAAGCAGCTCGCTCGTTGGCAGCGTCGCCGAGGCGAGCTTCATGATCGTATCGCCACAGGCGAACGACCCCATGGCCGCACTCATGGCGAAGATGCCCTTGAGATTGGCGGCAGCGATGCGGGCAGCTTCTGACTGGCCGCCAGCGCGCATGTCCTCGCTTGCGCGCTCATCCACCCCTTGAGTCCCCCCGCCCGGACCACTGAAGCCCGTTGGATTGTTTCAGCCGCCCGTCACGCTCATGTGCCGCTGTACGGCAGGCCGCCTGGTTCGCCGATCGATGATGAAGTCGTGCCCCTTGGGCTTGCGAGAGATCGCTTCGTCAATCGCCATATGCAAATGCGTATCATCGGTGCCGGCGCGAAGAGGCGCGCGCAAGTCGGCCGCATCGTCCTGTCCAAGGCACATGTAGAGCGTGCCGGTGCACGTCAGCCGCACGCGATTGCAGCTCTCGCAGAAATTGTGCGTCATCGGCGTGATGAAGCCCAACCGTCCGCCTGTTTCCTTGACCTGCACGTAGCGCGCCGGCCCGCCCGTGCGATAAGGAATATCCTCGAGCGTAAAGCGGTCGAGCAGACGCGCGCGCACGATTGACAGCGGCAGATACTGATCCGTGCGGTCGCCGTCGATGTCGCCCAAAGGCATGGTTTCGATCAGAGTGAGATCGTGACCTCGCCCATGGGCGAAGCGAAGCAAATCCTCGATCTCGTCCTCGTTGATGCCCTTCAGGGCTACCGCATTGAGCTTGACCTTGAGGCCGGCCTTTTCCGCCGCCTCCAGGCCAGCCATGACATCACCGAAGTCACCCCAGCGGGTGATCGCCTTGAAACGGTCGGGTTTCAGCGTGTCCAGCGAGATGTTGACCCGCTCGACGCCCAGGCTCCTGAGTTCGGCCGCATACTTGGGAAGCTGGCTTCCGTTGGTCGTCAGCGTCAGCTCGTCCAGCGCGCCGCCACCGAGATGGCGTGACAGAGCACGGAAGAGCCAGAGAATGTTCTTGCGCACGAGCGGCTCGCCGCCGGTAATCCGGAGCTTGCGTACGCCGCGCGACACAAACGCGGAGCACAGCCGGTCCAGCTCCTCCAGTGTCAGCAGGTCGCGCTTCGGCAGGAAGCTCATGTGCTCGGACATGCAATAAACGCAGCGAAAATCGCAACGGTCGGTGACCGACACGCGCAAATAGGTCACGTGGCGGCCGAAGGGATCGACCATTGGCGTTGTCAGAAGCGTCTTTTCCGCCGAATCGAGCATTTGGTTCCTAAGACACGCGTCGTGCACGCATTGCCAACTTAGAGCGGTGGCAAGGCTCTTTCAATGAAAGGCTGCGGCAAAATGCCGGATTTCTTTGCAGGTTAGGCGAGGATGACGCCAGCCCCTTCTCCAGCCGAACAAAAGCAAACCCGGGAGGCTGGGCCTCCCGGGCTTGAACTTTAATGGCATGTGCCCGGTTCAGGGCGCGTTCTTCTCCAGCTCACCAAACACGCCGTCTGAACGCGGGGCCGTCTCGTTGAGCTGCTCGAAGACGCTCTTGGGCGCCGTCTGGTTCAAGTCGTCGAAGACGGAGCGCGGGGCCGTCTCGTTGATCTCGGTCCAGATATCCTTCGGGGCTGCCTGGGCCGACGCGGTGAACAGGCCAAGCGCGATGATCGATGCGGAAATCAGGGTCTTCATGGTGTGCTCCTACCATTGTTGGCTGAGCCGGGTTGGCTCTGATGTGCCATATGGGTCCTGGGTGCACTGCAAGAAGACCGTCTCACACACGCGTGACGATGGTTGATGGAGCGGCGAAAAATCGTGAACAGCCTGCGATCTGTGCGCCCTTGTGTCCACTCGCGGAGGCGCCAACCGTTAGGCGGGATCGGGCTCCTGCCGTCCTTGCCTGTCGCCAGCTTGCAGGTGCCGTCCGGTATCCAGTAGCTCCAACATGTATTCGCGATAGCTGACGCCTGCTGCCTCGGCCCTGGCAACGCGGAATTTGAGCACGGACATGGAAGAATTCTTCCAGACCTCGCGGTGCGCCTTGCGCCAGCGCCAAGAGACGAACGCGTCATTAGGCTCGTCGTCCAGCGGAGGGCCGTTGTTGTGACCGATGGGCGCTGGCAGGCCCCAGGTCAGCATCTCGTGCGGGGGCCGAAGAGTGAGCTCAAGCCGCAGCCGAGGTGGCAGCAATCTGCTTCGCTCGAGTCTATCTCCCATTAGAGCCTCACTAGTGCGCCAATTCGGATTCGACCACGGGAGCCATGGCTGGGCGAGGCTAATCTCCGGGCGCTCAGCCTAATAACTAGGCAACGCAACCTCCATCTATTGCCTTGGTGCATTGAAAGGACACTTGGGCTCGATAAGCCTACGTCCCGAAGGGCTCGCTTCAGGCCGCGCGAGGGCCAACAGATCAGCTTTCAGCTCGGAGCCTGTACGTGCCTCGCGGCCATGTTGCGTGCAGCCCGCGAGCGCCGCGGCCATCACGACGACCTCCGCCGCAGTAGTGGGCACCCCGAGCTGTGGCTTGATCCAAACCTCGGCTGTGCCTTTTTGCGCAGCCAAAGTTGTATCCGCGGCGACAGCGAGCAGATTGTCCGGCATCGCTTCCGCAGGGCGCTCACCTGCCGGCCCGGTCCCATCGTCCGCAGCGGCGACAACGAACAACATCTGGCTGACCAATCCGGCTCGTTGTCGCAGCCAGTCCTGTGCCGCAGCGCTCGACACAGGCAACGCGACGAGACGCGCCGGAGTGCGCACCACGAAGCTCATGGCTTGCGAGAGTGCGGAAGGATCGAACGAGGCTATGCGCACCGGCACCAATCGCGCGTAGGCATATGTGGAAAGCAGCAACTTGGCGAGGCGGGTGCCGTCGCTGCCATCGGAAGGTGTGGCTATGCCTGCTCGGGAATATGGCCGGTTGTCGCCGTCCACCAAGTCCCAACCGATGATCTCTCCCTCACCGTCGCGCGCCAGCCGACGTGCGATCTCAGGATCGGTGTAGTCCAGTCCATAGCCGACAATGGCGATGGCGATCCCGCCCGGATCGATGCCTGGAGACACTCTAGGTTTCGAGATCGGCGTCTGCGCTTGAGCGGCGGTACATGCGCAGACAAGCAACGCGGTGATGATGCGCGTCATGTGGAGGTTGCGCCCAGCACCGCGCGCACGATCTCGACATCCTCGGGTGTATTGGCGTTGAAAAAGGGATCGACGATTCGACCGCCGATCTTCACAGGCTCGAAGGCCACAGCCATGGTGTCATGTCGATCGGTCCATTGCAGGATTTTGCGCACACCGGTTTCAAGTTGCCTCTCCAGGTCGTCCGCGAGCGCAACCGGCCAAAGACCAATGATCGGGTGCAGCTCGCCTTGCGACTGGGCGAGCGCGATGGTGGCAGGACGATCCACGATGGCTCCCGCGAGCCGGATGACCAGATCGGTCGGAAAGAAAGGAACGTCGCTGGAAACGGTGACCATGTGGCGAACATCCGGCGCATGCAGCAGCGACCAGCGCATGCCGGCGAGGATGCCGGCCAGGGGCCCCGCGTAGCCGACTATGGTGTCCCCTACCACCGGCAGGCCCAACGACGCGAAACGCCCCGCATCACCGTTGGCATTGAGGATCAGCCGGCCGACCTGGGGCCGCAACCGACCGACAACGCGGCCGAGCATGGTTTCGCCACCGATGTCGAGCAGCCCCTTGTCGCCACCGCCCATGCGGCGCGACAGCCCGCCGGCAAGAACGACACCGGTCGCAAGGTTGCCTTCTGCCATCGATCCGCGGCCTCTATCACCGAGCCACATTTAGAGCGGGCGGCAAAGGCCCATCATACTTGCTCCCTCAGGTACTCGGGAGCCTTCCGGCCGCCCGTGACACCCACCTCTTTCTGCCATATACCGCGAATGAAAGTGGGTGCCGACAGCTACTCGGCCCTTCTGCGGTTGCGTCAACGCCACTACCTATCGTGACGAGGCGTCCTCGCAGCCCGCCTCCTGGAGCCCTGCAATGCCGCTCACCCAGGCCCAAGTCCTCGACCAGTTGCGGCGGGTGAAAGGTCCGGACCTCACGGGCAATATCGTCGATCTCGGCCTTGTCTCCGAGGTCCTAGTCAAGGACGGTCGGGTCTATTTCTCGATCACTGTCCCCGCCGAGCGTGCGAGCGACCTGGAACCTTTGCGGCAGGCTGCCGAAAAGGTCGTGAGCGCGATGGAAGGCGTGAAAGGTGTAACCGCGGTTCTTACGGCGGAGAAGGCAAAGGGCGGCCCCAACGGCAGCGCGTCACCGCGGCTGGGCGGGCAGGCGCCGGAAAGCGCGCGCGTGCGTCAGGCGCGCGCACAAGGCGGCGCTGGCGGTGGCGGCGCACAGCCCCGGCCACATGCCGGGGATGGGCGTCAGCTCACCGGTGTGCCGGGCATCAAGCATATGATTGCAGTCGCCTCCGGCAAGGGCGGCGTGGGCAAGTCGACCACGGCGGTCAATCTCGCGCTCGGCTTCCAGGCGATCGGACTCAAAGCGGGTATCCTGGATGCGGACATCTATGGCCCCTCGCAGCCCCGCCTACTGGGTCTTTCCGGTCGTCCCGAGGTCCTACAAGGAAACACGCTGCGCCCCATGGAAGGCTACGGCCTCAAGGTCATGTCCATGGGCTTCATGATCGACGAGGGGACACCCGTCATCTGGCGTGGCCCGATGGTCGTCTCGGCGCTGACCCAGATGCTGCGCGACGTTGCGTGGGGCGAGCTCGATGTGCTCGTCATCGACATGCCGCCAGGGACCGGGGACGTGCAGCTCACCATAGCGCAGCAGGTGCCGCTGTCCGGCGCCATCATCGTCTCGACGCCGCAGGATCTGGCGCTGATCGATGCTCGCAAGGGCCTGGGCATGTTCCGCAAGGTGGATATTCCGGTGCTCGGCATCATCGAGAACATGAGCTACTTCCTCTGCCCGAAATGCAACGAACGGTCGGAAATCTTCGGCTACGGCGGCGCGCATGCGGAGGCCGACAAACTCGGCATCCCATTCCTGGGCGAAATTCCTCTGCACATGGACATTCGCGCCAAATCCGACACCGGCCAGCCCATTGTTGCCTCCGAACCCGACAGCTTGCATGCACAAATCTTCCGCGAGATCGCCGCCAAGGCCTGGGCCGAGCTCGAGGCGGCGCAAGGGGCGCGCTCGAAGCCCCCCAAGCTGGAGCTTAACCCCGCGAAGGATGCGCTTCAGGTTGTCTTCGAAGGTAGCCCTCCGATTGAGCTGACGGCCGAGATGCTGCGCGTCATGAGTCCGTCGGCCGAAGTCCAGGGGCATTCGGCGGAGCAACGAGTCACTGTCGGCCGCAAGCGCAACGTCAAGGTCAACGAGCTGCGCCCGATCGGAAACTATGCGGTCAGGCTCGTGTTTGACGACGGCCACGACACGGGCCTGTATACGTGGTCGTATCTGCGGCTGCTGGGCGCCGAGAAGGACAAGCGGTGGGCGGAATACCTGAAGGAGCTGCAGGCCAAGGGCCTGACCCGCGGTTGAAAATGCCTTGCCGGTGGTGGACGGGCCGGATACAGCCCCCTATAAGCGGCCCTGTTAAACGGGGAGGTTCGAGCTGATTTGATGCCGGGCAAGCCCGATGCGTCCGTAAGCCGGATCGAGCGCTTTTGCGCCGAGCTTGGCCTGCGCATGACGGGACAACGGCGCATCATTGCACGCATTCTCTCCGAGGCTGCCGACCATCCCGACGTCGAGGAGGTCTACCGCCGCGCCAACGCCGTGGACGACCGCATCTCGCTCTCGACCGTCTACCGCACGGTTCGCCTGTTCGAGCGCAAGGGAATCCTGGCGCGGCATGACTTCGGAGCGGGACGCATGCGTTACGAGGAAGCCCCGCGCGTGCACCACGATCACCTGATCGATATAGAGAGCGGCCAGGTGATCGAGTTTAGCAACGAGGAGATCGAGCGCCTGCAGGAGCGAGTGGCACGGGAGTTGGGCTTCAGGCTGGTGGGCCACCGGCTCCAGCTCTTTGGAGTGCCACTGCGCCGCGGGCGCAGCTAGACCTCAGCCTAATGGCGGATGCTGCGAGCCCCCTGTCATACTTTGTTTGCCGTGTTTGACGACGTGGCTGTTGCAGTGCAGCATATGTTGGCATGCCTCTGGCAGCATTGTGGTCCAGTTCGTTCAAGCGTGATGGATTGTTAACTGTATGAGCGGTCTTTCAGAGGACAGGGACGTCGAGCCGATACAGCCGGCTGCGGCAGCAGCAAAGAAGGTCTTCATCAAGACCTTCGGCTGCCAGATGAATGTTTACGATTCCGAGCGCATGGGCGAAGCGCTCGACCGCCAAGGCTATTCGGCGACATCCGACGCCGCAGATGCAGATCTCATCATCCTCAATACCTGCCACATTCGCGAGAAGGCTGCCGAGAAGCTCTATTCAGAGTTGGGGCGCGTGCGCGACTTGAAACTCGAGCGCCGTGCCGAGGGCAAGGAAACGCTTGTTGCCGTCACAGGCTGCGTGGCGCAAGCCGAGGGCATCGAGATCGTGCTGCGCGCGCCGGTGGTTGACTTGGTCGTCGGCCCCCAGAGCTATCATCGACTGCCGGAGTTGGTCGCCCGCTCGAATGACCAAGGCCCAATCGTCGACACAGCGTTCCCGGACGAGGACAAATTCGCCCACCTGCCGCCGCGCACGAAGCGGCGGGATGCCACTGCATTTCTGACGGTGCAGGAAGGATGCGACAAGTTCTGCACGTTCTGCGTCGTGCCCTACACACGCGGCGCCGAATTCTCGCGCCCGGTGGCCGCCATCGAGGCCGAGGCACGTCGTCTCGTCGAGCACGGCGTGCGCGAGATCACGCTCTTGGGCCAGAACGTCAACGCCTACCATGGAGATGGTCCGGATGGACGACCGTGGCCGCTGGCGCGGCTCATCTCCGCCATCGCGCGCATCGACGGCCTGGACCGGCTGCGCTACACCACCAGCCATCCCCACGATATGAGCGACGACCTGATCGCGGCCCATCGCCATGAACCGAAGCTGATGCCGTACCTGCATCTGCCCTTCCAGGCAGGAGCGGACCGCATCCTCGCAGCCATGAACCGCAAGCACACGCGCGCGCAATATCTTGCCCTGATCAGGCGCATTCGACAGGCGAAACCTGACATCGCCCTTTCCACCGACATCATCGTCGGCTTCCCGGGCGAGACCGACGCCGACTTCGACGCAACTCTCGACGTCGTGCGCGAAGTTGGCTTCGCCCAAGCCTACTCGTTCAAGTACAGCCCCAGACCCGGCACTCCGGCAGCCAACATGGAGCAATTGCCGGATGCGGTGAAAATCGACCGACTTGCTCGTCTGCAGCGTCTGCTAGAGCACCAGCAAACGACGTTCAATAGTAGCTGCGTTGGCCGAGTCCTGCCGGTGCTGTTCGAGAAGCTCGGGCGCAAGGCAGGGCAGCTTGTCGGCCGTTCGCCGTACCTACAGGCGGTGCACGCCGAGGCCACACCCGAACTGCTTGGACGTGTCTTGCCCGTTGAAATTGCCGCCGCCGGCCCCAATAGTCTTTCCGGTGTCATAAAGGCGGCGTGAGTTGCAGCTAGCTCTGTTGCATGAGCAGCCTGCGGCGGGGCCGCGTATCATGGTAACGTCCGATTCGGGACAATGCGCCGCGATCTCGATCGCTGGGAGAGCAGAATTTGACAGGTGCTCGCGGATCGGCCGTACCGAACACGGCCAAGTCGCCCAAGCCGGGTGGGGCAAGTGGACGCTTGGTTGTTCCCTTCGAAGATAACCGACTGCTAACCCACGTGCTCGGCGAGTACGACGCGCATCTGGCCTTGATCGAGAAACGGCTCGGTGTCGATGCCCGTGCGCATGGCAACCTCGTCACTCTCGCGGGGCCTCCCGCCGCGTGCGAGACGGCACGCGAGGTTCTGCTCACACTTTACGAGCGGGTCGCCAAAGGCGAGCATATCGGCGCCGGCGATGTCGATGGCATCATTCGCCACGCCCGGTCGGAGACGCCGGCGCGCCAGGATGGCATGGCGCAGATCCGCACACGACGGCGCATCGTCACGTCCCGGTCGCCGACGCAGAGCGCCTATATGCGCGCCCTCGAGCAACACGACCTCGTTTTCGGTGTCGGTCCCGCGGGCACAGGCAAGACGTATCTCGCTGTTGCTTTCGCCGCCTCCTGTCTGGAGCGTAGTCTGGTCGACCGCATTGTGTTGTCGCGTCCGGCCGTGGAAGCGGGCGAGCGTCTCGGCTTCCTGCCGGGAGACATGCGCGAGAAGGTCGACCCTTACCTGCGCCCACTCTACGATGCGCTTTACGACGTGTTGCCGCCGGAAAAGGTCGAGCGCGACCTGGAGACAGGCGTCATCGAGATCGCGCCACTCGCTTTCATGCGCGGACGTACGCTCGCCAATGCTTTCGTCATTCTCGACGAAGCTCAGAATACCACCAGCATGCAAATGAAGATGTTTCTGACGCGCCTCGGCGAAGGCTCCAAAATGGCGGTAACCGGAGATCCAAGCCAGATCGATCTGCCGTCCGGCCAGACCTCAGGGCTGACCGAGGCGGTGCGCCTGCTCGACGGAGTCAAGGGCATCGAGGCCATTCATTTCACGAGCTCGGATATTGTACGCCGCGATCTGGTTGCGCGTATTGTCGAAGCCTATGACAATGCCCCGGACAAAACCGAGCCGAGGGGCCGGGACAAGATCAGGTGACATCGCATGCCTGCCATTGGTGACGCGGCTGGCGGTGCTTGTGAGTCGGAGCCGGACATAGAGCCTCCGCTACGACTGCATCTGGATGTCGTTCATGATTCCGGGGACTGGGGCGCGTTCCTGGAGATCGACATAGCCCTGCAAAGGGTAGCGGCGGCTCTCGATCGCCACCCTGCCATACACCTGGCACCGTCTCGCGCCTGCGTGGCTCTGAGCTCCGCGGATGTCGTGCGACGGTTGAACCGTGAGTTTCGGGGGCACGACAAGCCAACCAACGTTCTGTCGTTTCCCGCAAGCCAAGCGGAGGCAATGGACAGTCGGCAGCTAGGCGATGTCGTTCTGGCGGCCGAGGTCGTTCTGGCCGAAGCCGCCGAGGCCGGCATTCGGCCATTGCACCACCTCCAGCACCTGCTTGCGCACGGTTTGCTGCACCTTTTGGGCTACGTGCACGAGACCGACGATGAGGCTGCCGAGATGGAGCGCCTCGAAGTCGAGATTCTCGGTCAGATCGGTGTTGCCGACCCGTACCACCGCAACCGGGCTTAAGGCCCGCCACTATTTCCATTTGCAGGAGGCCCCCTCACACACCATGAGCAGCGAGAGTCCCGGTTCGAAGCAGCAAGACACCGAGACCCAGCGCGCCACAGGTACAGGCTGGCTTGCAAGTCTGCGTGCGCGCCTCGGTCTCGCTGGCCCTCAGACACTGCGCGACACTCTCGAGGAAGCCCTGAAGGAGGCCGATCGCAACGGCACCGCCTTCTCGGAGGCCGAGCGCGACATGTTTTTCCGGCTCCTGCGCTTCGGTGCACTGCGCGTCGACGACGTGATGGTGCCGCGAGCCGATATCATCGCCCTGGAGGAGGCCTCACCTCTTGCCGAGCTGCTACGTGTCTTCAAGGATGCAGGTGTTTCCCGCATCCCTGTTTATCGTGAAACACTCGATGATCCCAGCGGCATGGTTCACATCAAGGATCTCGTTCAATTTCTAATGGGTGATGCCGCCATACTGGGAAGCGCGCCCTCGCCACGAGATACGAGCACCGCAGCCTCGGCGGGGGCGGCATCCGCGGCCCATGCCGACATTGACCTCAGCCGGGCGGATCTGACGCGTCCGATCTCGGGAGCGCGTATCCGCCGCCCGGTGCTCTTCGTGCCGCCTTCAATGCCGGCCCTCAATCTGCTGATCCGGATGCAGTCCACGCGCATCCACATGGCGCTGGTCGTAGACGAACACGGCGGCACGGACGGCCTCGTCACTATCGAAGATCTCGTCGAGCAGGTGGTCGGCGATATCGAGGACGAGCATGATGTTGCAGAAGCCGCCAACATCACCGCAGACTCGAAAGCCGGGCTTATCGCACAAGCGCGCACGCCGGTGCGCGAACTGGAGGAGCGCCTGGGGGTAAGCCTTCTCAAGCCCGGAGAAGAGGCGGACATCGACACGCTCGGCGGCCTGGTGTTCGCCCTCGTGGGCCGGGTGCCAGCGCGCGGAGAGCTCGTGCGTCATCCTGCCGGGATCGAGTTCGAAGTCCTGGATGCCGATCCGCGGCGCGTGAAGAAACTGAAGGTCCATGACCATCGAACCGACACAGAGGCAAGGGAACCTGCCCTGCCGGTAAAGTCATCGGCACCAGACACGTCCTCCAGGTAGTTTCACCGGCTCCGCCAGTCTGTACGCATGCGGGTTCGCCGCCTGATATTTGGCTTCTTGCTCCCTTCTGTGCTTGTCGTCGCAGCAGTAGTTGTGGCGTTGCGGCAGAACATGCTGCCCGCCGATTGGCACCTTTTGCCTGCACTCGATCTGGCGGAGCCCAACGCATGGCTCGTCGATTGGCGCCTCGCACGGCTCAAATCCGATGCCGCGCTGTGTGGCCGGACGCTTCGCGCGCCGTGGGTCGAAGGGACGTCGGTGTCGGACGAGCCGCTCAAGGATGGCTGTGGCTGGAGCAACGGCGTGCGCCTGACGGCTGCGGGCGGCGCTCGCCTGCACGTCGATCGCGCGACATGCGAGCTGGCGGCCGCTCTGGCGATGTGGCTCACCCATGTCGTACAGCCGGCCGCCGAGGCGACGCTTGGCAGCAAGGTCGTCTCAGTCCAGCATCTCGGCGGCTATTCTTGCCGCAATGTCAAAGGGAGCCCGCAATGGGCCGGCGTTCGCAGCGAACACGCCAGGGCCAACGCCCTCGACATCACCGGCTTCACCCTCGCTGGCGGCAGGCAAGTCAGCGTGGCTCGACATTGGGTGAACGATAGCGCCGAGGCGCGCTTCCTGCGAACCGTGCATGCGCGTGCTTGCGACTACTTCCGGGTCGCCATCGGCCCCGACTACAACGAGGCGCACCGCGGTCATTTCCACTATGACCGCGGTCTCTTCACCGCCTGCCGGTAGGCTACCCAGCCTTACTCTTGTTCTGCCTGTTGTTGACGAGATCGTCCACCACGGCTGGCTCGGCTAGGGTGGAGGTGTCGCCGAGATTGGAGAAGTCATCCTCGGCGATCTTTCTCAGGATGCGGCGCATGATCTTGCCCGAGCGCGTCTTCGGCAGCCCAGGTGCGAACTGGATCAGGTCCGGCGATGCCGTCGCCCCGATGACCTTGCGCACGGTGGCGACCAGCTCCTTCTTGAGGTCATCGCTGCCCTTCTCGCCAGCCATCAAGGTGACATAGCAGTAGATGCCCTGCCCCTTGATTTCGTGGGGATAGCCGACGACGGCGGCTTCCGCGACCTTGGGATGGGAGACGAGCGCGCTTTCGACCTCGGCCGTTCCGAGACGGTGGCCGGATACGTTCAGCACGTCGTCCACACGCCCCGTAATCCAATAGAAGCCGTCCTCGTCGCGGCGACAGCCGTCGCCGGTGAAGTACATGCCCTTGTAAGTCGAAAAATAGGTCTGAACGAAGCGCTCGTGGTCGCCGTAGACGGTGCGCATCTGGCCGGGCCAGCTGTCGAGGATGACCAGATTGCCGCTTGCGGCCCCGTTCAGCACCGTGCCTTGTTCATCAACGAGGGCAGGCTTGATGCCGAAGAATGGCCGCGTGGCGGAGCCCGGCTTCAGCTTGGTGGCGCCCGGCAGCGGCGTGATGAGAATGCCGCCGGTTTCCGTCTGCCACCAGGTGTCGACGATCGGGCAACGGCCGTCGCCGACCACGCGGTGATACCATTCCCATGCTTCAGGATTGATCGGCTCGCCGACGCTTCCCAGCAGCCGTAACGACGTGCGGTCGGTGCGTTTCACGAAGTCGTCGCCGGCGCCCATGAGCGCTCGGATCGCCGTCGGCGCCGTGTAGAAGGTGTTTACGTCCCACTTGTCCACCACGTGCCAGAAGCGTGAGGCGGTCGGATAGTTGGGAACGCCCTCGAACATCAGCGTCGTGGCGCCGTTGGAGAGCGGGCCATAGAGGATGTAGCTGTGTCCGGTGACCCAGCCGACGTCCGCGGTGCACCAGTAGATCTCGCCCTCGTGGTAGTCGAACACGTGCTGATGCGTCATCGAGGTGTAGACGAGGTAGCCGCCGGAGGTGTGCAAGACGCCCTTAGGTTTCCCCGTCGAGCCCGACGTATAGAGGATGAACAGCGGATCCTCAGCGCTCATCTCCAGCGGTGGGCAGTCGGCATCGACCTTGACCAGCTCCTCGTGCAGCCACAGATCGCGTCCCTTGGTCCAGGGCACATCGCCACCAGTGCGGCGTACGACCAGCACCTTCTCGCCGCCCTTGCACTTTTTCAGCGCCTCGTCGGTATTCTTCTTGAGCGGGATCGGGCGCCCGCCACGCATCCCCTCATCCGCCGTAATAACAAATTTGGAATCTGCATCGTCGATGCGTCCCCCGAGGCTGTCCGGGGAGAAACCGCCGAACACTACCGAGTGAACCGCGCCGATGCGAGCGCACGCCAGCATAGCGTAGGCCGCCTCGGGGATCATTGGCAGATAGATGGTGACCCGGTCTCCCTTCTTGACGCCGTTGGCCTTGAGCACATTGGCGAATTTGCAGACGCGCTCGTGCAGCTGACGATACGTGATCTTCTCGTCATGGGTAGGATCGTCGCCTTCCCAGATAATCGCGATCTGGTCGCCGCGCTTGGACAGATGCCGGTCGACGCAGTTGGCGCATACGTTCAGCGTGCCGTCCTCGTACCATTTGATCGACACGTTCTCCGGCGTATACGAGGTGTTCTTGACCTTAGTGAAAGGCTTGATCCAGTCGATGCGCTTGGCGGCCTCGTTCCAGAACCCGCTCGGGTCCTCGACCGAGTGCTTGTACATCGCCAAGTATTTCTGATTGTCGATCCAAGCGCGCGCGGCCCACTCCGCAGGCACGTTGTAGACCTTGTCCGACATGGCGCCATCCTCCGAGGTGATCGCGTTTGCGGCCATTATGAACACCGGACAGCAGTGGGCAACCTTATCCTTGGTCGAATGCACGATGCCGGACGTCATCGCCTGCCTCGGGCACGTTCTCGGCTTTCCTGACCAGATCGCCCGGGCTACGCTGGCGCGTGCAAGCAAGGCCAGGAGGGAAATTTGAGCCGGCTGCCGCTTGAAGGTCTGAAAGTCTTGGACGTGAGCTCGTTCATTGCGGCGCCTGCTGCAGCCGCGGTGCTGAGCGACTACGGAGCCGACGTGATCAAGGTGGAGCAACCCGGCGAGGGCGATCCTCATCGCAGCAACATGGGTCTGGTCAGCTTCCCCAAGGCCTCGGTCAACTATCCCTGGCATCTCGACTCGCGCAACAAGCGCTCCCTCGCACTCGACCTCAAATCGGCGGACGGCCGAGCCGCCCTCGACCGGTTGATCACACGCGCCGATGTGTTGATCACCAACTTCCCCTTTCCGGTTCGTACTCGCCTCAAGCTCATGTACGAGGACGTAAAGGGTCTCAACCCGCGCCTGATCTACGCCTCCTTCTCCGGGTACGGTGAGAGCGGCCCCGACAAGGACCAGATCGGGTTCGACTCGAACGGCTTCTTTGCCCGCACCGGCATCCTCGACAGTGCGCGCTACGAAGGGCAGCCGCCGGCATTCTCGCTGCCTGCCGCCGGCGACAGGCCGTCTGCCATGGGGCTACTCTCGGGCATCCTGATCGCGCTTCTCGACCGTGAACGCACTGGCTGCGGCACGCAGGTGTCCAGCTCGCTTCTTGCCAACGGGCTGTGGGCCAACGCGGTGCATGCCCAGGCAGCGCTTGTCGGCGGCTTCCTGCCGCCGCGGCCGCCGCGCACACGTCCCCGCAGCGGTATTGCCAACCTGTATGAGACACGCGACGGGCGCTGGATGCAGCTCTCCATCGTGCGCGAGGAAAAGATGTGGAGTGCACTCTGCCGCGCGATCGAGCGTCCGGAGCTGGAAAGCGATTCCCGCTTCGCCGAAACGCCAGCCCGCCGCAGCAACGCCGCGGTGCTGACCGAGATCCTCGACGGCGTGTTCAAGACGCGCGACTGGGCCGACTGGCATCGCATCCTGATGGCATTCAACCTGCCGCACGCCCCGATCGCTAGAGCCGAGGATATCCCTCACGACGAGCAGGCTGTCGCCGCGGGCGCCATTGTCGAGGCCGACAATCCGGAGATGCCGCGCACGATCGCGGCGCCCTTCCAGATCGCCGGCGTGGTTGCGCGAAAGGCCGGGCCGGGTCCGGGCCTTGGCCAGCACACCAAAGATGTGCTGCGGGAGGCAGGCTTTTCCGATGCCGAGATCGCTGCATTGAGAGCAAGCGGAGCCGCCGCATGACTTCCGCCATGCGCCAGAGCAGGATCGTTCGAGATGGAATCGCATCCGCGATCCATCTCGAGCGTGAATCCTGCTCTGCACTTATAGTTTAGTGTGCGATTCACGCCTCACATGGAAGCGGAAGTGCTTCCATGTGAGCCGATCGCACTCTAGGAGACTAGGACAATGCGTTGGTTCTCGCTGCGAAAACTCGGTGCGCTCATCGTTGCAGTTGCATGGCTCGGATCTGCATCAGCGTTCGGCGCCGACGATCGCTGTCTGGCCGTCGCACATCGTCACGCCCCGTCGCTGATCCAGCCCGCCAACGTCCGCCTCGCCGAGCTGCAATTCGGCGAGGTACGCATCAACTACATTGGTCACTCCACTTTCCTGATCGAGAGCCAGCGCAGCGTGAAGATCGCTACCGACTACAACGATTACGTGCGGCCGCCGGTGGTGCCCGAGATCGCCACCATGAACCGCGCGCACAGCACGCACTACTCGGTGGCTCCTGATCCGGGCATCCGCCACGTCCTGCCCGGCTGGAGCGCCGATGGAGGCGCCGCGCAGCATGATGTCACGCTGGACGACGTGCGCGTGCGCAACGTACCGACCAATATTCGCGACTGGTCGGGCGGGACGACGGTCTACGGCAATTCCATCTTCGTGTTCGAGATGGGCAACCTGTGCATCGGCCATCTCGGCCACCTGCATCACACACTGACGCTGCAGCAGCTGGCACAGATCGGGCAGCTCGATGTCGTGCTCGTTCCCGTCGATGGCAGCTACACGCTCGACCTCGAAGGCATGATGGAGGTGCTGAAAGCCCTCAAGGCGCCGCTGATGATCCCGATGCACTATTTCTCGAGCTTCACCCTGCAGCGCTTCCTCGACCGGGCGCAGGTGGCGGAGTTCGAGATACGCCGGCAGGAGCTGCCTGTGCTGGTTGTGTCGCGGCAGACCCTGCCCAAGCGGCCGCAAGTCCTCGTCCTGCCTGGGAGCTGAGGGCTACAGCATCCCCAAGGGGGTTGCGCGTTTCGGCGGCGGGAAGGCGGCGTCGAGCGCCTTCAAGTCGTCGGTGTCGAGCTTCAAATCAGCCGCCGCCGCATTGGCTTTCACGTGCTCCAGGTTCGAGGCCTTGGGGATCGCCACGACGTGCTGGTGGCGCATGGTCCATGCGAGAGCGACCGCCGCGGGCGTGACGTTGTGCTTCTTGGCCACGGCCGCCAATGCGGTGTTGCGCAGGATCGCACCCTGCCCGAGCGGCGAGTAGGCCATGACCATGACCTTGTGCTTGGCGCAATCAGCCAGCAGATCCCATTCGATGCCGCGACTGCCAAGGTGATAGAGAACCTGGTTGGAGATGCAGGTGCCGCCGTTGGTAACGCCTCGAAGCTCGGCCATATCGTCGGTGTCGAGGTTGGATACGCCCCAATGGCGCAGCTTGCCATCCGCCTTCAATTTCTCGAACGCAGCTACTGTCTCCGCCAGCGGATGCGAGCCGCGCCAATGCAGCAGATAGAGGTCGAGCCGGTCCGTCTTGAGGCGCTTCAGGCTACGCTCGCACGCTGCAATTGCGCCAGTCCGCGAGGCATTGTGCGGATAGACCTTGCTGACCAGGAAAATCGTGTCGCGCCGGCCGGCCATCGCCTCGGCCACCACCTCCTCCGCGCCGCCCTCGCCGTACATCTCCGCTGTGTCGATCAGATTTAGCCCGAGATCGAGGCCGGCCTGCAGGGCCTTGGCCTCTGTCACGCGGTCAGACCGCCGCTCGCCCATATGCCATGTCCCGAGCCCCAGGGCTGGGATTTTCTCGCCGCTGGCAAGCGTGACAAAGCGCATGACCGTCTCCGTTGCGTGTCTGCTTACATTCGTAGAGTGGGTAATGTTCCGATGAACTCACGGTGCAATTCGGCTGCGATGCCACTCGCTGGTTGGACCCTCCCTCGTGGCCTCCCAGCCGACCGGCAGGTTCTTCACCGCCGCAACGGAAGGGTCCAGCTCAAGCATCTGCGCTTTGAGCATAACGACCGGGTCGCCCAACGGCTCAACGTCATCATAGAAATCCCAGCCAACATGACCTTCTTCTGTGTGCCGCACGCGCAAAATCGGCTGCCGCCCCGACGCGACAGCATCTGTTGTGATGACGGCCGGGTAGAGGGGATTGTCCCAATCCGACGCACTGGCAGTCATTGAGTAGGCTCCGAGAAGAGTGGCCACTAGCAGTCTAGTTTTCATAGGGCAGCTAATCGGACAAGCATGCTTACGTGCCAAATAGGCAGTCTAGATGGGCGACCCGCACAATCGTCAAGCGCTGATCTTGCTCGCGAGCGACGCTTTGACTCGGCTAAGGTCAGCGTTCCGGAGAGAGCAGGAGCACGGCATGACACACGGCATGATCTCTGCAGCGCAACCCGAAGCCGTCGAGGCCGGCCTGGAAGCCTTCAAGGCTGGCGGCAACGCGGTGGATGCCGCTGTCGCCACGGCGCTGGTGCAGACCGCTGTCGATCCGCAAATGTGCGGCATTGCCGGTTTCGGCTCATTGCACGTCTACAATCCGGCCAAGCGCGTGCATGCGTGCCTTGATTTCCATGGCCGCGCGCCGCTCGGGGTTACGCCCGACATGTGGGAGAACCTGCTCGTCGGCGAGGCCGAGGATGGCTTTGGCTTCCTGCTGGAAGGCCGAGTCAATGAGATCGGCTACGGCGCCATCACCACACCGATGACGCTGCGTGCGCTGGACGAGGCCCTGAGACGCTTTGGAACCATGAAGCTCGCGGACCTCATCGTGCCGGCGATCGCCTACTGCGAAGAAGGCTTCATGGTGCGGCCGCACGTTGTCGCGTTCTGGGGCCAAGTGCCGACCGAGGGTCGCGCTCCACACGTAGAGTTCCTAACCAAGCTGCCGGCGACACGGAAAATCTACGCCAGGCCCGACGGCAAGCTGCGCGCCGTCGGAGAGGTTCTCAAGAACCCCGACATGGGCCGCACATACCGACGCATTGCTGCCGAGGGCATCGAAGACTTCTACTCGGGACAGATCGCACGCGCCATTACCGATGACATGGCCGCACACGGCGGCCTCATCACGCCACATGATCTGAAAGGCGCCGCGCCGCAGCTAAACGAGCCGATCTGGGGCACCTACCGCGAGCATCGTCTCGCGACCATCCGTCCGCCCGGGGGCGGCATCATGCTGATCGAGATGCTCAACATTCTGGAGCATTTCGACCTGAAGGCCATGGGCCACAACTCACCGGCCTATATCGCCACAGTCTCCGAAGCCATGAAGATCGCCACCGTCGACAAGGACACCAAGGTCGGCGATCCGCGCTTCGTCGACGTGCCGCTTGCCGAGCTCATGTCCAAGGGCTACGCGACCAACCTCGCCGAGCGCATCAAGTCTGGCGAGAAGACGCACGTGCCGCGTCTCAAGAATGGCAAGGAGAGCACCGACACCACGCACGTCACAGCGGTGGACGAGCACGGAACATGCGTCTCGCTCACGCACACACTGGGCATGCCTTCCGGTGTCGTCACCGAGGGGCTCGGCTTCATGTACAACGGCGCCATGAGTGCATTCGATCCGCGCCCAGGCCGGCCCGGCTCGCTGGCGCCAGGCAAATCGCGCTTCTCCGCCATGGCCCCATCGATCTTGTTCAAAGACGATAAGCCGCTGCTGGTGCTCGGCGCACCGGGCGGCACGTTCATTTCCATGGGGCTATTGCAGGTCATCCTCAATGTCGTGGAGTTCGGCATGAACGCGCTGGAGGCCGTGTCCGCGCCGCGCTTCTGCACCACCTCCGACACCATCGACATCACCAACCGCATTCTGCGCTCGACCGAGCGCGACCTGCGCGGGCGTGGCTATCCAGTGCGGCGCTGGCCCATGAACTTCCATTTCTCGGGCGTGCATGCCATCCGCATCGTCGACGGCCGGCTCGACGGCGGCGCCGATCCTGGTCGCGACGGCATGGCGATGGCGATCTGATTTAGCCGCGACTATTCGGCAGGTTTCAGTACGGCATCTTGCCTTTGCCGTCGCGCAAGCCAGAGCGTCGCCGCGATGATCAGGAGCAGCACCGGCAGGGCCGCAAGGTTGATGGCCGCCCAGCCGGCTTTCTGCTGCAGAAAGCCGGCCGAGGCCGCAGCCGTGGCTGTGGTCGCGTAGACGATGAAATCGTGAGTGGCCTGCACCTTTGCCCGCTCGGCCGGCGCATAGGTACGGGTCAGCAAGGTCGACCCACCAACGTAGGTGAAATTCCAACCCAACCCGACGAGCGCGTTGGCGACAAGGAAGTTCATGAAGTCAATGCCGGCGAGATTGACGAGCGCGCAGAAGACCTCGATCACGGCGCCAGTGGCAATGATGGGCAGCACGCCGAATCTGGCGATCAGCGACCCCGTGAAGAACGAGGGCAAGAACATCGCCACGATATGGACTTGGATCACCGTGGCGCTGTCGGTGAAGCCATAGCCACACGCCAGCATAGCCAACGGCGTGGCACTCATCACCAATGTCATCACCGAGTAGCCGAACATCGAGGAAATGATGGCGACCGGGAAGGCTGGCTGGCGCGCAATTTCGGCCAGAGAGCGGCCACCAACGGCCCGTTCTTCCACCGTGAGCTGCGGAACGCTCACGCCTTGCACGACGAGAAGGCTGACGAGACTGACAAGCGTGATGGCGACGTAGACGCCCATGAACGCAATGGGGTCGAACCAGTGCACCGTCCATTTGGCGAGTTGCGGCCCAACGAAGCCCGCGATCACGCCTCCGGCCATCACCAGCGAGATGGCTTTCGGTTTGAGCTCCAGCGGAGCGGCATCGGCAGCCGCGAAACGATAGTACCAGGCGAAGGCCGCCGAGGCGCCCTGCAGGAGCGCGGCTACGCACAGCAGCCAGAAATCCTGCCGCCACACAGCATAGGCTGCGAGCGCGCCAAAAAAGATGCCGAGCAGCGCCCCAACCGTGAAACCCGCCCGCCGGCCGATCCGCGCCATAAGCAGCGACGCCGGAATGGTGGTCAGCATGATGCCGGCGTGATTGAGAAAGATCGGCAGCGTAGCCAAGGACTTGTCCGCACCGAGCAGCGCGTAGCCCGCCAGCGGCGAGGTCGCAATGCCCATGCCCTGGACAGACATGAACAGCCCCTGTGCCACGGCGAGAACCGAGACGTTGCGATAGACGCGCTGGAAGGGCTCAGAAGTGGTGGCGGGCATGCGAAGAAGCGTTTCCTCGGACCTTGGCTTTTGTTGAGAACGTCTTTGCTACAACGGGCGCTTGATAGCAAAGATTTTGGCGCATGGCAGCTTTGCGTGCAGATGGCTCTTACCAGACTGCTTGAGCCCTGCCCGAAACACTGCCATTCATTGCAATGGGTCCAAGCGCACCGGCGCTGAGCGGCCAACACCAATCGGGAGCACAGGATGGATCGCAAGCTTTGGGAAACGGGCCTGGCGAAGCGCAAGGCCACGCTCGGCGCAGAGTACGTCGAGAAGAGCATGTCGACCGTGAACGACTTCAACAAGGAGTTCCAGGATCTCCTCAACGAGTACTGCTGGGGCTTCGTCTGGGGTGATGATCGGCTGCCGCCAAAGACCCGTTCCATGCTCAATCTCGCGATGCTTGCCGCACTCGGACGCATGCATGAGTGGGAGCTGCATTTCAACGGCGCGATCAACAATGGCGTCACTCAAGAAGAGCT
This sequence comes from uncultured Alphaproteobacteria bacterium, assembly GCA_963806735.1. Classification (GTDB taxonomy): domain Bacteria; phylum Pseudomonadota; class Alphaproteobacteria; order Rhizobiales; family Hyphomicrobiaceae; genus CADEFX01. Next base: position 64,326 of record CAWEBE010000081.1, on the reverse strand, counting down.
GAAAGCCATCCTGCATCAGATCGCGATTTACGCCGGTGTTCCGGCCGGTGTGGAGTGTTTCCGGATCGCGCGCAAGGTGCTGGCTGAGCGGGCCGCCAAGAAAGACTGAGGGCAGGCTCAGATGTTGCGTTCGTCCTCGACCGCAACCACGACCACGGTCGTGTTGTCCTGAAAATCATCGCCGGCGCGATCGACCGATCTGATAAGGGCCGCAGCGGTCGCGTCTGGACCCTCCGGAAGATGCTCAGTCACGAGGCGAGCGATCGCCTCGTCGTCCAGGGTGTGGATGCCATCGCTCGCAACAAGAATGGTGTCACCGTCCTCAAGCACCAGCGGACGCCGGGAAATGTCGATCAGATCGAGCTCCTCACCCGAGACCGCGGCGCGCAAATAGTGCCGCCGCGGGTCGTTCTTGGCTTGCTCGGCTGACAGCCTGCCGTCGGCCACCATGCGGTCGAGCATGGGTGCCAGCGAGTGGTCCTCGTTGAGCCGCGCAATCTCGCCACGGCGGATCAGATAGAGCGGACTGTCGCCGACACTGACCCACTGGACACCGTTCGCGCTGAACGCCACACCGACCAGGGTCGCGCCCATGCCCGCGAGCTCAGCGTTCTCAGCTACCCGTTCCGCCACCGCGCCGTTTGCGGCTGACAGTGCGGCCTCGAGACGCTCCGGCACGAGGCCGGCCCCCAGTGCAATGGCGTTGAGAAACGTCGCGCATATCGTCCGGCTGGCCAAGGCCCCGCCGATATGTCCGCCCATGCCGTCCGCTAAAACTGCGATCAGCGCGAGGCCGTCGTCGGCGGTGGAATCGGCTCGCTTTTCTCCGCCCGACCATACGGCCGCAGCATCCTCCTGATATCTGCGCGCGCCTTGGCTGGCGCGTGTCGCGTGATGAAAACGCAGCATCAGCCTTTGAGCTCGGTCAACTCCGCCCAATCGAACTCGGGCCCACAGAAGGGCACGAAAACGAGCTGGGTTCGCCCCATGGTGATGAGATCCATCGCCGCAAGCTCCACAGCACCAGTCGGCTTGCGCTCGTTCACGGCAACGATGTTGGTCTTGGCTAAATTGGGCACCAATAGAAACTTGCGGTCAACCGAATCGTAGCGGATGAACGCCTGCTCCTCGCTCGAAATCGCATCGTCGCCGAAATCGATGGGGATGCGCTGATTCTTATCGCGGCCGACCGTGTTGTTGCCTTCGAATATGGGACGGCAGGCCCCGAGGCCCGGTCCGCCGATCACTACCAGCCAGCCGACCACCGGGTCTTGAAAGAACTCTGTGCGCTTGACACTCTGGCGGCCGCGGATAAGCCGTGTTCGAGCCGCTGTCTCCTCGTCCGCGGGCGCCTTGGCAACTGTCCCGCGTACGACGCGGGTCGTGGGGGCGTCGATTTCGATGTGGGCATCCTCGCGCCGTTCATAGACTGCGCCGCGCGCCTCGCGTGCCGCCTCGGCGGCGCTCGGGCTCTGGCCTGAAGGCCTTGCGACGATTGGCTCTTTGCTCGAACTCATGTTTCCCTCACTCGCTTCAATGAGAGCAGGCAGTGCAACGGCTGCAGACGGCACAGTATTCTCGCGGCCCGCCGCGGCCAGTGCGTCTCGCAGAGATCCCAAGAGTCTCGTCCGCGTAACGGGAACGGCCGTACCGGGCCGGTCACCGTGCGGCTGATCGTTGGCCATAAATTCTCCTCCTCCGAATGGTCCGCCAACCCGACAAGGTCACATCACGCGGTCATGGCATGCGAGATCGGCTCGCAGCGGAACCTGACACGCGTGGTCCCAAGCTCGATCAGATCCCCGTCTCTCAGACTGGCACGCGCGAGGCGTCGGCCATTGACCGCCAAACCATTGCCCCTCATACCGCTCACATCGAGGATCACGAACTCCGCATCGGCCGTTCTCTGTATGAGTGCATGATGGCGATGCACGTTGGGATCCTCGAGTCTCAAATCGTTTTCCTCATCCCGGCCGATACGCACCAGCTCACCGGCTATGCGCAAGCGGCGCCGTCCGGGACCATCCACATCGATCCACGCGTTGGCCAGGCGCGGCAGGGCGGCTGCATCCGCAGCCCTGCGCGCACGCAACGTATTGGCTTGACCCGAGGCCCACGCGTTGCCAAGCCTACGCGCGAAGAGCATCGCCAGCGCAATGAGCGGTACAATGACCAGCGCGAAGAGGCCCGTCACCACGGCCGGCGCACGTTCTCTGACCCAATCTTATCGTTTCTACAACGACAGCTGTGGACTGATACAACGCCGTTGCCACCTGCTGAGTGATCGCCACGGCGTACGTCGTCTGAGCGCCGCCAGAAGCCCCGGTACGCACCAATGTCAGACTGACGCCCACGGCACCAGCCAGCAGCAGCAATAGCGCAACAGCGAGCTTGGAGCCCCGCATTCTTGATTCCTCGATTCGGGCATTCTGGCGGCGCATGGCGGCGGGAACATGGCCACGCATTACACCCGTTTCCCCTGATGTCGCATCCTGATGCACCGCGCGAACGTCGTTCCGCCACATTGCTCGCCACATATCCGCCTGGGATCGAGGGAATCGGTGGCCGTCAACGGAGAATGGCAGTTCACGCTTGCGCAGGCCTCTCTGACCTCAATTAGCGCCGCTCGTCTTTCGTGTGCCCGGTGCAGTCGTCCAGACGAGAGACATGACGAACCTCCTCGCTCTGCCCTCGGGTACTGTGCTTGCCGGCGATTACCGGATCGAGCGCGTGCTCGGCGCAGGCGGCTTCGGCATCACCTATCTCGCCGAGGAGACACCCCTCGCGCGCCTCGTCACGATCAAAGAGTATTTTCCGGCCGACTATGCCGCGCGCGACGGCAAGGTCGATGCCTGCCCGCGCTCGCGCGATTGCGCCGAGGACTATCGCTGGGGCCTCGACCGCTTCCTGGAGGAAGCGCAGACGCTGGCCAAGTTCGACCATCCCAATATCGTGCGCGTCTACCGCTACTTCCGCGCCAACAGCACGGGCTACATGGTCCTGCACTTCGAAGAGGGCCAGAGCTTCAAAGGCTGGCTCAAATCTTTGGGCAGAGCGCCGCGGCAGCACGAGCTCGACCGGGTCATCGCGCCGTTGCTCGATGCGTTGGAGCTCATCCATGGCGCCGACTTCCTGCATCGCGACATAGCGCCTGACAACATCATCATCCGAAAGGACGGCTCGCCCGTCCTGATCGATTTCGGCTCCGCGCGGGGCGAGATCGCGCAGCATTCGATGACGGTCAGCGCGCTGATCAAGCCTGGCTACAGCCCCTACGAGCAGTATGCAACCAATAGCCGCCAGCAGGGTCCGTGGTCGGATATCTATTCGCTTGGCGCCACACTGTATCAGGCCATCACCGGCAAGCGTCCACCCGATGCGCCCTCGCGCATGGTGGCAGATGAGCTGATCCCCGTGCGGGATGCGGCGCTGAGCTCGTATCGGCCGGCCTTTCTTACGGCCATCGACAAGGCGCTGGTGCTGGAGATCACCAGCCGTCCGAAATCCGTTGCGGTCTGGCGCGCCGACCTGCTCAACGCGCAAGCCCAGACCGCGGCAACACCTGAGCCCGCCGTACGCGATCCAGCTCACGTTGCAGCCAGCCCCGCAACAGTGCCGCATCGGGCCAAAGCTGCTGTTTCTGATCCCGTCGGGACACTCATGCCGCGGCTGCGCAGTCTGTTTTCCGCCTTAGCTACACCGACGCCACGGGCAAAGCCTGCGGCCTCCCTCGTTCAGGCGTTCGCACGGGCCAAGCCCGAAGTCGTGGTAAAGGCCAAGGCCCTTGTGAAGGCCAGGCCGCCCCACCGCCACATGCCACGTCCTGTACGCTCGCGCGGGCGGCGCCCATGGCGGCCGCTCGCCGTCAAGCTACTGATCGGCCTCGGCGTAGCGTCAGCAGCGGTAGCAATGCAGGACAAATTTCCTGCCGTGGAGCGGCGCGGCGGCAGCACGGTATTGAGCCAGCCGGCAGAGCCTGCGCCCGTGATCCAGCTCAAAGGGCATAGCGGGACCATCACGGGAATCGCTTTTGCTGGCGATGGCAAGTGGATCGTCTCCACTGGCGCCGACGGCACGATCAAGGTGTGGGGTACGGCTTCGCGCGCGCTGGTGCGCACGCTCGAACTCGACACAGGCCCGGCCACGGCCATCGCTGCAGAAGGGCGGCGCGCGGTCACCGGCCACAGAGATGGGTCGGTGGTGCTCTGGGATCTGGAGACTGGCGACAAGCTTGCGTCGTACAAACGATCCGACGCCAGCATATGGTCGGTCGCCTTCACCGGCGACCCGGAGCGCTTTGCGGCATCGAGCCACGATTGGACCGTCATGCTTTTCGATGCGCGCACGCGGTCAGCTCCGGTGCAGGTGCTCGAAGGGCATGACAGCGCGGTGCAGGCCCTCGCTTACTCCCCGGCGAGCCATCTTCTGGCGTCTGGCGCCGCCGACCGGACCGTCAAACTCTGGGACCCCGCCGTGCATCGGCTCATCCGCACCTACCGGGGTCACAACGATGCCGTGACAGCCGTCAGCGTAACGCCCGACGGCCGCGTCCTCGCTTCGGCCAGTCTCGACGGCGCGATCCGCCTTTGGTCGACCACGTCCAACCGAACGCACCGCATCCTGCGAGGCCATCGCGGCCGCATCACGGCTCTGGCATTTTCGCCGGATGGTCAACTGCTGGTCTCGGCAGGCGATGATGGCACAGTCAAGCTGTGGGAGTTCCGGCGCGGCCGCTCCGCACGCAACCTGCACGGTCACACAGGCGAAGTTCGCAGCCTGAGCTTTGCGCCGGACGGGCGCCGCCTTGCATCGGCCGGCAGCGACGGTATCGTGCGACTATGGGAGGTGGGCGCCATCAAGCCTGGATCATAACCCCGCCGGTCCCGCCACGGGAGTAGATCATGGTCGAGCCCTATCGCGGCGTCTTTCCGATTGCCCCTACGCCGTTCACCGACAGAGGCGAGGTCGATCTCCCAGGGCAACGGCGCGTGCTCGACTGCATGATCGATCAGGGCGTCGACGGCATCTGCATCCTCGCCAATTATTCGGAGCAGTTCCTGCTGTCCGACGAGGAGCGCAACACGCTGCTCGAACTGTGCCTCACACACGTGGCTGGACGCGTCCCCGTGATCGTCACGTGCAGCCATTTCAGCACGCAAATCGCCGTCGAGCGAGCCAAGCGCGCAGCCAAAGCCGGCGCCAGGATGCTCATGCTGATGCCGCCCTATCACGGCGCCGCGCTACGGGCGAGCGATACGGGCAATCTCGAGCACTTCCAGCGAGTGGCTGAAGCCGCCGGGGTTCCAGTCATGGTGCAGGATGCGCCGTTGAGCGGCGTCACTCTCACTGTCCCGTTCCTCGTGCGACTGGCACGCGAGGTGCCGCCGGTGCGCTACTTCAAGATCGAGGTTCCCGGAACAGCTGCTAAGCTGCGCGCACTGATCGAAGCTGGCGGTGCGGCCATCGCCGGACCCTTTGACGGCGAAGAGTCCATCACGCTGATGGCCGATCTCGATGCCGGCGCTACCGGCACCATGCCGAGTGCACTGGCACCAGACCTGATCAAAGCGGTCCTCGGTCACTATCACGCGGGACGTCGCAAGGACGCGGCCGCACAGTACGCGCGCATTCTACCGCTCATCAATTATGAGAACCGGCAGTGTGGCCTCAAGGCCACCAAGGCTGTGATGCTCGCCGGCGGTGTCATCAAGAGCGATTTTGTGCGCCACCCGCTGGAACCACTGCATCCTGCGACACGGGAAGGCCTTTTGGAACTAGCACGCGAAGCCAATCCGATTGCTCTCAGGTGGGGCAAGTAGGCAACGGGACCCAGAGGCAACACCAATGCGTTAGGTGTTTTCAACAGCCAGACCGTAGGTCTGCCAAGATTGGCTCCAATGCTAGACTGAGCACGATTCGGCGCCGGGCGGGGCGACAGTAAGCACAGCAGACTTCGTGGCGACAGCGGGAACACACGATGTTCGGCCGGCGGAAGAAAGCCGAGGGTTTCGAGTGGCACAAATATGTGCGCACGACCATCAAGCTCAGGCGAGAGGCGCGGCGCGAGAAGGTGGACCGGTTCAAGCGATCGGCCGCCGAGGGCGCCAAGGCCGCAGGTGACGTAGCGGGCTCGATGGCGAAAGAGGGCGCGCAGCAGTTCGCGGCAGGCGCTCGTTTTGCTGGTGGCGCTGCGGGCGTCATGGCCAAGGAAGGCGCCCGCCACTTCGCGTGGAGCGCCAAGGTCGCGGGCACCGCCGCAGGCGCTATGGCCATCACCTGTGCCTTATGGCTTGCCGACGCGGTGCGATCGCTGGGGCGGCATTTGGCACACGCCACACTTATCGGCGCGCGGGCAACCGCCAAGTTTGTCCGCGCTACGGGCTCCGTTATCAAACGGGCATTGATGACCACGCTCCGGTCTGAGGCCATGCGCCCTCTGCTCGACATTTTGGGGCGACCGGGCGTCTCCACGCCGCTGGCGCTCGCAGGCGCAATTGCCCTGCTCGCCGGCCTGGTCCGCCCGATACTCGGGTTTGGGCTGGACACGGAAACGGGCATTGCCCTGTTGTTCGGCCTCATCTGCCTGCTGGCCGCATACGGCCCGCGCAGCCTTCTCGGCACGGCTCCACCTATGCCGCAATGGCTGTTGAGAATCGATCCCGCAATCCGGACCCGCGTATCGTATGGGTGCGCAGCCGTGCTGCTCGGCACCGCGGCCTGGAGCCTGGCGCCCAGCCAAATCACGCTTCCCGGCGCCGCGCACATCAGCGGCAGCCTGCCGCTGATCGGCGGGCGCACCGTCGAAGGGCGTGCAGCGACACTGGCGGGCGACCTTCTGCGCATAGGGCCAACCGTCGTGAAGCTGGCTGGCGTCGAGGTTCCGGAGCGTGAGCAGCGCTGCCTACGCCCCGGCAACCGTCGTTGGCGATGCGCGGAAGCCGCCCAGGATGCGCTGGCCAGACTTGCGCGTGGTCGTGCGATCAAATGCGACATTAAAGGCACCGACGCGGCGGGACGTGCCAGCGGCATATGCTTCGACGGCACGACCGACATCGGCGCGGCGCTCGTCAAGGGTGGCCATGCCTTCGCCGAGCAAGGCTTCCTCGCCCGCTATGCGCGCCAGGAATCCCAGGCGCAGGCAGCCAAGGTCGGACTCTGGAGCGGAGAAGCGGAACGCCCGGCGAGCTATCGTGCGCGCACGTGGGAAGAGGCGAAGCGGTCGGCTCCGGACGGCTGTCCGATCAAGGGACAGGTGGCCGGCGGCGCGCGGGTCTACGTGCTGCCGTGGTCGCCGGACTACGGTCGCGTGCGTGTCAGCAAATCACGCGGCGGTCGCTGGTTCTGCAGCGAGCAGGAAGCCATCGCTGCCGGCTGGGAGCGAGGTTAGCGCTCAGCTTCTGATCTCGCCGCCGGTCACGCGCTTGACCTCGGCGATGATTTTCTTCGACACCGCCTCGATCTCCTGATCGGTCAGCGTCTTGTCCTTGGGCGCCAACGTAACCTCGACAGCAATCGACTTCTTGTCCTGGCCGAGACTGCCGCCCTCGAACACGTCGAACACATTGACGCCAGCGATCAGGGCCTTGTCGGCACCCTGCGCCGCGCGCACCACGTCGCCTGCGGCCACTTTACGATCGAGCACGAAGGCAAAGTCGCGCGTCAGCGGCAGCAGGTCGCCCGCATCGAGCGCCTGCCGGGCGCGACTCTTGCGCTTGTCCGCCGGGATCGCATCGAGAAACACCTCGAATGCCGCGACTGGAGCTGAAACATCGAGCTCATTCAGCGTTTCGGGATGCATCTCGCCGAAGTCGGCGAGCACTGCCTTGGGTCCGAGCCGCAGGCTGGCGCTACGTCCCGGATGAAACCATGCGGGCACCTCGCGCGTAATCTGAGCGCGCGTGGGATCCAAGCCCAGCCCAGCCAGTAGGGCGAATACGTCCGCTTTGACATCGAAGAAGCCGGCATCGTGGGCCTCCTGACCCCAGAGCCTGCCCGCGCCCGTCAGCAATGCATTCCCGGCCCTGACACCACCGGCGATCATGATCTGATCCTCGGGCCGGTCGCCGCGATATGCCTGCCCGATCTCGAACAGGGCGACATCGGCAAAGCCGCGATTGCGATTGCGCTGCACGGCCGTCAGCAACCCGGGCAGCAGGCTCGGCCGCATGGAGCTCATCTCGCTGGAGATCGGGTTGGCCAGCTCAAGCGCGTCCTGGCCGCCGCCGAACATCTGCGCTTGCCGACGCGTAATGAACGACCAGGTCACCGCCTCCACAAAGCCTCTCCCCGCGACCAGGCGCCGGGCCCGGCGCACGCGCCGCTGCTTCTCGGTCAGTACCGCCCGCGCTACCCCATACGGCCGGGGCATCGGCGCGGACGGCACCGTATCAAGCCCCGCGATGCGGGCCACCTCCTCGACGATATCCGCCGGCCCGTGCACATCGGGCCGCCAGCTCGGCGCCGTTACGGTCAGGGTCGCGCCTTTGCCCTCGACGGCGAAGCCGAGTGTCTCCAGCGTCTTGCGCATCTGCGTCTCGGGCAACTTCAGACCGGCGAGCTTCTCGATGCGCGCGAAACTGAAGGGAATGACTGTGCGCTTCACCGGAGGCTTACCAGCGATCCTGCGCTTGGAAGGCTCGCCGCCCGACCCGTCGATCATCATATGTGTCGCCAGGTCTAGCCCGGGCTCGATGAAGGCTGGATCGACGCCGCGCTCGAAGCGATAGCGGGCGTCGGTCTGCAACCCAACCTTGCGTCCCGTCGCGGCCGTGCGCAGCGGATCGAAGTAGGCGCACTCGATCAGCACATTGCGCGTCTCGTGCGTGCAGCCCGTCTCCTCACCGCCCATGATGCCGCCAAAGCCCAGCACCGCACGCTCGTCAGCGATGACGCACATGGTCTCATCGGCCTCGTATGTCTTGCCGTCGAGTCCGACGAACCTCTCACCTTTCTTGCCCAGCCGCGCGCGAATGGCGCCTTGACCAGCTTGTCCGCGTCGTAGACGTGCAGCGGCCGGCCGCGGTCGAGGCTGATGTAGTTGGTCACATCGACGACCGCATTGATGGGCCGCAAGCCGACAGACTTCAGCCGCCGCTGCATCCATGTCGGAGATGATTCGTTCTTGATGCCGCGGATATATCGCCCAGCAAAGCACGGACAGGCATCCTCCGCACCCTTCGCAAACTCGAGCTTGATGTCGATCGGGCAGTCGTACTTACCCTCGACGCCGCTCAGCTTCAGCTCGGGTTTGAGCTTACCCAGCCCGCAAGCAGCCAGATCGCGCGCAATCCCACGTACGCCCGTGCAGTCGGGCCGGTTCGGTGTCAGCTTCACCTCGATGACGGGATCGTCGAGGCCCATCACATCGATGAAGCGCTTGCCCAGCTCGGAAGAGTGCGTATCACCGAGATCAATGATGCCCTCATGGTCGTCCGACAGCTCCAGCTCGCGCTCGGACACCAGCATGCCGTTCGACACCACGCCGCGCACAGGCCGCTTGTCGAGGGTGATCTTGGTGCCTGGTATGTAGCTGCCGACCGGCGCGTACACGCCGATCATGCCGGTGCGCGCGTTGGGCGCGCCGCACACGACCTCGACAACACCGCTACCGGTGTCGACTTGGCACACCTGCAGTTTGTCGGCATTGGGATGCTTGCGGGCCTCGAGCACGCGTGCGACGACGAATGCACCCAGCGCCTTGGCGGGGTCCTCTACGCCCTCGACCTCGAGCCCGACGGTAGAGAGCTTGCGCGTCAGCTCGTCCACCGAAGCCTCGGTGTCGAGATGATCCTTCAGCCAGGAGAGCGTGAACTTCATGAGGACGTGCCGCCCGCCAGCGTCGGTACATCGAACGGCAGGAAGCCGTAGTGCCTCAGCCAGCGCAGGTCAGCCGCGAACATGTCGCGCAGATCCGGAATGCCGTATTTCAGCATGGCGATGCGATCGAGCCCCATGCCGAAGGCGAAGCCCTGGTAGCGCTCTGGATCGAGCCCACAATTGGCGATCACGTTCGGATGCACCATGCCGGAGCCCAGGATCTCCAGCCAGCGGCCCGGCTTGCCGATGGCGGCGGCATCGATGTCCACCTCCATCGACGGCTCCGTGAACGGGAAATGCGAAGCACGGAAGCGCATCTTCACATCGTCGATCTCGAAGAACGCCTTGCAGAACTCCTCCAGGCACCACTTGAGGTGTCCGAGGTGGGTCTCCTCGTCGATCACCAGCCCCTCGATCTGGTGGAACATCGGCGTATGCGTCTGATCGCTGTCGCTGCGATAGACGCGACCCGGCACGATGATGCGGATCGGCGGCTTCTGAGACAGCATGGTGCGCACCTGCACTGGGCTCGTGTGGGTGCGCAGCACCATCGGCGGCTCGTTGCTGCCCGGCCGCGGATGCAGATAGAAGGTGTCCTGCTCCTGCCGAGCCGGGTGCTCCGGCGGGATGTTGAGCTTGGTGAAGTTGTAGTCGTCCGTCTCGATGTCGGGGCCCTCCGCGACGGCGAAGCCCATATCGCCGAAGATCTCGACGATCTCGTCGTAGACCTGCGACACGGGATGGACACGCCCATCTGCCTGCGGACCGAGCCGCACCGGCAGGGTGATGTCCACTTGCTCGGTGGCGAGCCTCTGTCCGAGGGCGGCCTTCTCCAGATCGGCCTTGCGCGCGTCGAGCGCGTCGCCCACGCGCGTCTTGACGGCGTTGACGGCCTGCCCGAAGGCCTTGCGCTGGTCGGCTGGCAACCTGCCCAGCTCGGCCATCAACTCCGAGACCTGGCCCTTGCGGCCGAGCGCTGCGATACGCACCTGCTCGAGCGCCGTCAGGTCACCTGCAACGGCAATCTGCGTGATCAGCGCCTGTTCGAGCGCAGCAATATCGGCATGTTCCGGCATTACGCCTCGCGGAAGATTCGGTTCGCGACTCTCAGCTTGTGAGACCGCCCGCGCAGACCTGCCCGCAGCTTCAGGCCGCGGCCTTCTGCGCCGCCGCCTGGTCGACCAGCGCCTTGAACGCCGCCGCGTCCTTCACGGCGATGTCCGCCAGCACCTTGCGGTCGATCTCGATACCGGCCTGCGACAGGCCGTGAATAAATCGGCCGTAGGTCATGCCGTGCTCGCGCACCGCCGCGTTGATGCGCTGAATCCAGAGCGCACGGAAGGTGCGCTTCTTGCGCTTGCGGTCGCGGTAGGCGTACTGCATCGCCTTCTCGACCGCCTGCTTGGCGATCCTGATCGTATTCTTGCGCCGGCCGTAGTAGCCCTTGGCCTGCTTGAGGACTTTCTTGTGCTTGGCGTGGGCGGTAACGCCGCGCTTGACGCGTGCCATGGAAGTGCTCCGTCGCTGTCCGCTTCAGATGAACTGATAACTGCCGGCCGGCGGCCTAGCGGTTGTAGGGCATGTACTTCTTGACGATGCTGGCATCGCTGTCGTTCAGCACCATGGTGCCGCGCGCCGAGCGCACGAACTTGGCCGTGCGCTTGATCATGCCGTGTCGCTTGCCCTGGGCCAGGGCCTTGACCTTGCCCGTGCCCGTCATCTTGAAGCGCTTCTTGGCGCCGCTCTTGGTCTTCATCTTGGGCATTTTGCTCTCCTGATGGCGGTCCGATAGGCTGCTCGGAACGAGCCGGCTGGACTGCTGGGTTGTAAGCATGAAAGCCGCCACGGCATGCCCCGCCGGGCGGCTCCGGACGGGTTATTAGTGCGAACGGGCTGATCGCGCAACGACTTTCCTGGATTGTCGCGCTTGGCGCGAGCGGGCGCCAGGAAAGTCGGGTATATTTGTCTCGTGACAAATGCAGACAGGGTGCGCCCCCAATGCTCTCTGCACTGAAAGCGGCGTTGAGCCGACTAACCAGTGGACCAGGTGCAGCCACAGATGGCCCACCGATCCCGGCCGTCGACTACAAGGGCTATCGCATCCGCCCAGCCCCGTACCTGAGCAACCGGCAATTCCAGACTGCCGGAAGCATCGAAAAGGATACGCCGGAGGGGCTCAAGGAGCACAAATTCATCCGGGCCGACACCTATGCCAGCCGGGACGACGCGATCACCTTCACGATCATGAAGGCCAAGCAGATTATCGATCAGCAGGGCGACCGGATCTTCTCGTGAAAGGGCTGAAGCGCCGATCCGCGCACGGCGGACCGGCGTTTTGCGCTGGCCGCCTATCTCGGCGCCAGCACCATCACCATCTGACGGCCTTCGAGCCGCGGCTCGGCCTCGACCTTGGCCGTGCCCTCGATGTCGGTCTTCACACGCTGCAGGAGCCGGTAGCCAAGCTCCTGATGGGCGAGTTCGCGGCCCCGAAAGCGCAACGTGATCTTGACCTTATCGCCCTCGTCGAAGAAGCGACGCATCGACCGCATCTTCACATCGTAGTCATGATCGTCGATGCTCGGGCGCATCTTGATCTCTTTGATCTCGACGATCTTCTGCCGTTTGCGGGCCTCGGCGGCCTTCTTCTGCTCCTGGTACTTGAACTTGCCGTAATCCAGGATCTTGGCCACCGGCGGATCAGCGTCCGGCGAAATCTCGACGAGGTCGAGGCCCGCAGCAGTGGCCCGGTCCTGGGCGTCCTGCTTGCTGACGACACCGACATTCTGGCCATTCTCGTCGATAAGGCGGACCTCCCTGGCCCGTATGGCCTCGTTCATCCTTGGGCCGGATTGCTCGCGCTCCGGCGCGGCGCGCATTGGACGACGGATGTTGCGTCTCCCTCGATAGCCTCTGACTAAATGCTCAACGGGCGAAGCCACCGCGCCAACGGCCGGCGACTCGCACTAATGTGCTGCCCACTGCTGCTATGAATCCGCAACTAGGCCATGCAAGTCAAGCCGGTCCTCGGACCGTGACCGCAGGCTTTCCGGTGGGTTCCCTATTGGCAAACCGCTGTGCCAGATCGGAGCCTAGAAGCCGATCATAGACCTCCAGCGTCGCCTTTTTCATCGCATCCAGCGTAAAGTGGTCCAGCACATGCAACCTGGCGCGCTTGCCGAGGTCCGCACGTTCCTGCGCCGGCATGGATAATGCAGCCGCAACTCGCTCCGCCAGCATGGCTGCGTCGCCAGGAGGGACCAGCCATCCCGTGATCTTGTCCGCCGGCAAGGAAGGCTCGGCCAGCACAGTTTCGGGGGGCGCGCCGATCCTGGTGGCAATGACTGGCGAGCACATGGACTGGGCCTCGATGGTGACACGCCCGAAGGCCTCCGGCTCGGTGGAGGCCACGACGGTAACATGCGCGAGGCGCAACGCAGCCGGCATGTCCTCGACGTGCCCCACGAGGCGCACATGGTCATTGAGGTCCAGCGCCGCAATGCGTTCGCGCAGCGTCCGCGCATAGTCGTCCCGTCCCTGTGTGTCGCCGGCGAAGATCACAACCTCGTTCCCCAACAGCCCGCGTGCGCGCAAGAGGCCGACCGCCTCGATGACTGTCGTCTGACCCTTCCAGCCGGTGAGCCGCGCCGGATGCAAGATCACGCGTGCATCTGTTGCGATGCCCCACTGCTTGCGGATCGCGGCCACGCGCCCGCCATCGACGGCTCCCGGATCGAACTGCGCAGGATCGATGCCGCGATGAATGACGCGTATGCGATCGGAGCTCGTGGCGTAGCGGGTGCGGATGAGATCGGCAGTGTAGGCCGAGTTGGCGATCACGACGTCGCTTCGGGCCATAACGCTGTTGTACAGGCGCTTGAGCTGGCCCCGTTCCGCATAGGCGCCATGATAAGTCGTGACAAACGGCGTGCCCGTACGCCGCGCAGCCAGCAGCGCGCTCCAAGCTGGTGCGCGGCTTCTGGCGTGCAGCAGATCGATACGCTCGGACTTGACGAGGCGGTGCAGCGCACGCGCGTTCGCCAGCATGCCGAGCGGATTTTTGGTGCCGACGGCCATGCGCACGACCTCGCCACCGGCGTGCGTCAGGCCACCCACCATGCGTCCGCCGTCGGTAGCAACCAGAGCCCGGCCGCCGGCACGCACGATGGCCTCGGTGATCTCGAGCGTGGAGAGCTCGGCCCCTCCGGTGTCGAGCCGCGGAATGATCTGCAGTATGGTCGGCCGTACGATTGCCAACGGATCGCTCCCGGAGTCCTTGCTGGTTCTTAGAATGACGACCACCGCACCGCAATTCCTGACCGTCGGCAGCGGCGTGGCCGAGCGCCGCATCGCCTGCCTCGTCGACGCGGTCGAGGGCGACAGACGTCCTGGAGTCATGTGGCTGCCGGGCTTCAAGTCGGAGATGGCGAGCACCAAGGCGTCGGCTCTTGCCGAGTGGGCGCGACAACTGGGCGTCGGCTGCACGCGCTTCGACTACTCCGGACATGGCCAGTCGGGCGGCAAATTGGAGGACGGCAAGATCGGCCGCTGGCTGGAGGAAGCGCAAGCTGTCTTCCTAGCTTTGACTGCGGGCCCGCAGGTTCTCGTCGGCTCGAGCTTGGGCGGCTACATCGCCCTGCTTCTGCTGCGCGCGCTGCTGCGCCAGAGGCCGGCGGATGCAGGCCGCGTCCATGCGCTGGTGCTCATTGCGCCGGCCTGGGACATGACCGAACGGCTCATGTGGGCGCGTTTCCCCGAGAGCATAAGAAAAGAGATCACAGAGACCGGTGTCCATCTGCGCCCGTCCCGTTACGGCGATGGCCCCTATCCCATCACGCGCGGGCTCATCGAGGAGGGGCGACAACACTTGATCGGCGCCGAGGCGTTCAATCCCGGCCGGCCCGTCCATATTCTGCATGGCCTGCAGGACCCGGACGTTCCGTGGGAGCACACGCTGGACCTCGTGGCACACCTCAGCGGGGATTGGACGCGCGTCCACGCCGTCTCTGATGGCGATCACCGCCTATCGCGGCCAGAGGATCTCGCGCTGCTCCTGTCGACCCTCGACAGGCTTGTGATGCTTCACCGTAATGTATGATCAGCGCGCTGGCCACGGCGGTGCGCTCGCCGTGCGCTCGGAAGCTGGTAACCCCTCCTGGAGCGCCTGCATCAGAACCGCCGGTCCTGCTCTGGCGGCCAGGCTCTCGGGCACCACCCACATATCGTAGTCATCGGAGCGGATGCCCTTGCGGCACGCCAGATAGCCCCGCTCCAGCCGGCATTCGGATGCGGCCACGATCTCCTGCGGCTCACGCCGGTCGTGCCGCACCACGCGCATGTCGACCGGCATCAGCACGCCGTCGAGGATCTCGAGATCGACGCCGCGAAACACACAGCCGAGCGAGTTGTTACAGGCGCCCGCGCGTTGCCCCCAGGTACGGAAGAACCCCAGAGCCTTACGCGCCGGCAAAAGATTGGACGCACTGTCGGGACCGTTGCTGATGTAGCAATCGTAGTAGCCGCACAAGGACCGGGTCGGCAGACTTGTTGTTGCGGCGAATGCCACGATCACCCGGTTGCATGAGCAGAAGAACCGTCACGCGGCGTTCCCTTTGCTCCGCCTGATCGACATCCGGCGACGTGGCGCCTGAGCTCAGTTGGTGCGTGCCGGAGCGGACGGACGCGACCTGATCCTTGCTCAGCCCGATCATGCTCACGCGCCCGCTTGGTTCTGGCGCCCGTGCGCGCTTCATGCTCCTCGCGGGCGCTGCGCAGCCGCTCGGCAAGCCGTTGAGCCTCGGCGTCGCGCTCGGCCTCCAGTCGTGCGCGCCCTGCTCCGCCTCGGCGACCCTGCGTGTCTTCGGCTGCTCTGGCTGCTTCTTCCGCCAGGCGGATCTCGGCGATCCGATCTTCCTCCGCCCTGCGCTGAGCCTCAGCCTGAAGGCGTGCCTCTTCTGCGGCGTGAGCCTCCGCGATGCGGCGCTCCTCCTCCGCTTTTCGCAATGACTACCGCCTGGCGCAATGCCTCGGCCGCGCGAGCCTCTTCTTCCGCCTTGCGAGCTTCGGCGAGACGGCGTTCCTCGTCGGCTTTGCGGGCAGCCTCAGCCTGCCGCGCCGCCTCGACAGCCCTCGCCTCCTCTTCGGCCTTGCGGTGCCTCCGCAAGGCGCCGTTCCTCTGCGACCTTGCGGGCCTCCGCCTGCTTCGCCTCTTCGTCGGCCGTGCGCTGCCGGTCGATACGCTCGGATTCCGCGCGAGTGCGCATCATCTCGATGCGGCGCTGCTCGGCCTCGGCGCGCGCGCGCGCAAGCATCTCCGCTTCATCGACTTCCTGCCAGTCGTTCCTGGCCTTGCGGGCATGTGCGTCCGCTTTGCGTCTCTCCTCTTCGAGGCGACGCCGAGCCTGGGCATCGCCCTTGGCTGGTTCCTTGGCGAACCTTTCCGCGATTTCGTGAGCGATCGTCTCGCTACCAGCCTCGACCGAGCAACCAGCAGCCAGGATGAATATGATTGCGCCTGCCGCTGTGCCCGTGAGGCGCATCGTGAAAACCTTGTCCCGCATACTTGCACTCCCGGGGGTGGAATGCGCACGCGAGCTGTTGCAGGCACACCCACGCACCCCGCCACACTCGCGCCCGTGACATGATGCGTCACGATTTCGTCCGGAAGGCGGACGTCTGATGACTGACGGATGAATCTTCTCAATCCGTCGCGCGAACGATTGCATCAAGGCCTTCCCGGAATGTCGGGTAGGCCAGGGTCACGCCGAGGTCAGTCTTGATGCGCCGGTTGGAGACGCGCTTGCATTCCGCGTAGAAGCTGCGCGCCATGGGTGTTAAATCCACGAGATCAAAGGGCAATGAGTCAGGCGGCACAACCCGTAGCAACCGCGCCGCATGGAGAAGCACAGCTTCCGAGGCCGATGGCTCGTCATCGGCTAGATTGTAGATCCGTTGCTGCCCTGCGAGGTTCATTGCGGACTGCAGTGTCGTCGCAATGTCATCGACATGAATGCGATTGAACACCTGCCCCGGCTTGACGATGCGGCGCGCTGTGCCTCGTCTCAGATCATCGATCACGCTCCGGCCCGGCCCGTAGATGCCAGCCAGCCGAAAAATCTCGACGCGCTTGCCGCTGGCAGCACCCAGCGCCAGCCAATCGCTTTCGGCGGCAACGCGCCACCGGCTTCGCTCGGTAAGCGGAGCAGTCGGCGTCTCCTCATTCACCCAGCCACCGCCGTGGTCGCCATAGACGCCGACCGTCGACAAATAGCCGATCCATTGCAGATGCCGCGCCCCGGCCAAGTCGGCGGCATGCCAGCGCAGCACCGGATCTCCGTTCTCGCCGGGCGGTACCGAGACGAGCACATGCGTCGCGTCCATGAGCGCCCGTGAAATCGATGGCATCGCAGCCGAGCCATCGAACGGCAGGGCGGCATAGCCGAGCCGACCAATGCGCTCCATGCTGTCAGCCGTGGCTGCCGTCCCGCTCACCTGCCAGCCGGCGCCCGCCAATCGGTGCGCCAGAACCTCCGCGCAATAGCCCAACCCGAAACAGAAGAGATGGCTCATGCGGCTAGTGTCCCGATCGCTAAGTTCGCTCGACCGGATCAGGCCGACAGCAAAGGCGAATTTCTCGATCATCACACGAGCTCGGCGTCCCATTCCGCCGCCACTGTCGCATCGCCTTCCTGCGTGCGGTGCGTGGCAGCGAGCTCGGCCAGACGGTTGCGACCAATCAGCCGCCCCAGCGCCCACACCGCAGCACCGCGCACCAGGGGCGAGGTGTCGGCAAGCAGCCGCTCGATCTTCGGCGCGAGGTCGGCCCGGCCTGAATTCCCTGCGGCGATCAGCACGTTGCGGATGAAGCGCACGCGACCCGTACGCTTGATCGGCGTCTTGGCGAAGCGTTGGCGAAAGCCCGCATCATCGAGATCGAGCAGATCGGCGATGGGTGGATTATCGGTCTCGGCGCGTCTGCCGAGCTTCGTCTCGTGAGCGGCTTGCGCGAACTTGTTCCACGGGCACACCGCCAGGCAATCGTCGCATCCGAAGATGCGATTGCCGATCAGGGGCCGCAGTGCGCGATCGATCGGCCCCTTGTGCTCGATCGTCAGGTACGAAATGCAGCGGCGGGCATCGAGCTGGTACGGCGCCGGGAATGCGTCGGTCGGACAGACGTCGAGGCAACGCCGGCAGTTGCCGCAGTGATCGCTTTCGGCGGCATCCGGCTCGATTTCGGCCGTGGTCAGTATGGCGCCAAGAAACAGCCACGAACCATGCCGACGCGAGACCAGATTTGTGTGCTTGCCCTGCCAGCCGAGACCCGCCAAAGCGGCCAGCGGCTTCTCCATCACGGGCGCCGTGTCGACGAACACCTTGACGTCTACGCCAGCGGCCCGATGCAGCGCTCCGGCGACCTGCTTGAGCTTCGGCTTGAGGATGTCGTGATAATCGGCGCCTTGCGCATAGACCGAGATCGCTCCGCGCTCCTTTTCCCCCAGCACGGCTAGCGGGTCGGATGCGGGCGCGTAGGACAGGCCGAGCAGGATGGCCGAGCGCGCCTCGGGCCACAGCGCCAACGGATGCCGGCGCCTGTCGGCCGTTGCTTCCAGCCACGCCATGTCGCCGTGCAGACCGCCTGCGAGGAATTGATCGAGGCGGGCGCCCGGCTCGCGCCCGAGATCGACGAGGCGCGCGATACGCACCACGTCGAAGCCTGCTGCACGACTTTCCCGGCGGACCAGCTCCCTGAGATCCGCCTCGGTCACGTGCTCTGCCGGATACGCGACGTCTGACACCGGCTGCGACCTTCAGAAATCAAGATCGGCGTAATGCTTCGGCGGCGGCACACCCGCCAGGCGATCGGCGAGCAGCGGGCGGAACGATGGGCGCGATTTCACCCGCGCATACCAACTCCTTGCCGCCGAGTGCTCGTCCCAAGGCACCTCGTCGCAATAGTCGAGACACGACAGATGGGCTGCAGCCGCAAGGTCGGCAAAGCTCATATCGTCTCCGGCAAGCCACGACCGCTGATCGACTAAGTGGTTCATATAGCTCATATGATAGCGCAAGTTGGCGCCGATGGCGCGCATCAGGTCGGTATCCGGCGTTTGCGAGGAGAGCTCGGGCCGAAGCCGGGGGTGGAGCTTCTCGCGCAGCAGCTCGCGCGTGACCTCGCCGTCCAGTTTCTTGTGAAACCATTCGACGAGACGCCGCACCTCGGCCCGGCGTTGGGCATCGCCGGGAAACAACACCATCCGGCGCCCTTCCTCGGAGCCCGGCCGCACCTCGTCCAGGTACTCGGAAATGGCGTACGCGCCGGCAAGGACTGCACTTCCGTCCAGCTCCAGCACCGGCAGATCGCCGGACGGATTGAGTGCCAGAAACTCTGGCCGCCAGTCCCACGGACGCTCCTCGGCCATCTCGTATTGAATGCCAAGCTCGCTCAGCGCGAGCCGGATCGAGCGTGAGTGCGGGCAAAGCGGAAAATGCGTAAGTAGGGTCATCAGTCAGGTCAGAGGTAGCATTGCTGCAGGCAGCCAGCGTGTCACTGCATATGCACGGTCATACCCTCATTGCAGTTGCACTCTAAGGCAGCAATCGGCTTGAATTGAGTGGGGCTCAACGATTCATCAAGTTATCCTACCGCTTTCCGTTCCTGGCCGCACATGGAGCATTGGCATGCCGGCGTGGCAAGTGATCCTGCTCGGCCTTCTGGAAGGACTGACCGAGTTTATTCCAGTCTCCTCGACCGGACATCTGCTGCTCGCCGGACATTTTCTCGGGTTCGAATCGCCCAAGAAGGTCTTCGAGGTGCTGATCCAGCTCGGCGCCATTCTGGCGATCCTGTCCGTCTATGCCGGCAAACTGTGGCAGATGCTCCTCGCGTTCCCGCATGATGCGCAAACGCGAAAGTTCGTCTTGAGCATTCTGCTGGCGTTTTTGCCGGCTGCCGTCATCGGCGTGCTCCTGCACAGCATCATCAAGGGCGTCTTCTTCGAGTTCGCCGGCACTCGTGTGCTGGATGCTGATCCTCGGTGGCATAGTGCTCCTGCTCGTCGACCGTCTGCGGCTCGAGCCGCACTATCACGAGGTTACCCAGCTTCCGCCGGCACAGGCCTTGAAGATCGGCTTGTTCCAATGTCTGGCCATGGTTCCTGGCGTTTCGCGATCAGGCGCGACCATCATAGGCGCGATGCTGATGGGCGCGGATAAACGGACGGCAGCCGAGTTTTCCTTCTTCCTAGCCATGCCAACGATGGCAGGCGCCTTCGCCTACGACCTCTACAAGAACCTGGGTGCCATCGACGTTGCGACCGTCAAAGGCATTGCGCTGGGATTTGCCACCGCGTTTGTCGCCGGCGTGATCGTGGTGAGGTTTCTGCTGGATTTCGTATCCAAGCATGGGTTTGCCCCCTTTGCCTGGTGGCGCATTGGCGTGGGCTGCGCCGGGCTCGCGGGGCTGCTCTGGCTCGGGTAACTAGGCCGCGTGCGAGGTGACCGGCTCGGTGAGCACCGCGTAGAGAGCGGCGGGATCCCGCGAGGCTTTCAAATTCTCGATCGTGGCCGGGTCGCGCAACAGACGCGAGATGCGGGCCAGCGCCTTCAGGTGATCGGCGCCGGCGTGCTCTGGCGCCAGCAACAGGAATATGAGCTCGACCGGCTCGTCATCGAGCGAGTCGAACGGGATCGGCTCCTCGAGCCGGGCAAACACGCTCACGATGCGCTGGAGGCCCTCGAGCCGCCCATGCGGAATGGCAATGCCGCGCCCAACCCCGGTGGACCCGAGGCGTTCGCGTTGCAACAGCGTCTCGAAGATCTGGCGAGCGTTGCCGCCTGTCAGTGCAGCGGCTTTTTCGGCCATTTCCTGAAGGGCGTGCTTCTTGTTCTTCGCCTTCAGGGAGGCAATGACCCCTTCAGGCGTTATCAGGTCCCCAAGGTCCATCGTCGATGCGCTTCCTGTCGCGTCACTCAATCTGAATGCAGCTAACGTGCCATCGGCTCTCAAGGCCTATCCATTGGCGCAGCCGCAGGCTCGGCTCGTTGAACTAGCCTCGAAATAAGCAATGCCTATGGCAATACGTGCCATAGTCGACACCGCTTCAGACGAGGAAACCTGCAACCGGTTTCTGGCCCGGCAGCGAGCCCATGGCACCTAAGAACTGGCGGTAGAAACGCGGCTCCGCAGCCGTCCCCATGTTCTTGATTGCGGCGCAACCTAGTCTCGGCATCTGCGTCTGTCAATGCCACGCGACCCAACCGCCAGCGCACCAAAGAGATGGTATTTTTGCAAACGATTACAAATATTTGCGATTCAGACGACTCTGCCATTGTGGATTGGAATGCGCTTCTCACGCCGGCGCCGCACAGAGGAGGAGATGCGCATCGCCTCACGGTACTTGGCAACGGTGCGCCGGGCGATATCGATGCCGTCCTTCTGTAGGATATCGACAATCTTGTCGTCCGACAGAACGGCGCCGGGGCTTTCGGCATCGATCAATATCTTGATGCGATGGCGCACCGCTTCGGAGGAATGAGCGGCCCCATCGCCGGCTGCCGCGATGGCAGATGTGAAGAAGTATTTCAACTCGAAGATGCCGCGGCTGGTCGCCATGTACTTGTTGGAGGTGACACGGCTCACCGTCAACTCGTGCATCTTGATCGCATCGGCAACCGTCTTCAGGTTCAGCGGGCGCAGATACTGAACCCCGTGCGTCAGGAAAGCATCCTGCTGGCGTACGATCTCCTCCGCCACCTTCAGGATGGTACGGACCCTCTGATCCAGGCTCTTCACCAGCCAGTTGGCATTTTGCAGGCAATCGAGAAGAAAGCCCTTGTCCTTCTCGGTGCGTGTCGTTTTCGACACGCGTGTGTAATAGCTGCGGTTGACGAGCACACGGGGCAGCGTGTCGCTGTTGAGCTCGACGATCCAGCTCCCGTCCGAGGCGGCACGTACCAGGACATCCGGCACCACTGGTTGCACATCGACCGAGCCGAACTGCAGACCGGGCTTCGGGTTCAGCCGCTTGATTTCGGCAATCATGTCCGCCAGGTCGTCGAGATCGACGCCGGCGGCGCGCCGCAATGCCGGCAGATTGTGGGCCGCCAGCAGATCCAGATGGTCGAGGAACTTCGCGATCAGCGGATCGTAGCGTCCCCCTTCCTTGAGTTGCAGCGCAAGACACTCCTTGAGATCGCGGGCGAAGACGCCCACCGGGTCGAAGGTCTGCAGCTTGGTGAGCACCCGGTCCACCAGCGACCGCGCGGCGCCGAGCTTCTCCGACAGCACGGCCAGATCCTCGGTCAGGTATCCGGCCTCGTCGACGTGATCGATGAGATAAGCGCCGATAAGCCGCTCGGCCGGGTCTGCAATCGCGAGTTGCAGCTGCCCGTTGAGATGGTCCTTGAGCGACACATCGCCAGAGACGACGGCTTCGAGATTCGGCTCGCTGTCGAAATTGTGCGTGCGCTGACGCAGGGACGCCCAGCTGCCACCGGCGAGGTCGGGCCCGAGATCAGAGGGTGCAGTCTCGGGGAAAACATTCTCGTAGTCCGCGTCGAGGTCGCTGGTCGCCTTGGCCGCTTCCCGCGATAGATCGAGCCCCGGCTCCTCCGAGTTGTCGATACGCTCATCTGGTTGAGTCAGGGTCTCTCCGTTGCTGGCGCGCGGGAGGTCCGCGGCTGACTCGTCATCGCGCTCGAGCAGGGGATTACGCTCGAGTTCGGAATCCACGAACGCGTTCAGCTCGAGGTTGGAGAGCTGCAGCAGCTTGATCGCCTGCTGCAGCTGCGGCGTCATGACGAGCTGCTGGCTCTGTCTGAGCTCAAGCTTCGCCGAAAGCGCCATACTAATGGTCCTCACCTGCTACCCGGGGCCGTGCGACATCGACAATTACGCGCTGGCCTTTAACCAAACATGTCTCCCAGGTACACACGCCGGACATCTTCGTTGGCTTTGATTTCCTCGGGGTTACCGTGCGTCAGAACTTGACCATCCGCAATGACGTAGCCGCGATCCACGAGATTTAACGTTTCGCGAACGTTATGATCAGTGATCAGAACGCCGATCCCACGCGCCGTCAGATGGCGCACCAGATCCTGTATATCGCTGACCGCCAGCGGATCAATGCCTGCAAAAGGTTCATCCAGCAGCATGAATGATGGGCGCGACGCCAGGGCGCGGGCAATCTCGCAGCGCCGCCGCTCGCCGCCCGACAGGGCAATGGAAGGGCTTTTGCGCAGGCGCGCGATCTTGAACTCGTCGAGCAGGCTGTCGAGCTGCTCCTGGCGGCGGCGGCGGTTGGGCTCCACCAGCTCGAGCACCGCCATGATGTTCTGCTCGACCGTCAGGCCACGGAAGATAGATGCTTCCTGCGGTAGATAGCCGATGCCTAGCCGTGCGCGCCGGTACATGGGCAGTGCGGTCACGTCGCGCCCGTCGATCGTGATGCGCCCCGCATCCGCCGGCACCAGCCCCGTGATCATGTAGAAGACTGTCGTCTTGCCGGCGCCATTGGGCCCGAGCAGGCCTACGGCCTCACCCCGCCCCACAGCCAGGCTGACGTCCTTCACGACGGTGCGCTTGCGATAGGTCTTGCGCACACCCTCGCAGGTCAACCAGCCCTCGCCTGCAGCCCAACTCTCCTGATCCCGCTCGGCGTAGTCGCGATCATGGCCATTGCCTCGGCTTGCGCGGCTCCGTGCGCGTGTGCTGGATCTCGAGAGCAGCGAAGTCAGCTTCACGCTACTTTGCCTCCCGTGAGGTCGTGGTCGAGTCCCAAGACGAGCTCGATGGCTGCTTCGCTCCATTCAGAGGGCTTGCGCCAGCGCCTTGCTCGTCCCCCTTCTTCTTTTTCGCGGCCTCGACCTCCTTGGGATAGAACACTGCGCGAATCCGGCTCTTGGAGCAGACCTGTCCTTCCGGGCAGGCGGGTGATGCCTGCGCCGCGGCCGCAGTGCCGGCCTGCCCTTCCTCCATCTCGAAGCGGCTCTGTCCCGTCGTCATATCGATAAGCAGCTTCGTGCCTTCGACTATGCTTTGTCCCTGACTGACAATGACCTTGCCACCAACGACAGCGGTATTTCCCCGTACGTCGAAGTCGGCCCAATCGCCCGACGCCGTGCGGCCGTCGCTCGATGTGATCACGACCTTCTGACGCGCCTCGATCTTGGTGAGCTGCGCACTCTGCTTGGGAGTACCCGGTGCCGAAGTCTGGGCTTGTGTCAGCCCGAGCCCTGTCTGTCCGGCGTAACGTGCGGTCAGCTCAGCGGCGCGCACGACGAAGGCGCCCTGCTTGGTGACAACGTTGCCTTTGAAGACCGCCATCCTGCTCTGGTCGAGAATATCGAGCGTATCGGCCTCGACATCGACAGGCGCCTTTGGATCCGTCTTGAAAGTTGCCCCGAGCATCGGCACGCCGTCGCCCAGACCGCTTGGCGCTTCGGTCCGGCCAGCATCCCTGGCGGGTGTGGCTCCTTCCGTGGACCGCTGATCGGTCCGATAGAGCGTAGCGCTGATGCGCCCCGCCGGCTGCCCATCCGCCGCCGGGCTGTCGAGCTTGCTCCTGGCCGCCTTGCGATCGAGGGAAAGGCGCTGCCCTCTGAGAATGTTCTGGCCTTGGTTCACCACTACGCCGCCGGTCAGCAACGCCGTATCCGCAAGCCGGTCGAACTCGGCAACCGCACTCGTAACACGCCGCTCGCTGCCCGAGGACAAAACGACATTGCCCCTCAGCGTCGCGCGCTCGCTTTGGGCCTCATAGTCAAGGCTATCGCTCGTGGCGCGATCCTCTTTCTGGATCATGACCACGCCGCCTCGGGCCCTGAGCGCCTTGAGCCGGGTGGCTGTTTGCTGTTCTCCTTGCGTGCTGCCGTCCGGCAACGCCGCACGCCCCTCGTAGGCCACTTCGAGCTCCGGCGCCGTCATCGTCGCGTCGGCTTGCCTTGCGGTTACGTTCTGGCGGAACACAGCCGTGCGCGCCGTATCGTCGATATCGAGAAGATCGGAGCGCACATCGACGGGTGCGTTGGAGTTCAAGCTCAATCCTGGCAGCGCGGACGGCGGCTTGGCCTTCCCGGGCTGCTCGCGATCAGCCTGCGCGGGCGGATTAGGCCGCAACTGCACCTCCACCGCCTCCTTGAAGGAGATCTGCCGCGATTTCGAATTGAGCGTCATCGTCCGCGCGCGCACGGAGGCGGACGGCAGCTCGGCGACGACAGGCTCCAGCGACACCACACGGCTTTCCTTGGCATAGACGGTGGCGCGCGTCAGCCGCGCTGTCGTTCCAGCCGATCCGTCTATGTCGATCCTCTCATAGAGCTCCAGCTCGCTCTTCTTCTGGTCGTAAGTGCCCCAATTGGCCTTGATGCGAGTGAGAGCGCCGGTCTGCTGCACCAGATCGCCGTCGATCTCGACGAGACGTATCGGCCCCGACATCTTGATGTCGGTCACGGCCTGCTTAGCTCGCAACTGATAGCGAGTGCCGTCCTTGCCGAAGCCGTCGTACTTCGGGTTCTCCATGGTCAGGTGCTCGGAGTCGATCCGCACGGTGCCGGGATCGAAATTCTTCGGCTTGAGGCCAACCACAATGAACAGCGTCACCCCATACAGCATGAGCGCAATGATGGCGGCGGAAGGCAGCGCCAGACGCAACACACGAACAGACCGGGTGTGCCGTCGAGCCCGGTTGAAGGCCGCAAGGCGCTCCTGCGCCGTCGCCAGCCCGGCAGCGGAGCGCTCACCGCGATAGCCTCTGATGTCTGTCGACGTGACCATCCGCCCGCTGACCGCAGTGCAGCACGTTATCCGGGATTCGCCCCGAGTGTCTGAAACTGCCGGGTAATTTGGGTCCGCACAAGGCAGCGACGGAGCGCCTGATCCCTCAATGGGCGAAAATATCCACCTCCTCGAAGCCCGTCAGGTCGAGGCGGACACGATCCGGCAGAAAACGAAAGCAGGCCTCGGCAGCGGCCTTGCGGCCATCCCTGGTCAGCATGGCCTCGAGCCGGTTCTTGAGCTCATGCAGGTGCAGCACGTCCGAGGCGGCATAGGCCTGTTGCTGCTGCGACAGATTGAACGCGGCCCAGTCGGAGCTCTGCTGCTGCTTTGAGAGGTCGATGCCGAGCAGCTCCCCGCACAGATCCTTGAGCCCGTGCCGATCGGTATACGTGCGCGCCAGCTTGGAGGCGATCTTGGTGCACCAGACGGGGCTGGTCATCACCCCTAAGTACTTCTCCAGCACGGCCAAATCGAAGCGGGCGTAATGGAAAATCTTGGTGGTCCTAGTATCTGCCAGCAGCGCCTTGAGGCGCGGTGCCGACCAATCGTTGCCGTCGAACTGAACCAGATGCACATCGCCCATGCCGCCGTACAGTTGCACAAGGCACAAGCGGTCGCGGCTCGGTTTGAGGCCCAGCGTTTCGGTGTCGATGGCGACGACCGGACCCAGGCTCAGCCCCGCCGGCAAATCGCCCCTGTGCAGCTTAATCTGCGAACTCGGCATCAGCGCTTTGTCCCTCAAACGCTTGCGCCGCGCACCCGGCGTCTGATGCCCAGAAGAGGACAGTTACGTACCGTCCTTGGGCGTTGAAAATAAAAGGTTTTCCGCTCTCCAGCGTGGCCCTTGTGTACCAGCTTTGTGCACCTCTGCCAAGCCGCCTTCCGTGCGGACCTTCGTTTCTGCACAACTGAGCCGCACGGCGTATGGCATCACATTCCGCTTAGGAGCTCGCCATTTACTCCAGCAAATTCAACGGCAGCTATTTCCCGGGAATGGCCACGTTCAACCTAAGTATCAGGCCGGTCACAAGCTGACAGCCGTCATGTTGCGTCAGTCTACGTGGTGCCAGTGGCGGGCTTCCCATGACGGAGGATCCACATAGCGGGTCCCGCAGCCATATTGTGCGTGGCAACGGGCTGCGCCGGTCTGCGCATTGGGCGCGATGCGGGTGCTGATGCTCTCAGACCAAAGCATCAGCACAACGACGGCGGCAGCAGCTAGGGCGGCGCCGATCGCATATCCTTGCCCCTTGAGAGAAACCATATATTCCTCCCTCGCACAGCGAGCGTTGACGACGCTGATCGGGCTCATGGCAGCATCCAGGCCACAACGATCAGCACCTCCAACGGAGTCGTGCGACAGACTGCCGCGATGTGCGGGTCCGCGCTCGGCCACCGTGCGACTGCCTAAGTTGTGCCGGCATCTGGCGACGCTCCAACTTGCGCTCGCGGGTGACGCTGCTGCGCGGGATGTCAGCAGGGTTCAGCGGCAGATGGAGCCTGCGCGCACGACACGGCTCACCCGAACAATTGGTCGCGCGGCAGATCAGTCCGGTTAGTTGACCTAGTGTGGAGCACCCGTCAGTAGACGCATGCTGTGTCATCGGAAGTTCACGAGCGATCCCGATAGATGCAGCCAGGGAGGTCCTCGTGTTCACGCCGTTGCGGTGGCCAGCGCCATCAGTTGCGGGCGACCGGAGCTTCTCATGCCCTTATCGTGCTCCAGTGATTTAGACGACGGGTCGTTGCAGGGCATCCGTGTGCTTGTGGTCGAGGACAACGGTCAAGTGGCCGGGGCGTTGGCGTCCGTGCTGACCGATACCGGCATGGCGGTAACCGGACCAGCCGCCACCTCACACGAAGCCGAACAGTTGACGATGGCCCAAAGCCCAGACCTTGCGCTGGTGGATCTCAATTTGGGAGATGAGCTGACAGTCGGTCTGATCGAGTGGCTGCTTCAGCGCAATCTGCCCGTCATCGTCATGAGCGGCTCGGCCATACTGCCCATGTCGGTCAGCAAGGACGCTGCGTTCCTGCAAAAGCCGTTCAGCGCCGACGAGCTGTTTGCGGCCATGCGTCAAGAGATGCTAGCTGCAGCGTGAACGGGGCTTGACCGTTCCAGCACACCCTAGAGCGGTCAGTCCTCGGTTAGCTGGATAGCGCCACTCTACCAACGCCGCCCCCAGTGTCGCCCGCTCCAGCCGCCGCGCCATCCCCAATGTCGTCGTCCGCTCCAGCCCCAATGCTGTCCACCCCATGAGCGCCATCCCCATACGCGCGGACGATAGAAGGAAGCGCCATAGAAGTAGGCGGGCCGATAGTCGCGATAGAGAAGCGGGGTGTAGGCATAGCTGTACATCCGGCTGTACACGCGCGGAGCGAAGTAATCGTAGGCTCGGTAGCCGCAATCGCACCATCCGGCCGAGGCCGGTGTCGTCGCCGGGATGTTGGTATAGATCGCTCCAACGAGCGCCAAGCCAACTAGGGTCTGTCTGCGCACAACGAGCACTCCTTCAATCCGGCCCCAAATAGGAATGCCACCTCTGCGGCAACGAGACACTCGGGGAAAACCCTGGAGGCGAGGCGCACAACCTCGCACGGGGTTAAGCAGCTGCCGGGAGCGGGCGTTGCCACAGCCCGGATGAAAGCCCCTGGGCGGGGAGATGTCCGCCGAGCCAACATCGAATAAGTCCACGCACGACGACGCCAAGATATCCGCGATCCCCTTGCTCTCCGGTTCGCAGCCCAAAGCCGAGTCTCCCCCAGACTGAGGATGGCTCCGGCGCATGGGCTCGCCATGTAGCGCCGTGCGCTGCCACTCGCATGCAATGTTGAGCTTCCGGGATCGGCAGCCTCGCATGAGCGGCTGACGCAGGCTGTCCTGCTTGCTGCTGCACGCATCACCCCAGGTCGATAGCCGCCGCACCTCCGAAGCGGCTTACTTGTTAGGAGTTCGTGAGAGTGGACAGAACCTGCAAAGCGCACGGCAGAATAGAGACCATCGGTGAAAGGGTCTGGCGCATTTCCCTGGTGACCCTGCTCCTCATGGGTCTCGGCCTCATGTGCATCCTCATGGTCAATATGCCCGGCTCCAAAGCCATGGCGGCAGTGTCTCCGCAGATCAGCACCGTTGCCGCACGGACCACTCAGGAGCCCGACTCTGCTGTACCGCCCCGCCACAAGCGGTTTGGCGTTCAGTTGGCAAGCCTCGAAGACGATGGACAGCCGCTACCTAGTGCTGCTCCGTCCCTGACCGGCCAAGCCGTGCGATGGGTTGCCTCGTCAGGCTGTCTCGATTTAACCCTGCGTCGGGTCATTGGCGAGGTTGCAGCGTCCTTCGGGCCGGTCACGGTCAATTCCACCTGCCGCAGCGTCGCGCGAAACGCAGCCGTAGGCGGAGCACGGCACTCATATCACCTGAGCGGCAGCGCGGCCGACTTCCGCATTCATAGCAACGCGAGGGCAGTCCATACCTACCTCAGCGCTCACCGTTCAGTCGGTGGTCTGAAGCACTACGGCGGCGGCTTGTTTCATGTTGATGTCGGCCCGCGCCGGACGTGGTGAGGCCAGGCTCGCCGCTGCTTACCGTGTGCACCAGCGTCCGTGGCGCAGTCACGGACGCCCATCCCAGCAAGAGGAAGCAGGGCCACACCATACACGTAGCCTTGGGGAAGGACGTGCAGACGAGCTGGCTGAAGGCTCGGGTGTGACCCAGCCAAACCAACTTCAATTCATATGGGCCTGATGCCTATCGGTTGATGACCTGAACTTGCTGGATTGAACGCCTAACGGGGCCAAGGGAGGTCATCCGGTCTGTTCAATCTCACTGCGTCAGCGGTTTTGGAATTGCCCGAAGTTGACGATAGGACAACTGAGTACCTGCGGGTTGACGGCTTACCCTCATTTCCATGCAGGCTTCTAGCGCTGAAAATTCAGCAACGTCCCCGATATCGCTCCTCGCCCCGCTATCCGACCTTTACTCGCCCCGCATCTCCGACGGCGGAAACATAATGCTCGCGGCGGTCGGCATCTCAGCCTTCAATCTGACGAAAGGTCCCACCATGGCGTTCAACATCGTCTCGGCCGTCGCGCGGTACTTGACCCCCGAGGTCGTAGGCAAGATCGCGACAGCGTCTGGTCTCAACGGTTCGGTTGCACAGAGTGCAGTGAACGCGGCCGTGCCCGCCATCCTCAGCGTACTAACCAGCGTCGCCGACAAGCCCGGTGGCGCACGGAAACTAGCTGACGCTGTTGCAGAACAACCAGCTGACATGCTGACGAGCCTTGCCAGCAAGCTAACCGGACCGGCGCAGATGGCGTCGCAAGGCAGCAGCCTGCTGTCATCGTTGCTCGGTAGCAGCATGTCCGGTGTGCTGGCCGCGACGGTGTCCAAATTTCTCGGCATCGGAGAAGGGCCGACGCAGACCGTGCTGGGGCTGCTCGCGCCAGTGGTCATGGGTGTGCTGGGTGGTCAGCAGCGTGCTGCCAATCTGGACGCCAACGGTCTTGCCGGCTTGCTGACGGGACAGAAGGATCAGATCGCCGACGCGATGCCGCCCGGGCTGTCCCAGGCACTCAACAAGGACGGCATCGGCTCGACCGAAACATCCGAGCATCGCACTTACGACAAGCCTCGTGTGGCCCAAAGTCAGCCCAGCATGCGGCAGATGGCGGAGGATACTCGCAGTGCGAGCTGGCCGTACTGGGCTCTGGGTGCACTACTGCTGGGAGGCCTGCTCTGGTCCCTGCTGCCGAGCGCCCACCAAGCCGTCGATCCGGTCAAGACCTCCCAGTCCACTCCCGAGCCATCGCGCCTCTATCTGGCGAGGGCTCCCGACAACTGGGTGTCAATTGGCAGCGCTCCCAACGACTACGTTGGCCAGGACCTCTACAACAAGGCAGACGAGAGGATCGGCACCATCAAGGACATCCTGATCGGGCCGGATGGCAAGATGGCTGGGGCTATCATCAACGTGGGCCGCTATCTCGGCATCGGCGACAAGGATGTGGCCGTGCCGTTCGCCGCGCTCCAGCTCGAGCCCAGAGCCGGCGGCCGCCGCATTGTCATGGATGCGACGAAGGAGGCTCTGCAGTCAGCCAGTGCTTTCGAGGGGTACCAGACCAAGCGATAGCGCCGTCGCCACGCCTGCCACTGCGACGGCGCGATACCGCCTTTCCAGGGTTCGTCAGGCGACGGCGCTGAACGACTTGGAGCCACCAGCAACCCGGCCATTGTCGAGGGCGGCTTTGGGAACCCAATCCGCGCGGACCGGCACGACAGAGGAAAAGCGCTCTTGGGACGGCAGGGCTTCGTCGTGGGCTTGAACTACGGCGGGTTCGGCAAATTCCAGATGGGCGCGTGAGCCTGATGTTCGATGCAGGGAGCGTTCTCCCCGATCTGAAGAGTTCGGCTATCGGCAGCTATCTTTCGATGTATCCGAACGTGCCCTTGTCCTTCACCTCCTTTGCGGCGGCGACGAGCCCTGCCATTGCTGCGCGGTAGAGCGAGCCGGCGAGGCTGATGCGGCGCACACCCACTGCCTCCAATTCGGCGACGCAGAACGATTTGCCCGGAATGCCGACCATGAAATTGAAGGGCTTCGAAATGGCGGCGCAAATGGCCTTCACCGACGCGAGGTCCGGCAACCCAGGCGCCATCAGGACATCTGCCCCCGCCTTCTCGTAGGCTTGGAGACGCTTGATCGCATCGTCGAGGTTGGTGTTGCCGCGAAGAAATCCTTCGGCACGCGCGGTGAGCATGAACGGGAATCCAAGTTTGCGCGTCGCCCCAACAGCGGCAGCGACACGCTCGATCGCCTCACCGATGTCGAAGAGCGGTTTGTCCTTGTCACGTCCGGGCGTAGCGTCTTCGAGCGTGGCGCCGACGAGCCCAACGGCCGCGGCTGAAACATATGTCTCGGCTACGTCCTCTGGCCTCTGGCCGAAGCCGCTTTCGAGATCCGCGGAGACGGGAAGATCAGTCGCACTGACGATGGCGCGGGCATGCGCGAGCGCCTGGTCTCGCGTGATCCCGCCGTCGTGCGTGCCGTACACGCCTGCGGATGCACCGCTCGAGGTGGCGATCGCTGCAAAGCCAAGACCGGCGAGAATGCGCGTCGATCCAGCGTCCCAAGCGTTGGCGATGACAAAGGCGCGCGGGCCTTCATGGAGCGCCCGAAACGTATTGCCTTTGTCGAGCTGAGAGATGGCCATGACCAGTTCCTCCGTTGCAGCAGTGTATCTTATCAGTCGCTCCGATCCCAAAGCCGTTGAATGGGAGGCACCAATGGACGCGGTGATAGACGGACCTCAATACCGCAAGTCGCATGGTCGTTCATTGGTAGGCCATTTGAAGGCAAGTATCGGGACGCATCCATAATCCACGATACGGCCTGCCATCAGAAGACGAGGCCGTGTATACGAAAAGGCCAAACAAGGAAAGGCAACCGAGGCACTCTGTGCCTGTTGTGCTTCGTTCACGACCGCGGCCTGACGCGGGCAGCAGTAGGGAAAAAAGCTGATCGGCGGCCGGTGAAAAGGAAAGCTTGGGTGGATGTAGCCACACATGCCGATGAGGAAGCGAGGCTGAGTGGGTCCTCGCTGTCAGCAACAGCTTAACGATCAGATCACGCGCGGCTTACGCTTGGTTGCTCAGACTGTGTCCCGATGCCCGGGAGCAGGCGATGAGCAAAGGCCATATGGTCGCGACGGTTGCAATAATGGCTGCGTTACAGCAGCCGATCTTGGCGTCAGAATCACTTTGGACGGCCGTCACGCTTGCGCGTGACGGATCAATGGGTGTCGGAGTTCACCATTCACGCGGCAAAGCCGTTGCGCTCGCAGCCGTGGATTGCCGGCGAGTTGCGCGCCGGATCAACGACTGTGGGTCAATGTTTGTCGCAGTTCAGCAAGGCTGGGTGGTTGCGGTGCTATGCCAGGATCAAAGTATTCTGGTCACCGGTCGAACACTTGCCGAGGCGCAGACAGAAGCAGTCAGAAGGCAAGGTATGGTGCGCGCACAATACAACCCGGCGACGGCGGCATGCAGATCAATTGCCACGATCGACATCGGAGAGATGTCTCCATAATCAGGCAGTCGGCAAATCTTCTTGTCGAACCCTTCCTGCACGACGCACCTCGACGCCGTCGCATGAGGCCCAATTCGGTGCGCAGGGTTTCTAGGTCCATGAGATTGATGCTCGCTTTTTGTACATCCCTCCGCCGGAGTGATGTTGCGGTCAACGAGCCCGCGTTGCAACGGAAGGAGTTCTGAGTCCGATCTGCCCTTACGAGCTGAGAGTACGGCAATCCGGTGCCAGAAGCGGAAGTAAGTACATCGGAATCCTCGTCCCCTTGGGTAGGATCCCGATGCCAATGAAAGCGCCAAACGACCTGCCAACGATCCGCACTGCCAGCCTAAATGACGTTCCGCGGATTCGTGCGATTGCGCGAGCTTCTTACGCCAAGTATGTGCCCCCGCATAGGCAGTGAGCCCGCGCCAATGGCGACCGACTATGAGGGTGACGTTGCTGCACACCTGCTTGTGGTCATCGAGGTGGCTGGAATGGTCGGCTGGCTCGAAGGGACGAATTGAACCGGCAAACTATTTTGTTGCCATGACCACAAGCCCCTGGATTTTGGCAGTCACCTCGCCGCTACCATGGAGCCTCGTAATCGCTGCTGCCGCATGCTCCGTCGCGGCTTGCAGCCCATCTGCTCCTCGAGCCTCGATCTCATTTCTGAGCGGGGTCCCCTGGCAGTAGGCAATTGCTGGGTGGTGAGGGGACGGCGCGCGGCTCTGCTCGATCCTCTTCTCGATCGCTACACGGGAAAATCCTGCCAACCTCAATTCGTCCTCGATCAGCCTCTCGTTGTGGTAGCCGTGTGGCGTCCTCGCCAGGAACCGCGGCGGATCGTCCGGAAATACTTCGGCGAGCGCGATGGTGACCTCATGCGCGAATATGTTTTCGTCGATACGATCCCAGACGTTGAAGACGAAGGTTCCGCCGGGTTTGAGGATCCGTTTGGCTTCTAGATACCCCTTTGCGCGATCGGGGAAAAACATTACCCCGAACTGACAGCAGACGACATCAAACTGTGCATCGGGAAATGGCAAGGCGAGCGCGTCTGCCTGCTGCCAAGTGATACGTCGATCCTCGCCTTGTCGCTGTGCTGCATGATCGAGCATCGGCCGATTGAGGTCTGTCACCACATACCGAGCGTCGGCAGCAAGCTTAGCAGCCAGCGCGCGCGTCACGACACCGGTGCCAGCGGCCGTCTCGAGCACCGTCGCAGGCGAAAAAGAGGCAACTTTCTGCGCGAGATCCTCGGCGAAGCCTGCGAAAATCAGCGGTACGAGGTAATCGTCGTACACCTTCGGGATCGATCCGGCGAAGACCTTGTCAGATGCAGACATTGCTCTATCAGGCGTATCCCAGGTCGACGTGGTGCTCGATGTACCGCTGGCGCCATCGACCGAAACGCCATCTCGGATACGAAAGGTAATTGCAGATGCCCGGTTGCTGGCCGTGAGATCAAGCCGCAGCGTATCGCCCCTCTCTGCGATATTCCACAGCCAGGCAGCACCCATATTATTGCTGAACAAGACCTGGCGGAAAATTGACTACGAGGCGCGCTGTTGCACGAGAAGGGCGATTGCCGCCCCGAGTCGCCCATCGACTCGGTCGAGAGCGCTCCGCGCCGTATCCAAATCACATCCTTCAAGCAGCAGCACCGCGAGCTTCACGTTGCCGCGCGAGCGTGCGAGCGCCTCGCGCACCTCCTCCGTGCTCCGGCCGGTGAGGCTGAGCAGCATCGCCTCCCGCCGCAAGGCCAGCTTGGCGTTCGAGGCGCTGACCTCAACCATCAGGCCTTTGTACACCCGGCCGAGCCGGATCATGAGCAAGGAGGACAGCACATTGAGGGTGATGCGCTGCGCGGTCCCGGCGTTCATGCGCGTCGAGCCGGCAATCGGCTCCGGCCCAGTTTCAAGAAGGATCGGGTGCTCGGCCTCATCGAGGAGCGGCGTGCCGCGGTTGCTGGCAATGCCGACCGTCAATGCCCGGCACGCTCGTGCCTCACGCAGGCACGCGAGCGTGAACGGCGTCGTCCCGCTTGCCGCCACGGCAATCATGGCGTCGTGCGGGCCGACGCCGTGGCGGGCCACAAGCTCCCTGGCCTGCCCGATCTCGTCTTCAGCGCCCTCCACCGCGCGGACCATGGCCTTGTCGCCACCGGCGATCAGCAGCAGCAGCCGCTCGGGGGGCCAGCTGAATGTCGGCATCAGCTCGGCGCCATCCTGCACCGCCAGTCGGCCGGAGGTGCCGGCGCCTGCGTAGATGAGGCGGCCCTGATGCCGCAGTCGAGCTTCCATCGCCAGTGCCGCCCGCTCGATCGCCGGCCGGACAGCGCGCACCGCGGCGACTGCGCAGAACTGGGCTTCGATCATCGCGTCCAGGACGTCCGCAGGGTCCCAGACGTCGATGCCGGAATAACGTGGGCTTACGCGCTCGGTTTCCATCGCTCAAAGCAGACAAGTCGCTGCCATCATTTGGATTTCACCGCGATCGTTCATAAATGAGCATGGCAGGCGAGGATCACAAGTGGACGGTGCCCTCCTATTTCTCGGGGTCGACGGCGGCGGCACCCAGTGCCGCGCCCGCCTGTGCGACGGCTCGGGCGCCGTTCTCGGCGAGGGTACGGCGGGTCCCGCCAACATTCGCTTGGGCGTAGACGACAGCATGAAGGCGGTACTCGCTGCCACCGGCCAGTGCCTGGCCGAGGCCGAGCTCGGCCTCGACAGCCAACCCATCATCGCTTGCCTCGCCCTGGCGGGGGCTACGGAACCCGTCGAGCTCGAGGTGGTGGAGAATTTTCCGCACCCGTTCCGGCAGACGATTGTGACGACGGACGCCCATGCCGCTTGCGTGGGAGCGCATCGCGGCGCGGACGGAGGGATCATCATCATCGGCACCGGCACGGTGGCTTGGGCGACGCTAGCGCGGCTGCATCATCGCGTGGGCGGTTGGGGTTTCCCGATTTCCGACGAGGGCAGCGGCGCGTGGCTCGGTTGCGAGGTTGTACGCCGCGTGTTGTGGGCCTATGACGGGCGTGCGGTCTGGACCGGCCTGCTGCGTGGCGTGTTCGAGGAGTTCAACTCCGATCCCCATGCCATCGTGCGCTGGATGGGCTCGGCCAAGCCGCGCGAGTTTGCGGCGCTCGCGCCCCTCGTGGTCCAGTACGCGTGCCAGGACGACCCGGCGGGTTGCGAGCTCATGCAGCTCGCCGCGGCACATATCGATGTGCTGGCTGCGCGGCTCGGCGCGATCGGCGTGGGGAGGGTGGCGTTGGCCGGCGGCCTGTCGTCGAGTATCGGCCCGTGGCTGAGCCGGGACACGAAGCGCCACCTGGTGCCGGCCGCGGCCGATGCGCTCGCAGGTGCTCTGTGGCTCGCTCGGGCTGAGGCCAGAGCGGCGGTCCCGACGAGCTGATGCGCAAGGTCATTGTGCCCATGGCGAAGGAGTGCAGGAGCGACGCCGACGTGACGATGGCACGCGAGATTGCAGAGGCTCCGGCGGCGGTCAGCGGCCAGCTGCAAGGCCTGGCGGAGCCGTTGGCGGAGCTTGTCGGGCGGCTGAAACGCCGGCCGCCGCAGGTGGTCGTCACATGTGCCCGCGGCAGCTCGGCCCATGCGGCGACCTTCGGCAAGCACTTGATCGAGCGCTATATCGGCATCCCCGTCGCCGAGGCTGCGCCCAACATCGCCAGCGTCTACGGCAGGCGGTTGCGCCTCGAGAACCAGCTGTTTCTGGCCATCTCGCAATCGGGAAGGAGCGACGATCTCGTCGCCTTGGCCTTGAGCGCCAGGGCGGCGGGCGCACTCACCGTTGCCGTCGTCAATGCCACCGATGGCCCGCTGGTCCCGGCAAGCGACATCGTATTGCCGGTCGGCGCCGGTCCGGAGCTTAGCGTTGCCGCGAGCAAGACGTTCGTCGCGACGCTCGCCGTACTGTTGCGCCTGGTCGCGTCCTGGACAGACGACGCGGGTCTCGGCAGCGCC
This sequence comes from uncultured Alphaproteobacteria bacterium, assembly GCA_963806735.1. Taxonomy (GTDB): domain Bacteria; phylum Pseudomonadota; class Alphaproteobacteria; order Rhizobiales; family Hyphomicrobiaceae; genus CADEFX01. Next base: position 27,676 of record CAWEBE010000081.1, on the reverse strand, counting down.
GTCGAGCGGCTGCCGGATCGGTTGACTGCCGCGGCTGAGCTCGATTGGAGCGGGCTGGTGGACACGCTGGTCGGAACCAAGAGCCTGGTCGCGATCGGTCGCGGGCCGACGCTCGCCATCGCCCGCGAAGCCTCGCTCAAGCTCAAGGAAACATGCAGGCTGCATGCCGAAGCCTTCAGCGGCGCGGAGTTCCTGCACGGGCCGGTGGCCATGATCGCGCCGAGCTACCCAATTCTGATGTTCATGCCGACCGATGCCGCGGTGCAGGGGATGCGCCAGCTCGCAATCAGCCTCGAAGAAAAAGACACCGCGCTGTTCAGCACCGAGTTCAGGCACTTCCGGCGCTGGACGCCTCCCCGCGCTCGCGCCCGACCATCCGGAGACCGACGCGGTCTGCCTGATCCAGAGCTTCTATGCCATGCTCATCCACCTCGCGGAGCGGCTTGGCACCGATGTCGATCGGCCGCGCCACCTGCGGAAAGTCACGCGCACCCGATGAGCGCTTCGGACCAGCACGCGGTTGCAGCCGGCACGGTCTTCGACGGCTCGGACCTGCACCACGATTGCGCGGTGGTGATCGAGGGGCACCACGTCGCGGCGCTCCTGCCCCTGTCCGAATTACCTGCAGCAGTCCCGGCACAGATGCTCCCGGAAGGCGCCTGGCTCGCGCCCGGCTTCATCGATGTTCAGGTGAACGGGGGGGGCGACGTGCTGTTCAACGATGACCCGACACCCGATGCAATCGCGGCCATCGCGCGGGCGCACCGGAGATTCGGGACGACTGCGCTGCTGCCCACCCTGATCAGCGATACGCCAGCCAAGATGCGGGCCGCGCTCGACGCCGTGCAGCAGGCCGTGCCCACCAACCCGAGCGTCCTCGGCATCCACCTCGAAGGGCCATTCCTGTCGCCGCAAAAGCCGGGCGTGCACGATCCCGCGATGCTCCGGCGTCCCACCCTCGAGGACGTCGAGTTACTGATCGCGGCGCAGACAGGCGTCACGCTCGTCACGCTCGCGCCCGAGCAGGTCCCTATCGGCTTCATAGCGCAACTCGCCAAGGCTGGCGTTCGGATCTCGCTCGGACACTCCATGGCAACCTACGCGCAGACCAAGGCAGCGCTGGCCGACGGACTCACGGGCTTCACACACCTCTTCAACGCAACGCGCCAGCCGGAAAGCCGCGAGCCTGGCCCGGCCGTCGCCGCGCTTGAGGCGCCGGATGCGTGGTTCGGCATGATCGTCGATGGTCACCACGTGGACCCTGCCATGCTGCGCCTGGCGCTTCGGGGCGCCGCGCGGCCGATGCTCGTCACCGATGCGATGTCGACGGTGGGTGGCAGCCGCTCTACATTCATGCTCTACGGCCAGGAGATCGGCCTGCGCGATGGTCGCTGCACCAGGGCCGACGGCACGCTCGCCGGCGCCCATCTCGACATGGCATCGGCCGTGCGGAACTGCATTGCGCTGCTCGGCGTGCCTCTAACACAAGCGCTGCGCTTTGCCTCTGCGGAGCCGGCTAATTTTCTCGGCCTCGGGGGGGGTCTCGGTAGGATTGCGCCTGGCTATCGCGCCGATCTTGTCGCCTTCACGCCCGGTTGCATGCAAATCCACAATACATGGGTGGCTGGTGCACTTGGTACGGCCGCGAATGCAAAAAACCTATCCGTGCCATGAGAGTCCGTTACGAGTTTGCCGGGGCAATCCCGCGCGGCATTACCACCGTCGCAGTATGTGGCAACGGATGGCGTCATCCTGTACCTTGCCTAGTCAACACCGATCATCACATCCGATGCCTTGATCACGGCATAGGCATCCTTGCCCGGTGCGAGTTTCAGATCATCGACTGCGGCATTGGTGATTGACGATGTAACGATGGCGCCGCCGATGTCGATCTTGACATGCGCCGTCGTCGCACCCTTCGTCACTTCCAGGATCTTACCCTTGAGGGCGTTGCGCGCGCTGATCTTCATGACTTTCCCCTAGTTGGCTTTGGTTGCGGAGGTGAGCAGTGTCTCGAGCTGTGCTTCTGTCAGATCCACCTGATAGAACAGCTTGTAGAACTCGCGTGTTGTTGTGCGCAGATCGACTGGAAACCGCTTCGGGTAAAGGATCGATGCCAGCCAGCGCACGCCGATGAGGCGGTTGACGCCGGGAGGCGCGTCGAACCAGCCATACGGCAGGCTGGGCGCCAGATAGATGCGCTTGTCCCGGACCGCTTTCACCGAGCTCCAGAGCGGATCAGTGCCGACGGAACGGTAGAACGCAGGAGTGAGCGCCAGGATAGAACCTGCTCCATGGACACAGCGGTGAGCCCGCCGGAACCCGCCGACGCCGCAACATTGATCGCCCCGACCCGCTCCAGAACCTCCAGATTGATGGAGCCGGCAAGTCCGGTTTCGAGACCGTTTGCGCCGCGACCGTAGTACACGCGCGGGCGCTCGTTTTTCGGCACGGTGTCAAAAACGGGTTTCAAGCCATTCAGCGTTTCCTCGGCGTAGTGCGCAAGCTGCTCAGCTCTTTCGGGCACGCCAAGAATCTGCCCGATCTTGCGGTAGATCTCCGGAGTCTTGTCGAACGCGCCGTCGAGCAGGAGATAGGGAATCTTCGTCTGCTCCTGGACATTGTCGGCAAGTGACACGTAGATCGGACCAAGGCTGTCGGAGTCGATGATCAGATCCGGTGCAAACCTAACCAAGTTCTCGACGTTGGCCGTCCCACCTCGTCCGGTCAGTCGCCCGTACTCTGGCAACTCGCGCACGCTCTCCTTGAGGAATAGCTTCTCCGCGGCCCTCGGTGCGCGCACCCAGCCGATCATCTTCTCCGGCGCGAGTGTATAGAGAAGGATCGAAGCCGGCGGCCCTGCCGCAAGCACGCGCGATATCCGTTCGGGGCGTTCGACCATCCGACCCGCCGAGTCGATGATCTTGTCCCCGGCTGGCTGCGCATCAACTCCAGAACTTATAGAAAGTGCTGAAAATAGCGCAACAAACCAGAGAAAATGGCGCTTCGTTGTGCGCATGGGCAGCAGCCTTCGAATCGTGCCGATCGATCCCTTGGCGATAGTCACTGGAATATAGGCCTAGAGTGTGTATTTGTATCGACCAAATACCGCGAAGGAGGATCGATATGGCGTTTACGAGACGGCGGATACTGGGCCTCGCTGGGGGCCTCGCGGCCGCGCTTCTGGCCCTGGGGCCACCTAAAGCACCCGTTCAAGCTCAAAGTTCCGACATCGTCATATTCGCCGCCGCGAGCCTGAAGAACGCGCTCGATGCAATCAACGCCCAGTGGCAGAAGGAGACAGGCAAGAAAGCGACCATCGCCTACGGCGCCAGCTCAGCACTTGCCAAACAACTCGAGCAAGCGGCGCCGGCGCAGATGTTCATTCCGGCCGATCTCGACTGGATGGACTATGTCGCGCAGAAGAACCTGATCAAGCCGGAAACGCGCTCGAACCTGCTCGGTAACCGCATCGTGCTGATCGCACCCAAGGACAAGGCGCAGCCGGTCGAGATTAAGTCGGGCTTCGATCTTGCCAAGGTGCTGGGCGACGGCCGCCTGTCGATGGCCAATGTCGATGCCGTTCCCGCGGGCAAATATGGCAAGGTGGCTTTGGAAAAGCTCGGCGTGTGGGGCAGCGTGTCGGGCAAGATCGCACAGGCCGAGAACGTGCGTGCGGCGCTACTGCTGGTCTCGCGCGGCGAGGCGCCGGCCGGCATCGTGTATCAGACGGATGCGGCGTCCGACCCCAACGTCAAGATCATCGGCACCTTCCCGGAGGATACGCACCCGCGCATCATCTACCCGATCGCACTGACAGCGGGCGCAAACCATCCCGACGCTGCGGCATTTCTGGATTACCTAAAATCGGCCAAAGCCAAGCCGCTGTTTGAGGCACAGGGCTTTAGCGTGCTCGGCTCCGGGCAGTCGTGAGGGCGATGTCCTGATGGCGGGTTGAAGGTCGCCACGCATGGATTGGATGGCCCTCAGCCCTGAAGAGTGGACGGCGGTTCGCCTCAGTCTGAGAGTGGCTATTGTGGCTACTCTCGTCAGCTTGCCGATCGGCATCGCTGTTGCAATGGTTTTGGCGCGGGGCCGGTTCTGGGGCGTATCGCTGCTCAACGGGCTGGTGTTGTTGCCTCTGATCCTGCCGCCTGTGGTGACGGGCTACATTTTGCTGATCCTGTTCGGGCGGCGCGGGCCGATCGGCAGCTTCCTTGCCGACACCTTCGGCATCGTCTTCTCCTTCCGCTGGACCGGTGCGGCACTCGCTGGCGGTGTGATGGGCTTTCCGCTGCTCGTGCGCGCCATTCGATTGTCGGTCGAGGCCGTTGATATGCGCCTGGAAGAAGCGGCAGGCACGCTGGGGGCCAATCGTGTCTGGGTGTTTCTTACGGTGACGCTGCCGCTGATGGTGCCGGGCATCATCGCCGGCATGATCCTATGCTTCGCCAAGGCCATGGGCGAGTTCGGTGCCACCATCACATTCGTGTCCAATATTCCGGGTGAGACGCAGACGCTGCCGTCCGCCATCTATACCTTCACACAGGTGCCGGGCGGCGACGTGGGTGCCTTCCGTCTGACGCTCGTGTCGATAGCGATCGCTATGTTGGCACTGCTGGCGTCCGAGTTGATGGCGCGCAGCATGAACCGTCGCCTGGATATCGAGTGATGCTCGCCATCGACGTCCAGCACCGGCTTGGCGACTTCCTGCTCGATACGCGTTTTGAGACGGACAGTGGTCTCATCGCGCTGTTCGGACGATCGGGCTCAGGCAAAACTTCACTCGTCAACATCATCGCCGGCCTGATCCGGCCGAACAACGGCTCGGTGCTGGTCGACGGTGTCGCCCTGGTCGATACAGAGCACGGCGTGTTCGTGCCGCGGCACAAGCGCAGGCTTGGTTATGTGTTCCAGGAAGGGCGGCTGTTCCCGCATCTGACCGTGCGGCAGAACCTGCTCTACGGCCGCTGGTTCGCGCCGCCACCCGAGCGGCGCGACGATTTCGAGCGGGTGGTCGATCTGCTGGGCATCGGCGGTCTCCTCGAGCGCCGTCCAGGCCGGTTGTCGGGTGGAGAAAAGCAGCGCGTCGCCATCGGCCGTGCGCTGCTCGCCAACCCGCGCCTATTGTTGATGGATGAGCCGCTCGCCTCCCTCGATGAAGGGCGCAAGGCCGAGATCCTGCCCTACATCGAGCGCCTGCGCGATGAGAGCCGCGTGCCGATCATCTACGTCAGCCACTCGATTGGCGAGGTCGCCCGGCTCGCCTCCACCATCGTGCTGCTCGCCGACGGCAAGGTCGCCGCGGTCGGGCCGACCGCCGGCATCCTGCATCGGCTCGACCTGGTGCCGCTGACCGGACAGGCGGAAGCCAGCGCTATCGTCGAGGCTACGGTGGAGCGCCACGACGAAGTCTTCGGATTGACTGAGCTGCGCTCGCGCGCCGGCCTGTGGCGGCTGCCGCGCCTCGATGCACTACCCGGCGCACGATTGAGACTGCGTGTGCACGCCCGCGATGTGATGTTGGCCAAGTCTGCGCCCTCGGACCTGAGCGCCCTCAATATCCTCCCCGCGGTCATCGCCGAAATGACTGCCGGCGAAACGTCCACCGTCGAGGTCAGGCTCGATTGCAGCGGCGATACATTGCTGGCGCGCTTGACGCGCTATTCGGTTGAGCACCTGGGTCTGGTCGTCGGCTCGCCGGTGCACGCGTTGGTCAAGAGCGTGGCGCTCGACCGGCACAACTTGGGAGGGAGCGTCTTGTCCGCATCAGATACCGACGCGCATGCGGACGATAGAGAATTGTCACGGGTCGTCGCGGAGCAAAGGCTTTGATGGAAGAGAGGCTTTGAGCGCCCTCAGGTCAGCCGCGGACGCCGTGGTGGCAGCGCCCTCGATGGCGCGATAGCGGCCAACCACATCGCGGCCGAGCTTGGTCAGGCGGGCCCCGCCGCCGCCCGTGCCGCCCATTTGTGTTTCCACCAGGATCGCCGACCTAAAGATCAAAGTACTCGTTCCGAAGGATATCCTTGAAGGCATGGCCGTTGGAGAGTTCGCGTCTGCCCTGCGTGATAACCTCGCCGATCCCGCCAGCGCGGAGGCCAAAGGTTCTTTGCGCCTTTTCGTAGCCGATAAAGGGCGCCAACTTGGGGATGATTGAAGCGGCTATCGCTCTCAAAAGGGGCCCGGCAGCAGCGGCGCCCTCGCTTATACCGAAATGGTGCCCAGAAGAGGACTGGCTGTTCGCTCGTCTTGGGCCTTGAAACCAAAGGATTTTCTGCTCTCTTGTGCTGCTCCTGTGTACCAGCCCTGTGTACCTCTGCCAAGAGCACAATCGAGCCAGCTTCAGCTCGCGCTTGGCCTCGACGGTAGCCTTGATGCCCAGGCACTTCGGGCCGCACTGCCGCCTGGCCTCGGACCCTGGGCGTTGAAGCAAGCCGGTGATAGCTGTAGCTAGCCATGTGTTGGAGCCTCTCTTGCCAGAGGTGGCAACAGGCCGGTGTCTCGTGTTTCCGCACGAGCCCCGGCCACCAACCGATGACTGCTCATCAGGCCCACGAAATCACCCGTGGACGACCGCTCAGAGGGACCGTTGCGGTGCCCTTGAGGTTTCGCTCTCTCGGTGGCGTTGAAGTGCGTTGAAGGCCGCGCCGAAAGGGATCGGCGAGGTGACCTAGAAAAACACTGAGGAGGGCGCGGGCGGGCTAATTAGCCCACTTCACGCACGTCTTACGCTGCACTCACGGCGCTGGATGTCCCGTGGATCGGCCATCGGGAATGAAATGTTTGATTTCGCACGGATCGCATGTCTAGATCGACTGGGAGCGGCACGGGCGTGGACTTTCCCTTCGTCCGTGGCCGCGTTGTGCGGGTGTATCCTGTGCTGCTCTCAATCCGGTACGAGACCGACCCTGCATGGGTCGATGCATCGTGGTGGTTGTGGTGAAAGCTGAGGCGTGGTGAGCCGACTACGCTGATGCGGGCGGCGTAGGAGCATAGGTGAGCCGCTGTCGCTCCAGCTTGTGTTCGCGGATCACCCGATAGACGCTACTGCGCGAGATACAAAGCTGCTTGACCACCTCGGTGGGACTAACACCGGCTGCCAGCAACGCCACCACCTCGTCAGCCTTCGCCATCGCGGTCTTCGCACGGCCCTTGTACTTGCCCGCCGCCTTGGCCTTGGCGATGCCCTCGCGCTGCCGCTCCAGCATCGTCTCGCGTTCCCACTCGGCCACCGAGCCCAGCACGTTGAGCATCAGCTTGCCCGTGGGTGTGGTGGTGTCGAGGCTCATAGAGAGGATGCGCAGCCCCGCGCCTTTTGCAGCGGTGCGATCCACGATTTGCATCAGATCGCGCATTGAGCGGCAGAGGCGGTCCAGCTTGGTGACGATCAGCACGTCACCGTCGCGTAGGTAGTCGAGAGCGGCTTCGAGCTGCTGGCGCTCGGCCACGCTGCTGACCTGCTCGGCAAAAACCTTCGTGCATCCCGCCTTCTTGAGATCGCGCTTCTGCGCCTCGAAGCCTGCGGCTTGGTCGAGAGTTGAGGTCCGTGCGTAACCGATCTCCATTCTACCCCTCGTGTGCCATTGACATTAAAGATATTGTGGCACACACGCCGCATAATGTCAAAACAGGCCGATGCGGCACACTCTCGATGGCTTCTGCGGCTGCGTCAGGAGGGCAGGGTTCAGCGAAACATGACAGAAAGCTCGGGATCGCGACTGCATCGATTGGGGGCGACCGAGACGCCGACTGAGTTTGGTAGGCGGGCGGGTAATCGTCAGCCTGCCCTCGAAAGCCTAACAAAATCCGCTGCTTGGAGAGAGGTTGGCCACACGAATGACATGGTTAACCTCACGCTGGGGTGGTGAATACAAGCCCGCAAGAGGAGGCCCCCAATGCTCAAGAGTATGTTGGCTGCTTGCATGGTTGCCGGCGGCCTTTTTGCGTTTTCTCCGATAGCCAATGCGGCAGTCGTTTCGCCATCGGCTCTGGAGGCTGCGACCAATCAGTCGAGCAATATCATTGAGGTTCGGCGCGGTGGGCATCACTTCGGAGGCCGCCATTTCGGCGGACACGGGCATCGGCACCACGGAGGTTGGCGTCGTGGTGGCTGGCCTCTCTGGGGTGTCGCGCCGTTCGTCGGCTACGGCGCTTACAGCTACGGATACTACGGATCGGGCTGCGGTTGGTTGTGGCGTAGATATCAGGTCACCGGGAGCTGGTACTGGTATCAGCGCTGGCAGGATTGCCGTTACTATTGATGAGGTAACACATTGATGTGGAGGCCGGCGGCAACGTTGGCCTCCATTTCTCGTTCAGCGCTCACGTTCGAGCCAGTCACCGACGAGCCAGACCAGAGCGACAACTCCGACCACATACACTGCCAGCCAGGGTATCTCTGCCAAATAGGTGGGAGCCCTCATGGCATCCTCCCGTGACGGTCTACCAGCGCCGTCCCCAACCGCCACGCCAACCCCAACGTCGGCCTCCCCAACCGCCACGCCAACCCCAATGCCGGCCTCCCCAACCACCACGCCAGCCCCAACGTCGCCCGCCCCAGCCCCAGTGCCGCCCGCCCCACGAGCGCCACGCCCACACGCGGGGGCGATAGAAGGAAGCACCGTAGAACGCGGGTCGATAGTACGAGCGATAAGCCCATCGTGAGGGCGCGTAGCTGTAGGCACGAGGCGCATAGTATCCGTAGGAACGGCAGCCGCAGTTGTTCCAGCCAGCGGACGCAGGAGCCGCCATGATGATGCTGGCCAAGATCGCGCCCGCAGTTGCCATACCAATGAAGTTTTGTTTGTGCATCGGAGCACTCCTTCGATCCCGGCTGGAATAGGAATGCCACCGCTGCGGCAGCGAGACACTCAGGGACAACCCTGGGGATGAGCCGCACAACTCTGGAGGCTTGGCGTTGATCCAGTGGCTCGGCAACCTGCCCGCAGTCGCGTCACAGGCACAGTCTTCGAGGGGGCACGGGGGGATTTCAGCGCTCGCTGACTGTCAAATACCCCCTTGGACATGCACAGCAAACTATCTGTGCATGTCATCCGTTACCGGAGTTAACCGACGTCATGCGCGTTAGCCCGAGGCATGTGTCTCCTGCTCACCTCCAGTTTCAACCTGAGGCGAAGTGGGGGGTTTGCTGATGGGCTCTGGCCAAGACCTGCTTGTACCTTAGCCCGATAAGCCTCGCTTCGTGGCTGTCCATGACCCGCATCCTGATCGCCGACGACCATGACGTGGTTCGGTCGGGTATTCGACGCATCATCGAGGATCAACCTGGGTGGAGCGTTGTCGCTGAAGCTACGGACGGCAAAGACGCCGTCGCCAAGGCCATTGCTACCAAGCCCAACGTGGCCATCCTCGATTATAGACTGCCCCTGATCGACGGCATCGAAGCCACACGCCAAATCCGTCGGCATGTGCCAAAGATCGAGGTTCTCATCTTTACGATGCACGACGACGAAGAGCTTTTGCGCGAATTGTTGGTGGCTGGAGCGCGTGGCTATGTGCTGAAGTCAGATGCCGGGCAGCATTTGATTTCTGCCATCCAGTCGCTGTCGGAACACAAGCCCTTCTTCACGGACAGAGTGTCGGAGGTCCTGCTGGACACCTTCCTGACCAAGGCGGGTCAGGTCAAGCCGACCCTGACCGGCCGCGAGCAAGTTGTGGTTCAGTTGGTCGCCGAGGGCCACACCAACAAAGAGATTGCCGGAGTTCTCGGTATCAGCATCAAAACTGTCGAGACGCACCGGGCCGCGCTCATGCGCAAGCTCGACCTCACCTCCACGGCGGCATTGGTGCGCTACGCCGTTCGCAACAATTTGGTGCAGGCATAAGAGACCGCAGTGAGGGCCATCGCCGACGCGCCAACTTACCGGCTCCCCCCGACAGCGAGCGGGTGGAACGACATACTCAGCCAAGCCACAATGCGCGAGTGCGTCTGCATCAGGGCTGCCATTAACCCAAGGATGCACATTCTCCCCGTCTTTGGTTTGATGGTCTAAGTCTGATGCCAACGGGGGACCTTTGCCGATTGGTTCCAGTGCGTCTATTCGTGACCTTGGCATGACCCGCTTACTGATCGCTGATGACCACGCCGTGGTGCGCACGGGTGTGCGGCGCATCCTTGAAGACCAGCGCAACTGGAGTGTTGTCGCTGAGGCGGCAGACGGTAAAGAAGCCATCGCCAAGGCCATTGCCACCAACCCCGACATAGCCATCGTCGATTACTCGTTGCCTCTCATCGACGGCATCGAGGCCACCCGCCAAATCCGACAGTGTGTGCCAGGCGTCGAGGTCCTCATTTTCACGATGCACGCCAACGAGAACCTGCTGCGCGATATGGTGAAGGCGGGGGGCGCGTGGCTATGTGCTGAAGTCAGACGCTGGGGAGCATTTGATTTCGGCGGTCCGGTCGCTCGCGGAACACAAGCCCTACTTCACCAACCAAGTTTGCGAGGGTGTGCTGGAAACATCGCGCACGGATGGGCGACAGTTCGATCAGCCCCTGACCAACCGCGAGCAGACCATCGTTCGGTTGGTCGCCGAGGGCCACAGCAACCAACAGATCGCGAACTTGCTAAGCATCAGCGTCAAGACGGTCGAGACCCATCGAGCCTCGATCATGCGCAAGCTCGACCTCACCTCCATGGCCGCATTGGTGCGTTACGCTGTCCGCAACAAGATGATCGAGGCTTGAGGCGCGGTGTGACTGCACCTCGTGCTCGGGCTAGTGGAGAGCACGGCCCCCCAACCTTGGCTGAGACTGAACGGGCTTTGCGATAAATTCGCTGCTGCTTGGCAAGTAAGTGCAAAGACCAGTCGTGGTAGCTGAGATGATGCCCCGCGCTCTCCAGCTTCTCGATCAGGCAGCCCTGGACCCCGCCGTCGTCCAGATGATGGGCGAGGTGTTGGACGCAGCGTGGCATCAGATCAAACCGGTGTTCCGGGGCAAGCCGCAAAGGACCGTCGACAATGCTCGGCTGATATTGGCCCGCACCATTTTACACCTCGTCAAGGAAGCCCTGGTGCACCCAGGGATATTGAAGGACGAGGCGATCTTCGCGGTACGCGACAGATACCCGGCCTACACCGTGAGCGGGGCGACGGACTGAGTGTAAGCCAAGCTGTTTATTCAGTATGGATGTCACTCCAGCCGAATAAGGGTATTCGACCCACCAATTCAGCAACCCTGCCGATGCTCCCCCTCCGTTCTCTGCCCGATATTGCTTCGGCCACTTACAGCGAGATGCATCGGTTCCTCATGGGAGATGTGGTTGCCATGGCCATTGATCTTGTATCGGCGATTGGGCGTTACTTGACGCCTGAGGTTGTCGGAAAAATAGCGTCTGCATCGGGCCTCAACGGGACCATCGCGCAAAGTGCAGTCACTGCCGCTGTTCCCAGCATCTTGAGCGCCCTGGTCAACATGGTCGCCACGCCAGGGGGACCGAAAAAACTCGCGGATGCCGTCGCCAGTCAGCCCGGCAGCGTGTTGGCCGAGATCGCCAGCAAGAGCAACGGTTCTGCGCTGGCGACCCAAGGCAGCAACCTGCTGTCGTCGTTGTTGGGAGGCGGCGTGGCCAACCTGCTGGCTTCCACGGTCGGCAAGTTCCTCGGCATCGGCGAAGGCCCGGTGAAGACTGTTATGGGCCTACTCACTCCGGTCATTCTGGGTGTGCTGGGCAACCAGCAGCGAGCTGCCGATCTGGATAGCAACGGCCTGGCTCGCCTGCTGAGCGGGCAGAAGGATCAGATTGCCGAAGCCATGCCATCCGGGTTGTCTGACGCGCTCAAAAGAAGCGGCATTTTCCCCGGCGTTAGCACCACGCCATCACCGGGACGGCGCACCGTCGATACGCCAACAACACCGGCCATGCCTCGCACCGCAGACAGCACTCGGGCCGCGACGTGGCCCTACTGGGTCTTGCCTTTGCTCGCGGTGGCAGGGCTGCTCTGGTACTTGCTGCCGGGCGCACAGAAGACGGAGCCGATCAAGACCTCCGAGCGGACTGTCCAGAGCCCCGAGCGGGCCTCGATCTATCTGGCGAGGCTACCAGACGGGTGGGTCTCGATTGGCAGCACACCCAATGAATATGTCACGCGCAATCTCTACAATCGGGCGGGGGAGAACCTCGGCACGATAAAGGACATCGTACTTGATACAGACGGGAAGATGGCAGCAGCCCTCGTCAATGTCGGACAATACCTTGGCATCGGCGACAAGGCGGTCGCGATCCCCTTCACGGCCTTGCAGCATGAGCCGAGCGGCAATACCCGCCGCATTGTCGTGGAGGCCACGAAGGAACAACTACAAGCCGCACCAACAGTCGCGCCGCATCCCGCACTCAAGCGGTAGCTTACGAGCAACTGTAACGGGCGGTCGTCCTAATCGATCGGGCTGTACGAGGCGGTCCTGCGGCTGAGACCTACTCAGGAAGGATGTGGGCGAGATCGCAGCCCGTGCGACCAGGGCGCAAGCGGCAACTGTAGAAGTCGACGGGGTACTGGTTGGGAGCGCGAACAAATCCTCTGTCAACGCAATCGGTGAGGTCGTCTTGTTGAAGCCCTGCGAGCAGCGTCCACGGCCCTGCGCCCACGTCAATGGGGATAGGGATGGCTGCCGCACCGTAGAAGACATTGCGGTAGAAAATGAGCGTGATGGCCTGACATGACCCATTGAACCACGTCAGCTCATGGCTGGTGAGACGCGCCTTGCCTTGCTCCTCGACACCGGCGGCTCCGCGAAGCACAGCATCGCATTGGTTCTCGTGGAATGTCCCGCAGCGCCTTCGCACCCAATCGGGCGGACCCAGGTGGCTGATGGCGAGAGCCATGAGGTTCTTGGCTCGCTTGGGATTGCGTCGGCCCTCGGCTTGTACGTCCGCGATCTTGCGACCAAGCTCCAGAAACGTCTCCCACTTGGGCGTGGAGCCCTCCCCCTCTTGCAGCCAACTGGCGGAGGATAAGTGGATCAACCCCGCCGCCTTGACGAGACGCCCCACCTCGGTGCGCTCGACAGCGGGGGGTGGCGGGAGTTGTGGCGCGTCCGTGTGCGCTTGATCGTCAGCGAACGCGAACCACGGGGAGGCCGAGACCCACAGCAGCGCTGCCACCGCCGCAATGGCGCGTATCAGCCACGCACCTGAGTGAGGAACGGCTGGGTTCCACCTTGATGACGGTACTGACGGCCCGGTTATCATGTGTGCATGAGGCTCAAGGAAGCTAGGGTGCGAAGCCTGTTAGCTCGGGTGCGAAGCCTGTCAGTGCAGCCTCGACCCAGAGATCATCGTGCGCAATCAGGGGATCGGCTGAGATGGATCAGCGCTGACGCTGATTGTGCAGCCTGGGGAAACCCTGCCGCTGACCAGGCCGAGAACAGTCGGTGGGCTTACCGAGCGAACATGCCTGCGTCGGATGTAGACATGAGGCGTTAAGATCGCCGTTGAGAGCGTCCATCAACGTGTGTTGACGCCGCTTGGATTTTCGGACGCGTCGCGGCAGCCGCGCCTGGCTTCCTGCGCAGCCTTCCAAAGTTCTGTGAAGCTCGCCCAGTGATCCCAGTAGAGATCGTGGTGATCAGCCCTGAGCCACCGCCGCAGGGTGTTCGGTGCTACCCCGATGCTGCGGGCCATTGCCGTCACGGTGAGCGGCTGGTGTGGGGGCTTGCTGACGATGTGCCGACTGTCGGAGAGGAAGGCCGCCAGCGCGGCCCTCCTTGGGTTTGTGGTGGCGGGGATCATTCTAGGCTTCTTGAAGATCGCGCTCCTGTGCACGTCTCCGCACATTCTCGGTGTAGTGCTCTGCCTCGCCAGTATCCAACAGCTCGCCTGGCTCCAGCACCTCGTCAAACGCCATGCGAAAGCACTCCTCGGGGTCAATGCCAAAGGCCTGGAAGTTGAAGTCAAACAGCGTTCGATCTTGGTCCCAGACAGTGCTGTGATAGTCAGATGTGATGATGCGCCAGTCGCGTTTGGGCTGTGTCAGCGTCGCGAGTTTCCAAGCGAAGTTGACGAGCCAATGACATGCACCGTGTTTGACATACCTCCAGTAGCGGGGATGTCTGCCTCTGTGCTCGCACCACCAATCACAACTCTCGAAGTCGAAGGGGTAGTCTCCGGGACCGAATGGTTTGCCCCATCGGCCGAATGTGAACTTGTTAAAGTCTGTGACCAGGATGTCGTTGAGGGCGGGATCGCTGAGATGCGGTTCGAGCTTTCGCCAGTTGCGTTTGAGATCGTAGTAGCGAAACTTGACTGTCTTCGTATCGAGGAGCGTGACGGTTGACGCCGAGATGCTGTGGATGAGGTCATCGTGAAGCTTCGTCATGGGTCCTTTCAGTTGACGCAAAAAAGGCTCCCACCGCATTGGGTGCGAGCCCGGGGTTGACGTTTGACTTGTGAGCGGGAGATCAGTTGACGTGGAGGCGCGAGGTCAGTCGGCGTGAGCCCGCATTCGGGAACGGCCGCCAGGTCTTGCGGACGGGTCCGACCCGCTCAGTCTCAACGATGCGAAATCGTGCGGCCTTGACGAGGTCCTGGATGATGAGCCCGGGATGGATGACGCCAGGCCGGTAGAACGCAACGCGGCCGGTGAACCCTCTGGCTTGCATGGCGCGGCAAGCAGCGAACTCCGGGTCAGCAGACCGAGCAACGATCTCCTCCCCTTGGAAGGTCGCCTTGTAGTATTGCGCCTTGTGGTTTCTATGCGTGGGTTGAATGGTGACGCGGTGGGCAATCACCGAGCCAGACCAAAGCCTCGGACGAGCGACAGACAGGCACTAGTTAGCGCAAGAGTAGTGAGCAGGTGGGCTGGGAAGTCAGGATCGTACATAGATCAGGCATCTCCTTTTTGATGTGGGTTGCTTTAGGACGGGTAGTGGCCAAAGACGCCCTTCGGCGCTTCGGTAAGGGGGGTATGGGGCGGGGCAATCGAAACAGCCCAAACCCTCAAGACGTGTCTGGAGGAATGGCCATGCGCGTTTGGGGCGAGTGGCAGGGGAGTGGGCAACTAATGGGGGGTCGAACCTCTATACCAGAGAGTAGAAGCTCAACCCCCTATTCGCACGGGCGGATTAGCGCTTCAGCAGGTAAGAGCGTGCCCCTCGACCCTTGCCCGTGCTGAGGTAGCGCACCCCGACCTGAGCTAGAGTCTTGGTCAAGTAGTGGTCGTCGTCGCGCAACACGTTGCGCAGGTCCTTCACCGCGCTCGGCTTCAACCCCAGCTCGCTCTTGATCAGCGACATGGGGGTCTCTCCAGGGAGGCGATTGTCCATGAAGGCCAGCAGCGCCCCATGCGATGAGCCCCGCCGCACCCGTTCTTGGGGACCGTCTAACTCGAACTCCCAGGGCACAAACAACGCCCCTGGCATCTCCTCGCGCAGATGGTCCAGCATGGCATCACCATCGGCTCCGCTCGGCAACACGATGAACGCATCGGTTGGCGGACAATTGCCGTCGCGGTCAATCACTCGGCGACAGCGTACTCGGTTGATGGCCTGGATCACCGACACTGTGAGCTGCCGCCTTTGCAGCTCGCGACGCACATCTGCATAGCGGCCCCATGAGGGCTGTTCGAGCCAACGGTTGTCTTGCAGACCCTTGAGCGCGAAGAACGTGTTGGTGGCCCAAATTGGGTCGCGATAGGACAGCCCGAAAATGACCACGGTGTCGTGGTTGCTCCAATCGTTCTTGCCGTCGATGGCTCCCCAATGGGCGACCGAGTAGGCCGCGAAGTTTGGGGCGTAGGTGAGCGCCGTGTGCTCGACCCGCTTGTGAACGCAAAGGAGGATCTTGCGGTCCGGCGTGAGGGTGCTTTCAAGGTTAGCCAGCAGACGAGGCACTCGTACCTTGCAACGCTCCGTCATCTTGGTCTTGCCGAGGCCACTGGCACGAGCGACGTGGATGGTCACGTTGGCATACGAGCGGGTCCCTGGGGGGACTTCGGCGATCTCGGCACGGGGCTCAAGTAGTCGCCACAGGAAGTTCTGGGACGCGGTTGCGTCCAAGATCACGGGGCCTGGTAAGTCTGGAGGGATCAATAGCTGACTGGAGTTGAAGGTGTCCTCTTTGCCCTTGCGGTAGTAGTAAGCCCAACGGGCCATCACCGCCTCGCAGCTCTTGAGTGTTCGATCCACATTGTCGGCGATACGCTGACGGTTGTAAGCGCTGGCCTGACGCAGGGCTTTGAGGTCGTAGCTGATGCCTGCCATGGCCTGGCGCAGAGGTCCCATGGCCAACGCTTTAGGAAACGTGAGGCGGCCGTCATGGACACCGCGCCAGACAATCCGCGCTGAAACTGCGACCCTATCGGCATCAGCCAGGTTGGCATTCAACTCTGCGATTTGATCGAGTGTGTCCCGCACCATGCCGAGCGCTTCGACCTGGCGCGGAAACTGAAGTCGCAACGCTGGGTCGATGAAGCTGAGCACCATGCGAAGATCATCGGCGGTGACCTGATGCTGTTCGACCACACCCGAGAGCGCCTCATCAATGATGGTCAAGCAGCGCTGACCGTGCATCCAAGCCGTATAGTCTTGCCAGCGCCCATCGTGCTCGCGATTGAGACCTTCGAGCGCTCGCGTATAGGCCGCATGGGTGATGACGAGCACGTCAGCAGCCTGCATGGCAAAGACGTGCATCTTGTTCTCAGAGTGCTTGGCTCGCACTTGGTCGGCATCGGCAGGGTGACAAACGAGTTCTTGAATGGTGGCCACGATCTCCTCCGCCTGAGCGATGGTGCGCGTCACCACCAGGATGCCGAGCGGTGAAAGTGAGGTGCGGTTCTTGGCGATGGTCAGGGCCGCGAAGACGCAAAGCCCTTGGGTCTTGCCGGTGCCCGTCGGCGGCTCCAGAACGCGCCATTTTGTATCTGTGGGATTGCTGGCGGCGGTATTGAAGGTGACCGCCATGGTCTTCCAAAGTTCTATTAGCTTCGCGGATGAGGTGTTGCCGAGCGAGTGCCAGCGGCGTGTCATGGCCGCAGCGAACTCCTCGGGCGACACCAGACGCGAAACGTCTGACGTACCCAATGTGAGGGGTTCCTTGTGGTTGGTTGAGCCCAGCCCCTGAAAACGGTTTCGTGGTAGAATGTGCTTCCCAACCTCCAAGGCTTTAGTATTACTTACTTTTCTTGATGTTCCTCACAGCCCCCTCATTTGCGCGACTTCTGTAGATCGCCATCCGCAGTGCCTTTTCCTCTTTGGCGTCCTCGTAGTCGTGCAGTGTTTTCAGAAGACCGCCGTCTCTGTAGAGAGCATAAGCATCGGCTTCCATGAACCTTTCGTACAGGTCCCACAGGTCGCGTTCGATAGTTCTCGGGTTCATCCGAGTACAGGAAGTAAAGACGTACCACTTGAGGACGACAGCCATGAAGCCGTCCCACGCAACGTCCTTGTCTTGGGTCACTTTGTAGCGTTGGTTGAAAGCAGCTTCGATCCGCTCGAACGTTTCGATCACCGCCTTAAATGGTCCGCGCAATTGCGCCTTGCAGTCGCCGTGATACCAGCGCCAAAAAAGCCGATGTTGCTCTCTGATTTGGCCGCCAGTGGTTGCGCCGCCCTTCTTGACCGCCGCCAAGTGCCGCAGCTTGTTTGCAAAGCTCCGCTGGCTCCAGTGCAACGAGATGCCTGGCTCAAGGGTCCGTTTTTCTTTCCAACGATGCTGCGCGGCGGTCAGCGCCCGCTTCCTTCGCATATATTGCGACGGCTGCTTTCGCCCGATTGCATCCGTCTTTAGCTTGCCGCGCACCATTCCCTCCCCATCGCGCATACCCATTCGTCCGCGACTTCGCAGCGCAGACTTCTTGCTGGCCAGAGGAGGGGGCGAGAGACGGTACTGCTGCCAGTCGGCGGAGTTGACATACTTTGGGGGCAGCCGCGCCGCCGACTAGAGAGCAAACCAATCCCCTCACCCCCACCATCCTCCCCTTGGAGGCCGTGCGAGATGGTCCTGATCGGCTTCCGAGAAGGGCCATGAAGATCGTCCGTGGGCAGTACATCCCTTTCATTGCCCCCTCATCCCCACTTTGGGGGAGACCTGAGAGCAGACCCGCTCGGGCGAGAGCAAGCGCCCAGGTCCGACCACACTGATCATGCAGCGTCACAGCTCCCATCGTGGGTCTCCCTGCGAGCCTCCCGCAAGTTCGAGCGCCCTTGCCCCGTCATGCGTCAACCCACGCCACCAGGACGCGACTATCAGCCCGATCCCTTCGAGCTTCAGATCGGATCAATGGTCGTCTTCCACCGCGCTGCGCTGCTGCCTCATGATCGAGCCACGCATGACGCGCTGATCCAGGTGGCGAACGACTACCTCTGGTATGGCCAGTATCTTGAGAAGCTGACGGGCGCGGCACCGCCCTGGGACGCCATCGCCTCCAATGACGTGACACCCCCATTGCAATTCCTGGAGACCGAGGACTGGGTCGCGTACACGCAGTTGATAGCCAAGCCTTCACTTGGTGGGGTTCACCGTCACTTCCGCCTCTTATTTCACGGCGACGTGGACAAGGGTCGCGTTCGTCCCACACCAGTCATGGCTCGCGCAGATGCCGCAGTCGAACTGGTCCAACGTCCCGACAAACGCTGGCAAGTTCTCCATGCTGAAGTGAAGCAAGCGCGTCAGCGACAAGGCATCGCCACGCTCCTGTACGACCGCATCGAGACCCTCCTCGACACCAAGCTCAGGCCCTCGGGCTGGTTGTCTGACGACGCCTACCAGTTCTGGCAGAGGCGCAACCCAGAGTTCGTGCAAGGGCACAGCAAGCACCCGCACCTGCCAAGTCTGTGGGTCAGCCCGAAGCAGCTCCTCAACCTGTTGGCCGTTACCCGAGCGAAGTTGATGCTGGCTGCGGAAGGCGGGCTTCCGAACTAACGGGCCGGAACAATTCAAGCGCTATCTAGGTTCGGATCATGGACCTGGAATGCTGGGTCCAACTCACGTCCAGTGAGGGGCGTCGGTGTTTGTCTCATCGCCGACGCCTTTTCATTTCCGCTTCGGTGATCTTGCTACCTTTGTATTAGACGGCAACGATAGGACGTGACTAGAATTTCCGTAAAGGGGGTAACGCCGTGCGGGGCATTGGAAGGTCCGCTGCGTACTCGCGGATCGCCTACTCGTTACTCCCCACTGGATTGCGATTGAAGGCTACCCCTAGTGCTTCTATCCAAGCCCCCTAACGGATGTCCCGAAAATGACCCGCCAACCATTTCAGGTGATCCCGCAACTATCCTTCTCGCTCTCAATGCGGGACTGTGGCGATGTGGGTGGAGATAGATTGAACGGCCAACCCGCTCGCTCGTCTCATCGTCTTGCTCTATGGGTTGTGACCCTCATGGATGCGAGTGTTGGATAAGCAGCGTTAGAGCGAGGGTTGGACCTCGCAGTCCTGTCTTCACCCCGCTCTGGATGATCCCTGAATGGCCCTGGCTAAGCCGCACTGACGGCGTAGCTCACCCTTGTTTGTCTGCCACCCCTGGCAGCGGAATGCGGGCGACAACCTTCCTCATCGTTGCCAGAGTTACCTCGCCGTATCTCTGGCCCACGCTCGAAAATGCGTGTCCAGTAATCGCAAGCGACACTTCGCTCTCACCGATGTCCCGACCGAGGGTGCGAAACAAGTGCCGCCATGCGTGGTTCGGGTCCTTTCTGTGCTGTCGTCCCACTTCAATGCCAAGTGTATGGACCCAGCGGGCGACCTTCTTTGCCACGATCTTGGCCTGAGGCCGCTTCGCATCCAACTTGCGACGCCCAGGGTCGTAGAATAGGGGTCCAGTCCCCTTGCTGCTCACGAAGTCTAGAAAGCCCGCTTCGAGCACATGCGGGTGGAGGGGGGGACCCTGCGCTCCGATCCTTGCGTCTTCAGTGACCCCGCCTCCGCTCGGAAAGCCATCACCCAGATGCCATCTTCCCGGCGGATGTCCACGCCCCGAAGCTGGCAAACCTCGGAGACCCGAGCACCCGATTGTGCGCAGAGCAAGGGAACCCACCGAAAGACGGGACTACTCGCCTTTGCCGAAGCGCGGAGGATCACTGCGGCCTCCGTCTTCTCGAAGCCAAGCATCCTCTGACCGGCTTTTCGCTTTTGCTTGACCTTGATGCCTTTGGTGGGGTCCAGGGCGACCAGATCGTTCTCCACGCCCCAACTGAAGATGGCCCCCAAGGCAGCGAGCTTGCTCCCGTTGATTGTTTTGGCGGAGTTACCGAGGTCGAGCAGGTGGTCTTTCCACCCACGAATGTGCTGGCGTCCTATCTCACTCGCCCTGTCCTGGCCAACGAACTCCTGAAAGCTCGCGACGTATGAACGCCACTGATCAAACGTGGATTGTGCCGGGCGACCCTCCTTGGCCCATCCAGAGAATAACTGCATCAGCGTCGGCCCGCCCTGGGTGTTGCAAGAGGCGGGCTTACTGCGCGTCCATACAGGATAGCGCTCGACGTATCTGTCAGGGCCGTAGTCACCAGAGGCTCGGCGTATCAAGGTCTCGGCAGCCATGCAGAGCGAGATGGCCACTTGCTCGATCAGCTTGAGGCGTGTCGCCTCATCCACTTTCAAGCCTCGGGCTTCAAGCACGGGCTCAATGTGGACGCCATGGCGGATGAGCAGCCGAATACCATCTCTTGGACTGTAAGGTTCGCTGGATACGCCGTCGCTGTCGGGATCGAGGTAGGCCAATCCATCAGCCAGCAAGCCCTGGTAAACCTCCCAATCCGCGGCATCTCCGGGGTCATCTTCATGGTCAGCAACCATCTGCCGATACCAGAGACCAGCCAGCGCCATGATTTCCTTGTGGCTCAGCGATACGGCACCGTTGCGCTCCGCAGCCCAGCATTGCTCAAGCTGTGATTGCACCGATGCATGACGCGGACGTGCCTCAGCGGCGTGCTTCGTTCTGAGCGAGACTTTGATGTGCGAGTTAAGCTTCACTCTGGTGGTCTGGCCACCCACTTCCACGGTGATAGTTCGTCCAGCAAAGTGCTTGCCTACGTCGGCTGGAAGACGAGCGCGGTTATAGAGCTGAGCGGTGATTGGGTGACGCCAAGGACGCGGCATTCGGAGGATCATGTGTACCTCTCTTGTGTACCAGCCAGAGAGGCAGAAACCCTTGCTCCATCAATAAGTAGCGGAATTACAGGCATTCCGCTGTGTATTGGTGCCCAGAAGAGGACTGCGCGCATTCATACAAATCAAGGGCTTGGCGCCAAGTGGGAAACCCGACCTTCCAGCAGCTTTCCGTGAGTTTTCGGCGGAAATTTCCCACTTCCCTGCGCACGGGAACTGGGGCGCAGCCCCCAGCTACACAGCGCGTCCGCTATGGCATGCCCATGATGCGCCCTAGCGCGAATAGAGAGCACTGGCCCTGTAGTCTGCCGGGCCAACACTCCACCGCCAGTGCGGCTCGGCCAAGGCAGATCGCCGAGGTGCGCCGCCCGCTCGCGCACCTAACCGCTCCAGGAATCGGTCCGGCAAGCCGAAGCGTCGGGGCCCGGTGAAGCGGACGACCGAGCCTCCGGTTAGTCTTTAGTCTCACGCGGCGGGACGCGGGGGACTGGCCTCCGAGGGAGCTACGGGGAGCCCGTCGGGCTGCAGCTCCGTCGCGTCTGAGGCGTGCAGTCTCAGGTATCCAAGCTGCGCCCGTTCGCTATCGCGGTCATGGTTGTGCTCCCGGCCACGCCGTTGCAGCAGCTCCCTTATAGGCTACCGGTTTGTACGGAGCAGGTGGATGGAGATGACGGCACAAGTAACTTGCCATGAGGATCACCGCGACTTTTGATGACAGCCAACGAGACGACGCGTGATGCCGGGGCTGGTATGCTGCGAGGTGAACCGATCCGGAGACCGACGCATGAGCCAGACCTATGACCGGGACCTCATCGGCTACGGCGCCAACCCGCCGGACCCAAAATGGCCAGGTGGCGCGCGGCTCGCCGTGAACTTCGTCATGAACTACGAGGAAGGCTCCGAGCCCTCGATGCAGGACGGTGAGGGGTTCACCGAGCTTGGCCTGACCGAGGCGCATGGCCTCAACCACGGGGTCAAGGGCCGCGACCTCGCCGGCGAGGGAATGTTCGAATATGGCAGCAGGGTCGGCTTCTGGCGGCTGATGCGGCTGTTTCAGGAACGCAAGCTACCGATGACGGTGTTCGGTTGCGCACTCGCCCTGGAGCGCCACAAGCCCGCCGCCGACACCATCCGCGTCTCGGGCTTCGATGTTTGCTGCCACGGCTGGCGCTGGATCAAGCATTTCGAGCTGACCGAAGCCGAGGAGCGCGAGCACATCCGCAAGGCTGTCGCGTCGCTACAGACGACGGTGGGCGAGCGCCCCCTCGGCTGGTACTGCCGCTATGGGCCCGGCATCAACACGCGCCGCTTGGTCGTCGAGGAGGGCGGCTTTCTCTACAACTCCGACTACTATGGCGACGAGCTGCCGTTCTGGAAGACGGTCAACGGTCGGCCGCACCTTATCGTGCCCTACTCTCTCACCAACAACGACGGCAAGTACGCTGGCTGGGTCGGCACCTCGGACGATTGGTTCTCCTTCGTCCGCGATGCCTTCGACATGCTCTACAAGGAAGGTGCGAAGACACCGAAGATGATGTCGGTCGGACTGCACATGCGGCTGATCGGGCATCCCGCCCGCGCCGTGGGACTGGAACGGCTGCTCGACCACATCATGCAGCACGACGGTGTGTGGGTGGCGCGCCGGCTCGATATCGCGCGCCATTGGATGGCGACGCACCCCTATCCAGGCAAAGGCCTCAACGAGTAGCCGCTGAGAGGCCCAGCACACCGGCCACGTGGAGCACCGCCTCAGGGATCGGCTCGATCACCGGTACGCCGACTTTGTCGCGCAGTGCGATTGCTGCGCGCCCGAGCGGTCCGCCGCCAATGACTATGGCTTCGGCTCCAAGTTCGGCGACGGCTCGCTTGGCAAGAGCCAACAAGCCGCTCTCGAGTCGGGCGGGCGCCGCCATCAACGCAGCCGGATCGCCCTCCGTCGCAAGCACGCCGACGCAATGCGTTCCAAGCCCCAACTCCTCGGCACGCCAAGCCATGCGTCGCACCAGGCGCCCCGTGTGGGTAACGACGGCGAAGCGCCGTCCGTTCGCGGCCGCCGCGCGCATGCCGGCCTCAGCGATCCCGACCACAGGTCGGCGGAGCGAGCGGGCCAGTTCGTCGGCGCCGGGGTCGCCAAAGGCGCTCACGATCACGGCATCGGCGCGCCTCGCAAGCTCCGGCGCGAGAGCGCGCACGGCATCTGCGGCCTTGTCGAGTTCCGCATCGCAAGTGATGAGCGGAGCGCCGAACGGTGCCGTCAGCCCTTCGATCTGCAGGTTACCGGGCGCGCACTCGCGCGCAATCTCGACCATGAGCGTCGTGAGCGCCGCTGACGTGTTCGGGTTGACGAGAGCGATCCGCTTCATGGAGATGTTCAACTTGGCATTTGCGGTGCGACATCCGACAGTAGCACGTTGAGCCGCCATGACAGCCAACCTCGCCCGGTCGCAGTCTTTGGCTTCAAAGCAGATCCACAACCAGGGCAATCACTCTTGACGAGCCGCAACGAGTGCCGGTTAGCATCATGTCCCTGATGGTCAGGCGCCAGACGTTGCCCGGTGGGCAGAGGGAAAATCCGTGCATCTCTTAGGCGCCGTACTCGCGGTCCTCTCTGCGGCAACGTTTGCCCTGACCAACGCTGTGGGCCGGCGCGGTGTCATCACCGGCACGCCGGCTCAAGGCATGGTCATCAGCATACCCGTTGGCCTTGCGTGTTTCTTGGCGGTCGCGCTGCTGACAGGGGCCACAGAAAGCCTGGGACGCTTGACCACATCGGGTTTGGCGTCTCTCTCGGCAGCCGGCGTTCTGCATTTTGTGTTCGGGCGGTACTGCAACTTCCGGGCAAGCCAAGCGGCGGGCGTCAACCTGACCGCACCCGTCATGCAGCTCAACTCCGTCGTGACTCTTGTCCTTGCCGTCGTCGTCCTGCGCGAACCCTGCACCATGCTCCAGGTGGCTGGTGCCGTGTTGATGGTGGCGGGCTCACTTGTCA
Source organism: uncultured Alphaproteobacteria bacterium (assembly GCA_963806735.1). Taxonomy (GTDB): domain Bacteria; phylum Pseudomonadota; class Alphaproteobacteria; order Rhizobiales; family Hyphomicrobiaceae; genus CADEFX01. The sequence continues at coordinate 3,618 of CAWEBE010000081.1, read as the reverse complement.
CCCAGCGCGGCTCTCGCAAATCATCAAGCAGACCGCTTGAGCCGACGATGTTTGCTCCGCGCATCGCCGTGGGTTTCTTCTTTGCCTCCATGGCGGCGCTGGCCTACGGCACCTCACCCATCGTCATCCGCCAAGCCCTACTTGATGGGGGCCCCCTTAGCGGTGTGGCCGGCGGCGTGGTTGCCTACGCAGCCGCAACTGCCGCCGTTGTCGTTGGACTGCTCATTCGCCCATTACGCAGCAATGTGATGAGTGTCAGCGCAGAGAACGCTCGATGGTTTGTCTCCTCCGGCGTTTTCGTTGCCGCGGCGCAAGGGTTTCTCTACAGCGCCCTGGCTGTTGCCCCGATCATGCTCGTTACTCCACTGTTGCAACTATCGCTCGTCTTCCGCTTCGTTTTCGCGTTTCTGTTCAACCCACATCATGAAGTCTTCGGACTTGCTGTCTTGCTCGGATCGATAGTCTCGATCCTTGGGGCATGTACCATTGCCGTCGATACGCACCTCATCCTGAATGCGTTTTCCATTCCCGAGCCCATCGCGGGGTACCTCGGCCGGCAGCTTTGACAGGTGGGACGTGGCGCATACGTCCTTGCCGGGCTACGTGTGCGGTCATCCTCAACACTCTTAGGTTCATTTTCTTGATGCCAAAATTCCGTAATATAGAATATGATTTGTTGGGTCGTTGTGCAGCGCATGGGCATGGGTCATGGAAAAGACGTTCCGCTTTTCAAACGTTCATGCCGACTTCCAGGCCCGCGATGCCAAGTCCGTGTTCGGCTGGCGTTACTCGCCGCGCATCATCTTCAAAGCCGGGAAGGGTACCAAGCTCGTCGATTTGGACGGCAACGAGTACTACGACCTCACCTCCGGCATGATGTGTATGGTGCTCGGTCACTCTCATCCGGAGCTGACCGAGGTCATCAAGGAGATGGCCGGAGCCTTCCTGCACGAGTCATCCTGGTACTCCAATCCATGGACGGTCGAATTCGCCGAGCTGCTCGGGGCCAATACACCGGGTGAACTGAAGATCGTCAATTTTGCGGTGACGGGTTCGGAAGCAAACGAGATCGCCATGCGAATGGCGCTGGCCGCAACGGGCAAGTTCGACATTGTATCCATGATCCGCGGATTGCATGGTGGCAGCCTCGCTGTCGAGGCGCTGACAAGCGTGGGCGGCAATCGCAAGAAGGGGCTTGGGCCGCTCATGTTTCCGGCGAAGGCCAATGCGCTCTTGCCGCCATACTGTTATCGTTGTCCCATCAACCTGACCTATCCGAGCTGCGATGTCGCCTGCTTGCGTGCGAGCGAGGAAATGCTCGAGTTCGTCACCAGCCAGGACATCGCTGCCGTCATGGCAGAGACTATTCCGGTGCCCGGCGGCATGATCGTGCCGCCTAAGGAGTGGTTGCCCCGTTTGGCCCAGCTCGCGCAGCGCTGGGGCGCCCTGCTTATTCTTGACGAGTGCCAGCTCGCGCCGGCGCGCACCGGCAAAATGTGGGCGATGGAGCATTACGGGGTCACTCCGGACATCGTTACGTGGGGCAAGGGACTGTCTGCCGGCCTCGCCATCTGCGGCACCATCACGACGCCGGAGATCGCCGAGAAGGTCCGCGGTCAATGCGGGCTGCCATGGGGCGGCACTTACTCAGGTGATCCGCTGCCCGCCGCTGTCGCCCTGAAGCAGTTGCAGATCGTGCTGCGCGACAAGCTCGATGACCGGGCCGAGACTCTCGGGCAACTTGCTGAGAACGAGCTCTCCTCGCTTGCGAGCAAGTACGAGTGCATCGGCGATGTTCGCGGCAAGGGCCTCTACCGCATGCTTGACATCGTCAAGGACAAGAAGTCCAAGGCGCCCGATCCGATCATGGCTGAGCGCATCCGCTACAACGCAGCTCTGGAGGAAGTCATCGGCATTGCCGTCAAGCACTACTTCCGCTTCGCGCCACCGCTAGTCATCACCGCTGCGGAAATTAAGGACGTGGTCGGCCGTTTGGAAATCGCCATTCAGCGAGCCTTGGCCGGCTTTCCCAAGGACATCGATTTCCGTAAGTCGAGTTCGCTCGCCGTGGGCGATCGGCCGATCGCAGCCGAATAACTGCGCGCAAAGAAAAGGAGCGCTCGGTGCGCCGGTCAGCAGCCCTCAACTCTCCCTCGGCCAAGGTCATGGCGGTTCTCGATGCCGTTGCAAGCCGAGGCGTCGCATCGATGTCCACGATCGCCGCTGATCTTTCCATTCCGCCGCCCACGATCCACCGCATTGCCATCGAGCTCGAGCGCCTCGGCTACCTGCAGCGTGAACCGGGATCGCGCCAGCTTACGGTATCGGGACCTCTCGTCGCACTTGCCGGCAATGTGCTGTTCGCTGCATCGGGGAGAGTAGCGGCTCAGGCCATTTTGCGCGGGCTCTCAGAGTCGATCGGTGAAATGTGCAGCTTGGGCGTGCAGGTCGGCGACGAAGTGGTCTACATAGCCAGCGTCGAGCCTCAGCAGGATTTGATGCTGTCGTTCCGCGCCGGCCGCAAGGCGCCTCTCTACTGCACATCGAGCGGACGTCTCTTCCTGGCGCGGCTGTCGGATGAGGAGTTGCGCGCTTACCTCGGAGGAAGCCGCCGCAAGGCTTATACGAGCCACACGCGCACTAGCGCGGACCATATCATAGCCGACGTCCGCAAGGTCCGCGGACAGGGCTTTGCGATCTCGAACCAGGAATACATCCTGCACATCGTTGGCGCGGCAGTGCCGGTTGTGGCGCAGGAGAACAAGCTTATCGCGGCGTTGTCCGTGGCAGCGCTCAACGTACGTGTCAGCCCGCAGCGGCTGCGCCAGTTCATCCCAAAACTGCAGAACGCCGCGGCCGCACTTGCCTCAAGTCTTGCTCGAGTGGGCAAGCACGAGCCCGACAGGCGCCGCACACGGCGGTTACTGCCAGGCGCCGACTTGCGGGCAGGGCGCCCACTTCAGCAGAAACAGAGAGCTCGACCATAGGCAGTGAAACGAAGACCGATGAAAACCTTCGAGGAAGCGCGTCGCTGCCGTGTTGCGTCTGCAGATCGGGCGCGGCACGATGCGATGCTCTCTGGGCTGAGATCGGCGCAAAATGAACCGGCGCCGCTCCTCGTTTCCCACGGAGGCGTCCGTGGTCAATGACGCTGTAGCCGTGGCAGGTGGCGCCGAGACCCAGGTCGCTCTCACCGACTTGCAGCAACTTGCCATCCAGTTGTTCCAGACGTTCCGGGAAATGTCGTTTGACGGGGTCGGGATCAGCCGGGAGACCTACGGCCCGCGCGAAACGGCTGCGATGGAAGTCATCCAGAGACTGGGCTGCGATCTGGGAAATTCCAACTTGCTGGGACGCGGCGCGCAACCTAATTTTGCGGCTGCCCGGGCGCGATCCCGCGCTGCCGGCCGTGGCCACAGGCTCGCACCTCGACAGCGTGCCTCAAGGCGGCAATTTCGATGGCGCTGCCGGCGTCATCGCCAGCCTAATGGCCCTGCTTTCGGCCAGGGCGCGTGGCCGTCCACTCAGAACCATCGAGCTCTACGTCCTGCGCGGTGAGGAGAGTGCGTGGTATGGCGGCCCTTGCTACTTCGGCTCTCGTGCGCTCTTTGGGCAGCT
>CAWEBE010000080.1:0-238964 GCA_963806735.1 uncultured Alphaproteobacteria bacterium | reverse complement strand
TGTCCCATACAGCCAATCAGAGCGAAAACGACACTGTAATTGTGTAGCACGCCCGTACCTTTACCCACTCCTCAGCTGCAGCAGTATGGATTTGAAACACGGCGATCCGAGGATCAGTTCCCAGTGGAGCATCCCCACGACCCACGCCTGCGCCAGAAGTGTCACACATTTGGCCGTAACCGCATTTCGGCCTCGAGCGCTTCATTGAAACTTCGCGATCCAAGTGAGATCTTTTGAGGTGTTGATTCGCTTGCGCGCGTTCACTCCTGATGCGGGAGGGACATGCTCATGTGGGACATGCTGCCGGCTGAAATTGGGCAAGACGCGTTGCGATTGGTGCAGAGATCACCTCACCACCCGCATCTTCCACTATGAGGACAAGCGCTACTGCTCCCGCACCTGTTTCAACTTAGGAACTGTAACGCAGATTGGCGGCCCACTGTTTGAGGCAAAGCCGTTCCCGCCAGGAATGACTTTTCTCTCAAGGCACGGGCGCGCTAATCACAACCAGGGAGAACACCTATGCTCGCTTTTGAAACCATCATCGCTTGGATCGTCATTGGCGCCATCGCAGGGGTGGCTGGCCGGTTCGATCCTTAAGGACTGACGGCTTCGGCCTCATCGGCAACATCGTGGTGGGAATCGTGGGCGCCGGCATTGCCGGTCTTCTCGCACCAATGCTTGGCCCTGTACACCGTCTCGACCGCCGGAAATATCGTTGCCGCAACACTCGGCGCGATCATTCTGCTTGTGTTGATAGGCTTGGTGCGCAGAGCCTAGCGGGGGCTCGGGGGACCAAGCGTGTGCGGCCAGCATCCTGTCCGGGCTCGGCCTTACTGCGTCGCGAACGTAAGGCGACCCAGGTTCCAAGAGTATGCTCGCGGTCAAGGATGGGATTCCGATGTTCGAATGGCTTTGGGAGCTGTTCTACCGACGTTTCTTCACCTTGAGCGCAATGGTTTGGGCGTTATCTGAGCAAACCAGTGGGTACCCCAAGAGAAACAAAGCCCATCGCTCTCTTACCGTCGGGGGGCCCATCATTCTGATCTTACTTGCTCTAGAACTGGTGGGCTGGTTCACCCGATAGTGCATAGAAAACTGGTAGCCTTTAAGTGAGGTCGCTTCTTTTTTTGAGAAACCGATGGTAGCGCATCGAGCAGCCATACTTTGGGTGGCACAAGGTTGCGACCCCACTTGGTCCGCTTCTGCCGATGACCAGTCACGGATCCAGACCCGAGTTCAAAAAAGCTCGGACCTCTCCGGTGACACGTTGGCTTGCGGGCGCGTCTCTTCCATCAGTCGATCAATCACACCGAGGAGAGCCGCTTGCGCGGAGGCACCTGACCGGGTCAGTTCATTGTAATGGCTGAGCTGCCGGTCGGCGCTTGTCCCCTGCTCCACGATGGCCCGCGCGTGGTTCACCTCCGACACACAATCGAGCGCCAGAGCATCCTGCTCAACCAAATCGATCAGCCTGTTCACCAGCTCCGCGCAGGGCACCAACTTTGCCTGCGCAAAATCAATGAGACTGCCACCCACACCGTACCGTTGAGCGCGCCAGCGATTTTCATTCAGCAAGAGCAGGGGGTACGCATGCCATGTGAGGCCGTCGCGTCGTAAACGATAGAGAGCCCGGCACACGCAGACAAAGAGGGCGGTGATCGTCAGCGCATCTTCCAGCCGCGTGCAAACATCCGTCATGCGCATTTCCAAGGTCGGAAAGCGTGGGGACGGCCGCAGGTCCCACCAAATTTTGCTGGCATCCTCGACCGCGCCAGAGCACGCCAAAGCTTCGACCGCCAGTTGATAATCCTGCCAACTGGCGAAGCTCTCAGGCAGACCCGAGCGGGGCTGTGCGTCGGTGACCGCCAGCCGATAGGAGTGAAGACCCGTATCGGACCCTTGCCAAAACGGCGAGGACGTAGATAGGGCGAGGAGCAGCGGTAGGAAATCGCGCACCTCATTCATGATGTGAATGCGCAGGTCGGCGTCTTCAATTGCGCAATGCACATGCATTCCACAGGTGCTGAGCCGATTACCAACCCCTGCCAGATCGCGCGCAATCTCGTGGTAGCGAGGACGATCTGCAACGTTCTGATCACCCCACCGCGCAAGCGGGTGGGTGGCGGCAGCGACGAGCGCTGCGTCGTGCTCTTCAGCCAACTGGCACAGTGTGCCGCGCAGGTGGGTTAGCTCGCGCCTGGCCTCACCCATGGTCCGGCACACAGATGTATTGATTTCAATCTGCGAGCTCATGAACTCGCGCGCAACCTGTGCGCCGAGTGCAGCCTCGCAAGCCTGCATCAATCCATGCCGGTCGGCCGAGATCGGAGCGCGTGTGCCCAAATCGACGAGGAAGTATTCCTCCTCGATCCCGAACGTAAAGGAGGGGCTACCACGACTTAAGGCTTCTGCATGCCTGTGCATCTGACCATCTGATGATGGGGCCTACCCCCCGCAATGTCCGAACAGGCTAGTACGTCCCTACGCGGCATACGCTTCAAGGGAGTAATCCAACCGGACGCGAGAGACTTCGGATCACACTTCTCCGTCCTTGATCGGCAAATTCGGCTCGGTCGGAAGTTGCGGGTCTATACCAACGCGCGGTGTGCCTGTGTTCATCGCCTTCAGCAAGCGGTTCACGCGCTTTCGAGCGTCCTTCAGCGCCGTGATCAGCATGGCCACGTCGTTGTTCTTCCCGGACTCGCGCGCTTGCTCCATCGCGGTGCACGCGTCGCTGAGTTCTTGCTCAAACATCGCGTTCACGAGAACCTCCTTCAAAGTTAGATACAAGGAAGGCGCTATTTGCAGCGCCTACCTTGCGAAGAGGGCTAGGTCCGCTTGTAGTCCGGCGCGGCCTTGAGCTGATCCTTGGTGGCATTGACGGTGAAGTAGGTCTTGCCGTCGCTATGCACCATGCGCTTGATCTCGGTCAGGTTCATGGACACTTCCTTCTCCCCGATGCCGAGGAAGCCACCGACGCCGATGATCACGGCCATCACTTTACCGCTCTCATCAAGCGCCAGATCATTGACATCGCCGATGCGCTCACCGGCCATGTTGTAGACAGAACTGCGCATAAAGGACGACGCCAGCCACGGCCCTTTAGCTTCCTGCGTCGGCGGCTGTGCCGTGCGTGCTGGCGGCTGCGTCGCAGGATTGTTCGTGGGTGGCGGGGACTGTTGGGCCATGGCGCCGGTGGTGAGCAGGGCCAACAGTGTTGCAGTTGCGAAGGTTTTCATCTGAGGGCTCCATTGAACTATGGGCCCGAACAACCTGCCCGCGACGCCTATAGTTCCTCTGTGCCCAGACCCCCGAGGCTGGAACAGCGCCTAAAGCTGCGCGTTCCTGGCGAAAACCAAGGACTCACAGTCATGGCAACCGAAAACGAGCTGCGCATTGCACTTGAGCGGCTGGTCCGTCAACTGGAGATCGGCCAGTTCGTCAAATAACCAGCAACTGCGCCTTCGTTGTCTTCGGATTGATCTTCCGTGAGCTTGCGGATCACGAGAAGCCTCAGGCAGCGCGGTCCTTGACGCCCCGGACGCCTTCCTGCCGGGCGCAATGGGCGCAGCAGTAGATCTTGCCCTTCGCCTCGATCCCGTGGCCGACCACGCGGCATTCGCAGTGAGCGCATCGGGGGGCCATGGCGTGGATGGCGCACTCGAAGCTGTCGAACGTCATGGTCCGGTCGCCCTGGGTGACCCGAAACGACTTGTCATAGTCGTTACCGCACACATCACATTGAGCCATGGAACGCTCCTTTCGGAAACCAGGAGATTCTCGGCACAACGGACAGTAATCCGTCGGGTTCCAGGTGATCTGCAGTTCATGACCACGGCGATGCGCGGCTCAATCCGAGCGCTGATATGCGCACACCCTTCAGTCTTACGCTTCCCGCAGAGTCGTCCATGATTACAAGAAGCGCGGGCAGGCGGGGCCAAGCAACCTTCGATACGCGAGCAAATGATGTCAGAACGGAAGCATCACATCTCGATGCGCTGGAGTATCCTGCTGGGCCTGTGCCGGCCTGGTAGTCGGCGGAACGCTCGCCTGCCACCTATCCCGAGCGGCTGGCTTGAGTGGCGAGCCCGTCAGCCTTGTCTGCCATAGTGTGCCTCACCCGCGACAAAGCCAATCGCCGAATATGCTCTGGCTGCAATCCCGCGTGAGCCAACGCCAGTATGGCTTCTGCCGCAGCTACGGACACCGCCGGGCTGACCTCGTTCGCAATCTGCCTCCACACGCTGTCGAAGGTGGCGCGTACCGCGGCCAAACTTGCGGTGTCGAAAGAACATGAGTTCTGCAGACTTTGCTGCGCGCAGGAAAAGGCAGCATCCCCCGAGAGAAGCCCCTTTACGCCGACAGACATGTGACGGACCCATTTCTTGTGCGCGCATACTGAAACGCATCGCAGCCGCCCAAGTTCCACACCGAAAGCCGCCATGGGTCGGCGGTACCGTAGGCCTCATGCTAGTCGCGGTACCGTCGCCGCCCAGACGACATTGATTTTGCCACCTGTGCTGCACGGCACAGCCAGCGAGCATGAGGGAGCGCTTCATGCTCGGGCGATCAGGCGACGACATCCCCCAGTCGTTCGCGTCGCCCTCAAGCTGGAGATCCGTCATGAAAACTCTGTTGTGTGCATCTGCGCTGTTTCTCGGTGTTCTGGCTGGGCCGGCCAACGCCAAATCGGTCTGGGATCAAATCTCCGACACGGCCCCGCGGTCGGGCGTGTTCGATGATCTCAATCTGACGGCCCCCAAGAGCGTCTTCGAGACCTTGAACGACACGGCACCCCGGTCTGACGGTGTCTACGGTGAGCTTGAGAAGAACGCCCCATAAGGGCTGGTTGGCGCCATCCGGCCATCCTTCGCTGGATGGCGCCAAGCCTAACCTCCCGCAATGGAACTTCAGCATATGCGCACAGGTTGATTTGCCGGCTGCATGAGGCGGGCGAGATGGCGCTTAGGCTGAACTTGGACGAATTCAATAGTCGATCCCGTCGATGCGGCAGAGTACGCGGGCCTCGCTTACGTCACCGACGACAAATCCGGCATTCGCCGCCGCAAAGCCGGGAAGGGCTTTCGCTACATTCTTCCCAACGGCGCTGCGCTGGCCGACAGGACGGCTCTCGCCCGCATCAAAGCGTTGGCCATTCCGCCGGCATGGACGAGCGTCTGGATCTGTCCCAAATCCAACGGGCACATTCAGGCTACCGGCCGTGATGCCAGGGGGCGCAAGCAGTATCGCTATCATTCCAGGTTCACGGAGGTTCGTGAGAGCACCAAGTACGAGCACTTGACCGACTTTGCGAAGAGCTTGCCCAAGATACGTCGCAAGGTGCGCCGGCACATGGCCGCAAAAGGCTTGCCGCGAAGGAAGGTGCTGGCCACCGTTGTGCAGCTCCTGGAGAAGACGCTCATTCGCGTTGGCAACGGTGACTACGCCAAACAGAACAGGAGCTACGGTCTCACGACATTGAAAAATCGTCACGTGGCCGTGCGCGGAAGCGAGCTGCGCTTCAATTTCACCGGGAAGGGCGGAAAGGTGTGGCGCCTGGGCATGCGCGACAAACGCATCGCCAAGATCGTGCGGGCCTGCCAGGATCTGCCGGGCCAGGAGCTGTTTCAGTACCAGGATGACGCCGGAAACGTCTGCGATGTTACTTCGACCGACATCAATGCCTACCTGAAGGAAATCACTGGCCGGGACATTACTGCCAAGGATTTTCGCACGTGGCATGGCACGGTACTTGCCGCCCTCGCGTTACGGGAGTTTGAAGGCTTTGACAGTCACGCTGGCGCCAAGCGCAACATCAAGTCGGCCATTCAGCAGGTCGCGGCCCGGCTCGGCAACACGCCGACCATCTGCCGCAAGTGCTACGTGCATCCCGAGATTCTCAATACCTACTTTGACGGCTCGCTGTTGTTGAACCTCAAGGAAAGAGTCGAGGCAGAGCTGCGCGAGGACATTGCTGGCTTACGACCGGAAGAAGCAGCGGTGCTGACATTGCTGCAGACCCGCCTCAGCGCACAATTGAATAAGGGTCGAACACTGAAGGATCAGTTGCGGGCCAGCGTCGCAGCGCCGGGCTGATATCAGCCCTCCGTCAAGTCGAACCATTGAGGTGGACGGGCGCGCACGCCACAGCACGCTGGTCAGATACGCAAGAAAACCGACGGGCCTTACATCGCACTGTGGTCGGGTCTGGAGCGCCACGGCGTTACTGACGCGAACGTCTTGGCCGCTGCCTACCTGCACGACACGGTCGAGGACACCGAAACCTCCGTTGCCGAGATATTGGAGCTTTCAACGCGTCTGTTGAGCGCAATGGCGCAGCGCCTGGAGGCGGGAGCTTATTTCTTGCCGGCCTGGCGACCTGGTGGTCCCGAATAGGCGATGCGCCAGATGGTACCGGCCGTATCGTCAGCAATCAGCAGCGAGCCGTCCTTGGCGACGGCGATTGCTGCCGGCCGACCCCACACCTCGGCGCGTTCTTTGCCGGACACCCAGAACCCGGTGGCGAAGTTCTCGTAGCCGCCTTGAGGTCGGCCATCCTTGAAACGCGCCCGCACCACCTTGTAGCCAGTGGGCTGTGAGCGGTTCCATGAGCCCTTCAACACGACAAACAGATCGCCCCTGTATTCCGCCGGGAACTGCTGCCCGTCGTAAAAGGCGAGGTCCATGGCGGAGGAGTGCAACTCAAACAACAGATCGGGGATCTTGGAGGCCTTCACCTTCTCTGGTGCTCGCTGGGCAAAGCCAGGCTGTGGGTTCTGGCCGATGTAGGCATAGGGCCAGCCATAGAATGCCCCTTGCTCGGCCTTGATCAGGAAATCGGGAACCAGTCCGTCACCGAGCCCGTCCCGCTCCTGCACCACACCCCAAAGCTCTCCTGTCTCTGGGTAAATCGTGAGACCGCAAACGTTGCGTGCGCCGGACACGAATGTAGTCTGCCCGGAGCCATCGGCCTGGAAGCGCTGGATGGTCGCCTTGACGTCCGGCTCTACGCCGATATTGCCAGACGATCCCACTCCCACGAACAACGCGCCGGTCTTTGGATCGACCGCCAGCGGGCGATTGGCGTGACCTTTGACGAGGCCGAACACGCCACGCTGCGTGACAAGCTCCTGCGCGTTGACATGCGGCGAAGGCTTACGCTGCTTCGGTGGCACCTCGGCGGCTTTCTTGTTTTCGCCAGAGCCGGTGCGAACATCGCCCAGCTTGTGCGGCACCTTCCAGATGCCCTGCTGATCGGCCACGAGAATTTCTCCCTCGCGCCATGCGAGACCATAGGGCTGCTGGAAATTCTCGGCGTGGCGCTCGATCCAGTCGGCCTTGCCGTCGCCGTCGTCATCGCGCAACAGGGTCAGGTGGCCAACTCTCTGCTCTGCCACGATGACGTCGCCGTTAGGTAGAACGAGCAGGCGACGCGGGTGCTCCAGATTGGTGACGAAAGGAGCGGCTGTGAACCCTTCGGGAACCTTCAAGGTCTGGCCCTTGTATGGGACAGTCAGTGGCTTGTTGCTGACGATTGGACCAGTCCGAGGTGGCGGCAAATCACTGGGGAGGACCTGGAAGCGCTTGCCCATCTCCTGGTCCGGCGAAATGACGTGCTCGACGCGGGCCTGCTGGCCCGCTTGATCGGACTTTTTCTGCGCGATTGCTGCGGTTGCGCCCAGGGCGGCCACGGACATCGCCGCAATAATCAACAGTGAAGGAGAGGAATTCATCGCTGCCAATCTCCGTACTTGCGGGAGCGGCGTGCCATTGCCGCACGCCGCTTCGACGCCGGATATTCGCGAGTTAAATGCCGCCCGCAGGCAGAGAGTTCCGATGGCTGAAGGGGTCGCCGCACCCTCAGTGAAGTACAGCGGGGTATGCTCTCGGATCTCCCGACAACTGCAATACGTATGCCTCCTTCGGCGAATGCAAATACGCAACGCGTTCAGGCGGACGAGCAACCTGCTATCGCAGAGAAGATTGAAGCTGACGAACTGGGAGCACAGCAGTCGCGCTCTGCCCCGACGCTCGACAGGGGAAAGCGCGCCGGCAGAGCCGGCCAGAGGCGGCGGCGTAAGACCCGACGGTCTGCGCCGTCACTCCATGTCAACCATGAGGCCAGACCACGTAGAACTCTTCCGCACCATGGCCCTCACTCGTGAACGGATTGTCGTGTTCGCGAAATCCCGATTTTTCGATCAAATTCACGGTGGATCGGTAGAGAGAGTTGGCGCCATCTTTGAAGCCCTGGACGTGGAGGCATGAATAGAAATTGTTTGGCATCAGCGGCTCCAGATATCACCCGCCTCCGGGCATACAGGCCGGAAGCAAGGACATTGGAATGAACGTCCACAGAACTGCAAGGATCGATAGCAGTGTGAGCGGCCCAGCGAACGGGAATGCGCCAGCAACAATCGCATGTTCGCGGTCGCGATCAGCGTAGGCACCCCGAACGAAGCATACGAGCAGCGTCGTCAGCGCCAACAGCGTGAGTACCGCTCCGGTAACGCGAAGGTTGCTCCCGGTGTCCGATCCAGGGGCAATACACAAAAACGCTTCAGCCAGATACAGGCCAACGAAATGGACGAACCAGATGATCGGCCCCGCAAGCGCCCATAGCAAGGTGCTCAACGGCTGTTGCGAGCCAATCATGCGACCGCCCTGGGAAAGCCATGCACGAGAAGGAGGCCCAGCAGCCCCTGACCCGCGGAATAATAGATCAGCAGCGCCAGGCAATCGAAGGTGACGCGTCGGGCATTGTCGGCACGCCCGGCTGTGAGGCGTGCGAGCAGGTCGAGACCCATGATGACGAGTGCTGCGACGATCTGCAGTTGAAGAGCCGACCCCAAGTAGACCAGCGCCGCGTACCCGGTTGCTTCCGGTCTCAGACCGCTCTGCCAGTGGCCGGCAATCTCGAGCCACAGAGATGCACTGAGACTTCCGAGGGCAACGAGAAGAGCCAAGGCGCATAGAAGACGAGATTGGCGAAGCAGGCGGCTGGCCGCATAGCCGCTTGCAACGGCAACGGCGAGCGATGCGGCGGCCGCGATCGGCCAAACCGACGCAGGAAGTGCCACGCTCGACCACCCCTGAGGCGCGACGGTCCACAGGTACAGGTACGAGAAGACGAACGCCAAATACAGCGAGCCGGCGACTAACATGAGGATGACGACCGCCCACCATGCATGTGATGTCGGGCCGGTCACATAACCCGGGACCTTCGTGCCACAGCCGATATCGACATCGCCGAGAGGTTCGGGATCGTTGCCCCAGGTCCAAATCAAGACGAAGGCGATGGCGAGAGCACCGCACACGACCGCCACAGTTACCCATTTCACGGTCAGCAACATGAAAAACCCGGCTGTGAAAACCGCGGCAAGGAATGGGGACCAACCCGGCCCGGGCAGTCGCTGCAGATATTGCGGCTCTGCTTCGATAGGCGAGGTGATGATCGTCTCGCGCACGCCGGTGGGGGCGTTGGGAAGATAGTGACGGGCAGCCTCCACCTCCTGCTCGAGGTTTGGTTGCTGCCAGAGCGGGTAGCGGCTGTGGATCAGCGGAATGCTTCGCGGCCCATAGACGTGGTTGGGCATCCACTCCAGTGTCCCTGCCTCCCACACGTTGCCCGCGTGCTCACTCAGAGATGGGCGCAGATTGCGCGCGAGGTCGATCAGGAACACAAACACTCCGGCTGCAAGCAAGAAGGCACCGGCGGTTGCGATCATATTGAGAGTCTGCCAGGGCATTTCGGCAGCGTAGGTATGGACGCGGCGTGGCATACCCCACAGGCCCAGGAGGTGCATGGGCAAAAACGCCGTATTGAAGCCGATGAACATCAGCCAGAACGACCAGCGGCCCAACCTCTCGGACAGAGGTTGGCGACTCAGCGCCGGTGCCCAGTAATAAATGGCCGCAAACAATGGAAAGACCATGCCACCAACGAGGACGTAGTGTAGATGCGCGACAACGAAGTAAGTGTCGTGCGCCTGCCAATCGAACGGCACCATGGCGACCATCACGCCGGTGAGGCCGCCGAGCGTAAAAATGAAGAGAAAGCCAAGGACGAAGAGCGCGGGCGTTGCGAGCTTGAGCCGTCCGTCCGCAATAGTGGCGATCCACGCGAACACCTGGATGCCGCTGGGGATCGCAACCGCCATGCTCGCAGCCGAGAAAAAGCTGAGCGACATCATCGGAACGCCGGTGGTGAACATGTGGTGCACCCAAAGCCCAAAGGAAAAAAAGCCCGTGGCAATGAGCGCTACGACGATGAGGTTGTAGGCCACGAGTGGTGTGCGGGCCATCGAGGCCACGATCATGGAAACCATGCCGGCGGCCGGCAGGAAGATGATGTAGACCTCGGGATGGCCGAAGAACCAGAAGAGGTGCTGCCAAAGAAGCGAGTCACCGCCTTTCGCCGCGATGAAGAACGGCCATCCGAACGCGCGTTCGAGCTCCAGCATGAGGGTGGCAAGGATCACCGCTGGAAATGCAAAGACGATCATGCCGGCGAAGATCAGCATCGTCCACGCGAACATCGGCATCCGAATGAGCGTCATGCCCGGTGCACGGGTGCGCAACACGCCGACGATGATTTCGATGGCCCCCGCAATCGCCGATATCTCGATGAAACCAATGCCGAGCAACCAGAAATCAGCGCCCATGCCGGATGAGTAGCGCGTGCTCGTAAGCGGAGGGTACATGAACCAGCCGCCGCTGGGCGCGAGGTCGAAAAAGAGGGTGTTGAAAAAAATCAGACCGCCGATGAAATAGGCCCAGAAGGCAAAGGCTCCGAGCCTTGGGAACGGCAAGTCGCGAGCGCCGAGCATCTGAGGCAACAGGAGAATTCCCATCGCCTCGACTGCGGGCACCGCAAACAAAAACATCATCACCGTGCCGTGCATAGTGAAAATCTGATTGTAGGTATCAGGACTGAGGAAGGTGTTGCTTGGGAACGCGAGCTGCGTGCGCATCAGCAGCGCAAGAATGCCGGCAAGCAGAAAGAACAGGAACGCTGCGCCGACGTAGAAGTAGCCGATGGCTGTGTTGTTGACTGCTGAAAGTATGCGCCAGCCGGTCGGCACCGCCCAGATACGCTCGAGTGTTTCGCTGCCGCGCTCTCGCTGTGATGCATCAATGGCAGGAATTTGAGCCATGGCTACTTCAATCCGGCGAGATAGATAGCGATGGCATCGAGGTCTGCGGTCGCAAAGATTCGAAACGCGGGCATCAGGTTGCCGGGCTTAATGTGCTGACCGTCGCGAATGAAGCGCGCGATACTGGCTTGCGTCATGGGATTCGTGTCGACGCCGACCGATAGTCGCGAGCCAAGATGCGTAAGATCCGGGCCCACGATGCCGGTTGCCGAAGTACCGCGGATCGTGTGGCACGCCCCGCAGCCTGCCGCCAGGAACAGCTCGCGTCCCCGACGGGTGGTAGGCGAAGACGGCTCGGTGGTGATGCGGGATTGGTCATCAAGCCACGTCTCGAATTCGGAAGGCGGCAGGGCTACGACATGCAGAGCCATCAGCCCGTGAGGACCACCACAAAACTCCGCGCACTGGCCTCGAAACACTCCCGGCTCCGCGGCTCGCAGGCGCAGGTATGTGGTACGGCCAGGGATCATGTCGACCTTGCCGCCGAGGTTTGGCACCCAGAAGCTATAAATCACATCGGCGGATTGCAGTGCGAAGACGACAGTACGGCCCGCTGGGATATGGATCTCATTGGCAGTCGCAATGGTGCCCCCAGGGTGAGGATAGTGGATACGCCACCACCACTGCTCGCCGATGACCGTAACGCGCAGCGCACTTAAGTCGTCCGTCGGGATAGCTGCGGCGCGTGTCAACAAGACGCCGAATATGAGGAGTCCGGTCAGCGTAACGGCGGGAAAGACTATGCCAGCCCACACCACCGTGCGAGGAGAGGCAAGCATGGCGCGAACACCGGCACCTCCCCGCATCGCAGCTGCTGCGGCAACGACAACACCCACAAGAATGAGAGTGCAAACTGCAAATAGAAACCAGCTCAACTGCGCGAGCTTTAGGGCCTCGGGCCCCTTTGGATTGAGAACAGATTGATGGTCGCCACAGCTGGCTAAGGGTAGCGCGACAAGGACAACGAGTTGCATTCCGCGAACCGGCGTCATTGGCGGCCCGTCGCGACTGGATCAGTGGGAAGGCTCGCCAGATAGGCCGTCACAGCCGCAATGTCGTGATCACTCAGGCGCTGCGCGATCGGGGCCATGATCGCTGCGCCATCTGTGGAGGCGTGGTGCCCTGCGCGCCAAAGCTGGAGTTGCCCTGTCATGTACATGGTGCTCTGGGCGGCAAGGCGCGGATATCTTGTGAGTGCCTCGCGTCCATGACAGGTGTTGCAGGCGGGAACCCCGTTGGCAGGATCGCCTACAGTTGCGAGCTGTGCGCCCCGCTCAAGCAGCGCCTTGTCCAGTGCAGCCGAGTGGTGTTTGAGAGGCGGCAATTTTGCGTAGTAGTCTGCCAGACGACGGATATCCTCGCTACTCAGAGGAGCCGCGAGCGGCTGCATGATACCGCTGCGCCGCACGCCGCTGGCGTACTCCTTCAAGGCTGTTGCCAGGAACTCTTCTGGCTGACCGTGTAATCGAGGTACGAGCGCGCTTCTTGGCCCATCCGCCTCGGCTCCATGACAGCGCGCGCAAGCCCCGGTGCTCTGGGGATCCGACTCCACGGTTGCTAACACTTTACCGTCCTGGCTTGCCGGCCGCACGCCGCCAAGAGCAAGCTCGCCGTAGCTGCTCGGATTCAACAGCGGCATGCGCCTGAGGAAAGCGACCACGGCCCATATCTCGTCGGCGCGCTCGAGCGCAACCCAGCCGGGCATTCCTGTGTATTTGATGCCGTGCTGAACGATCCAAAAAATTTCCTCATCCGTCCAAGGATTCATCGACGTTGCGAGATCTGGCGGCGATGGGAGCATTTGGCGCGCGATTGGGCTCACGGGGATGCCTGGCGCGCCATGACAGAAGGCACAACCGCTATGGAAGTGGGCGGCGCCGAGTTTGACAAGGTTAGGATCGTCCAGCGCAGGCGCACGTATCGGCATCGCACGCAACTCCACCGAGTTGCGCATTCCGAACGCCAGAAACCACTCGACGAATGCCCAATGCCCACGGCTGGCCGCCACATTGTACAGGCCTGACCAGGCGAGCAAAAAAAGAGCCAGTGCCAACCCAGCAGCCGAGGTGAGCGCCCATACAGCGATTGCAGCAAGACGTCGGGGAGCCGGCGTGTTCATGCCAGCCGCCGTTGACGCGTGCCGGAGTCCGCCAGAGAACCCGACATCTCGAGGCGGACAATCGCGTGCGCCGCGACGATGACGGCCACAAGCACATAACTGAGGGGGCAAGCAGCGACCATGAGAAGGCCGGCCATCTGCTGATCAGCCAGCAACTCCGCTTGCATCCCGTGAGTGCCATGCGACCCGAATAGCGGTCGTGGAGCAAAGATCAGAAGGACCCCCAACAGACACGCAAATTTGCCGCTCAGAATGAGGGCTAAGATGGCCTGCCAGCAACAGGCACCGGCGTTGACGATCGAGAGCCAGAAGACCAAAGCCACAAAGAAAAGGCTCACGTGCAAAGCTGCCAACAGCACCGCCGACGCATACGCGGCGTGGTGCACAGCGGGGATATGTAACGTCCAAAGCAGCAAGAGTTGAGCAATAGTCACTGCCCAAAGTGCTCCGGACTTCGCTGGACAAAGGACCTCGGACACCGGAAAGTAAGGTCGCCTCAAGGCGATAGCAACGAGGGGTGCCGCGACGTTCATTACGGCAATGTGCGCAATCATGTGCGCAGCGAGCGGTCCTGCATCGAACGCACTGACAGTCGCCATCCCGACAGCGAGCACGGCTAGCGCGCCGATCCGGACAGCCAAGCTGTTATCGGGTGCTGGCGCTAAGGGGGCGCTTTCTACGTTCATCCCCGGTCCGGCGATAGAACTAAATGCCGCCGACCTGGCGCGCACGTTCAACAACGCTAGAGCTCCGTGGATGTTCCGACAGCGGGCGGCGTTTGGGAACATCGCGTTGCTTGAGTGCGTTCACGCGTTAGATGGAGGTGGTGCGATGCGCCGTGCTGCGAGTTGGGCCGCGATGTTGCTATCTGCACTGCTTTCGCCGGTTGCAACCGCACAACAACTACCGCCGGGCTACGGCGACAAGCCAAAAATCCCTGAGCCAAAAGAGAGTTGGCTGCCGACGATTAAGTGGTCCGTTGCCAATGATCCCTGGAAGATAGGCGAGACCCCCAAAGCCGCATCCGGGTTGCGCGTGGTGGCATTCGCGCAAGGGTTGAAGCATCCTCGATGGCTGCAAGTCCTGCCCAACGGTGACGTGCTGGTCGCCGAAGCAGCGAGCGAGCCGGCAAAATCCTGGTGGCCCCGCACGATTGTCCAGAACATGGTGCAGCGGCGCTCTGGATCGATCGTCGAAAACGCCAATCGGATCTCTCTCTTGCGCGACGCGAATGCTGACGGCGTGGCCGAGGAGCACTTCGTTTTTCTCGAGGGGTTGAAGCAGCCGTTCGGAATGGCGCTGATCGGTGACAATCTATATGTAGCGAATACTGACAGTGTCGTGCGCTTTCCCTATCAGGCAGGGGAAACCCACATTACCGACAAGGGTACCAAGCTGCTCGACCTGCCCGTTGGACACCACTGGACGCGAGCGCTACTCGCAAGCACAGACGGGACGAAGCTGTATGTGACGGTCGGCTCGGGCAGCAACATCGGCGAGAAGGGCATGGAGATCGAGATGGGCCGTGCCACCATCCTCGAATTGGATATCGCCAGCGGGAAGTCGCGCATCTTCGCGTCCGGCCTGCGCAACGCCAACGGCATGGCGTTCGAGCCCACCACGGGCATGCTCTGGACCGTCGTGAACGAGCGCGACGAGATCGGCGATGACGTGCCGCCGGACTTCCTTACCTCTGTCAAGGACGGCGGCTTTTACGGCTGGCCATATAGTTATTGGGGCAAGAACCTCGATACCCGCGTCAAACCCGAACGTCCTGATCTTGTTGCCAGCGCGTTGACGCCCGACTACGCGCTTGGCGCCCATACCGCCTCGCTCGGTCTCGCATACTACGCGGGCACTGAGCTGCCGGCGCCGTTTCAGGGCGGCATGTTCATCGGCCAACACGGCTCCTGGAACCGCAGTGAGTACAGCGGTTACAAGGTCATCTTCGTCCCATTCAAGGGTGGGCGCCCATCCAACAATCCAATCGATGTGCTGACTGGATTTCTTAAGGGCGATGGTAGCGGCACGGCGCATGGTCGGCCGGTGGGCGTCGCCATGGACAGCAAGGGGGCTCTTCTGGTGGCCGACGACACCGGCAACACGGTCTGGCGTGTTACCGCGGCCGCGCGCAGCTCACAATCACAGTAGGTCGTTGCGTGGAGTGTGCGACATGCCTGCTGCGAGCTGGAGAGGTGAGTGAATGTTCAGCCTGTCGGTAGGCGTTGGCGAGCTGATAGTGCGCGCGTGCGCGGTCTATGTCCTGGTGTTTGTGCTCCTGCGGGTTTTCGGCAAAAAGCCCTTGGGGCAAATGTCGCCATTCGACCTCATCGTCTTGCTGCTGTTGAGCGAGGCTGTCCAGAATGCGCTGTTAGGTGAGGAGAAATCACTGACTGGCGGCATGATCGTGGCGACCACACTCTTCGCGTTGAGCGAGACATTCGGCTATGCCGTTTGGCGCAGTAAGCGGGTCGGCCGCGCGCTGGACGGAACGCCAAGCGTTCTGGTGCGAAACGGACGTGTCTATTCCGATGTGCTTGCGCGCGAGCAAGTCACGCGGTCGGAGCTGATGGAGGCCATCCGGCGGCAGGGCTGCACCTGCCTGACCCGCGTGCGCTACGCCGTTCTGGAAAACGACGGTCACATCACCGTCGGGATAAGGCCGGACCATGCGAATTGAACGGCCTCGTGGCTTCAAGGAACGCCGGCGAACGGGGTGCGTTAGCAATCAGGCTGCCAGTTTGGTAGTCTCGTAATGATGGAGGAATTGGCATGAAGCTGACGTGGCACAAGCCGGTTGTCATCGAGCAGGAAGTGGGTCTCGAGGTGACGAGCTACGCACCGGCCACACTCGGCACTTGAGGGCGAGTCGCGCAACGCGGACAGCCGTTTCGATGATCATTCGCGTGTTGGGCTCGGCTGCCGGAGGCGGATTTCCGCAGATCAACTGCAACTGCGACAATTGTTGCTCCGCCCGTGCCGGCATGGCGGGGTTTCCACCGCGAACCCAGACCTGCGTGGCGGTCAGCCACCGATGGTCAATGCTGGACGTTGCTTGGGGCGTCGCCGGACTTGCGCCAGCAGATCGCGGCTACCTCGGCCCTTCACCCGAAGCCGGAGAAAGGACCCCGGTCGAGCCCGATCGCAGCGGTGGTCCTGACGAATGGAGAGGTCGACTCCGTGGCCGGACTGTTGAGCCTGCGCGAAGGCTTCGCTTTCGATCTCTTGGCGCCGGCCAGCGTCCTCGCGGCTCTGGCCGCTAATCCCATGTTCGACGTCCTGCACCCGGCGCGCGTCCGGCGGATACCGTTGGTACCTGGGGCATCACATATCGGGCCGTCCGGCCTCCAGTTCCATGCGTTTCCCGTAGCGGGCAAGATCGCGCTTCATGCTGACGTGGGAGCGCGAGGCCAGATCGCAGACGACAGTGATACGATCGGGCTTGAGGTGAGCGATCCCGCAACCGGCGCATCCTTCTTCCACATTCCATGCTGCGCCGCTGTGGATCGAATGCTGGCCGAGCGGCTGCGGGGAGCACGCCTCGTGCTCTTCGACGGTACGCTCTACCGCGACGATGAAATGATCCAACAGGGCCTGTCCGAAAAAAGCGGCCACCGCATGGGGCACATATCGATATCTGGGCCGGACGGTGCCATCGCCGCTCTGGACGACCTCGGCATCGCTCGACGCATATTCGTGCACATCAATAACTCCAATCCCGTCTTGAACGAGGGCAGCGCCGAGCGCAGGGCCACTCGAACAAGCAGGCTGGGAGGTCGCTTTCGACGGCATGGAGATGCGACTGTGAGCGCAGGCATGGGCGCGGCTGAACTCGAAGCAGCGATCCGAGCCGTGGGTGCGGAGCGCTATCACGACAAGCACCCCTTTCACCATCTATTGCACGGCGGCAAATTGCAGCGCGGGCAGGTGCAGGCCTGGGCGCTCAACCGGTACTGCTATCAGGCGGCGATACCACGCAAGGATGCCGCATTGCTGAGCCGTGCTTTTGACCGCGACTTGCGGCGTGAATGGGTCAAACGCGTGTTGGATCACGACGGTTTCAATGCCGAAGAAGGCGGGATCGAGCGCTGGCTGGTCTTGACGGATGCCTTGGGCTTGAGCCGCGACCTAGTCGTTTCCATGCGGGCCGTTTTGCCGGCCACGCGCTTCGCGGTGGAAGCCTACGTGCGTTTCGTGCGCGAGGAGGCACTTCTGGTAGCAGTCGCCTCCTCGCTGACGGAGCTGTTCGCGCCGACGATCCATCGGGAGCGCATCGCCGGCATGCTCGAGGGTTACGATTTCATCGGCGAGCAGGCGATGCGCTATTTCCGCCGCCGTCTGGACCAGGCTGACAGCGACGCCGATTTTGCGCTGGATTATGTCAAAACGCATGCGCGCACACGCCAGGAGCAGGAGGCGTGCATCGAGGCCGTGCGCTTCAAGTGTAACGTCCTGTGGGCGCAGCTCGACGCCCTGCATCACGCCTATGTCGATCCGGGGTTGATACCGCCGGGAGCGTTCAGGCCGGAGGACGCATGAGCAGTGCGGGTACGCGGCCTCTCATCGAGAGCCGGTCGAAGCCGACGCTGCAGCGGCATGCTCGAATGCGCCACGATACCACACGCAACCGTTGGGTCATCCTGGCGCCTGAGCGCATATTCGAACTGGATGCGATCGCCGTCGCGGTTCTCCGCTTGTGCGATGGGTCACGCACGCTGGACGATATCGCCGATGAACTCGGCCGATCCTATGCGGCGGATCGTGTCCAGATCCTCGGTGACATCATCCCGATGCTGCAGGACCTGGCCGACAAGGGCGTCTTGAGCGCGGCTTTGTCTAATGAATGACGACGCAACATACCCCGCTGCCCCGGTCGGACTGCTGGCCGAGCTGACGCACCGTTGCCCCTTGCAATGTCCTTACTGCTCCAACCCGTTGGCCCTGGACCCTCCTGGCAGCGAACTGCCGACCGCGCTGTGGCTCGACGTTGTGGGCCAGGCGGCCGACCTTGGCGTTCTGCAGCTGCATCTGTCGGGCGGGGAGCCGACGGTGCGGCGCGATCTGGAAGCCATCATTGCGCATGCGGCAAAGGCCGGCCTCTACACGAACCTGATCACATCCGGTGTCACGCTCGACCGTCGCCGGATCGAAGCACTGGCGCAGGCGGGGCTCGATCACGTGCAGATCTCGATGCAGGACGTACACGCGCCCGATGCCGATCGTATCGCCCACATGAGCGGTGCTCATGCAAAGAAGCTCGAAGCGGCGCGGGCGGTACGAGCGGTGGGCCTGCCACTGACCCTCAACGCGCCCATTCACCGGCAGAACATTGGCAGCGTCGCGGATTTCATCGACCTGGCGATCGAGCTCGGTGCGCAGCGGCTGGAGATTGCGCATGTGCAGTACTACGGCTGGGCGCTGGCCAACCGCGCGGCCCTGATGCCGGCGCGCGCCGACGTGCTCGAGAGCGCACGCATCGTTGAGGCCGCGCGGTCGAGGCTGCAAGGCATCCTGACGATCGATTTCGTCGTGCCGGATTATTACGCTGTCGCCCCCAAGCCATGCATGGGCGGATGGGGCCGGGGCATCATCAATGTCACGCCGTCGGGCAAGGTGCTGCCCTGCCACGCGGCAGAAACGATCGCTGGACTACGATTTGAGAGGATCGGCCAGAGGACCTTGCGCGAGATCTGGAACAGTTCTGAGGCCTTCCAGGCCTTTCGCGGCACAGATTGGATGCGGGAGCCTTGCCGCACATGCGAGTGGCGAACCCGCGATTGGGGCGGATGCCGCTGCCAAGCGTTCGCGTTCGCCGGAGCCGCCGCGGAACCCGACCCGGCCTGCGCCAAGTCCTCGCTGCATGCGGCCTTCACCGCCGTGGCGCAGCGCGAGGCCGCAGCCGACCTACCGCCATTCGCATTCCGCAACCTGCGCAACTCATCGCCTTAGCCGCGGCCTGACGGCGGGTCAGCGGCCTTTGATTACGCCTGAAGGGCTGCGAGGAACCACTGCGCCTGAAGTCTGGCATTGCAAGTGCCTGGCCGGAGCCGCGCGCAGGAGCCCCGCAAGCGAAGGCAGTCGTCGTCCCTGACGCGAGCCCGGACAACTCGCCCGCTTCACATCACGCTTAGGATACGTCGATGATTTCGGCGTTGGCAGCGCCGATCTGGACCTCATCGCCGATCCCGCGGCCGAGCAGAGCCTGCGCGACAGGCGAAATATAGGAAAGCGTTCCCTGAGACGGATTGGCTTCGTCGATCCCCACGATGCGAAACGCCTGCTTCCTTCCATCGGCGCGGCGGAAGGTGACCGTTGAGCCGAATTGAACTGTCCCTTTGGGGGGCAGGTCGGTGAGCTGAGCTGTCGCTTGCCTGCTTGTCCAATAGCGCAGGTCCCGCGCGATACGCGCAAGCGCGTGAACATCGTCGGCAACCTTGGCGGCAGCGTGCTCCTTATTCAAAGTTGCGATCGTCTCGTCAATCCGGGCGAGCCCTTCTGTCGTGACGAGGTTGGGATGGGCCGAGGCGGCGCGATCGGGAAGCCGCTCGACTGGACCGTCATCATCCTCTTTGACGAACGCTTTGTTCATGGCTTCTCCCGCCGGCACGGCCCGCGCCGTTTCATTTGCCGCGCACCAGCTTGCGGATTGCTGCCTTGAGCGGCGCTTCCGCGTCGCAGTAATCCTGCCACGGTTTGGCTTTGGCGAGCAGGGCGGGGGCGGTCACGATTGTAAAGCGCTGCGGATCAAGTCCGGTTCGCACCTGGCTCCAGGTGAGCGGCATGGAAACCGGAGCGCCGGGCCGCATGCGTGGCGACAGCGGCGCGACCGCGGTCGACATCCGGTCATTGCGCAGGTAGTCGAGAAAGATGCGCCCAGTTCTCAGCTTCTTGGCCATGTTGATCAGATAACGCTCTGGGCTGTCTTTGGTCATCGCCGCGCAGACCCCCCGCGCGAACGCTTTGGCTTCCTCCCAACCAAGGCCGTCCTTCTCCCTCACGGCAAGCGGTGTGACCACATGAATCCCCTTGCCGCCAGTCGTCTTGGAGAACGCTACAAGGCCCAGCGCCTCGAGCCGCCCTTCAATTCCTTGGCTGCCGCAATCACGCTGTCGAAGGCAACGTCGGGCGCTGGATCCAGGTCAAAGACCAGCCTGCCGGGAATGGGGGGATGCCCCGGCTGATTGTTCCACGGGTGAAATTCCATGGCCGCGATCTGGGCCGCCGCCGGTGTTCGGCTAACGGCGTCTGTGTGGACGGGTTCCGGTCCGAGTGAAGTTTGGATTGTCCGTGGCAGTCGAACTTCCTCGCCACCTGCGCCTTGCCTCGTCCTTTCCTCGTTCAAGACCAGGGTGCCGTTACACCGTAATGGCACGGGACTCTTCCACCCGTCGCCAACACGTGTGAGCGAGCCTGGGTTCGGTCGCCACCTGAACGGTGCGCGGCGCTAGAGCAATAGCTATTTGGCGCGCGTCATTCTGGCGAACGGTGCGCCCACGGAGACGCTGTTACCCCCCGCGGATTATGCTCAGTTCGACAACAGTTTTTATGCGTCGCATTCCGAGGTCCAGAGCAGCCTAACAGTTCTTGCCATGACAGGAGGCCGGCAACAGTTGCGCTCGCGGCTGCGCAGTGCTCTGTCGCCGATCGTGGACCTCCGCAGTCCGTTCGACAAGACACGTGATCGGCTGGAAGAGCGAGGCCACCGGATACGCCTCGCGGCCTGAAGACGGCGAGGGCGCTCTAACCTGACTGGGACAGGACGCCCTCTTAGGCATGCAACCCCTGGGGAGCGTTGCACACCGATCCATGATAACGGGTCGGCAGCCCGTTCGTTCTTTTATGTGCGCATAGGCTGTGCAGCCGACCCGCTACCTCATGATGCCCAGGTCGTGGCCGTGGAAGTAGTCGTGGCCAACCTTGAACTTGACGCCGATGCGGAGCAGATGGCCGTTGTGGTCGGAGCGCTCCTCCACGCCGTTGAGCGTATGGCCGAGCGATCCGAAGTCGGTATAGAGATACTCGGCGAACAGGATCACATGGCGCCAGTCGACCTCCGTGCCGCCGCCCATCGTCCAGCCCGCCAGCGTATCGGCCACCTTGCTGCCGGTCAGCGTGCTCTTCGCCTCGACGCCGAGCCAAGCCACGCCGCCCGTGGCGTAAAGGAGCCAGGTCGGATGCATATAGACGCCGGCTCGCCCGCGCAGCGTCGCGAGGTAGTCGTGGCCGTAGTTGGTCGTGCCTACCGTGTCCTGCATGTCGCCGACGGACACGTCGCCTTCGAAGCCGAGCACAAAGCGCGAGGAGCGCCAGAAATCGTAGCCGGCCGAGATGCCGCCGGCGAAGCCGGTGAGCTCCCCCGCGCCACCCGGGAGCGTCTGATCGATGTCGAGCCATGTCCCCTGGGCGAAAAGGCCGACACGGCAGAGTCGGCTTGCGATGGCCCGTTCCCCCAACTAGCTCCGATGCGAACCGGAGCGTTACCTCGTGTGCGTGCAGAACCATGGGTTCACTCGCGGCCCAGAGTGTGCATTCCGCGCCGCACACCGGTGAGAGATCAGTCACAATGCCGTTGTTACGCTGCCAAATCTCAGCATCTGGCCAGGTCAACGGCGACACATTCAAAGGGCACTCCGAGGAAGTCCCTCGATTTGAATCCACGCCTCGGGTAGGGCGGGATTTTTGCGGGAGTCCGCTTAGCTTCGTTAGGTGCAGTTGAGCAGAGCTTGCAACGGGCATCCTGCCAACCTATTGATATTTCACTGCTTCCTTATCCAATGACGGTTTTTGATTCCGTCATACCCAGGTTCGAAATCCTGGCGCCCCAGCCAGCTGCTCGTTGCCTGTCGCACTCAGCGACCAACGCTGGTCGGCGGCCGATAGTTGGGTGCCCACATCTCCATGGTCCCTGTACCCTGGAAGTAGCGATAGTCGAGCTGCCCGATCTGCATCTCGAACTGAAGCGGCGCGACGGACCCGGGAACAAACCAAGAGCCCTGCGCCGCCGCGACATCGAGTGTGAGCGTAAAGGTGTAGCGGCCAGGCTCCAGGTCGAGAATTCTCGCCACCGTTTCTCCCACGCGCGGCTCGAATTGCAAGGCTTGCGAATATGTGGCCCTACCCGCGAGAACGGCAGGCGTGAACGGCCTAAGCGGTGTCTCGCCCCACGATCCTAACCGCGCGGCGTAGAACGTTTTGGCCTGGTTAGTGCGGGAATTGACGACTTCGAGGTTGATAGCCTGAACGGTTGCCGAGCGCGCGCCATCGTTGGCAATCGTGAGCGGCACGATGAACACCTCCCGAACAGCCTCCGGACGGTCGGGATCGGTGTAGTCGATGCGGGGGGCAACGAAGATCGAAAGCTGCGGGGCCCGCAGAGCGGAACTCATAGAGGCTGTAGCCCGAGAACAAGAGTGCCATGACCGACATCAGCGTCGGCAAGACGTTCGCCATGTGAGTGCCTCCACCCCAGAAGATCGGCAACCCGCGGGCTGCTTGCGGCCAACGGATCGGGACGGAATGAAGGCATGCTACGTGCTGCCGCTCGGGAACAAACCCGAGCCGTTCACCGTCTATCCAGCACATGACTTCTCAATATCGAGCGCATAGGGTTGCATCCTGCCAGAGCGCGATCGCCCTCTAAACTAGAGCGTAGAGCAGGATTTACGCTTTGGCCGCCTCGATTGCGGTGAAGCAATTCAATCCGAAGCGACCCTGCTCCTAGGCCGTCATCGAGTGTAGCCGTGGCCAGAACCAAGCTCGCTGCCTACCGCGCCAAGCGCGATTTCAAGACGACGACCGAGCCGAGCGGCGAAACCGAGATCCGCCCGGCAGAATACCCGCGCTTCGTGATCCAGAAGCACGACGCGACGCGCCTGCACTTCGACCTGCGGCTCGAGGTCGACGGCGTGTTCAAATCGTGGGCCGTCACGCGCGGACCTTCTCTCGATCCCCATGACAAGCGGCTCGCTGTGGAGGTCGAGGACCATCCCCTCGCGTACGGCGATTTCGAAGGCACCATTCCAAAGGGTGAGTACGGCGGCGGCACAGTGATGGTGTGGGATCGCGGCTTCTGGATGCCCGAAGGCCCCGAGCCGCCAGCCAAGGCCATCGAGGACGGCGAGCTCAAGTTCGTACTTGCCGGCGACAAGCTCAAAGGAAGCTGGGTCCTGGTGCGCATGAAGCGTGATCGGACCGGCGGCAAGCGCACCAACTGGCTGATGATCAAGCATCGCGACGAATTCAGCCGCGACAATGAGGACAATCCGGGCACAGAGGACCGCTCTGCCGCCTCGGGACGAAGCATGGCCGAGATCGCAGCCGGAAAGGGGCGCGGTCCCCGATCGTTCATGCTGGCCAAGACCAAGGCTGCGGACCCACAGGCGATCTGGCACTCGCGTGCCAAAGGCACAAAATCGTCGGGAGCGCCGCTCCGCATTCTGGCAGATCCTTCCTTATCGGAGCGGCGCGGAACCAAGAAGGCCGTCATGCCGAGCTTCATCGCCCCGCAACTATGCCGGGCCGTCTCGTGTCCGCCCGACGGTGAGGATTGGGTGCACGAGGTCAAGCTGGACGGCTATCGCATGCAGCTTCGCGTCGAGAACGGTAAAGTCGCGCTGCGCACGCGCAAGGGGCTCGACTGGACGAACAAATTTTCGGAGATCTCTGTCGCAGCACGTTCGCTGCCGGACGCCATCATCGATGGCGAGGTGGCTGCCCTCAACAGGAGCAACGTGTCGGACCTCACGGCCCTGCGCGTGGCACTGTCCGAGGCGCGCACCGAGGATCTGATCTTCTTCGCCTTCGATCTCCTGCATCTGAATGGTGAGGACCTGCGGTCGCTGCCGCTTGTCGATCGCAAGGCGGGATTGCGCCAGCTCCTGCGCAGCAAAGCCAGCGGCAGTCCGACAATCCGGTTTATCGAGCATGTCTCCGGCCACGGCGCCGACGTGCTGGAGTCCTCCCGCCGCCTGGGACTCGAGGGCATCATCTCCAAGCTGCAAAGCGCGCCGTATCGCTCGGGCCGCAGCGACGCGTGGACGAAGGCCAAATCCAGGCCGGAACAGGAGGTGGTGATCGGCGGCTGGAGCGGCGGCAAGGATCAGCTGCGCTCGCTAATTGCCGGCGTATATCGGGGCAATCATCTAATCCATGTCGGGCGCGTCGGCACCGGCTACGATGCCGGTACGGCCAAGACTTTGCTGAAAGCCCTCAACCCCCTTGCCACTCGCACGAGCCCATTCAGCGGAAAAGGGGCGCCGCGCCGCGAAGCAAATGTCACGTGGGTCAAGCCGAAGCTTGTCGCCGAGATCGAATTCGCCGGCTGGACTGGGGACGGAATAATTCGCGAGGCCGCATTCAAGGGGCTGCGCGAGGACAAGGCTGCGGAAGAGGTGCGGGCGGATCGGCCCGTGTCTCCAGAAACCATCGACCCGCCAATGCCGTCAGGCCACGCCAAGACGAGGTCCTCTGCCATGACGCCAGCGAGAGCCGGAGCTCCTGTCATCGTCGGGGTCGCCATATCCAACCCCGCCAAGCCCCTGTGGCCCGCCCACGGCAAGGAAGGGGCAGTAACCAAGCTCGACCTCGTCCGGTACCTCGAGAAGATGGGGCCTTGGATGATGGAGCACCTCAAAGGGCGACCGTGCTCCATCGTGCGCGCACCCGACGGCGTCGCCGCAGAACAGTTCTTCCAGCGTCACGCCATGCCCGGCATGAAGCGCATCACGCTGACGAAAGTGGCAGGCGATCCCAAATCCTATTTGCAGATCGATACACTCGAAGGCCTCGTAGCGATGGGGCAAATGGCAGCGGTGGAGTTTCATCCATGGAACTGCCATCCCTTCAAGCCCGCCGTGCCGGGCCGCTTGATTTTCGATCTGGATCCCGCCCCGGACGTGCCTTTCGATGCCGTCATCGACGCGGCCAAGGAACTGCGTGACCGACTAGAGGATGTTCGCCTCGCCGCCTTTTGCAAGACGACTGGCGGCAAGGGGCTACACGTTGTCGTGCCTCTGCAGACGCAAACTAAGAGCGACCTCGGCTGGGACGAGGCCAAGGCCTTTGCGCAAGCGGTCTGCGCGCAAATGGCCGCCGATAGTCCGGAGCGGTATCTCATCAAGATGACCAAGAAGCTGCGGACCGGGCGCATCTTCCTCGATTACCTGCGCAACGATCGCAAATCGACGGCCGTAGCACCCTTGTCGCCACGCACGCGCCCAGGCGCACCCGTTTCCATGCCGATCGCCTGGAACCAGGTGCGTAAGGGGCTGGACCCGCAGCGGTTCACGATCTGGACTGCGCCAGGCCTGATGACCCGGAGCGAAGCATGGAAGGACTACGATGACGCCGCGCAGCCCTTGGAACCCGCCATCCGGCGCCTGACGGGAACGAAACGCCAGTGATTTAGCTGGAGTTGAATAACCAACGAAAAATCTTTCGCCAAAGCGGCAGTGATCCGCGTTGCCTGCTATAGGGCCACAACATACTGTGTGTCCTTTAGTGCGGCATCCATAGGGTTTGCGTCATGCCTCGTGCGCCCCGAGCCTACTGGAAAGGCTTTCTCCGGCTGAGCCTGGTCTCAATCGGGGTTCAGATCTACAACGCCGTCGAATCCAAGTCGGAGATCTCATTCCGCCAGATTCACAAACCATCCGGCCGTCGCGTGAACTACGAGAAGGTCGTGCAAGGCATTGGCAAGATTGAGAATGCCGACATCGCCAAGGGTTACGAGGTCGATGCGGATACTTATGTTCTCCTCGAGCCCGATGAGATCGACGCCATCAAGCTCGAGAGCAAGCGCACCATCGACCTGGTGCAGTTCGTCGATGCCAAGCAGATCGATCCGCGCTATTTCGAGCGGCCGTACTACATGGCGCCTGTCGATGATATGGCGGGGGAAGGCTACGTCGTCATTCGCGACGCCCTGCGCAAGACCGGCAAGATCGGCCTCGCCCAGATCACGATAGCGGGCCGCGAATGGCTGGTCGCGGTCGCGCCGCTGGAAGATGGTCTGGTGATGGAGATGCTGCGCTACGCCGAGGAGCTGCGCGATCCCGCCGACTACTTCGAGAACATTCCCACAGGGAAACCCGAGAAGGAAATGATCGACCTGGCGGTGCAGCTCATCGAGAAGAAGTCGGGGCCCTTCAACCCGAAGAAGTTCCAGGACCACTACGCAACAGCGTTGCGAGAGCTCGTTCAGGACAAGCTCAAAGGGCACAAGATTATTGCCCCGCACGAGGACGCACGCCCGCAAGGCAGCAACGTCGTCGACCTCATGGAAGCGCTGAAGCGGAGCATCGGCGAGCCTGCGCCGGCCAAAACGAAAGCACCGCGCGGCGGCAAAAAACGCGCTTAGCCGGTCCGGGCTGTTCGCCAGGTGCCGGCATATCCGCCGCGGTCACTGGCGACTCCGGTATCGGCAATTTCCATCGATCATCTTCAGGATCGACGACTTGCCGATGGCCGACTGACCGCCGACGACCGCGCTGACGTGGCGTGAGCGCTGTCACAAGCTGGCGCGGGTGATCCGCCTCGATAAGCGGATCCTCCGGCGCGCGGCGGGCTCAGGGTGACGCCGAAGGCTGAAAACCCGAGCGTGTGCGTCGATCCGCAATGGCCAGTGCGGCTTTCACATCGCCTGCGAAGCGGACCGCGCCATCATCCCGGACCGTGTTGCGATTGATGCACCCCAACTGATACTCGAGGCCTTGCCGGTGGTCCGTCCGTCCTTCCTTCGAGACCCTGCGTTTGGCGATCTTTTGCTCGAACTCCTCGTAGGAGCGCGTGAAATAATGGTTAAGCTGGATGCGCTCGGCCGTCGCATATTGGAGATTGAACCGATCGAAGCGCCAGAATCTCTGTCCCGCATCATTGAACATGGCGCCATCGTCATCCCACAGCTCGCAATAGTGCGTATGCGCCCACTTTATGACCGTCGGATCGGCAATCGTCTTGTAGTTCAGAAGAGACGCGGTTTCCGGGGTGAACGGAAACGCCGCCCGCTCGCGATAGGCCTCGACCACCAAGGTATCAGGGCGCCGTTTGTGACCCGAGGGCCCGAACATTTGCCACGGAAATGAGACGGCGGGCACGCCATCAAAAGCTGCCATGGTCTCGTTCAGGTCTCTACCCTGTTTAGGGAAAACGAACTCATCGATATCGAGAAACATCATCCAGCGATAGCGACGGCCGAAATTGGCGACGGCATGATTGTAGGCAGCAGTCTGAATGCGGATATGCCGACCGAAATTCATCCAAGGGATGACACGAACGTCAGCCAGGAACTTTCGACCCTGAGCCAAGGCGACGGTCTCATCCGTGCTGCCATTGTCGTAGATGTAGATCGACCGCACACCGAGGTTGGTGTGGAAAGCGATCCACTCGCCGATGTAGCGGGCTTCGTCCTTGACGATTGCTACAAGCGCAATGCCGTGACGATCCGGATCGGCGACAACGGGAGCACTGAGTGCTCTCTCCGTCGCACTCAGTCCCAGCAGATTGGACAATCGCGCCTGCAGCGCGCGGCGGGCCTTCAGGACCGCGTCCTTAAGGTTCATGGAATTGTTCGACTGTCCCGGAAAGCTCATTCGGACCAGTGCTCAGCCACCCAGGGTGCGGGACGAAACCGTTTCTTATAGGGCGAGAAGCGCCTCCAAGCTCCCCACTTCTTGCCTGGATTTATCTCGCCTTTGAGAGCCGCATAAGGCGTGTTGGCGCCGAAGAAGACGATGATCTTGGCGTCCGGCGGCAATATCGGCTCCGAGAAGAACCGCACCACCGCATTGCGAGGAAGGCAGGATTTGAAGGACACGCACCATTGGGGTGGGAAGAACGTCAGGTCCTCAGCCGAGGCGCACACGAACGATTGCTCATGGCCGTGATACATTGCCTCCCAGTGCATACTGGGCTGTGACACGAACCGCTCGTAGATATTGCTCTCGGCCCCGACAAAAAGGCGGGTCACTGAGCTGTTGCCGAGCTTGCCCTCGTAGCGATCTGCGCGCCAAATGGGCATCATGCAGAACCGGCCCGGATACGTGAACAAGTCATCGATGCTGCTGACGATCACGACATCCAGATCGAGATAGAGCGTCATGCCGCTGAGATCGTGCAAATCTTTGCGGTAGAGGCTGACCTTGTTCCACCAGGGATCGTCCCTTCGCCCATTGACATGTGTGCGGAGATCGAGCGCGAGCGCCGGCAACGGCAGGCACTCGACCTCCTTGCGGATGCCATGGCTATTATCGGTCAAGCAGACGAATCGCACGTTCCACGTCGTGTTGCGGACAACCATGCCGTAAAGCTTGTTGACCCACTCGGGACCGTAGAGCGTGCCCCATTTCATGCACACGACGTTCGCGGACCGACTGTGTTGCGCAGCCTCGAACTCTGCGGCCCAATTCATCTAGACTCCCCCTGCGTGGGCTCGATGGCTCTTTTTGCGCGTTTCATGGCAAATATGTGTCCGTCAATCGCGCGAGCCACATCGAAAAAGGCCGCGTGCTTAATTTACCTTCGATTGACCGGCAGCGATCCTGGCCCGGATGCTCCCGAGGCGGCGACCTTTACGCCAACTCGCCCGCCCACCTCAAGCATACTTTCCACAGCTCCGTGTGCGGAGGTCATGCGGCCGGACGATTGACCAGATGACAGGCCACATGCTGGCCGTGCGGACCAGGCAAAAGTGGGGGCTCTGCTGTCCTGCAAAGGTCGAACGCGTGCGGGCAGCGGGTGTGGAATCGGCACCCCCGCGGCGGGTTGAGCGGGCTCGGAATATCGCCCTTGATGGGCGCACCCGGACGCTTGCGTCCAGGCATCGGCACGGGAATGGCCGACAGCAGCGCCTGTGTGTAAGGATGGCCGGGGGCGGCATACAGTCTGCGTCTGTCCGCGATCTCCACGATCTTGCCGAGGTACATGACGGCCACCCGGTTGGAGATGTGCTTCACGACACCCAGATCGTGGCTGATGAAGAGATAGGTCAGGTTGAAATCGCGCTGCAGGTCCTGCAGCAGATTGATGACCTGCGCGCGGATCGAGACGTCGAGCGCCGATACGGGCTCGTCGCAGATGATCAACTTGGGCTTCAGGGCCAGGGCGCGCGCAATGCCGATGCGCTGACGCTGACCGCCCGAGAATTCATGCGGGTAGCGCTCGGCGGCGTAGCTTGCGAGGCCGACCACGCCCAGCAGCTCGCGCACCCGGCGCGCACGTGCCGCCGCGTCGCCCTCGCCGTGGATGACCAGCGGCTCGGCAATGATCTCCGCCACCGTCATGCGCGGATTGAGCGAGCCGAACGGATCCTGAAATATGATCTGCATGTCGCGGCGCAGCCTACGCAGCGCTTCGCCTTCGACCGAGGCCACATCCTGGCCATTGAACACGATGCGTCCGGATGTCGGCTCCATCAGCCGGATGATCATCCGCCCGGTAGTGGTTTTGCCACACCCGCTCTCGCCGACGAGACCAAGGGTCTCCCCCCGTCCGAGCGAGAAGCTGACGCCATCCACCGCTTTCACGGTGCCTGCGCTGCGTGCAAAGACCACCCCCTTCACCAACGGAAAATGCTTGGTCAGCGCCTCGACCTGCACAAGGGCCGGCGCATTGCTCATGGCGCCGTCGCTCCGACGCGGTAACCGACAGGCCTGATGCAGGCGACCGCGTGCGCCGCCTCGCACTCGATCAAGGGGGGCTCGGCCAGGCTGCATGCCGACTTGGCATGGCCGCATCGCGGCTGGAATCTGCATCCGGACGGCAGCGCAAATGGATCGGGCACGGTGCCCGGGATGGAAGCCAAGCGCTCCTGCTCGTCCTCCAGCGACGGAATGCTGGCAAGCAATCCCTGAGTGTAGGGATGCGTCGGGCGCTCGAACACATCCGTGACGCTGCCGGTCTCGACCAGCCGTCCCGCATACATCACCGCTACCCGGTCAACGAATTGCGCCACCACGCCGAGGTCGTGCGTGATCAGGATCACCGCCATCTTGAACTCCTGCTGCAGCGTGCCGAGCAGGTCGAGGATCTGCGCCTGTATGGTCACATCCAGCGCCGTTGTCGGCTCGTCGGCCAGCAGCAGAGCCGGTGTGCATGCCAGCGCGATCGCGATCATCACCCGCTGGCGCATACCGCCGGAGAGCTGATGCGGATATTCGTCGAGACGCTGCGCTGGTGAGGGAATGCCCACTTTGTCCAGCATCTCGACCGCACGCCGTCTCGCTGCCGCCGACCCCATGCGCTCGTGCCACCGAATCGTCTCGATCAACTGGTCCCCGATCGTGAAGACCGGATTGAGCGACGTCATGGGCTCCTGGAAAATCATAGAGATTTGGCTACCGCGGATGCGGCGCATCTCCCGGCGCGATTTTGCGAGCAGGTTCTCGCCCTCGAAGAGGATCTGGCCGCCGCCGATGCGCCCTGGCGGACTGGGCAGAAGCCCCAGGATCGACAAAGCCGTCACGCTCTTGCCACAGCCGAACTCGCCGACCAGCCCCAACACCTGTCCGGCACCCAGGTCGAAAGACAGATTGTCGACAGCCGTGACTGGGCCCTGCTCGGTGGCGAACATCACGCTCAGATTGCGCACTGAAAGCAGGACTGGCTCGGACGAAGCAACCATATCAGTCCTGCGATACCTTGAGACGCGGATCGAGCACATCGCGCAGGCCATCGCCCAGCAGGTTCAAGCCAATCACCGTGATCGCCAGCACCAGCCCCGGAATGAGCGTGATCCAGGCGGCCTCACGCATGTATTGGCGTCCCTCGGCAATGATGTTGCCCCATGTGGGGGTCGGCGGTGCGGCGCCCAACCCGAGGAAACTCAGCACTGCCTCGGAGAGAATGGCGTAGGCGAAGATGAAGGTGAGCTGGACGATCAGCGGAGCCAGGCAGTTGGGCAGGATGTGCTTGCGCAAGATGCGCCAATGGCTCGCGCCCATCGCCATGGCGGCCTGCACGTACTCCATTTCCCGAACCACCAGAACCGACGCACGCACGATGCGGGCGGTGCGCGGAATGTAGACCGCCGACAGCGCGATGGCGGCGGTCAGGCTCGACGCCCCCAGCGCCGCGGCAATGGCGATCGCCAGCAGAACGGCGGGAAACGCCATGAGCGCGTCGGTCATGCGCATCAACATGTTGTCCAGCCGCCTGAAGTATCCGGCCGCTGCGCCGAGCATAACTCCGAACACAGCATTCAGAATGACCACGGCGAAGCCGATCGCCAGCGACAGGCGCGCCCCGTACACGATGCGCGAAAGCTGGCTGCGACCGAGATTATCGGTCCCGAGCGGATGCTCGAAGCTCGGCGGCTTGAAGCGGTTGCGGATCGCCATGCGTGCAGGATCGGAGGGCGCAATCAAGTCAGCGAAGACTGCAATCAGCACGACGAAGCCGAACAGCACCAATCCGACCAGAAACGCCTTGTGACGCAGCAGCCGAAGGAGCACTGGCCGGCGGCGCAGAAAACCTCGCCACCCACTCAGGCCGAGCGGCTCAACGTCAGCGACGGACGTCATAGCGCACCCGGGGGTCGAAGTAGGCGTAGAGCACGTCGACGATCAGATTGAGAATGAGCAGCGCGGTGGCCACCAGCAGCAAGCCGCCCTGGATCATCGGGTAGTCACGTCTCAGCACCGCGGATCCAAGGAGCGAGCCGATGCCCGGCACCGAGAACACGGACTCGATCACGACCGATCCCGAGATCAGAACGCTGAAAATGACGCCGATCACCGTGACGACAGGGATCATCACGTTGCGGAAGGCATGCTTGGCGATGACGATGAACTCGGGCAGACCCTTGGCCCTTGCGGTCCGGATATAGTCCTGGCGCAGCACCTCGAGCATCGTCGAGCGCGTGATGCGGGCGAGCAGGCCGACCTGCAGTAGGGCCAGCGAGATGGCCGGCATGGTCGCCGTCCTGAACCACCCCACGAAGTCTGTCTGCCACGGCACATAGCCGCCAGTCGGCAGCCACCCGAGGTGAACCGACAGGAGGATGATTAGCATCAACCCGAGCCAGAAATTCGGCAGCGACACGCCGATGAGGGCAAACACCATCGCTGCCTGATCGAGCCATCTGTTGCGGTTGAGAGCCGCGATGACTCCGCACGAAATGCCGATCAGCAGCGTCAGCACCATTGAGTAAACGGCGATCGAGAGCGATACTGGTACACGCTCAAGCGTTGCCTGCAGCACGGGTTTGCCGAGCAGCAGCGAGGTGCCGAGATCCCCACGCGCCAGGCCCGCGTAGTAACGCCACATCTGCACGTGAAACGGCTGGTCGAGCCCGAGGTTCTTGCGGATGTTGTCGAGCTCGGCGGGGGTAGAGAAAGGGCCACCAATCAGGATCGCCGGGTCGCCGGGCACCAGTTTCATGAGCCCGAACGAAATCACGCTGACGAGGATCAGGACGGGTATCGATTGGATCAACCGCGAAAGAATATAGCGACCCATCCCGTATCCTCGCAGAGCTGCCTACGCCTGGTGTGATGCGCAATCAGCCCTTGAGCCAGACATTCGACATGCGCGGAATGCGGAAGGGCCGGAAGTTCTCGACATTGGTACGCACCGCCTGCACCTTGGTGAGCGTGCCGAAGGGAACCGCCAGAACCTGATCCAGCATGCGCGCCTGGGCACGAGAGAATGCGGCCTTGCGCTCATCCAGCGTCTTGCCGTTGGTAATCTCATTGAAGAACTTCGCGAACTCCGCGTCGGGCACATCGTCCTTGGGCCGGTAAGTGTTGAACGGCGGCGCGTGGAACCGCATCGCCGCCACGCCACCGAGCGACGTGTTGGTGCCGTAGCCGGTATAGAAGAAGTTCCAGCCGCTCGGATCGCCCTTGTTCTGCTGCTTCTGCACCGAGGCCGGCCAATCCAGCACCAGTAGCTCCACGTTCATGCCGATAGCCTTGAGCTGCTCGGACATGACGAGGGCCGCCGTGTACATATTCGAATAGTCCTTGTTGGTGAGAAGGATGAGCTTTTCGCCCTTGTAGCCACCTTCCGCCAGCAGCTTCTTGGCCTTGTCGGCGTTCTTCTGGTTGTAGGTCTCCTTGCCGGCCTCCGTGTAAAACGCCTGCCCGGGATACTGCATGCCGATGTTGAGCCGATAGGCGCCATCCGTTGCTGCCTCCATAATCTCTTCCATATCAAGGGCGGCCTGGATGGCCTGCCGCACCTTGAGATTGTCGGTCGGCGGCACGGACAGGTTCGGGATGGCAATCTGAACCCAGAAATTCTGCAGCGGCTTGAGCACGATGTTGGCATTGCTCTTGAGCGTTGCCTGGGATTTGGCCGGCACGTCCTCGGCGCCAAGAAACTCGCCCGTCTCCAGCCCAGCCACGCGCGCGCCGGCCTCAGTCACGATGCGGAACGTCACCGTATCGAGACACGCGACCTTGTAGCCGCCGAACCCATCGATGTCCTTGTAGCGCGTATCGGGCTTGTAGCCGTCGAAGCGCTTCAGCTTGACGTGGCTGTCGGCCACGAACTCGACGAACTCCCACGGACCGGTGCCGACCGGCTTCATCTGCATCGGCGGAGCGTCGGTGTTTTCTTTTGGAACGATCACGATCGGAACGCTGAACGAGCTCAGGTTCTCGAGGAATGTCGGTTGTGGCGCCTTGAGCCTGATGACGAATGTCTGCGCATCCGTCGCCTCCCATTTCTCGACGATATCGAGAATGCCCTTATCGATGCCGACCTTCTTGTAACGATCAAAGGAGGCGACCACGTCCTCGGTCGTCATCGGCTTGCCGTTGTGGAACGTCACGCCTTGCCGGAGCTTGAACGTGTAGGTCAGGCCGTCGGCACTTTCGTTCACCTCCTGCGCCAACTCGGGGATCGGGTTCATGTTCTCGTCGCGCGTCATCAGCGCTTCGAAGATGTTCATCGCGACATTGCGCGTCGAGATGGTCGAGGAGGTGTACTGGTCCAGGCTGTTGACCTTGGCTTCCT
Organism: uncultured Alphaproteobacteria bacterium; assembly: GCA_963806735.1. Taxonomy (GTDB): domain Bacteria; phylum Pseudomonadota; class Alphaproteobacteria; order Rhizobiales; family Hyphomicrobiaceae; genus CADEFX01. The sequence continues at coordinate 204,731 of CAWEBE010000080.1, read as the reverse complement.
GGGCAAAGACCATATGTCCGCCGGTCTTCGGACAGGCGAACGCTTGCGCCGCGGCCGTTTGCGGCCACGCGGCCATTGCCGCGACGGCGGCAATGCATGTGTTGATGCGAATATTGCCGGCTCGTGACATCTGCTTCTCCTGGCACGCTGGATTGCAACCGGGCGGAGGCCCAAGCCATAGACCGCGCTAGCCTAGCTTCGCCTTGCCCGGTCCAACAAGCCCTGTTCGGATGGCATATTGCTCGCAGCAACGCCCAAGAAGACGGCAACACCATGCCCGCGTCGCCCGGCGACCGTCGGTTACCGCCGCCGCAAGACCGCACCGTGCTGCGTCTTCTCCCACAGGTGGGGTGCTCGCGCGAGCTGGATCAGGGCACGATAGCCGGCAAAGGATATCAGCAGCCAGTATACGGGCATGAGCAGCACGTAAGGGGCAAGATCCGACCTGCCGCGGCGCACGGCGGCTAGCACCGCGACGATCATCGCACTCGCATATCCGGCACCGAGATTGAACACGGCGACCCACCACAGCCAGTGCTGAAGGTGGCCGCCCGGTTCGTCAAAGAGGCGTCCGTTGGCCGCTTCGAAGGCCAGCAGCAGATAGCTGAGCGGATGCATGAGCACGGACAGCAAAATGCCGCCCATCAGCACATGGAGACCGGCCCACTGCCGCAAACCCAGCTCCCGCAACAGCCTTATCGGCTGGCGCGTGTGGACGAGGTAGGTTTGCATCCAGCACTTGTATATGTGTCCGTAGAAATCTGCTGACGTCCGCCTGCGTGCATTTTGCGTTGGTAAACTGGGCGGTTATTGTTCGTTGATGTCTGCAGCAGTTTGCCGGCAGCCGGCAACTCTGTTGCGACAGCGTTGCGAGGGGAGAAGGGACGGGAATGGCCTCCGGTTCGGGATTAACGCGCGGCAAGGTTTCCCTGACACATCGTTCCATCCAGGGGTTGCGGCGCGCAGCGGTACCTTATCGGGTATCTGATCAGCGTTGCATTGGATTGGCGGTGCGAGTAGCGCCGAGTGGGGTCAAGACCTGGGATTTGGCTTTTCGGATTCGTGGCAAGGGGAAGGTGCGGCGGATGTCGCTCGGGCGCGTGGACGATGTACCTCTCGAACGGGCTAGGGATCGTGCCAATGAGCTAACCAGCGCTGCACGGGCAGGCCGCGATCTGCTGGCTGAGGAAGAGGAAAGCCGCGAAGCGCGGGCTTCCCGGCTTACCGTTGAAAAGCTGATTGAGATTTACCTGAGACGAAGGGTTGTGGGCCGGCTGCGAACTGCCAAGGAAATTGAAAGCCGCCTGAGACGCGCTCTTGCCCCCATAATGCAGAGGCCGGCTGAGGACATCCGGCGACGAGACTTGCGCGAGTTGTTCGACCAATGTGCCGACCAGGGGCTGGAGCGAGAAGCGGATCGTCGCCGCCAGACGGTAGGTGCGATGTTTCGTTGGGCCTTGTCGCAAGACATCGTGGAGACGGACCCAACTGCGGGGTTAAAGGCTTACGATCCCGGCACACCATGCGACCGTGTGCTTACGCCACAGGAAATCCAGACTCTCTGGAGGTGGCTCGATTCTGGCAATCTTCCGGACGCTCCTGCGGAAATATTGAAGCTGGAACTTCTCACAGGGGCGCGATGCGGTGAGATCAGCGGCCTGCGCGCCGAGGAAATTAATCGCGACGAATGGACTTGGACGCTTCCAGCCGCGCGCTCGAAAAACAATCGACCACGCGTCACGCCACTGGTTGGAACGGCCCGACAGATCGTCGAGACACGGCTTTCTATGATCCACGGGGGACCGCTGTTTACGACACGGACGGAAGCAGTCCTGACCGCGGCTCACATCGGCCACTTCCTGCTGACACGCCGCAACAACCTGCCAATTGCAAAGTTCACCACGCACGATTTGCGTCGAACGGTAGCCACGCGACTGACAGAGCTGGGTATTTCGCTTGAGTTGGTAGCAGCGGTGATCGGCCACGAGGCCGGGGGCAAGGAGACGCGAACCCTCGTCCGTCATTACGTGCGCAGCGATCAGCTTGAGCGCAAAGCCCAGGTGCTGCGGTCATGGGACGAATGGGTCCAGGGCGTTGTGGCGGGTCGCGAGGTGTCGAAGGTGATCCCCTTCCAGAAGGCCGGCTGAGCGGCGCATGATGCTTTGGCGCGGGCGGCTGCATGAGGATGGAAGTGATCAGTACCGCCCAGCGCTATCCCGCAGAAGCTCGCGCAAATCGTAGTGGGGTTGGAGATTTCCAATGTCAGATATCAAACGCCTAACTGATCTATCCGACCCCGTTGCAGTTGCGATTTAAACGCAGCTGTCGCTCGCATCTACTCCGTTCGTCAACTACACGGGCTTCGATGTCGTGCACGGCGTTTGTCGGCATGGTCCAATTGTCACCAAGCCAGCCTCGCCCGAGCAGGTAGCTGCGGCCCTACAACAGTTGCTGTAGCTCGGGACAGCGCAATCCGGCGAAGGTTGGTGTCACTATCAGCCCGCTCAATCCTGAGAAGCGGTTCCTTCCGCTACTCGGGTGAGCTGTTCCAGGAACTGCGCGCGATGTCTTGCGGTAACCGGCGCAAACAACCGTTCGCCCGTTAGCATGGCTGCACCACGACTGGCATCCAGCACCTTTCGACCATTGGCAGTGAGACGAACGACGTAGGCGCGTGCGTCGGTTTTTGATCGCCTGCGTCGGACATAGCCTGCCCTGACCAACCTCTTCACCAGTTCGGCCAAGGTCGAGCGGTCGATGCCTGTGGCACGGACAATGTCGGTTTGGCTGCCGCCTTCTCCCCCCTCCAACATGGCCAAAACGACGTACTGGCGAGGGGAGAGGGGCGAACCCTGTTCGGCGAAGAGGTTGTCGGCACGTTGACTGGCCATATGCAGCAGATGAAATGATGGAAGTGTTGGCATACTGCTCACGGTGGATTGCTTCTCGCTTGGCCGCAGCATTCGCACAGCAGCGGAGGAGGAGAGACCAGACCAGCGAGCTGGCCGGGAGCGACACGCTGGCAGCCGCGCCCATCCGGGTATCGACGATCCGCTACAAGCTCAGCGACACGTTGGACATCCCCGTTCCGGGGAGGTCTAGCCGCGATGGCCACGTCGGCTTATCATCGGCAAGCATCTTCAGGCCAACCCAACAGCGAATGCTGCCGATCAATGCAGACCGGCAGCAAGTGTCGTGTGCTCTATGGTCTTACCAGCCTCGGCACCAGCGGTAACGCCGCCACCAGTAGGAGCTGCCCGTGACAGCGGCCCTATGCCTGAGCCACGCGCACCCTCCGCCACCGTAGTAGTGGCGGGGTCCAACGTAGACGCGGAACCCGCTGTGCCGGTTGTGCCAGCCATGACGGTGATGGCGATGGCCATGCCATCGGTGATGACGGCGACCTACCTCCGTCACTCCACTTGGAGCCTCGATCTTGCTTATCGCCGGAACTGCCGCAGCGGGACCCGATGGAACCAGTAGGGCAGCGAAGCCAAGCACAGATGCGATGAGAACGCCTTTGAGCATGTTGCCTCCAGCTCTGCGTCCGCACAGCGTGATCCAGAAAAATAACGTCACGCACCTGCCGAGTCCGTTGCCTGTCGAAGCAAAAAAATTGCAGAGGCCGCAGCCTTGCGCGCGCCCAAAGTTCCTCCGGTTTCGGCCGCAAGCAAGCCTACACAAATGCTTCGGGAGCTGCTCGGGATCAGGCAGCGGCGTTGGCCAAGGCGGTCGCACCGACTTCCATTTCCTCGGTCACGACCGTGAACGTGTTTCTAGATTGGCTTGTTCTTGTCCGCAGAGTGGGGTCAGACATGAGTGATAAGATCAACCTCTCGGAAAAGCTGGCGACGTTCTCCGAGTACTGGTCGCCCAGAACCGTGGCGCAGCTCAACACCTACGACGTGATGGTCGTAAAGGTGAAGGGGGAGTTTGTTTGGCACAAGCATGACGAGACAGATGATTTTTTTCTCGTCCTCAAGGGAAAGCTCGACATCCAACTGCGCGATAGAACCGTTTCGCTTGGACCGGGCGAGATGTTCATTGTCCCTAAGGGTGTGGAGCACCGTCCTGTCGCGCAAGAGGAAGTGCACATGCTGCTGATCGAGCCAACCGGTACGCCCAACACCGGCGACAAGAGAACAGCAGCGCCCCGCAAGACCTCATAGACCAACAGCGCTCCTGGCACACTGTCGCGGATCTAATGTCGAAGCAGTTCAATCTCTTCTGGGGAGACAGCGACGATCCGATCATGTTCGAGAGCCCTCCACAAGTCATTTGGAGACGACATTGCGATCGGCCGCGCTGACGTTCGATCATGGGGCATGAGCGGACCAAAGATCCGACGCGACCAAAGGGTTGCCAGGCTGTTGATCAAGCCGCCAATGAGTTCACGGCTTAGGGCGACGCTTGCCGACGCGCGCCAATAGGTCGATTACACCCACTGTCCACTGCTCATCCGCAGCAACCTCCTGGGCTTCGAGGCGACGATAGGTTGCCCAGTGCATGCTGCGCGGTTTTGGCGGGAGCTCATCCATCAGGCAGTCGGAGCCGCCGAGCCGCCGCCGGATCTTGCGGGCACGTCGGTTGGCGCGCTGGGCGCGGCTCTCGAACTGTGATTTCATACGACAGGCCATGGCAGAGCCGGCAGCGGAAACGAGGCCCGTACAGGATGCGACTGCGACGATTGCATCCGGGACATTCGAACCATCGGCGTATGCCGGCGAGCGATGTCTTTGTCGACCGAAGGTTCACGACCTCATCGACAGCGACGGCTGAACCTTCGGCTGTCACCAGCTGGTATGACAGATTCAGGCTTGCAGTAGCCGCGCGGACGGTCACCGCGCCCATCCTCATCTCTCCTCGCGACCAGGTGATCGAGGCTGAACATCCAGGCTGCAGAAGGCCACGACGTCGAAGGACGGCGATGTCCAGCGCCAGGTAACCTTCGGTCGTCCTGCGCTGATATCGCTGCCGACGTCCGGAGCCAAGACAAGCGATTGTCGTTCCGAGGCTCGTCGCTGCATCAACTGATGTCGAAGTGACGGCGTCAGGCATCCGCCAGCGTCAGTCCACTAAGGTCGATCTCAGGCTTTCGGCCGGCGATTATGTCGGCCACCACGCGGGCCGAACCCATCGACATGGTCCAACCGATGTGGCCATGGCCCGTGTTGAGAAACAGGTTGCGCTTCGGCGAGATGCCCAACATCGGCGTGCCTTTGGGTGTCATCGGCCGCAGACCCGCCCAGCGGTCAGCCTTGTCATAGGAGCCGGCATCGGGAAACAGGTTGCGGATGGTCGAAAGCATGTGCGCGAAATCGCGCTCGTTCAAGGAGCGGTCGAAGCCGGCAAAATCGGCTGTCGCGGTGACGCGCATCCGAACGCCGAGGCGCGACCATGCGATGAGATACTTTTCATCCACGCCACACAGGCTCGGCGCGCCGTTGTGCCCATCCACCGGCACTGTCAGGGCATAGCCCTTGACCGGATAGATTGGCATGTCGAAGCCGATCTGCCGACTCAAAGCAGGGCTGTAAGAGCCGAGCGCAACGACGAAGGCGTCCGCAGTGACGGGGCCTTTGTCGGTCTCGACTTTCGTAATTCGGTCGCCCTCAGCGGCGATTCTCAGGATCTCAGTAGACCACTGGAATGTGACGTCCAGCTTGGCCTTGCAATGCAGAGCGAGGGCGTTCGCAAACTTGTGGCAGTCGCCGGACTGATCCGTGGGGCAGTAAATGGCTCCGGCAATGTTGGCGCTGTCAGGCGCCAGCGCAGGCTCGATGTCGACGGCTTCCTCGGTGCTGACCGGTCTCAGCGTCACCCCGTTGTCCGTCAGGATGCGCATGGATCCGATGCCACGATGGAGATGATCCTTGTCGCGATAGACGTAAATCGCGCCTTGCGTGCGGCGGTCATAGTCGATCTGAATGCGGCCATTTATCTCGGCGAAACGCTCCTGCGAGTAGAGGCACAGCCGAACCTTGTGCGCGGTGTTGATCGCCGCGCGCTCGGACGTGCACTCCTGCAGGAACCGCCAGCACCAGCGCCACATGGCGGGATCGAGCCGTAGCCGAAGTCGCAGGGCCACGTCGTCACGGAACATCGACTGCCAGAGAATCTTCGGAGCCCGCGGCGAGGCCCATGTGTAGGCGTGGCCCGGCGAGACCATTCCGGCGTTGGAGAAGCTAGTCTCCATGGCCGCCCTGTCCTGCCGGTCGATGACCACGACCTCGTGGCCGTCGGTTGCCAACTCGTAGGCCGTGGCAACGCCTACGATGCCGGCTCCAAGGATGGCTATGCGCATTCTCTTCGCGCTCAGACTGCTGCGGTGACTGCTATCTCGACCAGGAACTGCGGCGCAGCCAGTTTCGCCTCCACTCGCGCGCGCTGGCGCGCAACCCGGTGCCACCCAGGCATCCCAGACCTTGTTCATATCGTCGAAAGCGGCGATGTCGACCAACCAAATGTTGGCGGAAAGCAGGTTCGTCTTGTCGGTACCGGCTTCGGCAAGAAGGCGGTCAATCCGGGCAAGGATTGCGGTGGTCTGCTCGCTGACGCTTGTGCCCGGCGCATCCAGCGCAACCTGCCCGGCAAGATAGACCGTGCCGTTGTGTACGACGGCTTGGCTCATGCGCTTTCCGGAGTTGATGCGTTTGATCGTCATGTGTTCTCCGAGGTCTGTCTGACGGTCCAACGGAGGAACATTAGTGTCGGCGACCGCACATTCACAAGCGCCGTGTCCAAGCTGCGACTTGCTCAATGGCAGCCAGAGGGCGGACCACGGACAGAGCAACACCGTGGACCAGTCGGTAGCTAGCGGGCGATGAACAGGTGCAGGCCCACGCACCTCCCGAGAAACGGCGTGAACAACAGCACGCAGATTGGTACAATTGAGACACTCGATCAGCAAGCTATGGTCAATGTCAGCGCTCTTGTGTGAGGTCCGCCCAATGCATGAGCAAGTTACCGTCTCTGCCCTTGCTGCGGTCCCGATGGAGCTGGATCTAGAACATCTTCCATTTGAGACGGACGAAGGCGTTGGGCGGCGTGCAGCGCTGGGCCTTCTCGTGCTGGAGACCGACCAGACGATTGAGGATGAGTTCCGGGCGATCTGGCCTGCCCATGGCGTCGCGCTATACGGTGCCCGGTTGCACAACAGCGTCCATATCTCACCTGAGGCGTTGAAGGAGATGGAGGGTTTGATCGTGCCGACGACGCAACTCCTGCCGTCGATGGTGGATCTCTCGGTCATCGCGTTCGCCTGCACCTCTGGCGCCCTGGTCATTGGGGAGCGGCGTGTGGCCGAACTGATTCGGACAGTGCGTCCTCGTGCTCTAGTCACCGATCCCGTGACAGCTGTAATTGCCGCGTTGCGGGCGACCGGTGTTCGGCGCGTCGGGCTTTTGACGCCTTATGTCCGTGACATCAACGTACGCCTGCGAGAAGCGCTGATCGCACGTGGGCTCGATATACCGGTAATGGGCTCCTTCAATGAGGCCGATGATGGGGTCGTCGCGCGGATCACGCCGCGCGCCGTTCTGGAAGCAATTGTCCGGATCGGCAGCTCGTCCTCGTGCGATGGTGTTTTCGTCTCGTGCACATCGCTACGCGTCGCACGTATCGTCGAGGAGGCAGAGGGGCTGATCGGCAAACCGGTGACGTCGAGCAATCACGCCCTGGCTTGGCACATGCTGCGCCTCGCCGGGATCAACGATGACATCTCCGGCTTCGGCCACCTGTATCGACAACAACCATGCGCAACGCCCTGATCGTAGGCACCAGACGAGCACAAACGGGGAGGGCAAGGCGATGCCGAATACTCATGAGATAGAGTTTTGGTTCTTCATCGGAAGCACATACACTTACCTGACGGTCTCGCGACTACACCAGGTGGAGGCTGCTCGCGGAGTGCGCTTCAGGTGGCGCCCCTTCAGCCTCCGGTCCATCACGCAGGAGATGAACAACGTCCCGTTCGCCACCAAGCCGACCAAGCTTGCCTATATGTGGCGCGATGTTGAGCGTCGTGCCTCCATTTACGGACTGCCGATTAAGGTGCCGGCGCCCTATCCCCTAAAGGAGCTCGATCTCGCCAATCGTATCGCAATCCTCGGCCAAGCCGAAGGATGGTGCGCCGACTACGTTCGCGCGACGTATCGACGTTGGCTTGTCGAGGGCAAGGAGGCTGACGGCGAGCCGAACCTCTCGGAAAGCCTGGCGGAGATCGGGCAGGACCCGTCGCGTGTAATCCAGGTGGCCCGCTCGGACGCGCTTGGTCGTGCCTACGTCGCCGCCACGGATGAGGCGCGACAGCTAAACATCTTCGGGGCCCCGACGTTTGTTACGCGTGGTGAACTGTTTTGGGGCGACGATCGACTGGACGACGCCGTTGCTTGGCATGCTCGTGGGAAGTTGGCACCCGTGATCGAAAGCCACTTAGGAGAGCCCTGATGTCCAAGATGTCGAGCATCGAAGCACCATTGACGTTTATGGTCCGCTCACGCGAGAAGCCGCAAGTGTTCATGTCTGCCACATATGCTGAGGCTAACAAGCGCACGGGCGAATTTCGGACCCGGCGGGTCACTATTGTCGATGCTCGCGGCTTACCGGAGCCTCCAACCTTGGACCGCGAGGGCTTTGCCCTTGTCGGTCACGAGACGCGCGTCTCGGATTTTTACGACGCGAAGGCTATCGAGCAGCTCTACTAGCGGATGCGCTTGATGCCTACGAGGCCAAGCGCTGGCCCAGCGGCCGCATCCACGGCGGCAAGGGTTGAAGGCCGTGTGCAATCTCTACAGCCTCAGCATCCCGAAGGGGCTATCAAGCTTTGTTAATCTGCTTGGCCACGTCGCGGGCGCTGGCGATGAACAGCCGGGCTAAAGGGCTCAAAGTCCGTTTTCTTAGCGTCATGATACCAATGGAGCGGGGAACTCCAGAAAATCTGACGTCGAGCCGTTTGATGGGCAATGTTTGGCGAGACGGGCCATAAGCAGGGGTTGCAGTGTTAGGTAGCGCCCGGTCGCCAACAAGGAATGACACAGGGGGACGGAGAAGGAAACGACCCGCGGGTTTGGTGGCTCTAGACCGCTCGAACGGAAAGCTTCTCTGACGTAGCGCCCAGCGATGCTGTTGGGCGACGGCAAAATCCATGGCTCCTGGATGAGATCGGTGAGCGCAATGTTGCGCCGGCGCACCCATGCGCTTTGCGCGCCTGCCATGACGACCTGTAGGTCACCGAATAGGATCTCGGCTTCGACTTTTGCGCCGGATGCGAGTTCCGGTGTCGCACCGATCGCTACCTCGATCGTGCGCTGTGGTAACTCGTGCTCAGTCAGCGTGGCCGTGTCCGCAGTCGTGACGTGAAAGACCACTTGCGGATATTGTTGGGAAAGCCGCTCGATCACGGCAGGTACAAGCGCCACTGCGCCCATCTCGGTGCACCCAATGCGCAATTCACCCGCAGTCGGGTCGGAAAGGAACGCGATTTGCTTCACGCTTTGCTTCAGCTCGTCGAAGACGGCGACACCACCCTTGAGAAGCGCACGTCCGTTCGCTGTCAACTCCACCCCGTGTGGATAGCGATCGAGTAGACGAACGCCCAGTGTACGTTCCAATGCACCGATCGCTTTCGAGACCGCCGGCTGTGAAATGTTCAAATACGCGGCAGCCTTGGCCATACCGCCCCGCTCAGCTACTGCCTGGCCACCGCAGTGCGCACGAGGCGCTTGCCAAGACGACGTTAGTCCGGGAGCCCCGCCTTGCGCAGCGCATCCCCGTACCGTGCCACATATTCCTCATGTCGGTAAGGCCCCAGCCCCTCGCGGAAATTCGAGACGCGCAGGTTCGGATCGACCTTCAACAATCGCGCTATCGCCTTCGTCGCTTCGCCGGCGCGCTCTGACAGCGCAAGGCTAGCGGCTGCGATCCGCAAGATGGGCAGCGCGTCAGGTTGTTCGCGCAAGGCTTTTTGCGCCCATGATGTACTTTCGCCAAAGCGACCGGTAAAGAAGTGCGCGTGAGCGGTCGCGGTCTGCATCATATGCATGTTTGGATCCAGCGGGCTCAACCGCATGGCCTGGGTCAGATGTTGGATGGCTGGCTCGGGCTCACCCAGCCAGACCTTCACCCAGCCGCTCGCGAGCAAGACGGATCCTAGGTTTGGATTGAGATGGAGTGCGCGGTCAATGAGTTCCGCGCCGTCGTCTAGTTCTCCGGCAACGAAGGCGAGGGCGTAACCGGAAAAGCCGAGCGCGACAGCATCGTCCCGACCGACTTTGACGGCCTGTCGCGCAAGTCTTCTGCTTTCCGCCACCTCTCTCTCGCGATCCACAACCCAGCCGCGAGACTTGCGGATCGCGTACGCCATCGCTGTCATAGCGTGCGCTACAGCCAGGTCTGGGCCAAGTTCGATCGCGCGGTAGAAATCGCGCAACGCCGCGTCCATGGCCTCTCGGGTCCGCTGGTTATAGGCGGCCATCCCGCGCAGATAGATGTCGTAAGCATCGAGACTTTCGGTCGTCTTGCGTTTGGCACGGGCGATTTCAGCCGTTTCGAGCTGCGGCGAGATTGCAGCAATAACGCTTGTGGTTACCTGGTCCTGCAGGTCGAAGACATCATCGAGGGCGCCCTCGAACCGGTCGGCCCATAGGTTCGTGCGTGTTGCCGCGTCGACCAGTTGGGCCGTGATGCGCAGCCGCCGGGCAGCCTTGCGCACACTGCCCTGGAGCACATATCGCACGCCGAGCTCACGGCCGACCTCCTTCACATCGACCGATCTGCCCTTGAAGGTAAAGCTCGAATTGCGCGCGATCACGAACAGCGAGCGCATGCGAGAAAGTGCTGTGATCATTTCCTCCACGATGCCATCGGCAAAGTAATCCTGCTCGGGGTCGTTGCCGATACTGGCGAAAGGTAGAACTGCCAGCGAGGGCAGATCCGGCAATGCCAAGCCCCCCTTCGGCATGGCAGTCGCGACGTCGGTCGCTGCCGTACCCGCAGCCTCCTGCTCCCGTACCTCGCCAACGAAGCGGAAACCCTTGCGCGGCAGCGTCTTGATCAGCCGCTGGGCCTCGCCACTGTCGCCGAGTGCCACACGAGCGGCATTGACGGCCGTCGTCAGTGATGAATCCGAAACGATCCGCCCGTCCCAAACCGCGCCGTTCAGGTCATCCTTGGTAACTACGCGTTGGCGATTGGCGACAAGATGCACTAGCAGATCGAACACCTTGGGCTCGACCGCGACCAGATTGCCGTCGCGACGCAATTCGCGCCGGTCTCCATCGAGAACAAAGTCTTCGAACACAAAGGGCAAGGCCCGCCTCCCGTCGAACAGCCCAAGGTAGCACGGCTACCCCTGACGAAAAACAAGCGGCCCCAACGCAGAACCCAAGGTAGCGCCAAGGGCTTCCCCAAGCAGGAAACCGCACGCCTGCCAGGATGATGGCTCGTGAGCGACCGCTCAGACCAGGAGATTTACCAATGTCGCAAACTCGAAACCGCAACACTCGATCGGCGCCCAATGACGGCGATGCGCTGCCGATGGGCGCGTTTCGAGCCCACCCATCGTGGTACGAGGAGTATTGGCTAACAGAGGCGCGGCCTGCGCGACCCAGCGTGATCCGCCAGTGGCTTGCGCGGTTGGCTACGTTTCCAGGCGCCCGTGCCAAGCTGCGGCGGCTTATGGGCGAGCGTTCGACCGAGCGCATGCCAATACCGGAGCCGCAGGACGCTCACTGAGACGTCCCTGTTCCACCTGCTCAGGTCAGGAAGTGGCACTTTTTCTCCGTAGTGCACAGCTCGACCGCATTTCCGTTTTTGGGGGTAAACCAGACGTGCTGAGCTAACGAGCACGACGGGAGAAGATGACCCATATGAGACCTCGCGGCTCTACGCTTGGAGGCTGGGATTGATGTGTGTCCATCTGTCTCGTGTGAGGGTCATCCAAACAACATCAATGGTCCCTGAGCCAACCGTGATTGCATTCTGCCACCGGCCGACTTGCGCAAATCCGAGCTTTGAATAACAGCCGATGGCAACCACGTTGGCTGCCGACACACCCAGATCGATACGATCAACGTGGTGGCGCTCGAACGACAGAGACACAGTCTCGCGAACCATAGCGGAACCAAAGCCCCGGTGGCGCTTATCGGGAGCAACAAGGACCCGCGACAGTCGGCTCGATAGATGAGGCCAAATGTGACTTACCTCGATGTGCCCCACAGGCCCGTCCTCAAGCGAGCGGGCCGTGAAAACAAGGCGGGTGTTGGGCACCTTGGCACCCTCAAGGTACCGTTGAAGCTGGGAATGCGTGAGTGGGTAACTGAAGAAAGTGGCGCACCACTCGATCAGATCATCCTCCTTCGGCAACCAGGAGATCAATCGGTCGAAGTCTTCGCGGCCGAACGGAACAAACTCGATGCGAGCCTTTGGGGCCATGGTCAGAGGAAGGTATCTACAGTCATGACTTGGAGTGCTGATGCATACGTTGCTAACCGGCGATTTCTTGCCTAAATTTCTCCGATAGGCGATCACCTGCCCGGTTTGGAGCGTGTGATGACCCAGCAGCGGCCCCTATTCTCGCTAGATGATGCGCGGGGATGCCTGCAACTCGGCGACCAAGATATCGAATTGCGCCCGAAGACATATGAGGTGCTGCGTCACCTTGCTGCAAACGCAGGGCGCCTAGTCTCAAAGCAAGAATTGCATCAAGCGGTATGGCCGGATGTTGCCGTAACCGACGACTTGCTGGTCCAATGTGTGCGCGAGCTGCGGGAGAAGCTCGGTGACCAAGATCATAGCTTGATCAAGACCGTGCATCGCCGTGGTTACAGGTTGGACGTTCCCATCCCAACTCGGCACCCACCCTTGTCCTCTTCCGCGCCAACCCCAAATTGCTCCAACCTGGAGGCAATACCCGCAGTCTCGCAGGTTGCGCCATTCACTGCCGATCCATCATGGCTAGATCGGGTCAAATCTTTATTCGCCATCATCATAAGGCGGCTCAGATGCCGAGCAGTTGGACCGCATTTGGCGATCGGATCCGCTGCGGTGGGTGTCAGTGCTGTCGTAGTACTTGGTTTTATATGGACACGGTCGCTCCCGCTTCCATCGCCTGCGACATCGCTGGCAGCGCCCGCTGCGCGAGATGCCAGCATTGCTATTCCGCTCACCGTGCAAAAGTTTGCCACGGACATGAGTCTCTCTGACCTGACGGGATTTGCCGAAAAAATTACGGACGATCTGACTAACTACTTGTCCCGCGTGAAAGTATTGCGCGTGGTCGCGGCTGCGTCCCCGGACTCCGCCGGCACATCAAATAAGGGGATCACGCCAAACGTTCGCTACATTGTTCACGGCAGCGCGCGAGAGCAGGATGCGAAAATTCGCCTTAACGTAGGTCTCCTCGATGCGGCTTCGGGTGTCGAGGTTTGGTCGCATCATTTTACGGCCGATCGGGCGACGTGGCCTGCTTTGCAAGATGACATGCTCAGGAGCATAACCTTCTCCATCCACGTCGAAGCGTTCCAGCGTGGGTCAACTCAGCCGTTGCAATCTAACGACGATGTGCCGCTCGATCAGCTTCTGACTCGTGCGTGGTCCCAGCTGTTGACCAATTCCCATTCCGCATCCTTTGATAAGGCAGGGACGACATTCAGAGCGCTGTTGCAACGCGACCCCGCGTCGACGAGCGCCATGCTCGGGCTCGCGCTTTACAACATTTTCGCCATTGCGGATCTCAAACTTGCGCGCGACCCTCACTTGGCGGAAGCCGAAGCGTTGTTGCGCCGTGCGTATGAGAAAGATAAGCGCAGTCACATGGTGCATTATGGTTTGGGCGCATTGCATCTTTTACAGGGGAACCTTCCCGCTTCTTTGCAGGCGCTCGACCGCAGCATCGAAATCAATCCGAGCTATCCACCCGCCTATGCACGCAAGGGCCGCGTATTGATCGCCATGCAAAGATATCAGGAAGGGTTGGATGCCATCCGCTATGCGCTCAAGTTTAATAGGGCAACCACCGTTCAAGGATGGCAACTATGGGCGGGCTGGGCAGAACTTGAGCTTGGTCGCGATGAAGAGGCTCGCGCGTCCTTCCAAGCTGCGCTTGGAGCATTGCCGGACAGTCCGCACGTGCGAGCCGGTTTGGCGTCGCTGCACGCGTTACAAGGGGAATGGGTAGACGCTGATCGCCACGTGCTGGCGTTGCGGCGCAGCACGCCGTTGCTTTCGGATGAGCAACGCCTGCGCAAGCTCAATAGGGGTGCCGACGGCAAGAACGTGGCGAGCAGGCTGAGGCAGGGTCTGGAGTTAGCCCTCAACAGCCAAGCTGTCATCCGGTAAGGCGCCGACCGGTCCAGGACCTCTAGCGCATTCAAGGCTGCGGGCCTATCCCGCTGGCTCGCCCTTACGGAACCATCAGCTTTATCGCGAGCCATGCTGCTTGCGGTCGTCGGCCAGCGCGCCGGCGCCTCGCAGTGCGGTTGGCCGTTCCAAAACTGAACGATCATCCGCTGACGTCGGGGAAAAATCGGCAAACTTTCGGTGCACGTTCATGACAGGACCGGCGGCTCAGGCACACATTGACACCCCGATAACGGCCGCTTGACGCAAGGTCACGACAGTCCCTTGGTCACGACACTCCCGTGGCGACGCCGCCACATGTGACTGGGCGGCCGATCCGATGTCGGTCGCGGCGGGAAGGCGGCGTGCAGTTGACCTTTCTGGAGCTGAACATGTACGTCCGGGTCTGGTTGCTTCTGGGCCTTTTGGCACTCGCTTCCGCTGTGCGAGCCGACGTTCTAGACGACTGCACCCAACGGTTGGATCTGCAGCGCGTCATCGAGGGCTGCACGCGCATTACCGAGGATGGCTGGCCCACCGATCGGGAGTCGGCCATGGCGTTCAACAACCGCGGCAACGCCTATGAAGCGCTGGGTCAAGTCGACCAAGCGCTGGCCGACTACAGCAGCGCAATCGCGCTCGACCACCGATACGCGCACGCCTACTACAACCGCGGCTCAACCCATCTGGCCGCCGGCAGGCATGCCCTTGCCCTTGCGGACTTCGATCGCGCCATCGAACTCGACCCCGGTCTCGTGCAGGCCAACATCAACCGAGGCCTAGGGCGAATGGAAAGTGGCCAACTGGACGATGCGATCGTCGATTTCTCTGCCGCCATTTCCCTCGAACCGGACAGTGTCGTGGCGCACAACAATCGCGGCGTGGCTTGGCGGCGCAAGGGAGAGTTGGCCCGAGCACTCGCCGATTTCACGCAGTCCATCTCGCTCGATTCCGACTATTGGGTCGCGCTCAACAATCGGGCCAAGACCCACATCCAACTTGGTCAGTTGGAAGAAGCGATAACCGACTTTTCCTTAGCCATCACCCTGCGGCCCGAACTCAGCGAAGCGTTTGTCGGCAGAGCTCAGGCCCACGAGCTTGCTGGCCGACCAACTCAAGCATTGGCCGACTACCGCCACGCGTCCGACCTGCAACCTTCAGATCCGAGCCTCATTGCAGCGGTCCTACGCTTGCGGACGAACAAATAGGGCTCCGGCTGTGGAGATGGATCACCAGAATATTGAAAGGAATAGTGCATGGCTCCTAATTCACCCCTGCAAGCTTTCCCCGATCTCGATCCGACCAGTCCAACACGAGCTTTCATCTCGAAAGCGTTACTCATCGCATATGTGGCAGCTCTGGCAGCCCTTGCCATCCACGCAATGGTGACAGGCCCGCAAATACGAGCGGCTCTTGATCTTGAAATCGCGCAGCAGATTGCCGAGGAGGACCGCGCGTTTTGCCAAGAGTTCGGCAAGCAGACCGGCATGCCTGAATTCACGGCCTGCGCCCATCGACTGGGGGAAGTCAGGGCGCGACACAAGGATCGCATCCTGCGCGACCTGTCACCGATACTTTAGCGCTAGTGATGACCTGATCCGCCGCTGGGGATATATTGCCGGGGCCGGTTAAAGGCGTGCCGGTTGTCGCGTTCCGGATGTGCCATCCAGGTTTGGAAGGGGACGCGGAGCGGGCGATTGCGCCATTGCGCAAGATTGCCGGCAGCATCCTCGATACCATCCGCACCATGCCTTATCGAGAGATCGGCGATGTGACGATGGATTCGCCGCTGCACCTGCCGCGCATTGGATATTCCGAGTCACTGCGCGAGATTTCCGACCAGATCATCGATGGGTTGCCGCAGGCGCTGCCGCCTGGCTCACCCTTCCTGGCAATGGAGTTGCGCAATGGGCCCGGCGGAGGCGTTGCGCGAGCAGCGGCGGGGCACGAAGGACTGGGCTACTGGCATGCACCTTTCCTGTTCTTCGGCATGTCAGTGACCCCGGACGCACCAAAAGAACAGGCGGCACTGGAAATGGGGCAAAGGCTCGACGAAGTTTTGGCGCATGATCGGACAGGCACGAACGCGCTAACATTTCTCCTCCCCGAGCACACCCCGGTGGACGGGAGCGGCAAGGCGCGCGTGGCGACCGTCTTCCAACCCACTCATTACGGGCGCCTCGCCGTTCTGAAGAAGCTGTATGACCCACGCGATTTGTTTGGGGGTGACAGGACGATCGCGCCTTCCAGCTGAAGCGAATTGATAGGCCTTTATCCCGTCCATCCGCGGTCCATGGACGTGACTGGCACGGCAAGGCAAGTGCGTGGGTGCCATCCGCATCGGTGACCTCCGGCAACCACCCCGCGGTGCCCTCTTGCCAACGATGCAATGAGGAGCGGCTCTGCCGCTGGCTGCCTCTACGAGGGGCACGCGATCCACCTCGACGGGCGGCCAAACCAGCCGATTGTGCTGGCCCATGCGCTGACATCGTCGAAAGTGCGAAGGTGATAACCTCTCACGTCTGGATTTGGCAGATTTTGTTGCAGAAGTCGGCAAGCGACCAGACGGGATCGGTCGAGGCAGTCGTCGCGATATCGCTGTCTGCCGCTCGCCCGCATGGGAGCGGCGGCTTCGGCGCTGACGCACGCGACGCTCACGCAACGCACGCAGCCGCCGGTGGCGGTCTGGCCACCAGCCTGGCGAGGCGGCGTAGGTTCTGGGCGATGGCCGCCAGTGTGAACTCGAACTGCGCTCCGCGAGGTCCGCGCAGGCGAAGCCGGCCGAGCCTGAGGATGCGCTTGAGGTGAGCAAACAGCATCTCCACGCGCTTGCGATCGCGGCAGGATTGCTCGAACGCCTTACTGCCGGCGAGAGCGCGGGCGGCATCGCGTGCGCCCTCGTAGATGCTGCGCGGGATCTTGCGCGCCGGCTCCTTCGGGCAGCATCGCATCTTGAATGGGCACACGTCGCAGTCAAACTTGCTCGCTCTATACAAGAGCTGCTCGACATTCACGATCCTGCCGGTCGTGGTGAGAACCTTGCCCGCCGGGCAGGTGTAGATGTCGCGCGCCTTGTCGAACGTGAAGTCTTCACGTGAGAAGGTACCGTCCTCGCGCTTGGACTTGTCGATTACCGGAATGTGCGGCGCGATCTGCTTGTCGTTGACGAGCCAGTTGAGGTTTGCCGCCGATCCATAGGCCGTATCGGCCGCCAACCGCTCGGGCTTCAGACCGAAGCGCTCCTCGGTGCGCTCGATCATGGTCTTGGCCGCGCCCACCTCGGCCTGGCGGATGGCACGCGAGGCTTCCACATCCATGATGACGCCGAACTTCACGTCGATAAGGTAGTTGTCGGCGTAGGCGAAGAACGCCGGTCCGCGCATCGCGCCGGTCCATTGCGCCGCCGGATCGGATGGGGAAACGAACTTCGGCATCACCTCGCTCGCCGCGCCAAAGGCCGCATCGTCCAGCGTTGCCAGGTACTCCTTCACCGCCCGGCTCGCGGTCTGAGCATCGCGCTGCTTGTCCCACTCCTTGCCCGGGATCGATCGCTGCTTGTTGGCGTCCGCCACGATCAGGCTGGCATCGACCGCGAAGCCTTCGCCGCCGACCAGACCCGCCGCAATGCAACTCTCCACGACGCGCTCGAACACGTGGCGGAAGATGTTGCTGTCGCGGAAGCGCTCATTGCGGGCGCGCGAGAACGCCGAATGGTCCGGGATCTTGTCCTCGATGCTCAGGCCACAGAACCAGCGGTACGCTAGGTTCACCTGCACCTCGCGGCACAGCAGCCGCTCCGAGCGGATGGCGAACACGTAGCCGACGATGAGCATCCGGATCATGAGCACCGGATCGATCGACGGCCGCCCGATCGAGGGATAGTGCGGTGCCAGCTCGGCGTACACCCACGACAGGTCCAGCACGCCGGCAATCTCGCGCACGCGGTGATCGGCTGGTACCGCGTCATCGAGGCAGAACGAATAGAACAGCTGCCCCTGGTCCCGGTTGTGCCGCCCCATCATCGCCAGCCCCCGCTGCCGCGTCGCCTTCCGGCGCGGTAAATCACGGTTCGCGGCTTACAGCAACCGACTTCTGCAACAAAATCGGCACTTTTGCGACATTGCGATCGGCCGCGCTGACGTCCGATCATGGGGCATGAGCGGACCAAAGATCCAACGCGACCCGGAAGCGTGAAGGACGGCGATGTCCAGCGCCAGGTGGCGCCGCAGTCCTAGACGAAAGCTGAGCGGGGCGGGTCGTTCGCAACGAGACTGGGCAAGTTCAGATCTGTCAGCGGCAATAACTAAATGCCCAGAGGAAGCCTCACTCTACCTCTCAAGCCAGACGTTATCGAAGCGCCAGTTGTTGTAGATCGAGTTCTCGTGCTGGACGTGGCCCTTGAAGTGAGGATGCCAGCAAGTCGCCTGCTCTGCCGTGGAAGATGATTGGCCGTGCGACATCCTCGACCAGAATCCGCTCGATCTGCCAGACGATTGCCTTGCGCTTGGCCAAATCGGGCTCCTGCGACTGCTGATCGAGTAACGCATCGACTTCTGGATTACAGTACTTCGAAAAATTTGCGTCCGACTGGCAGGCAAAGCCCATCTTCAGGACGCCGTCAGGATCGTCGATGCCAGCGCCGGCGAGGTTGAGCGCGACTGCGTAATCCTTCTTAAACAGGCGATTGTACCAAAGCGAGGATTCGACGACGTCGAGTTCGGCATCGAAGTAAATCTTGTTGAGCTGGTCAACGAAGATCACGGCGGGATCGCGGAACGTATTAAAATCCCGCGTCGCGACTTTCACTTTCAGCTTGTTGTTCGGGCCGTAGCCCAGCGTCTGCATAATCTTGCGCGCCTCTTCGCGCTGGGCGATCGGGTCACCATAGCCGGATAGCTTTTTCAATTCCTCGATCGGCATCCCCCAATTCCCCTCAGGCGGCGCCATCATGTTCACGGCGAGATTGGCCTCGCCGAAGCTCAGAATGTCGATGAATGCCTGACGGTCGAGGCTCAGCATCATGGCGCGGCGCAAGTCGGCGTTATCGAACGGCGGCCTTTCCCGGTTGACCAGCATGTGCGTCGTCACATTGGTCGGCACCATGGCGCAAGTCGCATTAGGTGCAGTCTTCTTCAGATCGGCGAGCAACGGAGGTGTGATGTCGGCTGTCTGTGTCAGGTCGAACTCACCGGCAGAGAAGGCAAGGATGCGTGTGGAGCGGCTCGGCACGATCCGCCATTCGATGGCATCGAGATAGGGTTGTCCCTTGTTCCAGTAGTCCTGGTTTTTAATCAGCCGAATCGCTTCATTGCTTTTGAATTCGACGAACTTGAAGGGACCTGTGCCGATCGGTTTGACGCGCATATCGCGACCTGAGACATGGCAGGGGTAGATGGCCGTGTACCCCGAGGCGAGCATGGCGAGCAGCGAGGGTTGCGGCTTCGACAGGTTGAACGTGACTTCGTAGTCGCCGTTGAGCGAGACCTCGATGAGGTTCTCGTACCAGATGCCCCGCGGGTTGCGCCGCAGACTGTCGGACTCCTTGCCGTTAAGTCGGTGGAAGGTGCATTGCACATCCTTGCCACTAAAAGGTTTGCCGTCGTGCCAAGTAACATCGGAGCGGAGTTTGAAGGTGAGCTTTGTCTTGGCTGCATCCCATTCCCAAGCGGTCGCCAGCTCTGGGATGATCGTGTCGAAACTGTTGCGCGGCTTGATCGGGTCGTAGCGGACGAGATTGTTGTAGACTGCCATGAAGGGCATGACGACAGCGATGGTCGTTTCCTCATGGGGTGAGGCGCTCGGTGGATTGCTGCTGTTATAGATGCGTAGGGTTCCGCCCTGCTTCTGAGCCACCGCTGGCGAGATCAGGTCCAGTGCGAAGGCTGCTACCACGATGCTGCCAATGAGCAGCCGGCAAGCGTTTCGGCGCATCCGTTCCTCCCATTGTTTGCTCGGTCTTTGCCGGATGCCTGATTTGCTGAGGCAAACCGGCGGACAAGGCTTCCGGGCGTCGGCGACGGGTCGCGCCCGTGTTGGCTTTGTCCCCCATGCTTTAACAGAAACGCGACAACAGCGCGGCGCATTGCGTTCTGCGATGCAGCAAATCAGCCGATCTCGATATGGAGGAGCCCAGCGCTCGACAAGGGGTTAGTGCTGTGATGGCAGTGGCCACTGAACGTGCTGGCATAGGCCGTATCAGAACGGGCGGCTCTTTGGCGAGAGGAACTGATAAAGAAGCGTCCCGTTGATCGAGGCGCCGCCTTTGATCTCTTCTGCGAATGTGGCAAGTTTAGCGCCATTCATACGGAGAGAATGGCAGGCGCGGGAGTTTCGTAACGCCTAATTAGTGACCGCGCCCATAACTCCGATCCACCACGCGAGCGACGGTACACCACGTGGTGACATCACGCGTGCCGATGTTTACGAACCAACTCGGCCGGTTCAGGTCATCACTCTGGTCGACTCTTGCCACGATCGATCCCCCAAAAGGAGAACCCCGCCGAGCGGGGTTTCGATTGGTTACTACTGCGGTACTGGTGGTGACGTTACGGGCGGCTGCGTGGTGACGACCGGGCGCCCGGCGTTCTCGCCGACCTGCGTAGTGGGCGTATCGCCAAACATGTTTACGATGAACAGGAACACGATGATGATGGCCACGGCGATGCCGAGCATCGGCCAGAGCACGGTATCTTCGTCATGCAGCGCGCGCTGCCACGCACGCGTTCGCATTTCCTCGGTGACACCATTCGGTGGCGGTACGTCGAGGCCGGATGACGACGGAGGATTGAGACGATCACGATTAATCATGATGCTACTCCTCTCCAAAATGCTGCAGAGCCAACGGCGGGTGCCTGATGGAAGTTCCGTATCGGAGCGAAAAAGAGCCCCGGGGTGCGCGCATCTATGCCAAAAAAGAACCCCGCCGAAGCGGGGCTCAATCGAGTTCGTCGTTACTGCGGTGATGTAGTCGGCTGCGTTACAGCTGGACGCTCGGTTTGCTGCCCGACCTGGGTGTTCGGCGTATCCGAAATGAAGCCAAAGTACAGCAGGCCCGCGAGCAGGGCTGCGCCAATAACCAAGAACGGCCAATACGACGTGTCTCGATCGTCAAGGTCCGCACGGGGGCGCGTATCTGTCGCCAACGGATCGTTAACGAGAGGATCATTGATCGGCGGAGGGCGCCTGGGCGTATACAAATGCTCTTCCATAGCGGGTCTCCTTTCGTCAGTAACAACCCGAGCGGGAGTAGATGGTTGCGAAAGGAACCAAGTTCCAAAAGCCCGATGAGGGGCCTCAATGGTCCTCCGGAAACATGACGGTCAGCACGCGCGTGGTCTTGCTCGGATCTTCGCCGCCCGCATCGCGCATCATGAAGTAAGGGCAGGTTGCTCGTAACCTATCACCTGCTCATCGGTACGCAGGTCTTACTCACCCTCACGCATTCAGTTCCTGACCGATCTGACGCTGGACCCGCCCAGCGCCAACTCGGATGAGAGCGGAGCGCCGCTACCGGCTTCCTAATCGTTGCAATCTTCGTCTCGGAGAAGACCTGTCCGACCTACTCCCTGCCCCGGCAAGTCGATTGAGCGGACCACAACGCGACGGGCAAAGGCTTGCGCCCTTTCCGCCCCGGCACGAGGATCCTCATCACACGTCTACTTGTGCCGTTGTCTCCATCCACCTCCCTACAAACCGGGAGCCTATAGGCGAGCTGCGTCCCCAACCCGCCGCGCTCGCACCTCACGCGAGAATTCGCGGGTGCGGACCTCGCCGAGCTCACGATACTTGACCGTGATGACGTTCTTGCCGGCGACTTCGCCCTCTTCCAGGGCTCCTGGCTCCGGCCACGCTCAACAAATGCGACCGCCCGCGCCGCCTCAGAAAACTTTAATAGGCGTCAAATCTCTCATCAGGCAGATCTCGCGCGTTCTTCGTCATTTGCATGATGTCTATCGAGACCGTCGCATGGGCGACAGAGTTGTTGTTGATGATGTCGCGCTCCGTCGACTGGAAGGAGAGGCTTTTGCCAACGAGCCTTCGAAGGACGACATCGCAGCAACACGCACGAACATGCTGGGCAATGCGCTACTGAATGCCAGGCAATTCCCGACGATCAAGGTGACCGGAACGAGCGGTCCGGTCGACGCCAAAAATTTCGCCATGCTCGATCTCTCCGTGCAACTCGTGGGCCAGAAGATCAAGTTGACAATTCCTTCCACCCTCAAGCTGAAGGGTGATCAGTTGGAGGCGTCGGGAGCGGTCGAGCTGTCACACAGGCAGTTGGGGTTGAAACCGTTCAGTGCGTTGCTGGGGTCGCTACGTAGAGGCATTTCGATCAACTGCTGGCTGCCTGTCGAACGCTCGCCATGGATGAGGGGCTGACGCGTCTCTTGGCAAGCGTCAATACCAGCCGCCACAAGCCCTATAGGCAGCTTTTGGCAAGGGGGTTCCGTGCCGAAATGCAGGGGGTGACTATGCATCGCCCGTATGAGGACGGATACAATAAGCCAAACGCCTACATTCTCGATGATTGGCGTTAACTGGCCAAATGTGGGGCTCTTCCCGGGTAGGGCTACCGCGATAGCGGATTAGTGCAATGGCATTTTTTGCGACATTGCGATCGGCCCCGCTGACGTCCGATCATGGGGCATGAGCGGACCATCAAAGCCGCCAATTTATGAGTTCACGGCCTAGATTGAACGCGTCCCGGCACTACTAGGTGAGGCGCCTTCCAAGACTTCCAAACATGTTCGGCAGGTTGATGTCGGTCACGCCAAGTAGGTAAAAACCGTGGGCTGCGATGGCTACCTCGGCCGCATCAGCGTCCGCAAAGCGTGCTCCTTCGAGGTCCACGAAGTGAGCCCAGAAACCTTTCGGCGACAGCGTTGGCAGCAATTGAGGGTTGGCCGCATCGACCACCCCAAACACGGATTTCGCCCGGGTGGTGGGACTTTCCCAGTTCATTACAGTGAAATGCATCGTCTGCTCCCTGCCGGCTGCGGCTAACAATGGCCAACTATATGCCCGTCGAACGGGTGCTAAATCCGTCACACGGCAGTCGAGTGGCCGCCACCACGGGGAAAGCACCCTCTTTTTTGCCGGACCGCCGCGCCACCGTGCACGGGGAGTTCCGGACGTGTGGCAACCGCGGCGCGCTCAGGCAAGCTTCGTCCCGAGCTGCTGGAATACCACCTCGGATGTCATTAGATCGAGGTGGCCACCGCCTGCGTTCTTGAAGAACGTGATGTCATTGGGTGAACGGCGACCTGCAACAGTGCCACCAACCAGATCATAGAGGTCTCCGAGCACATCGGTCTCGCCGATGACACCGTTTGCGATCGGTTGCAAGATATCACCCACCCCGCAGAAGGCGGAATTCGCGCCGGTCAACGAAAACCAAGGCTCGCCGAGCAGCCTCGTCATCAGCTTCACGCGTTTCCGGCGTATAGCCGCCGACAAGGTCGAGGTGAACCCCAGGCCTCAGGTTGGCACCCTTGATCATCGGCACGTGCGAGCGAGTACACGTCGTGATGATGTCGGCCGCTCGTGTTGCAGCATCGAGGTCCGGTGTGGCTTCGACCGCAATACCTTCTTTTGCCAACAAGGCCGCGACCTCGGCGGCTCGTTCCGGCGTGCGGTTCCAGATCAGAACACGTCGCAAGGATGGTCTCACGGTACAGTGGGCACGAGTGAGCCATTTCGACATCTCGCCTGCGCCGACCACGAGCAGCGTTTGCGGTTCGGCCGGGGCAAGAAGTTTGGCGCCAAGAGCAGAGTCTGCCGCGGTACGCCAATAGGTGATCTCAGTGCCGTCAATCACGACAAGGGGCCGGCCGTTTGTGCCGTCGAAGAGGACGCAAACGGCCTGCACTGCAGGCAGCTTGCCCCCGGCAAGGTTGGCAGGGAAGCTCGTGATCAGCTTGCTCGCCATGAAGCGGCCACGCTCGACGGCGTGACGGACGAAGTACTGCTCCTTCTCGCTGCCCAGGAACCCGTCTTGGACTTCCATCTTCGGGCGCCGATGGGCCGCCTCCAAGGCAGCGACAAGGATTGGGAAGGTCAAGACCCTTCTGACGTCTGCGGCGTCCACGAAACGCATAGTCCACTCCGAAGCCGTTCGCCCGTACCTGGATCACTGCGTACCATGGATGGTAATTGACGTGCGATATGCGTCTCGTTTGGGTCTTGGCGGTGTGATAACGCGCTGTCAGCAGTTCGAGCGACTGCATGGCTTCGGCGGGGGCTGCGCGGGCCTCAGGCCCGGATCGCCGCGATCAGCGGCTTGCGCCGCTCACCAACGTGGAAGGGAGCGTCAACACTTGGCACGAACTCCCGGTTCGCCGAGCCGTCACAAAAAATCAATGAGTTCACGCCCAGCTTGCGAAGCGATTGAGCGTCGCATCGGAGCGTCCGTGAATGATGATGCCGCCATGCTCGGTCCGGGCAAGGGCGAGCTCGTCTGCACGCGGCCGTTCCCGTCCATGCCTGTCGGCTTCTGGAACGATCCAAAACTCTTAAATTACAGGGTCAAGCTGACTAGGCCGCGTAGAGGTACTCCGGCCCCTTCTATGGATGAGCCGAAAAACGGTTCGGAATTTTTGGCAGTCGACGCGCGATCTGTTTGCGACGATCCAGATCGTCCGCGTCTCATCTCAAGGAGATCGTCACCGATCCCTATTTAGGTTTCGCTGGGCTCCCGGCAACGACAGCTGGCACACCATCCGGGTTGATGTTGAAAGCCAAGAACGTCAAAGGCTCATCGCCAGGGTTTCCCCACTGGTGCACAAGGCCGAATGGCTCATAAATCAAAGAGCCTGGCCCTCTTTGCTCTGTTTTGTCTCCGACCGTATTGGCACCCGTTCCAGACACGATGTAATAAAGCGCGGCTCCAGACCGATGGTGTGGCGCGTTCGAGGGCATGCGCGCTGGGAAAGTAACCCGCGTCAGATTGAGATCATAATTACCAGGCTTCAAATCGGGAATCGGTTCCGCTGTGCGATAGATTTCTTTCACGACAGCGGGTGCTGCCTCGGCCGGCTGGTTAAGGTCGGGCGCCGGAACAAGAAGGAAATGGAGGAAGGTCGATGGTTCTCCGCTCCCTGCCTTCAACGACACCTGTGTCCCGCTAGCGATAAAGAGCCCTTCGCTGGCGCCGACGGTTTTCACCCCGCCATCGATCGAGACCTCGGTCGAACCCGAAATCTGGTAGAGGACACCATTGGCGCCCAAAAAACTGCTCGCCTCGCCGGGCCGAATGGTCACACTTACGGCTCTAAAAATAAGCGGGATGGCCACGACGGTCGGCAGCTTGGTCGCGGCGACGACTGTACGCGTGATCGCCGGTGCAGCTGGTGTGGTTTGTGCGGTCGCGGGAGCCGCGACACACGTCGCGCAGAGCAACACGACCCCAAAAGTCCTGAAATGCATGAGTACCTCCCGGGCAATCTCGGCATTGTAGCCGACCGCGGTCATCGTCGACATGGGACCGTCAAGTCGTCTCCCCTCGTTTGCCTGATGGCAGCGGGGAGTGATCGCGCTCGCTGGACGGCAGTGCCCATCGTCAGCCAAGTCGCACGCTAACAAATAGACCATTTGGTGTCACGCTGAACTAGGGGCGACGCTTGCCGACGCGCGCCAATAGGTCCATTACACCCACGGTCCACTGCTCACCCGCAGCAACCTCCTGGGCTTCGAGGCGACGATAGGTTGCCCAGTGCATGCCGCGCGGTTTGGCTGGGAGCTCCTTGAGGTTTTGTTCCCGGCTTCGGCTTCTCGGAACGGCAACGTCGGTCAATCGCCCGTTAGCGGCACCTTAGTTTCTGAAAACTTGGCGGACCCACTCTGACGTCGTGTCCTGCGGCACTGCTTTGGCGGCGGGTTGCTTCAGGGCAGGGTTCGTCTTCGCATCCGTCTTGGATTTCGTTGGCGCGCGAGATTTATCGGCTTCTACTTTGGATGCGGCCTTTTTGGAAACGCCAGCCCCAGCCCCAGCAGCCGCAGTAAGCTCGGTTGCCTTCGTCGTGTCGGCGACAGCATCGGGACCCTTTCTGGCAAGCGCACCGCTTTCGGACCAGAAGGTGCGGCCGTAAAGAGTTAGCCCCCATAACGCGACGGAAATGAGCGGCAGCAAAACCAGAACTCGAAAGTAGAATGATGACGTCCGTCTGGGCAGGCGTTGATCAACGCGACCTCGGACGAACGCGGCGCTTCTCGAAAGCCCACCGAAGGCCCTCATGAGCACCGCGGGAACAACCGCAGTTGCTGCATGGGCGGATCGCGTTTTGATGGCTGCAGCCGGAGGGAAGGCACGTCCCGCGACCATGTGGGCAGCTGTTCGAAGTGTTGTCCTTAGAGGCGATGACTTGGCCACAATTGCCTGCAGTTCGCTCGCAGCATGAACCCCGACTAGGGCGTCTTGCTGTCCCGGCAACAGCGCCGCCGGCACGACCGCACCGAGGGACCGGGCTTCATGCTGAACAACTGCCCGGTTGTGAAGCGGTCGACCTTGCCGAGCAATCTCTGGAGAGGAGGGGACCGGTGCTCCGCGTCCTGAGATGTTCAAGTGAGCGTTCTGCGCGCACAACTGTTCGCACAAAACCCAGTTGCTGAGGCCCGAATACCAGACGTAGTCGGCTAGACCAAGGTGCCCACTGGACGCGAGCTGCGCAAAACCGTCATCGGTGAACGGGCCATAAGTGCCCCTGCCGCGCGCGACGAACCATACTCTGTCAACATCACTCTGCACGGCTCGTACTCCAAACACTACATAGAAAGCCGCCTCAGCGCTCCAGCGCTAGGTTGGGAATTCGGTGGCAGTGTGTCCATGAACACCGTGTCGGTTGTTAGCGCTGCGATAAATGTCCCGTGTTGCAAGACCGCCAAGTCGCTTGGGCCGACCATGCCGCCGAGGACGCTGCTCGCTCCAGCCGTCGTCGAGTAAGTCCATGTGTGCAACGGCTGGAATTGGCACAAATTGCCTCGTGCCAGCCTGAATTGCGACGCAGCATTTGCGCGAGAGCTACATCCAAGGCCGCTTAGGGTTGCGGGACCGCAATCTACAGACAACACCCGATACACCACCACCCCGCGCGCTAATAATGCCTACGAACGAGAAAGGGCCTGCCTTAGGTGTAGCGGGCACAGCGGCAATCCCCAATGCGCTGGGCGGCGCGAGACGCTAGCCGCATCTTACAACAGTGCCAGCACGGGCTCGACGCCTTGTCGCCGTTCGGCAATCCGCGCTGGGCGAGCCGTGGTGCAGCCCACGCTTGGCGGTGGGAGTTGACCGCTGGTGATATCGAGGGTTTAGCCGGATTGCTCTTGCCTTCCATCCTGGTCTGATGGGCGCGGTCAAAGTGCGCGTCGCGCATTCCGGGGAAGGAGGGGCATGGGGCAGATATCTCTAATCGTTGATACAGGCCGGGACCGCTGCGGAACAACCCACATTCGTGATTGTGGGTCTCCTCAACGGTAAACGATCGGATGACGCAGCCGGCTCAATTGTGTCTCGCCGCGACCAGATGTCTGGCCAAAGCCTCGACCCTGTTAAATCGCAGGAGAGCCAGATGCGACAAGCGTTGATCATCTCGCTGACAGCGTTAGCGACAGCTACACTTACAATCCTCTCCATGAATGCCGTCTATGGCCCCGCCAACAGCAACTCTGTCGCCCATGCGACGGCCTCGATAGACATCATGCAAATGACGAAGAACGCGCGAAATCTGCCTGATGAGAGATTTGACGCCTATTAAAGTTTTCTAGGGCGACGCGGGCGATCGCATTTGTTGAGCGTGGCCGGAGCCAGAAGCCCGTGCCCAGTTTTGCGCGGGTGTCCTACTTGAGCTCACTCTGCGGCATCGGCAGCGTGCAGATTTTGCCGATACAGTCAGTAGCTGTCGTATTGCTGCATCGGGAGGCTAAGCGGGGCATTCATCATCATTGCAAATGGACTAACCGTCGCCGCGCCGGCGAGGACAGCGGCCCTGGGGACCGAAATCGAAAATGACGAGTTGGCGAGCAAAACCCCGCCGACAACGGCTGTTACAATGCTGGCAGCAACTATCGTCTTCATGGGTACGAAACGCGTGAACGCGTCAGCGTGAGTCGGAACGGCATTCGTAGTCATGGCGGCTCCTGCTGTGCTGGACAATGCTTCCTCCACTTCGATGCACGGAAGCATGCGCCAAACCACTGGCGGGACCGTTGGCATTTGCCAACGCCGCAAAAAAGTTTCTGTCGAAGACGCCCAGTTATGCGGGATCTGCTCTCTGCGACATGGTCATCTGGACGCCTGCTATCGTGTCCTGCGAACCAAGTCTACATGGCTTGGGATGCCGCAGGCCGCCCCACTGACTGGCTCGCGACTGGTGAAGGTGAGGAGATTGGCCTTCTGCCGAGACTCACGCAGTTAACTGGTACGGGCGAAGGATCCTCAACTCCTTGTGCTTGGGCGGAACCGCAAATCGCACGCGCTGTTATGCGGTCAGCCCCGCAATCTCATGCCAACAGGAGGTCTGCTTCATGGGGAATCCGTTCGTCCACGTGGAATTGATGTCGACCGATGTCGGCAAGGCCAAAGCGTTCTACGGCAAATTGTTCGACTGGAAACTTGAGGACATGGATATGGGGGAGATGACCTACACCATGATCAAGGTCGGTCAAGGCACCGGCGGCGGCCTCATGAAGAACCCCATGCCGAACGCGGGTTCAATGTGGGTTGCCTATGTGAACGTCGATGACCTCAAGACCGCCACCGCCAAAGCCAAGTCTCTCGGCGCGACCGTCATCAAGCATCAGGTCGAGGTCAAGGGAGGCGGCTGGTTCAGCATCATCACCGATCCGACCGGGGCGATGCTGGGCCTGTGGGAGCCAAAGAAAGGCTAACTGCAACGAAGGCGAGCACAAGAATAGCGAGGAGATGGACAAGATTGCACTCGCGAAATGCGCTGCGCAAAAACTTCAGCACGTTCACTTTCCCAATGAGAGTCCTCAGTATCGCCGGGCGCGCAATGCCCTGCTTGAGCAAGAGATGGAGCTGCGCCGCCAGGTCGAGCGGGTGGCGGCCCAGCGTCGGGCATTGCCGCCGGGCGGCGCAATCCCCGAGGACTATGTTTTCGAGGTGCCTGGCGCAGGCGGCAAGGCGACACGCGTGAGGTTGTCGGAGCTGTTTGCACCCGGCAAGGATACGCTTGCGATCTACAGTTTCATGTTCGGACCGGAGAGGGAGCGGCCGTGTCCGGGCTGCACGCACTTCCTCGACGGTCTCGACGGTGCCGCGCGGCACATCGACCAGCGTATCAACCTTGCCATCGTCGCTAAGTCGCCGCTGCCGCGCATCCTGTCCTTCGCCAAGGAGCGCGGCTGGCGCTGGCTGCAACTTTTGTCCACGGCGGGCAACGCCTACGACCGCGACTACTTCGGTGACTCGACAGGCCTCGCCCGTGGCGTACGGAAGCAACAGGAGTTCAAAGATGGCGAAGAGTGGGACATGCCGATCCTGAATGTGTTCCGCCGTGGAGATGATGGGATCCGCCACTTCTGGGGCTGCGAGCTGCTCTACGTGCCGCCCGAGCCCGGGCAGGAGTACCGTCACAACGATCTGCTCGACCCGCTCTGGAACATGTTTGACCTTGCGCCTGAAGGGCGAGGCGACTTCCAACCCAAGCTCGACTACACGTCGCGGTCCGGCAAATGAATGCAAACGGAAGCGAAGGACAAGTCATGGCCAAGAATACGATCTGCCTGTGGTACGACAAGGACGCCGAGGCTGCTGCCCGCTTCTACGCCGCGACCTTTCCCGACAGTGCGGTGGGTGCCGTCCACCGCGCACCTAGCGACTACCCGTCCGGCAAGGCGGGCGATGTGCTCACGGTAGAATTCACAATTGCCGGCATCCCGTGTATCGGCCTCAACGGCGGTCCCGCGTTCAAACATAACGAAGCCTTCTCGTTCCAGATCGCCACCGATGATCAGCAAGAGACCGACCGCTACTGGAACGCCATCGTCGGCAATGGCGGTCAGGAGAGCGCGTGCGGCTGGTGCAAAGACAAATGGGGCGTTTCCTGGCAAATCACGCCGCGCGTGCTGACCGAGGCGATGGCGGCCGGCGGCGAGGAAGCCAAGCGCGCGTTTGATGCGATGATGGGCATGAAGAAGATCGACATCGGCGCGATCGAGGCGGCGCGGCGCGGCTCTTGAGACTTCAGCGCAGTACAGGTCGATTGCCGATGCTCTGCGAAAGGCGAATGAGGTAGCCGTTAGGATCTTGGACAGCGAATTGACAGACATCCGCTCGCGATCGTCCCGTTCGGCTCCTTCCGCATGTCCGGCGTTGGCACAATTCCCCGTTCGCGACGCTGCGCCATTCCGGCAGCTATCGGGGTTAGAGCCGACTACTTGCCTTAGCTCGATCCGTGCTCGTGACCCATATGAGACCTCGCGGCTCTACGCTTGGAGGCTGGGATTGATGTCGCGATGAAGAGGCTCGCGCGTCCTTCCAAGCTGCGCTTGGAGCATTGCCGGACAGTCCGCATGTGCGAGCCGGTTTGGCGTCGCTGCACGCCTTACACGGGGAATGGGTAGACGCTGATCGCCACGTGCTGGCGTTGCGGCGCAGCACGCCGTTGCTTTCGGATGAGCAGCGCCTGCGCAAGCTCAAAAGGGGTGCCGACGGCAAGAACGTGGCGAGCAGGCTGCGGCAGGGTCTGGAGTTAGCCCTCAATAGCCAAGCTGTCATCCGGTGATGCGCCGACCGGTCCAGGGCCTCTAGCAAGACTGCCCGCGCCTGTCCCGCTGGCTTGCCCTTACTGAAACATCGATCAGCTTTATCGCGAGCCATGCTGCTTGCGGTCGTCGGCCAGCGCGCCGGCGCCTCGCAGTGCGGTTGGCCGTTCCAAAACTGAACGATCATCCGCTGACGTCGGGGAAAAATCGGCAAACTTTCGGTGCACGTTCATGACAGGACCGGCGGCTCAGGCACACATTGACACCCCGATAACGGCCGCTTGACGCAAGGTCACGACAGTCCCTTGGTCACGACACTCCCGTGGCGACGCCGCCACATGTGACTGGGCGGCCGATCCGATGTCGGTCGCGGCGGGAAGGCGGCGTGCAGTTGACCTTTCTGGAGCTGAACATGTACGTCCGGGTCTGGTTGCTTCTGGGCCTTTTGGCACTCGCTTCCGCTGTGCGAGCCGACGTTCTAGACGACTGCACCCAACGGTTGGATCTGCAGCGCGTCATCGAGGGCTGCACGCGCATTACCGAGGATGGCTGGCCCACCGATCGGGAGTCGGCCATGGCGTTCAACAACCGCGGCAACGCCTATGAAGCGCTGGGTCAAGTCGACCAAGCGCTGGCCGACTACAGCAGCGCAATCGCGCTCGACCACCGATACGCGCACGCCTACTACAACCGCGGCTCAACCCATCTGGCCGCCGGCAGGCATGCCCTTGCCCTTGCGGACTTCGATCGCGCCATCGAACTCGACCCCGGTCTCGTGCAGGCCAACATCAACCGAGGCCTAGGGCGAATGGAAAGTGGCCAACTGGACGATGCGATCGTCGATTTCTCTGCCGCCATTTCCCTCGAACCGGACAGTGTCGTGGCGCACAACAATCGCGGCGTGGCTTGGCGGCGCAAGGGAGAGTTGGCCCGAGCACTCGCCGATTTCACGCAGTCCATCTCGCTCGATTCCGACTATTGGGTCGCGCTCAACAATCGGGCCAAGACCCACATCCAACTTGGTCAGTTGGAAGAAGCGATAACCGACTTTTCCTTAGCCATCACCCTGCGGCCCGAACTCAGCGAAGCGTTTGTCGGCAGAGCTCAGGCCCACGAGCTTGCTGGCCGACCAACTCAAGCATTGGCCGACTACCGCCACGCGTCCGACCTGCAACCTTCAGATCCGAGCCTCATTGCAGCGGTCCTACGCTTGCGGACGAACAAATAGGGCTCCGGCTGTGGAGATGGATCACCAGAATATTGAAAGGAATAGTGCATGGCTCCTAATTCACCCCTGCAAGCTTTCCCCGATCTCGATCCGACCAGTCCAACACGAGCTTTCATCTCGAAAGCGTTACTCATCGCATATGTGGCAGCTCTGGCAGCCCTTGCCATCCACGCAATGGTGACAGGCCCGCAAATACGAGCGGCTCTTGATCTTGAAATCGCGCAGCAGATTGCCGAGGAGGACCGCGCGTTTTGCCAAGAGTTCGGCAAGCAGACCGGCATGCCTGAATTCACGGCCTGCGCCCATCGACTGGGGGAAGTCAGGGCGCGACACAAGGATCGCATCCTGCGCGACCTGTCACCGATACTTTAGCGCTAGTGATGACCTGATCCGCCGCTGGGGATATACGGTGCGTCGAACCGTGCATGGCGGATCGACATCCCCCTACTGGCTCGAGATTTTTGAAGACCACAAGAGGCGGAAGCGCCCCGCCCGAACCGGCGCAAGCATATTCCGGCACTGGTGGAAGCTACCCCTTGCGCCTTACTCCCGTACACCGATGTATACCACATAGTGAATTTACGGCGCTTGTGCCGGCGCCAAACTCGACCTCACGGTGCTTCACCGCACCTACTCGCATTGCATCGGTCATTGATTGAGCATCGATGGGAGCAAGCCATGACAGCATTGGAAGGAAACCTGCTTCGCCGTGGCGATGAAACGTACGCGCGGCTGTGCTCCGGATGGAACACGCGGGTCGTGCATCGGCCAGATTTTGCCGTAGCCGCCCGATCGCCGGAAGATGTGCAAGACGCGGTTCGGTTCGCGGCGGGGCGCGGATTGCCGATCCGCGTGCAGGCGACCGGGCATGGCGTCCTCGCAGCCGCGCATGGCGGCATGCTCATCGACACGTCGGGGATTGGTGGCGTGCGCATCGATCCTGCCCGCCAGATAGCCGAAATCGGCGCCGGCGTTCGATGGCAGGAGTTGCTCGACGCAACGCAGGGACACGGCCTTGCCGGCTTGGCGGGCTCGGCCACGCCCGTAGGCGTCGTCGGCTACGCGCTCGGAGGCGGAAACGGTTGGCTGGCACGTCGCTACGGCCTTTGCTCCGATACGATCGAAGCGGCGGAAGTGGTGACGGTTGATGGCAACCGTCGATGGGTCAGTGCCGATGCCGAGCCCGACCTGCTGTGGGCCCTCAAAGGCGGCGGCGGCAATTTCGGCGTGGTCACGACGTTGCGCCTGCGGCTCGTTGCGCAACCGATGGTCTATGCAGGAGCAATCTATTGGCCGATCGCCAGGGCGCGCGACCTACTGATGGTTTATCGCGACTGGGTTGCGACCTCTCCGCCGGAGATGGGCTCGGCAGTTGCCTTCATTCAGTATCCGGCCATAGCCCCGGTGCCGGGGCCGGTTAAAGGCGTGCCGGTTGTCGCGTTCCGGATGTGCCATCCAGGTTCGGAAGGGGACGCGGAGCGGGCGATTGCGCCATTGCGCAAGATTGCCGGCAGCATCCTCGATACCATCCGCACCATGCCTTATCGAGAGATCGGCGATGTGACGATGGATTTGCCGCTGCACCTGCCGCGCATTGGATATTCCGAGTCACTGCGCGAGATTTCCGACCAGATCATCGATGGGTTGCCGCAAGCGCTGCCGCCTGGCTCACCCTTCCTGGCAATGGAGTTGCGCAATGGGCCCGGCGGAGGCGTTGCGCGAGCAGCGGCGGGGCACGAAGGACTGGGCTACTGGCATGCACCTTTCCTGTTCTTCGGCATGTCAGTGACCCCGGACGCACCAAAAGAACAGGCGGCACTGGAAATGGGGCAAAGGCTCGACGAAGTTTTGGCGCATGATCGGACAGGCACGAACGCGCTAACATTTCTCCTCCCCGAGCACACCCCGGTGGACGGGAGCGGCAAGGCGCGCGTGGCGACCGTCTTCCAACCCACTCATTACGGGCGCCTCGCCGTTCTGAAGAAGCTGTATGACCCACGCGATTTGTTTGGGGGTGACAGGACGATCGCGCCTTCCAGCTGAAGCGAATTGATAGGCCTTTATCCCGTCCATCCGCGGTCCATGGACGTGACTGGCACGGCAAGGCAAGTGCGTGGGTGCCATCCGCATCGGTGACCTCCGGCAACCACCCCGCGGTGCCCTCTTGCCAACGATGCAATGAGGAGCGGCTCTGCCGCTGGCTGCCTCTACGAGGGGCACGCGATCCACCTCGACGGGCGGCCAAACCAGCCGATTGTGCTGGCCCATGCGCTGACATCGTCGAAAGTGCGAAGGTGATAACCTCTCACGTCTGGATTTGGCACTTTTTCTCCGTCGTGCACAGCTCGCCCGTATTTCCGTTTTTGGAGGTAAACCAGACGTGCTGAACCAACGAGCACGACGGGAGAAGATGACCCCATAACAGCCATCACGCAGTAAGCACCTCTCTCA
Source organism: uncultured Alphaproteobacteria bacterium (assembly GCA_963806735.1). Lineage (GTDB taxonomy): Bacteria > Pseudomonadota > Alphaproteobacteria > Rhizobiales > Hyphomicrobiaceae > CADEFX01. Next base: position 169,993 of record CAWEBE010000080.1, on the reverse strand, counting down.
GTTTGCTGCATTTGCGAACGACCTGCAGCCCAGTGTCACTCTGGGGCGCCTGCTAATCGGAGACCGTCGTAAAAGCGCGGTCTTATGGCGCAAACTTCTGGCGTTTGCGCCATAAGACCGCGCGTGAGCCAGCTCGCATCCGGATTGTAGATGTTGAGCCGGACCTGGATGCACGCAAGGTTGAGCCCGGAGCGGCGAAAGATCGCCAGCGCGCGCCGCAACTGATCGGGCTCGGGTATGTCCTCGGCATCATAGACAGCGACAAACTCGCCGCGAACGAAGCCGAGAGCGTAGTTGAGCGCCTTGGGCTTGGTGCGTGGCCCGCGATCCGGCACAACGACGATCTCGAAGTTTCCCGGCAGGTCGAGTGCCGCTGCCGCGCGCCTCGTATCGGCATCGTCGCTCTCCAGGACGAGCAGAATCTGTAGCTTGGCCGCGGGGTAGTCGAGCATGGCCAGCCCATGCACCAAGTCCGCCAGGATCTCGGATTCACGATGCAGTGGGATCAGGATGCTGTAGACAGGCAGCCGCGCCTCGTCGTTGTCAGACCTAGATGGCACGCGACGCGGTGCGAACGTGCGCCGCAGAATTTCGATCACGGCGGCCGCACGCAGCAGGACGACGCATAGGAACGGCACCGCAAGGATAGCCGCAAGCGCACCAGCGGCCAGCTCGGGCGCTACCAGAACGCTGCCGATCGCCAACCCTGATAATGCAGCAGCCAGCAGGGGTTGCCAGAGCTTATGCGGCGTCCGCGCTGAAAGCTCGGCCGTGTCCCTCCAGAGCCCGTTGACCGCCTTGTCGATCAGCACCGGGGCATATTGGCTCTCCGCGGCCCCGGCGATGTCCTGCCGGCTGGCCAGGACGAAGCGCGCACGCGGCGTATGCGCCGACGCCGCAATTGCGGTTAGCTCGCCCGGTGAGAAGCTCCTCGCCTCGATGGCGACAACGGCCTGTCCTTCAAGCGTGGCGCTGACGACCTTGGGCCATGGGGGAGATGCAGCAGACGGAAATGCTGCCCTGAGCGTCTTGCCTGCGACGGTGGTCATTTTCAGGTAGTCGGCCAAGGCGTCAACATAGTCCGGCTCGGAAACCCACCCTTGGGCGATGAGCACCTCGTGTACGGAGACCTGCCAGCGCCGCGCAAAGAATTCCGCGCGCCGCAGCGTTGCCGTGTCGATCAGGACGCCAACAAGAAAACCGTACTCATGGGATCGCGCATCGGGGCGACGTAAGCCAGCCTGAGCACGGCGCACGTGGCGCAAGCGCATGAGCAATCCTGGCGGTTGTCGCCGGACAGGTTGCACGCCGCGCAAGGGGGCTTGACCCGCCCGGACGCCCCAGGCAAGGCTAACCAACCGTTTCATGAGCATTGGATGAACTCGCCGCCGTTCTCGTCCGAACCCGACGCCCTGCTGTCGCGCAGGCGTCGCGCCGGAATGCCCGCCATGAGCATAATGCGCCTGCTCATGTGCGCAAGCGTTGCAGTGTGGCTGCTGGTCGATCCATCACCAGCCGTGTCACAAACGGGACTCTCTGCCGAGAGTAGCGATCTGCCTCGGCGCGCGGCGCTGCGCTTTCTGACCGGCAGCGAGTTTCCGCCTTTTCACTATTACGATGACGAGGGCGTGCTTACGGGCTTCGATGTCGACCTCGCGCGCGCCATCTGCCTCGAGCTAACCGCGGCCTGTGACATCCGGGTTCGCACCTGGGATGAGCTGTTGCCGGCGTTGCGGCGAGGCGAGGCCGATGCGGTGATTGCCTCGCATGCGATCACGCCGCAGGCGCTGGCTTTCGCCGATTTCACCGATCGGTACTACTACACGCCGGCATGGTTCGTCGGCTTGCGTGTCGGGGCAAAGCTCGAGATCACGCCCGAGAACCTCGAGGGCAAGAAGATCGCCGTGACCAAAGGCACGGCGCATGAGGCATATCTGCGCGCCTTCTTTCGCAACAGCCAGGTCCAGGTCTTCGATACCCCGGAACAGGCGCGCGACGCCCTCATGAACGGGACCATACCGCTGCTGTTCGACGACGGCATCAGCCTCGTCTTCTGGCTCAACGGTACGAACTCCAAAGCCTGCTGCGAGCTGAAGGGCGGGCCGTACTTCGATCCCAAGTATTTCAGCGACGGCATCGGCATCGCCGTGAGCAAAGCCGATCCGCAGCTCAAGAGCCTCCTCAATCGCGTCTTGCGCAGGGTGCGTGAGACCGGACGCTACGAGGAGCTGCTGCTACGCTACTTTCCGACCCGGCTCTATTGATCCACACGCTTCGCAACGGAGGAACCGTCTCATGATCTTCGACCACCGCACCTACTATCTGAAGCCCGGCACCATCAAGGCGCATCTCGAGATCTATGAGAAGTACGGCTACGGCCCGCAGTCCAAGCATCTTGGCAAGCCCGTGCTGTACGCGACCACCGAGGTCGGCGACGTCAACAGCTACGTGCACGTGTGGGCCTACAAGGACCTGGCCGAACGTACCGCGCGGCGCACCGCCATGTGGGCCGATCCCGAGTGGATCGCCTACACCAAGAAGTCGGCCGAGCTCGGCGCGCTGCTCAAGCAGGAAAACAAGATTCTCCTGCCGACTAGCTTCTTCAAGCTGCCGGGCAGCTGACGCTCGCGCACACGTCTGCGCCGTTTCTCGGCGTTGGTCGCCCCGCAACATGTCCCGACCGCGCGATTGGGCGACTTCACGAGAAGCCCCAAGTACGCAATCGCACCTGGGTCCCGGCCCATTTCCGCATTTGCGCTTGCGCGCATGCGGGGCCGGGATGACGCCAGTGGTTGGGTGAGGCTGTGCTCCGGCGCCGCTTCGCGCGGACACGCGCGGAAGCGGGAATCGGCCGGAACCCAGATGCGTCTCCACGAACTCTGCGTCGCAACTCGAATGATGCACCACCTCCACGTCCCAGAGCAGGCCGAGACGCTGTTCAGCACCATTGCTTCACCACCACTCATCACCATTCGCTATTCGCAACTCTTCCCTGACTGCCGAGTGCAGATTGCTCGCCACCCTACCACCCGCCCACGCACCATCCATCCCCGCGGTCCGTTGGACCCGAAGGCATGAGAAGTGACGGGATGCGGGTGCCTCGCAGCAATCGCGGGGCATATGACTGCCCCAGGAGACCCGCGCGGGTCTCCTTGAGGACTTGCGTCCTCTGGACCTCACGGTCCGAGGGTTGCCTTGCGGCACCCGCGTGCGGCGACTTTGGGCGCGGGCCGCCAAGGGGTTAGCCCGGACTGCAAATCCGGGGCCTTGCGCCTTGTCATACATTCCGGTGCGAGCCCGCGCCGCCTAGTCCCATTGCTGGGGGACGGCGCCGGCCACGGCCTGACGGGTTAAACGCCTCCCGGATCTCAAGCCGCCGGTGACAGCCGTCCTTCCGGGCGCCGCAGCCCCTTGCCCTGCGCGTACCGGATCGATCACAGCCCGTCGCGGCAAGGAGTGCACCCATCATGCGCGCGTGGCAGAACGCGGGGATAAGTTTTTCTGGAAACTGGCCTGCACTGGGTCGTGTATCCAATGACGCGGTCCGGCGAGTTCCCTCACGTCTGCTGCCGGATGCAGAACGGAAGGGTTGTGCTCTTTGAGAATCTTACCGAGTTTGACCTAGCTCGGACGAACGTGAGTAATTTCTGCGGTGCGGCACTTCCGCAGGTTTGTGCTAAGCGCACTGCTGGCACTCAAGGCAGAAATAACCGGCGGGTGGCACAGGGTGGTCAAACGACGACAAATCCTGATTGGCGGCGGTGCACTAGCGCTCGTTGGCACAAGCTTGGCCTATTTGGGTTTCCGGCAGTTGGGATCGATGGAGGCCTATTCCGCCTCGGCAGCGGCGACCCGCGCGACGCTTTCACAGCGCCCGGAGATGCGGGATTTTATACGTTATGCAACGCTCGCACCCAATGGCCATAACACCCAGCCTTGGCGGTTCCGCGTGGGCCAAAACAGGATCGAGATCGTCCCCGACTTTTCACGCCGAACCCCGATCGTAGACCCGGACGATCACCACATCTTCGTGAGCCTTGGCTGCGCCGCTGAGAATTTGGCACTTGCCGCCGCTGCTCGCGGACATCCGGGTGAAGTTGGCTTCGAGCCGGCAAATGACGGAACGGTGGTGTTGATCTTCGGAGATGGGCCACATGCGTCCCCCGCGCTCTTTGATGCCATCCCCAGGCGACAATCGACGCGGGCCGACTATGACGGAAAATCAATCGCAACCAGCGATCTCGAAATGCTGGCTAGAGCGGCCATCGTTCCCGGCGTCGACCTGGTCCTGATCACCGAGCGGCCGCAGATTGACCGCGTGCGCGACCTGGTCGTGGCGGGCAACAGCATCCAGATGGCCGACGCTGCGTTCGTACGGGAGCTTAGATCGTGGCTGCGCTTTAGTCCCCGGGAGGCAATGCAGACTGGCGATGGTCTGTTCAGCGCGGCCAGCGGTAGTCCGACCCTTCCATCATGGCTTGGTCCTCGCGTATTCGACTGGGTGTTCACGGTAGACGGCGAAAACGAGAAATATGCGCGGCAGCTTCGCTCTTCGGCAGGCATCGCCGTGTTCGTATCTCAAAAGGAAGACCGCGAGCACTGGGTTCTTGCGGGCCGCGCCTGCCAGCGATTTGCGTTGCAGGCGACAGCGCTTGGCCTAAAACATGCCTTCATCAATCAACCCGTCGAGGTCGCCAGGCTTCGACCGGAGCTGGCGAGCCTCATCGGAATGGCCGGCCGCCGGCCGGACCTCGTCATGCGCTTCGGATATGGTCCAACGCTCCCGTATTCAGCGCGGCGGCCGGTCGACACGATAATGATAGCTTGAGGGTGTTCATCACAACCGCGAGGCGAGGTGGCTTAGCAAAGCGCGCAACGAAGAAAGCAAGGCGCGTCAATAGCAGGGAAACGAACTAGGTCAGCTTCTGGCACGCTTTCACCGTACAGAGCCAGGCATCGGATGGTCCGCTTATTGGAGCCAATCCCTCCGGAGCGGCCCGTGAGAAAACATTGCCAGCCGGCCTGTAAGCCGGGTTCTGTCTGGAGGTTTCCCTCCGCGACGGCCATTCATCTGGGGCGGCGCTTGCGCGCCGCCTCGTGCGACCAACCCGGGTGGCGAGCCTGGAGCCACGGCTTGGCGCCGCAAGTTTCCCTGCGCGCCCGGCCACCCCTATTTGGTCTTGCTCCCGGTGGGGTTTGCCCTGCCACCTCTGTTGCCAGAGGCGCGGTGCGCTCTTACCGCACCATTTCACCCTTGCCGCAGACCGCCGAAACGGGCTGAGGCGGTTTGATTTCTGTGGCACTTTCCCTGGGGTCGCCCCCGGCGGCCGTTAGCCGCCACCGCTGGTCCATGGAGCCCGGACTTTCCTCCGCCACCAGTTGTATCGCCACAGTCGCGAGGCTGGCGGCAGCGGCCGTCCGGCCGGCTGGCAGAGACACATAAGGGGCAGGAAAATCGCCGCGTCAAGATCCGCGCGCTTCAACCCCTGCGCGTGCCCCGGCTTGGCTCACGTGGCGCCGGCCCGGACGCCTAATATGCGACAGAGCGCGAAACACGGGGGTGATGAGCACCGCGGTAACGGTATGGTCCTCGCGGCTTCTCGGTGCGACGCCGAACACGAGTTTCTCACGCCTCTTTCCCGGGACGTACAGAGTTCCAAACATCCAATCCCAGATGGCCAGGCTGCCGCCCAGGTTTGTGTTGAAATGTTTGGGGTCGATCGAGTGATGAATTTGATGATGTGCCGGACTGAGGAAAATCCGTCCCCACAGCCCCGAGAATGGGATCCAGAAGTTGGTGTGATGCAAATGAGCGACGAGATAGGAGAAGACCACGACAATGACATTGCTGCTGGAAATCACATATTGCTGCGTGCCTTTGCCCATGAGGTATTGGCAAATGCCCTCCGTGCTTCCCATCAGCAATGCCAGAATGTTGAGGTAGACGGTGCCATCCACCGGATGAATGCGGAAATTGGTCAGCGGCGAGAGCATCTCGGCGGTGTGATGGACCTTGTGGAACTCCCAGAGGAACGGAATGGTGTGACTGAGATAGTGATCTATCCAATAGGCAAGCTCTGAGGCGAGGAACAGCGCGAGCGTGAGAATGCAAGCGCAGTAGAACTCGGATAGCGTGGTGGCCGGCATTGCGCCAAACGCAGACCCAAGTGCGCCGTTCGTGGTCTTGCTAACGACGTGATAGGAAAGGATGGCCCAGCCGAAGAAAATGCTCGACAGGAACGCATTGAAGGCGAACAGCCCGATATCAACCCTCGTTGACGCACCCCTGATCAGACGCCTCGGGAACACAGCCCGTACGAGGGCTCTGAACCGCACCGGCCGGTCGCGCCGCTGACGCTTGAAGCCCAGGAACAGGAGCGCCACGCACAGTGCGCACAAAAGGGAGGCGAACGAGATGTCCGAGCCCGGAGCCAGGAACAACCCGCTCAGCCTTTCGAGGACATGAGAAAAGCCGGAGGACAGCATCTTGGCCACGCCGCGGACTTCAGGAACGGCCCTACGCTATCCGGCCGGCATAAACATCCGATTAAGGCGCCATAGAGCCCAGGCGGTAAGTTCCTTGCGGCAGTTTGATTTCGCTTTCCCTCGGGTCACGCCCGGCGGCCACTAACGCCGCGCAGCAACATTACGCCGCCGTTTGCACGCGCAGCCGCGCCACCGGCTCCTCCCGGATCGGCCAGTGGATCAGCGCGGCGAACAGGCCGAGCGCGATGGAGATCCACCACATCGCGTCGTAGGATTTGGTTGTGTCATACAGCACGCCCGCCATCCAGATGCCGATGAAGGAGCCGACCTGGTGCGAGAACAGGACGAATCCGAACAGCATCGACATCCATGTCGTGCCGAAGAACGTGCCGACCAGCGCGCTCGTCAGCGGCACGGTGGAGAGCCAGAGCAAGCCCAGAACCGCACTCAAGACAATCACCGTGATGGGCGTGATCGGTAGAAAGAGAAGCCCCAGGAACACGAAGCACCGCGAGAAATAAATGAAGCTCAACCCGCGCCGCTTCTCGACGTACTTGGCTGACTGGCCGGACAGGTAGGTGCCGACAATATTGGCAAGGCCGACCGCGGTCAGGGCCGCGACGCCCACCCACGCCGGCAGGCCGTGATCGGACACGAACGCGGGCAGATGCACCGAGTAGAAGGCGACGTGAAAGCCGCACACGAAGAAGCCTGCGATCAGCAGCCAATAGCTCGGGTGGCGGAAGGCCTCGTTGAACGCCTCGCGCAAGGTCTGCGGGTTCAGCGCTGACTGTGCGGTGGGCTTGCCGCTGAGCGGCAACACAACAGGGATCAGCGCTCCCAGCGTCGCGATAATGACCAGCAAGCTGCCCTGCCAGCCCAGCGTTTCCATCAGGATGTGCGTGTAAGGAAAGGCGATGAAGTTGCCAATACCGCTCGCCATTCCGAGCGTCGCGATAGCCGCCGTGCGCTGCTCTGGCGTCGTGGCGCGCGCGATCACGCCGACCATCACGCTCAAGCCAGAACCGCCGACGCCAAGACCGAGCAGCACGCCGCTCAACATCAGGTCGGCACCCGACTGCGCTGCATACATGGCGTAATTGCCGGCCATCATCAGCAGCAGGCCGCCGATGATCACCCGGCCGGCGCCGAACTTGTCGGCGATGGCGCCGGCAAAAATCGCAGCCACGCCCCACAGCAGATTGGCGACCGCCATCGCTGTCGAGAACGGCTCGCGTCCAATGCCCAGCTCCTGGGTCACCGGCGGCAAATAGAGCCCGGCAACCTGCCGCAGCCCCATCGTGATCCCGACAATCAGGCCGGCTGCAACAACGACCACCCATAGCGGGCGTGCACTCTTTCCGTCACCAAATGGCATGGATGCGTTCCTGGCAGCTACGGCCGCGTCTGTCTCACGAACTATCCGCCCGAGCTAGTCTCGAATCTGTACTCTCGATTGACGAGCCAGATGCCGGCCCCGATCAGGACCAGCGCCACGCCCAGGCTCAAGCTCGGCTCCTCGCCCAGCACAGCCAGTCCCGCCAGCACGCCGAAGACCGGCGAAAGAAACGTGAAGGAGGCCAGCCGTGTCGGCGGATAGGTGCGCACCAGCCAGAACCACGCGAGATAGCTCACGACGGCGACCACCAGCACGGTGTAGCCGAAGCCGAGCAGCACCCGCAGCGACAGGTCGGTGATGCCCGCCTCACCCATCAGCCACGACGCCACCGGCAACGCCGCCGCGGATACGGCGAGCTGATAAATCAGCGTCTTCTCAGTCGACACGAAGCGCAGCGCGCTCGCTCGCACGACGACCGTGGTCGCGCCCCACACCACCGCCGCTGCAACGCTCAGCAAATCTCCGAGTAGCGTCGGACGCTCGGGCGCCAGCACGCCTTCGCCCATGGCAACGGTCAATCCAGTCAGCGCCGCAAAGAGGCCCGCGACTTTCATCCAGGTCAGCCGATCGCCCGGAATGAAGAGGTGCGCGCCCATGGCGACGGCGAACGGCGCCAGATAAAGAAAGATGATTCCGCGCGAGGCCGTGGTGTACTCGAGCCCCACGTACAGCAGCATGAACTCTGCCGCGAACAGGAGCCCAGCCGCGATACCGGCCCACAACGTCCCATCCCGCTCGAACAGCGGGATGCCGCGCACGTGTGCCCACGCCAGAACAATGACGCCGGCAACTGCCGAGCGCAGCCCGGCCTGCAGCATCGGCGAGATGCCCTGATTGGCCACCTTGATCGCCACCTGATTGAAGCCCCAGGCAGCGCAGCAGGCGAGCAGGATCAGCGCTGCGCGCGCATCGATGCGGCGGGCCGTGACATGCTCCCGTTTCTGCATCGCTATCCCGGCGGTCAGGCGACTGGCGCACGTGCGTCGAGCGCCGCCAGCAGTCGCTTGAGCGTGGCGATGGTCGACTGATCGATGCGGCCATCGACCCTTGCCGGCCGGAAATGCCGCTGAAATGCCCGGACCACAGCCTCGGTCAGCGGATCGTGCTGGCCCGAGGGGTTTACGCCGTAACCATAGCGGCGCAGCAGGTCCTGCATCTCGTGGATCAGCGGCCCTTCGTTGCCTGGACCAACGCCGTCGTCGCCGGGTTTGACCGGCACCGGCTCCACCCAGTGGCCCACGCCAGCACGCGCCAGCCGCGTCCAATCGAATTTCTCACCCGGATCGAGCTTGCGCGTCGGCGCGATGTCGGAATGAGCCAAGACGCGCTCGGGCCGGATACCCAAGCGCGCCACGATGTCACGCGAAAGTGCCTCGACAGCGCGCATCTGCGTATCGGGAAACTCAGGGTAGCCCAGCTCGTGCCCCGGATTGTCGATCTCGATGCCGATCGAGCAGGAGTTGATGTCGGTCTCGCCCGCCCAATGCGACACGCCCGCATGCCAGGCGCGCATCTCCTCGGCAACCATCTGCGTGATCCGTCCCTCGCGATCGATCACGTAATGACACGACACACCGCTCTCCGGCCGCGCCAGCCATTCGATGGCCTTCTCGGCGCTCGTCATCCCCGTGTAGTGCAAGAGCAGGATATCCGGCCGCCGGCCGTCCTTGCGTGGCTCCATGTTGAGCGAGGCATGGAGAGCATGAACGAGTGCCGAGTCCGCCTTGATCACAACCGGGCTCCTTGCCGCCACACGGCGACGCGCTAGAGCGCGATCGCCTCACATGGAAGCATTGCCGCTTCCATGTGTCCGCGCGTAGCGCGGCTCCGCCGCGACGCGTGAATCGCACTCTAAAACGTGCCAGTGTGATTCAGATCGAGAAATTCGCTTGGAGACGAATTTCTCGATCATCACACTGGCGCGTCGCCGCAGCAGGGCGCTGAGTTCTAGCTGCGCCGCCTCCCGCCCGTCCACGTCGTTGTGTCTGGCTGACGGCTGTACCCGGACTTGCCGCAATGCCGCACTAAGCTGTGGATTGCGGTGCCTACTCGCCCGAGAAAACTGTAAAGCGCCGCGTGCCAGGAGAAACGCCCATGCTCGCCCGTCTCACTGCCCTCGCCGTCGCTGGCGCCTTCGTGCTTCCTGCCGCTGCGTCGGCCCAGTCTGCCGACGACGCCTTCGGCGTCTGGCGGCACCCGGAGAACGGCTCGCATGTCGAGATGTACAAGTGCGGTGCGGACCTGTGCGCCAAGATCGTCAAGGTCGTCGATGCGCAGAAGACCGACGACAAGAACCCCGACGCCGCCAAGCGGAGCCGGCCGACCGTCGGCCTCCTCATCATGGAGGGCGCCAAGAAGACCGGGACAGCGTCATGGGCCGGCAATCTTTACAATCGCGCCGACGGCAAAGCCTACAGCGGCACGATCACCGTCAGGAGCAAGGACGCGCTCGACCTTGCCGGCTGCGTGGCCGTCGTCATCTGCAAGACGCTGACCTGGACCCGAGTGAAGTAGCGGGGCCTAGATCGTGTCCTCGCAGGTCAGCAGCTCGCGCTTGAGGCGGCCGATCTCGCTCGTGAACATGCGGTCGGCCTCGCCCTGCGTCTGCCGGCATTGCGCCTTGATCTTGCGGAAGTCGAGCTGATCGAGGTCGACGCCCAGCATCTTGAGCATGGCGCGCATGTCGGTCTTGGCAAAGTCCACGCCCAGGGCCTCGAGGAACTTGCGGGCCTCGGGCGGCAGGAGTTGCGCAATGATCTTGCCGTCGCCGAGCTTGCCAAGGTCCTCGGTGTTCTCGACCAGCGTGCAGAGCTGATCGCCCTCGTTGCGGGTCAGGCTCTGCAGCTTCTCGTAGGCTTCGATCTGCGCCACCGTACGCTTGCGGTTGTCCGGCGTGCATTGCTCGCGGCCGGGCAGTTGCGGGCCCGGCTGCGCACCGAACGGCGGCGGCAGCTGCGTGCGCTCGACGCGGGTCGGCTTCGACATTCGTGCATCTTGCGCCGCGGCCGGCAGCGCCAACGTTGCGCCCAGAATAGAGGCCAACACGCACCGATAGAGCATGGCCATAACTCCTCCGCATACGGTCACACCCGTGACCGCCATCATACACAACGGTGACCCGACATTGCGGCGTCGCGGCGGCATCCGCCTCACTTGGCCGCCCTGGGTCCCGGGTCGGTCCTGCAAAGCATGACGCGCTCCCTTGGCTGGGATGACATCCATGGTGTGATCAGCGTTGCGCCAACGAAAATCTGTCATCCCGGGCAAGCGCAGGCCAAGGATGATCGGTGTGCACAGCGCCGCTTCCCTGCGCGCGACCCGGGACCCAGAATCAAATGCGGCAGCCCGCCTCAGCCCCGCCACCCGTAGATCTGCTGCGCCGCCTCCCGGCTGACGAAGCCCTCTGCCACGTCCGCCGCCACGGCGTCCCGCTCGCGTGCCTTGGGATCGCCGAAGCCGGCCCCACCGGCTTCCGTCACCGTGATGCGCGCGCCGGGCTTGACCTCGATACGACCCTTCGCATGCACCGGCTTGCCGTCCACGGCGTGGATTCGCAACGTTCCGTCCTGGCCGCCGAAGAGGCCCCTGGCCGGGAACTCGGTGCGGTTGCCCATGCCGAGCATCACCAGCGGCTGGCCGGTATCATTGCGCAAGGTCACCTCCTGCCCGAGGCCGCCGCGCCAGCGCCCGGCGCCACCTGAATCCGTCGTCAGCCGCTTGCTCTCCACCGTCGTGTGCGTCAGCGTCTCCCACACCTCGACCGGCACCACGGCCATGTTGGAGGGATGCGGCAAGGTCGACCAGCCGTCGAGTCCGTCGAGCGCCCCGTACCCGCCCGACGCGAAATACAACGCCGAGAACGGCCGGTCGTCGCGACGCCGGCCCTGGAACGTAATCAGGTTCATCATGCCGGAGTTGGCCTGCACCTCCCCTTGCACGGCCTGCGCCAGTGCGCCGTAGATGAGCGGCGTCACGAAATGCCCCATGGCGTGACGCCCGCCAGTCGGGAAGGGCGGCAGAGCATTCAATATGCAGCCCGGCGGCGCCGTCACCTTGATCGGCGCCGTCGATCCGCCGTTGTTGGGGATCGACGGCAAGGTGAGCGACTTCAGCGCATGCAGCGCCATGGCGTTGGTATAGCAGAACGGCACGTTGACGCCGGCGCGCACGCACCCCGAGGTGCCGGCGAAATCGAACGCGGCTCCTCCGGCGGAGATATCCACCCGCACGGCAAACTCCACCGGACCCTCGAAACCCTCGAGCTTGATGCGGTTGCTGTACGTTCCGGGTTTCAGCTCGGCGATCTTGGCGCGCATGGCCGTCTCGGACTGGCCGCGGATGGCGCGCGACAGCGGCATCAGATCGTCGAGCCCGTACTCGTCCATGAAGGCGTTGATCTCCCGCCCGCCCACCTCGTTGCAGCTCACATTGGCCATGATGTCGCCCATGGTCTGCTCGGGCACTCGCACATTGTTGCGGATGATGTCGATGAGCAGATCGTTTGGTTTGCCGGCGTCGTAGAACTTGCAGATCGGGATGCGCAGGCCTTCCTGATAGATCTCGCTGGCGGACGAGCCGAAACCGTTGCCGCCGATATCGGGCAGGTGCGTGATGCTGATGGTGTAGGCGACGATGCGGCCCTTGCGGAACACCGGCCGCATCATGGTGATATCGAACAGGTGTCCGGTGCCGAGCCACGGATCGTTGGTGACGACAATGTCGCCGGGTTTCAATGTTTCCGCCGGATAGCGCTTCAGCATGTGCCGCAGCGTCACCGGCGCGCTGCCGATGAAGGCCGGAATACCGAACGTGCCCTGCGCGATCGAGTTGGTCTCGGCGTCGAGCACGACGACGGAGAGGTCGTAGCTCTCATACACGATGGTCGAGAACGAGCTGCGTACCAGGGTCGAGACGATCTCGTCGGTCAAAGAGACCAGCCGGTCCCACATGATGCTGAGGCTGACGGCGTCGAAGCTGCGGTCGGTCATGTCTGTTACCTGGTTCAGCGTGCCAGCTCGGCAACAAGGTTGTAACGGGAATCGACGGTCACTGTGTCACCCGCGCCGACGACTGCCGTGCTCTCGCGTTCCTCGATCAGCGCCGGTCCGCTCACCGACATACCCGGCGCCAGCGCGTAGCGGTCATACACCGGCCACGCGGCGAGCCCACCGCGCGCGGGATCGTACGCCATGCGCGTTCCCTTTTGTGCTTTGCCGACGCCGGCCGCGCCCGTCAGGCTGTAGCCCTCGCCCAGGCTCGGCGCCGGCCCGATCGCCTCGATCTTCCAGTTCACGATCTCCATCGGCTCCTCGAGGCGCAGCGAGTAGGCTTTCTCATAGGCTTGCGCGAACAGCTCGGGCAGCTCCGCAAACAAGGGGCCCGCGCCCGGCCCATCCGGCAGCGTCACCTCGATCTCATGGCCCTGGCCTTGATAACGCATGTCCAGCCGGCGCACGATCCGAATGTCCTCGGCCACCACGTCTGCCCTGCGCAGGAATTCGGAGGCGTCCGCCTCCAGCGCCGCGAAGGTGACTCCGAACTCGGCCGCATCTATGTCGTCCACATGGATGCGGCGTGAGCGCGCCACCTCGAAGGCCAGCGGGCTGATCAGCAGGCCGAGCGCCGACATGACGCCGGCGCCGACCGGGAACACCACGCGCGGGATCTTGAGCTTGCGCGCGATCGACATGGCGTGCAGCGGGCCCGAGCCGCCGAAGCCGACCATGGTGCCGCTGCGGTAGTCGAAACCGCGCTCGGTGGCGTGCACGCGGAAGGCGCGCGCCACGTCCTCGCTGATGATGTCGTGGATGCCCCAGGCGGCGCGTAGCGTCTCCAGCTTCAACGGCTTGGCGACCCCCTCCGCGATTGCGGCCTCAGCCGCCGCCTTGTCGAGCTGCATGGCGCCGCCAAGAAAGAAGCCCGCGTCGAGATACCCGAGCACCAGATTGGCATCGGTCAGCGTCGGCCGCTTGCCACCACGCCCGTAGCACGCGGGACCCGGATCGGCTCCCGCGCTGCGCGGCCCGACGCGCAGAAGCCCGCGTGCATCCACCTCGGCGATGCTGCCGCCACCGGCCCCGATCTCGATCATGTCGATGACGGGGATCTTCACCGGCAGCCCGCTGCCCTGCCGGAACTCGTGCACGCGCGCGACCTCGATCGAGTATTTCTTGACCGGCTCACCGCCGCGCACCAGCGCGCCTTTGGCTGTTGTGCCGCCCATGTCGAACGACAAGAGGTTAGGCAGGCCCAGCGCCCGCCCGTGATACGAGCTCATCAATGCTCCCGCCGCCGGGCCCGACTCGAGTGCGCGCGCCGGAAAGCGCCGCGCCGTATCGGTCGTCAGGGTACCGCCGCTCGAGGCCATGATGTAGAGGCGCCCGCGAAACCCAACACTGGCGAGCCCTTCTTCCAGCCGTTGCAGATAGCGGTCGAACATCGGCTGCGTGAAGGCGTTGACCGTCGTGGTGGTCCAGCGCTCGAACTCGCGCATATGCGGGAAGACGTCGGCGGAGCTGGAGACGAACAGATCCGGCGCGGCCTGGCGCAGGATGGCCGCTGCGCGCTGCTCATGCTCGGGGTTGGCATAGGCATGCAGGAAGCAAATCGCGACGGCCTCCACGCCCTGCCGTTTCAGTTGTTCCGCTGCCGCTGCGACCGCAGCCTCGTTCAGCGGCGTCTCGACGGAGCCGTCGAAGCGCACCCGCTCGGGGATCTCACAGCGCAGGCGCCGCGGCACCAATGGCGTCGGATACTTGATCCTCAAATCGAACAAGTCGTAACGGCGCTCGAAACCCATATCCATGATGTCGCCGAAGCCGGCCGTGACCAGCATGCCCGTGACGGCGCCCTTCCGTTCGATCACCGCATTGGTGACGAGCGTTGTGCCATGAATGACATCGGTGACGTCGCCGATGGCGACACGCTCGCGCTCTATCAGTTTGCTGATGCCGTCGAGAACCGCCTCCGACGGGTCGCGCGGCGTGGTGAGGCGCTTGTAGATGGCCATCTTGCCGCCCTGCGCGTCGTAGAGCGCAAAGTCGGTGAAGGTGCCGCCGATATCGACGCCGATGCGATACATCCGTTCCTCTTGACAACCTTGGCGTGGCCGGCTCGCGCCTGCGGCGAGAGCAGGATCGCTTCGGATTGAATCGCGTTGCCCCAATTGAGACGTCGCGGCCGAAGCGTGAATCCTGCTCTGCACCTCAAGTTTAAGAGTGCGATTTACGCCTCACATGAAAGCGGCAGCACTTCCATGTGAGGCGATCGCGCTCTAGCACACGCAGTCGATCCAAGCCAGCTTCAGGCATCAAGAGGCAGGTCTCGGCGGATGGCAATACCAGAAAGTGTGCAATGACGGAGGCAGGTCATGCAGGCATCCGCCGATCGCCCCGCGGTCAGCGCAATGCTGTGCGGTTGCTCAGGCCGCGGAGCTGGCCCGATAGGGACCCACGCAGAACTGCTGCATTTGCAGTGGTGGTTTGGGTGGGCTCAACAAGTACCCCTGAATTTCCGTGCAACCCTTGGCGCGCACGATCTCCATCTGGTCGCTGGTCTCCACGCCTTCGGCCGTCGTCGCCATGCCGAGCGTGCGGCCGAGCTGGACCACGGCGCTGACGATGGCCAGTGCGTTCTCGTTGCCCGCTTCCAGATCCTTGATGAAGCTGCGGTCGATCTTGATCTTGTCGAACGGAAAACTCTGCAGGTAGCTCAGCGAGGAGTAGCCGGTGCCGAAATCGTCGAGCGCGATCTTGACGCCGAGGGTACGCAGGTCGCGCAGCATCTCCATCGCGTTCTCGTTATCCTGCACGAGAACTGATTCCGTGATCTCGAGCTCGAGCCTTCCCGGGGATATGCTCGAGGACGCCAGTGCACTGACGACGGTCTGCACCAGATTGCGGCTCCTGAACTGGACCGCCGACAAATTGACCGAAACCGTGATGTGCGTGGGCCACGATGCCGCCTGCGCGCAGGCTTGACGCAAGACCCACTCGCCAATGGGTGTAATGAGCCCGGTTTCCTCCGCGAGCGGAATGAACTGGGCCGGCGAGACCGTGCCCACTTCCGGCCGATGCCATCGCAGCAGGGCCTCAAAGCCACGCACCTCGTTGTGCTCGAGATTGAGGATCGGCTGGTAGTAAACCTCGAATTCTCCGTTCTGCAGGGCGTTCCTGAGCGCCATTTCGAGATCGCGGCGGGCGACGAGCCGCGAATTCATGTCGGGCTCGAAGAAGCGATAGGTGCCGCGCTGCTCGTTCTTGGCGCGATACAGAGCCAGGTCGGCGTTGCGCAGAAGCTGCTCGGGATCGGTAGTGTCTTCCGGCGCCATGGCTATGCCGACGCTCGAGCCCACCATGACCTGATGACCGAAAAGTACGAACGGCTCATGCATGCTGTCGACGATGCGCTTGGCCAGTGCCTTGGCCTCTGCCCGTGCGCTCACCGGTCTCTGGATGATCACGAACTCGTCGCCGCTGGCGCGGCACACCGTGTCCGTATCCCGGATGCAGCCTTTCAAACGCTCGGATACCGCCTTCAGCAAATTGTCGCCGACGCCATGGCCGAGCGTATCGTTCACCTCCTTGAAGCGGTCAAGGTCGAGGCAGAGCACCGCCAAAGCTTCGCCTTGCTGTGCGCGCGCCAAAGCCTCGTCGAGACGCAGGCGTAGCATGCTGCGGTTCGGCAGTCCGGTCAGCGCGTCGTGATGCGCCATATAGGCGATCTGCGCTTCCGCTTTGCGCTGCTCGGTGATGTCCTCGTGCGTGGTGACCCAGCCGCCGGATTCCATGGGGCGCCGCGCAATGGCAATGAAGCGGCCGTCGCTCAGTTGCTGGACCGTGTTGGATGGCTGTGTCACGCGCGCCGTTCGCTCGTCCATGTAAGCGTCGGGATTGACGCCAGAATAAAGGCCGTTGGCGATACGAAGCTGCACGATCTCGCGCAAGGTCATCCCCAGACGCACCTCTTCAAGAGGCAGCCCGTAGATTTGGGCGTAGCGTTTGTTGAAAATCAGGATGCGCTGATCGCCATCGAACATGCACAGGCCCTGGGACATATGATCCAAGGCCGTGTCAAAACGGATATTCCTTTCCTGCAGCTCGGCCTTGCTCGCCTGCAGCTCCTCCAGCGCGCGATCGAGAGCGGAAAGCGGGAGCCGCCGGAAACAGTAGTGGGCGGCCACGCCGAGAACCAAGAACGCCAGGGCTACGTTCAGCGTGCCGATAAAGATTGACTTCCGTGCTGTAGGCCACATGAAACCGGCCCGCGAATCCCCTCGCTTGGATCGGTGAGCTCACTTCAAGCTCCGGCCACTTCGGCGACGTGCCCTTGAACATGATCACCAGGTTGTCTTGATTGGTGATCCAGCTGGCAGCGACCGTATTGTTGGCGCCACCAGTCGCATGCACGACACCGACCGCTATATCCTCCAGCGCCGTGGAGGTGGCCGCCGTCCGCAACTGCTGTTCGACGTGCCGGGCACCCATCGCGGCGTGCTCCTCCGCGCGATGCTCCAACTCGAAATAGCTGATGAGCACATAGGCCAGCGGCGGACCCAGAACGGTAAGAGTAGTTACGGTGTTACCAAGGAGCGCAATCAAGGATCTCGGCTGAGCCATTCGCGATGCCAACTGCCCAGGAGAGACAATGGCATTCGTCGCGACTGAGATTAGCGTCAGACCCCGTGCGCACATCGAGCGCACAAGCGATCTACAACGGGCAAGAAACGCGCTCACAGACCACTCCCCTCAGTCCTCCGTACGAGGAGAATAGAATTGCAACCTTAATGAGAAGCAAAAGAAATGGATAAAATGTTTTGTGCGAGTGCGCGACGTGGAGCGACAATTTATTTTTCGGAAACATTTGCCCACCGGATCACGGGCAAACCAGCCCCGATTAAGGAAAACTGAACCAAGCAAAATGAAACAAATTTGAAATTTTCATTTCTACCTAATTGCAACCCATCGCAATGCAAGAGTGGCGTGAAACCAAAGAGAATAAGAATGGCAGCCACAATCAAACGTACTCGCCGCGCCGAAAGCTCTTCGTCCCGAGGCGAATCTGGGAAGGCCGAAATGCGCCATAACAGCAGCGCCGAGCCGAGGTCGACAACAACTGCCCCCGCCAGCGAGGAGCGGACGGTCGCAACCTTAGTCGAGGCAGGTCTTAGAAGACCGGGCCTGCAGAACCGCGGCAGCAACACGGACGCCAGGGCGCGAATTGCTCAATTGCAAAGGGCATTCGAGCAGGAGCTTTGGAGACCACACCAATGGCCGGCAGCGACTGCCCGCATCGCCCACGGCCTGAAGCGCATCTGGCCCAGGCTGTACGTGCTATGCCGTCGGGCCGTTCGCGCGGCTGCTCGGGTGGATATGGTGGCTTATGCCTGGAGCAAGCTGGACAGCTCGACGCTGCGCAAGCTTCTCAAGACCGCCGTCGCGCTGGCTGTCGCCTTCCTCGTCGGTTGGGGGCCGGTGCAACGGCTCATGCAGACAACGAGTGTCGAAGCCATCGTCAATGCGCGCCTGGTCACGCTGAGAGCGCCGATTGACGGGGAGATTGCGGCAACGCCGGGCTCCCTTTCGCTCGGTGCGACAGTCTCCCCTGCCGTGCCTTTGATGAAGATCGTCAACCTCCGGGCCGACCGCGCGCGGCTCGACGACCTGCGCCGCAGCATAGGACGGCTGGAGGACGAGCGCGCGGTCATCGACGCCAAGCTTGAGAGTGCGCGCACGCTCCACGCCGGATTCGTAGTGCAGACGCGCCAATTCCAGGACGGCCGGGTGCGTCAGCTCGAGGCCCGCGCCGCCGAGATCAAGAGCGACCTAGCCGCCGCGCGGGCAAAACGTGAAGAGACCGCGGCCGTGCTGCAGCGTACCGCGGCTCTCGAATCCCGAGGCGCCCAGACGCGTGCCGCACTGGATCGGGCCCAGCGCGAGAACGAGATCGCAGTTCAGTCCATCGTCGCTGGCGAGCAGCGTCTCAAGGCGCTCGAGGTCGAGCTGCAAGCCGCCCGCACCGGCTTCTTTCGGCGACAGCTACAACGACAGACCGCGCTCGGCGCAACGAGCGGACGAATTGCAACAGCAGATTGCGGAGCTCGACGCCGAGCTGCGACAACGAGCGACCCGCCTGACGCGGCTCGACACCGAGCTTGCGGAAGAGGCGTCCCGATACAACGATCTGGCGGAAGCCAGCATTGCCACGCCGACGCACGGCAGCGTATGGGAGGTACTTACCGCGCCTGGCGAGGAGGTGAGACGCGGACAGGAGCTGGCGCGCCTGCTCGACTGCAGCTCCGCCGTGGTCACAGCCACTGTTGCAGAGTCCGTCTACAACCGTCTCCGCGTCGGGCAGCCGGCACGGTTTCGCTTTCGCGAAGGCGGCGCCGAGCTCGAAGGCCGCGTCGTGCACCTGACCGGCATGGCGGCGGCACCTGCGAACTTCGCTATCACGCCGTCCGCCCTCATCAGAGAAGCCTATCGCGTCACCGTGGCCATTCCGGCGCTCTCAGCATCACCCACGTGCAATCTCGGCCGCACCGGTCGCGTGGTGTTCGGGGATGGGTCCGGCACGGCGGCAGCCATGCCTGCGCCCGCCAAATGAACCCCCTCGCAACCACGATCCTGAACGGCGCCTGGCCTGGGATCGTGGCTGCGTGCCTCGTCGTGGCGACGCTGCCCTGGCTTCGCCGCGAAAGCGCGGTCGCACGCAGCATCGTCATCGCCGTCTCCGTCACACTCGGCTGGCGCTACATGCTGTGGCGTCTCTCCGACACGCTGCCGCCCGTCGGCTTCACCTCCGACTACGTTGCCGGTGTGATCTTCGCCGGGGTCGAGGCGCTGGCGCTCCTCTCGACCAGCCTGTCCTTTTTCTTTCTGACCCGCATTCGCAACCGAACCGGAGAGGTCGAGGCCAATATGCCCTGGCTGCTGAGCCGCCCAGCTCAGCCCCGGGTCGACGTGCTCATCTGCACCTATAACGAGGAGGAGGCGATCCTCGAGCAGACGATCCTCGGCTCCATGGCCATGCAACACCCCAACTTCAAAGTGTGGGTGTGCGACGACGGCCGGCGACCATGGCTCGAGGAGTTGTGCAGACGGCTCGGCTGCGGCTACCTGAAACGGAGCGACAATGCACATGCCAAGGCGGGCAATATCAACAACGCCCTGCAAGTGCTCTCGCAGCTGCCCGACCCACCCGAGTTCATCTCGATCCTCGACGCCGATTTCGTGCCGACGCCGCATTTCCTGACACGCTGCCTTACGCTGTTCCGCGACGAGACGGTCGGCATCGTCCAGACGCCGCAGCACTTCATCAACCCCGATCCTATCCAGGGCAATCTCTCGGCCGCGCGCGTGTGGCCCGACGAGCAGCGCTACTTCTTCGATGTGCTGATGGCCTCGAAAGACGCCTGGGGCGCCGCCTTCTGCTGCGGCACGTCCTCGGTGCTTCGCTTCTCGGCGCTAATGAAGATTGGTGGCTTTCCAACGGACTCTGTGACCGAGGACTACCTCGTGACCCTGCGCCTGCGCGCTATCGGCTATCAGACCGTCTACCTCAACGAGCAATTGTCGCTCGGATTGGCGCCCGAAGGTCTCAAGGAATACATCACCCAGCGCAGCCGCTGGTGCCTCGGCTTCGTGCAGATCTGCCGCGGCAGGAGCGGGCCTTTGCGGCTGGGCAGCGGACTCAGGATGATCGACCGCATCATCCTGTCCTGCACATTTCTCTATTGGAGCGCGGCGCACGCGTTCCGCGTCATCGGCCTCATCATTCCGATTCTTTACCTGCTGCTCGGCGTCGAGGCCGTACACGCCAGTGTGGAGGACACGCTCTCCCACTTCGTCCCGTTCTTTGCAGCCCAGATGGCCATCATGCGCTGGATGACACAGGGACGCGTCCTCCCGATCATGACGGATGTCTGCCAGCTTCTTGCCGCCAACGAGGTGTTGAGAGCGGTTGTCAGCGGCCTCGTCAAACCGAAAGGCCAGAAGTTCAAGGTGACGGCCAAGGGCGGCGACCGCAGCCAGACGTTCGTGCAGTGGCCGCTGTTGCGAACGTTCCTGATCTACCTGGCGCTGACACTGGCCGGCGTGATTACGGCATTCATCGTCGACGACGGACGCTCATTACAGGAATTGAGTGCGCTGGCGCTGTTCTGGAGCTGGTACAATATCGTCCTTCTCAGCGTTGCCTGCATGGTCTGCATCGAGCAGCCGCGCAAGCGCAAAGCCGAGCGCTTCGACGCACGCGACCAGGCCATCATCACCCTGAATGGACAGATCCACTCGCATCCGGTGCTGGATATCTCGCGCACCGGCATGCGGCTCGCGGGCGTGGCGCCCGCCTCTCAAGGCACGAACATCGACCTGAAGCTCGGCGACATGCCTGTCGGCGCGACCATCGTACGCGTCGCCCACAACGAGTTCGCCGTCATCGTCGAGGACACGCTGGCCGCGAGCGCAAGGCGATGATCCAGCAAGTCTACTGCGGCCGCTACAGTGCCGCCATCGAGCAGATCAGCGGCCGCGCCGTCTTTACCGCCGTGTTGGCCCGCCTGTTTCGCTAGTGCAGGATCGTTTCAGATGGAATCGCATCCGCGATCTATCTGGAGCGTGAACCCTGCTCTACACTTATGTTTAGAGTGCGATTCACGCCTCACATGGAAGCGGCAGTGCTTCCATGTGAACCGATCGCGCTCTAGGCGGGCGCAGCAGCTACGGAAACACCTGCATCCAGCCCGTCCCCATTCGCTCCGATACCTCGCCGAAGTGTTTGTCGTACTCCGTGCGCAGGGCTTTCAGGTGATCGGACTGCTGGAACTTGCGAAAAACCTCTTCACTCGCGAACTCGTAGACCGCCATGTACTCGTATTTGTCGTCGCCCATGATGCGCTTGTAGCGCCGCCCGCTCACGGCCCCGTTGTATTGCAGGACCTGGGGCACATGCTCTTCATTGTACCACTTGTTGAACGCAGCCTCCTTGTCCTTGGTAATTGTCGCGCGCACGACAAACAAAGCTACAGCCATGGACATTCCTCCGTTTTGTAAGCATTAAAGCCAAGCTGATTGAGCACTTCAAACGCCACCGCAGTGCGGCAAACCGATCACAGCCCATCAACTATCGATCGCTGCTCGATAAATGTTTTGTCGACGCCTCAGGCGAGGACTGCTCATAGGCTGGCGAATCGG
Organism: uncultured Alphaproteobacteria bacterium; assembly: GCA_963806735.1. GTDB lineage: Bacteria > Pseudomonadota > Alphaproteobacteria > Rhizobiales > Hyphomicrobiaceae > CADEFX01. Next base: position 147,916 of record CAWEBE010000080.1, on the reverse strand, counting down.
TGTAGATGGCATTTGGAATTTGCAAAAGTCATCAGCGGGGTAGAACATGAGACTATTCATTGCAGCGATAATCGCCGTGGTCATCAGCGGATGCGCCGGTGGTGCCTTGACTGGAACGCAGACTGCGAGTGTCGGCGGTCCATCCGGCAAGACCTGGACGTCGGACGCCTTCGAATCCAAGGGTGGTGAGTAACTGGGTTGCGCCTTTAGGCGCCGCGCCGGTTTTTGCCTTGGGGCAATCTGCAGACCCCTCTCCTTGTCGGGAGGGGGGGGTTGTTCTTCATGTTGTCGCGGCGATCTGCTGCACCAGAGTTCGGAAGCAGGCGCCTCGACTGGCGGTAGCTTGGCCCGCGTCATCCCACGGGCGTGGTCTTGCCGAAATCCGGCACGGCCTTCGCGAAGCGGTCGAGCCAGGCGACGAGCTTGGGATGCTTCGCGCGCCACTTGCCCTCGTGCCGGAAATCCAGGTAGCCGAGCGCGCACGCCAGCGTCAGGTGGCCGTAGTCGGGAGACTTGCTCCAGGTCAAGGACGTTGCCTCGAGCTGACCAAGCGAGCGGTCGATCTTCGACTGCTGCCGTTCAATCCAGTCTGCGACCCGCATATTCTCCGGCCTGAAACGCTTCTCGTAAACGAGCAGCAGGGCTGCATCGAGAATACCGTCACCGAGAGCACTTTGCGTCAGCACACCGAATCGCTCTGATCCCGACTTGGGAAAAAGCACGGGCTCGGGGGCCAACGTATCCAGATACTCGCAGATGACCGGACTGTCGTAGAGCGCCATGCCACTGTCAGTAATAAGGCAGGGGATCTTGCCGAGCGGGTTCTGGCGATAGAGGTCCGCGTCGCCCTTGTTGGTATCGGTCGGTTGCATCTCGATCCGATCGAGCACGCCCTTCATGCCGGCCGCAATTCGGACCTTGCGCACGAACGGCGAGGATGGAGACGACAGCAGTTTCATCATGCGGGGTATCCTCCGGTGGCGCCCAGCGGATGGCGCTGGCGCGAAAGCTCTTCCACCGGATGATGCTGCACGAGCGCCGCGACCTGCAACGAAAAAAGGCGCGATCTCATGGGGCCCGCTGCAAGTCACGCCTATCGAAGACAGCAAGAGGCGCGCCTCGACGCCCACCGCGACGCGCCTCCGCGCACGGACGGGCCTACATCCCAAGTCGAGACGCTTGGCGCCGGGCGATGACGCGCCGCTGCCGCCACGCCACCACCCACCGTTTTCGTGCGGACGTCAGAAATGGCCGAAACGTGACGACATCTGGGCGCAGTCGCCGTGTCGATCCGCGTTGCTGTGAGTGTGTGGCAGCTCTGCTTCAGATGCCGCAAGCGACAGCATCACCCATTGGATGCTGCAGCCGCAGCTTCGTAAGCCTCGCTGGCCTCGAGCCAGACTTCCTCTGCGGCTGCCAGCGCTTGCGCCTGCTGGCCGCGTGCGATGGCGAGATTGCGCGCGGCATCGGGATCACGCGCATAGAGCGTTGAGTCGGCAAGCGCCTTGTCTACGCTTGCAATCTTTGCCGCAATGTCGGCGACATGCTTCTCGGCGGCCTGCATCGCCCGCCTGAGCGGCGCCAGCTCAGCCCGCCGCAGCGCGGCATCGCGGCGCTGCCCGGCACGCGTCGATCCAAGCTGGCCTCCCGAGTTGCCCGGCCGATCCCGTGTTTTTTGCCCGCGCTGCTCGAGAAGGTCTGCTCGATAGGTGTCGAGGTCGCCGCTATATGGTGTCACCGACCCATCGGCGACCAGCCAGAGCCGCTCCGCGCAGGTTTCGATCAAATGCCGATCGTGGCTGATCAGGATGACCGCCCCTTCATAGTCGTTGAGGGCGTGGATCAGTGCCTCCCGCGCATCGATATCCAAGTGGTTGGTCGGCTCGTCCAGGATCAGCAGATGCGGGCCCCCGAAGGTCGTGAGCGCCAGCAGCAGCCGTGCCTTCTCGCCACCGGAAAGGTTCCCGGCTTTCGTGTCAGCCTTATCTGCGCCGAACCCGCAAGCGCCGAGCCGCGTGCGTTTCTGCGCCTCCGTTGCCTCCGGCATGAGTTTGGCTATGTGATCATAGGGCGAGTGCTGCGGATTGAGCTCGTCGAGCTGATGTTGGGCGAAGTAGCCCACCTGCACGCGGTTGACGCCGAAAATCTGTCCTGCGATCGGTTGGAGCCGGCCTGAGATCAGCTTTGCAAATGTGCTTTTGCCGTTCCCGTTCTGGCCGAGCAGGGCAATGCGATCGTCCTGGTCGATGCGCAGGGTGAGCCGCGACAGAATTGGCAGGTCAGGCACATAGCCCGCAGCCGCATCCTCGATCCGGAGCAATGGGCTGGCGAGCATTTTCCCCGGCTGCGGGAAACGGAACGGAACGACGCGCTCCTCGATTTCCGCCGCGATCGGCTGCATGCGCGCCAAGGCCTTGATGCGGCTCTGTGCCTGCGTCGCCTTGCTGGCCTTCGCCCTGAAGCGTGTGATGAACGCCTCGATGTGGCGGCGCGCATCGTCCTGCTTCTTCTTGAGCTTCAGATCGAGCCGTTGTCTCTCGCGGCGTGCCTCCTCGAACGCATCATAGCCGCCCGAATAGAACGTGAGCTTGCCGCGCTCCAGATGCAGGATCGAGGTCACGGCCCGGTTCAGCAGATCACGGTCGTGGCTGACGATGATGACGGTGTGCGGATAGACCTTGAGATAGCTCTCGAGCCATAGCGCGCCTTCCAGATCCAGATAGTTGGTCGGCTCGTCGAGCAGCAGGATCTCCGGCTCCAGGAACAGTACGGACGCGAGCGCCACACGCATGCGCCAGCCGCCCGAGAACTCCCGGCAAGCGCGCTGCTGCGCCGCTTCGTCGAAACCGAGCCCGGCCAGAATCTGCGCCGCACGTGCCGGCGCCGCATGCGCCGCGATGTCCGTGAGGCGGATCTGAATCTCGGCAATGCGGTCAGGATCGATGGCCGTCTCCGCCTCCGCGAGCAGGAGGGCACGCTCCCGGTCCGCCGCCAGCACCCAGTCGAGCAGGCTGTCCTCTGCCGCCCGGTGCCTCCTGCGCTACATGCCCGATGCGTGCGTTGCGTGGCGTCGTGATGGCGCCATCGTCCGGAGCGAGCTCGCCAGTGATCAGCTTGAGAAGCGTCGTCTTGCCGGCGCCGTTGCGGCCGACCAGTCCGACCTTGTGCCCGGCCGGAATTCCAGCCGTGGCAACGTCGAGGATCGGCCTGCCCTCGATGCGGTAGGTGAGCTCGTTGATATGCAGCATGGCGAGCCGAAATAGCTGCTCGCTGTCGCCTTGTCACGCCGTCGGCAAACGAGCCCTCATGTTCCCACACCCAGGCGCCTCAGCACCGAGGCCATGACGGCATAGCCGACCGCACTGAGCAGCAACGCCAACCCCAGGCTCGGCCAAAACTCCATGCCTGCCCTGACCAGTACCGGAAACGCCACGAAAAACAGGAGCGAGGCCAGCACAAGCCACAGAATGCCGATCGAGAGCTCCGCGACCCTGCCCGCGTCTCCGGTATCCCAATACAGCCAAACGAACGCCAGCAACGAGGTCACCGGCAGGGAAGCCACCAGCGCACCCAGCAACGTGCTGCGCTTCGAGAGCTCCGTGACGGCGATGACGGCAGCGCAGGTTACGGCAATTTTGATCGCGTACTGCAGCATCGCTCACATGCGCGGAAGGCCTAGGATCCGCGATCAGCCGGAGACTACAGGCTTCAGCGCCTCGACCAGGAGGCGCATCTGCACATCTTCATCCTTGACCGCCAGTTGCGCGGCAAACCAGTCCTGCACCATCTGGCAAACCTTCTGCGGAGACGCGCGCGAGAGCGCGCGCGCATCCGAGAAAAGCTGGAGATCGGTCGGGCTCCAGCCGCGCTTGGCGAGCTGGGCTGCGAGCGCATCATAATCCTCGCGCCTGGGTGTCGCGGGCGCCCGCGGCGTCTTTCGACCTTCTATGATGGCTTCGAACACGGCAACGGACTGCGCCTGAAGGTTCGCTGTGTGCTCCGAAGCGCGCAGCAGCTCGACCACCATCGGGCTCGTCTCGCCTTGCGAGATGAAGCCGTAGCAAGCCTCGATGCTGGTGCCGGCGAGCCGTCCGAGATTGTCCAAGAATGAGGATGCGAGCAGCCGCAGGCGCGACGGGCTGGCGGAGAGCGCTTCGGCGACGTGCTTGCGCCGCAAGGCCACCAGCGACTCCGCAATGGACTGGGCGATCGCCTTGTCGTCCTTCTGCTCGCTCCTGAGCCGTGCCGCTTGTTTGACCTGCTCGCCATACCAATCCGGAAATTCCTTCTTCAAAAGCCGCCAGAGGGCCGCCTTCTGGAAGCCGGTATCGACGTCCTCTGCGGAACTTCCAAAGCCTTGCAACGGCGAGTTCTGGAGGCTGTCCCGATTTTGAGAGCTGACCGCACTTGCCTGTCCGGCCCCGTTCGGGTTCGATCCTGTCACGTTTCTGGCGTCGCTCGTGTCAGCCACGTCGCTCAGACCGAAGTCCGCCATCAAAGCCGAGAGCTTGCCCGAGCGATGCAACGCCAGCGCCGTTCCGGCCAGCCCAGCCAGCAGCAGACAAACGATGACGCCGACCCATGGGAACCGGCGCCCGCGCGTGACCGGCCCGCGCGCTGGTCGTGCGGATGTGGGCCTGGCAGCCGCTTGGGGTCCAGGCCCTTTGCGTTGCGGACGCTGACCACCGCCAGCGCCACCTGCCATCGGCTGCTGTGGGCCGGACCTTGCGACCTGACTTGGCCGGACCGCCGTCTGTCCTGCAGGGCTGCCGGCGTTTCCGGCCGGGCCACCGCCAACGGCACCCTCCGTCCTGAGCTCGCTCGCCACGCGTGGACCGTCGCTGGGCGCCGGACGCGCAGTCTGCTGCGGCTGTTGCGGAGCGCCAGCTGGCGACGGCGCCGCACGCTGCAGTGGAAACAGGCTCGAGGCCGGCCGCCAATCGGAGAAACCGTGGCGCCACAACAGGTCCGTTGCGCGCAAATGGCCGAGCTCGACGAACTTCTTGAGCTCGACGTCGCTCAAGGGCCCGAATTGCTGGCCGTCCCGCGCCAGGTACCACTCAATTGGATGTTCACTGCCGGACATGATCCCTGTTGATCCCAATATGTCCGTGCGCCCCACACACTCGGCTCAGCAACTGATCCTAACCTTCATTTACCACAATTCGTACGCCCGCGGAGCGGGCACGGCACCGCGAGCCCTTGCCGGTGGGTTAGCCCCAAACAGAGGCAATCCGGTGGCGCTCGGCCCTAACGCGGATCCTTGAATTGCGGGTCCACTGGCACCCGATAGGCATTGGCGAGCCAATTCGTCATGTTGGCCAGCCCCACCACGGCATAGAGCTCGTTGATCTGCTCTTCCGTGGCGCCCTTGGCCCGGGCCGCCGCAGTATGGCTCGCCATGCAGTACTCGCAGTTGTTGGTGACCGACACGGCGACGTAGATCAGCTCCTTGGTGAGCGGATCGAGGCTGCCAGGCCCCATGATGCTCTTCAGGCTCTCCCAGGTATGCTTCAGCATCCGGGGCTCGTTGGCCAGGTACTTCCAGAAGTTGTTGACCTCCTTGACCTTGCGCGTCGTTTTGATGTCATCGAATACGGCACGCACTGGGCCGTTGGCTTTCCTGGCGTCGATCGGCTTCATACAGGGCATCCTCTCTTGAAGGTGTGTGGTGCCGCAGCTATAACCCGCGCCACTTCAACAGGAAATCCCGCGAACCCAGGAGCCGCCGCATGGCGATCGAGCGCACCTTCTCCATCATCAAGCCCGATGCCACCCGGCGCAACCTGACCGGCGCCATCAATGCTGCCATCGAAAAGGCTGGCCTGCGCATCGTTGCGCAAAAGCGCGTGCGTTGGACACGGGCCCAGGCGGAGAAGTTCTACGAGGAGCACAAGGGGCGCCCGTTCTACGACGAGCTGTGCACCTTCATGACGTCCGCGCCGATCGTCGTACAGGTCCTCGAGGGCGAGGACGCCATCAAGCGGTATCGCGAGACCATGGGAGCCACCGACCCCAAAGAGGCAGCCGAGGGCACGATCCGCAAAGTGTTCGCTGTCTCCAAGGGTGAGAACTCGACACATGGCTCCGATAGCCCGGCGAGCGCGACGCGCGAGATTGCGCTGAACTTCGCACCGGACGAAATCGTCGGCTGACAGGATTTTCCGACCGCTGCCTTGAACCGGTCACGCGTCTCCAGCTACTCATCGCGAGCGGCCACTTATTCGGAGACGGGGACATGCACATATTGGCAGCAATCGGCGCAGCCCTCGGCGTTGCGCTCTTGATCTTGTGGCGTATGCAGCAAGCCTCCAACGCTGTGCGCGATGTGGCCAATGCGGCTGACGACGTGCGCGGCTTCTTCAGGCGTTGGGCCTGGCGGCGCAAGGCCGACACCAATCCGCTCGATGCAATCGAGGATGCGCGCGAGGCCGCCGTCGTCATGATGATCGTTGTCGCCCAGGCCGACGGCGCCCTCACCGAGAGGGAGCGGCTCGCGATCCTCGCCCAAATGTCGGAGCATTTCGGTGCAACGTCCCGGCAAAGCGAGGAGCTTCTGGCGCGCGGCCGCTGGCTTGTGCAGGACAAAGCCGATCCGGCTGAGATCTTTCGCCGACTCACTCCGACCATCCGAAAGTCATGCGGCCCGAAAGAGCAACAGGACCTTCTCGCCATGCTGCGCAGTGTGGCAGCCGCGGACGGTACCGTGGACGAAGGGGTCAAGCACGACATCGCCAACCTGGCGCATGTTCTGAAGGACTGAGGCCATTCGCGGCCCTGCGCCAGAGAATCGTCGGCTGATTGCTGCCGACGTGCGATTGCCGCGTCTCAGCGCTTCGGCAGCACGATCAACTCGCCGACCATCGACGGCCGGTGCGTCGCGCACACGATTTTGAAAGTGCCGGCTTTGTCGGCTTTGAACTCCAGGCGGACGACGTTGCCGCGTTTCAGCACGAGCGCCTTGTCGTAGCCCGCAATCGTGGTCGGATGCTCGGCACCATTGATACCGACAAACTCGAGCGTTACGTCATCCCCCTCCGCGACGATGACCTGGCTCGGCTGCCAAACATACGCGGACACTTCCCAGCGCCCGGTCTGATCGGGCTTCTTCAGTACATAACCGCCACCCTCGGGGACTGCATGGTGTGGAAACGGCTCCTTGTCGGTCGTCGTGCCGCCCTTCGGCTCGACCGCTGCGATCGTGAAGAACCGCTGCTCAGCTCCTGCACCTGAAGGCAGCGCCAGGAGCGCGCCAGCTACCGCTAGGCCCGTGATGCTCGACGCTGCGCGCTGCGATAGCCGACCCATGACGAAGTCCTCCCAAAGGCTCATCGATATGTACCATTGTAAATGCACATGCGAATTACTTGCAACTAAATGCTGAGTGACGTGGCGTGCGGGCAATCAGAGACAGCAAACACCGCACACACAAACGATGAACAGGCTTGTCAGCGGTCTCAACGACTGCTTAGACGCGATGGCTTTGCGGTCCCAGAACCTGGGAACGGCGATTCGAGACAGAGGGAGGAGATGCATGCCACGCAAGCTCATCTCGTCGGGATCACGCTTCGAGGCCGAGGTCGGCTATTCGCGTGCAGTCGTCGACGGGGATTTCGTGTTCGTCTCGGGCTGCACGGGCTACGACTACGCGACCATGACGATTTCCGACGACGTGATCGCGCAGTGCGAACAGACGTTCAGGAACATCGAAGCAGCCCTGACGCAAGCCAATGCAAAGTTGGCTGACGTCGTACGCGCGCAGTTCATACTCCCGAATCGCGCCGACTGGCCGCCGTGCTGGCCCGTCATCCGCAGGCATTTCGGTGACGTGCGGCCTGCCTCCACCATGATCGTTGCCGGCCTTGCCGATGAGCGCATGAAGATCGAGATCGAGGTAACGGCTCGGCGCACCGCATAGGGAGCGAACCCATGATCACACCCGCCCACGCCCAGCTCATGGCTCGCTACAATCGCTGGCAGAACCAGTCGCTCTATAAGGCTGCCGATCAAATCACGGATGCCGATCGCAAAGACGATCAAGGCGCCTTCTTTGGTTCCATCCACGCCACGCTCAACCATCTGCTATGGGGCGATCAAGTCTGGCTGCACCGCTTTGCCGGCACGCCGCCGCCCCAGGCCAAGAGCCCCAAAGAGTTGGTCCAGAACCTGTTGCCGTGGGAAGATCTGAAGCACGAGCGTCAAGCGTTCGACGAAACCATTATCGTCTGGGCCGAAAAGCTCGACCCCGCCTGGCTGGAGGGCGACATGACATGGTATTCAGGTGCAGCAGGCCGGGAGATCGGTCGCCCGCGCTGGCTGCTCGTGACGCACTTCTTCAATCATCAGACCCATCACCGCGGCCAAGTCCACGGCATGCTGACACGCCTGGGCGCCAAGCCGGAGGCGACAGACCTGATGCTCATCCAGTGATCGACAAACGACTGCTATTTGGTGCAGTTTCTCGCGACTTTGCCGGCGCCTCGCAGCCGGCCATGCAGGAGGAGTAGGAATGACACATGTGATTACGCGCCGCGACGCGCTGGCCCTCGGCGCCGGCTTGGGCGCCCTTGGTCTCACCGCCGTACCGGCCATGGCGCAGCAGCAGTTCTTCCGCATCGGCACCGGCGGAACGGGCGGCACGTACTATCCGCTCGGCGGCATCATTGCCAACGCCATCTCGACCGACAAAGTCAACGTCAGCGCGGTGGCCACCAACGGCTCGGTTGCCAACGTCAACGGCATTGTCGGCGGCTCCATGGAGTCCGGCTTCAGCCAGGCGGATATCAACTCCTGGGCCGTCACCGGCACCGGCATCTATGAGGGCAAACCCAAGGTCGAGGAGCTGCGCGCCATCGCCAATCTCTATCCCGAGAGCGTGCACATCGTCGTCAAGAAGGGCTCCGGCGTGAAGTCGGTGGCCGACCTCAAGGGCAAGCGCGTCTCGCTCGACGAGCCGGGATCGGGCACGCTCGTCAACGCGCGCGCCATTCTGGCCACCTTCGGCGTTACCGAAAGGGACATCAAGCCCGAGTACCTGAAGCAGCAGCAGTGCGCCGAGAAGCTCAAGGACGGCTCGCTCGACGGCTATTTCCAGACCACGGGATATCCGCAGGGCACGCTTACCGAACTCGCCACGACCAACGGCTTCGATCTGGTGCCGATCGACGGCGAGGCACGCGACAAGATCCTGGCGCAGTACAAATTCTTCGCCAAGGACAGCATCCCCGACGGCGTCTACAAGGATGTAAAGGGCGTCGAGACGATCTCGGTGGGCGCGCAATGGGTCACGTCGGCCAAACAGCCCGAAGCTCTCGTCTACGAGATCACCAAGGCGCTGTGGAGCGACAAGACCCGCGCCGCGCTCGATGCCGGTCACGCCAAGGGCAAGGCGATCCAGAAGTCAACGGCGCTCCTGGGTGTCGGCATTCCGCTGCATCCGGGCGCCGAGAAATTCTACAAGGAAGCCGGCCTGTTGAAATAGTTGCCGGGTCGGCACTCACGCCATACACATTCCCCTCTGCCGGTTTTCCCGGCAGAGGGGAATGTGTTTCCTGCCTCGCTGAGGGACCGCATGACAACCGCTGCCCAACTCAACGAGGCTGAGGTTCAGAAGCTCGAGGCCGAGCTCGATCCCGAGATGCGCTTTCGCCCGCTGCTGCCCGCGGCGGCGAGCATCGTCGCGGTCTTGCTGTTCGGGCTGTCCTGCTTTCACTACTACACCGCCGGCTTCGGCCTGCTGCCCGAGACGACGCATCGCGGCATCCATATCGCCTGCGTGCTGGGCCTCATCTTCCTCGTCTTCTCCTGGAGCAAGAAGGGCAACGCGGCTCCACCCAAGGCCAGTGTGCTCGCCCCCCTGGGCATCGGCATTGTCGATTGGATCTGCGCCATCGCGGTAGCGATCGCCAGCCTGTACGTGCCGTGGGTCTTTCACGATCTGCAGTTCCGCGTCGGCAATCCCCTGACCATCGACTGGGTGATGGGCACGATCATGATCGTGCTGATGCTAGAGGCAACCCGGCGCAGCGTCGGTTTGCCGTTGCCGATCATCGCCATCGTGCTGATGGCCTATGCGCTCTGGGGACCTTGGTTTCCGGGAATTCTCGCTCACCCAGGCAACACTTGGAAAAGCGTCGTCAACCATCTCTACCTGACGAGCCAGGGCATTTTCGGCGTCGCCCTGGGCGTGGTCGCGACCTACGTGTTTCACTACGTGTTGTTCGGCGTGTTAGCGACCCGCGTCGGCCTCGGCCGCTTCTTCATCGATATCGCCACGGCCCTCACCGGCCGCTTCTCCGGCGGCCCGGCGAAGGTCTCGATCTTCGGCTCGGCCCTGTTCGGCATGATCTCGGGCTCGTCGATCGCCAACACGGTGACGGTCGGCTCGCTCACGATTCCAGCGATGATCCGCATCGGCTATGCGCGCCACTTCGCTGGCGCCGTCGAAGCCGCGGCTGCCACCGGCGGCCAGATCACGCCGCCGATCATGGGTGCCGCCGCCTTCCTGATGGTCGAGTATCTGGCCGTCTCCTACCAGACGATCATCGTGGCAGCGATCGTGCCCGCGTTCATGCATTTCTTCGGGGTCTTCTGCCAAATCCATTTCGAAGCCAAAAAGCATGGACTGCGCGGCCTGCCGCGATCGGAGCTGCCGGTCGCGCGTGAGGTCATTCGGCGAGACTGGCCGACCGCCATGCCGCTGGCCGTGCTGCTGATCGTGCTGTTCTCCGGCTTCACACCGTACCTGGCGGCGTACTGGGGCATCACGGGCTGCATCGTCATCGGCCTGACCAATCGCAATCCTGTGATCGCCGTTGCGTTTCTGACGGCCGTCGCACTGGCCGTCCGGCTCGAGATATTGACCGAGTGGGCAGGCCTGCTGCCGATCTTCGCTGCATCGATTGCGGCATCAGCCTGGTTCGTGATGAAGGACGAAGCCGGCAAAGCACGCTTGCTCGACATCCTCGATGCCTTCGTTGTCGGCGCCAAGTACGCCATCGGCGTCGGCGCGGCGGCGGCAACCGTCGGCATCATTATCGGCATCGTGACGCTGACCGGCGTCGGCTTCAAGCTGTCCAGCATCATCACCGGCGCGGCGGCGGACCTCTCATTGCTGTTCAGCGCTATCGTGCCGGCAAGCTTGTTCGACATCAAGGCGATGACGCTGTTCTTCACGCTGGTGATGACGGCGATCGTCTGTGTCGCGCTCGGTTGCGGCATACCGACCACGGCCAACTATCTCATCATGGTGACGATCGCCGCCCCAGCGCTGGCCATGCTGGGTGTGCCGCAACTCGTCTCGCACTTCTTCGTCTTCTATTACGGTGTGCTGGCTGACATCACACCGCCAGTGGCGCTTGCCGCCTACGCCGGCGCCAGCATGGCCGGCGCCGATCCGTTCAAGACCGGCAACACGGCATTTCGCCTCGGTCTCGCCAAAGCTCTCGTGCCGTTCGTGTTCGTGTATTCCCCGGCGATGCTGATCGTCACCAAGGGCTTCACCTGGGCAGAGTTCTTCGAGACGACCATCGGCTGCCTGATCGGCATCGTCATGCTGGCTGTGGCACTGACGGGCTACGGGCTCGCACGTGTGCCCAACTGGGAGCGTCTGTGGCTCGGCGCCGCCTCTATTCTCGTCATATCGCCCAGCCGGACCGCTACGCTGATTGGACTGGCGATGGCCGTACCGACCCTCATGCGCCAGATCACGGCGTGGCGGAGCGCACAGACCGAGACCGCACCGAAACCAAGCTCTTCCTAGCACGTTGCAACGAGGACGGAGTCCGAACCGCTTGTCTTGATGCACGCAAGCCGGTACCGTCCGCGCAATCCCGATCCCCCAACAGCCAACGCAACGGAGATGCCCCGTGACGTTCAAGCTCCCCGACCTCCCCTATGCCTACGACGCTCTTGCGCCGCACATGTCGGCCGAGACGCTGCAGTTCCATCACGACAAGCACCACTTGGCGTACGTGGACAACGGCAACAAGTTCGCCGGGCCAGGCACCAAGTACGACGGCAAGAGCATCGAGGACATCTGCAAGGAGGCATTCGCCGCCAAGGACGCGCCGGTCATCAACAACATCGGCCAGCACTACAATCACATCCACTTCTGGAGCTGGATGAAGAAGGGCGGCGGCGGCAAGAAGCTGCCCGGCAAGCTCGAGAAGCTGGCGTCGGAAATCGGCGGCTTCGACAAGGTGCGCGCCGACTTCATCAACGCCGGCGTCACCCAGTTCGGCTCGGGCTGGGCCTGGCTCGCCGTCAAGAACGGCAAGCTCGAGGTGCAGAAGACGCCCAATGGCGAGAACCCGCTGATGCACGGGGCACAGCCGATCCTCGGCGTCGATGTCTGGGAGCACAGCTACTACATCGACTATCGCAACGCCCGGCCGAAATATCTCGAAGCCTGGTTCGACAATCTGGTGAACTGGGAGTACGTCGAGGAAATGCTGGGCAAGGCGAAGTAGCTTTCCGCCATCCTGTCCAGAGCGATATCAATCGAGGCGAGGCCGGCGGCCTCGCCTTTGCGTTGGAGCCCGCTGCCGTTGCCCGAATGCCGCAACGTCCCGGAGAGCGATGGTTAAGACCGCTGCTCCGCCTTGTTGTCGTTGCCGGGTGACCGTATGGATGGCGAGGCTTTGACCGGGCTCGAGCAGGATCGCTTCGGATTGCATCACCTTGCCTCACTCGGACCGCCTCGGCCGAAGCGTGAATCCTGCTCTACATTTAGAGTTTAGAGTACGATTTACGCCTCATAGGGAAGCGGCATCGGGAGTAGCGTTGAGACAATGTATGGTGCTGTGCCGATCGTGAGGACGGTCGTGGTCGTTTGCCTTGCAGCCCTGACGGCGGGTTGTGGCACAGCCATGTCACGCCAGGCTCCGCCCGACGCCAGCCTCGCCGAGACGGCCGTTGTGCCCGGGCTCGAGAGCGTTCGCTTCTGGGGCGACGAGGTGCCGGCCGGCAATCTCATTGACGAGTTGCGCAAGCGGATGCCGCACCTCGCGCGCCCGACTGCTTACAAGACCACGCCGGAGGGTCGGCCGATCGTCGAATACCTGGCGTTGTCGGGCGGCGGATCGGACGGCGCATTCGGTGCAGGCCTCCTGGCCGGCTGGAGCAAGCGCGGCACGCGCCCGCAGTTCGAGGTGGTGACCGGCGTCAGCGCCGGCGCCATCATCGCGCCCTTCGCCTTCCTCGGCCCGCGCCACGACAAAGAGCTGCAAGAGATCTGGACCGAATACCAGACCTCCCAGATCATCACGGCGCAGATCCTCCCCGGCCTCCTCGGCGGATCGTCGCTCGCCGACACCGCGCCGCTCGCCAATCTGGTGGCGCGCTACGTGGATCGGAAGCTGTTGCGCGCGGTGGCCGCCGAGTATCGGCGCGGACGCATTCTCTTGATCGGCACGACCAATCTCGACGCCCAGCGCCCGGTCATCTGGAACATGGGCGAGATCGCCGCCAGCCGCCATCCGGGAGCGATCGACCTTTTCCGCCAAGTAATCATGGCGTCCGCGGCCATTCCGGGCGCATTCCCGCCCGTCCACATCAAGGTCGAGACGAACGGACAGATGGTCGAGGAAATGCACGTCGATGGCGGGATTACCCGCGAAGTGTTCATCGCGCCCGTACAGATCAACCTGTCGCAGTTCGATCCGCTGTATGGCGGGCGCAAACCGTTGCGCCGGATCTACATCATCAAGAACGGCAAGATCCTGCCGGAGTATGACGTGGTGACGCCAACGACGCTATCAATCGCCGGCCGTGCCATCAGCACTTTGACGAAGAGCAACAACCAGGGCGACATCTATCGCATCTGGCGCATGGCGACGGAGAGCAACGCCGAATTCAACCTGGCCTCGATCCCGGCCTGCTTCCGCGTCAAGGCCAAGGAGGCCTTCGATCCCGCCTATCAGCGGGCGCTTTACGAGCAAGGCTATCAGATCGGCCTGGAGGGCAGCCATTGGGAGCACCGGCCGCCGGAGCTCAGGCGAACGCCACTGACGCATTGCCCCCCGGCCTGAAGGCCGTACCTACATTCACGCTTTCTTCCCTCGTCTGTTTGCATCGGCCGACGCGGCGCGCATAGTGCGGCCTTTCCACGGGACTGCCTTAGAGCATGACGTCAAGGCGCATTAGACCCGGGCTTGCGGGGGTTGCCGTCTTCGGCGACCTGCTGCCCGCGGAGCGCGCGGCGCTCGAAAACGAGCTCGAGACGATCGCGCTCGAACGCGGCAATGTCCTCGTGCGTCAGGGCGAGGCCGCGGATGCGCTTTTCATCGTCGTCTCGGGACGCTTCGAGGTGACGATCGCCGGGCGCGACGGCCGCGTGGCGGAGGTTGGACCGGGGTCGCCCGTCGGCGAAATCGCCTTTCTCGCCGGCGGTGCACGGACTGCCACCGTGACCGCGGCCAGGGACAGCCTCGTGCTCAAGCTCGGGCGCGAGCAGTTCGAGCGCCTGTGCGCCAGGAGCCCGGCCATATGGCGCGCGCTCACAGCTGCGCTAGCGCGGCGGCTGGCCGATCAGACCGCTGTGCGGGCGGCGCCGAGCGATCCGATCCCGCGCACGATCGCCGTGATAGCGGCCGGGCCAAGACCCATTCCCCAGCGCTTCGTTTCCACGCTCGAGACGTCACTGCGCCACTACGGTTCGACGGCGCTCGTTCGCTCAGACAATTTGCGCCGGATGCTCGGTGGACAGACCGATCTCAACAGTGGCGCGGCGATGCAGGCGCTCAATGCGCTCGAGAGTGACAACGACTTCGTGCTCTACATTGCGGACCCGGACCTGACGCCCTGGTCGGAGAAGGCTGTCCGGCAGGCCGATCTCGTTCTGCGCGTCGGCGTGGCGGCAAGTCAAACGCATGCAGCCGTTCCGGAGAATCGCCTCGAACAGTTTGCCGCCGGGCTGTTGCAGCCCAAGGTCCAGCGTCTGGTCCTGTTGCATGAGAACCGCACAACGATCTCGGGTACATCGCACTGGCTGTCGGGACGCGGCGTCGGCATGCACCATCATATCGCCCTCGCGGATCGCGCCGACATCGACCGTCTGACACGCTTCATCACGGGCAATGCGATGGGTTTCGTCGCCTGCGGAGGGGGCGCGTTCTGCGCCGCGCATATCGGCCTCTACAAGGCCCTGTTGGAAAGTGGCATCACATTCGACGCCATGGGCGGCACATCCGGCGGCAGCGCCATGACGGCTGCGTTTGCCATGGGCATGAAGCCGAATGATGTCGACCGCGCCACGCACGAAATCTTCGTCGCGCGCAGGGCGCTCAGGCGCTACACGTGGCCGCGCTACAGCCTGCTCGACCACACGCACTTCGACCGCCTGCTGGCCGAGTACTATGCCGGCGTCGACATCGAGGACCTGTGGCTGCCCTACTTTGCCATCTCCACGAACCTGTCGCGGCATGCCTTGCATCGACACACACGCGGCAATCTGTGGTCGGCCATTCGCGCCTCCGGCTCCATCCCGGCCCTGCTGCCGCCGTTCTACACGGAGGACGGGGAGATGCTGGTCGACGGCTGTCTGCTCGACAATGTTCCGATACGGGCGATGCACGAGATCAAGCAAGGCCCGAATATCGTCGTTGCCTTCGAGATGCCCCAGCTCGAGCGCTTCTCCGTCGACTACCGAGCGCTGCCGTCACGCGCGGACATGATGCGGCGCGCACTCGTTCCGTTCGGGCAGCCGCCCTTGCCGAAGGCCCCCAGCCTCGGCTCGGTGCTGCTGCGTAGCCTGATGGCCAACAGGCAGGACTTCGAGCGGCACCTGACCCCGCGCGACCTCCTTCTGGTGCCGCCACTACCGCCGAACATGAGCATTCTGGACTGGAGCCGGCATACCGAGCTGATGCAGAAGGCCTGGGCCTGGGCCGTCGAGGAGGTCCCGCGCTTGCGGGCATCCGGCCATGCGGCGCTCCTGAAGACGTGACCAGTTGTGATCTCGACCATGTAACTCTTGCGCCCGCTCCTACGTATAGTGCTCAGCAAGAACCCAAAGGGAGCTCCAGATGATGACCCGCCGTACCTTCAGCACAGCCGGATTGGTTTCTGCCGCTGCCGCGGCGCTGTTCGGACGCTCAGGCGAAACACAGGCGGCTGATCCCGCCAAGGCGTTCGAAATCACCAAAACTCCCGATGAGTGGAAAAAGCTGCTGACCAAGGAGCAATATTACGTCCTGCGCGATCATGGCACCGAGCGCGCCGGCACGAGCCCGCTCGACAAGATTTATGCACCGGGCATCTACAATTGTGGCGGCTGCGATCTTCCCCTTTTCTCCTCGGAGACCAAGTTCGACAGCCGGACCGGTTGGCCGAGCTTCTTCAAGCCGCTCGACAACGCCATCGGCACGACGGTCGACAAGAGCCTCTTCATGACACGCACGGAGGTGCACTGCCGACGCTGCGGCGGTCATCTGGGGCACGTGTTCGAGGACGGTCCCAAGCCCACAGGGCTGCGCTATTGCATGAACGGTGTGGCGCTGAAGTTCGTGCCGAAGGATGGCGCAGTCCAGCCGAGATCCTGAGCTGAAAGGTTCCCTCTCATGCCTCGTCTGTTACGAAATCTTCTGGCTCTCGGTGTTCTGATCGTCTCGAGTGCTTCCATAGCCCAAACACCTCAATCGGGCGCGCCGGCCGGCGGCCAAGCGGTCGCCACCTTCGCCGGCGGCTGTTTCTGGTGCATGGAGGAAGCCTACGAGAAAGTAGCCGGGGTCAGCTCCGTGGTGTCCGGCTTCATGGGCGGCAACGTGGCCAATCCCACCTACAAGCAGGTCTCCGGCGGCAGCACCGGGCATGCCGAGGTGGTCCAGGTCACCTTCGATCCGGCCAAGGTGACCTACCAGCAACTCGTCGACTGGTTCTGGGTGAACATCGATCCCGGCGATGCCTCGGGTCAGTTCTGCGACAAAGGCAGCGAGTACCGCAGCGCCATCTTCTTTCACGGCGATGAGCAGAAGCGGATCGCCCAGGCATCCAAAGAAAAACTGCAAGCCTCCGGCCGTTTGAAACAACCTATCGCTACGGAAATCACTGCTGCGGACACGTTCTATCCGGCCGAGGACTATCACCAGGACTACTACAAGAAGAACTCGGCTCGCTATCAGTACTACAAATACGGATGCGGGCGGGCCGCGCGCCTGGAGCAAATCTGGGGCAAGCCGGCGCCGCCGCCCACGCAATAGGAGCAAGGGCCGGAACGGAGCGATCCGGCCCTTTTCTGTTCTACTCGGCGGCCTGCTTGTGCCCGGCAATGACCTGATCCGCGAGCTTGCCGGTGATCTCAGCCAGGTGATCGAACGTGGCCTTGAACGTGCCGACACCCGCTGTCGCCGAGCGCAGCTCGACGATCAGATCGCCGATCTCCGTCTCCGGCAGCTTGGCGTTGACCACATCCCAGCCGGGCCAGCCGGGGCGCGCATCGAACCCCAGGATCTGGCCCCGCCGCTGCGAGATCATGGCGTTGATGCGCGAGGTCGCCTCGCTCGGCACGGCGATCTCCACGATCATCACGGGCTCGAGCAGCACCGGATTGCACTTCGGCATGCCCTCCGACATCGCCAGCCGGCCGGCCTGGCGAAACGCCATGTCCGAGCTGTCCACGGAATGATAGGAGCCGTCCGTCAAAGTCACCGCCACATCGACCACAGGGAAGCCGAACGGCCCGCGCACCAGGTAGTCCTTCACCCCGATCTCGACCGAGGGGATGAACTGACGCGGAACCACGCCGCCCGTGATGGTCTCGTCGAACTGGAAGCCCGTCCCACGCGGCAGCGGCTTGATCGAAAGCACCACGTCGCCGAACTGGCCGTGCCCGCCCGACTGCTTCTTGTGCCGGCCGCGGATCTCGACGCTCTTGCGGATCGTCTCCTTATAGGGAACCTGCCGCTGTTTCGTGCTCGCATCGATGGCGTATTTCCGTTTCAGCCGCTCCAGGGCCACGCGCAAGTGCATCTCGCCCTGGCCCCAGAGCACGACCTGATGCGTATCCTGGGCGTGCTCGAGGATAAGGCTCGGGTCCTCGTCGATCAGCTTGGCCAGCGCCGAGCTGAGCTTCACCTCGTCCTTGCGGTCCTTGAGCTCGATGGCGACGCCATACACCGGGCGCAACTTCTCTGCGCCCTTCATCTGCATGATACCGCCTTTCTCCGTCGTCAGCGTCTCACCCGTATGGATCCGTTCCAGCCGCCCGAAGGCCACGGTGTCGCCCGGCTTGGCTGCACCCCGCTTCTTCGCCTCCTGTCCCAGCAGGCTGAAGATGCCGGCGATACGCTCCTCGGACTCTGCGCCCATGACCGTGCCGCTGTCCGCGAACTCGCCGGCGAGCACTCGCGAGATGGACATCTTGCCGCCGTGCGGTGAATAGAACGTCTTGATCACGTGCGCGGCAGATTTGGCATTCTCCAGCTTCAGGCGTTTGACGGTTTCGCCGACGAACGGGGCCTCGTGCCGCAGCGCCTTCATCAACCGCAAGATGCCGTTGCCGTGCTCCGCCGACCCCAGCAGCACCGGGCAAATGAGGCCGTCGCGCAGCTCCTGGGCCAGATCATCGAACACCTTGTCGCGCGGCGGCTGCATGTCGGAGAGCAATTGCTCCATCAGCTCGTCGTCATAGTCGGCGAGCTGCTCCAGCATGTGGAAGCGGGCCTCCTTCTCGCGATCCACCATCGCCGAGGGAATTTCGACGACCTCGGAGGCTGCGTGCTCGCGGTAGACGAATGCGCGTTCGAGCGCCAAATCGACGAAACCCGTGGCGACGCCGTTCTCCCAGATCGGGATCTGGCGCAAAACGAAGGGCTTGCTGCTGGCCGGCTGCAGGATGGGAAGGAGATCACGCACGCGCGTGTCGAAACTGTCGATCTTGTTGAGGAAGAGGAAGTGGGGGACCCCGCGATCCTCGAGCTGCTTCAGAATGAGCTGGAGGGCAGGCACGCGCTTGGGATCGGGCTCGCAGACCACCACGGCTGCGTCGCAAGCGGCCAAGACTGCAGCCGCCTCGCTCTGGAATTCAATGGACCCAGGGCAGTCTATGAAAGTGAACGTGTCGTCCAGAAACTGCACATCGGCGACGTTGACCTCGACACTCATGCCGTGATCGCGCGCTTCCGGCGCGCCGTCGCCGATCGTGTTCTTGTCGGCGATCTTGCCCTGCCGCGTGATCGCTCCTGATCGGGCTAGGATCGACTCCAGTAGTGTGGTCTTGCCGGAGAGGTATGGACCGACAAGGGCGATGCAGCGGGCACTGCGGCCCGCTCTGCCGTCGGATTTCCCCATGGGCTTACTCCCTTTCACCCAAGCGCGAGGGAGCGAGGCCGCGCCCCGCGCTTGAGTTCCGAGCGCGGCACAACCATGGTGTACCCGCTCGTTTCGAAGTTCAAGGCCCCTCGAAACCTGTGCAATTCTTCGCGCAATATTGCCAACTTCTCATGTTTCTCAGCGATCCCGGGTTGCGTATGAACTTCGTGGGCTCGGGCATACCTGCAGCAGGGGGACATGGCAGACATGATCAGACAGCGCCGAACAGGGTGGATGGCACGCCTGGTACTGCTCGTGGGCGGCGCCATGCTGTTTGTGACCGGCGCCGCCCACGCACTGGAGGAGAAGAAGGACGAGAAGGAAAAGCTCAAGGTGTGTGAGCGGCGCATGTGCGACTTGATCGTCAAGAAGGCGCCCGCAACCGGTGACCTCAACTGCGCCCTGTCGAAGACGTGGGCAAGCAAGACCATCAAGGACGGCGCCGAAGGCACGGTCGCCGCATGGGACTACGGCGATGCGCGCTGCACTGTGGAGCTCAAGCTGCCGCGCTCGATGATCCTCGAAGCGCTGGCGGGTCCGAAGGTGAAGCTGGAGCTGCCGCGCCACGAGGTGATCTGCGTTGTCGAGCGTGACAAGCAAGCGGATCCCGTACGCATCGAGCTTGCGCCCAGGATCGAGTTCAACGACGGCAGGGCCAAGAAGGTCTGGGTCAATGTGAAGAAGGTCGACGGGTCGACCGGCATCAAGAGCCTCATTCTCATGGTCGCCAAAGTCGAGGATACGGTCGGCCTGTTCCAGAAGCGGATGCTCAAGGCCGTCAACAAGTTCATCCAGGAGAAGTGTCCCACGGTCGCCACGGCGCGCTGAGGCTTGGTGCGCCGTTGACACGCACCCGCAATATGCCTACGACTGGGCGCGATGCTTGCCGTGCTCGGCGCGGCCCTGCTGCACGCGGGCTGGAACGCCGTGCTGAAAAGCGGCAGCGACCCCTTCGCCACCGTGACTCACCTTTCGCTCTTCTCCGGCGGCATCGCCCTGCTGTGCCTGCCGCTGGTGAGCGTACCGTCGCCCGCCGCCTGGCCGTGGCTGGCGCTCTCAGCCCTCGTGCACACGGCTTATCGTCTGTTTTTGATCCAGGCCTATCGCACCGGAGACTTGGTTCACGTCTACCCCATCGCGCGGGGCGCCGCGCCGCTGATCACAGCGGTGGCCACTCTTTTTCTGATCGGCGAGTCGATCGGTGTTGCAGGTTTCGCCGGCGTCTCAGCCCTCTGCTTGGGTGTGTTCTTGATGTCGCTGCGCGGAGGGCGGCTGGCCGGCTTCGAGCCACGCGCTGTCGGCTTTGCACTGGGGTCGGCACTGTCGACGGCCGGCTACTCACTCGTCGATGGAATTGGTGCACGCATCAATGGCTCGGGCCCGAGCTTCGCGCTCTGGATGTTCGTCGGCAATATGCTGGTCATGCAGGCCTTGGCGCTCGCCCTCAAGGGACCTGCTGTTTACCAATCGTTGCGCACCACTTGGCCGACCGCATTCGGCGGCGGCTTGATGTCGATGACCGCCTACTTCATCGTCATCTGGGCCATGACCAAGGCGCCCATCGCCCTCGTGGCGGCCCTGCGCGAGACGAGCGTCCTGTTCGCCGGCCTCATCTCTATGCTGATCCTCAAGGAACCGATAACGCCTTGGCGCGCGACTGCGGCCCTGATCATCGTTGCCGGCGTGATCATGCTGCGACTGGCGTGATGCTGTGAACTACACACCCTCCGGCAGCGGCACGCCCGCCGCCGCAAATGCTCGGCGCTGGCGCTCGCCGACCTCGGCCAGATCGAAGCCTTCGATGGTCTCGTTGAAGATGCGGTAGTAGTTGAGCTGTGCGTCGAGATGCAGGAACACGCCGCCGAGCCCTATCGCGGCGCGGTCCATGAACACGAACTCGCGCGGCACCTTGACGGGCCCCTTCTCCTTGAGAGCCTTGTGCACGGTGAACGCCTCGCGGCGCCCGTACTCGCCCGGTGTCGTGCCCTCGGCGATCGAGCGCTCGCGATTGTCGAGCAACGGGCCGTAGATGAATCGGGCCCAGATGTTCAGCACATCGATCAGCTCTTTCGACAGCGCGCGAAAGCCCCAGGTTTCGTAGGCGTTGACGATCAGCGCTTGATCACCTGAAAGGAGCCCACGATAGAGATCGATGACCCCGCCCACGAAGCGCGGCGCGAACGTGCGCATGCAGCCGTAGTCGAGCAGATTGATGCCGGCGGGATGCCCATCGGTCTCGAAGACGTTGTAGTTGCCGAGGTGCGGATCGCCGTGGATCACGCCGTAATGGCTGAAGGGAAACCACCAGGCGCGGAACATGGCGCGCGCGATCTGGTTGCGATGCTCGAGCGGCGCGGTCTTGTACTCGAGCAGCCTGCGCCCTCCCAACCAGTTCATGGTCAGCAGCCGCTTGGTGGACAGCTCCGGGAGAACCTGCGGGACACGTATCATTGGATCATTGCGAAAGATCGCGGCGTAGAGGGCCATGTGCCTGGCCTCCAGCTCGTAGTCGAGCTCCTCCCTGAGTCGGGCCGAAATCTCCTGCAGGATCTCACCGGTCTCCACTGCCGGGTCCATGCGGGCATGGATGGCGAACACCACTCTGAGCTGATTCACATCCGCTTCGACGGCAGACTGCATGTCCGGATACTGAAGCTTGACCGCCAGATCGCGCCCATCCGGGGCGACCGCGCGATGCACCTGGCCCAGCGAGGCTGAAGCCGCCGCCTCAGTTTCAAAGCTCTGGAAACGAGAGCGCCAATCCGGCCCGAGCTCTGCCTGCATGCGACGGCGCACGAACGCGGGCCCCATCGGCGGCGCCTGAGACTGGAGCTGAGCAAGCTCGCTCGCGTACGCGGCCGGAAGGGCCTCGGGAATCGTCGAGAGAAGTTGCGCCGCCTTCATGATGGGGCCTTTCAGGCCACCTAACGCCGCAGCAAGCTCGGCTGCGTTCTTGGACTGGTCGAGGTCAAGGCCGAAGAGCCGTCCTCCGGCGATGCGTGCGGCCACGGCGCCGACATTGGTGCCGACGCGCACGTAGCGTGCCGCACGGGCCGAGAATCGATTCTGCTCCTCGTCGCTCACGTCGAAATGCTCCTCGCCCGACGCAATATCGGCGTGCCCGCCACCTTCGTCCAGCATATCAGAGTGCTACGAAAGCACCCTGGGCACGCGTCTCGATCGGCGTAAGCTGCGCACTAATGAGGTGATCACGAAATTCGCTGGTGCTCGCGACTTGGCTCATAGCGAATTTCTCGATCTGAATCACACTAGCATCATGCACTTGCTAGTGTCCTTTCGATCGCAAAGTTCGTTCAACGGTTGCTGCGAGATCTGACGAGCTTGCGCGTAGGGACACTAGCCGCGTCGCCGTGTTGCACGCGCCGCATGCCGCATTGTGCTCGAATGGCACGGCTCGAGGGAAACGCCATGCAAGAAAGGCAACAGGGCACGTCCGGCGCGGCTTGGGGCGCGCGCCTGCGCGACCCGATGCTGCACGCCGTGCTGGCCCTCGGGATTACGCAGATCACCGCATGGGGCACGACCTACTACGCCCTCGGTGTCCTGGCGACGCCGATTATCGACGACATGGGCTGGAGCCGCAGCATCGTCTTCCTCGGCTTTTCGGTGGCGCTGCTGGTCATGAGCGCGGCCTCCACCACCGTCGGCAGACTGATCGACAACAAGGGCGCCCGCCCGGTGATGACGATCGGCTCTGTGCTTTCCGCTGTCGGCCTCGTGGCCCTGGCCTTCGCGTACAGCGAGGCTGCCTACCTCGCCGCCTGGGCTTTTCTCGGCATTGCCATGCGCATGAACCTCTACGACGCTGCATTTGCGGCGTTGGTCCAGGTCGCTCCCTCGCGCGGCCGGCGAGCGATATCGTATCTCACGCTGTTTGGCGGTTTTGCCTCCAGCGTCTTCTGGCCGATCGGCCACTACCTGGCGCAGGGGGTGGGCTGGCGCAACGCGCTGCTGATCTACGCGGTACTCAACTTGCTGGTTTGCCTGCCTCTGCACTGGGTTGGCCTTGCGCGCCGCGAGCCAGAGCAAACGCCGGAGACACCGGATACGCCTCAGACCGCCATCACATCCGGTGACGCTCCACTGGAAGGGCGGGCTCGCACGCTCGGCATCGTTCTGTTCGCGGGCCTGATGTCGCTCAACAGCTTCGTTTTCGGGGCCTTGTCCATCCATCTCGTGCCCGTGCTGCAGGCGACCGGACTCGCCGCCGCAGCGGCGGTGTGGCTTGCTTCCCTCAAAGGGGTTGCCCAGGTGGGCGGGCGCATCGTGGAGATGACCTGGTGGCGAAATCTGCACCCGCTGACGGTGGGGCGCATCGCGCTCGGACTTCTGCCGCTCTCGCTGGCCCTGCTCATCCTCGGCGGTCCATCGTTCGCAACGGCGCTCGCCTTCACGCTGATCATGGGCGCCGCCCAGGGCATTGTCACGATCGTACGTGGGGCGGTGCCGCTGGCCCTGTTCGGCGTCAAAGGCTACGGCGCGGTCCTCGGACTGATCGCCACGCCGATCCTGCTGGTCAATGCGCTCTCGCCGCCGGTCTATGCGCTGATCCTCGACGTCTCGGGACACAGGACCGGCGAGGTCGTGCTGCTCGCATGCTCGGTCATCGCCTATTTGGCGATGGAGGCGACTGCCTGGTGGTATCGCGACCGAAACCGGTAACCGCCTTCACACGGCGACTTGCGTGCCGACCTCCACCACGCGATCGGTCGGAATCTGGAAGTACTCCGTGGCGTCCTCCGATTTGCGCGCGAGCCAGATGAACAGCCGCTCCTGCCACCGTGGCATTTCCGATTTCATGGTCCGCTTGAGCGCACGCCGCGAGAGGAAAAACGACGTTGACGAGAAGTCCACCTTGAGGTCCCTTCGGCGGCAGTGCTCGAAGATCTTGGGCACGCTGGGTGTTTCCATAAAGCCGTAGCGTGCCACCACGCGCGTAAATCCGTCCGACACCTTCTCGATCTGCACCCGCTCGTGCCGCGGAACCCGCGGCGTATCCTCTATCTTGATGGAAAGTATGATGTTGCGCTCATGCAGGACGCGGTTGTGCTTCAGATTGTGCATGAGCGCCGTGGGCGCGTGCGTGGGATCGGCGGTCAGAAATACAGCCGTTCCAGGCACGCGGTGCGGCGGCTTGGCCTCGAGCTTGCGGATCAGCCAGTCGAGCTCGGCTTCGTTCTTGCGCGTGGCACGGCGGAGCACTTCGGCACCCTGTACCCAGGTCAGCATCACGAGCCCCGCCATCGAGCCGATGACGAGCGGGAACCATCCGCCCTCGAGCACCTTCATCATATTGGCGACAAAGAAGACCTGCTCGATGATGATCAGCGGAACGATCAATGCAAGCGCGCGCCACAACGGCCAATGCCAGCATCGCCAGATGACGAAAAACGCCATCGCTGAGTTCGATGACCATCGTCGCCGTCACCGAGACGCCGTAGGCGGCGGCAAGATCGCTCGAGCTGCGGAACATGAGCACGACGAGCAACACGCCGATCAACAGCAGCTGGTTGACGCGCGGCAGGTAGATCTGACCCTCCACACTCTCGGACGTGTGCTGAATGGAGAAGCGGGGCAGCAATCCGAGCTGCATGGCTTGCCGCGTGATCGAGAATGCGCCCGTGATCACCGCCTGGCTGGCAATGACGGTTGCAACCGTCGCCATGCAAACCATCGGGATCAACGCCCATGAAGGATAGAGGCGATAGAACGGCGACTTGATCGCCTCCGGATTGGCAAGGATCAATGCGCCTTGGCCGAGATAGTTGAGCGTCAGCGCCGGCAGGACCACGCAGGTCCATGCGTATTGAATCGGCTTGCGTCCGAAATGACCGAGATCGGCATAGAGAGCCTCAGCGCCGGTCACAGCGAGGAAGACCAAACCCAATATCGTCAGCCCGATCAGGCCGTGCGTGGCCAGGAACTTGGCGCCGTGATACGGATTGAAAGCAAGAAACACTTGCGGATCATCGACGATGTGAATGAGCCCCCCAACCGCGAGCACGGCGAACCAGAGCAGCATGATGGGCCCGAAGAAACTGGCCACACGCTCGGTGCCCCGTGACTGCACGGCAAAGAGAGCCACTAGAATCACAATTGTCACGGGTATGACGAACGGCTCCAGCGCGGGCGCCACGAGCTTCAACCCCTCGACGGCGGAAAGCACGGAGATTGCCGGCGTCAACACCGCGTCGCCGTAAAAGAACGACGCGCCCATGACGCCCAGCACCGAAATCACGGATGCCGACCGTGTGGCGACCGACTGGCCCAACGCCATCAAGGCGAAAGTTCCGCCTTCGCCCTTGTTATCGGCGCGCAGCAACACGGTGACATACTTGAGCGTGACGATCAGGATCAACGCCCAAAGGATAAGTGAAAGAACGCCGAGCACGGCTTCAGGTACATCGAGGCCATCCTTGCGCGCATGCTGCACGGCCTCGCGCAGGGCGTAGAGTGGACTTGTACCGATATCGCCATAGGCAACACCGAGGGACGCAAGGGCCAGCGTCCATATCCTTCCCGGGCGTGCCTCTTCTTCGCTGTCGATACTTTGCCCGGTGGCGTAAAGTTGGGCCATGCGGCTCCTCGTGACCGACGCATGCTGGCGTCGGCAAGTGGGGGCGGCTTATACGCCTGTCACGTGTCCCGCAAAAGGCGGAACATTGCGGCAACAGCGCGTGCCCGTTCTCCCACTGCAACCTTCGATGCCCTCCAAACGGGGCGTTCAGACTGTCGCTTCCAGATCGTCGATCATGCGCTCGATGACCTGCAGCCCGAGGTTCCAGAACTCGGGGTTCGTCGCATCGAGGCCGAAGGGTCTCAGCAGCTCGGAATGATGCTTGGAGCCCCCTGCTTTCAGCATGTCGAAATACTTTGTGACAAAGCCCGGATGCGCCTCGCTGTAGAGCCCATAGAGCGAGTTCACCAGGCAGTCTCCGAAGGCGTAGGCATAGACGTAGAACGGCGAGTGGATGAAGTGCGGGATGTAGCTCCAGAACGATCCGTACCCAGCATTCAACTCTATGGCGTCGCCGAGGCTCTCACGCTGCACCTCGAGCCAGAACTCATTGAGCTGCTCGGATGTCAGCTCACCCTGGCGCCGCTCCTCGTGCACCTTACGCTCGAAGGTGTAGAAGGCGACCTGGCGCACAACCGTGTTGATCATGTCCTCGACCTTGCCGGCGATCAGCGCCTTGCGTTCGCGTGGGTCTACGGTCTCACTCAACAGCGCCTTGAAGGTCAGCATCTCGCCGAACACAGAAGCGGTCTCGGCCAGCGTGAGCGGCGTCTGCGCCAACAGCGGCCCTTGCGGAGCCGCCAGCACCTGATGCACGCCATGCCCCAGCTCGTGCGCCAGCGTCATGACATCCCGCGCCTTGCCTTGGTAGTTCATGAGAATGTAGGGATGCACGGAGGGCACGGTGGGGTGCGAGAAGGCGCCCGGTGATTTGCCGATCCGCACCGGCGCATCGATCCAGGAATTGGCAAAAAAGCGCTGCGCGATCTCCGCCATTTGTGGCGCAAAGCCGCCATAGGCCTGGAGCACGAGTTTCTGCGCTTCCGGCCAGGTGATCATGCGTTCGGGTTTTTCCGGCAGCGGCGCGTTACGGTCCCAGTAGGCAAGGCGCGGAAGTCCGAGCCACTTGGCCTTGAGCCGGTAGTAGCGGTGGGAGGTTCGCGGATAGGCTGCGCGCACAGAAGCGACCAGCGCTTCGACGACTTCGGGCTCCACTCTGTTGGCGAGATGCCGGCTGTCGGCCACGTCCTTGAAGCCGCGCCAGCGATCTGAAATCTCCTTGTCCTTGGCCAGCGTATTGGTGATCAGCGTAAAAAGACGCGTATTCTCGGCAAATTCCTTGGCCAGGGCCTCGGCACCGGCTTGCCGCCTGGCGCGATCGGGATTGACGAGGAGGTTCAGCGTCGGCTCGAGCGGAATGGGCTCCGGCTCGCCCGCAACCTCGAAACGCAAGCCCGTCATGGTCTCGTTGAAGAGACGGTCGAAAGCCGACCGCGACGTCATCGCCTTCTCGAGGAACAGCTTCTCCAGCGTCTCCTCGAGCTGATACGGCTTTTCCTTGCGCAAGTCGTCGAGCCATGGCCGATATTTGCCCAACGCTGGCGTCTGCAAAGCAACAGCAAGATCGCCATCCTCAATCCGGTTCATCTCGAGCTCGAAGAACAGCAGATCGGACGAAATGGCGGTGATCTGCTCCTGAATATCACCGTAGAACTTTGCACGCTCGGGATCGGCAGTGTTTGCCGCGTAGAGCAGCCCTGCGAACGAGCCCAGGCGTCCGAGCAGCTCGCCCAGGCTCTCATAGGCAGCAATAGCTTCCGCCAGCGCGGCGCCATCCCGGCCCAGACCGACTAGGCGCCCTTGGTAGCGCTCCCTTAACCCTTTCGCCTGGCGCCGCGCGCGGTAGACATCATCGGCGACGGATTGAGACTTCGGGCCAGGATACAGATCGGTCAGATCCCACTCCGGCATCGGACCGAGATCTGCCATCTTGACGGCGCTTCCCGCCGCAACCGCTCCGTACGCAGCATTTGTCTGCCGCCCCGCACCACCACCCATGCCCATCTCCTGCCAATCGCCTTCTCTTGAACCCGCCACATGCGTTGCCCGCTGTTCAACACAGAGACAGTACGAATGTGATCGACAACGCGCCAGCGAACGAAAAAGCACCAGCCCAGATCATGTCGAAACGAAGCATTTACCGGAATGAGGCACTCTGGCGCCGCTAGGTGATGCAAGTGTGGTCGCGTGTTCGAACCTGGGGCAACCCGGCTGGCGGCCTTTAATTCAGTTCTGGTGCGTGAGTTCTGTCCGATGTCCAAGCGCGTTCTAGTCGTTGACGATGATCCTGCCCAGCGCCGCATTCTCGAAGAGGCCATCAAGCGGCTCGGCTACGAGACCAAAACCGCCCAGGGTGGCGAGCAGGCCCTGCATATCCTCGAAGGCGCCGAGCGCGGAGGGATAGCCCTGGTCCTGCTCGATCTGGTCATGCCCGGAACGGACGGCATGGCCGTGCTCGAGCGCATCGGCACCCAGTCAGGCATGCCGCCGGTGATCGTCCAGACGGCGCACGGCTCGATCGACGCCGCCATCAACGCCATGCGCGCCGGCGCGGTCGACTTCGTCATCAAGCCCGCCAGCCAGGAACGCCTCGAGGTCTCCATCAAGAGCGCGCTCAAGATCGAAGCTCTGGCCGGCGAGATCACCCGGATAAAAAAGACGGTCGAGGGCACCCTGACCTTTGCCGATCTGGTCCTGCGCGGAGACGCCATGCAGCGCGTCATCGCGCTCGGCCGCCGCGCGGCGGCTTCGCACATTCCCGTCCTTATCGAAGGCGAATCCGGTGTCGGCAAGGAGCTGATCGCCCGGGCAATACAGGGCGAGAGCGAGCGCGCCGGACGGCCGTTCATAACGGTCAACTGCGGCGCGATCCCCGAGACGCTCGTGGAAAGCATCCTGTTCGGCCACGAGAAGGGCTCGTTCACCGGCGCCGTCGACAAGCGCATCGGCAAGTTCCAGGAAGCCGACGGTGGGACGCTGTTTCTCGACGAGGTCGGCGAGCTTCCGCTCGATGCTCAGGTCAAGCTCCTGCGTGCGCTCCAGGAAGGCGAGATCGATCCGGTCGGCGCCAGGAAGCCGGTCAAGGTCAACTTCCGCCTCATCTCGGCGACGAACCGCGACATGATCCAGCTCGTCAAAGAAGGGAAATTCCGCGAGGATCTCTACTACCGCCTCAACGTATTTCCCATCTGGGTGCCGCCCCTACGCGAGCGCCTTGAGGATGTTCCCGAGCTGGCGCGCCACTTCCTGGCCCGTTTCTCGGCCGAGGAAGGCAAGCGCATCGCTGCCATGCGCGACGACGCTGTGGAATTGCTCACCAGCTATCCCTGGCCGGGCAACGTGCGGCAGCTCGAGAATGCGGTTTTCCGCGCCGTTGTCCTCGCGGACCGCCCCGAGCTCACGGTGGACGAGTTTCCGCAGATCGCGGCCCATGTGGAAGGCTTTCACGCCGAGGTTCCGGAGGCCCCGGCGCCAGCCACCGGACGGCCTGCCTATACCGGACCGGCGCTGCTTGGAGCGGAAGCGACCATTCCCCGCACCGTCGAGGTCGGCGGCAACGCCGGCAAGGGGTCTCTGGGTATTCCCGCAGTCGACGAAAAAGGCGAAATCCGCACCCTGGAGGCCATGGAGGCCGACATGATCCGGTTGGCGCTCGGGCGCTACCGTGGGCATATGACGGAGGTCGCCAAGCGCCTAAAAATCGGCCGGTCGACGTTGTATCGGAAGATGCGCGACTATGGCCTGGAGGAGCGGGCGCACTGATACCGTAATCCTGTAATCGTGGGCTCGAGGTGGCGATTGCAAATTCGCCACACGGGTGGGGAAAGCTGTTACAGGTCTAAGCGTTACAGCGGGCGCTTCTAGTCAGGATGAAGTCATTACTGTAGCGTGCGGCGCCTTGTGGGAGAGGAATGATCGGAATGCGTAGACTATTGGGTGTGACTGCCACAACCGTTGCTGCAGTTCTCGCCCTGTCGAGTGCGGCGCTCACGACAGAGAAGGATGCCTCCGATCGCGTCGTCTCCAACGAAACGAAGACCGAGTCACCCGAAAGTAAAGCGGCAACCGAACCGCAACCCGGCGCCGAGATCAGGCCCGTGTCGGAAGCATTGCCCGTTATTCAGGATCCCTTCGCGCTCGTCCTCAAAGCCAAGCTTGCGGAAGCCCCGCGAGGCTCGGCAGGGGGAGACAAAGCTGATCGTGCAGCCCTCGCGGCGTTTTACGAGGATCGCCAGCACAAATCGCTTTGGACGAGCGCGGCCCGCTTCTCTCCACGAGCCGAGGCCCTGATCGACGAAATCGAGCAGGCACGCGATTGGGGCTTGAAGACGTCGGATTTTACGCTTCCGACGCTGCCCCCCGACGCCGGCATGGAGCAACTTGCCGACGCTGAGATGGCGCTTGGGATGGCGGCTCTCAAGTACGCGCGGCAGGCGCGTGGCGGCCGTCTCGATCCCGCGTCGTTGACGAAGTTCCTCGATCGGTCTCCGCCCGTGCTCGCCCCCAAGATGGTTCTGGAGCAGATAGCGCTCGCCGAAAACCCCGGCATCCATCTGCGCGGCTTGCACCCGCAGCACCCGCAATTCGAGCGGCTGCGGCAGAAGTACCTCGAGATGCGCAAGTCCTCACCGGTCGTCACCAGCGCCGCGAAGGTCCCGGATGGGCCGAAGCTGGCGCCAGGCTCACGTCATCCGCATGTGACGCTCGTGCGCAGCAGGCTCGGGCTCGTCTCCACCGGCAATTCTGATGACGGGGCCTTTTACGACGAGGCACTGGTCAAGGCGGTGAGGGAGTTTCAGGCTGCGCGCGGACTGAAGCTCCGCGACGGCGTTGTCGATGCGCCCACACGGCAGGCGCTGAACACCATCGAAACGGGTAGCGCCAGGCGCCTTCTCTCCAACATGGAACAGTGGCGCTGGATGCCCGAGAAGCTCGGCGACTATTACGTGTGGGTCAACATTCCCGAGTTCACCATCCGCGTCGTCCAGAACGGACGGGTGATCCATGCCGAGCGCATTGTCGTCGGCAAGGTGGACAGCCAGACACCGATCTTCTCCGACGAGGTGGAGCAGGTCATCTTCCATCCGTTCTGGGGCGTGCCGGACTCGATCAAGCGGCTCGAGCTGCAACCCAACCTCGCCGCCGGCGGTGGCGTCCTCGCGCGTCAGGGTCTGCGCGTTCAATATCGCGGCCGGGATGTCGAGCCGGAATCCATCGACTGGCGCGCCATGGACATGCGCAACGTGCACATCTATCAGCCGCCCGGCCCGAGCAATGTCCTCGGCGTGGTCAAGTTCCGCTTCCCCAACAAGCATGACGTGTACTTCCACGATACGCCGCAGAAGCACCTGTTCTCGGCCGCCGTCCGCACCTTCAGCCATGGCTGCATGCGCGTGCAGAACCCGGTGCGTCTCGCCGAGCTTCTCCTCGCCCACGACAAGAACATGTCCAGCGATCGCGTCCGCGGCCTGACCTCGCCCGCCGCGCCGAAAGACAATCAGGTGAACCTCACCAACCGAATTCCGGTGCACATCACCTACTTCACAGCGTCGGTGGACGACAACGGCACCGCCAGCTATCGCAGCGACGTCTATGGCCACGAGGAGCGGATAGCGCTCGGCCTCGAGGGCAAGATGAACCTGATTGCGAAGGTGCGCGAGCCCACTGCGTCCGCGCGCGTGGCAGACCGCGGGCCGGCGGATTCCGGCCCCGCGCCGGCTTGGCTGCGCAGCATCTTCAATTTCTAAGTGCCGCCGAAGACGGACAAGCCTCCGCGCAAGCTCGTCCGGCACGACCGCTACCTCGCCGTGCCGCGATATTGCCGCAGGCAAGCCCTCAAGTGCCCGCATTCGGACCTTACCAACCGTTAATCTTCGGGGATTAACTGCGGTTCGGTGAGGCGAGACGGGCCGGTACATCCGGGCTCGTGGGGAAGAGCGACGGGGGAATTTACTGGTGTCGCGCGTTTCACCGCTCTTGGCCGCGGTGGCCACCTTGATGGTGCTGGCGCTGCTTGGTTCGACGGCCATCGTGGCCCGTTCGGACCGCGAGCGTGTCATCTCGCTCCACAACATTCACACCAAGGAGACGGTGTCGGTCGTCTACAAGAAGGACGGCAAATACGTCCCCGCCGGTCTCGAGCAGGCCAGCTGGATATTGCGCGATTGGCGCCGGAACGAAACGACGCAGATGGATCCGGAGCTTATCGATCTGCTCTGGGAGATGCATGCCGAGCTCGGCTCCAAAGAGCCGATCCACGTCATTTCCGGATACCGGTCTCGCTCCACCAACGACATGCTGCGCAAGACCGTGGGAGGTCAGGCGAGCGAGAGCCGGCACATCCTCGGCAAGGCCGCCGACGTGCAGTTCCCTGATGTGCCGCTGCGCAACCTGCGCTACTCGGCCCTGATCCGCGAACGCGGCGGCGTCGGCTACTATCCAACCTCGACGCTGCCGTTCGTGCATGTCGATACCGACCGTGTCCGTGCATGGCCGCGCCTGCCACGCTACGAGCTGGCCCTGCTGTTCCCGCAGGGACGCACGCAGCATATGCCCGCCGAGGGCGGCCCCATCACCAAAGACGATGCACGCATCGCGCGGGACGAGCACAAGGCCTTGGCTGTACAGATTGCCGAGTTTCACAGCTGGCGCGGCCAACCCAAGCTGCCCTTTGCGATCGCGGATGCGCGCGGCGCCGGCAACGCCAACGCGAGGCTTGCCGCCGTGCCCGAGCAACCTTCCTTTCAGGCCGGTCTGACGGCGCTGCCGCGTTACACGCCGGAGCGGCGCGACGCGCCTGCAGCAATACCCAGCGCGCAGGACCGAGCCCGGCTCAACGAGCTTGCTGCACTCGCCAGCCTCGAGCCACGACTGGTGTCGGGGCCGATCTTGGTGTCGCGCCGACCCGCATCCAACGCACTTCCCAGCCTGACCGGCAACGCCGCACCACTCGCAGCCGCCCAACCTCCCACGGGACCACGCTTGGCCGCGGTGGATCCCGCTGCCGGATCAGGACGAGACGCCATCGTGGACAGCGTTACCGGTCGCTTCGGATGGGGCAGCGGCTGGGTCTCGGCCCCGGCCTATGATGAGGAGCACCCCGAGGAGCTCTCCTATCGCCCGTTCCCGATCGCTCCCCTGCTCACGGCTTCGGTCAACGAGCCACTGCTGGCCGACCTCGTGCATCCCGACGTCGCCCGCACGGTGGACATGATCGATCAACCGGGCACTGCTCTGCCGCTCCGCTTCAGGCCGGGCGAACAGCTGGCGCAGCTCATGTGGGCGCAGCAATTCCGCGGAGACCCCATCGGTCTTTCCAAGCTGCTGGCCGCACAGGGCACCGATCCGGCGGCGTCATCGGTGCACGGGCGCCAAGTCCGCACGACGGGACGGTAAGCAACCCGCGCTGTTCAGGCCGAACGGCTGCCTCGCCTACTCGGCGGCATCCATCATCGCGCCCGCGCCTGCCCCTTCATCGATCATGCCCAGGGCATGCATGTAGGTGGCGAGAATTGCCTCTTCCTCCTCGCGGTCGGTCTTGCTCTTCTTGCGCAAGCCCACGATCTTGCGCAGCGCCTTGACATCGAACCCCATGGCCTTGGCCTCGGCGAACTTGTCCCGGATGTCGCCGGCCAGCGCCTTCTTTTCTTCCTCCAGTCGCTCGATCTGCTCGACGAGTTGACGCAGCTGGTTCTGCGCCGAGACCTGAAGCGTAGTCATTTTCCGATACCCCCACTGTGCGTGGCGACGCCTAAAGGCCCCCTAGAGCAGGACTTCACCGCAATCGAGACGTACCGGCCGAAGCGTGAATCCTACTCTGCACTTTAAGCTTAGAGGGCGATCACGCCTCACGTGGAAGCGGCAGTGCTTCCAAGTGAGACGATCGCGCCTCTATGGCCACCAAGGTTGCAGAGCCTAGTTGGCAGGGCATGCGCGTTCAAGGCATCGGCCGCAGCCGTCCAAAGGTTTTCTCGGGCAGCACTGCGGCCCTTTCGGCACACCCGCGCTTCATGTCATCGTAGGCATTGACCCTGGAGAGCCACCCGATGACCGAGCTCGAGCGTCTGCAGCAGATGCGTCTCCCGTTTGCCGACCTCATGGGCGTGCGCTTCCTCAGTGCTACGCGCGACAAAGTGACGGCCGAGCTGGAGGTTCGAGAAAATCTCTGCACGCAGCCCCCAGTCATTCACGGCGGCGCGGTCATGGCCTTCGCCGATACTGTCGGCGCCGCTGCCACTATCCTGAATCTCCCGGACGGAGCATGGACGACGACAATCGAATCGAAGACGAATTTCGTGGCCTCGGCGCCAGCCGGCGGCAAGGTCACGGCGGAGGCGACGCCTGTTCACCGCGGCCGCCAGACCATGGTCTGGCAGACGAAAATCTTTCGTGAGGACGGGCGCTTGGTCGCTTTGGTCACGCAAACCCAGCTCGTGCTCGAGCCGAGACCGAAGGCTTGAGCGCCGCCGTTGCGATCTACCAATAAACGTGCGTCCACAACAACTTATAAGACCTTGAAAACCGTCGCGTGATGCCTAACTAGAGGGATGCGTACGCCGGTTACCGGGTGCGCAAACACAGTGAGCGCTTGGCCCATTCGGGCAAGTGCAGTCGTACACGTCGCTTCTCAGGAGGACTTGTCATGCGACACTTTGATTTTGCTCCCCTCTATCGTTCGACCGTCGGCTTCGACCGGCTCGTGCAGCTGCTCGATGGCGTTGCCGGCTTCGACAATGACGGGAGCGCCTATCCGCCCTACAACATCGAGCGACTCGGTGACAACGAGTACCGGATCACCATGGCGGTCGCGGGCTTCTCCGACCCGGAGATCAGCATCGAGGTCAAGGAGCAGACGCTCGCGGTAAAGGGCGAGAAGAAGCCTGTGGACAAGGAGCGCCAGTTCCTGCACCGCGGCATCGCCACACGCACATTCGAGCGCCGCTTCCAGCTCGCCGACCATGTCGAGGTCAAGGGCGCCGACCTGAAGGACGGCTTGCTGCACATCGACCTGGTTCGCAATGTGCCGGAGCGGCTGAAGCCGCGCCAGATTGCGATCGGCAGCGGCAGCAAGCAGCTCGAGGCGAGCGTCTAACACCTGTCGACAATATTGACCTGAGCCGGGGCGGGTGGTCCGAAAGGCCGCCCGCCCCCCTTATTTGGCGTGCGCATTACTCGGTCTAGGATGCCGCCATGAGTTCGAGGGTCAGAGACCATCGCCATCCCGGAAGCAGAACTGGAAGAGCACTTCATCCGCGCTTCGGGACCGGGCGGGCAGAACGTCAACAAGGTGGCGACCGCGGTTGAGCTCAGGTTCGACGTGCGCAGCTCCCGCAGCCTTCCCGCCGATGTGCGCGTACGCCTGGAGCGACTGGGTGGTCGTCGCGTTACCCGCGATGGCGTGCTCGTCATCCGCGCCGACCGGTTCCGCACGCAGGAGCAGAACCGGGCTGATGCACGCGAGCGCCTCATGGATCTCGTTCGTCGTGCCAGCATCGTGCCGAAGCGGCGGATCAAGACCAGGCTCACACGCGCGGTGAAGGA
The DNA here is from genome assembly GCA_963806735.1 of uncultured Alphaproteobacteria bacterium. Taxonomy (GTDB): domain Bacteria; phylum Pseudomonadota; class Alphaproteobacteria; order Rhizobiales; family Hyphomicrobiaceae; genus CADEFX01. The sequence continues at coordinate 112,470 of CAWEBE010000080.1, read as the reverse complement.
CCGACGGCGAGACTCCAAGCAGAAGCGCAGCCGCGTCAAGCAGACGCGGCGCGAACGCCCCTCGTCGGACTAGAGCGCGATCGCCTCACATGGAAGCCCTGCCGCTTCCATGTGTCCGCGCGTAGCGCGGCTCCGCCGCGACGCGTGAATCGCACTCTAAGCTTTAAGTGTAGAGCAGGATTCACGTCCCAGATGGATCGCGAATGCGATTCCATCTGAAACGATCCTGCTCTAGGCCGCTGCTGTTGAAATGGATGTGAACAGAGCGCTGCTTGGTGGAGCAAGCGCTTTGTGCTCTTATCACGACCGTTTTTGCCCAGTCGGTGAGGCTTCATGACAAAGATACTTGGAATCTGCGGCAGCCTGCGCAAAGCGTCCTTCAACCGCGCGGCTCTCAACGCCGCCCGCAAGCTGGTGCCGCCAGGCGCGACGCTGGAGATCTTCGATCTCGACGGCATTCCCGTCTTCAACCAGGACAACGAGCAGAGCCCGCCACCGCGTGTCGTGGAGCTCAAGGAGAAGGTTCGCGCGGCGGGTGCCATCCTGTTCGCCACCCCCGAGTACAACTACTCGATTTCAGGCGCGCTGAAGAATGCCATCGACTGGGGCTCCCGGCCCTACGGACAAAGCGCGTGGAAGGGCAAGCCGGTCGCGATCATGGGCGCGTCAGCGGGCATTCTCGGCACCGCGCGCGCCCAGTATCACCTGCGGCAGTGCTTCGTGTTCCTGGACATGCCCGTAGTCAACCTGCCCGAGGTCTTTATTGGCGGCGCGGCGCAGAAATTCGACGCGCAGGGTGAGCTCATCGATCAAACAGCCAAGGATCTCATCGCCAAGCTGCTAGTGAACCTCGTCGAGCTGACGCAGCGCTACACAGCCAAAGGCTGACACCGCCATCGAAGCAAGCAATCAGCCCGCGAGCAGCGGATCGTTCGGCGGCAATGGCTTGCCGAGCTTGACGCCCGCGCTCGCGCGCGAGGCCCACACGACAACGCCGATCAAGCGCCGGCCTCCGGTCAGCTCGACCTGCACAAGCTCTTTCGCCTTGAGTTCTGGTGTGCGCTCCAGCCCGAGGCCGGTGGTCGAGATATCCTTGGCGATAACCGTTGCCGCCTTGCCGCGATGACGCAGCACGCATTGCTGCAACAGACTGCGGCGGGCGGCTTTTCGCCGTTGCGGCATGTCGGGAAGAACGACATTGCCGGACTTATCGATACACGGACACTGCCCGTCGCCCGCGCTCTTCAAAATTCGAAGGAGCATGGCGGAGTTCTCGCCGTAGTACGGCGGCAGCCGGTCGCGCAAGCCCGCGTCGAGGGCCGATACGGCTCCGACCGCCCGCTGGCAGAGACCCGACCAAGCCGTGAATGTCGTTGCGTTGCCGTGGCTGGCGGCCTGCTGAATGCCCAATCGGTCAAAGTCGGCGAACAGGCGCTCGATGCCAGCGCGAGCGGCAGACAGGTCCCTAAAGAATTCCTTCATGCGCAGCAGCGCTGTATCCCCGACGCCGGCCTCCTCGTGGGACCGAAGGAGCTCGCCGACAACCGCCGAGCTGCTCGGCAGGAAGTTCTTCAACTCAGCAGGATTCTTCAGGGGCGCCTTGCCCTGCAAGGCATTGAGGCCGCTCGCGATGGCGGCCACCTGGAGCGCAGCCGCGTGCGTTTCGCACACGATCGCCTCGACCAGCCCGGCGCTGTCCAGCCCGGTGGCCTGCTCCGCGTGATCGGCTGTGAAGAGCTTGGAACGCAGAGACTGCAGCATTTATTACACCGGCCGGACGCGTTGGTTCTTTAGGATAGCTCTCAGCCTTGAACAGCGCGTTAATGCGTTGCCGTGTGATCGCCAAAGTGCCACCGCGAGACACCGAATCACGTATTCTCATCAATTGACGGTGATCAGAGAGAAAGTCTTAAACTGCCATCGGATCTGGACGGCCGATATCCATGCCAAAGACCGGCCTTATGGGACCCTATCAGCTGACATTTGACGGCATCTCGAGCGCCGTCACGCGCCGCTCCGCTGGCGTCTACGCCCTCGGCCACACCGATGCGGACGGCAAGTTCCACATTCAGCACATTGGCCGATCGGACGCCGATGTTTGCGAGAAGCTGCGCGACTACATTGGCTCCAACACCAAGTTCAAATACGGGTACTTCCCGTCATCGAAGACCGCATTCGAGAAGGAGTGCGACCTCTTCCACGATTTCACCCCGCCCGGTAACCGGATCCACCCTGACCGGCCGGCCGGCTCTAATTTAGAATGTCCGCGCTGCCGCTTCTTCGGTTCTGGACGGCGAGCAAGGCGATGATATCGGCAAGCGCAGCCTGATAGCCGTGGTGCCAGTAAGCCCGCTCGGGCGTATTGGCATCCAAGTGCTTTTGATCGACCTCAGCGAATGGAGCCTCTAGCTCGAGCCATTCCCTGATGTCGTCGCGGCGCTGCTGGAGCAGCGAGATTTTTCTCTTGATCGACATGCACCCTATTATGCAGGTGCAAATTGCTGGCGCTTTAATCGCGCCGGGCTTCTGCAATCGCAGTAAATCCCGACGATAGCACTGTATCATTGCAGGCCATGGGCTATTCAACCGGGCCCTCCGGCTACCGCACTCAATGTCCCGACGCGGCCTCGACCTTCCTCTCCTTCAACGCCTTGTCAATGAGCACGTTGACGAGGGTCATGCGGCGGGTGGCACGCTCGCGCTCGGCGGAGGTAACGCGATCAGGATGGTTGTAGATGGCAAACTCGCGGCGCAGGCGCTTCAGGTCCTCGGTCGTGAGATCGGGGCTGAGGCACAGCTCGTCAGCGAGAAACTGATCCAGATCCCGCGCCTTCTCCAACAGCTTGCCGGACTGATCAGCGGCGTACATCTGCGCCAGCCTGCTCACAGGGACATAGGCCGGCGAGCTCAGGAGCTGCTCGATGGCATCGTGGATATCCGGGTCCGCGACGCGAGGGCCGCCCGGCCCCTGGCCAGCATCGTCCTCGCAACGCGCTCTGAGGGCGGCCTCGAGAATTGACCTGAAATCGGCTTCCGATGCGGGCTTTCGCTCGGTCATCCAACAGGACCCGAAACACTGCCTTGTAAGGCGTTGGACACGATAGTCGGCTTGAGCTTATGAAGCCTGGGTTGAAGTCAGGTAAAGCGCAGCAAGAGCTTCTTAACGAAAGCGTCCGCGGATCCTTGGCCATCCTGCAACCGGCAGCCTCTCTGTAGAATTTGCTAGGACCGGATGCTGTACTTCGCCTGCGGGGTTCGGCGATCGTCCTCTCCTGCCCCCTCATCGCGCTGCACGAAACGGCTGCTCGCCGCAAGCGCCATATGCAGGCGCAACGACATCAGCAGCGGGCTCGTGACTTCTTGCGACAACGAAGCTGTTTCGAGCCCAGCTCCGCCGGTCATAGAAAACTGACGATCGCTCGTCTCTGCAGCTACATATCCCTGACCGGGAGCCATAGGCTCGCACGTGGTGCGATCCAGCAATGCCGCCAGCTCTGATGCTGATGCCACCGGTGGCTCTGCAGCCCGTCCAACATTTGCCGGCGGACTCCCGATCCACTCTGCCTCTGCTGTCCGTCGCGCTGCGAGGCCTGCGAGCAACTTGCCGCCGGCCTTATTGTACTCGAGAAACAGGGAACGCACCGTGTCCATGTCGCCTCGCCGCACGGCATCGCCAAGTCCATCGCGGGTCCACTTCTCGCCGGCGTTGAACGTGAGAGATGTGAGAGCTGCCTTGGTTCCTTCGTCCACGTTGGCCGCATGGCGATCGACGACGGCCCTTGCACTCGCGATCTCGGACTGAAAGCGGCGCTCGGCCTCGGCCCGGTCGATCACCTCGCCCGGATAGAGCGCTCGCGTGCCGTAGCCGTTCGAATGCTGCGCGTAGTCCCACTGGGCCTGCGGCGTGAACCCCTCGAAGGTTCGGATCGAGTTGAGATAGAGGCTATTCATGGCGCGATCCGCAATGGCTCATAGATAGACCCCGCCATTTGACGGCCGGGCTCCGGTCGCGTCGCCGACAACATTGGCTGAGGTATCGGCTGGCTCGGACGAGCGTCCAGCTTCATGCCCGGCCTGCCGCTGCATGCTCGACGATTGGCCATCAGGCTGCGACCAACCCGACTGTGACTGGAGCGAAGATTGCGTCGCTGCGTGATTGTTCTGGATGCTGGGTTGAATCGGAGATGCCGCCCGGTCGGGCTCGACGATATGCACAGTCACCCCGTCCAACGCGTATCCGGCTGACTGCAGAACCTTCGACAATGCCTCTCGGTCCTGCCTCAGCATGTACGCCGTTTCCTGCCGTGAGGCGTCGAGCTGAATCTCCAGAGCATCCTGTTTGAGCGACATGCGCACCGTGACCGTTCCCAGCTCCGCTGGTTGCAACTGGATGTGCAAGACCTTGAGGGCTGAGTCGGACTTGACGCTAAGGTTCGGCAAGCTCACGTCATCGGGCTTGAAAGTGTCAGTCTTTGCGGACGTCAGCTCCGCCTCGAGGCGCTCGGCAATCTGCAGGATCGGCGGGGCATGCGCCATGGGCGGCAGATGCGTTTCAGCGCGCAGGACCGTGACCTTGGCCTCCGCGGTGGCAATGGACAGAGCCTCCTGATCCGTCGCTTGGCGAGACTCCGTTGCGTCGCTGATCTCCATGGATGGCATGTGGAGCACCGGCCCGTCGCCAACCGAGGCCGTCCGTATCGGATCGGCGCTTCCTGCCTTCGATGCCATTGCTGCAAGCTCAGCCGACTTACCAGGACGGCGGTCTTTCGACCCAACCAAGACCTGAGTATCCGAAGGCGTCGCGACGGCTCGTGCCCCGTTCTCTGCAAATGCAGCGATCTCCATGGCGCGGAATAGGTCGGCAAGGTCGACTGGACGATGCGGCGCTGACTGCGGCAGCTGCTGGTCGGACGGCACTGCTGCCGCCGCCTGGCCGTCCTCGGCATGATCAGGCTCGCTGCCCTGCTCGCCAGCAAGCAGCTCCTGCGCAGGGTCAGGCACATTGGCCGTCAGCTCTTCGGTGTTGGCCACAGTCTCCAAGGTAGCCGTCCCGGCCTGGAGATCGCCGGCCGCGTCAGCGTCAAGGGCCTCCGCTCTGCCGGTCAGCGCCAGTGCGTCCGCAATCCGAAACTTCCAAGGCAGAGGAGACCGGCCCGGATCTTGAACCCCAATCTCGCCGGAGACCGCTGGCTGTGCCAGCGCGCGTTGATCGGGATGCGCCGCGAGCTGGCCCAGCAGCTCGGGAAAGCTGCCACTCTGATCTGCACTCGAGCCGTCGCCGAGATCCTCCGGCATGCGCCGGCCCAGCACGTCCGTTGCCGCTTGTGCCGGCAGCGCACTCGTCAGCGTCATTTGGAGACCTCGTTCAGCAGCATATCCACACGCGCCATGACTTTGCGGGCTACCTCGACCGACTTTGGCAAAGGCGTTTGCGGACCTTCCGCAAATGCGAGCGGCGGGTCAGATATCAGGAGCGGCCGCCGCACCTCGCTGGCAACGGCCATGGCCGCATCCAGAAGCTCGGCGTCCGAGTCTGCGAGTTTCGATCGATCTATGGATTGCAACACGGCAAGACCCACGTCGTGATCTTGCGTGATTATCAGAATGGCGGCTTCGTAGATTCTCGAACGCGTGTGCTCCGCGCTGCCCTCGGTTGTCAGCGCGACTGCATGGCGGGCAGCGAGTTCTGGCTAGCTCGACGCGTCCGCCGGTCACGGCCTGATGAGCAATCAGCAGATAGGATTGCCGCCGGCTCGCCACGTCCAACCCAGCTAGCATCGCCTCGAGCTTGGCGAGCTGCTCGGGTGCCTGCCCGTATCGGTCACCGGCAACCTCGACGGCGAACTGCTCGCGAAAGCTGTTGGCATAGACCGAATTGGGAAAGCGGCGCAGGTAGTGCGACGCCAGGGTGTTGTAGGCACTCGTGTCTCCGGCGGCGGCAACCGCAGACGCCTGCCTGCGCAGTGCGGCCTCCTCGATAATTGTGCCCGGCGAGAGCAGCCGCGCATCATCGAGCAGCGCAATGGCTTTCTTCGGATCCTTTGCCACGAGCAAGACGGCTTGCGCGAGCGCCACATGCGCCCCGAGATTGCGCTCCAGCGTGCGCACGTCGACGGCAGCCAGCAACTCTGCGGCGTCGGCATCGCGGCCTTCACTGTAGGCCAGCGCGCCGTTCAGAAGTTTTTCATCGACGCCGGGCAGCGAGCGTCTGCCGAACAGGCCCTTCAGCACGCGTGGCTCGCCCCCGCTGAGCACATACATCACGACGGCGCGCACGTTCGTGGGATCACCCCATACGGAGGGATCTGCCACCATCATCTGCTCAGCGATATGTGCGCTCAGTCGCCTCTGCTGACTGTAGGCGGCGCTATCGCCTTGCGCAGCGCGATCCTGAAGCAGACGTAGGGAACGGATCAACTCGAAGGGCTGCTGCGCATCCTGACCTTGCGCAGCAGCCGACATGGTTACCGCCAGCGCACACACGACGAGCAGAATACCAAAAGTTCTCCTCATGATTTGAGTTTCCGCAGCAGAAGCTCGATGCGACGGTTTTGCGCGGCCTCGGGATCGGTTGCAACGCGCAGGTTGCGGTCCGCATGGCCTTCGACGCGTTCGAATCGCTTCTCGTCGAGGCCGCCACGAACAAGCATGTAGTAGGCCATGTGAGCCCGCGCGGTGGAAAGCCGCCAGTTGTCGTAGGTCGACGACCTGAACGGCCGGCCATCGGTATGGCCGCGCACGATGAGTTGACCGGGCCGCGTCTGGAGAACTCTGGCGATCCTTTCCATGATTGCCACCACCGCTGGGCGCGGCTCGGCCGACGCAATGGCGAACATCCCGAAGTCGAACTTGTCCGTAAGGCTTATGAGTAGGCCATCCTCGGTAACATTGACCTCAATGTCGGGGCCGGCAGCTTGGCCGAGCTGCCCCATGGCCTGCCTGATCTCGGCGTCGACCGCGGCAGCCTCGGCCCGCTCTATCGCCTCCTTCGCGTCTCTTGCCCCCTGCACCTCCTGCGCAGCCTTTTCCGTGGCCTCTGTCAGCGCCTTCTGTACGATATCGGCGACGTTTGGCGCTTCGCCCTGATTGTGCGCCCTGACGTCCGCGAGCACACCTTGGCCCCCATCCTGGCCCGGCAGCTTCTGCCCGACGGAGGCCAAGCCGGCGGCGGCATCGGACATCGCGTTGACGGACGTTGCGGGCTGAGCGTCCTCGCCCGAAGTTTGTGTCGCGTCCACAGGCTCCCTCGCCTGGCTCTGCCGAACCTCTGGATCGAACGGATCGCGGAAGGCTTCGCCGGGCGTCCGGGCGATTATGGCCGGCTTGGCGGGCCCGGTGCTCGTGCGGCGCTGGTCCTCGGGTCCGCCAGGGGCCTGCTGGACCAGGATTTCGAGCGCTGCGTAGGGATCTTTGAAAAGCGCGTCCTCGACAATCTTCTGCTGCGCCGGCGACAGCTTGGCGCCCTTGGCTTGGCCGTCTTTCACCTTGGACTGGCCGGGCGCGTTCTCGCTGCCCGGTGCCCCGGTATCGGCATCGTGCAGTCCGCGCGGCGTCGGCGACTTGTCCGTCAGCCGCAGCGGGTTGAAGTAGGTCGCGACTTGGGTCAGCACCTTCTTGTCAGTCGAGTTGATCAGCCACATGACGAGGAAGAACGCCATCATGGCCGTCATGAAATCGGCGTAGGCAATCTTCCACACGCCTCCGTGGTGCGCGCCCTCCTCGTCGCCCGCGCGTCGCCGAATGATGACAAGCTCCTGGAGTGTCGCTTCCTCTCCCTCGACGCTCACGCCACCGCCTCCTCGATCCGATCGATCCACTCCTGGAGGCGGGTCTGCAGGACCGTGTGATCCAAGGTCACTTGAACGTCAGGGGTTTTGCTGACTGAGAACGTGACCTCGGCGGTTGCGTCGGCCAGCTTCTCCCGCAGGACCGCAATCAGATCATCCGGGCCCGAGACGGCAAGGGTTGCGCCACGGTCCCTCGACACGATGGTCCGGATCAGGGCGGAAAGCTCGGTCACTGCCTGTCGTCTGAGCTGCGCCGTGAGCAGAGGCCGCAAGATGCGTGCCGTACTCTCGCTGATCCGGGCTTCCATGTCGCGCATCGCCGCAAGCATTTGCTCGACCAGAGCCTCGCCCGCCTGCTCGATCCATGCCTGCCGCTCGGACGCCAAGCGCTGCTCGAACTCCTCGCGCTGCGCTTCCAGCCTGGCCTGAAACTCCTCTTCCGCAACCGCTCTGCCTTCCTCATGGGCACGCGCTGCGGCCTCGGCCATACGTGCAGCCATATCCTCCGCAACACTCGGCGAGGCCTTGCCCACCGACCGCACCAGGGCGTTTGTCAAACCCCGTCCAACATCAGCCTCGTTGCCGAATTCTACGAGCAGGCGGGCCAGAGGTATCGCACTCATGCCGACTCGGCCCCGTTCATCCACTGTCTGAGGATGGCTGTGGCCTGCTCCTCGTCATAGTCGATCATCTGCTCGAGCCGCTTCTGTGGCATGCGGCCCATCTTGGTGGTCAGGTCCGCAATCAGATTGGGCACTTCCTCATGTGCAACCTTTGGTTTCGCGGCAACCGAGCCAGGCGTCGGGCCTTCAACGACAAGAGTTGTTGAACTGGCAACGGCGGGCCTTGGCTGCTCCAGCAGCGCTTTTGTCGCTGGCCGCAACCCGAACCAGATAAGGAGTGCCGTGGCAGCGAGGATGGAAAGCGCCTTGAAGATAGCGCCGGTTTGCTGGACGAGCTGCTCCAGAATGCCCGGCCCTGCGGCTGCTTCGTCGAGCTGGCCGGTTTGAACGAACTCAACGGCGGACAACGCAACCCGGTCTCCGCGCTTGGAGTCCACGCCCGTTGCCGATTCGACCAAGCGCTGGATGTCCTGGAGTTGCTTGTCGATCTGCTCCGCAGTCGCATTGCCCCCCAACGATGCAAGCAACTGCTTGCGATTGATGACGACCGCGATGGTAAGGCCCTCGATCTTGTAGCCCTCGCTCACCGTCGAGACTGTCTTGGAGCTGAGCTCGTAATTCCTCAGCTCCTCTCGGCGCTCGTTGGAGCGCTTGGACTGATCGCCCGTCGCCGTGGCCGTCTGCTCGGCGGGAATGTTCTGCTCCACGCCGACGGCAGGCCGGTTGTTGGCGTTCTGGGAGTTGCCGGTCTCCTTCACCACGCGCAGGGAGCGCTCGGCGCGCAATTCCGGATCGAACGAGGTTTCGTTGATCTGCCGCTTGTCCATGTTGAGCCGGGCCGCAACGCTGATCGTGAAATTGTCGAGACCGAGGTAGGGCGCCAGCGTCTTGCGGACCTTGTCCTGCAGCTCCTTGGCGATCGCCTTCTCGAGCTCGACCATGGTGCCGGGGGCAGCATTCGCCGCATCCCCGCCGGCAGCCAGAACGGTTCCGTCCGTGGTCATTACCCTGACCCGATCGATGGTCATGCCGGGAATTGCGGCGGAAACCAGATGGCGGATCGCGGGTGCGGCCGAGAAGTCGTCAGACCTGTCGGTTCGGATCACGACGGAGGCCGAGGGCGGCTGGCTGTTGCGGCGGAAGGACCCGCCGTCCGGGAGGACGATGTGCACGCGCGCCGCCCTGACTCCCTTCATGGCCTGGATCGTGCGCGCGATCTCGCCTTCGAGAGCGCGCACGCGCGTGATCTCCTGCATGAACGAGGTGAGTCCGATCGAGCCCAGCTTGTCGAAGAGCTCGTAACCGGCATTGGCGCTGCTCGGCAGCCCCTTCTCGGCAAGCAGCATGCGGGCCTGCACCATCTGGGCGGACCGCACCATGACCTTCGAGCCTTCGGAGTTGACGTCGAAGGCGATACCCGCCTCCTTCAAGGCGGCGCCGATCCGGCTGACGTCCTGGGCATTCAAGCCGCTGTAAAGCGTCTCAAACTCCGGCCGGCTCAGATAGTAGCTGCCGAAGCCGACGGCGGCGATCACCGTGCAGCCGACAATGCCGAGAAGCGCCAGCCGCCTGGCGCCGAGAGCCAGCAGGTTCGCCCACAACCGCTCGAGCTGTTCCAGCCCGTTCATGTCTCGCCCATCCGCGCCGCAAATCCGCCCGTGCGATGTTCGAACGGTAACCTTGTGCGAGCATTACGCGGAAAGGCCACGCCGTCGAAAACGAGGGCGTGGCCAGTTGGTGGAAGCTTCGTCTTGCCAGTCTTATTGGAACAGCGCCAGGATGCTCTGGCTGCTCGAGTTGGCAATGCTCAACGCCTGGATGCCGAGCTGCTGCTTGACCTGGAGAGCGCTGAGACGCGCCGACTCCTTGTTCAGATCCGCATCGATGAGCTGACCGATACCGCGGTCGAGCGCATCCACCAACGTGGTCGTAAACATTTGCTGGGCATCAATGCGCTGCTTGGCCGAGCCGAATGCCGCGGCGGCGGCACTCATGGCCGCAATAACACCTTCGGTTTGGATGGCATCCGTCATATCGTTCACGGACGCCTCGAGGTCATAGGCAATGACCGTCATGGTGGTTACGCCCGTGCCGGCCTCGTAGCCCGTCACGACATCCTGATCCGTTCCGCTCGATGCCAGCAGGTTGGCACCCTGGAAGGTTGCGCCGGTGGCGAACTGGACGATCTGGGCCTTCAGCTCGGTGATCTCAGCATCGATGATGGCGGTGTCGACACCAGGCGTCTCGCGCGCGACATACTTGTCGAAGATCTGCTGTGCGATGCCGATGGCCTTGTCCAGCGCGCTGTAGGCCGCATCGACGACGGCGGCACCGAGGCCGAGCGCGTCTCGCACGGCGGAAAGGCCGCCGGTCTGCGTGCGCATGCCGGTCGCGATCGACCAGTAGGCGGCATTGTCCGACGCCTCGGCCACGCGGTAACCCGTCGAAATCCGCGACTGTGTCTCGTCCAACGCCTGGTTGGTCATGGAAAGCGTCTGCAGCGCGGTCATGGCTGAGACGTTAGTGTTGATGCTACTCATGGGTATGTCCCTCTGCGCCTTTGGATTGCTACGGGCTTTCTGCTTCCCGCAGGCCAAAGTTCCTTTCGCGCGACCACCTTGCGGGCCTTTGTGGATCAGCCGCCGCCGAGACCGGCCACGCGACAAGACAGATGGCATCGGCCGGGCCACCTCGTCCATCCAAGACAGAATCAACTTACGTGATGTTCAGGTGTGGACCTTGCGCGAGTATTACGTGAGAAAGACAACACTGAAGGCGTGACGTTTCGGGAAAATTTCGGTCGTCAGGCTCGCCGGAGCAGCTCGAGGGTGCTTGGGCGGCTCAAGACAACGAAAAGGCCGCGCCCTCCTAAAGGGCACGGCCTTTCGGCAAAGACTACGGGTTGCGGTCTTACCGGAACAGCGACAGGATGCTCTGGCCGCTCGAGTTGGCAATGCTCAACGCCTGGATGCCGAGCTGCTGCTTGACTTGGAGAGCACTGAGGCGTGCCGATTCCTTGTTCAAATCCGCGTCGACGAGCTGACCGATACCGCGGTCCAGCGCATCCACCAGCGTCGTCGTGAACGTCTGCTGGGCAGAAATTCGCGACTTGGCGGAGCCGAACGTGGCAGCCGCCGTCCGCATGGCCTCGATGGCGGTTTCAGATGTGAGCGCGTCGGTCATGTTGGCCACCTCGCCTTCGAGGTCGTAGGCGGTAACCGACATGGTGGTCACGCCCGTGCCGGCCTCGTAACCCGTCACGACATCCTGATCCGTTCCGCTCGACGCCAGCATATTAACGCCCTGGAAGGTTGCGCCGGTGGCAAACTGGACGATCTGGGCCTTCAGCTCGGTGATCTCAGCATCGATGATGGTGGTGTCGATACCAGGCGTCTCGCGCGCGACATACTTGTCGAAGATCTGCTGGGCGATGCCGATGGCCCTGTCCAGCGCGCTGTAGGCCGTATCGACGACGGCGGCACCGAGGCCGAGCGCGTCCTGAACCGCGGAAAGGCCGCCGGTCTGCGTGCGCATGCCGGTCGCGATCGACCAGTAGGCGGCATTGTCCGACGCCTCGGCCACGCGGTAACCCGTCGAAATCCGCGACTGTGTCTCGTCCAACGCCTGGTTGGTCATGGAAAGCGTCTGCAGCGCGGTCATGGCTGAGACGTTGGTATTGATGCTACTCATGAGAATGCCCCTCGGAGCCGTTGGGTGACGTTAGACAAATATGGGGACATGCCGGCTCTCCCGGCATGGCAGCGCGGCATCATGCCTTTGGGTCCCCCCACCCCGTCCGGGCCCAACCTGCCATGACGCAAGATGTAACCGACAAGAGTTAAACGCGTATTAACTACAGTTGTCGGAGTCCAATTTCGTCCCGAGCTCTAGATGAAGGAGCGCACCAGACCGCCGATCAAGAGGTTCCACCCGTCGATCAGGACGAAGAATAGAACCTTGAACGGCAGCGAGATCACGGTCGGCGGCAGCATCATCATACCCATGGACATGGTGAGCGTCGCCACGATCATGTCGATCACCAAAAAGGGCAGCACGATCAGAAAACCGATCTCAAATCCCCGCCGCAATTCGGAGATCATGAACGCGGGGATGAGCACACGCATCTCGACATCGGCGCCCTCCTGTCGAGAGCGGATCTTCTCGTTGGCCAGATCCTCGAACAGTTTCAGATCGCGCTCCCGGACGTTGGCGCGCATGAAGGTCTTGAAGGGGGCCGCTACTCGCGCATAGGCCTCCTGCTCGTTGATCTTGTTCTCCATGAGCGGCTTCAGACCATTCTGCCACGCGCCGTCGAAGGTTGGCGCCATCACATAAAAGGTCATGAAGAGCGCCAGGCTGATCAGAATGAGATTGGCCGGAGTGGTCTGCAGCCCGAGGCCCGCGCGCAGGAACGAGAGGGCGATGACGAAGCGCGTGAAGCAGGTCACCATCATCAGTAGACCGGGCGCCACCGACAAAACGGTGATGACGAGAATAAGCTGGACCATGCGCCCGGTGGCCGTGCCGTCGCCTGATGGAATGAGCGATTCCAGGCTTGGCATCTGCGCCTGCGCCAGCGCGACCGTCGGCGTCAGCAGGAGGGCAAACAGGAGTATGGCGCCCAGCTTTTTCATTCGACGACCAGGGATTGAATGACAACCTCGCGCACCCGCCCGCCGCTGCGCACTCGGGCGCGCTCATTCAGGTCCTCACGCAGATTTTGGAAACCGTTGGCGCCTTCGATCTGTCCCATGGGAACGGTCCGCAGATAGGCAACGATGTCCTCCGTGATCTTGCCGGCGAGCACATTGTCCTCCTTGCCACCGTCCTGGACCACGACGATTGCCGCCTCCAATCGGATCCAGGCTGCTTTCGGCCCACCCAGATTAGTGATGATCGGGCTGAGCGCCTTCAGATTGAGACCGTCGCCAAACACCTGCTTGGCGGCATCCTTGGCCTTCTCCTGCTTCTTGTCCGACGGTGGCCCGGCACTGCTCATCCCGTACATTCCAAAGATCCCTCCGCCGACACCGGCGACGACAGTGGCGACCAGCATGGCAATGATGAAGCCGAGCAAGCCCGATGGCTTCCCCGCCGGCTCATTCCCTTCGCCTGCCGATGCTTCGCCCTTGGCCATTCGCGTCCCAACATCGGCATCAGAAGGGCAGCAACCAATCCAATGCCTGCTGCCCCCAGGCGGGCTGCTGAACCTCGGTTATCCTGCCCCGCCCACCGTAGGAAATGCGTGCCTCCGCGATCTTCTCGTAAGAAACCTGGTTCTCTGTCGATATGTCGCGCGGCCGCACGACGCCGGCCACGCTCAGCACGCGCACCTCGAAGTTGACGCGCACCTCTTGGCTTCCGCTGATGACCAGATTGCCGTTCGGCAAGATGCCGGTGACCACCGCAGCTACGAGCAGCTCGATGCTCTCCGAGCGCGTAATCGCGCCTTCACTTTTCGTCGTTGTCTTGCCGTTGATGTCCGAACTGATGGTGCCGTCGCCGGAACCCTTCATCAACGGCGTATGCATCTTGTAATTCAGGTCCAGATTGAAATCGCGCTTGGAGTCACGCGACCTCTCCGACGTATTGTCGAGCGAAGCCTTGTCCCTGATGGAGATCTTCACAGTGACCACATCGCCAATCTTCATGGCGCGCGCATCGCGATAGAGATCCGCCCCGGTGTCCTGCCAGAAGGAGTTGCCCGGCCGATAGGATGGGATAGGTACCGGCTCGCTCGAGATCGGCACCCGCTCGGACCTGAGACCCGCACCAACCGGCGTCAAATGGGGCTCGCGCCCGATCTCGCGCGGGTTCATCCCGCACCCGCCGATCAGAAGCACTCCGGCAAGAACGGTTGCGCGCGTTCTCATGATCGCCGCCCATCGGGAACGGCTCTTGCACTCTTGTCAGATGACGTCTTGCCCGCGCCAACCATGATCGCCGTGAGGCGGGCAGCCTGGTTCGGCTCCATCTCGCTCAGAATTGCACTGGACGCGCGGGTGTCGAGCTTGCTGAGGACGGCAGCCGCGGTTTCTTCGTCTGATGCCGCCAGCTGCGGCGCGGCCGCGTCGGGTCGCATGCGCGCAAAAATCCCGACGAGCTGCTCCTGGGCCTTCCTTGAGTACTCATCGCGGCGCGCCAGCCACTTCTGATACTCGGCAATTTTAGCTTCGAGCTTGGTAACGCGCTTGTCGAGCTCCTGCTCGACGTCTGCGACCATCTTCTTCTGCCAGGCAACCCGCGCATCCGCAGCCGCATTGGCGATGTTGATGCAGTATTGCTGTGCAGGCTTCGCAGCACCCACTGCTGTTTGCACGCGCTCGCCTGCCGGTTTTTCCGATGCCGAGCCTGACGCTTGGGCAGTCTGGGTCTCCACCGAAGGCACCGATCCGGTTTCCTGACGGTCCGCTGGCAACACCTGGGGCACGGGCTTGGCGGCTTGTGCTTGCCGAGGACTTACCGCGCCAGTGACGATGGTCGTATTCCAGCCACGCTCAGCAGCCTGCATGGATGAAGGCCACGCAGACGCCGCAAGGGCGCCGAGCGCCCCTGCTCCGACCCATGCTGCGCAATGTGCCCTTCTCATTGCACCACCAAGTCCGCTTGCAGCGCGCCCGCCGACTTGATGGCCTGCAGGATGGCGATGATGCCTTGCGGCTTCAGTCCAATCTTGTTCAGCCCGGAAACAAAGGTCTGCAGCGTCGTGCCGCGCACGATGGCAAGCTTGCCGTCCTTCTCATCCGCGGACACGAAGGTTTCCGGCGTTGTCACCGTTTGACCGTCGGAGAACGGCGCCGGCTGGGAGACGCGGGTATTCTCGGTGACGCGGACCGTGAGGTTCCCGTGCGCCACGGCGACAGTGGAAATCTGCACATCCCTGCCGATGACGATGGTGCCCGTCCTCTCGTCGATGACGACGCGGGCCGGCACGTCAGGCTCGGCCTGCAACTCACCGATCTCGGCAATGAAGCGGGCGGCCCCAATCGTGCGCGGCTTCTGCAAGACGACCGTCCGCAGGTCTTCTTCCCGCGCCACGCGCAGGCCAAAGCGATCGGCGCTGTAAGCATTGATCGCATCGGCCACACGGACAGCGGTGTTGAAGTCCGGGTTGCGCAGCTCGAGCACGAGGACCTGCTCGTCGGAGAACCGGCCTGGCGCTTCCCGCTCCACCACGGCGCCGTTCGGAATCCGGCCAGTGGTCGGCACACCCTGAGTCAACGTCTCCGCCTTGCCCTGGGTGGCGAAGCCCGATACGGCGAGCGGGCCTTGCGCAACCGCGTAGATGACATTGTCGGCGCCCATCAGAGGCGTCAGCACCAGCGAGCCGCCCGCGAGCGAAGTTGCATCGCCCAGTGAGGAGACCGTCACATCGAGGCGTGTGCCAGAGCCAATGAATGCCGGCAGCTCGGCCGTCACGATAACCGCAGCGACGTTCTTCGTCCTCGGATTGGCATTGCGCACGTTGATGCCCATGCGGTCGAGCATCGATTGAATCGACTGGCTGGTGAACGGAGCGTTGCGCAAGCTGTCGCCTGTTCCGTTGAGGCCGATCACCAGCCCATATCCGACAAGCTGGTTCGAGCGCACGCCCTGCACTGACACGATATCCTTGATCCGCGTCGCCGCATTGACGCTGGTTGCGAGCAGCAAACCCGCGATGAAGGCGAGAAGCGCGTGTGCGATCATCGTCCGTCCACGCGTATGGTTCCATCCGCCTGCACGGCACCGCGGACGACGATGCCGCTGTCGGCATTGCGTGCAGTGACGATATCGCCCACGCCTCCGTTCTGCAGGGCCACAGCCGAGCTGGTAATCGTCAACCCATCCGCCTTGAAGACGAGAAAGGCCTGCTTCCCCTGCGCAATGACGAAAGGGTCCCGGATCGCATTCAGCGAGATTGGTTGATTGGGCAACAACGTGCGGCGCGCCACTTTGCCAATCACTGCGCTTTGCGCTTCCAGCACGGTCGCGCGGGCGACGCTGCGGGCGACGAACATGCGCTCGTAGAGCGCGTCGGCGGAAATCGTGTCTCCGGGATAGATCGCCACTCTCGGCACCGGCAAAGAAATCGTCTCGGGCTCGTTGGCGCAGGCGTGAGAGGACGCCAACAGCAAGAGCACCGCCGCTGCCAACAATGATCCGATCCTCGACTTCACCACGCCGTCTCCTAGCGCAAGTTCTTGGCCACAGTGGCAAACATGTCGTCGGCGGCTTGGATGACCTTGGAGTTCATCTCGTAAGCCCGCTGCGCCGAAATCAGCTCGGTGATCTCCTTGACCGGATCGACATTGGAGTTCTCCAGATAGCCTTGATGGATGGTGCCGAAACCGGGATCACCGGCGATGCCGAGCGTAACCGGACCAGAGGCAAGCGTTTCGCGATACAGATTGCCGCCCAGCGGCTCCAGTCCGACCTCGTTGACGAAGGCGCCGATGGTCAACTGGCCGAGCAGCTGCAGGTTGGCATTCGCGTCAGAGCGAACGTAGACCTGTCCAGTCTCGTTGATCACAACTTCAGTGGCGTTTTGCGGGACCGTGATTGCGGGCTGCACCACATAGCCGTCCGCGGTCACGATCTGCCCGGTGGCGTTCTTGTTGAATGCGCCGGCACGCGTATAGAAAAGCTCGTTGTTGTTGCCGGCCACCTGAAACCAGCCGCGGCCGTTGAGGGCAAGGTCGAACTTGTTGGTCGTGTTCGTCATCGAGCCTTGGATGTGCAGGTTGCGCACAGCGGCCGTGCGCACGCCCAATCCGATCTGGGCTCCCTCGGGCACCTGGTTCTCCCCACCCCTGTTCGGCGCGCCCGCCACGCGCTCCGCCTGGTAGAGCAGATCGGTGAACTCCGCCCGGGCGCGCTTGAAGCCGCTCGTATTGATATTTGCGATGTTGTTGGCGATCACCTCGACGTTGAGCTGCTGGGCATTCATTCCAGTGGCCGCGATGGCAAGTGCTCTCATGTCACGTCCTTCATATCTGCATGCGACCGAGCTCGAGGTACGCAGCCACGACCTTGTCGCGCACGGCAATGGCACTCTGCAGCGTCTGCTCGGCCGACATCACCGCTTCGGCGACCTGCTGCACGGAAGCTTTACCCTGCATGCCAGTGATCGCAGCCGCCTCTCCGGCCCTCAGCGTATCGATCGCGCTCAAGGCCGCGCGCGCCAGCACCGTCGTGAAATCGAGCGATTGCACCGTATCGGATGGCGCGATCTGGGCGCTGCGCAGCGCACCCATATCGGCTCGAACTCACCGCAAAATTGGAGGCGACCGGCGACGTGGCGGAGGAAATCGGGTCAATCATCACGCGCTCCGCATCAGATCGATGGTCATGGTGATCATCTCGCGGGCCTGCTTCATCACCTGCAGATTGGCCTCATAGGACCGGTTGGCCTCGCGCATATCCGCCATCTCGACCAGCATGTTGACGTTGGGCAGCTTGACGTAGCCTTTGGCATCGGCCGCAGGATTGCCAGGATCGTGCTCGATCCGGTACGGCGAGCGGTGAAGGTCCACGCCCTGGACCTTGACAAGACTGGCGTTCGCAACCTCGTCGAGGTCGGTCTCGAAGCTTACAACCTTGCGCGTATAAGGGTCGGCGCCCGGCGTCTTGCCCGTGGACTGGGCGTTCGCCAGGTTCTCCGAGACCACGCGCATGCGCGTCGACTGGGCTTCCAGCCCAGACGCCGCGATCTTCAGAATGGACTTGAGAGGATCGGACATCGACTACCCTTTCGAGCTTGCCAGGAGCATGCGATGGAAGGCCTTGAGCACGCTGGTGTTGAGCGCGTAGCTGCGATTGACCTCACCCGCCTTGCTCATCTCCAACTCGAGGCTCACGGTATTGCCCGAGTGCAGAACCTCACCCGCCTCATCAGGACCGAACTCCGTGCGGGCCTCGACGCCGGATGCATGCGTCATGTGCCCGGAGCGCGTGGATGCCATTGCCAAACTCATCGCCTCGAGCGTGCTCTCGAACGGCTTGACGTCCTGAGCCTTGAAGCCAGGCGTATTGACGTTGGCGACGTTCTGAGCAATGGCCGACTGGCGCACGGTGAGCCAGTGATTGACCCGTGAGGCCACGTCGAACAGATGTATCGGGCCCATGGCGAACCACCCCCAACCTATTCCCCGTTCCGGTCTAGTGGCCCAATCTTGCCCGAGGCTTGCGGTCGGGCTGCGCCGGCCTTGTTGCGCATGCGCAAGGCCGACCGCAGGCAGCCGGCCACGCTGCCAAACCAGCGTGTCTTATTCGGCGGGATGTAATGCCGGCAGCAACCGTGCATCGGCGATCGCGTCGACCAGGCGGCGCGTATTCTCATCGGGGTCTTGAGACCCTTCCTCGAAGGCTATGTGGTTGATCTCGACGCCGGCATGGAGCGCCTCCAGCAGAAGGCGGAAGTACACGTTGACGCGCATGTGGCGGAATTCCATGTCGAGCGCAACCGACGGTGCGCCCCCCCATTTCAGATCGACATCTCCAGATGAGCCGAAGGAGACGGTGCCCGGCTTGAAGAACAGCTCGGTCGACGAGCTCACCAGGGTCTCGATGTTGCCGAACTGCTCCGCCCGGATGAACGTGACGAGATCGATCGCATCGATCAGGCGCAGCTCGGACGCGACCTCTCGCAAGCCGTCAGCCAGAGCCTTCTCGCGCTCCAACGTATAGTCGCAACCCTGTTTCAACATCGTCAGCCTTTGGTTACTGCCGGCGTCCCGCTGCTACCACGGGCCATCAGGAACAGGATGATCTCAGCCACGGCCTTATAGAATTCGGGCGGTATCATCTTGTCCACCTCGACACTTTCATACAGCGACCTTGCGAGAAGCTTGTCTTCCACTACGGGAACGCCATTCTCTTCGGCGATCTGCCTGATCTTGAGCGCGATCAGATCTTGTCCCTTGGCAATGACCAGCGGCGCCCCGCTCTCTTCGCGTACATAACGCAGCGCGACGGCGTAGTGCGTGGGGTTGGCAATGACGACGGTCGCCTTCGGCACCGCCGCCATCATGCGCCGCCGCGCCCTATCGCGCGCCAGCGACCGCATGCGCGCCTTCAGGATCGGATCGCCTTGCGTCTGCTTCATCTCGTCCTTGACCTCTTGCCGGGTCATTCTCAGCTCGTTCTGCCAGTGCACGCGCGACCAGACCAGATCGGCGGCCACCAGGACGATAGTAGCGATCACCAGGGCGCCGAGCAGCTTCATGACGAGGACGCGTATCAGCTCGGGAAGCGAGCCGGGCTCCATGAACATGGCCTTGAACACATCACCCTGTGCGGCGCGCAAGATCAGAAAGCCGACGAAAGCGATCACGGCGAATTTGAACAGAGCCTTGAGGAACTCGACTTGAGCCTGAATGCTGAACAGCCGCCGCCAGCCTGCAAAGATGGATATGCGCGCAAGATCGGGCTTAATGCGATCGAGCACGATTTGCGGCGGATTTTGCAACAGGGCCGAGGCTACGCCGGTGACGGCGATGATCAGAACGATCGGAATCAGCAGCCGCGCAACATCCAGACCTATCGCATGGAACAGCTGAATGACGTCCGCCCCATTCTCCAGCGACCAACCTCCGGGGTTGTCGATGAAGCGCTCCAGCGTGAGCCGCAAATGAATGACATTACCTGCGAGGAAAAGGCCCGTGATCGTGAGAATTCCACCGAGAGACGCAAAGGAAGCCGCCTCTTTTGAGAACGGAATATTTCCCTTCTCAATGGCGTCCTGCAGCCTTTTTTCAGTAGCCTCTTCGGTCTTGCTTTCCTTGTCATGAGAACTCGGCCATTCGGAGGAACCGCTCAGGCGGCCTCCTCGTCACCGGGGGCTGGAGCCTTCAAATCGATTGCTCCTCTGGCCGCCATCTTAAGGACGATATCGACGATCAGGCGGCGCGCCTCCGCCGCATCGCGCGGAGAACCCGCGACGCCGCTCTGCAACTCCGACTCCACCATACGCCGCGAGCGTGAGGCCAGAGAGGAGAGAATTGTAGACTGGAGCTGAGGATCGGCGCCCTTGAGCGCAAGCACCACACGCTCGATCGGCACTTGGTCGAACACGACGGTCCTGACGCTCTGAGGCAGGTTCACCAGATCGTCGAAGGAGAACAGCATGCTCTTCAGCGTCTCTGCATCGCCGGGCCGGGATGCCGCCAGCGTTTTCAGCGCATCCTCCGACTGCGACTTGTCCAGCTTGTTCAGGATATTGGCGATGCCTGCATGTGTCTCAGCCGCCGAGTCGCTCGACGATGCGACCAGCTCCTCGCGCAGGACACCCTCGACAACGTTGATCGCCTCCTCCGCAGCATCCCGCGTCGCCAGCATTCTGCAAAGCAGATCGTTGCGCTGGCTCGCCGGAAAAAGGCCGATGACTTTGGCGGCCGAGCCGGAGTCGATCCTGGAGAGTACGAGCGCTGCTGTCTGGGGATGTTCCTTCGTCAGATAAGTGCGCAGCACGTCATAGTTCACCTTCGACACCAGGTCCCAGATCGGCTCCCCCTTGTTCGCATCGCCGGATTTCACCTCGGCGATCTCGTCCTCCGTCATGACCGACCCGAGCAAAGCCTCGAGCTCCTTGGCCGTGCCTACGAACTTGATGCCGGTCGCGAACTTCTTGGCGAACTCCTCGACCAGGACATCGAGACCGCCGGCTGTGACGGGTCGCAAGTCCGATGCCGACCGGGTGATGAGCCTCAGCTCGTCACCATCGAACCGCTTGAGGATCTGGGCAGCCTTTTCCTTGCCGAGCGCCAGCAAGAGCAGGGCTACCTTCTCCGCTCCCGTCAGGGAGGCGAGGTCAGATCCAGCCTTTTGCTCGCTCTTCACATTCATCGCCTGAAAAATCTCAAGATGCCTTGTCCGAGGCAGAAGGTCCGACGACCTCCGTGAGCTTCAGGCCGAAACGAGAGTTGCCCTCGTCCATTACGACAACCTCTCCCCGCGCGATCACGCGCCCGTTCACCACCACGTCAACCGGCTCCCCTACGCGGCGGTCGAGCGGGATGACCGCACCGCGACCCAGCTTGGCAAGGTTCGCGACCGGCATGGTCGCAGAGCCCAAAACCACCCTGACGCAAACAGGGATGCGCATGATCATGTCCATGTTGCTCACGGACGCGCTGCTGACGGGTGCGCGCGGCGCCTCCAACGAAGCTGTGGATGCCGTAAGATCGCTACCCTCCTCGATCGGGCCGAGCGTGGCGGCCAGCTCCTCGGGCGTTATCGACAGCTCCGCGGCGAAGTCCTGCACGAGGGCTGGCTGCTTGACGTCGGCATCTGGAAGGGACATGCGGATCACCAGGTTGAAGTGGACAATATGGACGCCTCGCAGCTCACGCTCGCAGCAAGGACCCCTACGCGTGTGTCAGCCGGCCAGGATGTCATTCGCGAACTCCTGATCACGATCGATCGGCTCCTCCACACGCAAGGTGTAAGCGCCGTTGGACTTTCCGAGCTGGCACCACAACAACGGCTCGCCGTTGCACTCGACCCGCACACGTGATGCCGCAGTCGCGTTGAGTTGAAGGATCTGACCAACCTTGAGATCAGCGATCTCTTGCAAAGGCGCCAACCGCTCGTCCAGCACACCGGACAAGACGACGTTGGTGCGCGTGATCTCATCCTTGATCTGGCTGGACCAGCGCGGATCGCCCTGTTCCGGTACGTCAGAAACCAATCGCGCCAACACCGGGCGCATGGAGTTGATCGTGGCCCTGGGAACAACGAGCAGGATTTCACCCGATCGCCCCCATATCCTCAATGCAAACCGGGCGACTACGACTGGACCATGCCGGCGCCCGATCGCGTCGAAGTCGATCCGATCCGATCCCGCGCCGACTGCGAACGTCGACTTGGCAATCGGTGCAAACGCCGCCTCCAGCGCTGTGGCGATGTGCCCGAAGTACCGCTGCACGATGCCGAACTCGATTCTCGAGAAGGCCCGCTCGAACTCGTATGGCGCCTGGATGCCGTCACCGCCAAGCATCATCTCGACGATGAGCGAGGCGCAGGCCCGATCAGCGCTCATGAGCGCACGCGTATTCCATTGTGCCGCATTGACCACTGCAGCAATACACGCGCCCTCGTGCGGCGCCAGCACCTCCGACGCCACACTGGTCTGGAGTTGCACGAGAGCCAGTTCCAACGGCGGATCCGCGGCTTTACGCATGGGGTCGGCACAAATACTCGCCGCGCGCTCGAGCGCCGCCTGCAGCGCCGGCAAGCGGTCGAGGCGGTCGAAGGCGCCCATGAGCACCGTCTTAAGGGCCTCGCTGCCGATCGTAGGAGGTGACATGGCGCTGCCTGTCATGTCCGGTCTAGGCGGCCTCCTGGCGACCGGGCTCCCCCGAGCCCGGACCACCCCCGCCAAGAGTTTCCTGCTCGACCTCGTCAATGGTGGGCCGCTCGTAGGCGGAGATCGTCTTGCGTCCGTGCTCCAGGGCGACCTGGGGCATCGCCCCGTTCATGAAAGCCAGCAACGCCTGCTTGCAGATCACGTAAAGCCGAAGCTTCTTCTCGCGCACGATCTTGCTCTTGGTCGCAAGAGGTGTGACAACCGCATAGGAAAAGAAAATCCCAGCGAACGTGCCGACCAGCGCCGCGCCGATCAGGCCGCCCAGGACTTCAGGGGCCTGATCCAGGGCGCCCATTGCCTTGATGACGCCGAGCACCGCGGCCACGATGCCGAGGGCTGGCAGACCCTCGGAGATGCTGACGAGCGCATGATAGGATTTCATCATGTCGCCACGGATGGTCTGAATCTCCTCGTCCATCAACGCTTCGATCTCGTGCGTGCGCACATTGCCGATGATGATGAGCCGACAATAGTCGCAGATGAAGGTCGTCAGGTCCTCGTTGCGCAGAACGCTTTGAAACCTCTGGAATATCGGGGACTGTTCCGGATCGTCGATATGGGCCTCGGCCTCGCTGCGCGACTTGCTCTTGAGCTCGCGCATCAGCGAATAGAGCACGCCCAGCACGTCCAGGTGCTCCCGCTGCTTTGGCGCATCGTTCCTGAACCCTTCCATCAGGGCCCTGCCGGTGTCCTTGATGGTCTTCACAGGGTTGGCCACGACAAACGTGCCCAGCGCCGAGCCGCAGATGATCACATATTCCCACGGTTGCCAGATGACGGCCACATGGCCGCCCATGGCAACGAAACCGCCCAGCATGCAGCCAAGCGTGATGAGGAGGCCGACGATGATCGTCACGGGCTGCTCCGAAACCCCGAACCATTTGACGATTTCTAACCGGCCGTTCCTTGCGTGAGCCTGATCGGCGCCCGGAGCGGCCGCAGCCTTGCGAGTCACAAGCCTCGGACAAGGCAGCAGATGCAATCATGTTGCGATTCGGCTTTTGAAAGTTCCGGATGTGCAGACCGCCGCCACTTACCGACTGATCTCCAGCAATCTGGCACGCTCGCTCGGCAACACCGCCAAGCAGCCGCAGGTGGCCCGCGAGACGGAATACTATCTGGCCAACATCGGCAAAGTGAAATCGGTCACCGATTTCATGTCCAACGAGCGGCTGTACCGTTATGCCATGAAGGCTTTCAGTCTGGACGACATGACGTACGCCAAGGCCTTCGTTCGCAAGGCCCTCACCGAGGGTATCGACGACCGGACGAGCTTTGCCAACAGGTTGACGGATCCCCGGTTCCGGGAGCTTGTGGCAACATTCAACTTTGCCCGTTATGGCGCCGACACGACCGCTTCCGATGTTACAAGACAGGCTGTGGTCGACCGCCATTTGCATCAGACGCTCGAGGAGAATGCGGGCAAGCAGAACGAAGGGGTCAGGCTGGCGCTCTATTTCCAGCGCAAGGCGTCCGGGATACAGAGCGCCTTCAACATCCTGGGTGACAAAGCCCTGCTCAAGGTCGTGCAGACCGTCCTCCGCCTGCCGGTGGCAATGTCCCAGCAGGACATCGACAAGCAAGCCAAGCTGATCACCGATCGGCTGGATCTTGCCGACTTCGCCAACCCGGGCAAGCTGAACAAATTCCTCAACCGCTTCACGGCCATGTGGGAGCTCGAGAATCCGACATCGGCACCCACAACGCCTGGCATCCAGATCGGCCAGCCCGCATCCATCGGCATCGGACAAAGCCTGCTCACGGCACTTCAAAACTTGCGTCCGGAGGGACGCTAGCCCATGCAGTCCAGCCTCTACGTGTCGCTGTCGGCGCAACTGTCCCTGCATCGACGCCTCGACACGATCGCCAGCAACGTCTCCAACTCGTCGACAGCCGGTTTCCGCGCCGAAGAGGTCAAGTTCGAGACCTTGCTGTCGCGGACGCCCGCCGACCCGATCGCGTTCGCCTCCACGGGTGACACCTACCTGTCGCGGCGATCCGGCGAGCTCGTCAAGACCGACAACCTGCTCGACATTGCCGTTCAAGGTGATGCGTGGCTCGCCATCAGCACACCGGGCGGGCAGGTCTATACGCGCGATGGTCGCATGCAGATGACTGCGACGGGCGAGTTGCAGACGCTCAACGGCCATCCCGTGCTGGACGTGGGCGGTGCGCCGATCCAGCTCGATCCGGCTGCGGGGCCGATGCACGTCGCACGTGACGGCATGATCACCCAGAACAATCGCCAAGTCGGGGCCATCGGGCTGTTCACCATCAACGAGAACGCCAAGCTGACGCGCCACGAGAATTCAGGCGTCGTCCCCGACCAGGCGGCGACGCCGGCTCTGGACTTCGCCAAAGTCGGCATAGTCCAAGGTTTCGTCGAGCGCTCCAACGTCAATCCCGTGATGGAAATGACGCGATTGATCGGCGTATCGCGCGCGTTCGATGCTATTTCAGCCGCGATCAGCGAGTCGGAGGCATCGCTGCGCGATGCCGTCAAAGCGCTCGGCTCGAATGGCTGACGAGGCTGTCGGATCTTTCGAGTCTGCACGACCTGAATCCCGACTGGCCCCGGCAGACGCATGACCCATCGGAACGGCGAAACCGAGCAGGATATGGCACCCCACGCGCTCGAGAGACTCGCTCGGGCAGTGGCATCCGCTGCACACAACATTCCCAAGATACGGATCGGAGGCGTCGTTTCGGAGGTCACGCCCGCAAGCTACCGCGTGAGCGGCCTGTCGCGATTTGTCGAGCTCGGCGAATGTGTCAGCCTTGGCAATGGAGACCGCGCGCAGCTCGGGGAGATCATCCGCGTCGACGAGGCTGCGGTGACGGTCAAGCCGTTCGATGTCATCGGCAGCGTGGGGCTCGGAGCTGTTGCCTGGCGGCATGGCTTCGTCAGGCTGCGCCCGCATCGCGCCTGGAAAGGACGCATCCTCAACGCTCTCGGCGTGCCGATCGACGAGGGCGAGGCACTTCCCCAGGGCGATGTCGCAGTCTCCGTGGACCGCGTGCCTCCGGCGCCGATGCGGCGGCAGCGGGTTCGCAGCCCTGTGCGGACCGGCGTGCGAGTCATCGACCTCTTTACTCCGATTTGCGCAGGCCAGCGCATCGGCATCTTCGCCGGATCAGGCATCGGCAAATCGACGCTGCTGGCCATGCTCGCCCGTTCGCGCGGCTTCGACACGGTGGTCGTGGCCCTCGTCGGCGAGCGCGGGCGGGAGGTGCGCGAGTTCATCGAGGACGTCCTGGCCCAGGAAAGAGAGCGCGCCGTGGTCGTCATCGCCACGGGCGATGAAAGCCCAATGATGCGGCGGATGGCGCCGAAAACCGCCATGTGCGTTGCCGAGCATTTCCGGGACCTCGGCGAGAGCGTTCTGCTCATCGTCGATTCGGTGACCCGCTTCGCGCATGCCGCCCGCGACGTGGCGCTTGCCGCCGGCGAGCCTCCGGTCGCCCGCGGCTATCCGCCGAGCGTTCTGAGTGATCTGCCGAAGCTGCTGGAGCGGGCGGGGCCCGGCGAGGAAGGTCAGGGATCGATAACCGGCGTATTCTCGGTTCTGGTGGACGGGGACGATCACAACGATCCGGTGGCGGACAGCCTGCGTGGAACGCTCGACGGACATGTCGTCCTCGACCGCGCCATCGCCGATCTCGGCCGCTTCCCGGCTGTGAACGTGCTCGGGTCCATATCGCGTCTCTCACAAGAGGTATGGTCGGCCGAGCAGGCCCGGCTCATCGCGCAGTTCCGAGCCATGATCGCCCGCTTCGAGGATACGCGCGACATCCGCCTCCTGGGGGGATATCAGCGCGGCGCCGATGGCGAGCTCGACAAAGCCGTCGAGCTCGTACCCAAGCTCTACCAGTGCCTTCGGCAGGCGCCGCAGGAGCCCCCGAGCACAGATGCGTTCCAGGAAATCGCGCGCGCTCTATCCCGCTGAGCGAGTCCAGCGGGCCAATGCGCCTGGCCCAGCGATACGTCGGCTCTAGTGTGATGATCGAAAAATTCGCCGGATCTCGCGGCAGCCGCTGAACGAACTTCGCGATCGAAAGGACACTAGCGCTTCTCGCCCATGCGCGCCTCGGCCTTGGGCACGTAGTTGAGCTCCTGTATGAGCACATCTTGGACCATCGGCGCGCCAAGGCGCTGGTTGGCATTGTCCCCTATCGCCTTCAGGAGCGCGGGCAAGTCCTGCTTCTTGATGTTCCGGAAATCGATGGTCTCGCCCGCATAGATCGTCTTAAACGCCTCATCCATGAGTATGGCGTCGGGCTTGATTGTCATCTGCTTCAATTGCTTTGCCTCAATGCTGAACGCAAGTTGGACGATGACGTAGCCCTGGATGGCGCCGTCAGCGATTATTGGAACGCTGATCATCTTGGTCCGCACCTGCTCGAGCCCGCCGGCGTACTTGTCCGGCTCGCGCGCGGCTTCCGCGGCCTTTCCAGACTTCCACGCGATAACGGCCCAGCTCGAGCCCAAGGTGATAGCGCAGGCCCAGAGGCCGACGAAGATCAGCTTGATCACTGTCTCAGGCCGGCCCTGACTGCGGCCTCCGAATAGGTGCCGTCGGACTCCGCCTTCTGCATAGCCTCAGCCATGATCGTGGAAATCTCGCGCACGGCCTCGACGTGCATGGCAAGTGCTGCCCGGTTCGCGTCGAGCTTGACGCGAAGCGCTGCAAGGCGGGCCCGCAACGGCTCAGTCAGCGCTCCCGGATCGAACAGGCGCATGGCGCGGGTCAACTCCAGCAGGCCATGGCTTTTCCTGGTATTGAATTCCTTGAGATCCACCTGCGCACGGCTGCGCAGCGCTGCGGTCTCCTGCTCAACAACCTCCTCCAGGCGATCGATGGCCCTGGTAAGGCTCGCCGCGGCCGCCGCTCCGCCGTCCGACGCCCTGCCCGGCAATCCACCACCGGGAGGCATGCGGGAAGGGATAGCCTCGGCCGGCGTTTGCGGCATGCGGCCGGCACCGTCTGCCGGGAGTGTGAAGGCCTGCTGCATCGCGCGTTGTCTCCAAGCTGCTCAGAAAGAAGGAATGCGCCCGACGCTGGAAACCTTGGAGTCCGGTTGCCCGGCTTCAGCGCCGACGGGAAGTGCATTGGCTGCGGACGCGCCGGCAATGCGCTGCGCAATGCCCACGCCGCCACTGCGCGAGATCTGGTCCGCCAGCTTCTCGGCAAGCATGGACTTCCAGATTGCCCCCGCGCTCCCCTTGCCGAACACCACCTCCGCATTCTTGGGCAGCATGGTCTCGATGAAGCTTTGCAGGACGAAGGCTTCGAACTGGCGAAACGCCTCAGCCGCCT
This sequence comes from uncultured Alphaproteobacteria bacterium, assembly GCA_963806735.1. Taxonomy (GTDB): domain Bacteria; phylum Pseudomonadota; class Alphaproteobacteria; order Rhizobiales; family Hyphomicrobiaceae; genus CADEFX01. The sequence goes on along the minus strand of CAWEBE010000080.1, from coordinate 84,395 downwards.
TGCCCGCCTTCGCAGAAGGCATGGCAACCGAGCTCCCCGGCCCGGAAGCAACCCAATTCAGGTCCACGGCTGCCGGCACGCGTGCAGGACGGTCCACGGGAAGAATGGCGGCCAATGTGCCTCTCCTCGATGAGAACTGACCTATCATCGGTTGATCAACTTGCGGGAGGCTTGCGTCCTCGATGTGCCACGAGGTTTTCCAAAAGGTCCAGGAGGTCCTTTTTTTCGATCTCGCGTTGCATCTCCTCGTCAGCTGCCTTGGCGAGGCGCTCGGCGGTTTTCAACCGGCCGGCACATGCGAGCAGGCGTCGCGCCTGGGCGTCCTTGGCATCGCGGGTGCGGCTTGCGTCTTCCGCCAGCGCCCGCAAGCGGCGAGCAATCGTATCGATGAAGAGATCGTAGAGCGCATGATTTTCGTTGAGCGCCGCAATCAGCTCGCGCTGTGCGGCCTCTCCCGCAGCGAGCCGTCGCTCGATGTCGGCCAGATTCCATTCCTCGGCGCGCTTGATCTGCGCCTGCACGCTGACCAGCCGATGCGCTTTCTGGGTGCGGCTCCGCATGTCCCCATCACCCTCTGACGAGCCAATTCATGAAGCCGGCCATGAACAGAGTGAGAAACTCCGACACAGTGAAGTAGAGCAGCAGGAAGCCCCCCGCGAGCACGAAAGGCAGCGAGATGAAGTAGATCGGAATATTGCGGAATCATCTTGTTCGCAAAGCCGAACAGCAGGTTGATGATGATGCCATAGACCACGAACGGGCTGCTGATCTGGAGGGCGAGCACGAACGCGTCGCCAACCGCGCCGGAGAATTCTTCAACCCGGCCTCGATCGAGAATGGCTCGGTGATGGGCAACACGGAATAGGATGCCGCGAGTGCCTTGAACACCTCCCAATGCTGGTCCGTCAGGAACAGGAAGACGGTGGCGGTCAGCGTTATCAGCGTTGCGACCGCCGGCAGCGGCTCAGTATCCTCGATGGGTGTGCCAGGCATCCCGGCAAGGCCGATGAACTGGGCGGCCGCGGTCGCCATGAACTGAAGCGCCAGGAAGAACATGCGGCCGATGACGCCGATCAGGGCCCCGACAGCCGTCTCGGACAGGATGAGGCCGCAGAGCACGGGAAACGACAGGTCCTTCACGGAGCTCTGCAAAGTCGGCAGCAGGACCGGCGTCATGGCCAGAGTAACGGCGATGGCAATGAACAGGCGCACCTGCATCGGAATGCGCGGACTGGAAAAGCCCGGCATCAGCATGAGGCACCCGCCGATACGGCAGAACATCAGGAAGGCGACCAGGACAGTGTCTGGCACCAACGGTGTCACGAGATCGCTCCCAGCGCCTTGATGTTCACGCCGCGCGCGATCTCGAGATGCGACAGAACGGGCAACGTCGCAAACAGACGCTCGGTGACCATGCGCACGTAGGGCCGCGCGTCAGGCGCCGCGACCAGTGACAAATTGATGCCCTTGGTCCATTTGGCTGCGGATGACTTTTGTAGCCTCGGCGCCGAACTGCTCGATCAGGCGGGGATCGATGTCGAACTCGGCGACCTCGCCTTTCGCGTCACGCTTCAACGCCTGGTGAAAGGCCAGGTCCCATCGGTTTCCGAGGCGCAGCACCTTCAGAACTCCGCCCTCCGACAGATCGCCGCAGATCTGTTGGGCCATGCGCATCCGGACGTGCTCGGCAAGCTGCTCTGCGCGCCGCACGTGCGGCGCCACCTCGGCGATCGCCTCCAGAATGAGATGCAGATTGCGGATCGAGATGCGCTCGGCCAGCAGTAGCTTCAGTACGGCCTGCAGTCCCGAATACGGAAGTTGCGACGGAATGATCTCGTCCAGCGAGCGCCGGTATTCGGGCTCCAGCCTGTCGAGCAGGACGCGCATGTCCTTGTAGGACAGGAGCTGCGAGAGATTGTTGCGGATCACCTCCCGCAGGTGTGTGAGCATCACCGACATGTTGTCGATCGGCGTAAACCCTCGCGCTTCACGTTGCTGACGAACGCTTCGGATACCCACACGGCCTTCATGCCGAAGGCCGGTTCGCGCGCTCGTCGGCCGGAACAGTCCGGGCAGCGGACCGTCGCCGGTGATGACCAGTACATCCCCCAGTGCGCAGCTCCTCGCCGGCAACGACAGTCCCGTGCATCTTGATCTGGTAGCTCTTCGGCGCACGGACAGATCGTCCGAGAGCTTGATCTCGGGCACGACGAAGCCGTATTGGCGGGCAAAGGCGCGCCGCATCTTGCGCCACCGCGCTCGCCAGCTCGCCATGCGCCGGCAGAAGGGTGCCGGAAAGCTGCTTGCCGAGGCAAAGTTCGATCTCGATGGCACGCAGACTGCTCCTTGACGGAATGCCTCGCCTCCTCCTCCGCGATATTGCTGGGCTTCGCGCACCTTCGACTCTTCCGCCGCCCGCACCTCCGCCCGCCGCTTGGGGATGGCATAGGCGACGAAGACCATGGTTGCGCCGAGCACAGCGAAAGGCAGCGCGGGCAGGCCCGGAGCAAGGGCCAGCACGAACATCACGACGGCCGCCACGGACAGTGCGCGTGGATAGTTGCCGAGCTGATCGAAGATCGCCTTCTCGGTCGAGCCGCGGGTGCCACCCTTCGAGACCAGGAGGCCGGCGGCCAGCGATATGATGAGCGCGGGAATCTGGGTGACCAGACCGTCACCGACCGACAGCTTGGTGAATACGTCCGCGGCAGCGGACAGGCTCATGTCGTGGCGCGTTACGCCGATCACGATGCCGCCGAAAACATTCACGGCAGTAATGATGATGCCGGCGATGGCATCGCCGCGTACGAACTTGGAGGCGCCGTCCATGGAGCCGAAGAAGGCACTCTCCTCCTCCAGCTCGCGGCGGCGCCGCATCGCCTCCTTCTCGTCGATCAGGCCCGCGGACAGATCGGCGTCGATGGCCATCTGCTTGCCCGGGATCGCATCGAGGGTGAAGCGGGCCCCTACCTCCGCGATGCGCGTGGCGCCTTTGGTGATGACCAGGAAGTTGATCGTGATCAGAATGACGAACACGATCGTGCCGATTACGAAGTCGCCGCTCATGACAAAATTGGCGAACCCGGCAATGACATGGCCGGCGGCGGCATAGCCCTGATTGCCTTCGGACAGAATAAGACGCGTAGTCGCGATATTGAGCGACAGGCGCAGCATCGTCGCGATCAGAAGACCGTCGGAAAGGCCGAAAAGTCGAGCGGCTTCTGGATCCACAAAGCCACCATCAGGATCAGCACCGCCAAGGCGATCGAGAAGGCCAGCCCGACGTCGATCAGAACCGCCGGCAAGGGTAGGAAAAGCACCGTGAGAATAAAAACGATGCCGATCGCGAAGCTGACGTCTTGGGCGCCCTTGCGCTCGCTAGGCATGGCAACGGCTGCGACTGGAGCGGCCATCGGTTCTCCCCGTCGGATTCTGCCGGTCTCAGCCTGGACGAGGAACCTTGCGCGAGGGTCGTCGCGGCACGGCGCAGCGGCGATCAGAACCCGTATTCGATGCGGGAGTAGATCTGCTCGGAAAAGGCGAAGATGACCGCGCCGATGAACGGCGCCGTCAGGGATGTCACCAGGAGGATGACGACAATCTTCGGAATGAACGTCAGCGTGACTTCCTGGACCTGTGTCAACGCCTGTAGCAAAGCAATGACTATACCGATGAGCATCGCTGCCCCGACTGCGGGGCCCGAAGCAACGATGACCGTCCAGATCGCAGACTGGACGATGTCGAGGGCGTCGGCCTGATTCATGGCTCAGGTGATGACAACGCCGGCGCCAAGAAGGACCTCGTTTCCGCTCGTGAGCACCGCCACCGCTCCTCCGGAAACAATACGTACGGACTCCACCTGTCCGCTCACGGAGCCGTCCGCCGATGTCACAGTGCGGCCGATCACGCCATCAGCCTGCGCCAGAGCCAGCGACGTCATGAGCGCGTCCAGCTTGGCATTGGCCTGCACCGCCTGCTCGACGTTGGAGAACGAGGCGATCTGAGAAATATACTGGGTCGGGTCGATGGGCTTCGTCGGATCCTGATTCTTCAGCTGCGCAATGAGGAGCTTGAGGAATGCGTTGTAATCCGGGGTGACAGAGCTGTTGGCCGCCGGTGCGACCGTGTTGGCGACCTGGGATACCGGAAGCGTCGTTCCTATGGCCATTAGGCGACCTCCTGCGCCGGGTTGTCGGCGTGCTCACCCTTGCCGAGGATTGCATCCTCCAGAGGAAACAAGGTGCGGATGATCTTCAGCCCTTCGTAGACGCGGTCCGCGCGAACATGCCCACCCACAATCTTCAATCCCTCCAGGATCGTCTCGTTCTCGAAGGAGGCGATCAGCAGAGAGTGGGAGGCCTCGAAGATCTCCTTGGTTGCAGATGCGTTGGCCGGATCCATGAGCATCGTCTGCACGACGAAATATAGTTGTCGCAGCGGCGTCGTGGTGTCCTCGACATGCATGACGTGACTTTCCAGAAGAAAGGCGACGTCGTTCAGGAACTCCAGAGAAACCTTGCGATCCGGCTGCAGCACGGCGCCGTTGACGTATATACGCTCGCCCGCCCGCAGGGTGATGCGAAGAACTTTCTTCATCTCAGGCCCTCTCGGATTGCCTCACAGACCTCGATCAGGTCCTTGAAGTCTTCTGACTTTTCGAGGCGAATGTTCTCCGCCTCCCGTATCACCCACAGTCCGATCGAGATGAGATCGGCACGCAACGCCTGGGGCAGATCGTTCTCGGCACTTCCCAGGTCCTCGATGAAGGTTGCCCACAACTTGCGCAGAAAGGTTATTGCCTCGACGGCCTCGCGCGATCGGGGCCCGCGCTCCTGAGCCGCGCGCAGGAGCGCAATGCAATGCTCCAGCGCTTTGCGCTCGCGTTCGCGAGTGGCCTTGGGCGCGTCATCGAGAACCTCGGCATAGGGAAACTGGTACATTGGCTGGACCTCAGAGATAGTTGAGCAGGCTAAGCTTCTGTATGCGCGCCGTCAGGGCGTAGGCGGTGTCGATCTGCGTCATGATCGTAGAGATGCGCATTGCCGCCTCGTGGGGATCTATGCCTTCGAGCGTGCCGATGTGGGTCGTGATGATGTTGATCTGGATCGACATCTTTTCATCCGACTTGGCGACACGCTCCTGGACAACGCCCAACGTCCCTTGCAGCTTGGTAAGTTCTTGCACGGCCTCACCGGCGGTCCGGATGGCCGCGTCGATGACGGTCTGATACGCTGGCTGGCTCAGGTTCTCGACCCCGAGATCGGCAACCATGGCGTAGGCGCTGACGAGCTTGCGGACGGCAGCCTCGTTGGCGTTTGTCGATGTCTCGACGAGCTCGTAAGTGGAGATCCGGCTGCGGATATCCTGGCTGGAAGCCGCCGACCAGTTGGCAGTCCACTGCGCAGTGTCGAAGATGGCCGCGAATGGGCCATCCAGAAATGCCTGCATGCTCGCAGGCGTGACCGCATCAAGGCCAGGGTCCGACTGCGTCATTCCGAATGCCGTCAGAAATTCGTCGGCCACCGCCTGCTGGTTTGCGCCTGGTGGGTCCTGGAAGTAGTCCGCAACCGGCTTTATGTCGGCGTTGATGCCAGAGAACAGATAGGCGCCGTTGGACGAGCTGTTGAGCATGTCGATGGTGGCGACAAGACTGCTCTCGGCATAATTCTGGATGAGCGCCGGTCCGGTGTCGGTATTGCGGCTGCCGATCAACTGGCCAATGAATGTCTGGGCACTGTCAAGCAGGCTCTTCAGGATTCCCTGGGTCATATCAAGCCGCGACGCGACGTTGGCGTTGTTGTCGACCATGGACGTGAGCCGCGCGTGATCCTGGCGTAGCGACATGACCTGGCCGGTCCTGAAGCCGAGGCTCTTGCCGACATCGGCCAGCCTGCCGGTCACCACCTCTTGTTGCGCTTCAACCAGCCTGGATTGCATCTTCGACATCGACAGCCGCGTTGCCTCGGTAATCGACTGGGTGGAGATGAACGTGGTCTTCATGCCGTCACCTCACCGCAGCCAGCAGCGTCTCGAACATGCTGTCGATCGTCGAGATTATCTTCGAGGACGCCTGGTAGGATCGCTCCAGCTCCAGCAGCGTGGTCATCTCCTCGTCGAGATTTACGCCTGTGATCTTGGTCAGCGCCTGCCACGAGCGATCGAGCAGCGTGGTCCTGTAATCCGCCTCCGCGCCGGACGACCGACGCTCCTCCTGCAGCCAGGCAACTGAGGAAGACGCAAAGTCAGCAAGCGTGGCGGAAGCCCCAGCCTGGGCCGCGGGATCGAATGGCCGATTGGCGAGCAGGCCATCGACCAGACCGTTCAAGCGGTCCTGAAATGCTGCGCTGCCCGCCGCGTTGTATATGTAGGCAGGGTTCCCCGATATACCGCCGTCGCGCAGCAGATTGGGATCACCACCTTGCAGGGGATCGACGCTCGCGTTGACTCGGATGGAAGCCGCGAGGCCAGCGAGGATGGCGCCGCTCGGAGGCATGGCTGGCGCGCCGGAATAGGTGAACAAGCCGGGCACATCCGGCAGCGAGGGTGTGGCGCTCTGATCGCTCTCGGCAAAAACCTCGATCAGCCCGCGCGCGATCTCATCGAGCTGCGACTGATAGGTAACAGCGACGTCGTCCCGGATCGCAGCCAGACCGACCAGGCGCCCCGACGCGACAGGCATCCCGCCAACATTGCCGGTTATGGGCACGCCATCGATGTAGACGGGGCTGCCCGTTGTCGCCGCGCCGAACCCCGCAGTGCGCTCGAACGTCGCTTTACGCGCCGTCACATCGAACAGCGTGACACCGCTGTCGGTATAGAGAGCCATATCGTTGTCGGCACGCGACACGGCGGCAACACCGATCTCCTCCGCGATGCTGGTCAGAATCCGATCGCGCGCATCCAGCTGGTCGGTGACGTCGGCACGGGATCGCGTACCCTTGACGATGGCGACATTGACCGCCTCGAACTGCGACAACAGCGTGTTCAGCCGATCGACGGAAAGCGCCATTTCGTCGTCGGCTTGCTTGCGCACATGCTGGACAGTGTCAGTTGCCGTATTCAGTCCACTGGCCAGATCAACGGCTGCAGACACGGCCGCCCGAGCCAGTACGGTATTGCTCGGCGTCTCGGCATATTGCTGCAAGGTCGAGGCGAACTGCGTCACCAGCGCCGCCGGCGAAGCATCAAGCTCGGGATCGCTGATCGTCTGGTTGAGATAATCCAGCGACTCCACGATCGCCTTCTGCGTTGCCGAAGCCGACGTCGAAGACAAGGCGTTCTTAAAGAGCGCATCATTGAAAACACGGGTGACGGAGGCAAGACGCACCCCGCCACCGGGAGCCGTGACGACGTTCGCGGTCTTGCGCGTGGCAAGAGGATCGCTTGCATTGGCCACATTGCGCGAAACGACCGCGGTCTGATCCGCGGTCACTGACAGCCCGGTTTGAGCGATGCCCAGCCCGACCGAGAGCGTCATCCGTAGACTTTCCTCATATCGAGCACGCCGGCCTCAGCGTTATCGTCTGAGGTTGATCAGAACTTCCATCAGCTCGGTACCTGTCTGGAAGACCTTGGAGTTGGCCGTATAGCCATATTGGGATTCGATCATCGTCGTGAGCTCGGAGGCGAGATCAACCGTGGACTTCTCGAGAGCTCCGGAGACCACCACTCCAAACCCCGAAGAACCTGCGACGCCAATCTGCACGTCGCCGGAATCCAGACTGGTAGAATAGACGTTGCCGGCCAGCGGCTGCAGGTTGTCCGGGCTGGTGACTTTGGCGAGAGGGATGCGGAAAGTCGCAGCGCGCGCGCCGTTCTCGTAGACGGCATACAGAGTACCGTCGTCGCCGATCTCAATACGCTCGACCGCACTCGGGGCGGCCCCATTCACCAGCACATCGCGGATGGCGTAGCCGGAGGCGAGCTGGCTTGTCTGCGAAATGTCGAGATCTAGCGTTGCGCCGCCGGGAACGGCGATCGACAGAGATGCGGGGCTGGTGCCGGTCAGCTGACCGGTGGTGTCATCGAACTCCAGGGTTTCGGTCACGAGAGGACCGGATGCATACGGAAATCCACCGCTGGGGTCCGCTTCAGCCCGATCGAAAATCGTAACCTCCCAGGTGTTCGCTCCCGTCTTGGCGTAGTAAACGTCCAGCATGACCGGAACGCCGAGATTGCCGTAGCCTGCCAGCGAGGTCTTGGCGGTGTATTGAGCCGTCGGGTCGTTGGCGGACGGAAGATCGACCGCAGCAATGTCATCAGCCAACAAAGGCAGGTTCACATACAGATTGCCGGCAGTCGAAGGATCGGCTTGAAGCGGGAGCTGCCCGATATTGATTGGGACGAGACCTGCAAAGCCGTTGGCCACTGCGCCGGGATCGCCGTTGGCGAGGCTGTAACCCATCAACGTGAAGCCGGCCGCGTTCACGAGATCGCCGTCCCCGTTCTTGATGAACGAGCCGGCGCGGGTCAGGTAGGGGGTTCCATTGTCATTGGACACAACGAAGAAGCCGTCACCCTGGACGCCGAGATCGGTCACCGAGGTCGTGAACTGGAATGCACCCTGCTGGCTGATGCTATAGCGTACGTTGGTCGTCACGCCGCCAGGCATGTACTCCGAAGAGCCCGACTCCAGGATCAGCGACGAGAACTCCGTTGAAGCCCGCTTGTAGCCGGTGGTGCTGGCGTTGGCGATGTTGTCGGATACGGTGCCCAGCCTGTTGGCATGCGCAGCCATGCCAGACACACTGGTTCGCATCATGCCTGTAACGCTCATGGGATCTGATCCTGCTAGATCGGGTTGTCGGCTCTAAGGAATCACTCCTAACTTGTGCGAAGCTGGATGATGCGTGCGCGCCACAGCTCATGCGCCCGTCGGACACCGAGGTCGCCACGGCATCTCAACAGGGCACGTGACGGAAGAGCGTCATGACCGGCCTGCCCCGAGCCCTCGCGTCGCGAATGCGCGCACGAGCAGCGGACCGTTCAAGCAACTGGGTCAATCGAAGATGGGGCTGTTGCTCCCGCGAGCGACCAGCCGGTGCCACCGGGTTGGGTAGACGGGCGGCTGCCGGCGGACATCCTGCTTGGTCCGGCCGTGCGGAGATGTTTCAATGCGGCAGGGAAGCGGCGGAGTGCAGCCCCCACACGGGCAAGAGCAGAGGCCAAAGGCCGCAAGCCAGGTGGCCATCAGCACGCTCGGCTTCGGGCAGAGCGTGCTGGCGATGCCATTCAGCTTAGGCCGCTATCTGCTCCCCTTGGGGGAGAAGATTGTCCAGCGTGATGAGGCTGATCAGGCGCCCCTCGAGGACAATCACCCCTCGGACAAACGTTTTTGCCATATCGGACGCGACGTCTGGAGTAGGTTGGATGTTGTCCTGCGTTATGGTCACGATGTCGGATACGCCATCGACCAGGAGACCGACAACCTGACGGTGGACCTGGGTAACCATGATGGCGTGCCGAGCCGTAGGCTCGGCCGGTTTGAACCCCAGGCGCGCGGCAAGGTCGACGATCGGCAGCACCGTTCCGCGCAAGTTGATCACTCCGCGTACGAAACTCGGGGCCTTGGGCACCGGCGTTGCCGGAGTCCAGCCTCGGATCTCGCGGACGGACATCACGTCGACGCAGAACTCCTGCCCACCCACGCGAAATGTAATCAGCTCCTGCGGCGTGGTCCCGCTCGAGCGCGCAATTTCAGTCATTTGTTGCATCTCCTGCTGGCAACTCACGTCCACACCCGCCCGGGGCTGCTCGTGGAGGGCGTGCGGTTCTCCTAAAACTCTTTCCAGTCCTCCTGCGCGTGCGCCGTCTCCGGCCGTGGGCGGCAACATTTCCTGATTCCTTTTGTTCTAGCTGATCGATTTGCTCTTTTGGATTCTCATGATCCGACAAGGCTTTGACGAAGCCGCCATTAACCCTACTACTTATGCTCAATCGATATATGAACTGCATTGCTTTCCAAACGGTTATCGGGAATTTGCTGAGTTTTCGCATTCATATTTTCTATACAATTGACCTCCACCACCCCATGTCTAGACGACTTTCATTTCTGATATTCAAAAACGGCCATTTTCCTGTCGCTGGAAGAGTGTTGAGACCCATTAACACACCATTCTCGGCCCAAATCGAAATAGAGTATTTCCAGAACATTTGCCGGGGCAAATACCACACGGACGGATTCTGGAGAGGTGAACCCACCTATTGCTTCGAGCGGGCAGGCAAGACCCTTGTCTGTGCAATGGCTCAGGGCGCTGAAGCGAGCCACACGAACAACTGCATGTGCGCTCGCGCGGCATAGCTCGCCGGCAAGACAACTCACCGAGCGCAAAATTCAAGAAGGATGAGGGAGGCCCGGCGGAGCTGCGGTCGAACCTCAAGACCGACCCGCCAACCTCATGACGCCTAACCGCCACCAATCAGCGTGTATCCAAGGTAACGCTGGGATTGGATCGGATCGTAGCCCAGGCGATGCCGCAGTCGCTTGCGCAGCTTGCTGATATGACTTTCGACGACGTTCTCGTCGATGTCCTCGTTGAACAGGCCGTAGACGGAATTGAAAATCTGGGTCTTCGTGACGCGCCCGCCGCGGTGCGCAACGAGATATTCGAGGATGCGGCGCTCCCGACGCGGGAGAGCCAGCACCTCACCCCGCACCTCGGGATCACGCCCGTCCGAAAACACGCGTATCTCGCCGATATCGGTCCATCCCGCCTCCAGCCGCTGCCGATTGCGGATCGCCTTGATCCGCGCCAGAATCTCGCGGACATGAATGGGTTTGCGGACCACGTCGTCCACGCCGGCGGCAAACAAGTCCAGTGTTTCCTCCAGCGACTTGTTGTCGTTCATGGCGATGACGGCTGCCGTCGAGCGCCCCTTGATGATGCGCGGCAGAACATGCCGATCGCGGCAATCACCAAGGAGGAAAGCTTCCACCGCTAGCATATCGCGGTCGGCAACCGTCTTGACCCAATTGTCGAAATCGGTTGGCAAGATGCCGGTGGCCGACACGCCTTCGCGATCGAACCAGGAGGTATAACCCCCGTTCACAGTCTCGCGTTCATCCACAATGACGATCATTGGAGCGCGTCTCCCGGCGCCTTTGAAGCTTGAGCACTCGAACAGAATCAGCACTCATTCACCAGCGCGGCGCGCGCCGCGGCACAGGCTGTAATTTGGAAGGCTGTGACGAATCAGTGAGCTACGCGGGATCCCAAGGGACAATGCTTCGCATGTGAACTCCAGCGCTATCGCACCGGGAAAACTGATCTGAATCAAATTCTGCGCCAGCGGTGCCGAGCCATGGCAAGGGCGCAACACCCTCGTTAACCGAGCGGCCACGGTTGTAAGGACCGCTTGAGCACTGCTTGAGGACGTGACATCGATGGACGGCGCGCGCCGCGTTGCGGAGCCTGATACCCAACCGCCGGCGATAACTGGCATCGGCAACGGTATTGCCCTGAGCCCGGCGCCGCTCGCCCGCGCCTTCGAGCAAGCAGGCACACTCGTACGATTGGTGCGCCATCAGCAGCTCGTCATAGCTTCAGCAAGCGACGATTGCAGCTATCTGGTGCGCTCCGGAACAGTTGCGCTCGAGACGGCTGTGCCCGCTCGGCACATTCTCGGGTTCTGGCATGACAACGATCTGCTCGAGACGGCGCAAACGCCCGCGCTGCCTCAGCTCGCGCTGCGCGCGCTCGAGGTTTCAGAGCTTTGGCGGCTCAGGCAAAAGGCTTGCAAACCCCTGTTCACCGAGCTGCCTGACATACGGGCCGCCCACCAGAAGGCCTCCGCCGCCGCACTCAAGCGCATGATTATAGCAAACGCGATGCTCGGCAGACTGGATGGCGAAACGCGCGTCATCTCCTTCCTGGTATCGATGGCCCTGCGCCTTGGCCATGTGGTGGGCAACCACGTCACAATGCGAATGCCGATGTCGCGCGCTGACATTGCCGACCACCTCAGCATAAACCCCGACACCCTGAGCCGCATCGTGACAGGCCTCAAGGATGCAGGCCTGATCGAGTCGCATGGCCGCCATGGGCTGACCGTGCGCGACTGGCGCGGCCTGCGCGCACGCACGCCCCTGGCGCCGGCGCTCGACAATATCTGATACGCCGAGCGCCTCATTTGCCGTGTAGATCGAGCTGCGCATGGAAGCAGCGCGTCTCGCGCAACCGCATCAGCCCTGCGCGACATAGGATATGACTTGCATGAGCACGCTGCAGCATCATGATCCGGCCAGGTGCGCCGAGGCGATCGTCGATCGGGTTGGACGCGAGCTGCTGCTGGCCATCCCGATCGGGATCGGCAAGCCCAACCTGCTCGTCAATGCTCTCTATCAGCTTGCCGAGGCAGACCGGAGATTATCGCTCAAGATCTTCACTGGCCTCACGCTGGTCCGCCCTGCCTATCGCAGCACGCTCGAGCAACGCTTCGTGGAACCTCTGCTCGCTCGCCTGTTCGCGAGCTATCCCGATCTCCTCTACGTACAAGCGCTGCGCGAAGGCCGGCTGCCGCGCAATATCGAGGTGCACGAGTTTTTCTTTCAGGCTGGCGCGTGGATGTCGCTGCCACAAGCGCAGCAAAGCTACGTCAGCATGAGCTACAGTCACGTCGCCGAGCATCTGACCCGCGTCGGCACCAATGTGCTGGCCCAGTTGGTCGCGCCGCAGCCTGACGGTGGCGCGACACATCTCAGTCTCAGCTCCAATCCCGATGTCGCACTGGATCTCATGCCCTACATCGTGGAGCGCAGGCGCACCGGCAAGCCGATTACCGTCGCCGGCGAGATCAATACCAATCTCCCATACATGCCGGGCGCCGCCGAAGTCGCACAATCCGAGTTCGACGTGCTCCTCGAGCCGACCGGACGGCACTACGACCTATTCGCACCACCCAAGGAGCCCGTACCGCTCGCCGACTACGCCATGGCGCTGCACACCGCCACCCTGATCCAAGACGGCGGGACACTGCAAATCGGCATAGGATCGTTTGCCGATGCGCTCACGCATGTTCTGATTCTCCGGCATGCACGCAATGCGGATTTCAGAGCGCTGCTGACGGCCCTCGGCGTCGAGCTCGCGCCAAACGCGGACGTCGCACCGTTCGATCGCGGCCTCTACGGGTGTAGCGAAATGCTCGTCGACGGCTTCGTGCATCTGAGAAAGGCGGGCATTCTTCGACGCCGCGCGCCGGGGCCCGCCAAACCCGATGGCACGCGCGGTGGCGAGGCCGTCGTGCACGCGGGCTTTTTCCTCGGCTGCCAAGCCTTCTACCGCGCGCTCAGCGAGATGCCCCGGCACGAGCTGGAAGAGATCGGCATGACCGCGATCTCGTTCACCAATGAGCTCTACGGCGAGGAGCAGCTCAAGCGACACCATCGTCGCGACGCACGCTTCGTCAACACCGGGCTGATGGCGACTTTCCTCGGCGCGGTGTCCTCGGACCAGCTCGAGGACGGGCGCGTCGTCAGCGGCGTCGGCGGGCAGCACGACTTCGTCGCCATGGCGCACGCACTGGCGGATGCGCGATCCATCATCGCCGTGCGCAGCGCGACGCGGCGGGCAGGCAAGCTCGCATCCAACATCGTCTGGCGTTATGGGAACACAACCGTTCCGCGCCAGTTGCGCGACATCATCGTCACCGAATACGGCGTAGCGGACTTGCGCGGCAAGTCCGATCGGGACGTTGTTATTGCCATGCTGAAGGTCGCCGACAGCTCGGCGCAACCGCAGCTGCAGCACGCAGCAACAAAGGCGGGCAAGCTCGAGCCCGACTTCATCTTGCCGGTCAATGCGCGCAGCAATCACGCAGAACGCATCAGAGCGGTGCTGGGTCCGGCGCGCCGAGACGGACTGTTGCCGTCGTTTCCCTTCGGCACGGAAATGACAGCCACCGAGCAGACGCTGATAGCACCTCTCGGATTGCTGAAATCGGCCTCACGTACCGAGCTTGTCCGCACCATTCTCGCCGGTGCGTCGTTCGAAAAGCCTGGCGCCGAAGAAAGCGCCGGCCTGCAACGCATGGGTTTGCACGCACCACACACCCTCAAGGAGCGCGTGCTGCGTGCCGTCCTGCTGGGGGCGATGCGCCGGTCCTAAGAGGCGATCTTGCCGCCGCCCTTCTTGCGGACCGCTACGACAGACGGCCGCGGCGGCATGTCGGGCTTGAAGTCCGGCCAGCGCGTCGCTGGATCATCGAAGGTGGACTCCCGGCCGAACGGCTTCCACTCCCTGACGCCGTCCGTGGCCGGATGTTGCACGGCAAGGAACAGAGTTTCTCCATCCGGCGTGAAGCATGGCCCGCACATCTCGGCACCCACGGGGCCGCGAAAGAACAGCTTGGGCAGCGCGCGCGTACCGCCTTCGGTTCCCACAGCGTAGAGACCGTCGGCTCGCTGCGTCTTGCGCGGCCAGGCCGAGCCCTGGTCGGTCGAGACCCACAATCGACCTTGTGAATCGAATGCGCAATTGTCCGGTGACGAGAACCAGCCGTCCTCGGCTATTGCCGGATTCCAGAGCGCACCCACCGCGGCCACTTTTGGATCGCCGCACTTGATGAGAATGTCCCACCTGAAAGTTTCGGCAGCGTGATCGCCATCGGGCGCCGTCATCTCGATGATGTGGCCAAAGTCATTCTCGGGCCGGGGATTGGCCGTATTCACCTGCTCCGGACGCCGTCGCTCGTTGTTGGTCAGTATGACGTAGACCTTGCCCGAGGTCGGGTGCGGCTGCACGTCCTCCGGACGGTCCATCGGCGTCGCCTTCAGCAGATCGGCAGCCAGCCGCGCGTCGATCAGGACATCGGCTTGGGACTGGAAGCCATTGGTGGGCGTCAGCGGCCCTTGGCCGAACACGAGGGGCATCCACGTCACGGTGCCATCGTCATTGTAGCGCGCGACCGACAGCGCGCCTTCGGACAGCAGACGCATGTTGGCGGCCTTGTCGCCGGGCTTGTAGGTCTCCTTCGAGACGAAGCGGTAGACATATTCGAAGGGCGAATTGTCACCGGAGTAAACGACCACGCGGCCATCCTTGTTGACGATCATTTCCGCGCCTTCATGCCGGAAGCGGCCGAGCGCGGTGTGCTTCACCGGCGTCGAAGAATGATTTAGTGGATCAATCTCCACGATCCAGTTGAAGCGATTGCACTCGTTTGCTTCGGCATCGACATTGAAACGCTCGTGAAATTTGCCCCAGCTATACCAGTTGCTGGGGATGCCGTAGCGCTCGTAGCTCTTCTGCTGGGCGCCGCCGAGGCCTTTGTTCAAGCGCTTGCCGTCAGGGCCCTTCTGGTTCGTCCAGAAATATCCGTGGCAATTCTCCTCGCCGGTCAGATACGTGCCCCACGGGGTCTGCCCGCCCGCACAGTTGTTGAGTGTGCCCCACAGCTTTAGCCCACTGGGATCGGCCTTGGTCTTGAGGCGATCGTATCCAGCGGCCGAGCCATCGGCCGTCATTTCCGTATCCGCGGTAATCCGGCGGTTGTACTTGCTGGCGAGGACGGAGCGCCATTTGCCGCCCTCGAGCGCGATCTCCACGACGCTGACGCCGTGCGCAGCCATCTCGACGCCCACGTGGGCCTCGTTGATCTGAGCGAAGTCGTTGCGATCGGGACGAATGCCGACGCCCGGAAACATGACCTCCGGACTGGCGTACTCGTGATTGACGCAGAGCAGGCCTCGTGTCCCGCTGGCCTCTAGCGGAAAGAAGGCAAGGTAGTCATTGTTGTAGCCAAATCGTTTCGTCTGGTCGTCAGCCCGCAGGGCGCGCGGATCGAACGGCGCCACGCCTTCGAAGAGGGCGTCGCCCCATCGGATCAGGATGTCCGCCTCATAGCCCTCGGCGACATGATGCGTTTCATCGACGCCGCTGGGAACCTCGCTGAAATTGAAGCCAGCCGAATTGGCCTTGGCCCGGCTCGGCAACCCCGTCAACGCGGCCGTACCGAAGAGCGCGGTCGCGGCCGCGACACCGAGCGAGCCCTTGAGGGCATCGCGGCGGCTGTAGCGGCGCGCAAGCACGGCACCGATCGTATCGTCCCTGGGAGGGGCCAGCGGCACATCGTCAAAAGCCTCGAACGCCTCCGCTTTGCAGGAGAAATTATCCGTGCTCATGAATGCCCCCTGTGGCCCACTCCGTCGCTTCTAGTAGCCAGCGTATTGTTATGTTCCGATGACAGGAGGACCCCGAAGTGGATCGGGAATGACAAAATGCAGGTTCTGCAAGGATTTGCTGTGAGCGGCCCGAGACATGGGTGACACTTCGTACCGGACACATGGGTAACACTTTTCGCTTGGCGCGAGCAGGCGGGAGGTGGGATGCCCTGGAAGGAGTGTTCGGCCGTGGAGGAGCGCCTGCGCTTTGTCGCCCGCCTGCTGGAGGGTGAGAGCATGACCGACCTGTGCCGGGAGTTCGGCATCTCCCGCAAGACCGGATACAAGGTCTTCGACCGCTACAAGGCGCACGGCCTGGAGGCCCTTTCCGACCGCTCCCGCCGGCCGGTGCGCTACGCCAACCAGCTCCCGACCCAGGTCGAAAGCCTGATCGTCTCCCTCAAGCGCGACAAGCCGCACTGGGGCGCCCGCAAGATCAGGGAGCTCCTCGTCCGCCGTCTCGACAGCCATGTGCGTCTGCCCGCCAAGAGCACCATCCATGCCGTCCTCGATCGCCATGGCCTCGTCAGGCGCCAAGGCCGCAAGCGCAACCACGCCACCGGGACCTCCCTCTCCGCGGGAGCTGCCCCCAACGATTTGTGGTGTGCCGATTACAAGGGCGAGTTCAAGCTCGGCAGCGGCCGATACTGCTACCCGCTCACCGTCACCGACCAAGCCTCCCGCTTCCTGCTGCTCTGTGAAGCCCTGCAATCCACTAGAGAAGACCTCGCCGTCACCGCCTTCGAACGCCTCTTCCGTGAGCGCGGACTGCCCCGAGCCATCCGCTCCGACAACGGTGTTCCCTTCGCCAGCCCCAAATGCCCTCTTCAATCTCTCCAAGCTCTCCGTCTGGTGGCTCAGGCTCGGCATCGCCATCGAACGCATCAAACCCGGACACCCCCAGCAGAACGGTCGCCACGAGCGCATGCACCTAACCCTCAAGAAAGAAGCAACCCGTCCGCCAGGCATGAACAGCTTCTGGGGTAGGATGAGAGCGTTGCTGATCCAGGAGTACGACGACAATGGCACGAATCAGGCACATCGCGATCCAGACGCAGGACGAAGAGGCGACCAAGGATTTCTACGTCAAGAACTTCGGTTTGGAGGTGGTGCAGAAGCTGCAGAACGAGCGCATCTCCGGCTACTTTCTCACCGATGGCCACATCGGCGCTGGCGGCGCTCGGGCAGGACATGGCAATGTCGAAGTGCGCTACATCGGGCCGGACAACGTCAATTTCGACGTTTCAGAAACGGGTTGGGTCGGAACTCCGAGCAATAAGGCCTTGCACCGATAGGTTGGGGCACCGCGTCTGAGATCGGCATCAGGTACACAGGTTCGCGACCGAGCCTTGGGCGCGGGCTCCGCGTGTCCACTGACCAGCGCCCCCGGTGGCGGTACCGATAAGTCCGGCACGATCGAACGGCTCGAACGCATCGCCTCGGATGTGATGGCCAAGATTTGATCGCTTGGGATGGCACTGTAATGCATTGACCTCAGTCATTCAGCAGCAAAGGATCTCAGCATGATGCCAACCGAGTACGCCATGACCGGCAAGGTCGTCCTCATAACGGGGGCTGCACGCGGAATTGGCCGCGGCATCGCCGAGGTGCTGGCCGAGGCCGGGGCCGATATCGCTCTCAACGCTCTGACCCTGCGCTATGCCGAGGGCACATGTACCGAGATCGCCAAGGTGTCGGACCGCCGCGTTGTACCGGTGCTCGCCGACGTCACGAAGGCCGCCGGCGCCCAGAGCGCCATCGATCAGACGCTTGCCACGTTCGGGCGCATCGATGTGTTGATCAACAATCTCGGCGATGCCATCCGCAAGCCGCTGGTCGGCTTGCCCGACACGCCCACCTTCGGCCAGCCGGTCTCCGACGATGACCTTCGCTTCATCATGGACATCAACCTTACCGAGGCGCTGCTGTGTACGAGGGCGGTCGGCGCCCATATGCTCGCGCGCCGGTCGGGCAAGGTGATCAACATCGCCGCCTGGACGGCGCACCAAGGCGGTCGCGACAACGTCATCTACACGACCGCCAAGACGGCGCTCGCCGGCTTCACCCGTGCGCAAGCCCTCGAGTGGGCGCCCTACGGCCTCCACGTCAATGCCATCGGCCCAGGACTCTTCCCCGATGTCGTCACGTCCGGCGAGGAAGGCGTCGCTCGCTCGACAAAGCGGGCCAAAGACCAGGTGCCGCTCGGCCGCCCCGGCAGATTGCGCGAGGTCGGATTGCTCGCGCTCTACCTCGCCTCGGCCGCCTCCGACTACATGACCGGGCAGACCATCCTGCTCGACGGCGGACTCGGATTGTAATCGGCCGCGACGTGGCCACGGTCGCTGTCGTATTCCCCGCCAGTCGATCCGGAGCCATCAGGTCAGGTTGGCGGGGGACAGGCAATAGGCATCACGAAGGCGAAGGAGCGCGGGGTTAGGTTTGGCCGGCCGCGCATATCGAGGAAGTTGCAGCGAGAAAGTGTTGGAGCTAACGGGGCAGAGGCTGGCCATTAACAAGATTGCCCGACAACTCCATGTGGGCACTGGATCTGTGGTCCGAACGCTGCGTATGGCTAGCGTTTCAACAAAGCAACAAAAGTTAGCTGCCTAGCAGTGAACTCATAATTTGCGACTTCGATGGAGGGGTTGGTCCGCTCTTTCCCCATGATCGGACGTCAGCGCCGACGATCGCGACGTCGCAAAAGTGCCGATTTTGTTGCAGAAGTCGGTTGCTGTAAGCCGCGAACCGTGATTTACCGCGCCGGAAGGCGACGCGGCAGCGGGGGCTGGCGATGATGGGGCGGCACAACCGGGACCAGGGGCAGCTCTTCTATTCGTTCTGCCTCGATGACGCGGTACCAGCCGATCACCGCGTGCGCGAGATTGCCGGCGTGCTGGACCTGTCTGGGTGTACGCCGAGCTGGCACCGCTACTATCCCTCGATCGGGCGGCCGTCGATCGATCCGGTGCTCATGATCCGGATGCTCATCGTCGGCTACGTGTTCGCCATCCGCTCGGAGCGGCGCTGTGCCGCGAGGTGCAGGTGAACCTAGCGTACCGCTGGTTCTGTGGCCTCAGCATCGAGGACAAGATCCCGGACCATTCGGCGTTCTCGCGCGCCCGCAATGAGCGCTTCCGCGACAGCAACATCTTCCGCCACGTGTTCGAGCGCGTCGTGGAGATGTGCATCGCGGCAGGTCTGGTCGGCGGCGAAGGCTTCGCGGTCGATGCCAGCCTGATCGTGGCGGACGCGCAACAAGCAGCGATCACCCGGCGACAAGCCATCGAGTGGCCGACGCCGGAGCAGGCGTCGCATGCGGTTCGAGTACCTGCGGCTCTCGAGCCGCGCGCGTGATGAGGAGACTGGCGGTGGAGATGGCGGCGGCTTTGGCGCGGCGAGCGAGGTGATGCCGCCCAAGTTCGTTTCCCTGACCGATCCGCCGGCGCAATGGACCGGACGCGATGCTGCGGACCCGTTCTTCGCCTACGCCGACAACTACCTTATCGACGTGAAGTTCGGCGTCATCATGGATGTGGAAGCCACGCGTGCCATCCGCCAGGCCGAGGTGGGCGCGGCCAAGACCATGATCGAGCGCACCGAGGAGCGCTTCGATCTCAAGCCCGAGCGGTTGGCGGCCGATACGGCCTATGGCGCGGCAAACCTCTAACTGGCTCGTCAACGACAAGCAGATCGCGCCGCACATTCCGGTAATCGACAAGTCCAAGCGCGAGCGACGGTACCTTCTCACGTGAAGACTTCACGTTCGACAAGGCGCGCGACATCTACACCTGCCCGGCGGGCAATTCTCACCACGACCGGCAGGATCGTGAATGTCGAGCAGCTCTTGTATAGAGCGAGCAAGTTTGACTGCGACGTGTGCCCATTCAAGAGCGATGCTGCCCGAAGGCCGGCGCGCAAGATCCCGCGCAGCATCTACGAGGGCGCACGCGATGCCGCCCGCGCTCTCGCCGGCAGTAAAGCGTTCGAGCAATCCTGCCGCGATCGCAAGCGCGTGGAGATGCTGTTTGCTCACCTCAAGCGCATCCTCAGGCTCGGCCGGCTTCGCCTGCGCGGACCTCGCGGAGCGCAGTTCGAGTTCACACTGGCGGCCATCGCCCAGAACCTACGCCGCCTCGCCAGGCTGGTGGCCAGACCGCCACCGGCGGCTGCGTGCGTTGCGTGAGCGTCGCGTGCGTCAGCGCCGAAGCCGCCGCTCCCATGCGGGCGAGCGGCAGACAGCGATATCGCGACGACTGCCTCGACCGATCCCCCAGTCTGCGTCGCGCCGACTTCGCGACGTCGCAAAATTGCCACAAGCAGAAGTGTTGCAAAACACCAGACCGGCCTGAGGTGCCAAGGACCGGGCCCTTCCGGCGCATGGTTCCAACGCAATGCGCTCGCTCGTTCGTGGCGGACTGATTGTACCGAGAACAGTTTCGCTTACGCCGGCACAAGTTTGAGCGGAAGCAGGACATTGGCAATCGAACGGTGGGAGGTGCGTGACCATTGGCCGGGTCTCAACCAAGCGGTCGCCACGTTATGCCTCGTGGAGCAGTTCAACACGATACACCGCACAGGCAGCTTGGCTAGCGACGTCTGTGGCACAACACCGAGGATCTTGAACGTTGGCAGCGTATCGATCGTTTCTGACCGCGCGTGCATATGCTTCGGCCGTGTCGGCGCAGTATCGTCCTTGCCGACAAAGCCCCAGCGCATCGACATGAACTCACCTTCGCCCTTCTCATTCAGGCGCATGATGTTGGCGAAGCGCATCGGCATGGAGACGATGACCTCCTCAGTGCCGCTGAAATCAGCGGCTGGGAGAAGGCATGCACCACCCGCCAGGCCGCGAGCTGGGCGGACTTCCCGCACATAATCCAAAAAAGAGGAGGTTGGACCTTTGGTGGGCAATGAGTCCCCAGGTCCGTTCGTGCTGCGTAGCCAGATGACACCGGCCTGATGACACGGATATGCTCCCTTATACACGAGGAGTGATTGGCTGCAGATGAAAGAAAACAGCATACACCGGGCCGTGCGCCAAGGTCGGGCGGCGCTCGGAACCCAGCTCAAGGAATTCGCCTCGCGCGGCATCCCGTGGATCATCGAGGCGTCAGGCTTCGACTATTGCGCGATCGATCACGAGCACGGCGCCTTCGACCTCGAGACGATCGCCGATCTCGCCGGCTGGTTCCAGGCCACCAGCGTGTCGCCGATCGTGCGAATCCACAAATCGCTCGTGCATCTGATTCCCAGCATCCTCGATCAAGGCATCATGGGCATCCAGGTATCCGAGGTGCACAACGCGGAGGAGGCCCGAGCCATCGTGCAAGAGGCCAAGTACCCGCCTATCGGCAATCGCGGCATTTCAGGACAGGGATTGCACACCGGCTACAGGAGCTACGGCGCCCGCCATTTATCTGAATACGCACCGTGGGCTAACGCAAACATCATCGTCTGCCCGTCGATCGAGTCACTGGAAGGCCTCGACAACGTCGACTCGATTGCCGCAGTCGAGGGCATCGACATGATCGCCTACGGCCACTCGGACCTGAGCGCAAGGCTAGGCGTCCACCTCGAGCTCGAGCACCCGCGTTTCAAAGCTGCCGTGAGCAAGATTGCGGAGGCCTGCAATAAGCATGGCAAGCTCGCGCGGGGCTCTCCGGAGACGGAAGCGCAGATCGAGGACTACTGGAAGCTCGGGTGCAAGGTGTTGAACCTGCCCGGCAACGATGTCAGCACCTATCTCGATGGTCTCAAGACACGCGCCGGCCGCGCGCACGCACAACTCAAGTCGATCGGTGTGCCGTGACGAACGCATCGAATTGCTCGCGCAGGCCTCCTGAAGCTCGGGTGACATATTCACCTCGCGCTTGCGGGCCGCGACCTTGGGCGCTGCTTCTTCTTGCGCCGGCGGCTCTTGGCTATGACAAGGCACTCCCAGTTGTGTCGACTGTTGGCTGACTAAATTCTATACCGACGTGAGCGCCGAAGGTGCCGAACGAGTTCATTCAACGATCACGCCTGAGGCACTACCGACAAGTCCCTCCTGGAGGTAGGAGGCTTCCAGCGGTGGCCGGTCGCGCAAGATGGGCAGGTCTATCTGCTAGCGCGAGCTATCCTCGAAGACTCCCTCACCTGCTGAAATTCCCGGAGGTACTGCCATGACGGTGGGTAGTAACTTGTCCAAAGTGCTGCTTGCGCTGTGGCTTCTATTCGCACATCCCATGATTGTGCAGGCGCAGCCCGCGGTTGACCTCGAGCTCGCACTTGCCGTCGATGCCTCCGGCAGCGTCAGCGCCCATCG
Organism: uncultured Alphaproteobacteria bacterium; assembly: GCA_963806735.1. Lineage (GTDB taxonomy): Bacteria > Pseudomonadota > Alphaproteobacteria > Rhizobiales > Hyphomicrobiaceae > CADEFX01. The sequence goes on along the minus strand of CAWEBE010000080.1, from coordinate 61,935 downwards.
CTTCCACCTGCAACAGCAGGGCTACGCCGCCGCTTTCCGTCATCCTGATGTGCTGAAGGCAATTCGCTCTGGAGCTACCCAGTCAATTGCGGTCATTATGTATCAGTGGACCGGGCCGTCCTTACAGATCGTGTCCGTCCCCTGGCATCGGATCCACGACCTAACCTCGGCGGAGGCGTTCGCAGCAGCCATCGCGGAGGCGCCGCGCCAGCTTTTCGGCGGTGGCACCTCGATCAGCGGCGCCATTGACTACGGTGTAACGCTGTTTCCGATGAGCGGGCATGGGAGCGCGCGTCGAATCATCGATATCTCGGGAGACGGCATCAACAACAGCGGCCGGGCGGTGATGCAAGCCCGAGATGAGGCCGTGCGGGCGGGTATCACCATCAATGGACTGCCGATCCTGGCGCTAGAGCCCTCGCTCGACCGATATTTCCAAGAGTATGTGATCGGCGGACCGGGCGCCTTCACGATCCCTGCCGCAGACTTCGAGACATTCGGCGAGGCTATCCGTCGAAAGCTCATACTTGAGATCGCGTCGAGTGCGCGGCCTTCGAAAGCCCTTACGGAGAAACGTTGGGCAAAACCGTTTGCCGGGCTACCGGAACTCGATGCCAGTCGAAAAGGCCAACAGCGGAGGTGAACGACGGTCGTGGCAGATGTCCGAGTAAGGTATAAGCAGACTTGCTGTGACCTATGCCCATAGCCCGCTTTGCCCCTCAGGACGCTCAGACGGGTGGTGAACCGAAATAAATTCGCCACCCTCCGCCGCAACACTATGCGCGACTTCACGAGCCCGCGGGCCACGTGAAGTCTGGCCGCAACCCTGCATGCACGGGCCGGCCGTCGGACGGCTTGGGGTATCCTTTCAATTCGTCCCAGAAGGCATGGTACGTCGCCTTTGGAAAACTGCCAGTGTCGTACCCCATGATGTTCGGCACGGCAACGCGGATGCGATGCTGTTTGTCGTCTAGCATCAGCACCGAATTGCATTCGGTGCAAAGGCAGATCTCCAGCGGACCGCCTGGATTATTGGCGTTGAACGGTACGCGCTTGATCTTCTCAGGGTGATCGACCTTCAGGTCGCCGTGGTTGAAGAAGGCCACGTGCGTGGTGTGTTGCTTGGTCACGGATTTGCAAACATTGCAGTGGCATTCGTGGTTGTCGATGGGTTCGGCAGAGGAGGTGACATGCACATGCGAGCACCCCCCGGAGTATTTTGCTGTCATAGCTTGGCACTCCTTGAGACGGCTCCCTAGTTTGGGTGGCCGGCGGCAGACTAGCACCTCGGCTCGGAAACATGCACCTCTCCGGAGATCAGCCGGAGCAAGTCAAACGCTCACTCTATTCACTCTGAAGTGCGCGGCGCGGATCTGGCTACCCGTTACCGCCGGTTCGGTTGAGGGCGTGTATGAGCCTATGGCGCTCGAATGATAACAGCGCTTCCTGGCCTCCAGCGCTAGCCAGCTATCGGCTGCAATCGTGCCAAGAAGCCCGAACGATGACGCCAGAACGAGCTGGCGAGTATCTTTTCCTCACGCACGTGGCCCAAGGAGCTGGCAATCCGACCAGGTTGTGAACGCATAAACGCGAAGCGACTGCGTCGAGTTAGGACGCCTGGACTAGACAGGCGGGAACCCTATTCAAGTTTGATGTCGGCCGCCTTGATGAGGTCACTTGTGGATTTCCATTCCGCGTCCCGGAAGGCCAGCAGCTCGGCTCGTGTCGAAGTGACCGGGAGGTTGCCGCTGAGCAGCAATCGGGGTAGCACATCAGGTGCCTTCGAAATCTCCGTCACCTTGGCGTGAAGGGCGTCGACGATGGGCTGAGGCATCCCCGCAGGCGCCCAGATGCAAAACCATAGCGGCACGTCGGAATTGGGGTAGCCGGCTTCCGTCAGTGTCGGCGCATCCGGGAATTCGGGGCTGCGAATGCTGTGATTGACGCACAGCATGTCAAGCTTGCCGGCCTTGGCGGATGGATTGGTGGTTGGATCGTTCATGAAGTGAACCGTGCCGGCAAGGAGATCGTTCAAGGCGTCAGCGCCGCCACGATAGGGCACATGCAGGAATTTCACGCCGGTCCGATACGCCAGCATCTCCATTCGCATATGGCTAGTGGTGGCCACCCCGCCTGAGCAGCCAGCAAGCTTGCCGGGATTGGCCCTGGCATAGTCGACAAGTTCCTTTACCGACTTCAAGCCAGTGCTCGGATGCACGCAAAAGCCGGTCACGCCATCGCCGACGCGCACCACGGGCAGCAGCGCACTCGGGTCATAGGGCATCTTGCGCAGAAGGGGCAGATTGACGGTTGGCGAGTTCGATGAAAGCAGCAGCGTGTAGCCGTCGGGCGCGGACTTCACCACGGCTTCCGTGCCGATGACGCCAGAGCCACCGCCCCGGTTCTCGACCACGAATGGCTGGCCGAAGGCGTGGCCTAGTCTCTCCGCCCAGAACCGAGCGAGATTGTCGGTTCCGCCGCCAGCACCAAAGGGAACGATGATTTTCACCGGCTTGTTCGGCCAGGACGCTTGCGCACCGACTATGGCCGGAAAGGTTGAAAGACCCGCGCCAGCACTCCCGGCGAGCTTCAGAAACGTGCGCCTGTGCATCCTGCCACTTCCTCCCACTTTATTGTCGTTTGGATCGTCAGCATGGAAGGGGCAGGTGGCTGCCGTCAAGGTCGGCTACAGCTCGCCTCTAAGCGGCTCGAGCATCACGTCTCGCTATGTCCGGTATAGGAGGTCGAGCACTCGCACCAATCCATCAATCGATCTGCGGATAAAGCGCGTGACGATGTCGGCGTCGCTCCCTGTCCCGCGCGCCAAACACCTCTCATGTCCGGTTTGGGTCTTGGTCGTGTGGAAACGCGCCGGGGGTGGTTTCTCAGCGACCTGCGGTTGGCGGCAAAGGGATGCCCAGGGCGTCAGGCCTCGATGGCGGCAATCAGCGGTTTGATGCCAACGATGTTCATGACCCGGGTGAGATTGTAGGCGAGCACTGAGAGCGCCATCTCCGCGGCGACCTTCGGTAGCGTCTTCGTCAGGAAGTGCGTCGCCCCCATGCGCGCCTTCATCGTGCCGAACGGATGCTCAACCGTCTCGCGGCGCTGACGCATGGCTTGAGGGTTCGCATCGAGACGCTGCTGCACCACCTCGAGCACGTGCTCGTGTTCCCAGCGGGTGATGCGGCGCTCTATGCCAGTCGTGCATCTGCCTTTGATCGCACAGGTGCGGCACGCGTTCGTCCAATAGCGACGCATAGTGAGGCCGTGCTCAACGCCCTCGAAGCGGTACTTGAGGTGTTCGCCGGCTCCTCCCTCCTACACCTATCCTCTCACCCCTCTTCAGCTCTTGATGTGTTCGCCGTCGGGGCAGCGATAGACGTCCTCGTCAGGAAGATAGGCGAAGTCCTGCTTACCGAAGCGGCCGTCCACCTTCGAGCCTGAGGTGAACGGCTTCGGCAGCGTCACCGTGATACCAGCCTCGTGACAGGCGAGGACCTCCGGGCTGTTGAAGTAGCCACGGTCGGCAACGGCTTCGAGCGTCTCTGTCTGCAGAACCGCCTTCGCTTGCTTGGCGACATTGGCAAGTTGTGCCCGATCCGAGCCGCTGTTCGTCACCTCGTGCGTCACGATCAGATGATGCTCGGTGTCGACGGCGACCTGCACATTGTAGCCGACCACACCCGAGCCGCGCCCGCTGGTCGCCATCGATCGGCTGTCGGGATCGGTGAGCGAGACCTGCTGATCAGGCGAGGCAAGCATCTGCTTCTCGTAGGCCGCCAGCTTGCCCATCTCCTCGTTCAGCTTGGCAAGCTTCTCCTTGAGACGCTCTGACTTGAGGGCCAGAGCCTCTGACGGCTCCTGAAGGTCGGCCGTGTCGAGCTGGCTGAGATACCGCGACACGCTCTCCTCCAACTGCATGCGCCGCCGCTCCACCTTCGCGCGCGTGAAGTTCTTGTCGCGACTGTTTACCGCCTTGAACTTGCTGCCGTCGATGGCGACGCTCGCCTTGGTGAGAAGACCCATCTGGCGGCACAGCTCGACAAACCGCGCGCATACCTTGCGCAAGGCCGGGCCGTTGTCCTTGCGGAAATCGGCGATCGTCTTGTGGTCGGGCACGAGGCGGCCCAAGAGCCACAGAAGTTCCAAATTGCGTCCGGCCTCGCGCTCAAGCCGACGGCTCGACTGCACGCGGTTGAGATAGCCGTAGATATAGAGCTTCAAGAGAACCGAGGGATGGAAGGCGGGCCTGCCAGTCGCTGCAGGCTCGACACCGCCGAACCCGAGGTCAGCGAGATCGAGCGCATCGACAAACGCATCGATGACGCGAACCGGATTTTCCTCGTCGATCCAATCATCGAGGCACTCCGGCAGAAGTGTCGACTGTCCCCGATCTGCTCCCGCGACGAACCGCTTCATGATCACCCCCCGCAGAATCATCAGGGGAATCATAACCAGGACAGTCTTTTTACACACCCAGGGTCAACTTTCCCCGTCGCCCGAGCGGTGCCCCATCGGCAGGTCTGCCCCCACAAGCTGACGTTCTACCAATCGGGTCGGCACGGTGAATATGTGCCAATACCTTCCGTCAGGGCGATCGGATCGGTCTCTGATCGGTGGCTCAGCCTCAATTTTATGCGTTGGCCGCCCCTTCGATCAGCCCCATCATTCGGCTCGACGGATAGTGGGAGCCCGTGTGCTTCCAGCCTGCTTTCTTAAGAAGGCTGACATATTCGGCTTCCGTCCGCTCGCGGCCGGTACCCCAGCACATCATGTGGATGTCGAAGAGCTTGCCGAAGTGGGGCTCATCGTGCCCGGGCACGACGTGCTCGACAATGAAGACGCGTGCGTCGGGCCGAGCAGATCTGCGTACGTTGGAAAGTATCTCGACACATTCGGCATCATTCCAGTCGTGCAGGATCATTTTGAGGCTGTAGGTGTCGGCCTCGGGGATTTTCTTGAACATGTCGCCACCGACATACCGGCAGCGATCCTGAACGCCGAACTTCGCCGCACTCAGTTCACCTTGATCGCCCACAACCTCGGGCAGGTCGAGCACAATGCCTGACAGATGCGGGTAAGCGCGCAGAAGGGCCGACATGAGATAGCCGTGGCCACCGGCCACGTCGCAGAATGTGTGGACGTCGGAAAGATCGAGGTTGCGTAGCGCTTCCAGAACAAGATCAGCCTGGAGAGCCGAATAACTCGACATGGCGTGCTTGAATTGCTCGGCATAGTCGCCGTCGACCTGGGCATGCTCGAAAGCCATACGATGGAACTCGCGGGTGAACGCATTCTGCCGGCCATCGCGGATCATAGCCGGCAGATGCTTCCAGAGCGCGTAGTGCTGCGGACCCTCTTCCAGCCGCGCCATGGCCCGCATCGAACGGGGATGCTCGGCTCTCAGCAGGTCACCGGCTGCGGTCAGTATGAAGCCACGCTCTCCGGTCTCTTTGAGCAAACCGATGGAGGCCAGCGCACGGAGCAAGCGGTAGACATGCGCCGGGTCCGCCTTCACGCTGCTGGCAACCTCCTCAAATCGCCTCGACGCGGCGAGATCGAGGTGGTCGAAGACGCCTAGCTCGACGCCCGCATACAGGATCTGGCTCCGCCAGCGCCCGAAGATGAGATCGGCCACATGATTGACGTTGCTATCCATCGCACGTCTCCTGAGCTGAGCATGGTTGTTGGGATGCCGTTGCGCCCAGCGCGTCGCCGGCACGCGTGCTGAGACGAGCCGCTCGAGGCTCGGCCTCTGCTGGAGCGATACTGTTGCTTGGTTCATATCCGTTATGTGGACGGTAGACGCTGCCCAGTCGCCAACCAGTGGGCGCACTCCTCGCCGAGCTCTGCACGCGCGCGACGCTCATAGCGATCGATATCCTCGGCTGTCAGGACATCGCGCCAGCGCCCGTTGGTGCCTTTGTTGATGAACGTCTCGGCCCCACCATCCCAAAAAAGACCGCCAAGCGGCACGCTCTTGGTCGCATTCTTCTTCATGTAGTCGAAGCTGCAGTGCTCGACGATCGCATCCCATCGCGACAGGTCGATCGGGATGCCTAGGAATTCGGCTATGCCTCGGATCTCGCAAGGCATATCGCTCTTCAGCGCGGCGAAGTGGATCATCCTAACGTTCGGCAAGTGGCGGATAGCCCACCAGCTGCGAACATTCTCCCAGAACGGCCAGAAGGGATATCCGTCGTGCGTCAGCCAGTCCTGAAAATACTGACGAACGTCGTCCGGGGGGCGGTCAATAGGTGAGCCAACAAGGCCGGGCGTCTTGTTGAGGGCGTCGTACCAGCTCTGGTTGGCATTGGCATGATGATTGTAGAGGCTCCACGCCACATCCCGACCATCGCGGCCGATGTAGATGTATTTCGCCTTGGGCGAGAACACCAAGGCATCAAGCGGCAGGTGGGTCTTCAGGAAGCGCCGATGGGTCTGCGCCTCGACCGCGGGGAGCTTGATGCTTTTGGGCGGCACGCGCAGGTCGAGCCAAGGCGACATGCTCGCCACCTCCAACCCTTCTGCGCCTTCAAAAAGGAGCTGGGATACGATCTGCTGCACCCAAGTCGTGCCCGACTTGGCATACGTGCTGATGACGATGTCATCGTCGCGGAATGTGAGGTCGTTCCAGATCGTGGAATTGAAGTGATGATTGTGAAGCTCTCGGGTCTTCTGCGGAAAGGCATGCGTCATCGCCGTGCACCAATCTGACAGGGCTGCTGCGCTTCGATGGGTATCAAAGCTGCGAGAGGTACGTGTGGGTGCTTTGCCTCGGTTGACAGAAAGCCTACCCGCATGCCGTGATCCATGCCATGCCGAAAACGGAATGTGCATCATGGCAGATTGGAATTTGGACCTGCGTCTGCGCGAGCTGAGGGTGCTGAGCATTGCACTGCGCGAGCGCAATCTGACCCGCACCGCCGAGGTCCTCGGGACGACACAGCCCTCGATCAGCAAGGTGCTGGCGCGCTTGCGTGGGTATTTTGGTGATCCACTGTTCACGCGCAGTGGCAACGAGATGCACCCCACCCCCAAGGCGCTTGAGATCGAAGGATCTCTCCGGACTCTTCTTGCCACCGCCGATGATCTCAGCATTGCGACCCCGTCCTTCAATCCGGCCACCTCGACCCGCGCCTTCAAGCTGCTCGTGAGCGAGGTCGGTATGATCGTTTTTCTGCCGGCGCTGATGCAGCGTGTGGCCCGAGAGGGACCCAGCCTCAGCGTCGATGCGGTTCCTTTCGATGCACGGCCCTACGAGTTGAGGCTCGAATTGGGTGAGGCTGATCTCGCGCTGGGAGCCTTTCCCAAGGCTGCGCTCGGACTGCGACGGCAGCGCCTGTATCCGACCAGCTATCTGGCCTTGGCGCGACGCGATCATCCAAACCTTGCTGCGCTTCGCACCCGCGCCGGCTTCCTCTCGGCGCGCCATATCGTCGTGACGGCCTCGAATACCGGTCATGCTGCGCATCGCGTCGCTCAGCAGTCGATGGATCTGGAGCTTCCAGCCGCGAATGTGATGCTTCGCCTACCGAGCTTCACGGCCGCAGCCGTGGTTACGTCACAGACGGATGGGATCACAACCCTGCCAATGAAGCTCGCGCGGATCATGGCCCAACAGCTCGATCTCGTCACGTTCAAGCCGCCAGTTCCATTTCCACCCATCGAGATCGCCCAATACTGGCACGAGCGCTTTCACCGCGATGCCGGCCACAAATGGCTGCGGGCGCTCTCATTCGAGCTATTTGCTGGGTCTGTTCGGTAATCAGCCCGCGACAGAGGACGGGCGCGACTGTCGTAACCAGTCAGGCAACTTCGACCGTTCTGAGTTAAGATCTACCGGCATGGCGCGGTACGCCCACGGCAGATGTACCCTCAATAGCTGACGCACTCGGGCCGGCCTGCGACCGGGGAAAAGGTGCCAAATTCAGACATCGTTTTCGGCCACCTTCGCCCGCAGGGCCTGTACGTCCCTTGCGCCGGAGAGCACCGTCACGGTTGGCGGAGCCCCTGTCATGCACGGCCACGCTCGATGTCTGACGTGACGTGCCCGCGGACTACATTTATTCAGGAGGGATCTGGGGATGGAACAAAAGATTGCAGTTCTTGTGCTCGTATGCGCAGTGATGACCGGCTTTGCCTGTGCCCCGGCATATGCTGCCGAACGCGAGCAGGTGCGGGCAGTCATCAACCTCATGGCTTCGATCAAGATGCCGTATCCGGAGCGGTTCGAGCGCAACGTGGCGCGCACCGAGCATGTGCAGCTCGACGCACGCGGCGCGACCGTTGCGTGCTTGCGCCTCGATGACAAAGTGAGATGGTGCTACGAGCACATCCCGACGCAGGGAGCGCGCGCGGAAATGTTGCGCATCCGCAATGAGCCGGTGGGAGGCATCCAGGTCGGCCACGTGTACCACTTCGTCGTCGACTATGACCTTGACGGCCTCGCCGACGTCGGCAGCACGACGCGGATGGATCCTCCAGCGCACGCTCCAGTAGCAACCATCGCGCAATTCTTCCATCGGGGAACCGCGCGCGGCGACCAACTGCGCGGCGAATATCAGAAGCTTTTCGATGACGGCATTCAGGTCGCGCTCAAGCACCTCGGTGAATAGGCCTCACCCACGCCGGATTGCTCGCTTTGTCCCTGTGATCGCAATCACTTGACCTGATGGTTGTGCGGACTTTGGGCGTCCAGCGTCACAGCCGTCTTTTCACGTCGGCGCAACGGTCGATGCGCGCCCGCTCCACCGCAGCAATGCGGACGCGCCACACCGGCTCGTCTCAATGCTCGATACCCTGAGTTGATCGTTGCGGCGATCCTCCCCAGCAATCAGATTTCCGTCCCTGGGCTTCCATGAAGAGGGGAGCCCAGCGTGACCCTGTGACTGAGGCTCTTGTGGAAAGGCATTGCCAATGTTCCAGACATCAAGGTGCTTGGTGCTGACAAGCCTGCTGCTCGTGGTTGGGGGTTCTCCGGTTGCGGCCGCCGAACGGGAGGACGTGCGCAAAGTCATCAACCTGGTGGCATCGGTGAAAATGCCTTATCCGGAGAGCCTCTCGCGCAACCGGGCAAAAACTGAGCGCGTGTGGCTTGACCGCGCCGGCGCGACAACCGGATGCCTGCACATGGAGGATCGGCGCTGGTGCTACGAGCACATTGCGCCTGAAGGCAACCGCGCGGAGATGCTGCGTATCCGCAATGAGCCATCTCGCGGCGTCTATATCGGCGCACTCTACTACTACATGGTGGACTATGATCTCGACGGCCTCGGCGACGTCGGATCGACGACGCGTATCGATGCGCTGGATCAGCGGCGCACCCCCATCGCCAATGTGGTGCAATTCTTTCACCGCAGCACCAAGCGGGGCGAGGCGTCTCAACCCGAGTATCAGAAAATGTACGACGAGGGCATCCAGATTGCCTTGAAATACTTCGGCGAATAGATCGCGCGGCACGCACGAGGAGTGTCGCCCATATGGCGATACTCCTCACGCCACGATGACGACCACGCACGAACGACGAACACCTGTTTTCCATGCCCATGCACTGGAAATGATGGGACTTTCCCATGGGGTCACCTTCTCCCGTCGTTCTCGGTGGTTCAGCACATCCGCTTGACCCCCACGAACGGAAATACCGGCGAACCGTGGGCCACGGAGAACACTTCCTGCCGTCCGCAGCTGCAGCAGGGTGCGCCACAGAGAGCGGGCGCTGATGCTTACGACAAGCAAACTTCTATAATGATTTCAACTTCTATATGAGACTATTTAGCTGCGGTGAGCAGCTCCAGCAAGTTGGGTGTCGTCGCTCGCCGCACTCCGTCCAACGTCCCCGTGCATGTGCCATGAAGGGTCGTCAGGGCCGTTGTTTAGATCCGGCATGGAACTCTTCCGCCTTTCCTGCGTTCCAACCGTCAGCGTTTCGCGGCCTACATTCGGCCTGCGTCATGGCCGGATGGGCTGCGTTCGCACATGGTGGCCCACGGAGGCTCGACGGCTATGAGTATCAAGCGAATCCTGCTTCCACTGCCTGGTACTGATGATCATAGCGGCGCCATCAACATGGCATTGTCCGCGGCTAACGCGTTGAGGGCTCATGTCGAGGCCCAGTTCATTACTGAGCCGCCGCCGCCCCGCGCTAGGATAAGAGCCGGCGACATGGGTTATGGGGCAGCAGCGTCGGCTGCAACGCAAATGGACTGGTACGTCGAGGAGCGGGAGAGGCTTGCGCAGGACGCGCGTGGGCGTTTCGCGCGAGCCTGTGCGGCAAGCGGCATCCCCATTCTCGCTGCCAACGAACAGCCAGGCGTTCTGCCGGCTGCATCCTGGCGCGAATTCGAAGGCTCATATGTGAACGTTGCCGTGGCGCGGGCCGCAGCCTTTGACCTACTGGTTGCCGCGAGCGCCGCCGTGATGGAACCGCTTAAGGCCATCGCTGAGCAATCACTGCTGCAGACGCGTCGCCCGGTGCTGTTGGCGCCCTCGGAGCTGAAGAGCAATTTGACCGACACCGCAATGGTCGCGTGGGATGAAAGTCCGGAGTGCTGGCACGCTGTCTCCGCCGCGATCCCGTTGCTGCGGCTGGCCAAGTCGGTGCAGGTTGTCAGCGTCGACCGGCACGCGGACCGCCGCAATGGCTCGCACGCCGAGGCACTGGCTTATCTGCGTTGCCACGACATTGCCGCGACCGCGCGGGTGATCGCGCCACACTTGCGCTCAACGGGTGATACTTTGTTGGCGGCAGCGGGAGAAGACAACGTTGGCCTACTTGTGATGGGGGCCTATTCGCATAGCCGGCTGCGCGAATTGCTGATGGGTGGTGTGACGCGCCACATCTTGAAAAATTCAGTCGCACGCCCCGTTCTCTTGGCACATTAGACAAACCGCGCATTCGGCGGCCGGCCGGAAGCCGACGGCACGGCGCCAGGTCATGCGCGGCAGCTTCGTACTGATTTTGTTGCGGAAGTCGGCGCTGGGAAGGGTGATACGAGCTGAGACGAGCGGCTTGTTGCCGTGCACCGCCGAGGGAACGGCGGCTTCAACACACGATCTGGCGCAGGCGACACTTACGCAATGCACGCCATGGCCTGTGGCGGCGGTCTGGCGACGGACTGGGCAAGCCGGCGCAGGTTCTGGGCGATGGCTGCGAGTGAGAGCTCGTCTTGTGCGTCCCGCGGTCCGCGCAGGCGAAGCCGGCCCAGCCTAAGAATGCGCTTCAGGTGGGCGAACAGCATCTCGACGCGTTTTCGGTCTCGGCACGATTGCTCGAAAGCCTCGGTCTTACCGAGCGCACGAGCGACGTCGCGGGTATCCTGATGGATGCTGCGCTGGATCTTGCGCGCCGGCTCCTTTGGGCAGACGGATTTGCATGACGGTCCCCCATTTTCTGTTTTTGCCCTGGGTAAAGGCTTGTCATTCAGGCGCGCGGAATGGCAGCATGGCTGGACGCTAAATACCGCGAGAGGTAGGTCATGAAGCGTATTTGCCTCGTTATATTGTTATCGGTCTTTGCGGTTGGCCCGGTTGTTGCCCAAGAGGGCGCAGCGTGTACAGCTAAAGCGACCAGCAAAGATGGAAAGGCGCTCGCGGGAGCAGCCAAGGCCAGCTCGATGAAGAAGTGCTGCGAAGCGGGCGCGGTAGGAAAAGACGGCAAGAAGCTTGCGGGCGCCGCAAGAGCGAGCTTCATGAAAAAGTGTGAAGCTGGCGCCTGATCAGATTCGCGGAAGCTTCGCGTCGAGACCCTTGCGGCAGCATTGCGCAACCGCCCTCGCTGCCGCTAGGGGTCGAGTGCTCAGCGGGCGAGAGATCTTGCACGGTGAACGTGCCGAACCCTCAAAGGGTGTATCTTAAGACCAGGAGGAAATGCTCATGCGACTCGCGAGGATTTTAGGGCTTGCTGCGCTGGCAACGTTTGCTGCAGGGCCGACGCAGGCTGCAACGTTAGCGATCGGGAAGGGGCTGGCCGGTGTGGCGAGCGGGGTCGTACTCACGGCCGGAAAGAAGGCAAAGGCGACTAAGTCCTGCGGTGCGTTCATGTATCGCAAGGACGGCAAGTGCGTGGATGCGAGGGCAAAGAAGTAACGGGGATGGTTTCAAGCCGACGGCTTGCATCGCTCGACTTGTGCCGGGCCATGATCCGCTTCTCGAGCATGCCGATCAGCGTTTGGCAGGCCTGAAGCTGTGCCGCCAGCATCATCAGGCTTGCCTTGGCATCGACCGGCAGTGTGCCGCCATTCTCTCTGGCCACCACCGCGAGCAGATCCTTGAGACCTTCGCGGCCTTGAGCAGCGACAATGCCGAGCTCAGCCATGTGCGAGCGCAGCGCATTGATCAATTGCGTGCGCTGACGCATCAACTGGTCGCGTACCCGGTGCTGCATCAGCCGCCCTTGCTGCTCGACGGTCTTGATCGCGACGAACCGCATCATCGGCCGCCGCACTGCCTCGCAGATTGCCTCGGCATCGGCCGCATCGTTCTTATTGCGCTTGACGTAAGCCTTCACGTCCTTGGCCGGCATCTCACGGGCCCAATAGTGTGCCGTGGCGCACGCTTCCATGCCCACTAGGCACGGCGGCAAGACCTCAAAGAACGCGATCACCTGGCTGCGCCGCAGTTGCTTCCTGACGACGACCTTCTCGTTGGCGTCGATGCCGTGAACCTGGAAGACGTTCTTGGCGAGATCCAAACCCATCGTGCAAACTTGCATGTGGACGTGCCCCCTCATTGTGATTCGTCTACGACGATCACGCTATGGCACTTCGATGCCGGGAGCGGGCGCCGTCCACTACATCAGGAACGGACGTTGATGGCCGCACTAGTTGATCCCAGCGCAATCGGCTGCCGGTTCCGGGGCCCTGTCCGATCCCGCATTCTCGCCTCAATCGACAGTTAGATCAAAGACTTGTGGCGGGGGGATGCCGCTGGCCGCGAAGGCGGGCTGCGCTGGCCAGCGTTGGTGAAGTCGAGATGCGCATCCCAAGGTCTGCGCCGGACGCTCTCCCAGCTGATTCGCGTGACCGTCACCACCTTTGCACCCATCGGTTCGCACCGAGCATCCTGGGCCTGCTGCTCGCAGCCTTCACGTTGCCCGTCGCGGCGGCCGACACCATCACGGCCATTGAGATCACTGGCAACCGCACTGTGGAGGCCAGCTCATTGCGGGGGAACCTCGCGCTCAAGGTGGGAAGCCCCTACAACGCCGCCATGGCCGATCAGTCCATCAAGGCGCTGTATGCGACAGGCCTCTTCCACGACGTGCGCATAGACCAGCGCGGTTCGATCGTCCATGTGACGGTGGTTGAGAGCCCGGTTGTCGCCCGCGTCGAGCTCGAAGGCAACGCGGCGATCGACAAGAGCAAGCTGCAGGAGCAGATCCAACTCAAGCCCGGCACCCGCTACACCGTCTCCAAAGCACACGCCGATGCCGTGCGCATTCGCGAGGCCTACCGGCGGCTAGGCCGCATCGCTACCACCGTCGAACCGAAGGTCACGTCGCTCGTGGACAGGCGCGTGGACGTCACCTACGTCGTGAGCGAGGGGGAGGTCACCAAGATCGACAGCATTGACTTCGTCGGCAACCGCCAGCTCCCGTCGGGTAAGCTGCGCGACGTCATTGCCACAAGTCAGTCAGGCTGGTTCGATATCCTGAAGGCGGCCGCCTTCTACGATCCCCAGCGCATCGAGCAGGACAAGGAGCTTCTGCGCCGCCACTACCTCAAGCAGGGCTTCCCCGATGCGCGCGTTGTCTCGGCTGAGGCAGTGAAGAACCCGGAAGGCACCGGCTATAGCATCACTTTCACGGTGGAGGAGGGCGAGCGCTTCACGTTCGCGCCTGCCACGGTCGAGAGCAGCCTGCGCGGCGCCGACACGCAGGCGCTGCAGAACCTGGTGGCGGTCAGGCCCGGCAGCATCTACAGCCAGGAGGCAGTCGACAAGTCGATTGAGAAGATGATGCTCGCCCTGGGTGACCAGGGTCTCGCCTCGGCCCAGGTGAGGCCGATGCCGAAACGCGACGCGACGGGCCACACGATCGCCATCGCCTTCCACATCGAGGAGGGGCCGCGCATCACCGTGGAACGCGTCGAGATCGCCGGCAACACGAAGACCAAGGATTTCGTTATCCGGCGCCAGTTCCGGATCGCGGAGGGCGACGCCGTCAATGCCTTCCTGCTCGAACGCGGCAGGAAGCGCGTGCAGGCGCTGGGCTTCTTCAAGAGCGTCACTCTCAAGAAGCAGCGTGGCTCAGCGCCGGACAAAATGCTGCTCGTCATCGAGGTGGTAGAAGACCAGACCATTGATTTCGCCATCGGCGGGGGTTACTCGTCGAGCGAGGGCATCATCGGCGACATCTCGATCGCCGAGCGCAACCTGTTCGGCAACGGCCAGTGGGTGCGCCTAAAGCTCGCTGGCAGCCAGACGCGCTTCCAGGCGGAGCTCGGTTTCACGGAGCCGCGTTTTCTCGGCAGCAATGTCGCCGCCGGCTTCGACCTGTTTCACAAGGAGTTCGATTACACGAACCAAGCCTCCTACAAGGCCCAGCGCATCGGCGGCACCCTGCGCGCGCGCTATCCCCTCACCGACGAGTGGTCGGCCGGAGTCAACTACACGTTCGTACGCAGCACTCTGTATGACGTGGGCCCCGCCGCGTCCGCCGCCATCAAGGAAGCCATCACCGGCTCCCCGGACGCCAAGTCCAGCACTTTCAATACGTCCTCCCTGGGCTATTCGCTCACTTACGACACGCGCGACAACAAGAAGCGGCCTACCTCGGGCGTCTACTACTCCGTCGCCCAGGACCTGGCCGGCCTCGGTGGCGACGTGCGCTTTGTCCGGTCAATCGGCGAGGCGCGCGCCTACTATCCCGTGAATGACGAGATCACGGCGATGGGGCGCACCACCGGCGGCATCATCAGCGGATGGGGCGGGCAGGACGTGCGCCTGCTCGATCTCTTCTACAAGGGCGGCGAGACGATCCGGGGCTTTGCCGTCGCCGGCTACGGCCCTCGCGATACGCTGAGCGCCAATCAGGACGCCCTCGGCGGCCGGATGTTCTTCGCGACGACCGCTGAGCTTCTGTTCCAGATCCCCGGCGTGCCGCAGGATTTCGGCTTGCGCGGTGCGGTGTTTGCCGACGCGGGCTCACTATGGGGCGTCAACAGCGCAGCGGCCAAGCAGCCGGGCGTCGTCGGCAGCACGCCGGCACTACGCGCTTCGGCGGGCCTAGGGCTCGTCTGGGATTCACCGCTCGGCATGCTCAGGACCGACTATGCCATCCCCCTCGTCAAGCAGCCGTATGACAAGACGCAGAACTTCAGCTTCGGCCTGATGCCGTTCTGAGCACTGCTGCCGAACAGCTCTTCGGCCTGATAGCAGGCGCGCCTTGGTTCGACTGTCCGCGGGCACCATCGCCGTGCCGACTGCTGCGTCATCCGCACCGCCCATCGGACACATCCAAGCGACCCCAGGTCTCCATATTGAACCAGGTGCCGCCAGCCCCCCTGACCCCACCCCCTCCATTTAGTCATCTTTGCAATCGTCCGTGCCAATCCTAATATGGGTGAGTGCGGCGACGGGAGGGACCGATGCTTGCGGCCCGTGCGGGTGCTGCAATCGGCTTGATGCTGGTGTCGACCACTGCAGTGGCAGACTGCGCCTGTCGTTGCCTGAATGGCGAGGTACAGGTGCTGTGCAGGATTGCCTTGGATTTCAGGCCCGTCTGTTCGCCGACATCCTGTTCGCCCGTACCGCCTTCGATCCAGGCGCCTTCGGCTCCTGCCATCGGCGCGACCGGTTGCGTCAAGCTGCAGGTGCTCAATCCATACACACGGCAGTTCGAGTGGCGTCAGATCTGCCGGTAAGTCCCACGTAGTCCAACGCGAGAGTGCCAAGGCGTGCCATGCGCCCTACATGCACAAGACCGGCCGTATCTTGTGGCGCACAAGATCACTCCGCGCTTGCCTGTTCGATGACGGGCAAGCTTGGCGAACCCGGTGGGGAGTAACGAGAGGCGATCCGCGTGTACGCAGCGGACCTTCCAATGCCCCCGCACGCCGTTACTCCCCGGACGGAAACTCCGAACACATCGTATTGATCCACGTTGGCGTAAGAGCGCTGTGATCTTTTAACGACAAGCGCAATGAATTTCGCAGCCGGGCATTTGCGGTCAATCAACAGAGGGGCCGAACGACCTATTCTGACGCTGGCGAAATGGCGGGATCACTCGTGCGGGGAAGGGTCTCAGCCAAGACGATTCCGTTGCGGGCAGACTCTGCCATTTCCCACCACTGCGGCTATGGCCCAGTCTGCAA
The DNA here is from genome assembly GCA_963806735.1 of uncultured Alphaproteobacteria bacterium. Taxonomy (GTDB): domain Bacteria; phylum Pseudomonadota; class Alphaproteobacteria; order Rhizobiales; family Hyphomicrobiaceae; genus CADEFX01. The sequence continues at coordinate 45,619 of CAWEBE010000080.1, read as the reverse complement.
CTTCAGCCCGTGCGGGGCGAGGGCACCACCAATAGCAGCGATCCGTCTCACAACTCCCCCTCCACTGTCATGGAAGAGTAATGGCTCGAAACAATTCGTCACCTGCCGCCTGCACGGGCTTCAAGTATCGCCTTCGCCTGCGTCGCTGGCCCGTGTCGTCGAACCACGCCGGCCGGAGACGTCGTCTTGATGACCGGTAAGCCGGGGCGTCCGATGTGGGTTATCCACAACCGACTGGTTGAAAACCACGCGACACGAGCTCGCCCGTTCTTCATCGCGAGAGCGAAGCGCCGCATATTCGCCTTGAGCTTCGGGACCACTGGAACTGATGAAAGAGAGGAACCGCGATGCGATACGCATGCGGCGCGTGCCGCAAGAAATTCAGGACAGAAGGCGCGCTTGAGATGCACAACCAGTCCAAGCACAAGGCGCGGATCGTGGCGCCAGCCGCCCCGAGGAACGCCCCGCGCGGCGCGCTGCGTATCATCGCCCTCAGCTTCTTCGGGTGCCTGCTGGCTCTAGTGTTCGCTGGCGGCCTGCTGTGGGGATCCAACACTCAATTCGCTAAGGATGCGACGCCAAAGGTCATGAAAGCCGTTAGCAGCGTTGCGGCGTGGCGCAGTGAGTAAAAGGTGGCGATGGCGGCACTAGGGCGTGAACGCATAAGGGTCAGTCCTTTAGAGACTTCCAGGCTCCCCGTGACCCACCGACGGTACACCGCTGGCGAAGAGCAACCGGCGACAGGGAACTGACGGCCTTGTTCGCGGGACAGTCGACCGCGCTGCCAACGACACCAACGCCGCGGCCCTGGTGGTATTTCTCGCGTCGGAGACCTCGCCACGCCTGCGAGCTTTGTCGGGATTGAAGACATCACCTACTCAGTGCTTGGTGGACGAAACGCGATGTAGGCGATCTTGCTTTCCACGCTCACCACTCCCGTCACATCTCGTACCAGTCGCACACATTCCACCATGGGCCGTTCATCGCTCATGGCCCCAGCCAACGTCACGTGACCCTTGGATACATGTGCTTCAATGCCAAGAGCATTTATCCCTGGGCCAAAGCGCCTATCCAGCGCATCACGTACGCGCGCCAGGACTATTTGATCCTGCAGCGACAGCTTGGATGCCGCGGTCTCCAGAAAGGCCGGGCTCTGCGCAAGGCGCGTGATCTGCTCAACGCAGTCATCCACCGAAACACGCGCTGTGTTGAGAGCCAACGTATAGAGACCAGGATCTTGCCAATCGATCCGAAACAGCCGGCGCATTGTGTTGTTATGAGCAGCATCGCTTCGCTCAATCTCTCGTCGAGCCACACGTGGATCGGTGACGCCAAGGCGCTCCATCAAGACCTGCGTTCGGAATGCCATAGGCGCGCAAATCCGCACGCAAATCGCATGCGGAACGGATCGCAGGAGATGCGTCGCGCCCCAGCCACGGATGAGAGTTTTGCCTTGAGCGGCGAGCTCTAAGATCTCTTGTGCCGTGTATCGCGACAGCCGCTTGCTATCGATCTTCCATTTTTGAAGTAGAGGTGTCTCACCCTCCAAGAACCGATGCACCTCGCTTTCAGGCAGGCCGGCACGTTGAGCAATATCTTGTTCGACAAGCTCATGGTGCACGATGGTGAGGTCTAGTCGTGCGGCAAGACCTTCGGCGACGTCCTTGCCCAAGGTCGCCATTTCACGCGTCATCGCAATGACGGCCATGCTGTGCTCCCGCGACGGTGCTCAACGTGCAGATTAGCAAGCCATCTGGCGCATCCGCATCCATGTGTTTGCTGTTTATCTTGAAGCAACGGAAGTGAGCCCGAAGTCGCGGCAAACTCCCCTTGAAGCCTCGCTGCAGTGCAACATCGAACGGCAGAAGTGGGTCATGATCTGCCGATCTGGAAGCGGCATGACCACGGCAGCTTTACCTGCAAGAGCTGACGAACCTAGTGGGCCACGCGAACGGTGAGTTCGTGCCAATTCCGGAAGTCCCAGCGCCGCACTCGTCCTTGAGCCATTGGTCTATGGGTTCTGATGCACGTTTGCATCAGCACTTAACAAAGAAGGCTACGGCCATGGCACCCCTCCATTTTCCGGCCATGATCCAGCACTATCGGATCGGTACAGAGGAATTTGTGATTTCGGTTGCTCAGGTCATTAGCGAGGTAGGACATGCGATTGCTCATTTCGGCGATTGTCGCCGTCATCATCAGCGGATGCGCTGGTGCTGGTAGTTTCACGGACATCGCAACTCTGGAAAAGGGGCCAACCGGCAGAACCTGGGCGCAGGAAGCCTTAGACCCCAGGGGTGGCGAATAATTGATCGTGGTTGTTCCGGCCATCGGGCCATGAGAAACCCCACGGCCGGGGAGGTCCGTGGGGCCTGTGACGTACAGTGAAGTATCGAGACAGGGTGCGCGCGAGCGGCTGCGTCCCGTGAGAAGGCGTCCAACCACGACGCCCTCATTGTGGTTTTGGCGAAAACAGTCACAGAGCTGGCTTGAGTGAATTCTCGACCAGGTAGGCGGCGATCTTCTTGCCCATGTCCTCGCCCACCTCGAGCGAGTTCCTGAAGTGAATGCCGCCCCAGACACGCATATTGGAGTGCTCGCTCGCCATTTCAGCGATGCTCTTGTATTCACGCTTGATCTTTGGATCGGCGAGATCAGTGACCGTAAACGGCACGACCGGTTGAGGCCCGAAGACTGCGTCCATGATGCCTATGACCACGCCGCAGATGATGGCCGCCTGCGAGGGATACTCCGGATGCATGGGCGTGGCGTTGAGCGGCGACCAATCCGGATCGCGTTCGGTATCGTTGTTGTCGTCCTTGTCGCCGTTGCGGATCGCGGTGATGGGCCGCCAGAAGTTATAGGTGAATTTCGCATCCCAATCGTTGATGAAGGTGTTGGCTATCCCCATGTTGAGCAGCGCAAAGAAGCGGGCGTTGTCTGCGAGGGAGAGCGACTTCGCGATCGCATACTGACGCGCTGCGGCTTGCCAGCCAGGACCGATGTTGGCCTGGGTCCAGAACTTGACCGCCTCTGTCTGCTCGGGCGTTCGCACCGTGCTCTTGAGACCGCCCACATTTTTTGTCTCGTTGTAGTCGCGGGCATAGAGTGCACTCGAAAGGGCGGGTGGCGGACCGGGCCGGAACTGGTCGGCGCTCTTCAGCACCCAGGGCTTGGCCTGCGCGTACTGTGCAAAAATCGGCAGCGTCGTCGGCACCCACACGCCAGGGCTGGTGATCGGGCGGTAGGTGTCAGGGACGTTCGTGCCGTCGGCTGCGCGATCGGCCTGCACCGCTGCTGCGACCTGCTCGCCGAGCGCGATACCTTCGCTCTTCGCGGCTCCGTTAGTAATGCTGCCGATCGATGTCGCGTACGCTGTCTCGATAATGGATTTCTGGTTGGGAAAGAGTCCAACCAGAATATGGCGCCCCGCAGCGGCCGCGGCTGCTTCTGGCGATGCGCTGGGTTTGCTGGGAATGGAGGTCACGTAGCGCTGGTGCCGGTTCTGCACGGAATTGACCGCATCGCTCATGGCCACGTGCATCATCGCCAATGCGCGTGACCACGGGTTGCCGGTGACGTTCGCGGTCTTCATGACCTCGATCGCCGTCTGATTCCAGTCCGTGACGACATCGGCGCGTGCTGCACAAGGGGCGAATAGCATCGCTGCACCAACCGCCAGGCGTGCAAAATGCTTGGTCATGAGACCCTCCATGAATGCGAGGACACGCAGCCAAAAGATGCTGCGAACGACGGAATGAACCTGCTGCAGAGGTTGGGGACCAAAAAAGAACGGCCCGCTAAAAAAATGCCTGCCGACGGCACTCACGTCGCTCTTAGAGCACGGAGATTTCGGCACGTCTCATCGTGATGCAATACCCTACCTTTAGCTTGTCTCGTGGTAAAGCAAGGGCCTCCTGATAAATTGGTAACAGGCGTCTCCTTCGCTCGTGGGCGACTGGACCCAATCCAGGGGCAACTAAAGACTGTTCCAGTGCTGGCGGTTGGCGAAGGCCCAAGAATTGCCCTCGGCCCGTGCCGTGATCATGGCACAGCGGTCCGGCGTTCGCGTTGTGGTCAAAGAAGGTGTCTATGTTGAGCCGCGGAAGGTCGTGAGGGTCATTGAGGCGGAGAGTGAGATGCGATGAAACCGATTGTTCAGTGGGCAGCCGCAATCGCCGTAGTTTGTGCCACATCACCAATCCCCTTGAACGCGCAACAAAGTGGCACGCAAGTTGTCATCAATGATGACGATATCGGCGGGGTCGTACGCGGTCCGACCGGGACAGAATTGGGAGTTTGGGTCATCGCCGAAACCACCGACCTTGCCACCAAGTTCGCCCGGACGGTCATCAGCGACGAGCAAGGACGCTATGTCATTCCGGACCTGCCAAAAGCTAAATACAGAGTGTGGGTGCGCGGATACGGGCTGATCGACTTGTCCAAGGTCGAAAGCGAGCCCGGCAAAATTGTCGACCTGATAGCCGTTGCCGCGCCGAACGAGGCGGCAGCGGCCGAGTACTATCCGGCCATCTATTGGTACTCGATGCTGAAGATCCCTGAGGCGAGCCAGTTCGGCGGCCAAAGCAGCGTTCCTGAGAAGATCACGCAGAGTGAATGGCTGGCCGTGATCAAGAACAGATCCTGCATCGGCTGCCACCAGCTCGGCCAACACTCGACGCGTACCATCCCTTCGTCACTAGGACAGTTCAAGTCGTCAGAAGAGGCCTGGATACGACGCGTGCAGTCGGGGCAGGCAGGGCCCTCGATGGTGAACCCACTGGCGGGGTATCTGGGCGGCGAGCCATTTAAGTATTTCGGCAATTGGACCGACCGGATCGCCAACGGCGAACTGCCGCATGCTAAGCCGGCGCGTCCGCAAGGCCTCGAGCGCAACGTTGTCGTCACCAGCTGGGAATGGGGTGACCCCAAGACCTATCTCCACGATCTGATCGCCTCCGACCGGCGCTTTCCAACAGTCAACGCTCATGGACCTCTCTTCGGCTCGCCCGAATACGCCACTAACCGACTGCCGATCCTCGATCCCAAGACGCACACGGTGACATTCTTCAAGGCGCCGGTGCGCGATGCAGACACACCGGAGGCGCTAGGCCCTGGTCATGCCGCGACCGAGAAGCCGATGGCTCCGTCACCCTATTGGGGCGACGAGAAGCTGTGGGACAGCAAAGTCAACAATCACAACTCCATGTTCGATCGAAAGGGCCGGCTCTGGCTGGCAGCCGCGGTGCGCGGTCCCAACAATCCGCATTTCTGCAAGAAGGGCTCGGACCACCCCTCCGCAAAGGTGTTCCCGATCGAGAAGAACGTGCGCCAGCTTGCGGTCCTTGAGCCGAAGACCATGGAGTACACGTTCGTCGACACGTGCTTCGGGTCGCATCACCTGCAGTTCGGCTACGACGCAAACGAGACGGTATGGACCAGCGGCGCTGGGCCGGTCGCCGGTTGGCTGAACACCAAGAGATTTGACGAGACCGGCGATGCTGCCAGCTCACAGGGCTGGTCGCCATTCGTCCTCGACATTAACGCCAACGGCAAGCGCGACGACTACATCGAGCCGGATCAACCGGCGGATCAGAGCAGAGATCTGCGCATCACCGGCGGCTCGGGCACCTATGCGGTGATGCCCCATCCAGTCGATGGTTCGGTCTGGTATACGGTCGGTGTGTTTGCTGGCCGTGGCGGCGTCCTGAGATTTGACCCAGCGACAGGGTTGTCCGAGATCTTCTACGTGGCGCAACCCGGTTTCGGCCCGCGCGGCGGCGACATCGACAAGCAGGGTGTCGTCTGGGTGTCGCTCGGCAGCGGACATATCGGGAGTTTCGATCGCCGCAAATGCACAGGCCCACTGAACGGACCCAAGGCGACCGGCGACCACTGCGCCGAGGGCTGGGCTTTCCACCAGTATCCCGGCCCAGGCTTTCAAGGCATCGGAGAGAACAGCGCTGAGTTCGAGCTATTACACGTGGGTGGATCAGCACAACACCTTGGGGCTGGGCGAGGATGTGCCGATGTCGACCGCGAATTTGATGGGGGGCCTTGTGGCGCTCAAGGACGGGAAGATGATCTCCCTGACTGTGCCCTATCCGCTCGGATTCTATGCCAAAGGCTTCGATGGTCGCATTGACGATGCCGACGCGGGATGGAAAGGCCGTGGCTTGTGGACCACCAGCGGTGACCGTGCTCCGTGGCTCATGGAGGGCGGCAAAGGAAGCCTGCCGCGGGTCGTGCACTTCCAGCTGCGGCCAAACCCTCTCGCTCATTGAGTGCCAACCGAGCAGACATTGGCCTGCGCTGCACTGACGGCGTGTTTGACCCCCTGTAATCCTAGCGCGCGGCGTTCGTGGCGCGATCTTCCGGATGCCTATCCCCGTTTCGGTGACGTGCCCCGCACGTCCGATCCGCATCGGAAGCCGACTAAGTTGCGCGAAGCCAAGAACGGGCAATTTGTGCCAGAATTTAACTCATTCGCCGCAGCAAGCCATGTGTACGGGTTGCCGGTTTACCGCAGTCGAAGCTGCAGCAGCTGCAGCATACAGCTGGCATTCGAGTGACAAAACTGATCGGCGATCGAACCCTTACCGCATTGCGCTAATGGCCGAAAAGAAACAGACGGCTGCAAAGCGTGCGAAAGGTGGCGAACAGCGCTTGAAGCCGCGGCCCTCGTGTTTATTGATGCTGATGTGAACTGGGGAACTGGGCGCGGCTCCAAAAGGGATCGCTCGAAGCAAGTTGGGGGGAAACGCGGTGGTGACGAAATTTTCGAAGGCACCAGGGAGGGCCGAACCTCACAGCAACTGGGAACGCGAGTTCGCCCTACAGCAGAGCCAGCGCGGCGACCGTGTGTTTGACACGCTAATTGAGGTTTTGGAGGAGATGCCAGAGGCGTTGTCCGCGGAATACTCTGAGGACCTCCTATGCGACCTCATCCGCTCGCACGCTCCAGACGTTACGACTGAGGAAATCGCAGCGGCGCTGGATACGCTAAGCTCCAGGGCAATCGCGCTAGGCGAGTTCATCGAGAACAAGCGCCGACCACGGCGTGAGGGCAGATAGAAATAACCAGCGAAAGTAGTCAAGGCAGGAACTAGCAGCCGGAGAAAACGAAGAGCCCCGCGAACGTGTGGGGCTCAATAGTTGAGACATAGGTCTGCTTTGAGCGGGAAGCTACGCGGCTTCCAACTCCGCCGCTTGTGATGACCTACGAGCCGATGCCCAGGAAGGTTTTGGCCTTGGCGATTTCAGCGTCCCACTTGCCCAGCTGCTCGGGCGTCAGAAAGCCAACAAGTCGTTCGCGGGCAGTAACACGAACCGACTTCAGCTTCGCAATCACATCAGCTCTGCTCATGTCAGGGTTTGCCTGACGTATCTCGTCGAGTTTTTCGCGGGCGTTCTCGAGCGCGGTTTGCAGTTTGCTTTTCTGATCATCAGACAAACTCAGATCACCGGCGAATCTTTTCAGTTCGGCAGCCACTGCCTGCTTGGCGTCAGGGCTAAGCATGGTTCTTGCTCCGTGTTGGTGTTGGTCTCTCGCGTATGGAGACCCGGGCATCAAGCAAGTTGGGTCAACTCTTGAAATCGGGTCTTTCCCCTGATCCTTCAGAGCGAAACCCTTTTTCGAAACCGGAGTTGCCATCCAGCTAATTCAAGGTCTGAAGATGGTTGGTTGGCAATGCAGTGATCTACGGTCGTTTAGGTGACAGGCCTGCGCACACGCACGCATGCTCGTTCTCGCCGACGACGACAATGGCATCGACATTGTGAAGTCGGGCGCGGCCACACCCGGGTGCGGAACTGTGTGCCGCAGAGCGTCGCGATCGCCGACCTTTGTTATCTGTCGCCTCGTCATTGAGGCAATGACGCAGGGGCTATCGAAAGTCTTGGGCGTCCCGACGCTGCAAGAGCAGCTAATAACCTGCCAGGCGCATATTACGGCTCCAGGTTTCCAGCGTCCCAATATGCATATTCGTGCGGATGCAGTCCCACGCCAATGCGCGCGACAATGAGCATGTCGACGCATAGGTGCCCAATGTCGCGTTGACGCTCTCCGCCAGCTCGAGCGGGGCGCGGTAATTCGGCAGCAAGGCATTTTTCGATGAATTCCAGACCGCCCTAGCAGCCGGTTAGGTGACACATGTTGCGCGGATTACGCGTACCGCCGTTGCGGAAAAGCAGAAATTCGGATCACTTCCGGGCCCATCAGGAGACCATCGCAGATGCATAGACTTGCCCTCAGTGTCGCGGCAGCAGTTGCGCTTGCCGCCGTGGTGCCGGCGCTGGCACAGCAACCGCCCCAGGTGCCGATCCCCACAGGTGTCTTCGTCAAGGCGCAGGCTCCGGGTCAGTTTCTGGCCAGAGATCGCCTGATCGGCCTGCCCGTACACAATGCGAGCGGCCAGATCGTCGGCGACATCGAGGACCTGATCATCGGTCCCGACAACGTCGTCGCGGGCGTCGTCCTGGGCACCGGCGGTTTCTTCGGCGCCGGCGAGAAGAAGGTCGGCATCCGTTTGTCCGCGCTGCAGATCACGAAGAAGGATGGCAAGACCGTCATCTCGCTGCCGGCCGCCAGCAAGGAGGTGTTGACGGTGCTCGAGCCGTTCAAGCGCGCGGAGCTCAGGCGCTCGTTGAGGGACCGCGCCAGAGACAAGGCACAGGAGCTGACCGACAAGACCAAGGACGGCGCCGGTCCCGCCTATGAGCAGGCGAAGGAGAAAGCGCGGCATGCCTACCAGTCTGCCAAGGCGCAGGTCGGCCCTGCATATCAACAGGCCAAGGAGCAAGTGAAGCAAGCCTACCAGAAGGCCAGGGAGCAGGCCGGCCCGGCTTATGAGGAGGCACGAAAGTCCGCCAAGGAAGCCTACGACAAGGCCATGGCCGCCGCGCGCGAGCGCTTCAACCAAGCGACGGAGACGGCCGGCGAGACAGCGGCCACGAAGCAATAGGTCACGATTGAAGTTTGCATCTCGCAGACGCCGATGACCTAGGACGCCTCATCGGAAGTGAGCATCCCGACGTCCAGTCAGCTGGAGGATCACATGAGTCTCGTCAGAAGCCTGGCAAAGGTTGCCCTCGGCGTCGCTGCTGCCAAAGGCATAAGTCATGTCGCTGGTCGCGCTGCCCAGCCAGCGCCGATGAAAGGGCCGAACTCCCAGCCAGGACAAGTCGACCCACTCAGCTCCATTCTCGGTGGCAAGAGCCAAGGGGGCGGGGGACTTGGCAGCCTCCTCGAACAGCTCGCTCCGGGTGCCGGTGCTGGCGGTTCTCCTTCCGCGCCCGGCGCAACAGCGTCGGCACCAACCGGAGGGCTCGACGCTTTAATCAGAGGGCTTGCCGGCGCGGCCTCTGGAGGCACCACAAAGGAAACCATCAGCAAGGCATCCGCCAAAGGCTCGTTTGCCGACGTCTTAAATCAATCATTTCAGAAGTACGGCGAGCCCAACATCTCACCCACACCGCAGCAGGACGCCGCCGCGGGCCTGATGCTCCGAGCGATGCTGCAAGCCGCCAAATGTGATGGGAGGATCGACGACGGCGAGAAGAAGAAGATTCTTGAAGGTCTCGGCGAGGCGTCGCGCGAGGACGTGGCATTTGTGAACCGGGAACTTGCTGCCCCCGTCGACGTGCAGGCCCTCGCGAAGCAAGTGCCGAAGGGGCTGGAGAATCAGATCTATGCTGTTTCGGTCATGGGCATTGACCTCGATAGCCAGCCGGAGGCGGAATATCTGGTCGCGCTCGCATCGGCCCTGGGCATGGGGGCGCGTGAGGCCAACGCCATCCATGCCAAACTCGGCATTCCGGCCCTGGCTGCTTGATCGTCGCCGGCGCTATTGCTCGAGCCGCTGCCATATCCGCTGGCAACTACTGCGCGGCCGCTGGGTGCGCCCGGACGGGGGCTACGTTATTAAGCTTGGGGGTGCGCAACCGGACGGTCGCCTCGAGGCCAGCCACTTCAACCCTCGCCCGATCAACGTCTCACGTGCCGAGTGGCATCGCAGCGATGACGGGCTGCACGTTTTCGTGGAATTACGAGAGGCGAATAACCCGGCGCGACATACAGTCTCCGCTATCTGGGGGCTATCGACCAATTGGCGGGCGATGAGCGGAAGTTCAGTCGAGCACGAGCCCAAAGTCGTCTTCGGCCTGCTCTCTGCCTGGGCCGTGATCCTGAGCAATCTCGGTTGATGAGCAACGGGAACTCGATTGTCATGGTCAGGTCTCCTTGTCGAACGCTCCTAGATCACCTGACCGCCTGAGACCTCGATTCGCTGGGCGGTGACCCAGCGGTTGGCGTCCGAAAGGAGGCTCGCGATCATCGGTCCCACGTCGTCCGGAACGCCAACGCGGCCGAGCGCGATCATGCCGGCGAAGATCTTGTTGAGATCGGGCGTGTCGCGCACCGCGCCGCCGAGAAAATCGGTTTCGATCGCCCCCGGCGCCACCGTGTTGACCGCGATGCCGCGCGAACCCAGCTCCTTCGCCATGTAGACGGTGAGCACCTCCACGGCGCCCTTCACCGCCGCATAGGCGGAGAAGCCGGGGAAGGACACCCGAGTGAGCCCGGTGGACAGGTTCACGACGCGCCCACCGTCCGCGATCAACGGAAGCAGCGCTTGCGTGAGGAAGAACACACCCTTGAAGTGGACGTCGACCAGCTTGTCGAACTGCGCCGCGGTCGTCTCAGCGAGTGGGGCCATGTCGCCGTGGCCGGCGTTGTTAACGAGGTGATCGAAGGTGTCGCGCTGCCAGGTCTCGCGCAGCACCTTCCGCAGGCGGTCAGCGAACGCCGCAAAGCCAGCAACGTTGCCGACATCGAGCTGGACGGCGACCACCTTGCGGCTCAGCGATTCGATCTCGGCGACGACGGCTGCGAGTAACCGGTCGATTTCGGTGGGGTCTAGGAAGTCCTTTGCTCGTTCGTGGCTGTCGGTTACAGCCTTACTCTTTACTTTTCGCCGCTTGGCCATGCTTTCGCCTCCCCCGCTTTCATTGAGCTTTCGAGGCTGGAATATAGCACACTCATTACACAATGATCTATTTGTAAAGAGTCAAAGATTTCGATGCTCTGTTGCGAGAGCCGTCTCGCGACGCAAGGTTCGCCCCTGTAAACTGACGTTCTGGTGGTCGCATCGGCACGGGGAAAAAGTGCCAAGTTCTGACTCGTGCAGTGCAGCAAATGGTGTGGACTTGAGGGACCGGCCACATGGCCGCCCACCGGGTGCTGCGATCGTGCCACTTCGTCAACGTCAATGAATTGTGCATGACGATCGCCGCTTACGCCCGTGCATCCTTGCCGAGTTGAACTTGAGAAATGGGTGGCGCTCAGCCATTCTACCCAGGTGCGACAAGCCATCCTCATGTGCACAGACTGGCGACGGCTGCCGCGGCTCAGACCTTCGACGCAGACGGGGCAGAGCACATGAAGTTCGGGTTGTTCGGGGGGCCAGGTCGGCGGGCGAAGGCTCCGTCGGCGACAGCCTGGGCTACCGCAAGTACGTCGACTATGTCCTGCTGGCCGAGAAGCTTGGCTATCACAGCGTGTTCGTGGTCGAGCACCACTTCACCGGTGTCGGGCAGCTCTCGGCGTCGCTCAACTTCCTGAGCTATCTTGCCGGACGTACGCAACGCATACGGCTCGGTACGGCGGTAGTGGTGTTGCCCTGGCACAATCCAGCGTTGCTCGCCGAGCAGGTTGCCACGCTCGATCTGCTCTCCGACGGCCGCCTCGACTTCGGCGTGGGCAAGGGTTATCGCCAAAACGAGTTCTCGGGCTTCTGCGTTCCCATCGAGGAGGCGACCGAGCGCTTCGAGGAGACCATAGCCTTCCTGCGCAAAGCTTGGTCCACCGACGGCCGCTTCTCGCATCACGGCCAGCGCTGGCACTTCGACAACATTGTCATCGAGCCGCGCGCTTGCCAGCAGCCGCATCCACCCTTGTGGATGGGCGCCGGGAGCTTCGAGTCGATCAAACGTGCGGCGCAGGGAGGCTTCAATCTCCTGCTGGACCAGATCGCCCCAGTTGATCTCATCATCGAGCGCGTGGCGGTCTACAAGGCCGAGCTACAGCGCTTAGGGCGGCCGTATCGGCCCGGTATGATCGCCGTCGCGCGCGCCCTGCAGATCATCGAGACCGATGCTGAGCGCGAGCAGGCCCATGCACTCAGAACCAAGGTGTTGAGGGCAATCGGCGACCTCGCGCGCGGACCTGGCGCCGAGCGCTATCAGAACATAGGCTCGCATGCCGACCCCAACCTTGCCAGCGAGGAGTTGGCGCTGCTAGGCACCCGTGAGGAGATCGTCGCCCGGCTGAAGAAGCTCGAGGCAGGTGGTGTCGACTACGTGCTGCTGGTCGATCCGACCGGCTCGCTCGACGCATTGAGCACATTCGCCAGGGGGATCATGCCGGCGTTTCCCGACCGCTGAGCATAGTAACAGAGATCATGAGCGCACCTTTGAGCTAGCGTGTTGCCATCGTGATCTGGGCTGGCCGCGGTCTCACTGGGACGCCCGCTGACGATGTCCGCATCCCCCGATGGCCACCTCGCCGGTCATGATTTGCCGGTCCCGCGACGGTCGTTGCACGGCAGATAAATCCCCCCGGCCGCCGTACTACGTGCATCACAAGAACGGTAAGTCCGTGCCAGGAAGAGACATTGTGTTTCGAAAGGAGGTCTCTACGGGCACTGGCGATAGCCAAACCTCCTGATCATGTCGCGTCCGGAAATCGTGTGAAAGGCGGAGCTTTCCATGATCCTGTTGGCAACGAGATATGCGCGCAACTTCGCATTGTAGGAGTTGATCATGTCGCGCGTTCCCCGCTCTGTCTTGCCGGCGTGGAACAGCAGAATCGCGCTGGGCTCTATGCAGACGTTCCGCACCGCCAGGAACATCGTGCATGCCGACTGGCAATGCTGATCCTGAACAGCTTGCCCGAGCGGTCAACCTCGCGAATCTTGGGTGCGAATTCTCTCGTGATGCCGCCCATGGCGTAGGGCGTTGAATCGGCTGCTAGGGCTGGGAGAGCCAGGGTCAGGCCAAGTGCGCTCAACACCGCTTTCCTCATAGTCTCATCTCCATCTGCCCGTTCTTGTGCCCAGCTGAACTGACCACATCCGTAGCGTCGCTGCTCTGTTCCCAAGGCAGCCGGAAAGCCTACGTTTCCGGCACGGCCGGAGCCTGCCGCTGATTGTATCTCCACAGCGCGAACGCAACCGCGACCGCAATGAGGCCCGCGGCGATTACCATCTCCGGTGTCGCGCGTAGTCGCTCAAACCACTGGGTGTAGAAATGAATGCCACCAAAGATGGCCGCCATGTTCACGGTGCCGCGCCGACTGTGCATGGCGCCCCAGGCGCCAATTCCGGCCAGTGCCAACGCCCACACGACCGAGAACACATTGCGCGAAATAAAGAGCGCTTGTCCCTTCCAAGCCTGCAGCGCATCCCAAGCTTCCTTGCTGTAAGGCGGCGGCATTACATCCGGCGCGATCCACGCCTCGAGAGGATAGTCGCCCCACAGCGAACCTACCCAGAAACCGAAGTTCACCCACAACAGCGCTATGAGTGCGAACAAGCGCGCAAGCTGGGTGTAGGGCTCCCGCAGCACCTGTATCGACAGATAGCTCGCGATCGCACCCAACAGGCCAAACACCACGATGGTGACCGTAGCCTCACGTACCATCAGGCCGTAGCTCGCATGCCAGTAGCCGGTGCTGCTTCCGAGCGCGCCGGCCAGCGCGAAAGCCGAGAGCACCACCAGCAATCCGTTCTGGGCCAACGCTCCGACCGCCAGCAGCCATGCCGCAGCGACCAAGAATATCAGCATGTGCCCGTACCACCTTGGCGTCTCGGGACAAGTGAACAGGAAGCTCGATGCGCGCGGCGCAATACCCGAGCATTTGAGGATGAGCCCAGCGGCCAGCAGCATGGCGCCAATCACGACCAGTGACGAGCCGAGAAATCCAAGCTGCGCCTGGCGGTACTTGCGCACCAACGCGCCGACGACTGTTAGGCTGAGACCGACCACGGCCACCTGCACGCTCGTCGGCTTCATTGCCAGCAGGCCGCCGATCACCGCAAAAGCACCGATGGTGGCTATCACGTTGATGGCAAGCGTGCCGGTGTCAGAGGCGGCGGCGCGACGGAGCTGCTGCGCCTGCGTGGGCGTGATCGTCCCATCGGCTTCAAGCTTGTCGACATCGACCAGGAGCTTCATGGCGCAACATCCACGGATATGCCAGCGATGGGCTCGGCCGCGCGCAGATCAAAGCATCTGCCCGGCTTTCTGGGCCATTGAGGCTCCCCCGGCAACGGAAAGTGGGTGCCGGGGCCACCGTTAACAGGGCCTCAAGCTCTCACCTGTCGCGTTGAGGTAGCCCACCACAGGGTTACACGCGCGCCACCTGCTCACGTCCGAACAGCCCAAAGGGCCGCACGAACAGCATGACAATAAGGGCAAGATAGCAAGCAACAAGTCCGCAACCTCCGCCGAGAATGGGATCCAGGTACGCGGTGGCAAGACTCTCAAGCACGCCGATGAAGATCGCGGCAATGATCGTCCCGGGGATGCTGTCGAGGCCACCGATGATGACGATTGGGAAGATCTTGAGGCCCACCAGTGCCATGCCGAAGCCGCCTCCGCTGACGTAGATCCACAGCGTACCGGCGACCACGCAGATGGCACCGGCCATGCACCAAACAAGCAGCAAGTGACGATCAACATTGATCCCTGCTGCCATGGCGGCCTGCTGGTCATCGGCTATGGCGCGCAATGCTACGCCGGTCCGACTGCGGTGATGAAACCAGGCAACAAGGCCAACCGAGATACCCGCAATGAAGGCTGCGATCAGCTTGTCGCTCGGAATGCTGAGGTCATGCACGACTATCGGCCCTGGGCTGATCGGCAGCGGAATGCTGCTTGGAATGCCGCTCAAGGCAAAATTTCCCAGGCCGCGGAAAAGCGCCCCAACGCCCAACATGACCATGAGGATGGATATGAGCGGCTGGCCTATCAAATGCTGCAGGACCAGCCGATTGAAAATGAGCGCGACGGCAAACATGCCGGCACAGGCAAATGCCAGGGCGCCGAGGAAGCCCGCTCCTAGGACGTGCGCGCCCGTGGCAACCAAAAGCGCGCCAAGCATCAGCCACTCGCCGAGGGCAAAGTTGATCACCCGCGAGGCGTTGTAGACCACAACAAATGCCAATGCGATCAGAGCGTAGACGGCACCCGCCAGCGCACCTTCAACGAGCAGCGAAAGGAAGAAGTGCATCCAGCTAGGCCCTGGTGGCTTACGATAACCGTAATTAGCGAACGCGCATTTCGCGCAATCAGCACGCCATCGATCATACCGTGATACCGCTGCCTGGTCAGAAGCAGACTAAGCGATGGGCGCCGAGCTATGTCCGCTTTGCCTCGGGAGTTGGCGTATCCGCAGCCACCAATGTTCGTCAACTTCGTGTCAACTTCCGACGTTAACAAACTGTCGCGCGCGAACATCGGCTTCGCCAGATCCCGTTATCCCCCGGCTAGCGCTGGGAGCAGATAGACCTCGCTGCCTTCTGGGATCGGTGCGAGGAAGGCGCCACGGTAGATGGTGCCGTTGACCGCAACGGTAACGCCGCGGTCGAGAATAGGCCTCAACTGGGGATAGAGTTCGCCCAAGCTTGCCAAAAGCTCACGGATGGTCGTGGCCTCCACGTCGAATTCCGTTGCGCCGCTGGCTTGCGACATGAGCGGGCCGCCGAGCCTTACGCGTACCATGCCGGAAACCTCGCCCAGTTTCTCACTTGTCGCAGCTCCCGACTGCCACTCCGAGCTTCTCGCCCTTGGCCTTCATCTGTTTGAGGACGGCGCGAAGCACGCGCGGCGGCGACATCGGTACATGGTTCAACCGGGTCCCGGTCGCTGCGGCAATGGCGTTGGCAACAGCCGCAAGGGGCGGCACGATCGGTGTCTCGCCGACGCCGCGTACACCATAAGGATGACCGGGATTTGGTGTCTCGACGATCACCGTATCGATCATCGGCAGGTCGGACGCTACTGGGATTCGATAGTCAAGAAACCCCGGATTCTGGAGCCGTCCGTCCGCGCCGTAGACGTACTCTTCATTGAGTGCCCATCCAATACCCTGCACAGCGCCACCCTGCATTTGACCTTCGACGTAGCTCGGATGCACTGCCTTGCCCGCGTCCTGAACCACCGTATAGCGCACGACCCTAACCGCACCTGTCTCGGGATCGACTTCGACATCGCAGATGTGGGTACCGAAGCTTACGCCAGCACCATCAGCGTTGTACTCGAAGTGGCCAGAGATCGGTCCACCGGTGCTCGAGAATTGCGCGGCAATCTCCTTGAGCGAGAGGGGCTTGAACTTGCCCGCGTTGGGTCCGGCGGGCTTCGCTGCGCCGTTCTCCCAGGTGACAGCGTCGCCGGGAATGCCCCACATAGCGGCGGCACGTGCGCAAAGCACCTTGATGGCATTGCGCGCGGAATTGATCACACCGATGCCGGCGGAGAAAGTCACCCGGCTGCCGTCGGTAACGTCGTTGTGGCCGAGGGAAGAGGTATCGGCGATGATCGCGCGCACGCTGTCATAGGGGACGCCGAGCTCCTCAGCGACCATCATGCATATCGACGCGCGCGACCCGCCGATATCAGGGTTGCCATAGGCGACCGCGACAGTGCCGTCGGCATTGATGCTGAGTGATGTAGACGTGTTGCCACCGAAATTGAACCAGAAGCCCGAGGCAACGCCGCGGCCCTGATTCTTGGCTAGCTCCGCCGTGTAGTGAGGGTGCTTCCTCGCTGCCTCAATTGTCTCCACGAGACCGATGCGCTTGTAGGTCGGCCCGTAGGACGACTTGGTCCCCTCTTTGGCGGCGTTCTTAAGACGCATCTCTAGCGGGTCCATGCCAATGCGCACCGCCAGTTCGTCAATCACGCTCTCGACAGCGAACGCAGCGATCGGCGCGCTCGGCGCCCGATATGCCGCGAGCTTTGGCCGGTTACACACGACGTCGTAACCGACGACGCGCACGTTCTCGAGCTCGTAGCAGGCGAACGCCGCCATGGCACCCATGTCGACTAGCGAGCCTGGAAAAGCACCACCCTGAAACTTCAATTCCGCATCGCCCGCGGTAATGCGCCCGTCCTTTTTGACACCAATTTTGACGCGCATCGAACTCGACGCGGTTGGGCCACTAGCACGGAACACTTCCTCGCGACTTATGACCATCTTCACTGGTCGGCCAGCTTTGCGCGAAAGTGCGAGCGCGAGTGGCTCAAGGAATACGACCGTCTTGCCGCCAAAACCGCCGCCAATTTCGGAGGCTGTCACGCGCAGGCGCGAGATGTCGAGGCCGAGCAGAGAGGCGCACGTCGTGCGCACCATGTAATGGCCTTGTGTGCAGCACCAGATGTCACCAGAACCGTCGGTCCTTAGGTCGGCGAGACAAGCGTGCGGCTCGATGTAGCCCTGATGGGCGGCCTCCGTGCGGAAGGTGCGTTCGATCACCACGTCGGCTGCCTCGAAGCCCTTGGCGGGGTCGCCGTGGCCGAACTGATGCCGCGCTACGATGTTGGAGGGCTTGTCGGACTTCGGCTGCACTCCCTCGGTGAAGATGTGATCATGCAGGATTGGGGCGTCGGGAGCCATCGCCGCCTCGACATCGGTAACGTGAGGAAGCACCTCGTACTCTACGTCGATCCGCCCGAGCGCCTTGCGGGCGATCGCCGGACTGACCGCAGCAACAGCGGCGACAGGGTGCCCGTCGTAAAAGGCTTTGCGGCGCGCCATGACGTTCCCGAGAACGTCGTGTAGCCCCTGATCGCCATTCGAGTAGTCGGGAAGGTCGGCTGACGTCAACACCGCCTTGACGCCGTCGAGGGCGAGCGCCCTTGCCGCATTGATATGATTGATGCGAGCATGCGCGTGGGGGCTCCTGAGAACAATGCCGTACAGCATGCCGGGCACTGACATGTCGGCGCCGAAACGTGCCTTGCCGGTGACCTTGTCGATACCGTCCGGACGAAGCGGTCGAGTTCCGACGATCTTGAACTGCCGATCAGCAGTGGTGCCATCCTGTGGCATAGTGTGCCTCCGGTGCGCAAAGCGCCAGCTTGCCCGTTGCGCGTATTGTTATTCGTAGCGCAATTCGCGGCGCTGGTGTGAGTGTTGATAGAGTTCGCCTTCTAGCGACGCAAGATGACGGCACGTCAGTTTTCCCCCGATAGCTGACGAACTCGGGCAGCAAACGGCAAGTGGTGCCAGAGCTGCCATCCGGCTGCTATTCGATCAGCAGCAGACCGCAATCTGCTTGCGCCCTTAGCCCGTTACCGCAAGCGCGTCGTCAGGAGCCCGGCACCGTGCCGGCTGGCTGCTTCTCAATGTGCGCTGCGATATCGCCGGGCCGGGTCAGCCAAATCTCGTCGCGATGACGCAGGATATGCTGCATGGCACGCCTGAGCTGCCGCAGGCGAAATGGCTGCCCCAGGATGAAGGTGTGTAGCACGAACGGGCAGACCAGCGATTGGCCTTTGCGCGACTGGTCGAGCATCTCGTCGAATTGGTCGATCCAGGTCGTCGACAGCTCCGTCGCCGTATGCTGTCGCATCAGCATCATCGGGGAGTCATCAGATTCCACTGGATAAGGCATGTTAAGGATCTTGCCACGGCGCGTACGCATCCAGATCGGCTGATCGTCGAGCGGCCAGTCGCATTGATAGAGGTATCCGGCCTCCTGCAACAGATCGAGCGTCTGGCGGCTCTGCGATAGCCACGGGCTCATCCAGCCCATAGGTCTCTTTCCCGAGAACTTTGTGATCGCCTCCGTTGTCTCGGCGATGAGGCGGGCCTCGTCGTTCTCCCACATGTCGCCCTGGCGCTCGGAGTTCGACCGCCCGTGAGCCACGAACTCGTCGCCGCGCACCATAATGCGCTCACCGATCTCGGGATGGTGATAGAGGATCATCGAGTTCAGGTTGTGAGCGAGCGGGACGTCAACCTCGTCGAAGAGGTCGAACATGCGCCAAATGCCGACGCGGTTGCCGTAGTCGCGCCACGCATAGTTGCGTTGTGTCTGTGGCGCCGTGCCACCGGTCGAGTTGGAGCCAAGTCCCGTACCGAAGGCAAAGTACTCGATATTATTGCAGAAGTAGACGGCGAGCCGCTTGCCGCCGGGCCACGCATAGTCCTTGCGGCGGTCGATCGGCACATAGTCGTAGCGGTTGTGGCTAGGCAGCTTCATAGGTACCTCCAGGAGCGCAGCGCCACTGTAGCATTCGAACCGTACGCGCGGAGTTGTCGCGCCTAAGTCCCTTTTTTTGTCGAGCCGCGGAAGCGCGACTTCACATATGGGTCATCTTCTCCCGTCGTGCTCGTTGGTTCAGCACGTCTGGTTTACCCCCAAAAACGGAAATGCGGGCGAGCTGTGCGCTACGGAGAAAAAGTGCCACAAGCAGACGTCCCGTAAACACGGCATTAGGAGCGTCCTGGCGACCGCTTGGGGCCGCGTCATCGAACAGAACGAATAGTGCCCCGCCCACTTTCGGGGCTGCTGCAAAGCTGCGGTCCGAAGACGCCGAGCCAGAAGATTTAGAAGTCCCTTGCTCAGGGCCGGCGCGACACCGGCGAGGTGTTCGAGCGGCGCAGACAGCGGGGCAGGCAGGCTGAACGGATCACCTGCCTTTCCGCCGGGCGTGAGCACGGCGATGCCCATCCGGCGAGGTCGGCGGTTGCGGGATCAATCCAGCTTGATGTTGGCGCGGCGTATAAGGTCGGCGAAGCGTTCCGAATCCTTGGCGATGCGCTCACGCAGTTGTGGCATGGAGAGCGCCTCCCGGTAGACGAACTGGCCACCGGCGAACTGCTTCGCCTGGAACTCCGCGTCGGAGTGCATCTTGGCGATCTCCCGGTGCAGCTTTTCGAGGATCGGCTCCGGCACGCCGGCCGGCGCATAGGTGCCAAACCATACGGGCACGTCGTAGTCGGGAAAGCCCTGCTCGCGCATCGTCGCGACGTCCGGAAACTCGGAATAGCGCTCGGGCGTGAGCACGGCGAGCAAACTGAGTTGGCCGGCCTTGGCCGGCTGCAGGACGATCGAGTCCACCATCAGCTGGATGGTGCCGGACAGCGCGTCGGGCAGCGCCTCGCCGACGCCCTTGTAGGGCACGTGGAGCAGGTCGATGCCCGCCATCAGCTTCAGGGTCTCGACCCGCAGATGATTGACGGAGCCGACGCCGGCGGTGCCGAACGTGAACTTGCCCGGGTTCTTCTTCGCCAGCGCCACGAACTCGGTCATGTTCTTGACGCCGAGCGAGGGGTGCACGGCAAAGCCGGCGATCTGCTCGGACATGCGCCCGACCGGGACCAAGTTTTTCAGTGGATCGTAGTTGAGCTTGCGCAGATGTGGAAGCAGCTGGATAGGCGCCTGTGGGGTGAGCAGAAGCGTGTATCCGTCGGGCGTCGATTTGACGACGGCTTCAGTACCTAGGGCACCCGCAGCACCGCCGCGATACTCGATGACGAACTGCTGCCCCGTCTGCTGTGACAGCCTCTCCGCGGTGCCGCGGGCGATGAAATCCGTGCCGCCGCCAACCGCATACGGCACGATCATCCGGACCGGACGATTAGGGTAGTCCGTCGCCCCCTGGCCTCGTGCCGATCCCGCGAAGGCGTCGAGCATCAGTGCCGCGAGGCACGGGGCAAGCGCGGAGACGAGTTGTCGCCGATTCATCATCGCATTCCTCCCATTTGTGCGAGCGTTGATTTTTTTGCTGCTCGCGAAGGACGGCACAGAGTGCCCGGCTGCCTTCAGTGAGCCGCGTGATGCTCGCCTCGATCAGCTTGCACCGGGTTTCGTCACGAGTCGATGGGGCGGCCGCAAACCGTCGGGCGCCTGGCGCGGAGTTGTGACTGCCCTTCGAGCGCATGGTGATCGCCATCCCGACGCACGAGCTACGACAATCACTCAGGCAGCGCGTCCTTGAGCACGCGCAGAAGCCGAGCCGACCTCGCGGGACTCCGGAGGAGCCTGGGATTGCAAACATCCAGGCTCCGATCGATGCCCGCGGCCCTCAGCTTGGTTCCGAAGAGCAGTTGGCATGTGTGATCCGGTTATGCCATTTATTCTGGCTTTATTCCCGCGGTCTGGATGACGTTGCGCCACTTGCGGGTCTCGCTCGAGATAAAGGTGGCAAAGTCGCCCGGCGTGCTCGACACGGGTTGGGCGCCCTGTTCGAGCAGAAGGGCCCGCATGGACGCCGACTCTAAAATGCTGACAACATCGCGATTGATTTGTCGACAAGGGCTGGCGCCATGCGTGCAGGAGCAAAGAGGCCGATCCAATAGTCCGCCTCCAAGTCCGGAAGACCCGCATCGGCTACTGTCGGAATTTCCGGTGAACCCGCAAAACGCTTCTTCGATGTAATGACAAACGCTTTTACTTTGCCGGCCCTGAGGTGGGGTAGGGCCAGAGCCACGGGATTGAACCCGATCTTCACCTCTCCAATCAGCATCGCGTTCATAGCCGCCCCACCCCCCTTGTAGTGCACCGCGGTGAGGTCGACGCCGGTGAGCTGCTTCAACTGTTCGCCGGGGAGATGGGTCGCTGTTCCGATGCCCGCTGTCGCGTAGCTGAGTGGCGGTTGATGCTTCTTGGCATAGGCGACGAACTCTTCGAGGCTCGCCGCCGGAATAGACGGATGCGCGAGCAGGATATTGGGCGTCGACGCGACGAGCGCAATCTGGCTGAAGTCCTTGTCCGGGTCGTAGGGGAGCTCCTTGTACAAGGACTGCGCGACCGCACGCCATGTCCGGTCACTCATCAACTAAGTATAGCCGTCGGGCACCGATTTGGCGACGGCCGCTGCGCTGATCATCCCGCTCGCACGGTTCTCAACCACGACGGGCTGTTGCCAGCGTTCATGCAGTCGCTGCGCAAGTTGTCGGGTAACGATGTCCGTAAAGTTTGCGGTCGGACCGATTATGATTCGTACCGGCTTCGTCGGATAGGTCGCGACAGGATCTTTGGCCTGCACCGCCGATGGCGTGGCCAGGCACAGGATACCTTTGCCATGGTTTGCGAAGCAGTTTGTCGTGGGCCGTTGGGAGACGCCCGCGGCAGTCACGACCGCTATTGAGCGCTCGCCTTAGCATTGCCCCGAATGGCGGCGTGGCGGTTAAGGCCCACACTGATGGCGACGTGGGTCAGAGTCCTGGGTGGAGCATCCACGACTATTCCATGATATCAGGAACAATCTCGACCATCGCGCTCGCATCATGAAGTCTCAATGAGGCGCACGGCCACCGCTCTCTGTTGGAGTTCAAGATGTCCGCCAAGCCACAGCCCATGACCCTGCACGTGCCCGATGCTGACATCGAAGACCTAAGCGCGCGGCTGGCCCGAACGCGGCTGCCCGATCAGGCGCCCAATTCGCGTTGGGAGTACGGTGCTGATCTGAGCTACATGCGCAGCCTCATTGATTACTGGCGCACAACCTTCGACTGGCGGGTACAGGAAGCCAAGCTCAACGCGTTTCCGCAGTTCAAGGTCCCACTCGCTGGAATCGACGTCCACTACCTCCATGTGCCGGGAACAGGGCCCGATCCCAGGCCGCTCTTGCTGCTGCATGGCTGGCCCGGCTCCGTGTTTGAGTTCCTCGACATGATCCCACGTCTCGCGGACCCGGCGCGCTTTGGCGGCAAAGCCGAGGATGCCTTCACGGTCATCGCTCCGTCGCTGCCGGGCTACGGGCTGTCGTTCAAGCCGCATCAGAAGCGGTTCACGATCCCCGAGATTGCCGACTGCTTCGCCGAGTTGATGACCTCGGTTCTGGGATTCAAGCGGTTCGGCGCCCAGGGCGGAGACTGGGGTGCTTTCACTTGCTCGGCACTGGGTGCGCGCCACCCCGACAAGGTCGCTGGCATTCATCTCAATATGCTGTCGACCAATCCATACACCTCGACGCCGAGCCCAACCGACACAGCCGAGGAACAGCGCTATTTCGAGGAGATCAAGCGCTGGTCCAAGGAGGAAACGGGCTACATCCAGATCCAGGGGACGCGTCCGCAAACGCTGGCCTATGCTTTGACAGACTCCCCGGCCGGGCTTGCAGCCTGGATCGCGGAGAAGTTTCACACCTGGACGGACCATGACGGCGACTTCGAGACAGTGGTGGCCCGTGACCACCTGCTGGCCAATATTTCGTTCTACTGGTTCACTGGCGCCATCGGCTCCTCGTTCTGGCCCTACTATGACCGTCTCCATGGGCCCTGGCCCATCCCAGCCGGCAAGACCGTCGATGTGCCAACCGGATACGCTGCCTTTCCACGCGAGATTCGCCGTCCTCCGCGCTCCATTGCCGAGAAGGATTACACCGACATCCGTCATTGGACTGTGATGTCAAAGGGCGGGCATTTCGCGGCCATGGAGCAACCGGCTGCCTTGGCGGGGGACGTGGCCGACTTCTTCCGGCCGCTGCGAAACACATTCTGAATGGCAAACCGAGTTTATCGGGCTCGCCGACCTTGCTCTGCCATGGTTGCGACCTTTGACCGGAGATTGCCGAATAGCCGACATGCTTGATTGGGCCGCCACTCGAACGGGAGCAATGTCGTCAGCTACTGGGATGAAGCACTTTCGCCGCTCATCTCTCTCACCACATGACACAGCTTTTCATCATGCTTGTTGAGAGTGGCGATCGCCGGCGATGTCGGTTGAAAGTCCGAGCAATCGGTACTAAGCCCGGATACGCGTAAGGATCACCTCATCAAGCTGTTCAACTGCAAATCGCATGGAGTGCAAATGCCGCTGACTTACGCGTTCCGCTTGCCGCCAGGCCCGCAGGCGCTCGACCATGCCATCCTTGCGGAAAAGCTCGGTTATGAGCGCCTCTGGTCGCCCGAGATCCCGGCCTTCGGCCACGACATCTGGGTGCATCTCGCCCGTATTGCCGAGCGCACCGAGCGAATCGGTATCGGTCCAGCGGTACTGATACCGAGCTTCCGCCACCCAGTGGCGCAGGCCTCTGCCATCGCCACGCTTGAGCACATCGCGTCAGGCCGCCTGATGGTGGCATTCGGCACCGGTTTCACCGGCCGGATCGCGATGGGCCAGAAGCCGCTATCGTGGGAGACCATGCGCCGCCACCTGCTCCAGGTGCGGGCATTGTTGCACGGGGAGCCCGTCGACATCGACGGTGGCATGGCACAGCTACTGGCCTCGCCCGGCTTGCTGCCCAACCGCCCGATTAGGACGCCCCTTCTGCTGGCGGCCGAAGGCCCGAAGGGGCGAGCCGTTGCCAAAGAGATTGCCGACGGCCTCGTGGCGCTAGGTAGCCCCGGACAGGGTTTCAATCCGTGCCTCGTATCGGTGAGCGGGACGGTGTTGGACCCGGGCGAAACGACGACCAGTCCGCGTGTGCGGGCAGCCGTAGCGCCACTCATGGGGACGATCTATCACAGCACGCTTGCGCGCGATCCCGAGGCAGTCAAGCGTCTGCCCAACGGGCAGGCTTGGCTTGAGAGCGTCATGCAGGTGCCGGAGCCGATCCGCCACCTAGCCGTCAATCGCGGCCACAAATGGGACATCTCCAATGGCCACGACGCACTGATCGATACCAGCGCGGCTGAGCAGATGACATTCACCGGGACGCCCGAAGCTCTGCGCGCCCGCCTCGCCAAACTCGAGGCAGCGGGCGCCACTGGGGTCATCTTTGGTACCAGCGGCGCCGGTGTCGAGCGCGAGCTGCACGCGTTTGCGCGCCTCGTCGATCTGCGCCCAAGGTGAGGCCGACCTCCAAAATCTTGGAGCCAAACGACACCGCTGGGTGCGAGCATTTCGGGGCGCGTTGCCTCAGCTCTCGTCAAGAGATTGGCTCCCGAGGCAACCGCGATCTGATTGCGCCCTTACGTGTCAAACCAGATCGAAGCTACGCAGATCGTCGCGTATCCAGCATCGAGAACGGAGCGTCTAGTTGCTCGAGGGGCGCGTAGATTGGACCCGTGGCACCAACATTTGCAGAGCCGAAAGGGTCTACAAGAGCGCTGATGCTCTAATGCAGCGGCAGACGGGTTCACCCAACAAAGCGTAGCGAATAGGGACAAAGGGAAACAAAAAGCACGACCTGATAGGAATGAAAACGGCTTTTAAGACCGGAAGCTACTTTGCACGATGCGTCATTCGTCAACAGCGACCTGCGAAGTGGTAGAATGCCTTTCCATCGACACATGCGACGGCGCGGCCCTCTCGGCTGACGCCTGCCTATCGTGCACTCGCGACGTCGTAGTCGAGAAGCTGCGGAATCCGGGATGCAAAACCGTTTGAGCTTGACCGCGTGAAGGCAAGTAACTCCTCAGCACGGGTCATCGCAACGTACATTAATCCCCGCTCCAGGCGCTCCTGCTCGGCTGTATCGAGATCTGACTCCGGCATAAATGGCATCATGTCGCAGCGCATCACAAGCACCGCCCGCCATTGTAGGCCTTTCGCCGAATGCATTGTCCTCAGGCAAACGCCAGAAGGATCGGCGAACCCTCCGTTCGGGCCATGTGGCCAGTAAACGGCCGTGTGCCTAGATAAGAGTGCTGCCAAGTGCCTAACCCACCCTTCCGTGTTTTCGCGGTACAGGACGGCGATTTCCGAAGGCCTCAGTCCTTTTTCTCGCCAAGCAAGAATTTTTCTCGAGCGCTCCACGGCTGGCACCGTCGGAGCGTTCTGCTTTGCGGCGGTCCCGTCGGGAGGTGTGGCTTCCGCCGCAGCAGAACTCCGCGCGAACGCCGCGTGTCAAACGCGTGCCATATGGGCTGCGCGTTCCTGCACCGTTCTGCACTTTGCGCTCTGGGCGCAACAAGAGAGCGGCGCGGCGGAAACTCACGTGTTTCAACGTGGGAAGTGGTGCCGCCGAGAGGAATTGAACCTCCGACCCCACCCTTACCAAGGGTGTGCTCTACCCCTGAGCTACGGCGGCCTGATGCTTGCGGACAGGCGTGCACAGCCCCAATCGACCGCCCAGCCTGGAAGACGGCCGGAACCTGCCACAGCCTTGCCGCGCTCGCAAGCGTGGTATTCCGCACGGGACGGCGGCCTGATGCTTGCGGACAGGCGTGCACAGCCCCAATCGACCGCCCAGCCTGGAAGACGGCCGGAACCTGCCACAGCCTTGCCGCGCTCGCAAGCGTGGTATTCCGCACGGGATGCAGGCGGGAGTGCCGATCGCCGGATCTTGTGCCGGCACAGCCGCTGGCGCTAGAGCAGGATCGTTTCAGATGGAACCGCATCCGCGATCCATCTGAAGCGTGAATCCTGCCCTACACTTGGAGGTTAGAGTGCGATTTACGCCCCATATGGAAGCGGCAGGGCTTCCATGTGAGACGATCGCGCTCTAGGACTGGCCGGAACGCATGACACAGGCCAGGATTCCGCCATGCGGCGCGTGTTGGATGAGAAATTGAAGAGCCATGTGAAGGCGGACGGGGCGCGGCGCCACCGGCTTGCGGCTGAGCTCCGGGCCAATCTCAAGAAGCGCAAGGACCGCGGTCGCGCTTTGGCCAAGGCCGGCAGAGCCGCACCGCCCACCGATTCAGACAAGGGCTAGAGTATGGCGCGGGCTCCGAGTTGGTGACCAAGAAAAAGGGGTAAACTCTGATGGATCGCATCAAGATCTCCGGCGGCAGGCCGCTCAATGGGACGATTCCAATCTCGGGCGCCAAGAACGCGGCACTCCCCTTGATGATTGCGAGTTCCTGACATCGGACCAGCTCACGCTCAAGAATGTCCCCAATCTTGCCGATGTGAACCTGCTGGCCCGCATCCTGCGCAATCATGGCGTCGACCATTCCGTGGACGGCAAGCGGTCCGGGCCGGCCCTGCACCTGGGAGAGACTTTTCATTTCACGGCGCGCGATATCGTCGACACCACCGCCCCTTACGAAATGGTTTCGCGCATGCGCGCCAGTTTCTGGGTGCTCGGGCCACTGGTCGCCCGCATGGGTCAGGCGTGCGTGTCGCTGCCGGGGGGATGCGCCATCGGCACGCGCCCGGTCGACCTGCATCTCATGGGACTGAAGGCGCTCGGCGCCGAGATCGACATCGATGGCGGTTATGTCCTGATCCGGGCGCCAAACGGCCTGAGAGGTGCGCGGATTACTTTTCCGAAGGTCTCTGTGGGCGCTACGCACAACGTGATGATGGCGGCCTGCCTCGCCAAAGGAGAGACCCTCATCGAGAACGCCGCGTGCGAGCCGGAGGTCGGTGACGTGGCAGAGTGCCTGGTCAAGATGGGTGCCCGCATCGACGGCATCGGCACGCCGACGCTACGCATAGAAGGCCGTGATCGGCTGGAAGGCGCAACGCACACGGTGCTCCCCGACCGCATCGAGACTGGGACTTTCGCCTTTGCTGTCGCGGCAACCGGCGGCGACATCGTGCTCGAAGGCGCAAGAAAGCCGCTCGTGGAAGCGGCCCTCGCGGCACTCGAGCGGGCTGGGGTCTCGGTTGCGGAGGTCGACGGCGGCATCCGCGTGATGCGCAACGGAAGCGCCATCGAGCCGATCGAAAGGATAGAGACCCAGCCGTTCCCCGGTTTTCCCACGGATCTTCAGGCCCAACTCATGGCGCTGGTCACGAGAGCGAGGGGCACCAGCATCATTCGCGAGACCATCTTCGAGAACCGCTTCATGCACGTGCAGGAGCTCGCCCGTCTCGGGGCTGATATTCACCTGCACGGCGATACGGCGACAGTGCATGGCGTCAAACGTCTGCGCGGCGCCCAGGTGATGGCAACGGATCTGCGCGCATCCGTGTCGCTCGTCATTGCCGCGCTGATGGCCGAGGGCGAGACGACAATCAACCGCGTCTACCACCTCGACCGCGGTTTCGAGCGCCTGGAAGCCAAGCTGGCAAGCTGCGGCGCCGACATCGAGCGGATCACGGGCTGAAGCGGCCGATTGGCGAGACATAGAGCATCATGCCCGCCGGCACTGATCGGTCGCCCAGCGCGACTGCATATTTCCTCGTCGCCCTGGCCGCGCTGTGCTGGTCGGGAAATCACATCCTGGGCCGTGCCATAGCCGGGCACGTGCCGCCGTTTGCGATCTCGACCGTACGTTGGATTGTGCCTGCGCTGGTGCTGTGGCCACTGGCGCATCGTCATCTGCGGCGAGACTGGCCGGCGATCCGCAGCCACTGGCGTGTGCTTCTTTTTCTTGCACTCATCGGCGGCACCATCTTCGGTGCGCTTCAGTACATCGGCCTACAGTATACAACCGCCATCAATGTATCGGTCCTGAACTCACTGGCCCCAGTCCTGATCGTGGCAGCCGGTACACTCATATTCAGCGACACGATCTTACCGCGGCAAATTCTCGGTATCGCGGTGTCGCTGGCGGGCGTTCTCACCATCATCTCCAAGGGAAGCTTGGATATTCTGCGGGCGTTGCAGTTCAACTGGGGCGACGTCATCATTCTCTTCAACATGGGCGTTTGGGCGGTCTATTCCGCCTGCCTTCGGCGCCGCCCCATCATGCACTGGCTGAGCTTCACTTTCGTGCTCGCGGCAATCGCAGCGGTAACCTCGCTGCCGTTCTGGCTCTGGGAGCACGCCAACGGGTTCGCGTTGCAGCCGACGCTGACCACCGCCGCCGCTTTGGCCTATGTCTCCGTATTCCCGAGCCTCGTAGCCTACGCAAGCTGGAATCGCGGCGTCGATCTCATTGGCGCCAACCGGGCGGGCGTCTTCCTGCATCTCATCCCGCTCTACAGCGCGGTGCTGGCGAGCCTGCTGCTCGGCGAGGAGATCGGCCCTCATCATGTCGCAGGATTCCTGCTGATCCTGGCCGGGGTCTGGCTGGCGGCCCGCAAGGCATGAGTTGCGCGTCTCGCCATGCGCGGCTATCACTGCGCCCCAAGGCATTGTTGCGAGGGCTCTTTTTGCGTCTCGAGCCGAAAGTCATATGGAAAAACTCAAGCTGATAGCCTTCGACGGCGAAGACCTCGCCGTCATCTCCGCTCATCTTCAGGATGCAACCCTGAAGGTGGAGGACATGGCCTATTTGCCCCGGCAAAGGCGTTTTGCAGCCATTGCGAACCGCTTGCACTGGACGCACGCCCTCAGCAGGGGCGACCAGTTGCATGGTCAAGCGGCCTTGCGGCTGGAACGCGTGCTGGGCGCACGCTTCATGGGGATCGATCTCGAGGCCAGGACCACCGTGCTCACGTTGCTTGCCATGCAATATGCTCCGGTCGCGCCCACTGAGCCCGAGGGCTTCGTTACCCTCTATTTTGCGGGCGGCGGAGCAATCCGCCTGCATGTCGAGTGCGTCGAGGCCGAGCTCAGAGATCTGACGCCCGGCTGGGAGAAAGTGCGCACGCCCGAAAGCCAGGATGACGAGCCCAGCACCCGACACTGATCGAGCTATGGAGGCGGCTGCGGAGCAAGCCCGCACCGAGGTGACATGTCCTTGCGCCTGAGCACCAGCGAGTCCGATTTCGAGGCTCGCTTCAGTGCATTCCTGGCCGCGAAGCGGGAAGTCTCCGAGGACGTCGACACGGTGGTGCGCGGCATCATTGCCGAAGTGCGGGCCAAGGGCGATCGCGCCCTCATCGAGCTTTCGCTCAAATACGATCGGATCGATCTTGCGCAGGCCGGTCTGCGCATTGCCAAGGGCGAAATCGACAATGCCGTAGCTAACGCCGACCAAGAAACCTTGGCAGCCCTCCGGTTGGCGCGCGATCGCATCGAGGCGCACCATCGCAGACAGACGCCGAAAGACGAACGCTATACCGACGCCGTCGGGGCGGAGCTCGGCTGGCGCTGGACGGCCGTCGAGGCGGTGGGCCTGTATGTGCCTGGAGGAACGGCCTCCTATCCGAGCTCCGTGCTCATGAACGCCGTGCCGGCCGCAGTTGCCGGCGTGCCGCGCGTCGTCATGGTCGTGCCGAGCCCAGCAGGTGCCCTCAATCCGCTCGTGCTGGCTGCCGCGCGTCTCGCCGGCATCGAGGAGATCTATCGCATCGGCGGCGCGCAGGCCGTGGCGGCGCTTGCCTTCGGCACCGAGACGATTAGGCCGGTGGCCAAGATTGTGGGTCCGGGCAACGCCTATGTCGCGGCAGCAAAGCGGCAGGTGTTCGGCACAGTCGGCATCGATTCGATCGCGGGCCCTTCCGAGGTGCTGGTGATCGCCGATTCCGACAACAACCCGGCCTGGATCGCCGCCGATCTGCTGGCGCAGGCCGAACATGATACGGCTGCCCAAGCCATCCTGATGACGGATGATGCCGCCTTCGCCGATGCCGTTACTGCAGCCGTGACGGATCAGCTGGCGCGCCTGCCCCGAGGCGCTATCGCCGGCGAGAGCTGGCGAGCCTACGGCGCCACAATACTCTTGCGCTCGCTGGATGAAGCACCGGCTCTTGCCGATCGCATTGCGGCGGAGCACCTCGAGATTGCGACCCGCAATCCCGAGCCGATCGCTGCACGAATTCGCAACGCTGGCGCCATCTTCCTCGGTGCCTTCACGCCGGAGGTGATCGGCGACTACGTTGCGGGCTCCAATCACGTGCTGCCCACCGCGCGCAGCTCGCGCTTCTCGTCAGGCCTCGGCGTTGCTGATTTCATGAAGCGCACGTCTATTCTCAAGCTGAATGAGGGCGCGCTCGCACAACTCGCTCCCGCAGCCATGACGCTGGCGACAGCCGAAGGGCTGGAGGCGCATCGGCGGTCGGTTGCCATTCGCCTGGCCGAACCCAAGGGCGGCGCATGAGCGAGGCAGCCTCGAGCCGATCGCGCCTCGTCTCAATCACGCTCGATGAGCAATCGATTGCGCCATCGAGCTCCAATATCGATCACGAGCGGAAGGTCGCCATCTATGACATCCTCGATGCCAACCACTTCGAGCTCGACGGATGTGACGACGGCCCCTACGCGCTGAACCTTTCCATTGCAGAAGACCGCCTGGTTCTCGCTGTCGGGCTGGAACAAGGTGAGGTGGTCTCGACGTTCGTGCTGTCACTGTCGCCGCTGCGACGCATCATGAAGGACTACTTCATCGTCTGCGATACGTATTACAAGGCCATCCGCACGGCCCCCCCGTCCCGCATTCAAGCCATCGACATGGGCCGCAGAGCGCTGCACGATGACGGCAGCAAGCTGCTGGTGGAAAGGCTGAAAGGCAAGATCACCGTCGACCACGACACCGCGCGCCGGCTGTTCACGTTGATTTGCGCGCTGCACTGGAAAGGCTGAGGCGGCATGGACGGGCGCGCGCGGGGGCGGCCTGGGGCGGTGTTGTTCGCCTGCACCATGAACTCCGTGCGCTCGCCCATGGCGGCTGCCATGCTTCGCCATCTCGGAGGCCGCGGGGTTTATGTCGAATCGGCAGGCATTCGGGCGGGCGAGACCGACCCTTTCGCAACCGCGGTGATGGAAGAGATCGGCATCGATATGACGCAACACCGGCCCCACACTCTCGCCGATCTCAACGACACCTCCTTCGATCTGATCGTTACGCTTTCGCCTGAAGCGCACCACCAAGCCCTGGAGCTGACACGCACCATGGCCGTCGAGGTAGAATACTGGCCAACGCTCGATGCCACCGTTATGCGCGGCTATGGCAGCCGCGAGCAGGTGCTGCAGGCGTATCGCGAGGTGCGCGACGGCCTGTTCCGGCGCATTAGGCAGCGCTTCGGCTACGAGGGCGGTCCGTCAGTCTAGAGCAGGATCGTTTCGGATGGAATCGCCTTGCCTCACCCGAAGCGCCTCGACCGAAACGTGAATCCTGCTCTACATCATAAATTTTAGAGTGCGCTTCGCGGCGGAGCCGCGCTACGCGCGGACGCATGGAAGCCTTGTTGCTTCCATGCGAAACGATCGCGCGCTAGACGCTACGGCAGAGGTTTCAGTCCGGGCTGCGCGCCCTCGGGCAGCGGTGCGTGCGTTGCGTTGAGGATCATGGCGAGCAGGCTGTAGTAGCCATGCAGGCCGATCATATCGATAATGCCGCGCTCGCCGAACTGGGCGAGAGCACGGTTCCAGGTCGGATCGCTGACCGTGCGCGTGCGGATCAGTTCGTCGAGAAAGTCATAGATCACAGCCTCATCATCGGCCATGTCGGAGGGGCGACGACCTTCCGCAATGGCGTCGCAGATGGCGGGCTTCAAGCCAGCCTTCTCCCCCAATATCCGGTGGGCGTGCCACTCGAAGTTCTGCGACCAGTGCCGCGCCGTGATCAGGATTGCCAGCTCCGACTGCCGCGGCTCGAGCGCACTGTTGAAACGCAGGTATTCCCCGGTCCTCTGCAAACGCCCCATGAAGTCCGGGCTTCTGAGCAGCGGGATGAATGGGCCGACCAGGTGCCCGCGGGGACCGGATATGATGTCTGCGACGGCCTTCTTCTGCGCTTCCGTCATCTTGTCGGGAGCAATCGGCGGCATGCGGTTCGTTTTGCCTGGCATGGAAATGGTCCTTGATGCTGTCGTGGCTCGGATATCGCCAGAAAACTCTTGCGGCGGGTGGGCCCTCAGTTTAGCGGAAGGGCACATTTGCGCCATGACCGGCAACATCCTGGATGGTGCAATCGGCCTGAGCCAACCAGGCAAGTGTGAAGACGAGAGCGCACACCGATGACATCAGCCAAGACAGCGCTTCTGTCGGCCCTGGGTCGCAGCGACGAACCGAAACGCGAGACGCTGCGGCAGCAGCGGGCGCGCAGCAACCCGGTCGGCCGCCGGTCTGAGCTGAGACCAAGGCTCGTCCTTGCCAGCGCCAGCCCGCGCCGGCTCATGCTGCTTTCACAAGCCGGCGTGAAGCCTGATGCGCTGCGCCCCTCCAGCATCGACGAGACGCCGGGGCGCGGCGAAATGCCGAGGAGCCTCGTCACGCGCCTGGCACGAGCCAAGGCCGAAGCTGCACGCGACCTCATCGCCAACGACAAGGAGCTGGCGGAGGCCCATGTGCTCGCGGCCGATACCGTGGTTGCCCTCGGCCGGCGCATTCTGGTGAAGCCAACGACCATAGAGGAGGCGCTCGCAACGTTGCGACTGCTTTCAGGCCGCTCGCATCGCGTGCTGACCTGCCTGTGCCTGATCACCCCGCAAGACCGCGTGCGGTTGAAGATCGTCGACACGCGGGTGCGCTTCAAGCGGCTGTCGCCCGATGAGATGCAGGCTTATCTTGCATCGCGGGAGTGGCGCGACAAGGCCGGCGGCTATGCCATTCAGGGTCTGGCCGGCTGCTTCGTGCAGAAAATCGTAGGCTCCTACACCAATGTCGTGGGACTGCCGCTGACGGAGCTCGTTGCCATGCTTGTGGGAGAGGGCTTTCCTATCCATTTCAATTGGCTGAGGGCCGGCGACGGCGAACAGCTATGATGCCGGGGAGCATCGGTGACCATAGATCGAAAAGCACGCGAGCCAAAGGTAGCAGGCAGGACCTGCCCGATCTGCAGCGAACCGACCGACGCTGACTACCAGCCGTTCTGCTCGCGACGGTGCGCCGATATCGACCTGTCGCGCTGGCTGAAGGGAACCTACGCCATTCCCGGCGGACGGGCAGATGCGGACGAGGATGGTGACGATGCGCGGGCCGCGCAGGGCACCCATGACGATCAGCGCGAGGGCCGCCATGAGGATGAGTGATATCCCGTTCGGCACAACCAATTGGGCTGAGATCGAGCGGACCGAGCATAAGGGCGAGCGCGGAACGGCCTGGTGGCGGACGCGCGAGTTCGGCGGCATCCGCGTGCGCATGGTCGACTACTCGCCCGACTATCTTGCCGATCACTGGTGCGAAAAGGGCCACATCCTGCTCGTGCTGGACGGGGAGCTCGAGACGGAGCTGGCCGATGGGCGCCGCTTCGTCTTGCGGGCCGGGCAAAGCTATCAGGTCTCAGATGGCGCGGAGCCGCATCGATCGAGAACCGGGCCGCGCGGAGCCAAGCTCTTCATCGTCGATTGAGAGGCGGGCAAAGCCGTTCCGGCACGCACGGGCGGCGGTGGGCGAAGCGCTGGACAGGCCGGGGCCAAGCCCATATAACAGCGCGCGCTTTCGGACGTTGCCGCGAGGTGACCCGCCCGGAACAGGCCCAGGTAGCTCAGTTGGTAGAGCACGTGACTGAAAATCACGGTGTCGGTGGTTCGATTCCGCCCCTGGGCACCACGGTCCCGGTTTTGCCTGTGACGTCAGCGACTTAGGATAAGTGGGACACCCACCAGCCCGAAAAGTGGGACATTTTGTTCACTTTCTGATCAGCAGAGGCATGCCGTCGGTCGCAAGTTTGTTGCGGTTGGCCGCGCGTGTGTAGCGGTCCGGCTCCTTCGTCGTCGTCCACGCGAACATGGCCTGAAGCTGCGCTGTCGTCGCGCCATTCTCGGCGGCCGTCGCTGCACCTGCCTTGCGCAGTCCATGCGCGGAACAGTGCGGCAAGCCTGCTTCATCGCAGCGGCGTCGGAACCAATTGCCGAAGCCCTCGGCTGTGTAGGACTTGCCGAACTCGGTGACCAGATAGGTCATGTCGCCGGTCTTGCTGGCGTCGAGTACGGCCTGGAGCTGCGGCAGGATCGGTATCTCGATGCGCATGGGCTTGCGGTGCCGGTTTTTGGTCACCGTGAACGCCAGCACCTTGATGCCGTCAGTGATCGCTCTCTCGTGCTGCCGACCCAGGTGCACGACATCAGAGCGGCGCACGCCCGTCAGCAGCATCAGCATCAAGGCGAGGTGCGCCTTACCGCCGAGCGGATGGCAACGCTTGAATTGCTCCACTTCCTCCGGCGTCCATGAATGATGACCGTCGGAGCCGGAGCGCAGATAGGCCACATCCATGGCCGGATTGCTGGTCACGAGCTGCTGCGTCTTCGCCCAATCGAAGACGCGTCGGATGGTCTTGACGCGGCCGTTGGCGGCCTCGGGCAATCCGGTCTTGCGGTCTCGCAGCACCGTGACGTGCTTGGGAGTCATGCGGGCCACTGGGCAGCTAGCAAACAGCTCCTTTGAACCCGGCTCGCGCGGCTCTCGCCCATGTACTTTCGAGGATCAGGCGGCGGGCAGTCTGCGTGCTGGCATCCAGTGCGCGAAACTGCGCGCTGGCCGTGTACAGCATGCACAGCCACTGCCAAGTGCCCTCACGCGACGGTTCCGATTTCCACGCCTCAGTCTGGCCCAGCGCCGTGCGGTATTCGGCCTCAAACTCGGCTGTGCCGGGCTTGGCCTTGATGCGCACCTTCGGCACGCCCCTGCGGCGCACGTACAGGCGTTCATTGCCGTGCCGATCAAAATCGCGGACCAGGAAAGGATACTGGATGGCGACCATGCCGAGGCTCATGACACGTGATCCCACACATCATCACCATGGTAATCATCGCCCGGCAACTCGTCGAAGGCTTCATCTACGCGCCGCCGATCCCACACACGGCGTGCGCCAATGTGTTTCGGCTTGGGCATTCGGCCGTCAGCCACCATGGCATCGAACGTGGTGGGCGAGACGCCGACATAGGCGGCAGCCTGCCTGCGCGACAGCCCGCGCGGCAGCGTTCCCTCGGGCAGCGCAGTGCTGCGTGCTGCCTTGGGCTCGGGTCCACTGTCGCGGGTGTGGGGCAAGGGAGTTCCCAGCAAAAAACACGTTTTGCTGGGAGCCCTCAAAGTTGTCCTAGCGGCGAGGCAGGGGCCTGACAAGGCCTCTGAAAAGCCTTTGTATCTACCAAGGGGATAACTACTATTTTCTTGAGCCTTTGCAAGCACTTAACTTTGACAACCGCCGCCAATCATCCTGCACATCGATTGCCCAGGTCCGCCAAGGCGTCGATAGTGTCCGCGATATCACCTGTCGAGATGTCGGCTTTGCCTTCCAACTCGGATTCCAAAATGGATTCCAGATCGGCAAGGGCGATCTCACCATGCCCTTTTGCTCGGTCCAGGATTGAGCGTACGTAAACGTCGGTCGGATCGGACAGAACGGGCATGACCGTATCTCCCTTTGATCCTGCGACAGGTCGACCTGGAGCAGGGATAAGTCGGCTACACCGTTATGCACAGGGCTCACTTGGCATCCGCAGTGAGTCGGGCGCACAACTAAGCCTATGTGGCTCAGGGTTCTCTTCGACAAATTCATCCTCGGCGTCGATTGGCTCGGCAGGGTCGAAGACGCACTCGAGAGCCTGCCGTGGCTCCAGTGGATTTTCTTTTTCATTTTTGGACCGAGCGTGATTTTGGTCCAGACATATCAAGTCGAGGTCGGTCCGTCGGGAAAGCAGCTCTTCTGTTTGCCGTGACGCTTCTTTGGATTGGGGTCGTGCATCTGTGGCATGTGGTTGGTGTCGGGCGAGGATGGACCCCATCGCTTGTTCGCGGCGCAATACTGGAGCAAGGAGCCGGGTCGCAAGCCGATCAACGCCAAGGCTGAGACGGTCGCCGCCCTGCCGATGTTCCGTGACGCCTACAAGTCGCGGCGCTGCATCGTGCCGATCGACAACTTCTTCGAGTGGAAGGCCATAAAGGGCGCCAAGGCCAAGCAGCCGTATGCCATCGCCATGCAGGACCGCCAGCCGTTCGGCGTCGCGGGCATTTGCGAGAACTGGAAGCGCCCTGGCACCGAGGACTGGGTGCGCACGTTCTGCATCATCACGTGTCCGGCCAATGAGCTGGTGGGAGAGATACACGACCGCATGCCGGTGATCTTGCTAGCCTCAGCGCACGACCGATGGCTCGCTTGTATCGAACCCGATCCGCGCGATGTGCTGGTGCCGTATCCGCCGAACCTCATGACGATGTGGCCGATCTCGACGCGCGTGAACAAGCCCGACAACGATGACGGATCGATCCTGAACCTGGATGCAAATAGCGAGGATCGCGGGTCTGGGAACTAGCCTTTTGCCTTGCGCAACCAAGTCGCACGATTTGAGCCGCACAATGCGGTCCCGGCTCCAGCTTTGCCGCCGCCTTCGTCAAACATAAATTCCCGGTTGCCGAACGGCAGGGCGTCTCCATAAATCCTGAGCCGAAATGGTGCTTCGTCATCGTCCTCGGCAAATGCAATTTGCAATGTCAGGCCAGATACTGGGTCTTCAATGATCTGCTCGCGGATGACGCACACGCGCCCGTTCGGCTTGACCGCCATCTTCTCCGTTCCCCATCTTTGCCGGGCAACATAACGCGCATGTGCGCCGAAGTGTTCCCGCCCCTACCAAAGTCTAAATCACTTCGGATCAAGCAATTTGCCCGCTGGCCAACACCCCTCGTTGCAGGACGGCGAGTTGATCGACAGGTGTGCCGAGGCAGGATCAGCATCCTCGACCAAGCCGGGCTGGAGAAGAAGTGCAACGGTACCTACACGCCGTAGCGGCAGCGATACGGGGATGTGGCGCTTTTCAAATGTGGTCGGCGATGAGCAGCATGTACGTCAGGTGCCTGCACGGAACTCACAACGACGAAGCTCGTTTTGAGCGCTAACCGCAAAACAAGCGGAGCGTGTCATGAGCGTGATGATCGTATTCACGTGCCCCACCAGCGGGCGCGACATTCCTGTTGGAGCCCTGCCAGAAGGCCAAGACCTCGCAACGCGGCGCGATGACGAGGTGAGCATCCTATGTCAGGAGTGCGGTCAACAGCATACGTGGAAGTACCGAGACGGCCGCCTAGCGTTTGGCGGTGGTACCGGTCCGGCATCGGCAGAACCGTCGGAGGGCCGCTGCGCTCGTAAGCCACTGCCTTCGGCTGCACGGTAAGGAACCGAACCGACCACATGGCGTTTCGTTGCCGGGGATAAGGGGGTGGATGGGGGAAGCAGACGGGCAATGGACCATCCCCTCGACAGGGACGAGCGCTATTGGCGGGATCGCGCGGAAGAAACGCGATTGCTGGCTTTGACCGTACGGCGGCCGCAAGAGAAGTCGGTGTACCTGAGTATTGCCGCCTCATATCTGCGATTGGCGGAGCGAGCCAGGAGCCTTGCGGCGGAACTAGCGCGTGCCGCAGAAACGGCTGATCCGGGCGCGACGACGCCATGAAACTAGAGGGCGTCCCTATCCTGGTGGTCGAGGACGATCCCTTCATCGCCATGGACATACGCCAGACCCTAGAGAGCGCTGGCGCGCTCGTGGTCGGCCCGGCATACAATTTGGCCGACGCGCTACGCTTGGCGGAGGTGGCAAATCTGCGCGCCGCCGTTCTCGATCTGCGCCTGGAGCGAGGAGACACGCTGCCGGTTGCGACACGGCTGTCCGAACGCGGCATCCCATTTGTGTTCCAGACCAGCGATCCCGCCACCGCGCGCCGCGCCCGTCCCGACGTGCCGGTGCTCGCCAAGCCTGTGGCCGCTGATGCTCTGGTCCTCGCGCTTGCATCACTGCTATGAGTGAGCAGGTAAGTGCCATGACGGGAGTACCATGGCGTCGCCCGACGAGCCCGAGCCCGTGGTCGAACAGCCACCGCAAGCCGACGGCTTGCCGGAGCTGACCCAGCGTGCTCTCAACCTGCGCATCCGGCAGCAGGAGATACTGTCCGACCTCGGCGTGGCGGCGCTGAAGGGAACGCCGTTCTCGGATTTGTTGGATACCACCGTGCGCATGGTGGCGGACGGGTTGCAGGCCGAGCTGTGCAAGGCCCTCGAATATATTCCTGCCGAGAACCGCTTGCTGATGCGCGCAGGCGTGGGGTGGGACCCTGGCCTTGTCGGCAGCGCCAGCGTCGGGGCCGATCTGGCGTCACCCTCGGGCTTCGCCTTGCGCACCGGCAAGCCCGTGATTTCCAACCACCTGGAGGCCGAAGAACGCTTTCGCACGCCCGAGCTGCTGGCCACGCACGGCGTGCGCCGCGCCATGAACGTGATCCTGCAAGGCGACGGCGCGCCGTACGGCATCCTGGAAGTCGATAGCCGCTCTGAGGGTGAGTTCACCGAGCATGACATCGCCTTTCTGCAAGGTGCGGCCAACATTCTTGGCATGGCCATTGAACGGCAGCGGCAAGAGCGCGGGTTGAAGGCGGCGCTTGAGCATCAGCAGGTGCTCGTCAAGGAGATCAATCACAGGGTCAAGAACAGCCTCCAGCTCGTCGCCAGCATGCTGGCGTTGCAGGCAAGCGAGGATGATGCGGCGCTCCAGCAGCGCTTGCAGGAGGCCTCAAGCCGGATCACCGCCATAGCGCGCGCGCATGACCGTCTCTATCGCAGCCCGCAAATCGAGAAGATCGAACTCGGCGCGTATCTGACCGAAATATGCGGCGACCTGACCGAGGCCACGCCACATTGCGAAGTCTCGTGCGACGCACCCGACACGCTCTTCATGGGCACGGACCGGGCCATCCGGGTGGCGCTGCTCGTGACCGAATTGGTCACCAACGCCGCCAAGCACGCTTACCCCCAGGGCGAGCGCGGGCGCATCTGGGTGCGCGTGACGCAGGCCAGCGGCGGGTTGGCGTCGGTTTCGGTTCGCGATCGAGGGGATCGGGTTGCCGCCATCGTTCGACATCGCCAAGGGACGCGGCCTGGGCATGCGGCTGGCCAAGGCGCTGGCGCAGCAGACCGAGGCCCGCATCCTCATCACGCGCCATGCTCC
Organism: uncultured Alphaproteobacteria bacterium; assembly: GCA_963806735.1. Lineage (GTDB taxonomy): Bacteria > Pseudomonadota > Alphaproteobacteria > Rhizobiales > Hyphomicrobiaceae > CADEFX01. Next base: position 6,062 of record CAWEBE010000080.1, on the reverse strand, counting down.
GGGCACCGAGTTCGTGATCGAGCTGCCGTTAGTGGCAACGTAGTCGAAGTCCTATCCTCAAGATTTGTTGGTGCCGCGTCCGCCGCGCGCTCGCATCTGAGTACACCCTGATGCCATCCGATAATTGCCTCGGCCGCATTGCATCTGGGTCTGCCTGAGCCCGATGCAAGCTTGCATTGATGACACCCACTCAGATGCAAGGGATTGTGCGGCCCCCTACTGCACCCTAGCCCATGGCCCGCCCGTGCGCTCACCCACTGACGGTCCGCCTCTATGCCCGAGGGCCGATCCTGGTTTAGGGGCCTTGCGTGGGCTCGCCCACGATCTGGACGGGCTGACCGAGCGTGTCGCGCACGTAGAGCCGCCGCACCGCCACGTCGAACACGATGGCAAGGGGAAATCCGAGCAGCAGCCCGAGCGGACCGAACAGCACGCCCATGGCCACCACGGCAAACAGGCCAACAGCAGGTGCGATGGAGACCATGCGGTCGGCGATCAGCGGCATGATGAGATTGCTCTCGACCTGCTGCACCACGACCAGCACGGCCAAAGCCAGCAGGACCGTTTGCAGGTCCTGGCTGCTGGCGATCAGCAGTGCGGGGATGGCGGCGAGGATCGGGCCGATGATGGGCACGAACTCGGCGATGCCCGCGATGAAGCCCAAGGCAAACGCCGAGGGTACACCGACCAGCCACAGCCCGAGCCCTGTGAATACCCCAACGAGCAGCATGGCCAGAGCCTGCCCCCGCAGCCAACCCTTGAGCGCTACGCCTGCGTCATCCAGCGTGGCATGGACGTTGGGCTGTATGGCGGGTGGAACCAGCTTGAGGAGGCCGTCGCGATACAGACGCGGGTCAATGGCGAGATAGATGCCGCCAAACACTACCAGCAGAAATGATCCTAGCGCCCCGGCGATAGTCGTGCTCCAGGCGATGACGCGGGAAGCGAGCCCGCCCAGCGCCGAGACGGCAGTGCCATCCCTGATCAGATCGGCCATGGTGCCGAGCCGGAAATATCGAACCACGCGGTTGGCAGCGTCCGGGAGCATGGTGGCCACGTTGCGCATCTCCGCGCGAGCTCTGGGCCGAGATAAACGGCCGCCACGACCAGCAGCACGAGAAGGCTGCTGCCCGCGAGCGCCAGGGCTGGAATAGGCCTGAGCCCAAACCGCGCCTGGAGTGGCGCACCGATGGCGTGCAGCATGACGGCAAAGAGGACGGAGCCGAACAGCAGGAGAAGAATGTCTGAGAGCGCCCACACCGCAGCGACCAGTGTCGCGACAGCGACGACGATGAAAACACGGCGCACGAAGGACAGGTCGGCCTTGTGTTCTGATGCTGTACTTGGGCTGGGCAGGATCAGCCTCCTGGCATCAACGCCATTTCTGACCTACAGCGGCGAGCAAGAATGACGGGATGCGCAGCACCGCGCCGCTCAGCACCTCCCGGCGCAGTGGACGCAAATAGCTGCGGGCGAACGCAGCATAACGGCGGAACGCAAAGGATGTTCCGTGGCCGAACCTCCTCCGGCCAAGGTTAAGAAGGGAACACGAGCCGCGAAATCCTGGTTTCTGCCATGAGACACCTCACATGGGAGGCTCGCATGGCAACCAACGACAACCCTCGGGATCGCATTCCCGGAGCCCGGAGCCGATTCCGCTTTCCCTACAGCGACACGGGATATGCGTTTATCGGACCCGCGCTGGTCCTCATCCTGCTCATCCTGGTTGGCATCTACGCGCTCGGCGACTGGATTGGCGACACCGATGCCACCAAGACGGGGCGCAGCAACCAGCCGTCTGCGGTCACGCCCGGCGCACCGCCGCAGAGCCCGAGCAACAGGTGACGCCATGATCCAACAATCTCCCGACCCAACCCGACGTGGTCGGTGGAGCGCCAGCAGGATTTTGCTGGTGCTCACCGCAGTGGCAGTGTTCCTGATGATGCTCACCTGGGATCGCGGTCACTTCCAGCATGAGCAGCCAACGGCTGTGCAGAAGCCCGGCACCAAATAGGAAGTGATGCTGCGTGGCCCGGGCACGTTCCTACGGAGGGCCGCCAAGTGCAAGCGCTCCACAACGGCGCATGCTCTGGGCAGACCCCAGTCCACTGGAACGCGGGCCACGCTACCGCGTTAGCAAATCAGATCGTCGGCAGCCTCTTTTTGTGCGCGGTCTGGCAGCAGATGTCACCCGATGCACTTTGGAGAATCCGACGATTGTTCGTCTGGCATGCTGGAGGCGCGTATGGTCCAGGATCGAAGCGAAGAGCTTGTTGTTCGGCAGAAGAAACTGCGAAGCACCGTAATTCCAAATATCGTCTTCGCCATCTGCATGGTGGCGTTTATCGCATACATCTTCTGGGAGTATGGCATGCGGGGCAATCCGTCGCTCGGCGTGACATACAATGCTCACGAGCCCGCACCGATCACTAAACCGAGCACCAACTGAGAGGCCAACACGCGATCTATGCGGGTCCCTTTTCCGCGAAACCTTCTGACCAAATCGAGGGTTGTCCTGTCATCGCCCAAAGCTGGCGGCACAACATGGAAAGGACAGGTCATGAAGACGTTGAGTGCGTTTGCCCTGGCGTTGGTGCTGGCGACAGGCGCGGCCATGGCACAGGTTCTGGCGGTTGGGGTTCCGGCTGAGGTGATTGCCAGCGCCGGGGGTGGCATGCAGCGGGCGGCGTACTAGCATGCTTCGCGATCCAGAATGAGAGCCATGTCGCACTTCATGAACCGACAGTTTGTTCCCATATAATAGGCCGATGCATGCCCCGCACATCCACTGGAACTTGCAGCGCGAGCTTGTTCGAGCCGTGAACCCCAACTGACGTGTCAGCCGTGTTGAAGAACGAGGAACGCCGGTCGATAGGCTCCGACCGATACAGAAAGCCAGAGCCAGAGCACAGCCCAGCGCCGAAGACCCGCAACTGCCTGATCTGCCGTTCACGGTTTCAGAGTGCGTGGGCAGGCGAACGCGTATGCCCGCGCTGCAAAAGCACAACCACGTGGCGCAGCGGATAACACCGCTGAGGGGCTGGCCCTTAGCCAGGAACATAAGAATGACGAGGACCCGACACATGCAGGGTCGCCGATCCCACCCGATGGGCCGACAGCGTTTGTCCAACGGCAGAGTCACCGCCAACCTGTCCCTGGCAATCCCAAGGAGCGCTACGAACGCTACCTTGCGCTGGCGCGCGATGCGGCCCTGAGCGGGGACGAGATCGCGACCGAGAACTACTACCAGCACGCCGAGCATTACCTCCGGCAGATGCGGGAAAGGGCGTGAGGCGTGGAATTGGAAGTCGGCGACGTGATCCTGCGGCTCTCAACTGCCGCCGGTGCAGGCGGGATCATCGGCCTCAATTCGCGACTTGGCGGGTAAGCCGATTGGGGTCCGCACACTCGGCCTCGTTGCGCTCGGGGCCGCCGTGGTCAGCGTTCAGGCATTCAAAATCGCCCGGCATGGCGGAGAAGCTCAGATGCCCTAAGCCGCGTCGTGCAAGGTATCATCCAAGGTGTCATGGCTGGCATCAGCTTCGTCGGCGCTGGCGTCATTCTTCGTAATGCGCAGGCGGGCACGGTCGAGGGGCTGACCACGGCGGCTACGGTGTGGCTCAGTGCTGCCCTTGGCGTGGCATGTGGACTAGGAGCCTGGAGGACGATTGCGGTTGCTATTCCACTATCGCTGTTGATGCTGTTTGCGGTGGGTTGGGTAGAACAATTTTCAAACCGCAAACGGAAGGAATGACCCGAGCTCGATGCCGCATCCTTCCAAGTGGTGAGGCTCTTCGTTTACCCGGCTTTCTGCGCGGCCAGATCGACCTCGGGGGCGCAGGCCAGCTTGGCGGCTTCCTTGAACAGCGGCAGCACCTCAAGGCGCTGACCCTCCCAGCGCACCATCTGCGCCAGCACTTGCTTCTTCTCGGCCAGGAACGTGGGGGCAAAGTCTGGATCGTGCGCGGCGATGTTGCTGGAGTTATCGATGATGTCGGCCAGCTTGATCAGCTTGGCGTGCCAGGGCGCACGGCCCAGACGCCACGCCGCCATCATCATGCGGGCTCTGCGGTTGCCCGTTTCGGTATCGGTGAGCCAATAGACCAGCTCGGCGACAGGCAGTTGAAGGCCTCCAATATCTCGGCGATGGTGGTCTCGGTGTCCTCGACCGCGTCGTGCAGGTAGGCAGCGGCCAGGACGTTCGGGTCCCTGACACCGTGGTGCGCCAGAATCCCAACCACGGCCAGGAGGTGGGCGGCGTAGGGCTTGTCGGTGTACTTGCGCCTCTGACCGGCGTGCTTGGTGGCTGCGAACGCCTTCGCCTTCTCGATACTTGGCTTTCTCAACAATCGCCATGGGCCAGGAACGCCGAGTCCTAGGCGCTGTTCCAGCTTCGAAGGTCTGGGAACTGAGGAACTCTAGGCGTCGCGAGCAGGTTGTTCGGGCCCATAGTCAATGGAGCCCCCTATGAAGACCTTCGCAACTGCAACACTGTTGGCCCTGCTCGCCACCGGCGCCATGGCGCAACAGTCCCGCCCACCACCACCAACCCGGCGACGCAGCCGCCAGCACGTACGGCACAGCCGCCCAACAAGAAGCTAGAGGTCCGTGGCTGGCCTCATCCTTCATGCGCACTTCGGTCTACAACATGGCCGGTGAGCGCATCGGCGATGTCAATGATCTGGCGCTCGACGAGAGCGGCAAAGTGACCGCCGTGATCATCGGCGTCGGTGGCTTCCTGGGCATCGGCGAGAAGGAAGTGTCCATGAAGCTTGATGAGGTCAAGCGCATGGTGCACAGCGACGGCAAGACCTACTTCACCGTCAATGCCACCAAGGATCAGCTCAAGTCGCACCGGACTATAAGCGGAGCTAAGCATCCCTTGCAGGTGAGGAAGGCGCCGGGTTGCGGCGCCTTCCTTTATGACTACAGCCCCCCTTCCCAATACGCGGGGACTCTATAGTGCTGATGCACTCGGGTTTCCCAACTGCGATCGCCCCAGGAATCGTCACTGAAAGCTGGGGCATCCTTGAGCTGTTGCTCGGTGACGCCGGTGCGATAAGCATCAAGCGCGGTGTCGTATTTCAGAGCAGCCCACGGAGCGGGTAGTGGCTGTGACCCAGACCCAAAAAGCCGCCGAAGCTCATGACGGCATAGACCACCCGGCCTGACACCTTATCGATCATCAGATGGTCGATTTCGCCGATCTTGCCGTCGTCGAGCCCGTAGACATTGGCGCCCTCGACGTCCTCACTCGAAATGAGCTGATGGTTGGGATGGACAGTAGTGGTTGCCATGGCGATCACTCCATACATTGCGCTGCCCGCAAAGGGCTTGGCGTAACAAATCGCCGGGGACGCTCCCGAGGTTCCTACGCCACACGGAACATTTAGCGCCTGATCGCTGTTGCTCGGCCCGTCCTCCCTTCAGGAAGAGGTGCCATGCGCATCAGGTACGGCTGCAGACCTGTCCGTTGTTGTGAACCAGCCGACGCCCTCATTCTGCCTCGTCGACATCCACCCCGACCGTCAGCCAGACATTGTGGAGGAAGCGGCCCCGCACAGCTTGGCCGAGCGTCCCGTTCACGGACGAGCGCGATGCTACTTCGGCAATAGACTGCGGCGCTTCACCCGCACTCGCAGGCGAAACCGTGCTGCGCCTGTCCGGCATTATCGCCGACAGCGGTGTCCCCGAGGTCCGCGACATGACGGCCCCGGTGGTGCCGGTCCCGCATTTGCCGGTCGATGGGCGCCAGCACTTGAGCGGCAGCCGTTACTGCGAGACCGACAAACTAGGCTCGGTGGCATGGGGCAACTTTGGCCATCTCGCCCGCAATGGCGACGGTTCAGCGATCTGCGATTTCACCAACGGCCACATCACGTTCGACTACCAGCGCGCCCGCAGCACGCGCACGGCACTGGAAGCTTATGAGGAGCGTGCCGGGGTTTGCCGCGACTTCGCACATCTCGCCATTACACTGTGCCGCTGCCTGAATATCCCAGCGCGTTACGTCAACGGCTACCTCGGCGACATCGGCGTGCCCTTCAATCCGGCACCGATGA
>CAWEBE010000079.1:0-132299 GCA_963806735.1 uncultured Alphaproteobacteria bacterium | reverse complement strand
CTTGAGCCTGGGGAGGTTCGGCCACGGAGATCCTCTCTTCCGACCGCGCCGTTAAGGGCTGCGTCGTCGGAGGCGCAGATGCGGGTTTCACTTTCACATCGAAACAAAAAACGCTGTCTATCCCGACCTCGAAGGCATCGAGTTCATCGATCTGGATGTCGCCCGCGCCTATGGCGTCTTGCTCATCCGCAATTTCTTTCTGGCACACCCCTCACCGCGCCTGGAGGTGCTGAGCGGCGCAGTGCTGCGCATCATCGGCGATGACGGCACCGCCGAGGCTCTGCCGTTCATGGACGCATTTGCAACGCATGCCGGTCAGCCCATCCTGCATTGCCAGTCCGGCAACACCTAGCCCATGGCGGCGTGAGGCTTTCGCGCTTCAGCCGATCTAGGGGTTAACGCTACTTCCAACGGGGGAAAGACCCGATCCGGTGTGTGGGAAATTCTGATAGTATTCCGAATTGGAAGCTTCCGTCGCATCGAGGTCCCGGTGCAGCCTTGAGCGAATTCCACTCACCGATGGGGATAGATGCACAACAAGCTTGATCCGAGTTACCCTGCCGCGAACTGCTGGATGCGTTGCCCGCCGCCATCTACACCACCGACGCCGCCGGTCGCATAACCTACTTCAATGCGGCCGCCGTTCAGCTCGCTGGTCGGACGCCCGAGATCGGCAGCGATGAATGGTGCGTAACCTGGCGGCTCTACCGTCCTGACGGAAGCCTACTGCCGCACGATGAATGCCCAATGGCGGTCGCCCTGAAACAGGTCGCCCCGGAGAGCATGGAAGCTGTTGCAGAGCGTCCTGATGGCATGCTGGTGCCGTTCATGCCTTACCCGACGCCGCTGCATGATGCGTCGGGCAAAGTCATCGGTGCCGTGAACATGTTGGTTGATCTGACGGACCGCTCGCAGGCGGAGCAGGCCAGGAAAGTGCTCGCCTCTATCGTCGAGCACTCTGATGACGCCATTGTCAGTAGGGACCTCGATGGCGTCATTGCCAGCTGGAACCCTGGAGCCGACGCCTTTTCGGCTACACGGCCGATGAGGTCGTCGGCAAGTCTGTCACTGCTTTGTTTCCAGAACACCTCCAGAACGAGGAACGCGCAATTCTTGAGCGCATACGAAGTGGCGAGCAGATCGAACACTATGGGACGGTGCGCTGCCGCAAGGATGGCAGTCTGGTCGATATCTCGTTGACGGTGTCCCCTTTAAGGAATGCCGCAGGCAAGATCACGGGCGTGGCTAAGATTGCGCGGGACATCAGCGCGCGCAAGAAGGTGGAGCACGAGCGGCTGCTGGCTCTTCAGGACGAGGATCGCCGACACATTGCCAATGAGCTGCATGATTCGACCGCACAGCATTTGGCGGCCATCAGCCTCAACCTGATGCGGGTGAGAGCGGATGCTGAGGTCAAGGCTGAAACCCGCGACGTCCTGGACGAAATCGGTGGATCGCTAGAGGAAGCCACAAAGCGGAGCTGCGCGCCTTTAGCTATCTCCTTTACCCGCCAGACCTGCAAAGGGAGGGCTTGGCAGTCACGCTCAGGCGATATGTTGAGGGTTTCGGTCGGCGGACTGGACTGAAGTCACGATCAGATCATGCGGCAGTGTCGCCCAACTGTCGCTACCGCTTCAGCAAGCGCTGCTCCGCGTTGCTCAGGAGGCATTGACCAACGCCTATCGTCACGCCTCCGCGACCCGCGTCTCCGTCAATTTCAGATGCGTGGGCAAGAGACTGTGTTTGGTGATCAGCGATGACGGGCAGAAAACTGAGGCAAGCTCCGGACAGAACGGGAAGCCGTTCCGCTCGGGGATGGGCATCCCAGGGATGATCTCCCGCATGCAGCAATTCGGCGGCAACCTTGACATTCGTTCGGGCCGCAACGGCACTGCCGTCCATGCAACAGTCCTCATCGGTTGACGCTCAGGCCACCACGCCAACCGCGCGGTTCCGCATCCAGCTGCTCGCCGCCAGCCCGAGTTTGCGGGTTTCTCCTGATATTCGGTCTGGGACATTCAGCCCATCCTCCGCGCCTGTTCGTAGTCGGAGGGCAGGATGTTTCCTCACACATGAATGTTGCCGAGCTGGGTAACGGCTCCGCACGGCGCAACGGTTCGCCAGACGTGCAAGGGGAGTTGCTGGAGTTTTCGCGCACTGTGGGTGCGTGGCAAACACCTAGTGAAGTACTCGATGCGTTGCACCATGTCACCCGCTGCATGAGCGCACATCTGAGCGTTCTGGAGCCTGCGCTTTCCGCTCAAGGCGAATGACTGGGACGCGATCCGCCTCGGCAAATCCGTCTTCCTGCATAAGGACGTTCCCCAGGGCTGGTGGGATGAATATGTGACGATCGCGCCGACCCGCTTCATGCCCAAGTTCTGCCTGGCCAGGAGCAGCCTGGCCTCGTTCACCTGGACCGAGACCAAGCGTATGCTCGAACCGATTGGCATTGACCGATGGGCCGACGAGCTGGCGCTCAAGTATGGCATGCGCGACACCTTCACGTGTCCCGTGGGCGGGCGATGGCTGATTGCGTTCTGGTCGAAGAGAGACCTGTCCAACGTGCTGACGCCTGCCTCGCGCATCTGGCTGCAAGCGGCCAGTAGCTTTGCCGCCGAACGCCTGGAGCACCTGGCTGGTCCCTACGTGAAGCGGATCGGCTCGCGCGCCCGTCTGACCCCGCGCGAGCTCGCCGTTCTGCGTCTGGTCTCCACCGGTCAGCAGGCAAGCGAGATCGCCAAAGCGCTAGGGCTGGGGGAGGAGACGGTGCGCAGCCACATCAAGAAGGCACAAGCGAAGCTGGGGGCTCGCAATCGCGCGCATGCTGCCTGCGAGGCGCTACGCCAGAACCTGATCCCTTGACGCGGTTGGCCTCGTAGGCATCGAGCGCGTCCGAACCCTAGAGGTGCGGCGCGCTTAGTGGCGGCTTCTCGGCTTAATCAAAATTCAGGGTGAATACCGATTTCCCCCGAGTGCGAGTCCTATAAAGGGACGAGGTGTCCGGCCGGATCAGCAGCCGGGCGGACGATGGTTGGGCACATGTCGGCTTTGGAGGAAGGGCCGCCGCATGTCTCAGGTTCATCGGCCCTTCGCGCACGTGGCCGGCGCGACGGAGAGATATGCGATCTTGCTCGGCTGGGCAGGGGCCGTGGTTGACGGCTTGACGCTTCGCGACTTGCACAGGTCCATCGCATTGAGATTGCTCCTGGTGTTGGCGGGCTACTACGCTGGGAGCATTGTCGGGATTAAGCTCGGCTTTCCACCCTCGGGCATCGCAGCAATCTGGCCATCGACGGCCATTCTTCTGGCGGGCCTGCTCCTCGCGCCGCTGCGCTACTGGTGGATGTTCCTGCTCGGGGTGGTACCTGCCCACCTACACGTCGCCAATTTTCAGCTTCCTGAAGTGCCAATCGTAGTGATGCTCTGCCAGGTCGGCAGCAACATCTTTCTTGCCACGCTTGCCGCTTTTTCCCTTCGATCCGTGATCGGAGCTCCGCCTCAGCTCGGCAGCCTCCGCAACATGGGGGCATTCATCCTACTGGGCGTTCTGGCGACAGCTGTCGGTTGTGCGGTGGCAGCTGGGCTATTCCTGCTTACTGGTTGGGCCGCGGATTTCTGGCGCGTGTGGCATCAGCGGGTCCTCGGAAACGTGTTCGCGATGGTCACGATCCCTCCCGTGATTGTTCTGGCATTCGCCGGTCAGTTGGTTCGGACGCAGCACGCGACCTGGCGATCCTATTTCGAACTCGCTCTCATCATCATGGGTGTGCTCGTCGTAGGTATCCCGGTCTTTGGTCTGGAATTACCGGGCTCCTCAAATCTGCCGGCCTTGCTGCTGGCGCCTCTGCCGTTTCTGATGTGGGCAGCGGTCCGCGTGGGAGTCGGCGGCACCGGCCTTACCCTTCTGATTGTTGCCGGGATCGCTCTGGCGAATGCGTATGTCGGACGCGGGCCCTTCATCAACCAGGCGCCGGACGTGAACGTGTTGTCGTTACAGATATTCCTGACCGCGATCTCGATCCTCCTCATGTTGCTTGCCGCCGTCGTTGAGGAACGGCAGGCGGCGGAGGAGTCGCTCAAACAAACCAGCAAGCAGGCGCAACTGGCGCTCGCTGAACGCAGCGTGCAGCTCGCATTGGCGGAACAGGTGACCCTCGTTGGCGGTTTTGCGTACGACATCGACACTGAGATCATGCAGATCTCTCAGGGCTATGCGGCCATCCACGGCCTTGAGGGCACAACCGAGATAGGGCGCAGCCAATGCCTGGCTGACGTGCATCCCGACGACATAAGGCGGGTGGAACAAGCGCGTAGCCAATCGTTCCGTGCGCGCCGGCGCGAATATAACGTGGAGTATCGCATCACACGTGCTGGTAGCGAGTTGCGTTGGGTCGAGACGCGCTGTTTCATCGCGTACGCAAGCGACGGCCACCCGCAGCGGGTGCTCGGCGTCAGCATCGACATAACCGAGCGGAAGCAGATGGAGGAACAGCAACGCATGCTGGTTGCTGAACTCGACCACCGCGTCAAGAATGCGCTGGCCACAGTTGCCGCCATCATCACTCAAACCCAGGAGGGACAGAGATCGTTGCCAGATTTTGTTGCCGCACTCGATAGTCGGATACAGTTGTTGGCGAGGACCCATGATTTGCTGAGCCGCAGCCACTGGACCGGTGTATCATTGCACGACATCGTTCAACGTGAGTTTGCGCCCTATTCTTCCGGCAATGTGGAGCTCGATGGTCCTCATGTGGAGCTGAAGGCGGAAGCGGCCCAGGCCATGGCCATGGTTCTGCACGAGCTCACCACCAACGCCGCAAAATACGGGGCACTGTCCAACCGCAACGGGCGCGTGCGAGCTTCACTGGTGGTGGCTGCGCAATGGTTCGTCTGGCTGGCTCGCCATCGAATGGCGGGAGATCGATGGTCCTCTCGTTCATATGCCGAGCCAAACCGGCTATGGGACGAGCATCATCCGGGAACTCGTTCCGTTCGAGCTCAGCGGCAAGGTCGATCTCGCCTTGGAGCCGAACGGCGTCACATGCCGAATGGAAATTCCGCCTCGAGTGCATCAGCAACGGTCCACCGGCCCTAAATTCAGCGCCCGGTCTCCAGCCGATAGCGTGATGTCCGAAGGTGGCACTTTGCGGAAGTCGCAGCGCACGCGTGATGTCCGTTGGTGGGGTAAACCGGAAGCAATGTCGAACGTCACCGCGGGCCGGCAGAAACACCCATCGTGCGCCAACAGCACATCGCTATGCCTTTGGCAACAAGTCGCCCGAACGAGCGCACTGACCGCGCTTGGGATTGGCAAATGGCAAAAGCAATAAGGGATGGCATCACGATCCGGTCCGATGGATGCAGCAGGGATGCAGCATGGTGGCATCGCGGCGACGCCAACCCATTGGAATTCAACAGCGTAACCGACCAGAGCATGCGTCCTCTTAATCAGCGGGTCGCAGGTTCGAAGTCCTGCTGCGCCCACCATTGTCCAAGTTTCCGCAAAACAAGCAGAAATCACGTGGATCAGCGCACGCATTTTCGGCGCGATTTTACCACTTGCCCGGCGAGTTTTACCACTTTCAGGTTCTGTTCTCGTTCTGATGGCGTTCCTCTCCGCGCCCTCGATCGCCGCCGAGGTGCCGGCCGGCGGCGTGCCGGCGGAGGCGGGCACCTACAGCGTCGAGCACGCGCGCATCGCCGTGGTCGACGGCGGCGTGCTCCGCCCGGGATGCGCCATGGGATCTGGTTATCCACAGTCATCTTGAGCAACGAGTTCGTGTGGCCCGAATCACTTCGCAGCCTGCAGGTCGTTAAGTTCGAGGGTCTGCTGTGATGAAAGTATCGTGGTTGCTTGGTGTGCTCGTGCTTTCGCACCTGGGCGGATGCGCCGCCGCCGAACTCGCGTTTGCACCAAATCAGTTGCTAGGTCTCGCCCCCGTTCAGCAGGATCGCGCGACGAAGCGGGGCCTTGATGTTCGTGCAAAACCCAAGACTGCGAAAGCACCGAAGCCGCAACCCGTCATGGCGAGCGTGCCGCAGCCGATATTGCCCGCCTGGACCATTCCGGTGGCAAGGCCCTCAAGGTTACTTCGGCACAGCCTAGCACCGAGCGAGCTGTTCAAGAGGGTGAGCCCTTCCATCTACACGGTCGCCACGTCCAGCTCCCAGGGCTCGGCAGTCGCGGTCTCCCAGAGCGAGCTGGTCACGGCTTGCCATGTGGTTGCGCATGGGCGAACCGTCACACTCGTCCATGGTGCCATGACACTGAAAGCCGATGTTGTCGGCGCTGATCTCGCATCAGATCGCTGCTTTCTGCAAGTCCAGGATGGTGAGCTGGTGCCGGTTCCTGGCTTCCGCGAATACTCGACCTTGGCCGTCGGCGAAGCCGTCTATACGATCGGTTCGCCCAAAGGCCTCGCCAACACGTTGGGTGCCGGTCTGTTGTCTGGCCTAAGAATTGGGGACGACAAGACGGAGTACATCCAGATCACCGCGCCGCTGTCGGCGGGCTCTTCAGGTGGTGGTTTGTTCGATGATCGCGGAAACCTGATCGGCGTCACGAGCTTCACGATCCGCGACGCCCAAAACTTGAATTTCGCGATTGCGGCGTCGCAGTTCTGGAGATGATCGCCACAGACGCCACTTCGTTACCTTTGCTTTAACGATTCGGCTGACCATTAACGGCATCTTTCCCGAAGCGAGGGAGCCCCTAGATGCCGGCCAAGCGACGCGCCTCTGGTCAACGAGACATTTCCGAAGCCCGGCGGTACCACCGCTACGCGCAGCACTTGATACGGTGGGAGAATGACGAACCCGTCAAAACCTACGAACTTCACGCTGGCTTGCCTTCTTGCAAGAGCAGCTCACGGCGGCGCACGTCGACGAGGCGTTAAACTAGCGGCTCGTGCCGTGCCTTCTCCCATCAATGGCGGTTGCGATTCGAGAACCGCTATCGGAGGGATTGCAGTCGGCTAACCACCGGGTCACCCGACTTGGGCGAAGCTGGAGTAGGTTTCTCGGTGCCAACCAGCGCCTTGCCTATCTGCCAGCGCACCAGGGCGTCGACCATGCCGCGGCTGATGGGCGTAGCATCAAGCCGCTGACATCTATCGCGACTGGTGCCGCCAGCTCGATCAAAGAACCCTCACAATCTGATCCAACCGGCACGGTAGCGCGTTCCCTTGCGTCGCTGCGCGGTCTTGGTGTCATACAAGACGATCACGCCTTCTGCGCCTGCGTGCTGCACCGCGCAGATACCCTCGGGGTGGTCGGCACCCGGTGGAAAGGTCCGGACCAGCTGCGGCGTTTGGATGCGACCTGTGCGCCTTGGGCGCCAGTGCCGTAGCGCAAACGGCCCGTCAGCGCCGTTCACAGGTCCAGCGAGAATGAGGATGCCATCCTTCCAGCGGGTGAGGTCGCGCACGCCGAGCCCGTCCAGATTGACGAAGTGCAGGACAAGTCTAGCTTCATCGATGCTGAAGTCAGCGCGCAGGGTCACCGCCGCTACGATGGCAATGTTGTCGACGACAGGGCCACGCAGGCCGACATAGGCTTTCCGGCGCAGGATTGTTAACCCCTCTATATCCAGCCCGTTCTCCTTGCTCGGCAGTTCCATGAACGGCGCGAGGTGCTCGCGTCGGCCTAGTACCGCGCGCAACGACCCGGCGCCCCGGAACGGCAAGGCCTGTCCTGACCCGGTTATGGCGCCGCCATCGTCAGAGAGGGACACCGCACCAAGCAGCCTTCGGCTGGGCCGTTTGCGGATCTTGGGTTCGACGCGGTCCGCGGCTGCATTGCCCGGTGACCGCCGCGTCAGCGAGTGTGAACCGCACAGCCACAGGCGCCCGTCTGCGACATCGAGCCCTTCGATGTCCGCTTCGTTCTCCGCCTGGGCTCCCGGCAGTCCCGAAAACAGCTTGTCGAGGTGAAATTGTGCGTGCAGCCGGTAGCCGTCGCCACGGGGCGCGAGGCACTCGATGGTTCGCACCTCATCGGAGACAGTCCAGAGATACTGGCCCGCAGCCGCGACGGCGGAGAGGTTGGGCAAGAACTTCGCTTTGCGGCCTGCTGCGGCGTAGTCGAGCCAGATGTCGCTCTTCGGACGACGCCCACTCATGCCATGGTCCTATGGTTCATTCATGAACCGATAGACAGTTCGTGCAGATCCGACGCTCAGAACTTGGGCGGCAGGTTCGCTGCGATAGCGCGGAAGTCGATCCCCGAACGAGTAAACAAAGCAAAGCGCCAGACTTGCCCAGACCGCGGCGGTGAAATAGAGCGACATCCAGGCAATCTCATCCTTCCACTGCGCGAAGTCATGTGTCACGACCCAACGCGTGCTCGCGTCACGGAGACCCTCCAGAGGACTCAGAACTTTGCTGCCATCCGCAAGCCCATCCTGCCATCGGCTCAGGTACATCGGGACGTCGATGGTTATGAGAAAAGCCAGGTAGCCTGCAATACCAACGATCCCGACGACGATGCCCAAGCGCACGAGACCTTGGAACTCCGGCAGCACCCGACAAAGGCCGATCCCAACCACCAGGAAGGCGACTGCCCATATCGAGTTTTCGATGGCATTGGCCAGATAGTTGGTCGTCAACACCCCGTACCACGAGCAGCACTGCGCCAGGAGGATCAGCGGCACGATCGCCCCGGCGACATTCAAGGTGGTCTCCGCTTCCGCTAACCCACCCAGCTGGCGCAAGAGGATGGCCCATTGCGCTGCAAAGCAGATCTCGGCCACGGTCGCCACGGACCTACCGATGACAACGCTCGATAGCCAAGTATCGAACAAGCAGATCCTTTGAACATCCGCACGCGGCAGAAACGATCTGAAGGCGCAGCCAAAAACATAAGCAGCACACAGGAACAGCATGAGCTCGATGTCGGAGGTGCTGTCCAGGCTGCCAGTCGGCTGCATGTGGAACTGGCGGTACAGCAGAAACCAGAGCGCGATATTGCCACCGCTGACCAGGCTCAATAGAGCCCACCACCAGGCCAAGGGGTTTGACCGCCCCCACCACAGCAATCTCAATGGCCCGCTCCGCGCGCAATCGAACTGATACCGAACCGTCACAATAGTGTCATGAAGCGCGACCGGTCGCGAGAGGTATGTGCGCAATGCTGTTGGGCGTCGGCGACGCCGCGCGTCCACGCCTTTGGCGCAGATCGGAAGGATGGAGCGCCGCCCGATCGACCAACTCCTAACGAGGGAGTTTGCACCGCGAACGGTACGCCGGCACCAATTGTCACACAACTGTCATCGACTGCCAGCTAGTGCATGGACAGGTCGGTAGCGTCGAGTTCAGACATCTATGCAGGTGAGCCACGACTTACTGTGCTTGATAGCCATCGGGTCGAGCTGGTTGTTCGGCTGCCTTAGTGCGCCGCTCTGGATGCCCATCACGGTGGCGGTGGTGCTGGCCGGAAGCATGGCTTTCAACATCGTTGCTGCGCGCACCACGCCCCAACGTGTGCACGCCCTGATTGGGAGGACGTCGATCGAGACAGGGGTCCTCCTGCTGACTTACGCATGTGCCTCGCTGGCTACTCAGGTCTAAGTGGCAAAGCCATTTGACAAGTCCTTCCGGCATGCACCAAACCGCGCTATACGGCCCCGCCCGGCTCGGCTGGAGTCGGCCCACAGAGGTGGGCTATGAGCTGGGCGGCGCCATCATCGGGCGTGTTGGTATTGTGGATCACGAGATCGGTCGCATGCTCATGTGCCGTCACCTGTCAGGCGACCCGTCGCCCCTTCCGCCACACACTGCGCACAACCGGCATACCGTCGGCAAGATGCACATGGACCAGATCGGCGCGGCGGCCAACCTTGAGCGTGCCGCGATCTTCGAGAAGGTCCGCCGACCATGGCATGTCGGTTCAGTGACAGATGGCAGATTGCGGCATACTGGCCGCTCACAAGGCGGATCTCGTGTCAGGGCAGAGGAAAGGGGACTTCTTCCACGTTGAGAAGATGCTGCGAACTCAGGTTTCAAAAGCGCGATACGACGCGCGACTTTTGCCCTTGAGCGCGCTCAAAATCGTCCCGGCCAGCCGCCTGAGACCTGATCAGTCCCTTCCGGCGACCAAAGCTGACTGTTCTTTACACTCTCGCCGCTCAGCACATTTGCAGCGACGGATTTCTTCGAGGCTACGCCGCAAGAGCGCGAGTTCTCGGCTTGATGCAATCTCGCCAGCACCACCTCTCATGCGCAAGACATGGTTTAGCTCTGCAATCCTTTTGTCGATCAGATCAAGAACGGTCACGGCCACCTCCCGAGCGCCCTTTACTCGCCGATTTGGGTGGTGCCGCCAAGTTTGGCGAAATGGCCGCAATCAGCCAGCAAGCGGAGTCCATTTGGCTGATGCCAGCTACGGGCCGGTCTAGAAGGACCGGCCCTGAGATAATGCTGGACAATTCAGCGTATGGCGATGGGGTTGATGATGGCTTGGACCGCCCCCGTATAGAGCGGTTGGCCGAGGACAAACAGGAACTCCTTGACGCCGTCGGCAATGAGCGCGCGCGTGTCGACGGTTTCGATGATGTAGACGCCGTTTTTGGCCAGCAACACCTGGTGGCCCTCCCAAACGCGGTCGCTCTTGAAGGGAACTGCCTCGACACCCCACGTGTCTGCCGCCACCGCCACCACATTCAGGCTGGCGAGATATTCGGCGGCGCCAACATCGATGCCCGGCTCGCCTGCACCGTAACGCTTTGGATCGGTGTACAGCATCGACAGCCATCCGGTGTGCAGGATGGCGACGTCGCCCTCGCGAATCTCCGCGCCCTGGGCTAGGCCGGATCGCCTCCCCTTCATTTCCTGGGCCGTGATTAGCACAAGCCTCATAATCTTTGAGCTTGATTATTACAACATTCCTTGAAATATTGGGTTTATGAGTGAACCAAGGATCGTGACTGCACTCGCAGCGCTGGCGCATCAGCATCGCCTGCGCATCTTTCGCCTGCTGGTGAAGCAGGGGCCATCGGGCATGCCGGCGGGCGAGATCGCCGACCGTGTGGGCATCAGCGCCACCAACATGTCGTTTCATCTCAAGGAATTGGATCGTGCGGGCCTGCTCCGTTCCACCCGGCAGGGGAGGTTCATCCGCTACGCCATCGATGTCGATGGCATGCGTCAGCTTCTGACCTACTTGACCGAAGAGTGCTGTCAGGGCCGTCCAGAGCTTTGCGGCAGCGCTTTCGTCGCGGCGTCCAAGCTCTGCCGCCCGAAGAAGAAGGCAACCGTCAAATGAGCGAGCGGCTCTACAACGTGCTCTTTCTCTGCACGCATAATTCTGCCCGATCCGTCATCGCCGAGTGCGTCATGAACCGGCTCGGCGCCGGCAAGTTCAAGGCCTACAGCGCTGGTAGCCAGCCGAGCGGCAAAGTCCATCCGTTTGCTCTCGAGCTACTGCAGCAGCTCACGTACGACACGCGCGGGCTGCGGTCCAAGTCGTGGGAAGAGTTTGCTCAACCTAGTGCACCAAGGCTCGATTTCGTGTTCACGGTCTGTGACGACGCGGCCAACGAGGTTTGCCCGGTCTGGCCGGGCCAACCGATGAGTGCCCACTGGGGCTTGCCCGATCCGTCACGTGCTGAGGGAGCTGAGCCCGAGCGGCGTTACGCCTTCGCCGATACTCACCGCATGCTCTATCAGCGCATCGGCATCTTCACCAACCTGCCGTTGGCGTCACTCGACAAGCTGTCCTTGCAGAGACGCCTTGACGACATCGGTCGAACGAAGCGGGACAAGGAGTGAACCATGCCCAAGTCCACTCACCCCCAGCGACTCGGCGCCGAGTTCATCGGCACCGCAATGCTGTTGGCGACGGTCATCGGCTCAGGCATCATGGGAGAGCGCCTTGCCGGAGGGAACGTAGCCATTGCCCTGCTCGGTAATACCATCCCTACAGGCGCCATCCTCTTCGTGCTCATCACCATGCTGGGACCGGTCTCGGGGGCGCACTTCAATCCGGCTGTCACGGCGGTGTTCACCATCAAAGGCGAGATGTCAGGCTCCGAGGCGCTGGGCTATGTCGTTGCGCAAGTCCTAGGCGGCATCGTCGGTGTGCTCGCCGCCCATGCGATGTTCGACGAAATTGTTCTGCAGCTCTCGACGAAAGTGCGGGCTGGGCCCTCGCAATGGTTCTCGGAATGGGTGGCGGCGTTCGGCCTGGTGCTGACAATCCTGCTCACCCTGAGAGCTAACGCCGCTGCGGTCGCAACGTCCGTCGGGCTTTACATCACTGCCGCCTACTGGTTCACCGCTTCGACCTCGTTTGCCAACCCGGCGGTGACCTTCGCTCGTGCGTTCTCCAACACGTTCGCTGGCATCCGACCGCAGGACGTAGTGCCGTTTATCTTCGCGCAACTAATTGGAGCTGTAGCGGCGGTCTACGTTTGCCGCTGGCTGCTCGCTGAGCCCGTGGCATCGCCGACCAAACAGTCGCCGGCGGAGTAGGAGGAAGTGCACCGGTGGATCTGGCTCCGTCCTCGTTCTGCCGACAGTGCAACCAGCCGCACGTTCTGGCTCGATATCCTAAGAACGACCGGCACGCACAGCCTGAAGAGGCGCATCACATTGTTCGAACAAGGCCCGCGTAGTAGCGTCAAAACAAAATCACGAAGCCAATAGGTTAACTGTCGGCTCGGAGGAACCGTCATGGAGCGGCGAAAGGCATTTGATCGCCGCCGTTTTCTATCGATTATGGGAAGCGCGGCTCTGTTGGCGCCTCCCACCAAGCACCGTGCGTGGGCCGCGCAAACGCCTCTGCGTTTCGGCCTGACGCCCGTCTTTCTTACGTCTGATCTCGTGCTTCTCGACGCACTCAAGGCCTACCTGGCCGGCGCCATGGACCGACCGGTGCAGCTCGTAAGCCGTCGCACCTATCAGGAAATCACCGCCCTTCTCGTGTCCCGGCAGCTCGATGCCGCCTGGATCTGTGGCTATCCGTTCGTCGCCTTCCGCAACGAGCTGGCGTTGGTGGCAGTGCCGATGTGGAACGGCAAACCGCTCTACCAGTCCTACTTGATTGTCGGCCGCGACGTCGAAGCGGAGAAGCTCGGCGATCTGGCAGGCACGGTACACGCCTTCTCCGATCCGGACAGCAATTCCGGCTACCTTGTGACGCGTGCTGCCCTCGCGGAGATGGGAACGTCGCCGACCAGATTCTTCCGGCAATTCTTCTATACCTATGGCCATCGCAACGTCATCCGCGCGGTGTCTGCCGGCCTCGGCGCGGGCGGGAGCGTCGACGGTTACGTCTATGATGTGCTCGCCGAGACGGAGCCAGAGCTCGCCGCCAACACGCGCATCATCCGCAGATCCGAGCTGCTCGGCTTTCCGCCGATTGCATGTGCCGCCGAGGATGCCGGCTCGCCTACCACAGTACGTTTGCGCGACGCGTTGGTGAGGATGGCGGTCGATCCTCAAGGCAGAGCTGTTCTTCAAATGCTTCGGCTGGACGGCTTCTTAGAGGAGGCACCCGAGCTGTTCGATGGTATTGCTGCGAAGATGAAATTGGTCAGGGGAGCCCCTGAATGAAGCTGCTCCGCTTGCCGATTACGGTGCGCGTTCCGCTGATTGTCACTTTGTTCATGGTGACAGTGTCGAGCTTTGCTTCCGAGCGTGTTCTGACCCGTCTTATCGAAACGCAGACACGCCAGATCCAGGATCTGGCGGACAATTATCTGGACGGCCTCGCGCTTGCGCTGGTCGATTCGATGCTCCGCGAGGATATCTGGCAGGTCTTCGACATCCTCGATCGCTCCCGCCATTGAGAACGGCTACGGATGCAAAGCCCGAACGCTGCCGGGTCGTCACTACAGTACGGTTTCGGCGGTAGCAGCTTCTCGAAGACCTGCAGGATGGTGTGCTCAAAAGGGCTTTTAACCTGATATGGTGATGTCCTACCTGTCTCATCCTCCAGCGACGGATCGTCCAGGGTGCCAACTGGTGATCCTGACGTGCCGCTCGATGTCGGCATGAAGCGGCCTTGCGGCGAATCAGATGCGTCGGCCATCAGCACGTCTCCGAGCAAATACGGGACGCGCGACCTGAACGTCATTTGTGAACGATGGGGTGGGTTGTGAGCTTGCTTTGTGCCGATGCGTTTGGTCGTCGGGCGCGACCTGCGCTATGGCATTGACGCTGGCCGTGTTCGGAGTCGGTACCAGGTACACATGGAGTCGGTGCCGGATGCCGTCACGCACGATCCAGCGGTAGAGTTTCCGTTTGGTCGTCAGGCGTGTCAGCTCTCTTGCGACTGGGTTCCAGGGCCGCACCGCCCAATTCAGCTCGCGGCAGACGCCGGCGTAGGTCCGCTGCATATTGCCGGACAGCAACTCGGCTGACCCATAGCCATTGCTCCATAGCCACTCCAGCAGCGCCTGGGCATGGCGACGCGGCGAAAAATGCGCAGACTGCCAACATATCTGCACTGATGGAGTCGGTGCCGGACGAGTCACATCCGTTGGCACCAACGCAGCTAGACCTTCAGCCGGTCTTATTCCTTCCAAAGGGACAGTGGATGACGACCGAAACCAGTTCGAAGGCCGTCGAATCCCCACGCCTAATGCTGCGCTGCCGGTTTTACAAATTTCCGATAAACCGCGAAAATACCCGCCATGCTTTGCCATTTGCCTGTAAACCTCATCGCTTTGAGATTCAAAGGCATCAGATTAATAGAGGCGAACTTCTAAGCAGAGGGTCGCAGGTTCGAGTCCTGCCGGGATCGCCAGCTAATCAATCACTTAGCGTGTCACACGTCGCCGCGTTGTACAAGATTTGGCGGCGATTGTACAAACTCTGTGCCCCGAAACGTTCTCGCCGCGTCAGGCGGGCGGTTGGTTCTCAGCATCACGCTGTTCTTGGTCGAGCCTAACCTGCTCAACCGCCTCAAGTATGCGAAGCTTGATCTCTTCCTCTTCCTCTTCGCCACTCAGGAACGCGATCATTATTTGCCCGAGAAAGGCCTTGTCGATCTTGTTGTCGGCAACGCAAACAACGACGTTTTCCATATAGCGCATGAATCTTGTAGCCCGGTGACCGAACCCATTGTCGGTCAAGAATTTCGCGCACAGCGCCACCGTGAAACGCTTGTTGCCTTCCACGAACGCGTGGGCTTTGCAGGCGGAAAAGAAAAGGTGCGTGAGTTTTTCGTCGAAGCTTCTGTAGAAATCAACGATTTTAATCAGATCCAGTGAAGCTTCGAATAGAGCGATGGCATCGGGGTTGGCCCCTTGCACAACATCACCACTTATTTCCATTGCTTGCTCGTGCGCCGCAATGGCGTCAGCGATGGTGGGATAGTGAAACGGGAATACGAACTCCGTCACCTGTCTTTAAGGCGCTTCATCACGTCCTTTGCCTCCTCCAGGCGCTCAGAGAACTCTTTGCTCCGCGCCCCGAGAAACCTTTCAAACTCCTCTCGCGGCAGGGGCGCAATGTATGCTTCAAGATACGGGTGGGTTGCGCCGCGAAGTGCGAGATCGCGGCTGGCCATCTTCTTGCGCGCGATATCTAGGAACGGCTTCAAGTGGCTCTGAGCTGAGAAGGCGTCAAAAATCTCATCGACTTCGTGAGGGTCTAATTTGCGTCCAAGTTCTGAGCTCTTCGTCTTTATCTGCTCGGCAAGACCCGTCTCAAACGATGCAATCAACGTCAGAATCTCAGAGTAAAATGTATCTCGCGTTTTTTCGCCTTGCTCCAAGTTGATTATTTTTCGATACAGCCTTGCGTTCTCTAGAAAAATCTCGTGATATATCTGGTCTGTATAAATCGGGTACTTTGACTTCCCCATCTCAACACACTTGTTCAGCGCGTCTGTGAATTCCTTGCGATAGACCTCCCCCGAGAATGCTCGCTCTAAGAACTCTTCATCTCTCTGATTGACGTATTTTGTGCCGCCGCCCGACTTGGCGTTGATCGTATCAATGACAATGTCGAGCATTGCTTGCCGAAGTACGCGCGCTCTATCGCTGTCGGTAAGAAGCATCGCGATATTGATCAGTGCTCTGAAGTCAAAAACGGTAAGCACAGAGGCTCTGGCAATGGTACCGACATTGATGTCGGTACCATCATAGCGAGAAATGGATTCTTTCAACGATATCAGTCGGTTGCCTCTAATCACGTCGTAGCCGTTTCGCTCGAGTTCTTCCTTGTTTGAGGCAACGCTACGCTCGATTGTGCGGCGGTGAACCCGGAAGAAGAACGCGACCTGGTCCAGAAGAACGACCCGCTGCCCTTCAAACTCGATCCCTCTCAGGCCAATGGCCTTCTCTATTTCGGCCAAGGCAAATGGATTATTGAGGATGTTCTGCCGCTGAATGGGCGATGTGGTCAGGTCGTTCGCCATGGCACCCTTATACCAGAACTGGCCGCCCTAGCGCGAACGGCGGCCCTTGAGCCATGCCCTATAGGC
Source organism: uncultured Alphaproteobacteria bacterium (assembly GCA_963806735.1). Classification (GTDB taxonomy): domain Bacteria; phylum Pseudomonadota; class Alphaproteobacteria; order Rhizobiales; family Hyphomicrobiaceae; genus CADEFX01. The sequence goes on along the minus strand of CAWEBE010000079.1, from coordinate 115,868 downwards.
TCGTCTCAACTCGCGCGTCATCTGCTCCGCTTCAATCCCCGTAAGTCCGCCGGCATGGTGAGGCGGCGGCCTTCGATCTGGCGGCTCGCAGCAACAGGATCGGAGATCGGCTCAAGCGCCCGTCCCACGCGCTGGGAGCTACGTATCAACGTAGTGGACCTGCGGCGAACGATCGTCAGCGCTGTACAAACCCCCATGCCTATTCGGTATCTTACGGGCATTCCCGGGGATGCAGCGTACAACGGTTTCTCAATCCGAACATGCGGTTAGCGTTGCCGTCGACATCTTCTAAGCAGAGGGTCGCAGGTTCGAAGTCCTGCCGGGATCGCCAGTGTAACCAATCCTTTACGCCGTTGACCGCGGTTCATTCTGACATTGCTTTCTTGGCCTCATTCTGACTACCGGCCTCCTTCCGTTCGTCGGGTTTTCATATCGGAGTGCTTCTTGGCTTCCTTCCGTCGCCGCTCATACTCTACGTCGCCGCAGCCATAGGAGCGATCATCGTGCTCTGGTTGTGGCGCGCCAGGTAATGGGCTGATGGCAGGCTCAAAAGTCGGTGAGCGTTGGCCAGCGCTTCCAAGAAGCGTCCATGATCGCAGGCTCGCGCGTCCACGATGTTGTGCTTAGAGGCTCTGATTGATTGGGCTGTTGCTGAGCCGGTATGGGTGGCCGTGCCACACGAAGTCGCAGATGGCTGGAGTACACTATGAAATGAATACCCGATTACGACTCCGAGCGCCGTGCATAAGGAAGCCGCGGCTATGAGTGTGACGTAGCCTTGCATGACATCCTCTATCGGCTTGCGATGGACAAACGATGAAGCCAAACGGACGGGGGCGCTGCTCCCCACGGAACAGTGCTACGTCGAACGCACGCTAGAAGTGCTGCACCAGATCCGACGACAACACTATGAGGGCGGACGGGCGACGGCGCGGGCCAATCACGAACGGCTGTCCGCAGCATAAACATAGCCATCGTGTGAGCAGCATGAACGGCGAGCCGTGCGTGCCGGAGCAACAACTTGTGGCGGGGCTTCGCCTCTATCGTGTGTCCGGAACGGCCGTGTGCCATCAGTTTAGCGGCGGCAACAGAAGCCACAGCGTGAAAGCGACGATCGGCGGCGCCACCCAGATTGAAGCGTAGAACCAATACGTCGAGAGATGGTACGCACCCCTGGCCAACCAGAGAGGCTGACGATCATCGCGACCGGATTCCACGTCGATCGGCGCTATAGCCTTCGCCAGATCGTAGTCAATGTCATCATGGTTGTGACGACATTCGGCAATGAAGCGGTCATAGCGGTCCAGGAACGGAAGCAACTGCTCAGGGTGGGCAATGTGGGTCGCCTCTAGATGTTTCTGCAAAGCGTTGATCTTGCGAGCGCACTCGTGGAGTTCGCGCGCCCGCGACGGGTAATCCTTCTGCTGTTCGATGAGGCCTATAATCAACGTGAAAAAACCGAAGAACTGGGACACGAACTCACAGATCGTCCTTGTCTGTTCTGGCAAAACGTCACGGAATGTCAGCGTGAAGAGACTGGCCGAGCCGGTGTAAAAGGCCACCACTGCTAACGTCATGATGCTCGCATGCTGCTTCCGCTCCAGCCGCTTTGCAGCATTGAAACGTGCACGCTTAACGAGCTTCCAACTACGCAGATACTTATCCTTCGCCGACCTCTGTCGCGTGAAGGCTGCGGGGATGATGACGGGCGTATGCGAACTCGGCACGCCCCATGAGGGTTGCTCGAATCGCTCATGCTGCATGCCAATCGGCTATCAGCCAATGGACAATCAAGCAATGAACCCGATCGCTTGTGAACAGCTTCGCAACCTAAACAGAACTCTCAGGTCTGTGCGAATTGATGGCGGCGCTCGCAAGCTAGAGCAGGATCGTTTCAGATGGAATCGCATGCGCGATCCATTTGAAACGTGAATCCTGCTCTACACTTCTAGTTTAGAGTGCGATTCACGCCCCACATGGAAGCGGCAGTGCTTCCATGTGAGGCGATCGCGCTCTAGTGGATACGCGCCGATGGTGGGTAGCTATTGGACGCAGATCGACAATGGGCACCCCGCTGTAGTGCTCGCGTAGTTGAGGCCTGCTCCGCCCGAGCGCGCCACGGGCGTAACACTCATCCAGCACGCGATCTCGACAATGGAAGCAAAACCCCTCTCCTGTATGGAGAGGGGCTTGAAGCTCTTAGGCAACGACCTAAGTGCGCTCGAAGGCGCAGCTCAATTACTCGCTACCCTTGGATTCGAAGGCTTCCTGCGTCCAGGTCTTGCCGGTTGGCCCCTTTTCCAGAGTTGCGATGTCAGTGAAACCACCACCACCAGCGCATCCGCTGATGATGACGGCGACAATCGTTGCAATGAACAGTCGCATGTCTTGCCTCGCTGATGACCTGAGCAACGCGAAGTCACAAGTTCCCTCTACATTGATCCGATAGTGTTGGAAAATGGCTGGAAAATGGAGGAATGCCATGGCCGTAGCCCTGTTTGTTGTGCGCGAAGTTCCCCGATCAACGTCTGATGTAACGAATCGCGATGGCAAGCCATTGGGTCGTTTCAGGCCAATTACGTTCTGTCCGTCGCTTGCCGACAAGCTTACGGACGCGGAAACGGCCGCACGTTTACCGGCCGTTTTTTCATTCTGAGTTGGCACACAAGTATTTGATTATTATAGCATTTAGTGAGACAGGATTTTCAGAATAGGCTCGATAGATAAGGGAAATAATCTGCTTCCAAGCAGAGGGTCGCAGGTTCGAGTCCTGCCGGGATCGCCATTGATCTGGCTGTCCGGCCCGGAGACATGGGTGACGGAACGTACCTAAGACATAGGTGACAACGTCGGACCGAAGGGGTTGTCGATGGGCTGCAGGTTTCTGTTCTCCAGGTCGATGTATCCCAGATCATAGTCGATGAAGGTGACGAGCCAAATGCCGTCGTCGACCTCCTTGATTCCGAGGCGTCTGTCCGGCGAAGACGACGGAGATGTTGATTTTCTTTCTGTGCATGCAGATGCGCCCGCAGGCTGTAACGAGGGCGTCGCGGTCGTGGAAGGGGTAGGAGAGGTCCGGCAGGCCGGCGTAGGGCTTCCGCGAGGGAGTGTAGATCTCGGCGGGGCACTGCATGGCGAGGGCCTCGTGCGGCCGTTCGGTATTGAACTCTCTGAGGAAGTCGTCGAAGCGGGCCTGCTGCTGCAGGCTGTTCATGCTTGGCGGACGGGTTGCTTCTTTCTTGAGGGTTAGGTGCATGCGCTCGTGGCGACCGTTCTGCTGGGGGTGTCCGGGTTTGATGCGTTCGATGGCGATGCCGAGCCTGAGCCACCAGACGGAGAGCTTGGAGAGATTGAAGAGGGCATTTGGGGCTGGCGAAGGGAACACCGTTGTCGGAGCGGATGGCTCGGGGCAGTCCGCGCTCACGGAAGAGGCGTTCGAAGGCGGTGACGGCGAGGTCTTCTCTAGTGGATTGCAGGGCTTCACAGAGCAGCAGGAAGCGGGAGGCTTGGTCGGTGACGGTGAGCGGGTAGCAGTATCGGCCGCTGCCGAGCTTGAACTCGCCCTTGTAATCGGCACACCACAAATCGTTGGGGGCAGCTCCCGCGGAGAGGGAGGTCCCGGTGGCGTGGTTGCGCTTGCGGCCTTGGCGCCTGACGAGGCCATGGCGATCGAGGACGGCATGGATGGTGCTCTTGGCGGGCAGACGCACATGGCTGTCGAGACGGCGGACGAGGAGCTCCCTGATCTTGCGGGCGCCCCAGTGCGGCTTGTCGCGCTTGAGGGAGACGATCAGGCTTTCGACCTGGGTCGGGAGCTGGTTGGCGTAGCGCACCGGCCGGCGGGAGCGGTCGGAAAGGGCCTCCAGGCCGTGCGCCTTGTAGCGGTCGAAGACCTTGTATCCGGTCTTGCGGGAGATGCCGAACTCCCGGCACAGGTCGGTCATGCTCTCACCCTCCAGCAGGCGGGCGACAAAGCGCAGGCGCTCCTCCACGGCCGAACACTCCTTCCAGGGCATCCCACCTCCCGCCTGCTCGCGCCAAGCGAAAAGTGTTACCCATGTGTCCGGTACGAAGTGTCACCCATGTCTCGGGCCGCTCACAGCTTGCTGAGGAATTCAAATATTCCGCCAGTCAGCCGGTCGACGGCCAAGCGATGACGCGCTACTGCAAACGTCATCTGCCGCGGCCTGAGCGGCTCGGGATCTCGCTCATTGAGCGCTTTCGCATCGATGTAGTTCTTGCAGGGAGCGACCGCTGAGTTCAACGCCGATCACGAGCTTGCCTGATGCCTGGATCGCCCGCGGCGGCTGCGAACGTGGGCAGCCAATCCTGCGTCGACGATAATTGAGGCCTATGTGCGCACGCGAAGTTTTTGACCAGAGACAACCTCCATTCCTCAATCGATCTCGATCTTGTCCAGCACCAAAGAGATCCGCCACGCCGCGTCTCGGGTTTCCAACGCCAGCTTCTGCACGTCAGGTTTTTTTATGCGATCGAGATAGGAGACCACGGTCAGCATCAGCACATGGCGACCATGAGCATCCAAGACGGGCGCCGACACCTGCAGTAGTCGCCGCCATCGATCGCCTTCATCGACCGAGTATCCCTCTTCACGGGCCAAGCGTATGCGCCGCATGAATTCGTCGAGGGAAGGCGGATTGAACCAATCCGCCTTGTTGAAGTGCTTGGCGATTTCCGCCCTGCTGGCCTTTGCGAAACCGGCGATGACGGCACCTGGCGCGCCGGCATAGCCCGTATAGTGCCGCCCGACGGTGGAGTAGAGATCGTCTCGAAAGAGTGGGCCGATCGAATCGAGAATGAATATCGACCGGTTCTCCCCAAGCTTTCCGAGAAAGGCCGTCACGCCGAATTTCTCGTTCAGCGAGAACATGATCGGACGAACGAAGTCCATGATGCCGCTGCGTCCGAGGATGCCGTGGGTAAATCCGAGCAGGTTCACGCTCAACGAGAAGCCCTTGCTGCGCTCGCTATAAGTAAGTAGCCCGCAGTCTTCGAGAGACCACAGGATATTGTAGGCAGTGCCTCGATACATCGACAGCGCTGTCGCTACCTGGTTGGCGTTGAGAGGCAGCTTCGCTTCCGAAAGCAGACGGAGGACACGAGCAGCTGCAACAGCGGCGCCGACGGGCTTGCCTTTCTTCATGCCGTCTCCGATTCACCATCAAGCGTACGGGAGACATACCTCTATTATGTCTTCTATTAAAGACGCATCGCTTTTCTTGCGGACATATGATCGCGATGTTACGCTGCTCCCAACTCTGTTCTGGGGGAGATGCCGCGGATGCAGCCCACGGAAAGTGTGATGATCGGGCGTGGCGAGGACCGCATCGAGCTGCCTATTATCCGTAAGGGGAAGGGGCCGAAGGCGCTCTTTCTCGGCGGCGCCGAGCCTATGCGCCGATCCAGTTCCTGGATCGAAGGTCTTTCCAAGAGCTTCGACGTGATCATGCCGATCCATCCAGGCTTCGGCGGATCGAAATTTGTGCCTCATATTCGGAAGCCTGCAGATCTGGCTTTGCTTTATCTGTCGCTGCTCGATCAGTTGGACGGCAGCTCAGTGGTCATCGGCAGCTCGTTCGGGGGGTGGATTGCGGCGGATATGGCGGTCAAGGGCTGCCACAGTATCGCTCGGCTGATCCTCATCGACAGCCTTGGCTTCAAATTCTCAGGCCCATCCGAAGTTGAGATCTTGGATCTCTATTCATCGTCTCCCGCTGACGTCAAAGCCGCCCTCTACCGTGATCCGGAGTTGCGCGACGTCGACTTCTCCGGTGCAGATGATCAGCTCCTCAGTCATGTCGTGGAAGATCGCACGGCCGAGGCCTACTACGGCTGGAGCCCGTACATGCACAGTCCGGATCTGCATCGCTGGTTGCATCGCATTACGTGCCCGACGCTCGTGCTATGGGGTGAGCAAGATGGCATCGTTCCTGCCTCGTACGGGGAGAAGATTGCCCACAGCATCCCGAAAGCGAAGTTCCAGACCATATCTCGAGCCGCACACTACCCGCATATCGAGAATCCGGGCTCCGTCTTGGCCTCCGTCCAAGACTTTCTGAATTCGCGCTGACGGCGACGAAGGACTGTCCCGAATGAAATCCTGGTACTTCTGCGAAATGTCCTACCATCCGGCCTGGAGAAAGACGGATGGGCCAATACGCAACACCATTCCTTCTGCGCTCTACGATCCCGCCGAGGGCTCCGCGCTCTACAATCGTTACCTCGACGAATACGCCATGTGCGATGAGCTCGGCATCAATCTGATGTTCAACGAGCACCACAGCACCGCGACCTGTTTGAGCACGATTTGCACCATTCCACTGGCCATCATGGCGCGACAGACCAAGCGCGCCCGGCTTCTGGCGCTCGGTATGCCGCTTGCCAACCGGCGCGATCCGCTGCGCATCGCCGAAGAGTACGCCATGGTCGATGTGATCTCAGGCGGCCGCGTCGAGATGGGCTTCGTCAAGGGCTCGCCGCAGGAGGTTTTCCCGGCGAACGGCAATCCAGTGGACATGATGGAGCGCTTCTGGGAAGCGCACGACTTGATTGTCAAGGCAATGAGCACGCACGATGGTCCTTTCGTCTGGGAGGGCCGGCACTTCAACTACCGCAATGTGAATCTTTGGCCGCGTCCGATCCAGGATCCACATCCGCCCATCTGGGTCACGGGAGGCAGCGTTGCTTCCGCACAGTCGATCGCAGCCAAGGGCTACGTCTTCGCAACCCTGAATACCGGCTTCGCGCCGACGAGGACACTCTTCGAGGCGTATCGCAAAGCGGCGAGGCCGGGCCTCGATACAGCCGACAAGCTCGCCTACCTCGCCCTGCTGTCCCTCGGCGACACGAAGGAGCAGGCTTTCAGGCGCGGCGACCAGGTTCTTGACTATGTCCGCAATTCCGGACGCGTGGCACCGCACTACACGAACCCGCCCGGATATTCGCCTCTGGCAGCCAATGTCGCCGCCATGCGCGCCGGCATCACCGGTGGTCTCGGCAGTCATCAGCAAGTACGTTCGCGCAGCGGGGAGAGGTTGTCGCGCAACAACCTCACGGTCGAGAGCATGATCGATGCGGGGGTGATGTTCGCCGGTACGCCGGACATGGTGTGTAAGCAGATCGAGGAATTCCGGAACTATGTCGGCGAATTCAATCACCTGATGTTCATGTCGCAAGGTGGCTGGATGTCTCCTGCCGACTCGGCGGCCAACATTCAGATGTTCGGCAAGGAAGTGCTCCCGCGTATTCGGGAAATCGGCGCATGACCGCTCTGCCTGAAAAGTCCGTGTGCCACTACGTCGAGCACACCCAGCCGGCGCAGACCGCGGATTGCCTCGAGCGCGTTGCGGCCGCCAACGCCCTCCAATTCGATTTCGATGTGGTGGACACGTTGCGCGCCCGCTCCGCCGCGCGCCAGGCGAGCTTCGCCAGCCCCCTACCCACCGGCGTTCACGTTCGAGACAGCCAGTGGGACACATCCGGACAGGTGAAGGCGGCGCGCATTTACAGGCCCGATCGGGACACCACCGCCAGCGATCTGGCGCTTGTCTGGTTTCATGGCGGCGGGTTCGTGTCCGGCAGCCTCGACGCCGTCGACTACCAATGCCGCCTTCTGTGCAAGAAGGCAGGCATCGCCGTTGCCTCGTTCTCCTATGCGCTGGCGCCGGAATCTCCGTTTCCTCGCGCCATAGAGGATGCGCTGGCAGCGATTGCATGGGCTCGCGAACAGTTTGCTGGAGAGCGCGGTCGTCCGCCGCGAATTGTTGTTGGAGGCGATAGCGCCGGCGGCAACCTGGCGGCAGTGGCGAGCCAGTCGCTCGCCCGCTTTCCTTTGCACAATGTTGCTGGACAACTCCTAGTCTATCCTGTGCTGGACCTGCACAACGAAAGCTGGTCCTACGCGACCCATGCGACAACGCCAACGCTGACGGCCGAGCGCATGCGCTGGTACGGGGCCCAGTACGCGGGCAGCACAGCACGCACAGACCCGCGCATTTCGCATCTGCTCACCTCCGACCTCAAGGACGTTGCGCCGGCACTGATCATCTCCGCCGAGATCGATCCCTTGCTGGGAGAAAGCGAAACCTACGCCGACAAGCTGAGGCAGAGCGGGATCGAGGTCGAGCGTCACGTCTTTCGTGGCCTCTGTCATGGCTTTTGGAACTGGGGCACGTGCCACGACGCGGCCGGCCAGGCCTCCGACATCGCCACCAATTGGCTGAAGCGGATTGGAGGTTGCGAACAGATGCGGTGACGACGCTTGCGGCTGTTGCAGCCCACCCACTCACAGAAATGAATGAAGCCGTTTCCAGGGAGGAGAGCACCATGAAGAAACTGTTCTGTACTGTTATGCTGGCAACCTGCACCTTTGCGGGCAGCGCCAGCGCAGAAGTCTCGGAGATCACGATCACGCGCGGCGACGGCGTCGGCTTCCTGCCTCTGCTCGTCATGGAGAAGCACAAGCTGGTCGAGAAGCATGCGGCCCAGGGCGGCGTGAAGGTCGAGGTCAAATGGGTCAACATCAGCGGCTCCGGCGTGGTCAACGACGCGTTGCTCTCCGGCTCGGCGCAGTTCATCTCCGGCGGACCGCCCGGCATGCTGACGCTCTGGGATAAAACGAAGGACAAGCAGGACGTGCGCGGCGTGGGCGCGATCAGCGCACAGCCCATGTACCTGAACACGCGAGCGCCGCACCTGAAGTCGCTCGACGACATCACGAGCAACGACAAGATCGCAGTGACGGGAGTGAAGATCTCGATACCGTCCATCATTATGCAGATGCATGCCCGCAAGAAGTACGGAGCGGCGGAGACCTACCGGTTCGACCCCTTCACGGTCGCCTTCAAGCATCCTGACGGTGTCGCCGCCCTGCTCTCGGGCAGCGCCGGCGTCACGGCACACTACACCTCGCCGCCCTTCCATCAACGCGAGCGGAAAGACCCGAGCATTCGCACCATCATGACGACCAACGATGTCATGGGCGACGCGACGACCTTCGGCATGATGGTCGCGACGGAGAAGTTCCAGAAGGAGAACCCCGTCATCGTCAAATCTGTCGCCGGAGCGCTCCAGGAAGCTCAGATGATGATCGGCAAGGACAAGCGCGCCGCAGCGCAGGTGATGCTGGAGGTGCTCGGCCGTGGCTGGGAGCTCGACGAGGTGCTGGCCGTTCTGGAGGATCCTGACATCAAGTTTGGGCTGACACCGCAGAACGTGAAGACATATGCCGATTTCATGGCTGATATCGGCTCCATTAAGAATCGACCGGCTACCTGGAAGGACGTGTTCTTCGAGCACGTTCACGAATTGCCGGGAAGCTAAGCCCCTTGTGGCGGCTTTGGCCGGGCGCCTGCTTTGCGCGCCCGGCCCTGAGATCTGTGCGTCACTGGACTTGCCCGCATGCTCTATCCCACACAGCGCACGGTGGTCGTGACAGGTGCGGCCTCCGGCATCGGACGCGCGACGGCCGAGCTCTTTGCCGAGCGCGGCGCGCGCGTGGGTCTGATCGACAGCAATGCGGAGCAACTCGACAAGTTTGCTGCAGAATTGACTAGGCGAGGGGCTGACGTTCGCAGTGAAGCGTGCGATGTGCGCAATCGCCGGAACCTGGAGCAGGCTATACGCAATCTCGCTTCATCGGACGGCGCCATCCATAGTCTGGTGTGTGCCGCCGGCGTGCTGAGGGCGGCAGCGCTGGCCGACATGTCCGAGGAGGAATACAACTTCGTTTTCGATATCAACACGAAAGCCTTCATGTTCTGCGTGCAGGCTGCCCTGCCGTATCTAACCGCGGCAGGCACGGAGGCATCCGTCGTCGGCATCTCGTCCGCTTCCGGGCAACGTCCGAAGGCCGGGAGTGGAGTCTACGCGGCATCGAAGGCAGCCCTACAACATCTGGTGCGTGGGTTCGCGATCGAGTTGGCCAGCCGGCGCATCCGCGTGAATGCCATATCGCCAGGTGCCACCAACACCCCCATGATCGCGGCCTTCGCGCAAGGAGGGGCCGGAGGCTACAAGCCGACCGGCGCGTCCCCATTGGGACGGATGTGCGAGCCCGAGGACATGGCCAAGGCCATCTACTTCTTGTGCTCGCCCGACGCAGCCATGATTACCGGCGCGATCCTCGCCGTGGACGGCGGGATGACTGCTGGTATCGGTCAGCTATCCAAATAGTTGGCAGCAGGTCAGGCACGGCTACCGCTGAAGATGTGCAAGACGACCGTTGTCGATAGCCAAGCTATCGTTGCGAACTCCATCCGTGATGGTCGAGGCTGACCTCAGACGTCACCGTGGATTGGGCCGATCACGTCTCCGAATGGGTGCTTTCTCAGAGGCCATAGACGACGGCTGGTAAGCCATCGCAGCTGGCCTCCTTCGCGATTGTGAGAGCCTCTGACGCGCCGGGCGACTGGGCGCGACATTGTTGGGCGTATTCGAGGGGGCTGTGATCTGGAGGTACTGATAATCGATACGGAAATTGTCGGCTCGCACCCCTGTACCAAATGAAACAGAGATGCCGGCGAGGAGCGAGCTCAGCATGGCGATCCTCAGTCCCGATCGCCGCCGCGAGCAGATTGTGAGCAACATCGGCGCCTCCGCGAAAAAAGTGGGGGTCGGCTGCTCTTTTTCTCCGGCCTGCCGAGCCTGCCGATAGGCGGCACTTCTGCCTCCCCTCGCGACAGCTTGCGACCGCCGCGTCATTTTTTCGTTTGGGTGCCCACACCCTGTGCGCTCGCCGCCGGAGGAAAAATCTGCTTCCAATCGGCTTTCATGTCGACAACCGTCCAGCGATTTATCGCTGCAGCGTCCAATGCCTTGTCCAGCTTGCCGACGTGAGAATGGCGGTCATAAGCGTATTCGCGCTCTGCGTCGGTGTGATGCACGATGAGGCCCAGACGCCGTCCGCCGCCAAGTCCCAAGCGAGGTCCGTCGCCCGCCAGAGTCGCCCATTGCAGCATTTCGAGATCGCCATCCGAATTCCCAAAGGCGGCGATCGGGCGCCGGCCGATGTGCGTATGGATGCCAACAGGCTTGCCAGCTTTGTCGTCGATGAAGTCGATCTCGGGTAGTCGGAATAAGATCGGCCGGCCGTCGCGCATTTCAAATCGCGTCTTGATGGATGAGCCGACAACCTGCTCCGGCGGGATACCGTAGATGCGCTCGGTCCATGGGCGCATGAACTCGATGCCGCCGCCGGAGACGATGAAGGTCTTAAAGCCGTTGGCGCGGAGATGACCGAGCAGTTCCAACATCGGCTGATAGACCAATTCCGTGTAGGGCCGGTTGAAACGAGGGTGACGCGCCGCCGCGATCCACTCGGAAACGATGCTGGCAAACTCGTCCGTTGTCATGCCGGCATGGGTCGCCGCCATGAGCTCCATCAGCCCCTTCTCGCCGGAAGCGGCCAGCGCCTGCATGTCGCCGGCTAGTACAGCCGCAAACGGTTGCTTGGACTTCCAATCCGGATTCTGCGGCGCCAGGGCCTTGACCCGATCGAGCACAAACGCGAGCTGGGTGTACATGGGCTGCTCGACCCACAATGTGCCGTCATTATCGAAGGTCGCAGTGCGTTCGGGCGCTGGCACAAAGTCGGGTGAGCCCTCGCGGGTCACGGCGGCAACGAAGTCCAGAATGGATTGCTTGGCCGCACCCTCGTTCCACGATGGCAGTGGGTTGCCGCCTTGGACTTGGGCAGATAGGCGAGACGACAATCCCGCAAGCATTGGGAGCGCTGCCAGACTGGCAACCAGGGAGCGCCGGTTGATGCCGGGCACCGGATTTTTCATGGTGCTACCTTTCACTGACCGTGGTCGCGGCGAAGATCGATCGCGGAGCACGAGCCTCGCCGCCGTGGGACTTCAGGTTTGCGACTAAGGTGAGCCGAGAGACCTCCTCAGCTTCTCCTCGACTGCGCTCAAGTTGAAGGAGCCCGGCGTCTGGCTCGGCGGGTAGTCCTTCATCGTCTCGAGGAAGCGCGCAGCCATGCCCTGCATGGGCACAAGCACGAAGGACCGTTCGAGGAACCAGTCATTGTAGGTGTTGGCATTGTGCTGCGCGCGCTCGAAGGGATCGCGGCGCACGTTGAACAGGAGGGGCACGCGCAACTCGGTGAAGGGCTCGCGCCAGACCCCGAAAGCCTGACCGCGGTTCTCGAGGAACACGGCCTTCCAGCCATCGTAGCGGATGGCGACGATCTGGCCATCATCGTTGACGTACATGAACTCCTTGCGCGGCGATTCCTTCACCTTGCCGCTCAGGTAGTCGAGCTGGTTGTGGCCGTCGATGTAGTTCTTGTAGGTGCGCCCATTGAGCCCGACGCCGGTCAGAAGCCTGTCCTTGATGCCGGCATCGCCCGCGGCGGCAGCAAACGTCGGCAGCCAGTCCTCATGCGCGACAACGCCGTTGAGAGTTGTCCTGGCCGGGAACTTGCCCGGCCAGCGCACGAAGGCCGGTACGCGATAGGCGCCCTCCCAGTTCGAGTTCTTCTCGCTCCGGAACATGGTGATGCCGGCATCGGGCCACGTGTTGTAATGCGGACCGTTGTCCGTCGAGTAGAACACGATTGTGTTGTCGGCGACGCCGAGGTCGTCGAGGAGCTTCAGCAGCTCACCGACATGCATGTCATGTTCGACCATGCCGTCGTGATACTCGTCGCCGCTGGGGCCTGCGAGGCCCTTGTGCGCTGTCTTCACATGGGTGCGGAAGTGCATGCGCGTGGCGTTCCACCACGTGAACCAAGGCTTGCCGGCCCGGTGCTGCCGCTGAATGAAGTCCTTGGCGACGCCGAGCGTTTCCTCGTCAACGGTTTCCATCCGCTTTTTCGTCAGCGGACCCGTATCCTCGATCTTCTGCGTCCCGTCCGGATTGGCCCACGCGCGGATCACGCCGCGCGGTCCAAACTTCTTGCGAAATTCAGGGTCCTTCGGATAGTCCCGGTTCTCTGGCTCCTCCTCGGCGTTGAGATGGTAAAGGTTGCCGAAAAACTCGTCGAACCCATGCATGGTCGGGAGGTGCTCGTCCCGATCACCCTGATGGTTTTTGCCGAACTGACCCGTCGCATAGCCGAGGCTCTTCATGACGGTGGCGACCGTCACGTCGGTCTTCTGCCAACCCTCCTTGGCGCCAGGGAGGCCGACTTTGGTCATGCCGGTGCGGACCGGGACATTGCCGCCCAGAAATGCGGCTCTGCCCGCGGTGCAGCTCTGCTGGCCGTAATAGTCGGTGAAACTCACGCCTTCCCGGGCAATGCGATCGATGTTCGGGGTCGAGTATCCCATCATGCCGCGGTTGTTGTGGCTGATGTTCCAGGTGCCGATATCATCACCCCAGATGACGAGGATGTTCGGCTTCCCGGTCGCGGCTGTCGGGGTTGGCGTTGATCTCGCCTGCTGCGCTTGCGTGGAACCGGCGCCGGTGGCCGACAGCGCCAGCAGCGATCCACCGCTCAGGAGTAAGTCCCTGCGGCCGACATTTGGTGTCCGCGACGTGCTGGTTTGGTTGTCTTTCGGCCGTTTCGCCATCACGCAATCCCTCCGAGAGCTTGGATCGTCATGATGTCGCCCACCGCGCAGGCGCGGAATGCGGGCGAGCGCTGATACACGGCAGGGAAAACCCTAGTCTGAGCTGGTTCAGCGAGAGCACGGGCGCGCCGGAGGCGGCGGGACGCTGCGAAACGGCACATGCACACGTTGCGCTCGCGCAGCGCCGCAATGCACTAATGCACTACTGCCCCGGTTTGTTCTTGATGGCCTCGTCGACCTTCTGCTTCACCGCCTCCAGGTTGAAGGAGGCTGGATCCTGCATCGGCGGATACTCGATGGCGGTCTTGGCGAGCTCCGCGACCTTCTGCTGCACGAGGACGAACCGCCAGAACTCCCGCGCATAAAAATCGTTCATGTACCCTCCTCCGAGATTGTTGAGGTTCTCGGAGTTAATGGAAGGTGTGCGCTCGAAGGGGTCCTGTCGGATGTTCACCATCCCAGGCATATCGGTCGTCACCTTGGCACCGGGCCAACCGCCCGGCTGCCGGATGAATTGGAACTTGAAATCATCGAGCCGCAGGGCGCCCAGGTGAGGTCCGGCGAAGTAGAAGAACTCATGGCGTCGCGATGGCCCCTTGTCCTGCAGCAGGTCCGTCTGGTCGTAGCCATCGAGGTGGTTCTTATAGGTCCGGTCGCCAAGCCTCACGCCCTTGAGCAACTGCTCTGTGATGTTGGGATTGCCAGCCGCCGCGACGAGTGTCGGGAACCAGTCGAGGGCCGAGAAGATGCCGTTCTGCACCGTGCCCGGCTTGATCTTGCCCGGCCAACGGGCGATGCACGGGGCGCGGAAGCCACCCTCATAGGCAGTGCCTTTGGTGCCTTTGAACGGCGTCATGCCGCCGTCCGGCCACGTGAACACCTCGGCGCCGTTGTCGGTGCTGAAGACGAGGATGGTATTGTCGGCCTCGCCGATATCCTCCAGGTGCTGCATGATGGAGCCGACGGCGTCATCCAGCTGCTTCATGCCCGCCTCCTCCAGGCCGAAGTTGGTCTCGCTGTTCATCATCGATTTGTACTTCTCGGAGAGGAAGGTCCAGACGTGCATGCGCGTCGTGTTGTGCCAGAGGAAGAACGGCTTGCCGTCACTCTTGGCTTTGTTCATGAAGCGTTTTGAGTGCTCGACCAGCACCTCGTCGAAGGTCGTCATGTTGTACTTGGCGCTCTGGAGACCCACCTGCATGTTGGGCACGTTCGACATGTCCGGGTAGGGCGCCAGCGGCCCCTCGTCCACGATGCGCTGCTTGCCGACCTTGCCCCAGCGCGGCATCACCGTTTGGTCGTCGTTGTCTGACGCCCAGCTGTGCACGAGGTTGCGTGGCCCATACTTCGCATGAAAGTTTGGGTCTTTCGGGAACGAGTACCAGTAGGGGTCCGACATGGCGTCGAGATGGTACAGATAGCCGAAGAATTCATCGAAGCCGTGCAATGTCGGTAGATACTTATTCAGATCGCCGAGATGATTCTTGCCGAATTGTCCTGTGGCATAGCCTTGGGCCTTGAGCGCAGCTGCAATCGTAGAAGCCTGGGCTGGCATTCCGACGTCGGCGCCGGCTTGGCCCACGGTTGTCAGGCCCGTGCGCAGGGGAATTTCCCCGGTGATGAAGGCAGCTCTGCCCGCCGTGCAACTGGCTTCGGCATAATAGTCGGTGAACAGCATGCCCTGCGAGGCCAGCTTGTCGAGATTGGGTGTCTTGCCGGACATCATGCCCCGGTGATAGGCGCCGATGTTGAACCAGCCGATATCGTCGCCCATGATGAAGACGATGTTTGGCGCCCGCTGCCCGGCTCGCGGCGCGGGTGCGGTTGGCTGCTGGGCTTGCGCTGTACTAACGCCGCCGCCCGCCGATAGCGCCGAAGCAGCCAACACGGAGGTGCCGCTCAGAAGAAGATCCCGCCGCTTGAGCCCCATGCCGTTTTGAGACGTGCTGTCCTGGGATTTCTTCTGCTCGTCCCTCATGGCTTTTCTCCTGCCTATAAGCTTGTCAAATCGGATCGAAGTACACGTTTTGCTCGGGTGCGTATTACCCAAGCGCGCATAGCTCGGTTGGTGAGATTGTTCGAACGAAATCCCTCTCCATCGCTATCTCGGCGAGGGAGTTTCAGCGCGATCGTCGTCCGGACGATGGGTTGGGAGCAATCGGGGAAAACACTGAAGCAGGCTGATATTCGCCCAATGCTTCGAGTAAGGAATATCGAGCAAGAACACTCAATCGGGCCGAGCGAAATCCTTCAGCGCTTGAATGGGTATTGAAACAACATTCGGGGTCTGCCACGCAGTGGAGATTCGCACCGCAGGCGATACAAAGCTTATAGTCTGTGTAATCGCCGTGCTGACAACAGCCACCACTCGACCACTGCAATCCAATATGGGTGCTCCAGAGGCGCCGTGATCGAGCACGAGGCGGTCGTTGCCGTCGTGCATCTCCAGGAGCGCTGCGCCGACGAACCGCACGTCGGCTCCGAACTCAACGAACCGACCTTGTGCGAAGCGAAGGCGATTGTTCGGATAGGCGAGGCTGACCACCAGCTCCTCCGGAACGAGCGGCTCGGTCCTGATCGGAAGGGTGGCCGCACTCGGGATCGCGGCCTCCAACTCGAGTACCACCATTTTCTCGGCAAGCGAACCTGCAACGCGGGCGATGCGCGTCGGAACCAACCATTTGCTTTCCCTCTCGCGAACCTCGATCTCCTTCCAATCTTGTGTTGAGAGGTGCATGGCGTCGGCAACGTGCGCCGCGGTTACGATCAACCGCGGGGAAAGGAACCAACCTGTGCCCCGAATACCGACTGTGCCCTGCTCCGCGTGTCTCTCTTCCTCGCTGAACTCTCTCGTAATGCTGACCGTAGAATGGACGAGCGTCGCAGGATCGATGCATGACGCCTCGAGATCGGCGGAAATCGTGATGAGGGCTAGGATAGAAAACAAGAACCGACGCATCGCGCCATCCCCCGATTGCGCTTCCTACACTTCGATGAACCCAAGAAATTGGTCCCACCAAACGGCAAGGTTATCGCGGGGAGGCGCCGAAACCGTGATCAATGGGCACCACGTGGCGGGGATTCTGCCTGCCTAGCCCTTCCACCAGTTTGGGCATGAGGCCACCAGCGCGGAACGTTGGCGGCACGCATTTTCTGCACTCACGTGCATGGTGCTGCGAGAGAAGTGTGGACGCAGAGCGGCTTTCTGCGTTTTATTGGCTCATTCTGCTGTCTCGTGCCCGCGCAGCCCTGCTGCCTCCTAGGCAGAGGGTCGCAAGTTCGAGTCCTGCCGGGATCGCAGTCGTTCGTTGTCCGCGCCGGAGAGGAGAACGCCATGCAGATCGCAGCATTGGGATATGTCGGCGTCAGGTCGGACAAGCTCGACGATTGGGCGGCCTACGCATCGAATTTCCTGGGCATGCAGGTCGATGAGCGCAGCGGCACGAGCCTGCGTCTCAGAATGGACGACCGCAAGCAGCGAGTCGTGGTGGCTCCCGACATCGGCGAGGGCGCGGCACTGTTCGGTTGGGAAGTGGCCGACCGGCCTTCCCTCGACGCGCTGGCGGCCAGGCTTGAGGCGAATGGTATCAGCGTCAGGTCCGGCGGGCGTGCGCTGGCTGCCGAGCGGCGCGTCGAGGATCTCATCGTCTTCCAGGATCCCATCGGCACTCGGCTCGAGGCTTTCCATGGCCCCGAGATCACTGCCGAGCCTTTCAAGCCCGGTCGCGCCATCTCAGGATTTCGAACAGGCCCGCTCGGCATGGGGCATGCCGTGCTGGCCGTCGAGAATGCCGACGCACTCTTTCCCTTCTATCGCGATCTCCTTGGCTTCCGTCTGAGCGACTGGCTGGAGAAGCCGTTCAAGGCCTACTTCATGCATGTGAATGCGCGCCACCACAGCCTCGCACTGATCGAGACCGGAAAGAACGACATCCATCACGTCATGGTCGAGCTCTATAGTCTCGACGACGTCGGCCAGGGCTTCGATCTGGCGCAGAGCCTGGAAGTACCACTCGGCACCAGCATGGGCCGCCACACCAACGACTTCATGACCTCGTTCTACTCGCACACACCGTCGGGTTTCATGGTCGAGTATGGCTGGGGCGGACGCGCCATCGATCCGGCTGCGTGGAAGGCCTCTGAAATGACCAACGGTGGCAGCTTGTGGGGCCACGAGCGTCTTTGGCTCGACGCCGAGCGGCGCCAGAGGGCGCGTGAGATCCAGCTGCGGGCTGCGGCCGTGGGTCTGCGTCAACCCGTGCAGGTCATGGAGGGCAACTTCCGCCTTTCTGCGGGCGTGTGCCCGTGGTGGGACCAAGCGAAGGCAAGCGAACGGTGACGCCGCTAGTGTGATGATCGAGGAGTCCACTACATCGCTCTGGGCTGGGTTGGCGAGCGGACTTCTCAATCTGAATCACACTAGAATACTGATTTAGCTAGTGTCCTTCAGATCGCGAAATTCGTTCCGAGCCCGCCGCACAATGAGACGAATTTCGCGATCAGGACACTACACGGTGAGGGACATCGTATCGTCGGCTGTGCACGCATGCGCGGATCGGCTTGGTTGGGGGGACTGGCAGTCAGCTTGATCTGAGCAATGGTCCGCATTCTGCGGACGAGCGGGCGGCGTGGCTTCCCTCCGCATGAGGCTGCCCACCGCTTTACACAACTTTACATTCAGGAGAAGCGCCGGAAACGAAGCTAGCTCACATCCAGTGAGGGGCAAGCCCTTCGAACACCTCATGGAGAGCATTATGAGCGATGAACACTCCGCTTCCCGCGAAACCCGCGGTGATACGCCTATGCGCCGGCGCCGTGGTGGAAGCTGGCTGCTGTTGGCGACCATCGCGCTGGCCGCGGCGATGACCGGCGCGGTCGCTTCGCGTGCTGTCAGTCACTATCCCTGGCAGGGGCCCGGCTTCTTCGGTAGATCATTCGACCCCGCTCGCGTGGAAGACCGTGCCGACCGTGCTGTACGGCATCTGGCCGTCGAGATCGAAGCCACATCCGAGCAGGAAGAGAAGCTGCGCAGCATCGTCAAGGGCGCGGTCAAGGACTTGCTGCCGATGCGCGAGAAGGTGGTGTCGGCACGCCAGCGCGGCTGGATGCTTCTGACGCAGCCGACACTCGATCGGACGGCTATCGAGGCGCTTCGCACCGACCAGTTGGCACTCGCCGATCAGGCCAGCAAGCGCTTTGCGCAAGCCGTCGGCGATATCGCCGAGGTGCTGACCCCCGAGCAGCGGCGCAAGCTCGATGAGCGCGTGGCCGAGTGGCGCGAGCACCGGGCCTTCTGGCACGGCTGGCGTCGTGGCTAGACCCTTCCCGCTCTCTTCAAATCGCCAAAGGTCGCTCGCTCTAGTTTGCTGTGCGATTCACGCGCCACATGGAAGCGGTAGTGCTCCCATGTGGGACGATCGCACTCTAGTATGAGCCGGTGACCCACCGCATTCTGCTCATCGAGGACGATCCCCGCCTCGCCGAGATGGTCCGCGACTATCTCGGCGGGGCGGGCTTCCGCGTCGAACGTGCCGAGAATGGCGCAGCGGGGCTCGCGTTGCAGGCACGCGAGGCGTTCGACGCCATCGTCCTTGACCTGATGCTGCCCGACATGGACGGGCTCGATGTTTGTCGTAGGATTCGATCGCGCGCGAACCTGCCGATCCTGATGCTGACTGCGCGTGGCGATGCCATGGACCGTGTCATCGGCCTGGAGCTCGGCGCCGACGACTATCTGCCCAAGCCGTTCGAGCCGCGCGAGCTGCTCGCTCGCCTCCGAGCCATCCTGCGGCGAGGACAAGGCCTCGCCAAGGCCGATCTCCTCCGCTTTGGCCGGCTGGAGGTCGACCGTGGTGCGAGAGAGGTCAGGCTCGACGGCGAGGTTCGATCGCTCACCAGCTACCAGTTCGCGCTCCTCCTGGCGCTGGCCGAGCATGCCGGCCGCGTCATGTCACGCGATGCACTGATGGACCTCCTCAAGGCCCAGCCTCTGGAGGCTTTCGATCGCTCGATCGACGTGCACATTTCCAGAATTCGCGCCGCCATCGAGGACGACGCCAAGAAGCCGCGTCGCGTGATCACCGTGCGCGGCGTGGGCTACGTATTCGCAAAAGCTCAGGACTGACCCGCGGATGAAGCGCCTCTACCATCAGTTCTACCTGACTATCGTCGCGAGCCTCGTATTCGTGGTGCTGGCTGCGGGCGCCCTGTGGCGCTTTGCGCCCGGCGATGCACCGGCAAATCATGCCTTCGAAATGGCCGGTGAGCTTGTTTCGGCGCATCTTGCGCCTGCCGACGCCGAACTGGAGGCTCAACAGCAGGCCATCGACCGGCTACACACGCGCCTCGGCGCTGACATCGGTCTGTTCGCCAGCTATGGACGCCGCCTCGCCGCCGCGGGTGGGCCCGTGCCGTCTCCACCGGCATGGCGCAAGGGCGGAGGATGGATTTACGGCCGCGGCGGTCCCGCCTGGGCCATACGCTTGCCCGATCAGCGCTGGCTTGTTGCGCGGCCGCCGCCGCGGCAGCATCGGCCAGTATGGGGAATTGTCGGCTTCCTCGGCGTGATCGCACTGGTGGTGGCGATCTGCGCCTATCCTTTGGTGCGCCGCCTCACTGGTAGGCTCGAACGGCTGCAATCCGCCGTCGAGTCGCTCGGCGCCGGCGAGTTGTCGGCGCGCGTCAAGGTCGAAGGCAGGGATGAAGTCGCAAAGCTTGCCGAGATCTTCAACCGCTCGGCGGCGCGCATCGAGGAGCTGATATCGGCGCATAAGATGCTGCTCGCCAATACCTCGCACGAGCTGCGCACACCCCTGTCGCGCATCCGGCTGGGCATCGAGCTGATGAAGGACACTGCCGATCCAAAGCGCAGAGCAGACCTTGAAAAGGATATCGCCGAGCTCGACGGTCTGATCGAGCAGGTCCTGTTGTCGAGCCGGCTCGACGCAAACAAGCAAATCGAGACGCCGGAGAAGGTGGACCTGCTGGCCCTGGCCGCAGAGGAAGCGGCGCGTTACGAGGACTGCTCTGTCATTGGTCATCCAGTCATTGTGACTGGAGATCGGGCGCTGCTGCAGCGCATGATGCGCAATCTGCTCGACAACGCCGAGCGCCACGGCGCGCCGCCCGTCGAAATCGATGTGCGTCCTGAGGGCGACCGAGCTGTGATCACCGTCGCTGATCGGGGTCCGGGAGTAGAGCAAGCTGATCGCGAGCGAATCTTCACGCCCTTCTATCGTGGCACTGGCAGCAACGTCGGAGGCGCCGGCCTCGGGCTCGCCTTGGTGCGGCAAATCGCGAGACGGCACGGTGGTGATGCGGTTTGGGCCAGCCTCGCCGACAAGCCGAGCGCCGCGCGAGTATCGCTTCCCGTTGCGGGAGGCGGCTAAGTGTCGAAACTCATCATCGAGGCGCGCGCCAACCGACCAATGCTGAGCTGATTGAGCGCATTGCTGCCATGGTGCGCGATATGGGTCGCGAAATTTTCAACACCTGCAGAAACCCGGCAAATGCTCCGGATACTATAGGGCCGGAGGAATATTTCGCCCGTCACAGTCGATAGGTTACGCACGTTACATCGTGTTCGCACGTATCATGGTTGAGTGCGCTCCAGCGGCGAGTGCCGAAGGAGTGCGGACATGATCTTGGTCATTGCATTGATTTTGGGAGTGGCGTGGGTTGAAGTCGCGTTCCTCGGGTGGGCCATGTGTGCCATCGGCAAGAAATGCGACGAGGCGTTGGAAGACGTCGATTTCTACCAACCCTTGCCTCGAAGGAGCGCCAGCTCATAGAGGGCGCACGATTCACTCTGCCGGTGCTGCTCTCTCGACCGGCGCAGGCGTCGTTTGGCCGAACCAACCGGCCAGCCAGCGGCAGATCACATAGAATGCCGGCGTGAAGATCAGCCCGAAGACCGTCACGCCGATCATGCCGGAGAACACCGGCGTGCCCAGAGACTGGCGCAGCTCGGCGCCGGCGCCCACGGCCCACACCAGCGGCACTACACCGAGCACGAACGCGAGAGAGGTCATCAGGATCGGCCGGAGCCTGAGACGTGCGGCCTCGGCTGCGGCCTCCCACCGGCTGCGGCCCTGGTCCTCGAGCTTCTTGGCGAACTCGACGATCAGAATGGCGTTCTTGGCCGCCAATCCGATCAGCACGATGAAGCCCACCTGTGTGAGAATGTTGTTGTCCTGCCCGCGCAGGATGACGCCGGTGATGGCAGCCACCAGACACATCGGCACGATCAGGATGACCGCCAGCGGCAGCGTCAGACTCTCATACTGCGCCGCCAGCACCAGGAACACGAACACGACAGCCAGCATGAAAGCGAAGATCGCGGTGCTGCCGGCCTGCAACTGCTGGAACGCGAGGGTCGTCCATTCGAAACCGAAGCCCTCCGGTAGTGTCTCGGCCGCGAGCTTCTCCATGGCCTGGATCGCCTGTCCCTGTGAATACCCCGGTGCTGCGGTGCCGTCGAGCTCGGCCGCAGGATAAAGGTTGTGGCGCGGCACGCGGAAGGGCCCCGAGATGTCGCGCACGGTCGTGAAGGAGCCGAGCGGCACCGTATCGCCACGGCTGTTGCGCACCCGGATCTTGAGAATGTCCTTGGTATCGAGGCGATAGGGCGCGTCGGCTTGCGCTGTGACACGGAACGTGCGCCCCAGCAGGTTGAAGTCGTTGACGTAGGACGAGCCGAGATAGGTCTGCAGCGCGCTGAACACGTCGGGCACGTTGATGCCGAGCAACTGCGCCTTGGTGCGGTCGATGTCGAGATACAGCTGTGGTGTCGACGTCTCGAACAATGAGAACACCTGCGTCAGGCCGGGTGTCTGCGCCGCGCGACCCATCATGGTCATGACCACGCCTTGCAGCTCCTGGGGGCCGCGGCCGCCACGGTCTTGGACCATCATGCGCACACCGCCGGCATTGCCAATGCCGCGCACCGGCGGGGGCTGCACCACCAGCACCAGACCCTCCTGGATGGAGGCGACACGCTGGAACAGCGCACCTTGAATCGCCGCTACCGACTTGCGCGGGTCCTTCACACGCTCCTCGAACGGCTCCAGCACGATGAAGACGGCACCCGAGTTCGGCGCATTGGTGAAAGTGGCTCCGGAGAAGCCGACGATACTGACGGCATGGGCAACGCCCGGCACTTGGAGGGCGATGTCGACGACACGGCGGTTGACCTCATCCGTACGCGCCAGCGAGGCCCCCGAGGGAAGCTGGGTCACGCCGATCAGATAACCGGCATCCTGCTGCGGAATGAAGCCAGCGGGCGTCTTGCGGAACTCGTTGAGGCCGAACCCGAGAATAGCCACGTAGGCGACCAGCATCAGCGCTGCAAACCGCACTATACGCCCGGCCAGCCAACCGTAGCCGCCGGCCAGTCCGTCGAAGGCACGGTTGAACAGGCGGAAGAAGCCATGGATCGGCCACGCCCACCAACGCACCTGAGCATGCTCGGCGTGCGGCTTCAGCAGAAGCGCACACATGGCCGGCGAGAGCGTCAGCGAGACGATGAGAGAAATGATGGTCGCGCCGGCGATGGTCAGCGCGAACTGACGGTAGAACTGCCCTGAAATTCCTGTGATGAATGCCGACGGCACGAACACCGCAATGAGCACGAGCGCGATGGCGATCAGCGCCGACCCGACCTCGTCCATGCTTTTCCTGGCGGCTTCACGCGGCGACAGGCCGGCGGCAATATTGCGCTCGACGTTCTCTACCACGACGATGGCATCGTCCACCACGATGCCGATGGCGAGCACCAGACCAAACAACGAGAGATTGTTCAGCGAGAACCCGAAGGCGCTCATGAGGAAAAAGGTGCCGATCAGCGACACTGGGATGGCCACTACAGGGATGATGGCCGCACGCCATGTCTGCAGGAACAGGATCACCACCAGCACGACCAGGATAATGGCCTCGCCGATCGTCTCGGTGACGGCATCCACAGACTGTTGGATGAACTGGGTCGGATTGTAGATGACGGTGTAGCTCAGGCCAGGTGGGAAGCTCTTGGCAAGCTCATCCATCCTCGCTTGCACGGCTTTGGCCGTTGTTAGCGCGTTCGAGCCAGGGAGCTGAAAGATGCCGATGCCGATGGCGGGATCCCGATCGAGGTAGGAATTGGTGGTGTAGTCCAACGCTGCAAGCTCGACCCTGGCTACATCCTTGATGCGCACGACGGCGTTGTCGGTCTGCTTGACCACGATGTTGGAAAACTCACTGGGATCAGCGAGCCGGCCGAGTGTCTGCACGGCAATCTGGAAAGCACCGGGTTGATCGACAGGCGGCTGATTGAGAACGCCCGATGCCACTTGCAAGTTCTGGCCCTGTAGCGCCGTCACGACGTCGCCTGAGGTGAGACCGAGAGACTGCAGCCGGTCAGGATCGAGCCACACACGCATGGAGTAATCGCGGCTGCCGAACACGGTGATCGAGCCGACGCCCTGGATGCGGCTCAGCACGTCCGTCACCTGCACGTTGGCGTAGTTGGAGATGAACAGGGTGTCGCGCGATTTGTCCGGCGAGTAGAGATGCACAACCATCATAAGGTCAGGCGAGGCTTTAGCGACGGTGACACCGATGTTACGTACGTCCGCCGGCAGCCGCGGTTGGGCGATGGCGACGCGGTTCTGGACCTGCACCTGCGCGATATCGAGGTTGGTGCCGAGGTTGAAGGTGACCGAGATCGAGAAGCGCCCATCCCCCGTCGAGTTCGACGAGATGTAGAGCATGTTCTCGACGCCGTTGATCTGCTGCTCGAGCGGCGCCACGACGGTTGCGGCCACGACCTCGGCACTCGCACCGGGGTACTGGCCCGTGACGTTGACCACCGGCGGCGCGATCTCGGGGTATTGCGCGACCGGCAGCCGCCCGTAGGAGACGGCTCCGAGGATTACGAACATGATGGAGATGACCGCAGCAAAGATCGGGCGGTCGATGAAGAAGTGCGAAATGCGCATCGGGGCTGCCTTGGACTAGTTGGGCTGCGTCAGCGGTTCGACCGGCGCCCCAGACGCAGTGGCTTGCTGAGGCGTGACCTTCGCGCCCGGACGCACCCGCATCAGCCCATTGACCACGACGCGGTCATCGGCCGTCACTCCCGAGGCAACCACGCGCAACCCTTCGATCAGCGGCCCCAGAGTGACGTACTTGGTACGCGCCACGTTTTCGTTGTCGACGACCAGCACGAACTTGTTCACCTGCTCGGTGCCGATGGCCTTGTCCGGCAGTAGCAGGGCTGCGACAGGCTCGCCGGCTGCCACCTGGATGCGGGCGAACATGCCGGGCGTGAACGTGCCGTCCGGGTTCGCGAACTCTGCGCGTCCACGGATGGTGCCGGACGACCGGTCGATGGCGTTGTCAACGAAATCCATTCGGCCCGTATGGGAAAACGACTTTTCGTCGAGGAGTTTCAGCTTGACGGGCAGGCTCCCGTTGCGGCTGACCACATCCGGCACTTTCTGGGCAAGGCGCAGATAGCGCAGATAGGAGGTCTCATCGAAGGTGAACTCGAACCGGATGGGATCAGTCGACTGGATGGTGGCGAGCAGCGTGGTGGTTCCAGTCGTGCCACCCGTGACGAGATTGCCGGGTGACACGCGCCGATCGCCGATGCGGCCGGACACGGGCGCGCGCAGCTCGGTAAACTCGAAATCGAGCTCGGCCTGGCGCATGGCGGCCTCCTGGGCGGCAACGGACGCTTCGGCGACGCGTTTAGCTTGCGTGCGCTGCTCGAAAGTCTGCTGGCTGATGACATTGCCACCCACCAGACCCTGCGCGCGGGCCAGATCGGCCTCGGCATAGGCCAGATTGGCTTTCGCCTGCTGCAGGCTGGCGCGCGCTTGATCGAGGGCGGCCTGGAACGGACGGCGATCGATGGTGAAGAGCTGATCGCCCTTGGCCACTATCTGCCCGTCCTGGAAGTGGACGGCGTCGAGGTAGCCCGACACCCGTGCCCTGACTTCGATGGAATCGACGGCCACGAAACGGCCGACATACTCGTCCTGATCGACAACGGTTTTGGTTTGCGGCCGAGCGACGGTCACTTGAGGCGGTAGAGGCGCGGTGGCGCGGGTCTGCAATTCGCTCTCGTTGCACCCGGAGAGGGCCAGCGCAGCCAGAGCGGCAAGCAAAGCCACATGCAGGCGATTGAAGTTCAGCATGGATACCTTGTGATTTTTTCTGCGAAGGATGGCGTGCTGCTGCAGCGCAGCATGGGTGAAGCGCATATGGTGGCTTCACCCGGATGTGGCAGGCACGCTCGCGAGGATGTGAACGCTAATACTGAGGGCCAACAGCCTGACTTGTAGGCGTATTTTGGTGCCACTGCCCGACAATAGAACAGGCAGCAGGGGCATCCGCTCAGCACAAAAGCTTCGCGTGCAGTGGCGCTCTTAGCACGGCCGTTCTAAGGCGCGCTCAATGGCCCCGCAATTTGTACCAGGGATGCGGATTGCCCGGCACCTTCACACGCAACGTGTAAACGGAGGTGTGTGCGCAACACAGCAGCGTGCGCAGATCGGGCCCGCCGAAAGCAAAGTTCACCGCCTGCTCCGGCCACTTGATGATGCCTATGCGCTTGCCGTCAGGCGCAAACACCCAGATGCCGCCGGGTCCGGTGCAGTACACGCGGCCCATGCTGTCGACCTTCAAGCCGTCAGGAATGCCGGGCTCGGTGCCCTCGTTTATGTCGGCGAAGATGCCGCGCCCAATCATGCTACCGGCGGCATCGAGCTTGATGGCGTGGATGTATTTCGAGGAACGCGTGTTGGCCACGTACATGGTGCGCTCGTCCGGCGAGAGCGCGAGCCCGTTCGGGTATTCGCACAGCCCGAGCACGCTCAAGGTGCCGTCGGGTGTCAGGCGATATACGCACGCGCCGTCCCACAGATTGTCGACACCAGCCGGGCCCGGAATCTCGCGCTCGTGATAGGGGCGGCGCTTGTCCGGGTCTGTGAAGTAGAGGCAGCCGTTCGAATGGCACACAACATCATTGGGCCGATTGAACCGCCCGCCCTTGTAGTTGTCGACCAGCGATTCCCACTTGCCGTCAACACCCAAACGCACAAGCCGCCGGTCGTCGCCTTCGCACACGATCAAGCGGCCGTGAAGGTCGAAGGTCGTACCGTTAGCGCCGATGGTGGTCCTGACGAGCTCGGGCGTTTTCCCGGGCGTCATGCGGAACAGCTTGTTCTGACGAATGTCGACGAAATACCAGTAGCCGCCCGGATGCCACAGGGGACCCTCGGTGAAAATGAAGCCAGTGGCGAGGCGCTCGGCTTCGGTGGTCTCGAGCACGTCGGGCAGATAGTTGGCTGCGGCCATGGCGCATTCCCCCGGGTTTTATGACTTTGGGTTGCGGCGAGCTTAACGCGTCACCGCACGGAATGCATCGATCTCACAGCCTCCAGGCAGAGAATCGGCCAAACGGCCATACCTTGGGCGCAGAATCGGCATCTCAGCGATAGCGGTAGCGCTTCCGCTTTGCCCGGTACTTCGGGGCATAGGCATAAGAGTCGCCGGCATACGGGTTCGTGGGGTTATCCAGCACCCAGTCCGGCACGCGATCCCTCGGATTAGAGAAGGCGTTGGCCGCCCAACCGGGGTAGCCGCAGAACTCGCCGCGAATATTGCAGGCTGCCTGTGCCTCGATGCTCATGCCGCCAATGCCCAGGCCAACAAGCGAAATCAGAATAAATCGTCGCACCGCTGCATTCCTTTCGTTTCTTAAAGGTCTTGCGGAGCACATGTGTCGCGGCCCAGCCTGAGCAAGAGGAGATCACGCGCTTTTGCGCGGCGAAATGCGGCTCCTTTTACATGGCACGATCCATGTCACGCTTCGACCACATTTGCGCAGAGCAGTATGGGATTTGAAACCGCAAGTTCCCATGTTGGTTGCCACAGGGTTCTCCCTCATGAACGTGCAGACGTTCCAGTCTTGGAGACAGCAGTGACCCCTACGCATCAATCCCATCTGGCCGCGCTTGCTGGGATCGTCTTCGCCGGACTCCTGGGGTTCTCCCCGACGCCAGCGCGTGCCCAGCTCCTCTGGGATTGGGGCGGTGGCAATGTTGTCGGCGACAGCGGGCGCGAGATCGTGCGCTTCGATCCGGAGTACGCGCCGGGCCATATCGTGGTCAGCTTCGGTGATCGCCGTCTCTATTATGTTGTGAAGCCCGGCGAAGCCATCAGCTATCCTATTGCTATCCCGAGGGACGAGGATCGCTGGGAGGGCGTGACCACCGTTTCCCAGAAGCGCGAGAATCCGTCGTGGACGCCCACGCCCACCATGGTCGCTGAGAACCCGCGCCTGCCGCGCTGGGTACCGGGTGGCCATCCCATGAACCCGCTCGGCATACGTGCCCTCTACCTCGGTTCGAGCACTTACCGGATCCACGGCACCGACGCCCCATGGACGATCGGAACCGCAGTCTCGAAAGGCTGCATCCGCATGTACAATCAGGACGTGCTCGACCTCTATCCACGCGTTTCTGTCGGGGCGACGGTCACTGTCACTTGGGACCGGCACGGATCGGGCCGAGGGGTCGCCGCATCGCATGCTGCGGGTAGGCCGCCGGCGCTGCGGGAGATGCGGCCATCCGACCTGCCGCCCGGGCGTTTCTAGAGCGTGACCGTCATTGCCGTCCGTGCTGCCGCAATAACAGGCAGGCTGCAAGGAAGGCTACGCCAACCTGTTATCTTGGCAGATTGACATCTGAACCCGCTATCTGGCGTGATCCCAGGCTGCAAAAGCCTCTGGAGGCGCTCCCACGTGTGCGGCATCGTTGGGCTGTTCTTGAAGTCGACTGCGCTCGAGCCGGAGCTTGGCCGGCTGACCTCGGCTATGCTGCACGAGATGTGCGACCGTGGACCGGACAGCGCCGGATTTGCCGTTTATACAGACGCCAACCCGGGCATCACCAAGATCTGCGTCGTAGGTCCCGCGGAGACCGACTGGCCGGACATCGTCCACCGACTGGAGAGTGCGATCGGCTCCCGTGTCGGTCTGAAGACAATCGCGGATCACGTCATCCTGACAACGACAGGAGATAGCGAGGCAGCCCGCAAATGGCTGATGGACAATGTGCAATCTGCCACCGTGCTCAGCCATGGTCAGTCCATCGAGACCTTCAAGGGAGTTGGCAGTCCCGACAAGATCGCGAAGCGTCTACGCCTTGCCGATTTTTCCGGCACGCACGCCATCGGTCACACGCGCATGGCGACGGAGTCGGCGGTGACCGTTGCCGGCTCGCACCCCTTCTCCACGGGCAATGACACGTGCCTGGTGCACAACGGCTCACTGTCGAACCACAACCGGCTGCGCGAGCAGCTGAGTAAGAGCGGTGAACGATTCCAGACCGAAAACGACAGCGAGGTGGCGGCAGCCTATCTCGCCTGGCGCATGAAGCAGGGCGACAAGCTGCAGCAGGCACTCGAGTGCGCCTTGGATGATCTCGACGGGTTCTACACGTTCGTGGTCGGCACACGCGACGGCTTTGCCGTGCTGCGCGATCCGATCGCCTGCAAGCCGGCCGTGATGGCGGAGACGGACGACTGGGTCGCGTTCGGCTCCGAGTTTCGCGCGCTGGCGCCGCTGCCGGGGGTTGAGCAGGCCCGGCTCTGGGAGCCGGCACCTGCAACTGTCTATGCGTGGCAACGGAGCTGATGGTGCACGCCCCGACCGAGAGACCTCGCCTGCGCAACTCGGTTCTCGACCTCGCGAGCATGCCGGTGCGCGAGGTCAATCAGCTACTGCATGACACGCGCTCAGGGGCCTTTCTGATCAAGAACCCTCGCGGAGTGCACGCGCTGGCCTGCGGATTGGATGCACCGCTTGACGTTACCATCGATGGCCACGTGGGCTACTACTGCGCGGGAATGAACAAGAGCGCGCGTGTCACGGTTTTCGGCAACGCGGGCACAGGCGTAGCCGAGAACATGATGTCGGGCCGCGTGCATGTGAAGGGAGACGCGTCGCAGTCGGCAGGTGCCACCGGATGCGGCGGGCTTTTAGTGATTGACGGCAATGCCGCTGCAAGGTGCGGGATTTCTCTGAGAGGACTTGATATTGTCGTCAAAGGCTCGATTGGCCATATGTCGGCCTTCATGGCGCAGGCCGGCAATGTGGTCGTGCTCGGTGACGCAGGCAACTCGCTTGGTGACTCGATTTACGAAGCGCGGTTGTTCGTGCGCGGCAACGTAGCGAGCCTCGGCACCGATTGCATCGAGAAGCCCATGCGCGATGAGCACAAGACGGCGCTCGCCAGGCTTCTGGCAGATGCAGGGGTCGACGGCATCTCGATCAGTGATTTCCGCCGCTATGGCTCGGCGCGCACGCTCTACAATTTCCACATCGATAATCTGGGATCGTACTGATGACTGGCGACGAGCGCTGGATTCACACGCCGGCGCGCGAGTCGGCAACCTTCGACCGACACGCGATCGCGGAGATTCATCGTGCCGCTGCGACCGGCATCTACGACATCCGCGGCTTCGGTGCGAAACGCAAGTTGCCTCATTTCGATGACCTTCTTTTTCTCGGGGCATCGATCAGCCGCTACCCGCTCGAGGGCTATCGAGAGAAGTGTGGCACCGATGTCGTGCTTGGTGCGCGGCATGCCAAGCAGCCGATCGCGCTGAAGATCCCAATCACCATAGCCGGCATGAGCTTCGGCTCGCTGTCAGCGCAAGCAAAAGAGGCGCTGGGGCGCGGTGCGTCAGCCGTTGGCACCTCCACCACCACCGGCGACGGTGGCATGACCGAGGAGGAGCGGCAGCATTCCAGGCTGCTCGTCTATCAGGTGCTGCCTTCGCGCTACGGCATGGACCCGGATCAGCTCCGCAAGGCTGACGCCATCGAGATCGTGGTGGGACAGGGCGCCAAGCCGGGCGGCGGCGGCATGCTGCTCGGACAAAAGATCTCCGAGCGCGTCGCCAAGATGCGCACCCTGCCGCAAGGCATCGATCAGCGCTCGGCCTGCCGGCATCCCGACTGGACCGGGCCGGACGATCTGGAGATCAAGATCCACGAGTTGCGCGAGATCACGGATTGGCAGAAGCCGATCTACGTTAAGGTCGGGGCGGCGCGTCCCTACTATGATACGGCGCTGGCGGTGAAGTCGGGCGCCGATGTGGTCGTGCTCGACGGCATGCAGGGCGGCACCGCGGCGACGCAGGACGTGTTCATCGAGCACTGCGGGATCCCGACGCTGGCGGCGATCCGGCCTGCCGTGGAGGCGCTTAAGGAGCTCGACATGCACCGCAAGGTGCAGCTCATCGTCTCGGGCGGCATCCGCAACGGCGCCGATGTGGCCAAGGCGCTGGCGCTCGGTGCCGACGCGGTGTCTATCGGTACGGCCGCGTTGATTGCGCTGGGCGACAATCATCCGCGGCTCGAAGAGGACTATCGCGCGCTCGGTACCACGGCGGGCTGCTACGACGACTGGCACGAGGGACGCGATCCGGCCGGCATCACGACGCAGGACCCGGAGCTGACCAAGCGGCTCGATCCGGTCGCAGCCGGCAAGCGGCTCGCCAACTATCTCTCGGTGCTGACGCTCGAATGCCAGACCATCGCGCGCGCCAACGGTAAGAGCCACGTGCATAATCTGGAGCCCGAGGACTTGGTCGCGCTGACTGTGGAGGCCGCGGCAATGGCGCAGGTGCCACTCGCCGGCACGAATTGGATTCCGGGCCGCACATCACGTGATTAGCCAAGAAGACTGGAAGCCGAGGGAACAAGCCCATGAAAGAGCCAATCAAAGTCAATGCCAAGGTCAGCGCTGGCGGCCAGCCCAACGAAGAGGATCTTGCCGCGCTCAAGGCATCCGGTGTTCGCAAGATCGTCAACCTTCGCCGTGCGGGCGAGCAGAACCAGCCTCTCGACCCGAAGGCCGAGGGCGAGGTCGCGGCGCGTGCCGGCTTGGAGTACGTGCACATTCCCGTCGATCCGAAAAATCTCGACCCGTCATCGGCGGAGGCCGTGGCCAAGGCGATCAACTCCTCGGACGGCCCGGTCTACGTGCACTGTGCGGCCGGCGGTCGAGCGGTCACGCACTCCCTGCTCGCTGAAGCCAAGGCCCACGGCAGCTCAGCGGACGAGGTCTTCAAGAAGGCCGAGGAGATCGGCGCCCCGGTCACGGACGAAGGCTTCAAGGCCTATGTCCGTAAAGTTGCGGGCGACGGGCGCAAGTAGATACCTCGCATCAGCACCGCAAACGTCGGAGGCTCGCATCGCATGCCGCTGTCAGAATACGCCAAGCAGCACGGGATCAAGTACTTCCTGATCTCGTTCGTCGACCTGTTCGGCACCATGCGGGCCAAGATCGTGCCGGCGACCGCCATCGACGTCGTGGCGAAGTCGGGTGCCGGCTTCGCGGGTTTTGCCACCTGGTTCGATATGACACCGGCACACCCCGACATCCTGGTCTATCCCGAGCCCGACACGCTGGTTCAGCTTCCTTGGAAGCCGGAGGTGGCCTGGGTAACCGGCGATCTCATCATGGACCGCAAGCCGGTCGATCAGAACCCGCGCCAGGTGCTGAAGCGCGTCATCGCTGCGGCGGCTGCTGACGGTCTGGAGATGAAGACTGGAGTGGAGTGTGAATACTTCCTGATCTCGCCGGATGGCACGGCGATCTCCGATAGCGCCGACAAGCAGGCCAAGCCCTGCTACGACCAGCAGGCGCTGATGCGCCGCTACGAGGTGATCAAGGAAATCTGCGACGCCATGGTGGCGCTTGACTGGAATCCCTACCAGAACGACCACGAGGACGCGAACGGCCAGTTCGAGATGAACTGGGAATTCGATACATGCCTGCGCACGGCGGACAAGCACGCGTTCTTCAAGTTCATGGTCAAATCCATCGCCGAGAAGCATGGCCTGCGCGCGACCTTCATGCCCAAGCCGTTCGCGAACTTGACCGGCAACGGCTGTCACGCGCACGTGTCGCTATGGAAGGGCAGCAAGTGTGTGTTCGATGATGCCGGCGGCGAGCTGGGGCTGTCGCAAACGGCCTACCATTTCATCGGCGGGGTGATGCACTCGGCGCCCGCGCTGGCCGCCATCACCAACCCGACCGTGAACTCCTACAAGCGCATCAATGCACCGCCGACAACTTCGGGCGCCACCTGGTCACCAAACACGATTACGTATACGGGCAACAACCGCACGCACATGATCCGCATCCCCGATGCCGGGAGGTTCGAGCTACGGCTGGCGGATGGCGCGACTAATCCATATTTGCTGCAAGCGGCGCTCTTGGCGACAGGTCTGGATGGGCTCAAGAACCGGCGCGATCCGGGCAAGCGCCTCGATATCGACATGTATGCCGATGGGCATAGCGTCAAGGATGCGAGGCGTTTGCCGCTGAACTTGCTCGATGCCCTGCGCAACCTCGAGAAGTCAGATGTGCTCAAAGCCGCGCTGGGCGAGGCAACAGTCGGTTCCTACCTGAAGCTCAAGCATGCCGACTGGAACGACTACGCCCGGCATCTCACCGACTGGGAGCGGCAGACAACGCTCGACTGCTGACGGGCGCATCGGCCTTGCTGAGAATGAGCGTGAGTCCGACCAGCGCGCTGTTGTTGAACTGCGTCTCGATGATCTGTCGCGGGCCCTTGACGATGATGTCCATGTTGGCGCTGAGATCGGCTCCTTTGACGGCCACTTTGAAGCCGTGAGGAGTGACCGCGCCCTCGAGTTCTCCGCTCATGTTGCGGGTCAATTCCCGCCATGAGCCAGTCAGCGCGCCCGCGATATGCGAGACAGAGCTGACGATCTCGATGCTGCCGCTCGTCGACGCGCAACGGATGTTCTGCCGCACCTGATTGCCGTCACCCTCCAGAAAATAAGTGACGCGGCATTTGACGATCTCGGTATTTCCCTCTCGCATGCCGAGCCGGCCCTCGCCAGTCCATCGGCCAGCGAGCTTGTCGAACGGCAATGGCAGCTCTGCTGCCGCCGGATCGAAGCATTGGGCAAAGAGCAGCAGGAGAAAAGAACCAGTCGTGGTGAGGAGGCGAGATGCGGCAATGCTTGGCATGCGGACCTAGCGAATCGGAAGTAGGAGTTGCTTCTCCCTACCATCAGGCGCAGCCTTGAAACCCTGGCAAAATTGCCGCGCCGAGGTGCGAGAGAGCTTGGCGTTACCGCCGGGCCACTCGCGGCCTGTGACGAAGTTACATCCGGCGCTTGGTGGGCATGTCGATTGGCAGGAACTCGACACCCGACTGCTGGACTGGCTGCGGATAGAGCTTCATCAATGCCATGACGCCGAGCGGCATCCCGACCGTGACGGGCAAGCCAAGCTCCTTGGCCTCGGTCGCCGTCAGGGCGTAGTCGTGTGTCCAGTGACCTCCGGCCAGCTTTGCCGCCAGTGCCTCCGCGGACGCCTGGTCGAGCCTCGGGGTCAACAGCTCCACCGCTCCGCGCTTGACTTGCGCCAGCGCCTTTTCGCCGACGTCGGCCAGGACGAGGGTCAAATCGAACACTTGCGCAAGCGGCTTGGAGTCTCGCGCCTTGACAATGCTCGCCGCGGGAAAGCCGGCAATCTGCGGATCGATCGGGCCCAACACGGAGAACTCACCGAGGACGATCTCGTCGGCCGCAAGCGCAATGAGCGTCCCGCCCGACATGGCGTAGACGGGGACGAATACCGTGACCTTTGCAGGATGCGCCTCCACCGCACGAGCGATCTGCATAGCCGCCAGCACCAGGCCGCCGGGCGTATGCAACACGAGGTCGATCGGCATCTCAGGCGGCGTTTCCTTGATCGCGGCGATGATGGTCTGGGCGTCCTCCAGATCGATGTGTCGTGACACGGAAAAGCCGAACAGGCTGCGCTTCTCCTGGCGATGGATCATGGTGATCACGCGCGAGCCGTGTTCCTTCTCGATCGTCCGGATAGCCTGTGCACGCTGGAGGGAGTACCACCGGCCCATCAGCAGGGGCTGAAGCGCCATGACCGCAATGAGGATCCAAATCAGCGTTGAGAAATCCAGTGACATCGGCCGCCTCCTGGGCTTGCGAGGGCTCTCGAGTGCCATTGCAGCATCCCAGTCTAGCCCGGCTGGCCGCAATGCCCACACGGTGATATTGGTCAGACCAACAGGTGAAACTCTGCGGGCAAGAGGCGAGCCCATCTGGTGGGGAATCTTCGGAGCAAGTCGCGCGTTCTTAACCATCAGGCTTGGCAGTGGGGCGGGCTCCGTCGCTGACAGTTGCTGCGAGTGATTGGGGAGTGTGATGTCAAGACGGCAAACGGGCTTCGACTTCAATGCTTACAAGAAGGCCTACGAAAGCCAGGACATCAAGGCATGGGTGTCTTTCTACGCCAAAGACGCGGAGTGGATAGCTTATCGCCACGATGCACCGCCCAGGTCTCCCAGCCGCGTGGTCGGCACCCAACAGATCGCCGCATTCCTGCATCGGGTACAGGCCACCAAGGTCAGGCTCTCAATCGCAGATGAGGTTGTGGGCCCCACCCGCGCCGCCTTCTGCGTAACGTGCACGCTGCCCGGCGGCCACCGGGTGATAGAGAACGTCATCATTCATCATTGCAACGGGAAGATCGCGCGTCAGGTGGATGTCGAGGCCTGGGACTGAGGCCTGGAAACGTCGCCGCTATGTTCCAGATGCCTTTGCCGACGCTGCGACTCGCTGCTCGATACCGCGGACCAGTGCACTGCCGATCGGAGGATCGAGCTCGACGCCGAGGGCCTCGGTCAACCGGGCGAGCATGGTGTAGAACCCAGCCATGATAATGAGCTCCACAATCTCTCTCTCCGACAAGAATTCGCGAACGACGGCAAGCTGTCCACCGCTTCCGGCCGCGTCCTGAATAATGCCACGAGCGAACTGAAGCGCGGCCCTTTCCTTGGCGTCGAAGCACGCGGCTTCGTCGTCGCTCTCAGCCAATGCGTCGATCTGAGCCTGAGTACAGCCGAGATCGAGCGCGATCGGCACGTGCTGCGCCCACTCGTATTCCCCGCCCTCGAGCTTGACCGCGTGTAGCAGGCACAGCTCGCGCAACTTCGGGTCGAGCTTGAGCTTGCCGAGCAGCGTGCCGCCGAGTTTCATGACCGGCTTCACGCAAGTCTCCGCGTGAGCCAGCATGTTGAATATGTTGGCGGAGGCAGGCAGGCGCCCAAGCATCTCGCGCACCTCGGGGCTGGCCTTGGCGAGGTCGGGATATGGGATGCGGGCCACGACTGATCTCCTGCTACTCTGGGGGTTACTTGTATCTTGCGAGCCATTGGCCGCCAACGAAAGTGCGAGAGGAGGACGGACATGACCCGGGAAGATTTGCGCAGGCGTGGGGCCGAATTACGCTCGCGCCTCCATCCGCAATCCGTCGTTCCATCCGCGGTCCCGGGCTATGGGGATTGGATGGACGAGGTCGCCTATGGCGGTATCTGGGCTCGTCCCGGGCTGGCGATAACGGATCGCATGATCTGCACGCTGGCCACCTTGAGCGTGCTGCAGCGGCTTGATGCGCTCGGCGGCATGGTTGGCGCCGCCCTCTCGCTCGATATGCGGCCGCGGGCTATCCTCGAGGTCTTCATGCAGGTCGGCCTCTATGCCGGCTTTCCTACAACCGAGGCGTCCGCCGCCCGTGCGCGGGAGATCTTCTCTGCGCAAGGGTTGACCGTGCCCGACGAGCCCGCCCGCGACGACAGCAACGAGGCGCTCGATGCGCGAGGCCGCGAGGTTATGGCAAAGCTGCACGGTGCGCGTGCCAATCAGGGTTATGCGGCGCCGGGTAACGCCATCACCGGAGCCCTGTACCCATCGGCCGTTCGCTACGGGTACGGCGAGCTGTGGTCGCGGCCCGGTCTCACGCACCGCGAGCGCATGCTGTGCGCCATCGCGGCCTTCACGGCGATGGGGTTGGAAGGGCAGTTGCGCAAGTTCTCGCAATCCGCCCTCAACATCGGGCTCGTGCGCGAAGAAATCGTCGAGGCCGTCATTCAGACAGCACCCTATGGCGGCTTCCCGCGCGCGCTCAATGGTCTGGCCATTCTGAGCGAGGTGCTATGAGGACGGAGAGGCTAGCCCGCTGATCCGGGGAGGTCGACACGCACAGCGATGGCGGCGCTGGCGATCACGGTCACGTCCTTGTTGTCGTCATCGACGACGTCGAGGCCGCCTTTCACCACTTTCACCGTGACCTGACCATGGGGAAGCGTAGCTTTGACCGCGGCAGGATCAACCTGCTCCGGCTTCTGCACACCTATGGTGACCTCGACCTGCATGGCGGCAGGATCGATTTCGAGCGCGCGCAAGAAGGACAGGGAACTGTGGTGCAGGGCGTCGTCCACAGCCCGCACAGCTGCCTTGGTGTATTGCCCACCGTGCAACGCGGTGCCGGCGCCCAGCTCAAGGATGATCCGCTTGGTCATCGCGCCGCCCTCCCCGTCGGGACATCGAGGCGTACGACGGCAGCGGCATGTGCGATCAGAGTGGAATCCGTGCCGGCGTCGTTGGGGATTTCCAGCCCGCCGGCCACGACGCGTATTGTGCCGGCGCCATACGGCAGCACGGCCAGCACCTCCGCCTTGTTCACTGTCTCCGGCCTCGGCACGCCGATCAGGATCTCGATCTGCATTGCCTCGCGCGGCAGGCCGAGGGCGTCGGCGATGCTCAATGAATTGCGCCAGAGCGCGTCACGCAGGGCCCGCACGGCAGCCTTGGTGCTGTCGGCGCCGCGGATATCGGTTCCCATGCCGATTTCGAGAACCATGCGTTTCAGTGCCATTTGCTACTCTCACCGCAACTGGAGATGCAGAACACCTAACAGACTACGCAATGGGACCGGGAACAAGAAAGAGCTTCCTGCTGTTGCCGGTCGCTCGGTGTGATATGGCTGCCGGCCGGACCGATGCGGACAGCGAAGGGCAGTTCCATGGCTCCTGCCGATACGAGATCAGTCGCCGTCACGCTTGCCGATGTGGAGCAGGCGGCGCGCACGATTGCCGGGGCCGTCACCGTCACCGACTGCGATCCGAGCCGCACGCTGGAGGAGATCCTCGGCTGCCGGGTCTGGCTCAAGTTCGAGAATCTGCAATTCACAGCCTCGTTCAAGGAACGGGGGGCGCTGAACCGGCTTTCCGCGCTCGACGCCGCGGAGCGCCGACGGGGTGTCATCGCTATGTCGGCCGGCAATCACGCGCAGGGCGTGGCCTACCACGCCAGCCGCCTCGACATTCCCGCGACCATCGTCATGCCGATCGGCACGCCCATGGTGAAGGTCGAGAACACGCGCCGTCACGGAGCAGAGGTGATCGTCACCGGGGATACGCTGGAGGATGCGGCAGCCTTCGCGCATGTGCACGGCAAGGATAAGGGTCTGACGTTCATCCATCCTTACGATGATCCCCTGGTGATTGCCGGGCAGGGCACTGTCGCGCTGGAGATGTTGGCCGCTGTGCCCGATCT
This sequence comes from uncultured Alphaproteobacteria bacterium, assembly GCA_963806735.1. Taxonomy (GTDB): domain Bacteria; phylum Pseudomonadota; class Alphaproteobacteria; order Rhizobiales; family Hyphomicrobiaceae; genus CADEFX01. The sequence goes on along the minus strand of CAWEBE010000079.1, from coordinate 77,876 downwards.
CGACACGCTGGTGGTTCCGATCGGCGGCGGCGGGCTGATTTCGGGCATGGCCGTCGCCGCCAAGGCGCTGAAGCCCGGCATCCAGGTCATCGGCGTGCAGGCGTTGCTCTACCCGTCGATGTTCAACGCCATCAAGGGTCAGACGCTGACCATGCGCGGCGACACGCTGGCGGAGGGCATTGCCGTCAAGGCGCCGGGACGCATCACGACCGAGCTCGTGCGGCGCACCGTCGACGACATCCTGCTCGTAACCGAGGCGGATATCGAGTGCGCCGTCAGCCTGCTCATCACTATCGAGAAGACCGTGGTAGAAGGCGCGGGTGCTGCAGGATTGGCTGCGGTGCACGCGAACAAGGGACGGTTTACCGGACGCAACGTTGGACTCGTGCTGTGCGGCGGCAACATCGATACGCGTCTGCTTGCGGGTGTCCTGACGCGCGAGCTTGCTCGCGACGGACGCCTGTCGCAGCTTGCCATCGACCTCGTGGACCGGCCCGGTCAGCTTGCGCGCGTAGCGCAATTGCTGGGCGATGCAGGGGCCAATATCGTGGAGGTCTCGCATCAGCGCGTATTCTCCGACCTGCCGGCCAAGGGCACGCTGCTGGAGGTGGTGATCGAGACGCGCGACCGTGCGCATCTCGATGATACGGTGGCCAGGATCAGGGCTGCGGGACTTGAAGTCGAGGTGGTCACCAATCCAGGCGGTGCACGGTGAAGCGTGCTACAGCACCTGTTTGCCGCTGCAACCTCACCGAGCAAAGTCTTTTCCGTAGTGCACTGGGCGCGCCGGGCCTGTCCACATGCGGGTCGCAATCGAGGGAAGGTCAGGAATGAAGGTCTTGTGGGTATTCGCTCATCCGGAGGGAAGGTCGCTGAATGGCTCGCTGCGCGATTTTGGCGTGCGCACTTTGGAGGTGGCAGGACACGAGGTGAGCCAGTCAGACCTCTATGCAATGCGCTGGAAGGCGGTTGCCGACAAGGAGGACTTCACCGACACGGAGCCAGCCGGGCGGCTCATCTATGGAGCCTCGTCCTTCCGCAGCTTCAAGGAGGGCACGCAGGCCGCCGATGTGAAGGGGGAGCAGGACAAAGTGATGTGGGCGGACGTGGTTCTCCTGCAGTTTCCCCTGTGGTGGTTTTCCGCGCCGGCGATCCTGAAAGGCTGGTTTGATCGTGTACTCGCTGCCGGCTGGGCTTATCGCGTCGTGGACCCCACCAACCCGAAGCGCAACCTGCGCTACGGTGATGGCACGCTGAAGGGCAAGCGTGGGATGCTGATCGTCACCACCGGAGCAAGTGGTCCGAGCGTTGGCCCGCGTGGCGTGGTCGGAAGCATCGACGACCTACTGTTTCCGATCAATTACGGGGTGCTCTGGTACACGGGTATGTCCGTGCTGCCGCCGTACCTGATGCATGGCGCCAACCGCGTGTCGGATGAGGAATACAAAGCGCTCGAGGCGGCCCTTGCAGCGCGTCTTGCCATGCTCCAGACAACACAACCGATCGCCTACCGCAGCCAGAACGGCGGCGACTACGATGACGACTTCGTTCTCAAGTCCGGTATCGCTGACGGAGCGCACGGCCTCACCCGGCTGCGGGTGAAGTCGCAATAGCCTGCACCATACTGCAATTTATCGCTCGGCCTGTTCCTCGGGTAACAGCGGTTACGCGTGCCATCTGCCATGTCCTGCGTCCCGGGACGGAGCACGGGCGCCGGACGGTGGGATAGAGCGCTGACTTGATCGTGATGGGAGTTGAACGGCAATCTCCCCGGCAGCCGCTTCCAAAAGCCTGTGCGGTTCATATTTCAGCGTGTGGGACGCGAGGAGAACGCAATTATGGCTGGCACAGGCAAGCATAAGCTCGTCGCCCTTGTGGCGCTCGTTGGGAGTTTGGTGCTGGCGGGGCAGGCTCCCGAGGCCCGTGCCGAAGGCCCGTTCCCCCGGCTGGTGGGAAGTTGGAGCGGCAATGGCCAAGTCCACCTCGACCAGGGCAAGACTGAGCAGATCACGTGCCGAGCTTATTACAATGCTAGATCGGCAGGCTCGGATCTGGCGCTTGCTATCCGCTGCGCTTCGAGCAGTTACAAGATCGAGATGCGGGCGACGCTCAGCCAGCAGGACGGCCGCGTGACGGGGCACTGGGAAGAGCGGACTTTCAACGCCGCGGGCGCTGTCAACGGCCGTGCAACCGAGTTGAGCCTGAACCTTGCCATCAGCGGTGCGGTCTCGGGCACCATGTCGGTGACGAACAGCGGGGCGGGCCAGCGAATCGAGATCAAGACCGTCGGAACCGGCCTTGCCGGTGTCACGATCAGCCTGGCACGAAGCTGATTGTCTCGGGCAGCTACAAGCCTTGGCCCTATCCAGTACGCGACTTAGAATCTCCAAACCAAGGGCACGTAGAACGTCGCGATTACGAAAAACCAGATCAGCAGCGGCAACCCCAGCTTCCAGTAGTCGCCGAATTTGTAGCCACCGGGACCCATCACCATCAGGTTGGTCGGTGTTGCAATGGGTGTGAGGAAGGCGGCAGCTGCCGCTACCGCCACACTTATCAACACGGGCCGCGGCGACATGCCGATCTGGGTCGCGGCAGCAGCGCTGATCGGGATCACGATCAAGGCGGTAGCCGTGTTGCTGATCAGTTGCCCGAGCACGGCCGTCAGCAGAAACAATCCGGCCAGGAGCGCGTGGGGGCCGGCGTCACCAACCATCGAAACGAGGGCTTCGGCCATCAGTTTCGCCGCCCCAGTCTCTATCATGGCGGTCGAGAGCGGCATCATGGCGGCTATGAGGATGACGGTCGTCCAGTCGATCGACCGATAGGCCTGATCGACGGTCAGCACGTGACTGAGGACGAGCGCACCTGCGGCGAGCAGCCCCGCGACGGCGGGAGGTACGAGACCTGTTGCCAGCAGCACGACCATCCCTAACAGGATCACGATGGCTTGCATTGCGCCCGATCCGAGTGGCACCGCCTGTCGCCGCACGATCTCCGGGGAGTTCACCACCAGGACATCTGGGTCGTCGAGATGAACATCGAGTGCTTTCCAGGTCCCCTGTAAGAGCAAGGTATCACCTGCCTGTAGCTTCGTGGGAGCATCGGCCAGCCCGCTGCCATGCCGCTGGACCGCGATAACGAGGAGGTCGCCGCTTTCCGTGACCATGCCGGGGAAGACCGTTTCCCCAATAAACGCAGAACGGGGCGGAATCATCACCTCCGCAAGTCCGGAGTTGCGGTTGAACAGCACCTGCTCGACTTCTTCTTCGCCAGCGTCATCGCGGATTGCCAGGTGATTGGCGAGGGCGAACTCCGAAGCATTTTCGGCTTGCCCTCGAACGATGATGTAGTCGCCGGCCTCCAACGTCTCGCGCCGGAGGGGCCTATTTCCCCCTCGCTCATGGAAGCCTGTGATCTGAAGAGAAACAAAGTCCTTCAAGTCAATCGTGTCCGTTCTCTGCCCGACAAGCGGTGACGTCTCTTTGACTCGCATGCGGAACAGACCAGTGCTCAGCCCGTATTGCTCGAGCAGCGTCCGGGCGTGCTTGCTGAAGTCGGACGGCAGGGAACGGCCACTGCTCTCGGGCAACAGTTGCTGTCCAAACAGGATGATGATCGCCATCGTGCCCGCCAGCAGTGGAATTCCGACCAGCGCGAACTCGAAGAACCCGAACGGAGGCAGGCCTGCGTCGATCGCGGCATCGGAGACGAGGACGTTAACTGGTGTGCCTGTCAAGGCGAGCAGTGAGCCTGCGTGCGCGGCAAATACGAGCGGCATCAACAGTTGTGACGGCGCCCTCTTCAATCGCACGGCTATGACCACCACGACCGGCAGCAGCGCAGCGACCGCGCCGTTGACGCTGATAAGGGCTGTGAGCAAGGCCACGAGAAGCATAGTCAGCAGCAATAGGCGTGCCCGGCTGTCCGCGCCGGCCTTGGTTATCAGGAGTTGGCCTGCCCAGGCAGTGACGCCGCTTTGCTCGAGCCCCGCGCTCACCACGAACAGCGCGGCAATGAAGATGACCGCTGGGTCGCCGAAGCCAGCCAGAGTCTGTTGCAAGGAAAGGATGCCGGCCGCCCAGAGTGCCACCGGTGTCGCCATGGCAACGACAACAACCGGCAGCTTGTTGGTTACGAACAGAACGATGATGCATGCGATCAGGAGGCCGATGATTGCGATATCGCTCACGTCATGCTTCCCGCGCAGAAGAGGCCGGGATCGCACCCCGGATCAGTGAATTGCGGTGCAAGGCCGCATTGCATGGCGTCCGATTGCGTGCTTTGCGTCCCAAACGCGACTTCGGCACTTGTCGAATGGCTAGGTATCGAGCGTCGCCAGGGCGATCGCCAGGCGACAGCCTTGCGCGTACTCCGGAAGGTCGACGTACTCGTTCACAGTGTGGATCTCGTATTGGCCCGCTCCGATGGTGACGGTCGGAATGCCGTGCTTGTCCAGCCAATTGGCATCGAGGCCGCCATTCGAGAACACATAGGTCGGTTTGAGGTCGAGCGATGCGATCGCCTTGGTGGCGTGCTGGACGATCGGGCTTTCCTCGCTCAAGTTGAATGGCGGATAAGCGGCCGCATGGTCGAATTTGACTTCGGCGGTGGCGCCACTCGCATCTTTCACTTCACCCTTGGCCTTCGCAAAGGCCTCTTTGAAGCCGAGGGTGATCTGGGTGGCGAAGGCCGCCTCGGGGCTGCGCGCTTCCCCTTTGAGGTATGCGTAGTCGGTCACGACGTTGGTGGCATCGCCTGCCGGCTTGTTATCTTTGCCACCGAAGATGCCGATGTTGCTGGTGCCCTTGCCGTTCGGCTTCACGACCTGTCCGAACCAGCCTGCCCCGCGAGCCTCGGCCAATCCGATCGCTCCAACCAGCGTCGCCGAGATGCCTTTCTCCGGAGCTACGCCGGCATGAGCGGCCTTGCCTTTGATCGACACCTCCCAATTCTCCTGGCCTACGGCTCCCACGATCAGCTCGGAGGCGAGCTTGCCGTCGACGTTGAAGCACATCGTTGCGCCGCCGAGACTTGCCGGCTTGAGCTCGCGGGCGCCGTGCAGGCCGCTCTCCTCGCGCACTGTGAACAGCAGAGTGATCGGCGGATGCGGGAGCTTGTGCTTCAGAAGCGTCTCGACGAGCGTCACGAGGACGGCGCAGCCCGTGCGGTTGTCGCCGCCGAGAGCCGTCGAACCGTCCGACGATATGCGATCGCCCTCTCGCTTCGGCTTCGCGCCGGCGCACAGTGGAACCGTGTCAAGGTGTGTGGCGAACAGCAGTCTCGGCCCGGGCCGCGTACCCGGCAACTCGACGATGAGATTTCCCGTTTCGGTCGGCACCGGAATGCGCTTGTGAGCATCGTCGAACTTGATGGCATCTGCCGGCACTCCGACCTTTTTCAAGTCATCGCTGACCGCAGCTGCGATTTTCTCTTCCTGGCCGGTCACGCCTTCGACCGACAGAAAACGCATCAAGCGCTCCTCGGCCGATTTCACATCGAGAGGGATCGCCCTAGTCGCCATGGTCCTCGTCCTTCTGTCCATGCATCAAGTTGATGGAGGTCCCTCGAGCGCGCTTGCAGCGTGTCGTCAGAGCCCCCAAGGAAGCCCGAGCACCTTCCAAACCGCAAAAAGCGCGGTCCACAGGAGGAAGATCCAAACCACGTACGGCAGCATGAGCGATACGATGGTGCCTACCCCGGCGCTCTTGTCGTACTTCTGGGCAAAGCCAACGACGAGCGCGAAATACGCGTTGAGCGGCGTGATCGCATTCATCGGTGAATTGCCGACGCGGTATGCGGCGAGCACGGCCTCTGGTTCAACGCCGAGCTTCATGAGCAGCGGCACGAATACCGGCGCGAAAATCGCCCACTTGGCAATCGCCCCGGTGAGGAGCAAATCGATCAGCGCCACGACAACGATGAAGCCTATCAGCAGTGGTAGCGCCCCGATATTCGCTGAGCTCAAGACTTCGGAGAGGCTGAGCGCCATGACGGTGCCCATGTTCGTGTAGGTGAAATAAGCCACGAACTGGCTCAGGACGAAGAACAGGAAGATCGTTCCGCCGAGGCCGCTGACAGCTTTCTCGATCGCCTTGATCACGTCAGTCAGGGTTCGGACGGTGCCTGCGCCGATGCCATAGGCCCAGCCCGTCACCAGGAACGCCAGCATGATGACGGCGATCAAGCCGTTCATGAATGGCGAGTTGCCGATCAGCTCGCCGGTGTCCGGGTTGCGGAGTGGGGCTCCTGACGGCAGCGTCAGGAAACCAAACACCACAATAAGAGCAATCAATCCGATGAGGGCGAAATTCAATCCCCGCGATTCCGCGTCTGAGAGTGTGCCGCCTTGCTCATGGGCAGCGCCGCCAGCCGATTGGTCCGGTTTGTAAGCGCCCAGCCGTGGCGCGATCATGCGATCCGTGATGACTGCGATAATGACTGTGAGAAACACAACTGAAACGATCGAGAACCAGACATTCGACGCCAAACCAATCGTTCTATTGGCATCGACAAGGCGTGCAGCGTCATTCGTGAACTCGACAAGGACGGCATCGAGCGGCTTGATCAGCATGTTGACTGTGAATGCGCCGGCCACTGCGGCGAAGCCAAGCGCCAAGCCGGCGATGGGGTGCCGTCCGACGCTCATATAGGCAACTCCTGCGAGTGGAATCAGGACCAGATAGCCGGCATCCGCCGCAATACTCGAGAGGATGCCAACGAATGCCAGGATGTAGGTCAACGCCCAAGCCGGTGACACGAGGACGAGCTTGCGGATCAGCGCACCGACCAGACCTGATTCCTCCGCAACCCCGGCGCCGATCATGGCACCAATCATGAGCCCAACCGCAGTGAAGCTCATGAAGTTGGGAATGAGCGATGCATACATGAAGCGGATGCCGTCCACCGACAGCAGGCTGCGAATTGAGGTCGTGGCGGTTTCGATCGCGTGTGTTTCGGGGTTGATCCGCTGGAATGTGACGCCGGTGCCCACGGCGCCGAGCAAAGCCGACAGCACGATGACGATTGCGATCAGGATGAGAAAGATGACGACTGGATGGGGAACCATGTTCCCCACCTTCTCGACGCCGTCGAGAAACCTCTGCATCGCGGTCTTCGGCGCCGTTGCCGCCCGATCCGTGATCTCAGCCATGACAGCGGCCGCCCTGTGGGAGCGCAGAAGAACTGGCGGGCATTCTCGGGACTGATCGCATGGCCTACCGGAGCAAGGGCTACCGGTTCACTGCCACCAAACTCGGGGCAGGCACCGTTTGACGCCGGGCTTGCTGTCGATGCTTCAGTGGATTCCGATGGCAATCAATCCAAGGAATCCCTCAATCCTTGTTGGGGTAAAGCCGTATGGAATGGTGTGACATTGTCGGCGTGGTCGGCATCCGCAACGGATGATCCGGATGTGCGCGACCCAGGCCTTGGCACTGATGCGTGGTGGTAAGTTAACCTCGAAGAATTCAGGTTGTTCCCTGATAGGCCCAATGCACGAGAGGCAGTAGTAGTGATGGTGCAGGCCAACACACGAGCTTTCCCCCGCTCGTTTCCGCATCCCCCGTTCTCCGGAGCGTGCTTTCTCGCATGGTGTTGGCCTTCTCTTCCTTCCTCGGCAGACAAAACGCCGATCATTCGTACGGCAACAAGTGAGCCAGCAGCATGGGCATTTTCATGATGTTCCAATGCCCCGAGACAGGGGATGACCTCGCCTCTGGCATTCTGCGCGAGTACGAGGGCGTGCACCCGTCACGCCGAATACTGGAAGTGAGGTGTCTCGAATGCGAGGGCATTCACTTCCTGGATACGACCGCCTCTCAATCTGTCTACTCGGATAGTCTCGACTTGCCCCGGCCAAATCCGGTGCGCATGTCATAGGCACTGCCGGACGCCGTTCGCGTAGTGCGTCGCCCGTCACGCGCTAGGGTGAGGCACCTGGCAGTGCGGGCATACGGGGAGATCCCCAACGGTATTGGGGTTGCCCCCAATGTCGGGCATGTCGCGATCTATTCTACTGGTGGTCCGAGCCGCACCAACCGATCGATAGGGGTCGGAACGCTGCGGGTACATGAGGCAAAACGAGCATGCTGTTCTCGTTCGGAGTGCTGCTGATCTTGTGTGGCCTCGGAATCATGGGATTTGGCCTTTTCATATTTTACGCGTGGCTTCCCTTGTTCTACGGTCTGCTTGGCTTCGAGATCGGATTGCTGCTCGGCAAGTGGTTGGTTGGTGAGGTCGGGCCTATTGCCATCATTCTCGGCATTGCCAGCGCGATAGCAGCGGCCAGTGCGACCTACTTCCTGGAGCCATATCGTCGTCTTCTGCTGGGCTATCTCGGCGGAGCGCTGCTCGCCCTGTCGCTTGCCTCTCTGCTCGGCTTGGAGCGCGCCCTCCATGGGGTCTTCGGCTTCGTCTTGGCCGTTGCAGGTGGTCTCGTTGGTGCAACGATAGCGCAGAGGTTCTTCGACCTGTTTATCATCGCCGCGTCTGCCTTTGGCGGCGCCACCCTGATCGTGGCTGGCGCGCAGTTGCTTCTTCCGGCCACAGCGGAGCCTTCTGGGAGCTTCCTGCCGATGCTGCTCACCGCCGTTCTTACGGTCATCGGCTTTCACTGGCAGCTGAAGAATATTGGTAGCTGGGTTCCAGTGCAGCCAACGCCAGGAGGCGGATTTGCCGATCGAGCCGGCAGCGGAGCCGAATGGAAAAAGCCCTAAGCGCTACAGCGGCGAAAGTCTTGTCATGGCGCGGTGCGTGTCGGTGCCGCCACTCAGCGGATTAAATGTTGTGCGCAGTTTCTTATCGCCCTGAGCGTCCAGAACTGAACTGATCGCCGCCGACAACGGTATCTTTCAACTGCTCCTGCACCTGTTGCGGTCACTCGACGCGGCCCGCCATTCCCCGACCGCTGCCAAGCGCGACCAGTGAGGGCACGTGACGAGTACCACACAGTTCTCCACGCATGGCGCCGCAGTTAGCGCGCCGGAGACGACGCAACCGCGCACCGAGCGTACGACGGTGGTTGTCGATCTCGCCCTGCAAGGCGGTGGCTCGCACGGCGCTTTCACGTGGGGTGTGCTCGACCGCCTTCTGGAGGAGCGATGGCTCCACATTGACGCCATTTCCGGCACCTCGGCGGGCGCCATGAATGCCGCAGTGCTGGCCGACGGCTGGACCGAAGGCGGAGCCGCTCACGCACGCAAGGCGCTAGATGCGTACTGGGAGCACGTTGCACGAGCGGCCACGTTCAGCCCGCTGCAGCGCACCTTCATGGATCGCTTGCTCGGGCGGTGGACCCTCGACACGTCACCGGTTTTTGTCGGCTTGGACCTTCTGGCGCGGGTCTTTTCGCCTTATGACCTCAATCCCCACGGCATCAATCCCCTCAAATCCATTCTCGACCAAAGCATCGACTTCGACCGCCTGGCCAAGTCGCCCATCAAGCTGTTCATCACCGCGACCAATGTTCGAACCGGCCGGGGTCGCATATTTCGCAATTCCGAGATTTCTTCCGATGTACTGCTGGCGTCGGCATGCCTGCCGACGATGTTCCAGGCGGTTGAAATCGATGGTGAAGCCTATTGGGACGGGGGTTATGCGGGCAATCCCACCATCACGCCGCTCGTGCGCGAAAGCAACGCTCGGGATACGATTCTGGTGCAGATCAATCCGCGCGAGCGTATGGGCACGCCGCGAACAGCAACCGAGATTCTCAACCGCTTGAACGAAGTGTCGTTCAATGCGCCGCTGATGAAAGAACTGCGCATGATTGCGCTTCTCCGTCAGGCTGCCGATCCGGGAAGCGGCGAAGGCGCGCGGTGGGCTGGAATGCGCACGCATCGCATCATGACTGAGATGATGGCGGATCTCGGTTATTCCTCCAAGCTGAATGCCGAGCGCGAATTCCTGCACATGCTCCGCTCGGAAGGTCGACGTGCCGCAAGCTCTTTCCTGGAAGCGCACGCTGGCGACATTGGCCAGCGATCGACCGCGGATCTCGATGTGCTGTTGGCCGAGACATGAACTCCGATTAATGGACGGAGTGGTCAGCCATCGCAGAAGGCCCGGTGGAGCTATTCATCGGGCGATCGTGCTTTAGGCAGTAGCGCGTGGGCTGCCGCGGCTCGCTCAGGGATCGTTCATCACTGGTGTCGGGGTTTACCCTGATAGCCGGTTTCACTGGATCCGCAGCATCCTTGCAAGGGCCCTCAAGGCTTGCGGAGCGAGAGCGCCTCATGCGCTGCAGCGTACATGGACACATCGAGGTCAGTCGTCTGCCTGGAATTGCGGTCCTGATATTGGCGCTGCCCGTAATGCTCTCGGCATGTCAGCCAGAACCCGAGGCGACAACGCCAGAAGCAAGGCCAGTCCGGACCGTGGTGGCCGAGAAGCGTGAAGCTGGGGTGCCGATTACACTTACCGGCCGCATCGAAGCAGAGGACGAGGTGGCCCTGGGATTTCGTATTTCGGGCCGGGTAATCGCAAATGATCTCAAGCTGGGAGATAATGTCCAAACTGGGCAGTTGATCGCCAGACTGGAGCCGCAGAATGAGCTCAATGGCCTGCGGACGGCGCAGGCCAATCTGGCAGCCGCTCAGGGTCAGTTGACCCAGGCACGCAATGCCTTCCAGCGACAAGACACGCTGCTCAAGCAAGGCTGGACGACGCGTGTCAATCACGATCAAGCCACGCAGGCGCTGCAAACCGCACAATCGCAAGTGGAGGCCGCGGAAGCACAACTGAAGATCGCGCATGACCTGGTAGGCTTCACCGAGCTCAAAGCCGATGCACCGGGCGTCGTGACGAGCGTGGGGCCGCGGGCTGGCGAGGTCGTTCAGGCCGGACAGATGATCGCCAGGCTTGCGCGCAAGGATGGCCGCGATGCGGTCTTCGACGTGCCGGCTCCATTGATCCGCTCGTCGCCGCGTGATCCGGAATTCACCGTGCATCTGACGAACGACCCGTCTGTGGTTGCGCGCGGACGCGTTCGTGAGGTTGCTCCACAGGCCAATCCCGTGACGCGCACGTTCGAGGTCAAGGTCGGTTTGACCGATCCCCCAGCGGCCATGCTGCTCGGCGCCACGGTTACTGGGCGCGTGCAAGGGGAGGCGCTGACTACCATAGAGATTCCGGCAACAGCATTGACCAAGTTCAATCGCCAGCCAGCCGTCTGGATTGTCGATCCGACAAGCCGATCGGTGTCGATGCGCAACGTCGATGTGCAGCGCTTCGACCAGGCCATTGTTGCCGTCTCTGGTGGGCTCGATGCCGGTGAGATCGTAGTGACTGCCGGCGTGCAGGCGTTGCATCCAGGCCAGAAGGTTCGCGTGCTCGGATCGGCGCAATGAAAGAATTCAATCTTTCAGAATGGGCGCTCAATCACCGTTCTATCGTTGCCTACCTCATGATCGTCGCGGTGGCCGCAGGTGTCTTCTCGTACTTCCGCCTCGGCCGCAGCGAGGATCCTACCTTCATCATCAAGACGATGGTCGTTCAAGCCACGTGGCCCGGAGCGACCGTGCAAGATACATTACAACAGGTGACCGAGCGGCTCGAGCGCAAGCTGCAGGAGACACCGCGGCTCGACTTTCTGCGCAGCTTTACAAGCGCCGGCGTCACGACAATCTTCGTCAACCTGCAGGGAAAGACGACCGCAAGGGAAGTGCCGGACATCTGGTATCACGTGCGCAAGAGCATCGGTGATATCCGCCACACTCTGCCCGCAGGCACTGTCGGCCCGGGTTTCAACGACGATTTTGGCGATACCTTCGGCACTATCTACGGCTTCACGGCCGACGGGTTCACGCATCGGGAGCTTCGCGACTATGTCGAAACCGTGCGCTCGAAGCTTCTGAGCATTCCAGACGTCTCGAAAATCGAAATCCTGGGCGCCCAGGATGAAAAGATCTTCGTCGAGTTCTCGATGAAGGAGCTGGCAACGCTGGGTATCGACCGTTCGGCCTTGAGCGCGGCGCTGCAAGCACAAAACGTGGTCCATCCCGCCGGTACGATCCAGACTGGGTACGAGACACTGTCGCTGCGCGTATCGGGTGCGTTTCGAACCGAGCAGGATGTATCGGCCATCAACTTCGCTGTTGGCGGCCGCATGCTTCGCCTCAGCGACATTGCCCAGGTCCGCCGGGGCTTTTCAGATCCGCCACAGCCGCTGTTTCGCGTCAACGGCGAGCCAGCCATCGGCTTGGCTATCGCCATGCGCGATGGTGGAGACATCCTTGCGCTGGGCAAGAACATTACCCGCGCGGTGAAGGGGATAACCGCCGATCTGCCGCTCGGCATCACGCCGAGACTGGTGGCCGACCAGGCTGTGACTGTCGAGTCGGCGATTGCCGAGTTCATGACGTCGTTGTGGCAGGCGATCGCAATCATCCTGGTGGTGAGCTTCATCAGCCTTGGTGTGCGGCCGGGCTTGGTGATTGCGCTCGCCATACCGCTGACGCTCGCCATCACGTTCTCAGTCATGGAGATCGTAAACATCGACATGCAGCGTATTTCTCTGGGTGCGCTCATCATTGCCCTCGCTCTGCTCGTCGACGACGCCATGACAACGACGGACGCGATGCTCACAAGGCTTGCGCAGGGCGACGACAAGGTGCAGGCCGGGACATTCGCGTTCCGCACTTACGCATTCGCGATGCTGGCGGGCACACTGGTTACAATTGCGGGCTTTGTCCCTGTGGGGTTTGCGGCCAGCGGCGCCGGCGAGTACACGTTTTCGCTCTTTGCCGTCGTCGGCATCGCGCTGATCGTATCGTGGTTCGTGGCGGTTATTTTCGCGCCGTTGCTGGGGGTTGTTTTGCTTGCTCCGCCCAAGACGGCGGAGACCGGTGGTCCAAGTCGCGTGCTGCGCCTGTATCAGAGCTTCCTCGGCCTGGCCATGCGCGCGAAGTGGGTGACGATCCCTCTCACATTGGCGCTGTTTGTCGCCTCCTTGCTCGCTCTTCCCCTTGTTCCCAGGCAATTCTTCCCGGCATCCGATCGCCCTGAGCTTCTCGTCGACCTCAGCCTTCCGCAGAACTCTTCGATTTATGCCACCGAGTTGACAGCCCGCCGTTTCGACGCAGTTCTCAAGGACAACGCGGACGTGGCTCGCTGGAGCACCTATGTAGGCCGCGGCGCTATTCGTTTCTATCTGCCCCTCAATGTTCAACTGCCCAACGATTTCTTTGCACAGTCGGTGATCGTTGCGAAAGATGTGGCCGCCCGTGAACGGCTGAGGGTCAAGCTGGAGAAAGTCCTGGCCGATGATTTTCCGAGCGTCGTCGCCCGCGTCTCCCCATTGGAGCTCGGACCACCGGTCGGATGGCCCATACAATATCGGGTCAGCGGTCCGGATGTGGCGCAGGTGCGCGAGATCGCCTTCAAGCTCGCCCAAGCTGTCGCTGCTAACCCGAAAGCGGTGCATGTCAACTTCGATTGGATCGAACCGGAGCGGCAAGTAGGCATCCGAATCGATCAGGACGAAGCGCGCCTGCTCGGCCTCAGCTCTCAAACTCTCGCAAGTGTGCTGAATACCGTCATATCCGGCACCCCCATCACGCAGGTACGTGACGATATCTATCTCGTCGACGTCGTTGCGCGCGCCACGGACGAGCAGCGCGTCTCGCTCGCGACGTTGCGCAATCTGCAGGTGCCGCTGCCGAGCGGCCAAACGGTTCCCCTCAGTCAGTTTGCGACATTCACCTATGAGCAGGACTACCCGCTCATCTGGCGTCGAGACCGTATTCCAACTCTGACTGTTCAGGCTGACGTGACGCCGGGGACACTGCCGGATTCTGTGGTCACTGCGCTTGCGCCAGGTATTGAGGGGATCAAGAAAGACCTCCCGCAATCGTACAAAATCGCGACGGGAGGCTCGGTCGAGGAGAGCCAGCTGGCGCAAGCGTCTGTCCTGGCTGTCATACCCGCCATGCTGCTCATCATGCTTACGGTCCTGATCGTGCAGCTCAAGAGCTTCCAGCTGTTGTTTCTGGTCCTTGCTGTTGCGCCGCTTGGACTGATTGGCGTCGTTGCCGCCCTGCTTCTGTCCGGCAAGCCGCTGGGTTTTGTGGCTATCCTCGGAGTTCTGGCCCTGATCGGCATGATCACGAAGAACGCAGTTATCCTGATCGGTCAGATCGAGTCCGAGCGTGCACAGGGGAAGGACGCCAGACAAGCCGCCATCGATGCCAGCAGCTCCCGCTTCCGCCCCATCATGCTGACGGCCGTGTCGACGGTTCTCGGCATGATTCCGATCGCCCCGACGGTGTTCTGGGGACCCATGGCCTACGCGATCATGGGAGGACTTCTGGTCGCCACCATTCTGACTCTTGTCTTCCTGCCGACCCTTTATGTGACCTGGTTTGGCTGGAGGGAGGCACGGTCGGCAAAGCTCGTTGCTGCGCCGGCATGCTCGCGGTGATGGAGAGTGTCGCGTGGAGTTTCCAACAAGCGCTGCTGACGCCGGTGGAGGGTTGCAAGGCTTGCTCGGACGATGGGTGGGCTTTCTTGCGCTTTGGCTGATCCTTACCGGTCCCAATCTCCCAGATCTGCCAGCCGGAATGTTGGCGGCGGTCATTGCGGCCTGGGTCAGCTTGCGACTGTTGCCCGGGCAGCGGAGGTTGCGCCCTGTTCTTGTCGCCCAATTTCTACTGCGTTTTCTGCGCCAATCCATCGTCGCGGGATTCAATACAGCATGGCGCGCGCTCGATCCTCGATTGTCGTTGCGGCCAGGCTTCGCAATCTATCGGCCTCGTCTTCCCGCGGGTCCAATGCGCAACGCGTTTTGCACGGCAACGAGCTTGCTTCCGGGCACGCTCCCGTGTGGTCCCAATGACAGGGGTGATCTTGTCATTCATTGCCTCGACGTAGAGCAGCCCGTCGCGAGACAATTGAGCGAAGAGGAGGAACGACTGACTCTGACGTTTGGAGGCAGACAGGATCATGGCTGACTTCCTCTTCGTATGTGCGGGGATCATTCTTGCGGCAGTGGCAGTGGGCCTATTCAGCGTTTTTCGTCGACGACCGGTGGCAGATTGCATGATGGCGGCTCAGCTGATCGGAACGGGAGGAGTGGCTGTTCTGATCTTGCTGGCCGTAGCGACCGGGACACCCCCGATCGTCGATGTCGCTTTGATGCTGGCGCTTCTGGCCGCCTTCGCCGCCGTCGCCTTCGTCCGCGGGATGTCTGATCCGGAGGCGGAAAAATGAGCCTCGCGCTGGATATTTCCAGTATCCTTTCAATCTCGGCCGGCAGTTTCCTATTTGTGGCAGGCACCGTCGGATTGATCCGCTTTCCCGACGCGTTGACGCGCCTGCATGCGCTGACCAAGGTCGACAATCTCGCCCTCGGCCTCGTAGTGCTGGGCCTGCTGCCGCGTGCCGGTGGCCTGCTCAGCGCGCTAAAGCTCATCAGCATTTGGCTATTGGTGCAGGTGTCCGGGGCGATCGTCACGCAGCTCATTGCGCGCGTTGTGCGAAGCGAGATGCGCACATGACCATGGCCCTTGCGTTCGATGTCGGTCTTGTTGCCCTCCTCATTGCTATGGCCGTGTTGGCGATCCTTGTGCGTGACAATGTCGCCGCTGCCATCGCCTTTGCCGTCTATGGACTGCTTCTGGCGTTGGCATGGGTCAGGCTAGCGGCTGTCGATGTCGCGCTTACGGAGGCTGCAATTGGCAGTGGCGTGACTGGCATACTGTTGTTGGGTGCCGCAGCACGCCTGCGCAGCACTGAGAGCAACCTGACACAGCCGAGCCTTCTCCTTCGTTGTTGTGCCGGCGTCTTCTGCGCGCTGATAGCGGTCGGTCTCGCAGCCATCACCGTCATTGGCTCGGAGCCTTTCCCCACGCTCGCACCCGTGGCGATGGCCAGCCTGGCGGAGAGCGGTCTGGGAAATCCAGTCGCGGGAGTGCTGTTCGTCTACCGAGCGCTGGACACGCTACTGGAGAAAGTGGTTCTGCTGCTTGCTCTGCTTGGCGTCTGGTCAGTGGCGTCGGATCGGGCATGGGGTGGAATACCCAGTCTGCGCCCTTATGCCCAAGCCAACGACATTCTCGTTTTTCTGGCCCAGACCCTGCCGCCGATTGGCATCATGGTCGGCATCTACATGTGCTGGGTCGGGGCGAACCAACCCGGCGGAGCGTTTCAGGGTGGCGCCATTCTCGCAGCCATGTGGCTCCTCGTGATGATGGCAGGGTTGCAGCAGGTGCCGCCAATCGACTCGCGCCGCATGCGGCTGCTGCTTGTCATCGGGCCGGTGATTTTTCTTGTCGTCGGACTTGCCGGTTTCGTTCTCGCGGGTGGGTTTCTTGCGTATCCGGCAGGCTTTGCAAAACCGCTGATCATCGTCGTTGAAGTCGCATTGACGCTCTCGATCGGAGTAACGCTCGGGCTGCTGGTGGCCGGCCCGCCAGAGCGGGCGCAACCACCATGAGCACTGCCACGCTGTATGGGATTTGCGCAGCTGGGCTGGTGGGTCTTGGATTGTTCAGCCTCGTTACAAATCCTCATCCGCTGCGCAAGATCCTGGCCTTCAATGTCATCGGCAGCGGCGTGTTTCTCGTGTTTGGCGTCATTGCAAGGCGCGGCGCCGCCGTCGGGCTCGGCGCCGACCCCGTACCCCAGGCGCTCGTCATCACAGGTATCGTCGTTGCCTTCTCGGCCACTGCAATGGCGGTGGCGCTCCTGCTGCGGCTGTTCCAGGTAACAGGCCGGGCCACACTGAGTACCGATGCCTCACATGGCGCGAATGCGGATGGAGGTCGCAGTTAATGGCGACAGCGACGCTCGCGACGACGCCGAGCGGATTTCTGCTTGTGCTGGCGATCATGCTCCCGGTCGCAGGCATTCTGCTGGCGCTGATCCTTGGCGGTCGCCATATCGAACGCATCGTCTCAGTGCTGTTTCCGGTCGGGCTCGGAATCGCGGCCGCAATTCTAGTTGCAGTATGGCGTGAGGGAGTTGCGCAAGTCTACGTCGTCGGAGGCTGGGAGCCGCCGCTCGGCATCGCGCTGCGTGCTGACGGTATCTCGGCGGCGATGATGATGATCACGGCCATCGTGGTTTGCGCGACTGCACTTTTCGCACGCGGGGAATTCCATCAAGCGCGCAATTTGCCCGAAGCTCGCGCTCCGTTTGCGTTCTGGATTCTTCTCTTCGGAATTTGGAGCGCGCTCAACGCTGTCGTGCTCGGCAACGATCTCTTCAATCTATACGTGGCGCTGGAGCTTCTGACTTTTGCCGCCGTGCCGCTTGTCTGCTTGAAGGGGCAGGCAGAAACAATCAAGGCAGCCTTACGCTATCTGTTGTTCGCGCTCCTCGGATCCGTTTTCTACCTGTTGGGGGCGGCCTTGATGTACGGCGCCTATGGCACACTCGACATAGGTCTATTGTCTGGCCGGGTGCGCCCCGACACGGTTGTGTGGATTGCTGCCGCGTTGATGACAGTGGGGCTTTTGGCGAAGACGGCACTCTTCCCGCTGCATCTGTGGCTCCCGCCTGCTCATGCGGGTGCTCCCGCGCCTGGTAGCGCCGTGCTTTCGGCGCTGGTCGTCAAGGGGTCGTTCTTTCTGCTTGTCCGTCTTTGGTTCGACGCGATGCCGGGCCTCCTGAGTTATGGAGCCGCGCAGCTGCTTGCCACATTGGGCGGCGCAGCGATCGTGTTCGGCAGTGTATTGGCGTTGCGGCAACAGCGCCTGAAACTGCTTATTGCCTATTCGACGATCGCGCAGATCGGCTACCTGTTCTTCATATTCCCGCTCGCGGCGGGTCTGGCGGCGAACGAACTCTGGAGCAGCGTCGCGTGGACCGGCGGATGGCTCCAACTGTTCTCCCATGCTTTTGCCAAAGCGGCCATGTTTATGGCGGCTGGGCTTATTGCTGAAGCGATTGGGCACGATCGGATCGCAGATCTGGGCGGTATTGCGCGCGCACTTCCCGTCACCGTGTTTGCTTTCGGATTAGCCGGCTTGTCGCTGATGGGAGTGCCCCCGAGCGGCGGCTTCGTTGCGAAGTGGCTGCTTCTGTTGGCAACGGTCACCGCAGGGCAATGGTGGTGGACGGCGGTGATCCTCATCGGCGGGCTACTTGCCGGCGGCTACGTATTCATGGTGCTCGGACGAACACTTCGCAGCCCAACTGAGCCCTTGATGTCGTGTGCGCCGGTGTCCCGACGTCGTGAGCTGATCGCATTGTCAGTTGCGCTTTGTGCAGTGCTGCTTGGCCTCGTGCCGCTGCGACCGTCCGAATTGCTGCTGGTCGGCCGCTCCGAAACGCTGACGGTAACCGCTCGATGACACGTGATCGTATGGCGAGATACAAATTGCTCTTAGGGCACAGGCTGTGAGAACCGCTGAGATCCTGCTCGCTGCCACGTTTGCTACACCGCTGGTCTTGCTGGCGGCTTGCATGGTTCCAGCCGTGAGGCATCGGGTGCCGGCGCTCCTCATGCTTGTGCCATTGCCAGCGCTGGTGGCGTCGGTAGCAGCTATCGGTGCGAAGTTGACTTTGCCCCCAGCACTCTTTGGGTTGACGTTCGCGCTGGACAAACCTGGAGCCATGTTGCTCGGAGCCAGCGCGCTGCTTTGGATAGCGGCAAGTGTCCAAGCTCGTGCATATCTGCGAGACAGAGCAAGTGACGGGCTGTTTCCGGCGTGGTGGCTGCTGACGCTCGCGGGTAACGTCGGTGTCTTCATTGCCGCCGACCTGATCAGCTTCTATCTGTTTTTCACGCTGGTCAGCCTCGCAGCCTACGGCCTGATTGTGCATGATGGCACGCAGTCCGCCGGACGTGCCGCCACTGTGTACGTCGCCCTTGCGGTCGCTGCGGAGGCCTTTCTGATCATCGCGTTCGTGATGCTGGCGGCAGGTACATCGGACAAGAGTTTGCTCATCCACGATGCGGTAGGAGCGTTGTCCACGTCGCCGTGGCGTGATCCGGCGTTGGCGCTTCTCATCCTTGGCTTTGGGTTGAAGATTGGACTTGTGCCGCTGCACGTCTGGATGCCGTTGACATACTCCGCCGCACCGATACCGGCTGCGGCAGTACTCAGCGGAGCGGCCGTGAAGGCTGGTGTGATCGGGCTGATCCGCTTCTTGCCATTTGAAACGGCGTTGCCTGATTGGGGCGCCGTGCTTGTGACTGCTGGTCTATTTTCGGCATTCTACGGCGTGACGGTTGGCGTGACACAGTCGAACCCGAAGACCGTGTTGGCCTACTCCAGCGTCAGCCAGATGGGACTGATTGCTGCGGTCCTCGGCATGGGGCTTGCGGCCGGAGATGAGAGTGTCTCGCTTGCGGCAGCCTTCTATGCGCTCAATCACATACTGGTCAAAGGTGGCCTGTTTCTCTGCCTTGCTGTCGTTGCGCCACCAATCCTGCTGTTCCGATGGCAGATATTCCTGCCGGCGACATTTTTGGCGCTCGGACTGGCAGGGCTTCCCTTCACTGGAGGCGCCCTGGCGAAGGTCGCTGTGAAGGCGCCTCTGGGAGACGGAATTGTCGGCATGCTCGCCATGCTGTCGGCGATTGGAAGCGCGTTTCTCATGTCACATTTCCTGCGTTGCCTCTTGCGGAACACCCAGCACAGCCAAGTGGCGGTGAAAACGGAGCTTTTGGTCCCCTGGCTCGCTGTAGCTTTGGCCTCCGTTGTTTTGCCCTGGAAGTTGTTTCCATTGCTCGAGAGCACCTCCTGGAGCGATGTTTTGGCGCCACGGTCGCTCTGGGAAACGCTTTGGCCGGTCCTGGTCGGGGGGCTCTTGGCTGTCGGCCTGCGCGAATGGGTGGATCGGCTGCCGCGCATACCGAAAGGTGATGTTCTTGCGGTGGGGATGAGCACAGCCTCGGCGGCACGCGATCTGGGCGCTGCCATGGAGCGGATCGATGAGCAATTGCGCCAGTGGCCGGTAGTGGGCGTGCTATTCCTTGCGCTCACAGTCATTCTGGCGGGCGCAATGCTCGCTGCGCGCTGACGGGAGCCGGGGCGAGCAATCGATCGGGTTTGGCACAACGCGCGCAAAGCCTCGGGATTCACCCAGCCGCTACGACAGGTTTTCCCGGATAGTCTCAGAGCATTTGCGGGGCCTACCCTGATCCGCCAAGCTGCCAAATGGAGAGGTGGAGCAGATGAGCGAACTCGTGGTCCTCGATTTTGACGGCGTCGGTACGGCCGATGACGTCCTGACCAAGTTGCGTGGTCTTCAGAAGGAGCATCTCATCGACCTGGAGGACGCTTGCGTGGTCGTTCATACCGACGCCGGCAAGGTGCAGGTCAAGCAGGCGGTGAACCTGACCGCTGTCGGCGCCGCAAGCGGCGCCAGCACGGGAATGCTGATAGGAGCGCTCGCTGGCTTGCTCTTACTCAACCCCCTCGCTGGAATGGCTGCGGGTGGGCTTGCCGGTGCGGGCTTGGGTGCCTTGTCCGGATCGCTTGCCGACTACGGCATCAACGACGAGTTTATCAAGAACCTCGGCAAGACCATCCCAAAGGGCTCCTCGGCATTGTTCATGCTCGTAAAGCGTTCGACGCCAGACAAGGTCCTGCCGGAGATTGAGCCATTCAAGCCGCGCGTCATCAAGACATCCCTCTCGCGCGAGCAGGAGGACAAACTCCGCGCCGCCCTAAGCGCCACGGCAAAGGCTGCGTGAAGGGGCGATCTCTCTGAAGAAGCAAGAAGCGAAGACTGCAGCGGACCCAGGCAGCTCCGTTCGGATCGGTCCGAGACGAGACGGCTGGTTGCGAGCGGGGGTGAGCTTGGTCGCGGTGGTTGCGATTGGAGCCGCTGTCTATTTCGCTCGTGCCGTTGTTGCGCCAGTCGTCTGTGCCCTCTTTATCATTGCCCTCGTCTGGCCGATTCAACGTCGTCTGCAGTCTTTTCTGCCCAAGCTCGTCGCTTTGGCAATCGTCGTCGCGACTATCGCTGTCGCTTTCGTTATATTTGCCTCGCTCGTTGCGTGGGGTTTTGGGCGGGTAGGCCGTTGGTTGGCCGCCGACGTGACGCGATTTCAGCTCCTCTATGGACAGGTCACGACGTGGTTGGAGGGCTACGGCATCGCTGTAGCCGGGATCTGGGCCGAGCATTTCAATATGCGCTGGCTCATGCGCGCGGTACAGGAAATCACCGGGCGCGTTAACACGACCATAACCTTCTGGCTGGTCGTCCTCGTCTACGTCATCCTCGGGCTCCTCGAGGTCGGCGGCACTGAGCGGAAACTTCGCGCCATGACGAACCGGGACGTCGCGGATGCTGTTCTCAACGGGGCTGCCGAGACGGCCGGAAAGTGGCGCCGCTACATGCTGATCAGGACATTGATGAGCCTGGCGACCGGCGCCCTCGTGTGGGCCTTCGCCACGCTCGCCGGGTTGCAGCTTGCGGCCGAATGGGGCGTGATTGCCTTCGCCCTCAACTACATTCCATTCATCGGGCCGTTCATCGCCACCGTTTTTCCGACTTTGTTCGCGTTGGCGCAGTTCGCATCATGGCAAGAGGCGTTGGTGGTATTCGCCTGCCTCAACATCATCCAGTTCGTCATTGGCAGCTACATCGAGCCTCGTGTCTCCGGCAGCGCGCTCGCGATCTCTCCATTCGTTGTGCTTTTCTCGGTGTTTGCCTGGACATTCTTGTGGGGTCTGTTCGGCGCCTTCATTGGTGTCCCGATCACGATCGCTCTGGTTACTTTTTGCGCGCAGCATCCCTCCAGCCAGTGGCTGGCCAAAGTGTTGGGGGCGCCAAATGGGAAATTGTCACTCACGGAAGCGCGCCGACTCTAGAGCAGGATCGTTGCTTCCCGGAATCTCGATGCGTTCGGAAGCGAGCAAACGGAGGTATCCCTCCTCATCGGCCGCTAGGTGATGAACGAGGAAAGAAGTTGGCGTACCATCTGTCGCTTCCATGACCGGGGATGGTGCGGAGACGATCCGAACGCTGCCGCACACACCGATCCAGTCGATATGGCGGTGGCCGTGCATGGCGACCATTCTCGGACCCAGTGGTTGCAGCTCGCGCAAGAACCAGCTGCCATTGATCAACGCCGTTCCGATGCGCTCTGAAAGCGCGGTGGCCAGCTTCGGGTACTCCACGAGGTGGTGGTGCAGGGCGAGGATCCAGTGTGCTCGGGGAAACTGACGCATCACAGCAATAAGGCGTCTTGCTTGCTCGCTCGAGACGAAGCCGAGTGCATTGGTGAAGGAGAAATGCGTTTCCGCTGTGGAGTTGACGAGCAGCACGCCCAGCCCGTCCTCGGCGTCGGGTGGCATCACCATCGGGAAGGCATCGGCCCAGACTTGCGCCAAACCGGCTGACAGCCGCAGGGTCCCCGCATCGGCGAATGCCGCTATCGCGGGGCGGTGTCGGGCCAACGCACACGATAGAGTGTCGCCCAACCGCCGCGTTGTCGGATCGACGACCCGCACGCTGGCACCCTGCACAGCGACGATCGCTGAGAGCGTACGCATCTCACGCAAACGCCGGCCCGGACTCGTTGGCAGCTCCAGGCGAGCCGGATTGGCACGGTCGGCGACATTGATATCGTGATTGCCCGGCAATATGAGAGTTCGCTTGGCCAGTTGCTGGTGGTTTGCGAGGATCGACAAGAATTCGGCCCACTCCGCTGAACGCCCGGCGTCGGTCACGTCTCCTGTAACGAGCACGAAGTCCAACGGCCGCTCGCGGTGGATCTGATCTAGCCGGGCCAGGAACTTGGGCCAGCCTTTCATTGCCTCGCGGACCGGAGCGTCCGCTCTCGATGCGGAAACCATATCGCTCGCCAACAACGTGCAGGTCCGACAGATGCGCGACGCGCCAGGTTCTGCTTCCGGATGACGCCCGGTCAAAGGCGGGGAGGTCGCGGGGCTGATCCATGGTGGCGTCGGCGATCCCCCATACCAGGGAAGCCGCCGACAGATATGCGCCCACGAGCACGACGGCATTGGCCAGCGCCGGGACGAGCAGCCGATGCGGTGACGACAGATCTGCGACGTTCCCTATCCAGCGTGAGGCCGGCCAGGCTAACGCCACCACGCCCAAAGCGGCGGCGCACAAGATGAACCCCGCACCCGCGGCTGTGAGTGCACGTAAACGCGCGTGGCGTGCCGCGTCGCCCTTCGGTCGCACACGTTCCATCAGGTGACGCAGGCTCTCGCGGCATAGTGCATACCCTGGCTGCACGGCCAAAGAATTCAGTGACCAGAAGCCATGCTCTGCGGCTCGGTAAAGTGGCCGTCCGCCCAGCCAACCTAGCACCACGACCAGCGCAAGCAGGAGGAGTGGCCAGCCCTCGCTGAGCGGCGCTGCGAACTTTCTGGAAAGCGTTGCAAGCCAGCCGGAGAGGATCAGCGGAGCAAGTCCAAGTAGAATCCCAGGCAGCACGAGCAGGAAGAGCCAAACCAGTACCAATTTCGGAATGCTGATTTCTGCCAGCAGGCTGCCGGCTATGGCGAAGAGGGACCGCCGCTTCGTGCTGGACGCGTCATCCTCGATGTCGCCGAGGCGTGGATCGAAAAGCGGAGACGTGGGGCAGCTCCCTCTGCGAAAGCCTTGCGAGGAGGTGGAGGCACCCCTTCGAGGTCGCAGTTTCACATTGGCAGGCAACCTGCCGACGGTCGCCGCTCCCCGCTCAGGTTCCTACATCCTCGAGTGTGACATCAGGCGAGCGCAAGGCCATAGGTAGAACCCCCATTTGCGAAGGCTGGCAATCCTGACCGAAGCGAGGCAGCGTCTCACTTCGGAATGGGCCGGCCTTATCGTTAAGGAGCTCTATCTTGGGGGAAACCCTGCCGCGTTCCGATCTGCTGCGATCATCGAAACGGGGGCTCGTCGAAGGAGCGCAGCTTGCGCGAGTGCAGCGTATCGCGGCGCTTGCGCAGGAGATCGAGCGCCGCGAGGCCGATTTCCAGGTGTTGCGCGACGGCGCTTTCGTAGAAGGCGTTGGCTGCGCCCGGCAGCTTGATCTCACCGTGCAGGGGCTTGTCGGACACGCACAGCAGCGTGCCGTAGGGCACGCGTAGGCGATAGCCGTTGGCAGCGATGGTGCCGCTCTCCATATCGACGGCGATAGCGCGGGACAGATTGATGCGGCGGCGTTCCTGTGTGTAGCGCAGCTCCCAGTTGCGATCGTCGTTGGTGACGACAGTGCCGGTGCGCAGACGCTCCTTCAGCGCGTCTCCGGTCTCGCCGGTGATGAGCGCGGCGGCGTCCTGTAGGGCCACCTGCACCTCCGCAAGCGCCGGGATCGGCACATCGGGCGGCACCTGGGAGTCGAGGATGCCGTCCTGGCGCAGATAGGCATGCGCCAGCACGTAATCGCCGATCTGCTGCGACTGTCGCAGACCGCCGCAGTGGCCCACCATCAGCCAGCAGTTGGGACGCAGCACGGCCAGATGGTCGGTGATGTTCTTGGCGTTGGAGGGGCCGACGCCGATGTTGACCAGCGTGACACCTTGTCCCTCGGGCGCCACAAGGTGATAGGCCGGCATTTGGAAGCGATGCCAGGGGCTGGCGGCGATGATGCCTTCGGCTTGGTCGGCCTTGTCGCCGCGCCCGATCTCGGCGCCGCCGGGCAGCATGAGACGCTGGTAGGGGCCGTCGCTGCTCAAGCGTTCCAAGCCCCAGCGGACGAACTGGTCAACATAGCGGTGGTAGTTGGTCAGTAGAATCCAATGCTGCATGTTGCGCCAGTCGCTGCCCGTGTAGTGAACGAGGCGGCGCAGCGAGTAGTCGACGCGCACGGCATCGAAGAGCGAGAGGGGGCGGGGCTCGCCTTCGGCGACATCCCATTGGCCGTCGGCCACCTCGTCCCCCACCAGCGATAGGCGCGGGGTGGGGAAGTGCCGGGCAAGCTCGCTCGCGGTCACACTGCGGCGGGCGATCTCCTCGATGCGCTCGAGCGTGTAGGGATAGGGAATCTCCTGCGTGCTTACGGTCACCTCGATCTCCGCGCAGTATTCGGTAACGAGCGGCGTCAGCTGCTCCAGGAGATAGCCACGGAAATGGTGGGGATGCGTGACGGTCGTGGCGTACACGCCCGGGCGTTGGAACTTTGCGTAGGCGCGGCGGGTGCGGGGCGAGGTTCCGGTATCGTCATAGCGAACGCGCAGCAGCGGATAGCGGAAAGCCGCACGCTCTGCCGCTGTCGGTGGCTCGCCGGTGGTGAGGTATCTATCGAGAGCACGCGCCAGCGCTGCGCAGGAGGCCGCATAGATGGCTTCGAGGCGGTCGACTGCATCTTGTGGCGTCAGGCTCTGGGCTCTGCCCGGCATCTTCTTTGCCCCTGCGGCTGAAGGTGATCGAAGCAGTATAGCGCAGTCTTGCGTCCACTTCCGGACAGGCAGTCAGCGCTGGCTCGTGATGGTCCGGGCCTGCGCGAGACAAGCCTCGAAGCCGGCGAGGTCGGTCATCTCTGCGCTGGGCGGGACGGTCGAGCGCACGACCATCCCGCCCAATTCCATCACGGCAATCTCGATCATCAGGTTTTCGGCTAGGTCGAAATCCTCGATGGCGATGGCGGGGCTATCAGAATCGAACGGCAGGCGCTGGCCGGCCCGCGCCATCTCCGAACGGCGGCGCAGGTCGAGCGGCGTGTTGGTGTAGCCGAGCACCGGGCGGCCGAGCGCGCGCATGAAGCCGACCTCGAAGGCGGTGCCGGCATCCGCCGAGGCGCTGCGGAAGGGTGTCAGGTTGGCGATCAGCAGATCGCACGAGCGCATCAGACCCTCGTTGGCCAAGCTGATGCGGCGCGCGGCCTCGGTCTTGTCCAGGCCCGAGAGGTCGAGATCGGCGTCGAGGGGGAACACACCTGCAAAGCCGTGGGCGTCACAGAGCGCCTGCTTTTGCCGTCCGGCGGCCATGGGGTCAGGCAGGAAGACCTCCGGACCGGCGAGGTAGATGCGTTGCGGGTTGGTCGGACGTGTCATGGGTTCACGCTCCTCACATGTCACGCGGGCGGCAGTGTCTGGCCCAGCCCGAGCTCATGGCTTGTGGCCGAAATGCCGTCGTTCTGTCCGCTACAAGGCGCGAGTCGTCGAGTCCGATTGACTGTAACAATTCACGCTACGAAGCTGCCGCATCTGTCCGCTCCGCGGGGTAGTGGGATGCTGCGCCAGTGAGGGCACAATGCAACTTGGCAGCGGTGTGGTTACAGTATTGCTCGTGTCGGTTTTGCTTTGCGCGTGCGCCAGCGTCGGCAATGAAAGCATTGCGGATGCGAACGCGGAAACGGTCTCGAAACAGCTGACCAAAGCCAAGACGACGCAAGCGGAGGTGCGCAAGATCTTCGGTGACCCAATCAAATCATCGTTCACGAGCAACGGCAACGAGTCGTGGGAGTACGAGTTCTCGCGTATGCAGTCGAAAGTCACTAATTTCATCCCCTATGTAAATCTGGTACACAGCGGCGCCGAGGGCGATAAGAAATCTCTCGTGATCTTCTTCGATCGAGCCAAGATCGTCCAGGATTACACGATGAGCACGTCGCGCATCGACATCAATCAAGGGCTGATCACGCGCTAATCGATGCTCGTGAAGTGCGCCCTATAGATGCCGGGATGTTTTGGCTGTGCCGCGGGTGAGCAGCGCGGGTCCGCCTATTGCGCTACGCAACCCGGGAGGAAAACGGGAACCATGGCATTCAAAGACAGAATTGGGGTCGATCTCGGCCGCCGGATCGCGCTCGAGGACGGCGTCGCCTGGGCGACCGGGAACAAGGTCTACTACTTCGATGCACAGACGGATATTGCACCCAACCTCATGGAAAGCTTCGACGATGCGCGGTGCGGGCGCATAGCGGAGGCTTGTGCGCAGCATGGCCTGCATCTCGGGTTGCATACCCTGTCAGGCGTCAACATCGCGGAGGTCTCGCCCTTTCTGCGCGAGGCGGCGGACCAGTATCTGCGCGCCTACATCGATCTCGCTCAGCGCCTCAAGGCGGAATGGGTGGTGGTGCACGGCGGCTATCACTTCACGTCGGATGTGGCGATGCGCAAGCAGGCGTCGATCGACCGGCTGAAGCGGGCGGTCGAATACGCCGAGAAGAAGGGCGTGCTGCTGGTGCTTGAGAACCTCAACGGCGAGCCGGAACGGGCGGAGGTCCACTACATGCCGGACAACCTCGAGGATACGGTTCTCTACTTCGACAAGATCCGCTCGCCGAACCTCAAGTGGGCCTTCACCATCAATCACGCACACTATGATCCAGTGGGTATCAAGGGCTTCGTCGACGGCATGGACATGGGGCGCTGCGAGGAGGTGCGCGTCGCCGACAACAACGGCTTGTACGAGCTGCACATGCACCCCGGCACCGGCACGGTCGATTTCGTCGACATGTTCCGGCGCATCGAGGCGACCGGATTCAAGGGCCACTATATGTGCGGCTGGGGCACCATCGATCAGATGCTGGAAGGGCGCGACTACCTGGTGGATCGTGCCCGTGAGGCCGGCATCGCGACTGCGTGATCCCGACCCCACAGGGCGTTGCCAGACGGTCGCCACGGCGGGCTATGGGCACTTCTCATCGCTGGTGCGGTAACTGCGGTGGACCTGGTTGATGATGGGGTCATAGACGTTGCGCTCGGCGGCAGGATAGAGCATGGCCCAACTGTTGATCGTGCGTCCGCCGCAGGTGAAGGTCACACGCTCGTAGAACATGGTGTTGCCCCGCGTGCCGGACAGCACAAACCACTTGTCACGCACGGGCGCGTAGTCGATCTGGGCTCCCGGATAGCTTGCGCTCAGGAGGAAGTCGCGGTAGTCGCGCAAGTTCTTGCTGTCGATGTTGCGCAGTGCACCGGCGAGCAGCCGCGCGTTGCCGTCGCGGGAGACGAACATGCGCGCGCTGTCACTCGCGGGCGGGAGGGCAAGGAACTTGTTGGTCGGGTAAGCCAAGGCAAACCCGTGCCGCTCGTTGCGATAGGTCGCCACCATGGCGCCATCCTGCGCTGTGCTGTTTTCAGCAAACAGCGTCAGGGGTCCGACCAGGGTGGCGGCGAGCAGCAGGGCGCGGGCTAGGTGATGCTTCATGGCGAACCTCCATCTTGGCTAAGATGTCGGGGTTACGGCCGGTGAGCGGGACTGGTTTGCCATGCTAGGTTCACGACTTGGTGAGTGGGCTTGCGGCCCGGGGGCGCAATAGGGAGGAGCACCAATGACTGTGGTCGAAGACCTCGATACGCCTGCCGTTATCATCGATCTGGATATTGTCGAGGCCAACATCCGCCGTTTGCAGCAACGCCTTTCGGGGCTCGGCCTCGCGAACCGTCCGCACATCAAAACTCACAAGATTCCGGCCATCGCCAGGATGCAGATGGATGCGGGGGCGGTCGGCATCACCTGCCAGAAGCTGGGCGAGGTCGAGGTCTTTGCCGACGCCGGGGTGGCCGATGACATCCTGCTTACGTACAACGTTCTGGGTGAGGCAAAAGCCGAGCGCCTAGCCGATTTGATCAAGCGGCTGAAGCGCATGGCCGTCGTGCTGGACAACGAGACGGTGGCGCGCGGGCTGTCGGAAGCCGGCGTGCGTCACGGCGTCGACATACGCTTTCTTATTGAGTGCGATATCGGCTTCGGGCGTAACGGGGTGCAGTCGCCGGAGGCGGCATTCGAGCTTGCGCGCACGGCCATGAAGCTGCCGCGCATGCAGTTCGAAGGACTGATGACGTTTCCCATCAAAGTGCCCGAGACGCGGCAGTTCATGGAACGGGCGCTGCAACTCTTCGGCGGGGCGGGCATTCCGGTTCCTATCGTCTCAGGGGGCGGCACACCGGCGGTCGCGCACGCGGGCGAGATCCCGATGCTGACCGAGCACCGCGCCGGCACCTACGTCTACAACGATGCCATGATGGTCACAGCCGGTGCCGCTACCTGGGATGACTGCGCCATGCGCGTGCGCGCCACAGTTGTCAGCCGGCCGACCGAGACGCGTGCCATCCTCGACACCGGCTCCAAGGTCCTCACCTACGACCAGTACTTCGCCAAAGGTTACGGCCGCATTGTCGAGTATCCCGAGGCGGCGGTTACGACCATGTCCGAGGAGCATGGAACGGTCGACCTGTCAGCATGCAAGCAGAGGCCCAAGGTGGGCGAGGTCGTCAGCGTGATCCCGAACCATTGCTGCGCTGTGACCAACATGATGGACGAGGTGTACGGCGTGCGCGGCGGCCGGGTCGAGGTGGTCTGGCCGGTCGCAGCGCGCGGCAAGGTGCGGTAGCGCGCTCATTGGATATCTTTGAAATCGCCGTGGCGGCCTTTGCCGCCGGCGAAACGGGCCGCACCGGCGACGCCCTCAGCATTGACAATGCCGATGCTGGTTTGCCATTCGCGCTCCAGGGCCTGGCGTACCGGCAGGCCATGCTGCGCGTAGGCGGAGGCGCGGTCTGAGCGCACGCAGGCCTGCGGGAAGCGCGCGATTTCCCGAGCCAGATCCTCGGCCGCCTCGCGCGCCTTGCCGTGCGGAACGATCCGCTCGCACGCGCCGATGCGATAGCTCTCCTCCGCCGTGACCTTGCGGCCAGTCAGGATGATGTCGAGCGCGCGGCCCATGCCAACGATGCGCGGCAGGCGCACCGTGCCGCCATCGATCAAAGGCACGCCCCAGCGACGGCAGTAGACGCCGAAATAGGCGCTCTCGGCCATGACACGCAGATCGCACCACAGTGCCAACTCCATGCCGCCAGCCACGGCGGGACCCTCGACGGCGGCGATGACGGGCTTGGACAGCTCGAGCCGGGTCGGTCCGAGAGGTCCGCGCGGGGCCTTGCCTCCGTCCTTCGGAAAATCGAGACTGGCGAGCGGGCGGTCGCCCTCGAGGCTGGACACGAACTTCAGGTCCCAGCCCGCACAGAACGCGCCGCCTTCGCCCCACAGCACGGCCACGTCGGCGGACGGGTCGGCATCGAATGACAGGAATGCGGCGACCAGCGCATCGGCGCTTTCGGGGTCCATGGCGTTGCGCGCCTCGGGGCGGCTGTGGATCACGGTCCACACGGAGCCGGATTTTTCGATGCGAACGGCCATGGTTTCCTCCTTTGCGAGCACGATGGGTTGCGCGAGCTTACGGCGTTCGATGCGTGGCGTCTTGGCCGCCTATTCATGTAAGCTCGGCGAGAATTGAAGTTCCGGAGACGCCCAATGCGCGACTACAGGTTCGATCACATCCATCTTCGCGCCAGCAATCCCGATGCGACCGCGTCGTTCTTCGAGGCGATGTTCGGGGCGGAAGTGGTGCGCGACGTCTATCCGCCGGGCACGCTGTATCCGGGCCAGCAGCGCATCAGGATGCGCGTGGGCGGGCAGACGGTGCTGATCGCGCCGACACATCCGCACGATCCGATGACGCCGGCGCCACGCTTTCCCTACTATGGCCTCGAGCACATGGGCCTGACGGTCGACGACCTGGAGGCGGCAGTCGCCGAGTTGCGCGTCAAGGGTGCGGACATTGCCATCGGCCCGCTTACGCGCAGTCCCGGTCTGCATCTGGCCTTCGTCCGAGGGCCCGACGGCATCATGGTCGAGCTGGTACAGCGATAGGTGAGGACATGACGGCAAGGGACTACGAGCTGTTTGATCTTGGCGTGTTCAAGCTCCAGAGGGGGGCGACGCTGCCGAGCGCGTTTCTCGCCTACAAGACTTACGGCTCGCTGGCAGCGGACAAGAGCAACGTCGTCCTCTATCCGACCTCCTATGCCGCGCATCACACCGACATCGACTGGCTGATCGAGCCAGACCGGGTGCTCGATCCCAGCCGATACTTCATCGTCATCGCCAATCAGCTCGGTAACGGGCTTTCGACGTCTCCCAGTAATCTGCCGGAGCCACACGGGCTTGGCCGCAGCCCCGTTTTCACGCATTGGGACAATGTGCACGCGCAGAAGCGACTGCTCGAGGAGAAGCTCGGGGTCGCTCGGCTGGCCCTGGCGTACGGATGGTCGATGGGCGGACAGCAGGCGCTGCATTGGGGAGCGATTTTTCCCGACCGAGTGCAGCGCATCTGCGCCGTGTGCACGTCGGCGCGCACGTCGCCGCACAACAAGGTGTTCCTCGAGGGCATCCGCGCGATCCTGACGGCCGATCCCGCATGGCAAGGCGGCTGCTTCGTCGAGCGCCCGGTGCGGGCGATCCGCGCATTTGCCCGCGTCTATGCGGGTTGGGCCATGAGTCAGGCCTTCTATCGCGAGCGGCTGTGGGAAGGCGCCGGCTTCTCGTCGCTCGAGGACTATCTGGTGCGTGCGTGGGAGGGAAACTACCTGCGCCGCAACGGCGAGGACCTCCTCTCCATGATCGAGACCTGGTATCAGTCGGACATCTCCGACAATGCCCTGTATCAGGGTGATCTCACCAAGGCGCTGGGCGCCATAGCAGCGCGAGCCATCATCATGCCGTCGGTGACGGACCTCTATTTCACGGTCGAGGACAGCGAGGCGGAAACACGGCAGATGCCCAATGCCGAGTTCTGCCCGATCCAATCGATCTGGGGTCATCGCGCCGGCAATCCGATTCAGAATGCGGACGACGAGCGTGTGCTTCGTTCCGCCGTGCAGTCATTGCTTTCGACCAGGTAGTTCTATCGGTTGTTCCGGCAGGAACAGCGCCACGGTCCAGTTCCACCGATCATCCGCGTATCAGTGGCGAGCTGATTTGCCGATGCACGGAGGGACGCGACCATGGCACCGTGGCTATCCAAGCTCCAAACAAACACCGGCGACTGCGCGCATGCGGGCGAGCGCGGCGGCGTGTTCCACATGCTGCACGATCTCCTGGCCGTGTGCCGACAGTCCTTGGCAGCGGCGGACCACTATGAAGAGCTGAAGTCGATGTCCGACGCAGCTCTCGCCGAAAAGGGTCTTACGCGGCAGGATCTGGCGCGGGTGGCCTTTGACCGGCTCACTGAAGAGGACTGAAGGCTCAGCTTGCGGCTGCCATCAGCCGATCGACGAAGCCGCCGACCGCGGCCTTGTCGATCCAGCGCAGCACGGTGACCAGGTCGTGATCAGGATCGATCCAGATCAGATTGGTCCCGGCGCCGAGGGCGAAAACGCTCGAAGCCGGTGCACTACGGTAGCGCGCTCCTCCCCTGTTGAGCCACCACAGTAGGCCGTAAGCCTCGTTCGTGGGAGACGGCGCGAGCATCTCTCGAACCCAGCTTGCTGGTAGGAGTTGGCGATCACCCCAGCGCCCTTCGCGAGCGATCAGGAGCCCGAGCCGGGCGTGATCGCGTGCGCTGATGACCATGCCGCCGCCCCAGTGGGCGCCACCCGAGACCGATTGCACGCGCTGCCCATTCACTTCGATCCATGATGTCCGGTAACCGTGCCACTCCCAGGCCTTCGAGGCTCCGATCGGGTCCATGATCCGCGCGCGCAGCACTTCGGGCAGCGGCCGGCCGAAGCGCAGAAGCAGGCAGAGCGCGAGCAGGTTCACGCGCACATCGTTGTACTCGTAGTAGGTGCCGGGTGCTCGCAGGTCGCGCCGTTCACCCTTGCGGCTGTTGTCGGCGCCGGCGCCGATCTGCCGGTTGTGGTCGACCTGATCCGATTTTTCCCACAGCTCGCCCTGCCATTCGCTGGATTGCTGCAAAAGGTGCCGCCAGGTGATGCGTGCGTTGTGGGTACTTGCGAACCATGGCCCTTTGATCGTGCTCGCGACTGGCTCGTCGATGTTGGCAATGAGACCGTCCGCGACCGCCACGCCCGCAAGCACGGCGAGGTAGCTCTTGGCGATGCTGAAGGTCATGTCGGGGCGAGCCGTGTCGCCCCACTCGGCAACAAGGCGACCGCTCTTCAGGACCATGCCGGCGGGGCTGCCGCGCGGAACCACGGGGCCGGCGACCTCGCTCCAGGGGCCGGTCTCGTTCCATTCCACGATGCCGACGTAGCGGCCATCTGGGTAGTAGAAGTTGCGCGGCCAAGGGCTGTCATGGGCCTGCGCGAAATCCACCGCGGCTCGCAGCGCCGCTGGATCGAGGCCGGTATCGGCGGACGCAATCCGCTCCCAAGCCGCACCATCGGGTTTGGGAACATAATTCTGCGAGATGATCGTCATGAGATTGCTTGTGAACCGGGTTGAGGTCTATCGCCCACTGCGGGAGCGTATCATCGACCGATTGCCCACGAGAAGCGGTACGTGCGAGGCACGCGCTTTGCGTCCGGCTCGGCTCACTGCTTTGGCTCCACGTCCGGCATTAGATCGTGCCGCACGCCGGGTGCACACCAGCTTTTAATCTCGCCACCGTCGTAAGGACGCGCGTAGCCTTCTGCAATCATTGCAAAGCCCACGTTGCGGCCATCCAGCAGAAGCTCTCCGAACGCGCGATTTTTGTTGTCGACCTTGCCCCAGAACCGCATCTCGATGCGCCTTGCCGCCGCGATCAGCTCGACGAGGCGCCGTCTGGCAAATATACCGGCGCGATGCTCGCCTTCACACTTTGCCTCCACGAACTCGGGCGCGTCGAAGCCGAGCAGTCGCCACTCGCGGCCGTCGATCAGGACGCTGTCGCCGTCGATCACCGCAAGGTTTTCGCGGTTGATGCTGGTGGTGCGCTCCTCCGGCTCACGGTCTTTCGCAGGGACGTCACGGCCGGCTTTGCTGCGTGGCTCCGGGCCGGTTTTGCCGCGCGTCTCCGGGGCTGTTTTGCTGCGCGTTTCCGGCGAAGACTTTCTGCGCAACTCCGGCGAGGGCTTGTCGCGCGCCTCCGGCGGATCCTTGCCGAAAATTTCCGGAAACCCCTGCGCAATCACCGGGCCTGCGAGCGCTGTGGCTGTCAGAAGCAAGACTGAACTGAGGAGTGCTGTAATGCGCAAAGCTGTACCGCCGTGGCGCGTCCCGATGGGCTGGACATCTCTGCCAGTCTAATCGCAATTTTTGGGCAATGTTGGGCGCACCAGGATTGGAAGCTGGGACCCGCTGATTAAGGGATAGCGGTGGTTCCGAGTGCATAAGACAGCATGAGGAGTTAATAGAAAGCACAAAGCCCTGCTGCGTCTACATTTCTCTCATTGTACCTCCTGTATAGAGCAGCAGCACCATGCACGACAGCGCACAAACTGCGTGCCGCCGGCAAGAGCCGCGTCGAGACCAAGCGCTACCTCGAACTACATTGGAAGCCGCTGCGCGGCCACCCTATCGATGCCATCACCCGCCAGGATGTGGTGGGGTTATCGCTTCTGCAGCCTAGCTACAGAGATTGCCGGCCAGAGCCCAGAACCGAAACGCCGTCGACTATGGACGCCCAATGTCAGTGGGCTACTCCAATCAGGATTTATATCGGAAGCACCTGCAGTCTTAAGATCATGGCGCGAATGAAACCAACCATATCAATGACGTGCAAAGACACTCCCAACCACGTTGGTCGTCGGTGGAGTTAGCGCAGTGCGGGATCTCAGTATTTTCCCTATAAGCAATGAGAACAAACCAGAATGTCATTTCTCTCGCTTCGGACACAATATCGGCCACTTCGAAATGAAATGGCGATGGTGGTCTCATGTCCGTCCGAGGCTTTTTCCGTTTATACCAGTTGGCGGCACTCGTTGTGCTGCTTGTTTCACCGGCTCAAGCCCAACAGCCGCCCGCGACCCCCCTCAGCAAGGCGCAACTCGAGCAACTCGTTGCTCCCATCGCACTTCATCCCGATGCTTTGCTGTCCCAGATGCTGATGGCCTCGACCTATCCGACTGAGGTTGTTCAGGCTGCACGTTGGTCGCGCGAGAATCCCGGCATCTCGGGCCAGGCTTTACAGGATGCCATGCAAAAGCAGCCATGGGATCCGAGTGTCAAGGCGCTCGCCGCAGTACCGCAAACCCTGCAAATGATGAATGACAAGCTGGATTGGACGCAGCGATTGGGCGATGCGTTCCTTGCCCAGCAGGAGGATCTCCTGGCGGCGGTCCAAGGCTTGCGCCAGCGCGCCGAGGCGTCCGGCAATCTCAAAAGCACCGAGCAGGTGAAAGTAAGCAAATCGCCAGCGCCCACGACCGGCGGCCCCGCGACCGGCGGCCAGGGACCGGCAATCACCATCGAGTCCTCAACGCCCGACTACATGTATGTCCCCGTCTATGATCCCAGGGTTTGCTATGGGGACTGGCCATACTCGGACTATGAGCCGTTCTACTGGTATCCTGAGGGTTACGTCGGTAGCGGCGTATTGAGCTGGGCAGCAGGCATTGCCATTGGCGCAGCAATTTGGGGCAACGCCGACTGGTGGCGCGGTCGTGTCGATATCGATGTCGATCGCTTCAATCGGTTTAACCGGACGAACATTGTCAACAAGGATTGGAACCACAATCCCCGACATCGCGGCAACGTCCCATATCGCGATGCCCATGTTGCTCAGCGTTTCGGCGATGGCAACCGCGCGGCTGCTCGCGACGCATTTCGCGGCAAGGCAGAGACGGGCCGCCGTGACTTGGCGACGAAAGCTGGCGCGGCTGGTGCGGCTGCTGCCGGTGCGGCTGCTAAAGCCAAAGCTGGCGCTGCGGCCAAGTCCAGGCCTGCTGCCACGCCGACGAAGCATGCTGGCAAGGCCAAGTCTGCAGCAAAGTCAAAGTCTGCGGCCCATACCAATCGCGCCAAGAGCGCGAAAAGTACCAGCCGTGCCGCTGGGTCACAGCACGCTAGCAGGCCAAAAGCTGCAAGCCATCGGCCTCAGGCGAGAGCCCACTCGCCGGTGCGCCACGCCCAGAGACATGCGTACCGTCCGAGCATGGGCGGACGCGGGGGCGGCGGCTTCCGAGCGTCCGGATTCCGAGGCGGCGGAGGTGGAGGCCGAGGCGGCGGGCGCGGTGGTGGACGCCGGTCCGACGTTGCGCTCAAGCACGACATTGTTCTTCTCGGTCACCTCGACAACGGCCTTGGATTCTATCGGTTTGCCTACAACGGTTCCAACCAAGTCTATGTCGGTGTATTGGCGCAGGAAGTTCAAAAAGTCATGCCTGAGGCAGTTGTGCGCGGTTCGGACGGGTACTTGAGGGTCCATTACGACCAACTCGGCCTGAAGTTTCAGACCTATCGGCGGTGGATGGCGTTGGGCGCCCACGTCCCTTAGATATACCCAGCATCCTATAAATTGCGGGATATCTCGGGTCCTTATCCGCGACGCAATCTGCTCCTTGGGCAAGCACAAGCGTGTTTCCCGGAAGCAGCATTAAGAACCTTCCATAGGTATTGGCAGTGCCGCCTATTAGGTAGTTGCACCGATGGCTTGCGCACGTTCGGTGCCGAAAGTGAAAAGCTCAAAAGCTGCATCAACTCGGGAACTCAACATGCGTCTGTTGATCTGTGCCGCGCTGGCTTTGTCGTTCGGTGTCGAAAATGCAGTTCTTGCTCAATCAAGTGCACCGCCAGGAAAGCAGGAATTGAGCGCGCCGGGTGGCGGACAAGAGACCCGCCGGTCGGGCGCCGCGGCGGATGACGTGCAAGCCAGATTTAAAGAATGCATGGAGCACTGGGATGCAAAGACGCATATGACCAAACAGGAATGGAGACGGACGTGCCAGCGCGTCACGGACGAACGTGTCAAATACCGGCGTGAGCACGGGTACACATCTCAAGATAAACCTACGACGAAGCCGAAATAGAGTTCAATGCTTTTGTCAGATCAAACTTTGAACGTCCGTCCAGAGAGACATTTCGGAAACCGTTTCTGCCCCAATAAGGTGGGCCGCGGTCGCTTCGACAACTTTGTGCAACGCGTACTTCCGGCGCGGTTTCTTCCGAGCCTCGACGGGCTCACGCCAAACGAGTTTGCAAGGAGGTCCACGTCGGACCACAACCAGAGCCTGAGCACGCATCGAGCGCGCTAGGGCAGGTAGTCGACATTTAGCCTGGGCGAAATCGGCGACGGGGTGTGTATCGCTGCTCACCCCGTTGTGTTGTGCACGGTGACCAGTTCACAGCGTCAGGCTTTGAGTTCGGCGCGCACGATATTGCGGCCCGCCACCATCGCCTTGAGCTTTGCGAACGCCACGTCGCGCGGCAGGTACTTCATGCCACAGTCGGGCGCTATAACGAGCCGTTCGGGTGTGATGTGCCCGAGTGCACCCCATATCCGTTGGGCCACGATCTCGGGCGTCTCCACCCTGTGATCCCGGAGATCGAGCACGCCATACATCACGACCTTGTTGGGCAGCACTTCGAGTGTCGTCGGATCGAGGTTCGGCTGTGCCGCCTCGATCGAGATCTGGTGCGCGGCACAAGCATTCAAGGGCGCCAGGAAGCTATACGTACTGGGCTTGTCCACTTTGACGTAGTGCCCATAACCGAAGCACAAGTGGATGACGGTGGTTCCCGTGATGCCTTCGAGCGATCGGTTGATGCCATCGACAGCGAATTCATTGGCTTCGCTGACGAAAAACTCCATGAACGGCTCATCCAGCTGGATGATGTCGGCGCCTGCCTTCTTGTAATCATGGACCTCCTCGTTCACGACCTTCGCGTAGGCCATCAGTAGTGCGCGCTTGTCGCCATAGAACTCGTCCTTGGCCAGCCGCATCATGGTGAACGGGCCAGGCACCGTGATCTTGATCGGTTTGCTGGTGAGCGCCCGCAGGACTTCGACGTCGCGCACCTGCACTGGATGTGTGCGGCGGACCTCTCCGATCACGCGCGGGACGATCTGGCGGGTGCCGTGACGACCCTCGACCTCGGCCGGATCGTCGATGTTGATGCCGCCGAGTGCGTTGGCGAAGCGGTTGAAGTAGCTCTCGCGCCGAATTTCGCCGTCGGTGATGATGTCGATGCCGGCGGCCTCCTGCATGCGCACCGCCTGCGCCGTCGCGTCGTCCTGAGCTTCCTCGAGATAGGGCTCCTCGACACGCCAGATCTTCTTCAATCGGACGCGCGGCGGCGCGCTGGCGAGCATGACGTCCTTCTTCACCAGCCATTCCGGTTGCGGCAGACTTCCGACAAGTGTCGTCGGCATCAGCACGTTCATGGCTGTTCCGATCCAGAGTTATTCACGTCACCAGGGGGCGATGATCGAGGCTGGACTTCACTTGTCGAGCCAGACGACATCGTAGCGGTTGACGTCGTAGAGGCCGAAATATTCCTGAGGCCTAAGACCCTTCACGTAGTTGTACCAGGCGTCGTTGATCCTCTCCCACACCATTGGCAGCAGGGGCGGATCGTCCTCCATGAGGTTTTCTGCCTCGCGGATGTGGTTGAGCCGTTTCGTGGCATCCACCTCGCGATCAATCTTGAGCAGGGTCTCCTCGAACTTCGGATTGCTCCAGAACGCGTGGTTTTGCGGGCCATCGGCGCTGTACCACGCGCGGAAATAGTCGGACGGGTCGAGGAGCGAGGAGACGATGACCCCGATCAGGATGTCGAAGTTGCCCGACTTGGCGTCGTCGAACCAGGTCGACTCTGGCGCGACGCGCAGGTTCGTCTCGATATTGAGTGTCTCCCGCAGCATGCCTTGCACTGCTTGCGACCACAGTTTCGTGTTCGGCAGGTCCCGGACGAGAAAATCAAGGCCCTTGAGACCCCGACCAACGCCCGCCGCCTGAAGCAGCGCGCGCGCCTCCTTGATCGATGCCGCCGGATCGGCCTGATAGCCGACGCGCTTGGCAAGCTCATCCTTGGGGGTTGCGAACTCCGAGAACGGGTAGATGAAGCCGCCGACCATGGTCGGGGCCAGGTCCTTTGCGGCCTCGACCAGTACGGGCCGGTCGAGCACCAGGTGCATGGCCCGGCGCACCCGCGGGTCGTCGAACGGCTTCTTCTTGTTGTTGGGCCAAACGGCGTGGATGACGCTTTGGTAGTACTGAGCGCCACTCATCCCGGGTGTCTGTGCCACGCGCCTCATGGTGGCGGGATCGGTGACTTGCACATAGTCGACGCGGTTGGAGAGCAGCGCCGAGGCCATCTCGGGTGAGAACGGCAGCGCGTGATAGACCTCGAGGCCATCGACCAGCGGCAAGTCCTTGTTCCAGTAGTTCTTGTTGCGCTCGAAGGTCCACAGCTCGTTCTCGACGCGCTTCAGCGAGACGAACGGCCCAGTGCCAGAAAGCGTATTGACGCGACGCAGATTATAGTTGTTGTCCTCGAGCACCTTCTTGCGCACGACGACGTTCCAGCCTGAGGCGATGGCCGACATGATGAAGTTGATGGGCCGCGCTTCGGCGAGCCTGAACTCCACCGTGTACTTGTCGCGGGCGCGGATCTCCTCGACCGCCCTGAACAGGCTAGACCGTGGGATAGCAATCCCGGACGGCGGCTTGGCGATGCGGTCGAAGGTTGCCTTGACGTCCTCGGCGGTGAGCTCGGCTCCATCGTGGAACTGCACGCCCTGGCGCAGGAAGAACGTATAGCTGGTGCCGTCGGGCTTGATTTCCCAGCTGTGCGCGAGGTCAGGAATGATCGACTTGCCGCTGTCGCGCGGATCGCGGCGGATCAGGTTGTCGAACATGCATGCTTGCGTCGAGATGTTGGCGAAGGTGCCCGACTGGTGCAAGTCAAAGTGGGGTTGCCGAGAGAGCACGCAAATCCGGAGCACGCCCCCGCGCTTGGCATTGGCCTCGGCGGGCTTCAGCATGAACTTCGAACCGTCAAATTGCAGCGGCACGCCTTGAGCGAGGCCTCGGGTTGGTGCAAGGCCGTAGGCCGCGGCCACGCCCAACGCCGCGCTAGATTTGAGGAAATTACGGCGCGCGATAAGCCGTTTCTTATCGTGCTCAGCACTCATTCGGACTTCTCCCTGTGCGTTTCCCATCAGCCACCTTGCTCTCGGGTTGGCTCCCGAGGCGATGCCGTGGACATGCTAGTCTGGGTCAGGCCGCAGGTCATCCACTCTTCGCTGCAGTGATGACGGCCCTTTTGACACAACGCCGCCGGAGCCTTAGGCCAAGTTTCCATCTTAGACGCAGTCCGAGAGTAGGCATCGATTAGATGCTGCTTCCGTCAAAGGTCAAATCAGCATCTGACGCCGGCAGGACCGCCACCGCATGACCGCCGCTATAGGTCGATACTGTCGAAAAAGGATCCCGTGGACGCACGCTCTGCTGAAGAGGGCGCGCCGGCCAAATAGCGCGGCTGGACTTGTCCTGTTGCGTCTGACACACCTGCTTTCGTCGTCCCCAAGCACGCACGAGCGGACAGCACAATGGCATCCATCCCGCCGCTGAACTTGAGCCCGCCTGCGGGCACGCGCATCATGATCACCGGCGGCGCCAACGGAATCGGTCGGGCGGTGGCGGAGGCCTACGCGGCCCATGGCGCCCGCATCTGCATCTTGGATAGCGCTGCGGTAAACGATGCGCCAAGCGACTGGATTTGCATGCAAGGCTCAGCTGCCAGCGCGGCGGATAATGAGAAATGTTTCGCAGAGATGGATCGGCGCTGGGGCGGCGTTGACGTAGCGCATGCCAATGCCGGCATGGCAATGAACAAGCCAGCGCTTGACCTCACCGAGGAGGAATGGCGGCGGACGCTGGATCTCAATCTGACTGGCGTATTTCTTACCGCGCAGGCTGCCGGGCGCAGGATGGTATCGCAAAAATCGGGGCTCATTCTCGTGACCAGCTCGATCTATGGGCTGACGGCTGGGGCAAATCGAGCGGCCTACACCGCGACCAAGGCGGCGGTCGCGAACCTGGTGCGCACGCTGGCCGTGGAGTGGGGACCGCTTGGAATTCGCGTCAACGCAATTTCTCCGGGATATGTGGAGACCGACATGCTTCTGGCCTTGGCTCACCGTGGCGCGCTCTCGCTCGAAGCCCTCAAAGCGCGTACGCCGCTGCCGCGGTTGGGGCAACCTGCAGACATCGCAGCCATGGCGGCGTTCCTGGGATCGCCGGGCGCAGCTTGGATCAATGGCGCAGTGATCCCCGTGGACGGCGGCTGGACCGCGAACGGCGGGCCTGAGTGATCCGGTCCTGCGTTGCGCTACTTGAACGCCCGGTCCGGCGGCTGCAGCTCGCGATTACGCCCGCCGTCGCGAGGCGGCGCTTCATGCTCATTGCCGCTCGAGAGAGCCCGCTCTTCGCGCAAGACGCGATCCGCTTTTGCGCCTCCTCCGAGAGGCAGGATCGGGTCAGCTGCCGTGTCTTAGCCGGCCCGGCTGCGTTATTGATGAGGTGCTAGAGTCACGGTACGCTCGCGGTAGGTCGCGAGGTGACGCGAGTGAGGTCTCATGCCGTTCCGGATCAATCACATCCATATCAAGGCGCCTGACCCGCACAAGACGGCCGAATGGTGGGTTCGGGCGTTCGCCTTCAAGATCGTCAGCGACGAGACGCGCGTATTCGGCGACCGCTTTGTGCGCTGCCTTACTGAGGACGGCGGCATGACGGTGAGCATCTCCAACGCTCGCACCAACGAGACGTTAGGTCCGGGCGATGCGTCCGCGCACTTCGGTCTTGAGCATTTTGCTATCGACACCGAGAACATTGACGCCGACATCGCCCGCCTTCAGGAGCTTGGCGCACGGCTCCAGGAAGGGCCGCTTCAGGCACCCAACGGAGCTCGGTTTGCTTTCCTAGCCGTTCCCGACGAGGTCCGCA
Organism: uncultured Alphaproteobacteria bacterium; assembly: GCA_963806735.1. Classification (GTDB taxonomy): domain Bacteria; phylum Pseudomonadota; class Alphaproteobacteria; order Rhizobiales; family Hyphomicrobiaceae; genus CADEFX01. The sequence continues at coordinate 36,399 of CAWEBE010000079.1, read as the reverse complement.
TCGAGTTGGTCGAGCGTCCCAAGACGACCACGTAGCATCGTCCATCTGCTCACTGCAAACAATGCAACGTTAGCCCAACGAGCGCAGCCGTGGAGGCGGTTCGCATCGCACTTGGCCGATCGAAGCCAAGTGGCGCAGCTTGCCTAAGCAGCACAAGGCTATCCGCACGCGCCTGTAGCGCTTCCCACCTTCAAGCCGGTCGAGGTATTCGGCTAGTGGCGGATCCTCCTACTCCTGGACGCAGTAGCCGCGAGGCTACCGGGCGAAGTGGTAAAACTCGCCCTGTACGGCGTGCGCGGATCGACGTGGTTTCTGATTGAGACGCAGGAGTTCGGGCAATGGTGGGCGCAGCAGGACTCGAACCTGCGACCCGCTGATTAAGAGTTGTGTGGCTTGAATTTCCTTTCGCCGCAAGCTTCCTCCTTTCGCCGCACCACATCTCGATAAAAGCCAATCCGAGCGGCCATTTTTGATCTCTCATTGCCGCACTTCACCGCATTTCGTATCCTTCGGGATCGCTTGCCGGGCCGCTTGCCGAGGGGGAAACAGCATGCGCGTGAAGCTCACTCAGGAGTTTGTCGACAGGGCAAAAGCATCAACCGGCCGTGAGCGCGAGATTTTCTGGGACACAAGAACGGAGAGTTTTGGGCTGGTAGCAACGGCCGGTGGCAGCCGCGCCTACTGCGTTCAATACCGCATTGATGGTCAGTCTCGCCGCTACACGTTCAAGGCTTCCGATTGGGATCGATGCTTGGTGGGAGATGCCAAAGACGAGACCAAGGTACATGCGGCTGAGCGAATATGAGCTATTGAAGGCAAGGCGGCTGGTCTTGACTGCTAGGATCAACAACCGCCTGGAAGGCCAGATCGCACGCCTTGCTCGCCTACGCTCACGATCGACTCCGCCAGTGCCAGAAGATGATCTGCCAAACATCTTCCGATGATATCGGTTGAGAGAGTCTACGTTCGTGCCTGCTTTGACTGGCGGCACGATCTCAATTGTAACGCCCCACGAGCGTAGAAGACATCACCTGCCACGAATATCAAATATGGTTTGGAATATTGAGAACCATGTGTAGACCTGCTAGATCGATGGGTCACACATCATGGGTGCTCGCGGAATGATCACATCCGTGCAGATGCGCGCCGCACGAGCCTTGCTCAGCATGGATCAGCGGGAGCTTGCCGATCTCTCCGGGCTTTCGCTCCCAACTATCCAACGCATGGAGGCGAGCCAGGACATCGTGCGCGGGAACGTCGATTCGCTGATGAAACTCATCGCGGCCCTGGATTCAGCCGGCTTGGAGCTCATCGGCGAAGGCGCGACGAGCCACGGCGGAGGACGTGGCGTCAGGTTGAAGGCGAGGCCGGTCCGGCAGCGCGCGGACAGAAGGCACATGAAATCGGCGTTGTCCGGTGGTCGGCGGGCGGGTTGAGGGGGGACATCCGTGTCTCTGACGGTTGCACTTTGGAACGTGGCGCTGCTGCTGAGCATCGCCGTCGTCGCGGTGACAGTCTGTCGGCATCGCGCCGGTAGTACGGCAATCTACCTCGCCTGCCTTGCGGTCAGCCTTGCCAACCTGATCACAGTGGGTCTGCAGCTCGTCAGCGACAGCGCTCCGCAGACGGCACAATTACCGATCGGGCTGCCGTGGATCGGCGCGAATTTTCGCATCGACGCGCTCGCAGCTCTGTTCCTGGTCGTGATCAACCTTGGCAGCGCTGCCGCCAGCCTCTTTGCCCTCGGCTACGGTCGGCATGAGACCGCACCTAGCCGCGTGCTGCCGTTCTATCCGGCGTTCCTGGCCGGCATGAATCTTGTCATCCTTGCGAGTGACGCTTTTGTATTCCTGGTGTCCTGGGAGTTCATGTCATTGACGTCCTGGGCACTGGTGATGGCGCACCATCACGAGCCGGACAACAGGCGTGCTGGCTACATCTACATCATGATGGCGAGCTTCGGCACGCTGGCCCTGCTGCTTGCGTTCGGTCTGCTCGCGGGCCCGCAGGGCAACTACCGGTTCGCCGACATGGCCGGCATCGCACGTCCAGAGTGGTTGCAGGGACTCGTGCTTGTCTTGGTCCTTATGGGTGCTGGGTCGAAGGCGGGCCTGGTGCCGCTGCACGTTTGGCTGCCGCTCGCCCATCCGGCTGCTCCGAGTCATGTTTCCGCGCTCATGAGCGGCGTCATGACTAAGGTGGCAGTGTACGCCTTCGTGCGCATTGTTTTCGATTTGATGGGTTCGCCAGCCTGGTGGTGGAGCGTGGTGGTGCTCGCCATCGGGGCGGTGACTGCCGTTCTGGGTGTGCTGAGCGCCATGCTGGAGCGTGACCTCAAGCGACTGCTTGCCTACAGCACCATCGAGAACATCGGCGTGGTATTTCTCGGCCTTGGGCTGGCACTCGCGTTCAAAGCCAACGGCATGACCGCCGCCGGCGCGCTTGCGTTCACCGCGGCGCTGCTGCACGCCTTCAACCATTCGCTGTTCAAGAGCCTGTTGTTCTTCGGCGCCGGCGCCATCCTGACGGCAACAGCCGAGCGCGACATCGAAAAGCTCGGCGGCCTGATCCATCCCATGCCGCAGACGGCCTTTTTGTTCCTCGGCGGCTGCCTGGCCATCTCGGCTCTGCCGCCCCTCAACGGGTTCGTGTCGGAGTGGCTCGTCTTTCAGTCTGTGCTGACGAGCCCTGAGCTGCCGCAATGGAGTCTCAAGTTGATGGTGCCGGCGGTGGGCGCGATGCTGGCGCTGGGAGCTGCGCTGGCAGCGGCGTGTTTCGTGCGCGCGTTCTCCATCGCCTTCCTGGGGCGCCCGCGCTCTGCCGCCGCGCGTGCCGCTGCGGAAACCGACATCTGTTCCCGAACGGCCATGTGGGCGATGCTGGTTTTCTGTCTGCTGACAGGTCTGCTGCCGGGCGTCGTGATTGACGCCATGGCGCCGGTTGTCGAGCAACTCATTGGGCAGTCGATGCCGATCCAGGGCCACAACGCCTGGCTCTCGATCGTGCCAGTAGCTGAGAGCCGTAGTTCCTACAATGGCCTGCTGGTGTTTGTCTTTATCCTCGCCTCCACACTGCTCGCCATCGAGATCATTCATCGCTTCGCCTCGCGCGCCCTGCGGCGCGGGCCGGCATGGGACTGTGGATTTCCCGACCCCAGCCCGGTAACCCAGTATACGGCCGACAGCTTCGCCCAGCCGATCAGGCGCGTATTCGGCGTGGTGTTCGATGCACACGAACGTGTCGACATGCCGGCACCTGGCGACGCGCGCCCAGCTCGCTTGGATGTGAGTTGGCGCGACCGCGTATGGGAAACGCTGTACGCGCCGATCGGCCTCGCCGTGCAACAGGCGGCCGAAAAGCTCAACCATCTGCAGTTCCTCACCATCCGCAAATACCTGAGCCTCGTGTTCGCCGCCCTTGTCGCACTGCTGCTGGTGATCTCGATATGGACCTGATCATCGCTTTGGCAGTGCAGGGTGTGCAGATGGCACTCGTGCTGGCGCTGGCGCCTTTGCTTCTGGGCTTCACGCGCAAGATGAAGGCCCGCCTGCTGCGCCGGCGCGGCCCGTCGCTGCTGCAGCCCTATCGCGACCTGCTGCGGTTGATCCGCAAGGAGGTCGTCCTGGCCGAGAACGCTTCGTGGCTGTTCCGCAGCGGTCCTTACATGGTCTTCTCCGCCACGTGGGTCGCCGCTGCGCTGGTGCCGACGTTCGCCACCGGGCTGCATTTCAGCTGGGCGGCCGACCTGATCGCCATCACGGCGCTCATCGGCTCGGCCCGGTTCTTCCTGGCGCTGCTCGGCATGGACGTCGGGACCAGTTTCGGCGGCATTGGCGCGAGCCGCGAAATGATGTTCGCGACCCTCGCCGAGCCGGCCATGATCATGATCACTTTCACCGTGGCCCTGGTCGCTGGCTCGACGCAGCTTTCCGCCATCGCGCAGTTCATGCTGACCAGCGGCAGCCTGCGCGTGTCGCTGGGATTGGCGCTGGCGGCACTCGTCATCGTGGCGCTGGCGGAAAACGCGCGCATCCCCGTCGACAATCCTGCGACCCACCTCGAGCTGACGATGGTGCACGAAGCCATGGTGCTGGAGTATTCCGGCCGGCACCTCGCTGTCCTGGAGTTCGCGGCGGCGCTCAAACTGCTGCTCTACATCTCGTTGATCGGCTGCATCTTCTTGCCGTGGGGCCTAGCGCAGACGGGCGACGGGTTGGCGTCCTACGCCGTCGGGCTGGCCGCCTACGTTGGCAAGTTGGCGCTCGGTGGCTTCCTGCTGGTCCTGATCGAGACCTCGATTGCCAAGATGCGGGTGTTTCGGGTTCCGGACTTCCTGGGGATAGCCCTCATGCTGGGCCTGCTCGGCACCCTGCTCCGCTTCGTGTCGAGGAGCTTCTGATGGAGCGCTATTTCCTCGACGTTGCGCACATGCTGGCAGGCGGCCTGGTGCTGACGAGCTTCATGCTGCTCTACCAGGATCGCATGTATGGATTGCTCAACGTGTTCGCGCTGCATGCGGTGGTGCTGTCGGCGTCGGTTGCCTGGCAGGCCCATATCCAAGCCGCTCCGCACCTCTACGTAACGGCAGCGATCGCGCTGGTGCTCAAGGCGATCGTCATACCTGTGGCACTGCACCGCGTGGTGGCCCGGCTCGGCATCCATCGCACCATCGAGACGGTGGTTGGCATCGGATCCACCATGCTTGCCGGCATGGGGCTCGTTGCCCTGTCGATGGTGGTGATGCTCAAGGCGACCGCGGCAGCCGACCCATTGGCCCGGGAGGACCTGGCGTTTGCGCTTTCGGTGGTGCTGCTCGGCCTGATGATGATGGTGACGCGGCGCAACGCCGTCAGCCAGGTGATCGGCTTCATGTCGCTAGAGAACGGCCTGATCCTGGCCGCAACCGGCGCCAAGGGCATGCCGCTGGTGGTCGAGATCAGTGTAGCGTTCTCGGTCCTAGTCGCGTTCATCGTCATCGGCGTGTTCCTGTTCCGCATCCGCGAGCGCTTCGATTTGGTCGACTTGCAGGCTCTCGACGATTTTCGGGGAGAGCGGCAGTGAACATCCTGCTAGCCAATTTTTCCCTCGAGCCGCTGACGGCTATACTCCTGATCCCCATGGGGGCGGCGGTGCTGCTAGCGCTGCTGCCCGGCTACTGGCTGGCGGCGCGCCTCAATGTCCTGGCGACTCTGTCGACGCTGGTAGCGGCCTTGTTTCTACTGGTCGACCGGCCGGGGTCTGGCCCCTATCTGTTCGTCGACGACCTCAACGTCGTCTTCGTCGTGCTCTCGACGTTCGTGGGCTTTACCACCAGCGTTTTCAGCGCGAGCTACATCGGGCACGAGATCGCGACCGGCCGGCTGACGCCGCACTACCTGCGCTTCTATCACGCTATGTACCAGACGCTGATGTTCGCCATGAACCTCGGGCTGACCGCCAACAACATCGGCTTGATGTGGGTCGCCGTCGAGCTTGCCACCCTCACCACCGTGCTGATGGTCGGCATCTACCGCACGCACGAGGCGCTGGAGGCGGCATGGAAGTACTTCATCCTCGGCAGCGTCGGCATCGCCCTTGCGCTGTTCGGCACCATCCTGGTCTACATGGCCGCGCGCCCCGTGATCGGCGAAGGTCACGACGCCATGGTTTGGACGGCGCTGATCGAGAAGGCGGGCAGCTTCAGCCCCGAGCTTTTGAATGTCGCCTTCGTGTTTCTGATGCTCGGCTACGGCACCAAGGTCGGGCTGGCACCGCTGCACGCCTGGCTGCCCGACGCCCACGCCGAGGGCCCTACGCCCATCTCAGCCGTGCTGTCGGGTCTGCTGCTCAACGTCGCCTTGTATGCCTTGCTGCGGTTCAAGATGCTGATCGCAGCCAATCCGCACGCGCTCGCTCCCGGTCCACTCATGGTGACTTTGGGCCTGGTGTCGCTGGTGTTTGCCGGCTTCATGCTCTACCGACGGCGCGACATCAAACGTATGTTCGCCTACTCCTCCATCGAGCATATGGGGATCATCACCTTCGCGTTCGGGATGGGCGGGCCGCTCGCCAACTTCGGCGGCCTGCTGCATATGACCATGCACAGCCTGACCAAGTCGGCGATTTTCTTCGCCGTCGGTCATGTCGCCCAGGTCAAGGGAACGCAGCGCATGTCCGAGATCCGCGGGCTGACCGAAAGCCACCCCGTGCTGGGGTGGGGCTTGGTGGCCGGTGTTGTGGCGATCGCCGGCTTCCCGCCCCTCGGCATCTTCATGAGCGAGTTCCTGATCGTCAGCTCGACGTTTGCGCGAGAACCCCTGTTGGCGGTCGTGCTGGTGTTCGGCCTGTTGGTTGCATCCGGTGCGCTCATGCTGCGCCTGCACGAGATCGCCTTCGGCGCGGCGACAGGCAGCACCGCGGCGGTGGAAGCCTCCTATCTGCCCCTGTTTTCGCATCTGGCACTTGTGCTGGCGGCGGGCATTTTCTTGCCAGGGCCGCTGGTGGCCTGGTTCCAGGCCGTAGCGCGGCTGCTCGGATGAGGTTGTGATGACCTGGCTCGGCGAGATGATGCGGCAACGACCATCGAGCGGCGTGCAGCTGCCTTACCCGCGCATCGTGGTCGATGGAGACGCATGGCAACGCGCAGCCCGGCATCTTGCGGCCGGAGAAGGCAGGCTGCTCTCCCTGTGGGGGGAGCCCGAGGTCGTGCACATGGCGCTGGAGAGCCAGAACATCGGCGTGCTGACCCTCGCGTGCCCCAACAAACGCTTTCCGTCCGTCGCTTGCGTCCATCCGCCGGCGCTGCGCCTGGAACGCAGCATCCACGACCTTTACGGGCTCGTCCCTGAAGGCTGCCCGGACCAACGCGGGTGGCTCGACCACGGGCGCTGGGGGGTGCGCCATCCGCTGGGAGAGAGTGCGGTTGCGCCAGGCACGGGTGATGCCTACGCGTTCCACGCCGCAGAAGGACCTCCGCTGCATCAGATCCCGGTTGGGCCAGTGCACGCGGGCATCATCGAGCCAGGGCATTTCCGCTTCAGCGCCAATGGCGAGACTGTCGTGCGGCTCGAGCAGCGGCTCGGCTATGTGCACAAGGGCGTCGACAACCTCATGGTCGGTGCATCGCTGGAGCGTGCGGCTAAGCTCGCGGCGCGGGTCTCGGGCGACAGCACGGTAGCCTATTCGATTGCATTCGCGCGGGCTGTCGAGGCTGCGCTTGGAATCGAGGCGCCGGGTCGTGCCATGTGGCTCGCCGCGCTGATGGCGGAATTGGAGCGCCTTGCCAATCATCTGGGTGACATCGGCGCTATTTGTAATGACGCGTCGTTCTCGCTGTTGCATGCCCATTGCGGCATCTTACGCGAGCGCGTGCTGCGGGCCAGCCACGCCTGCTTCGGCCACCGCTTGATGATGGACCGCATTGTGCCGGGCGGCGTCGCCGTAGACCTCGACAAGACCGGCGTCACGACGATCCGGACACTGCTTGACGCGATCGATAGACAGTTTCCGGAGTTGATCGAGCTCTATGACAACACGACCTCGCTGCAAGACCGGACGGTGGCAACTGGCATCCTGAGTTCGGCGCTCGCGACGCAATACGGAGCGGGCGGATTTATCGGCCGCGCCTCAGGGGGCACGCGCGATGTGCGCAAGATGTCGGGATACGCGCCTTACAATAGCCTGTCGTTCGATGTCCCAACGCGCCGCGAAGGCGACGTCGATGCACGCGTTTGGGTCAGAATCGATGAGGTGAAACAATCGCTGCGGCTAATCGAGCAAATTCTCGATCGCCTGCCCGACGGCCCACTCCGGACAGACAGCGTCGATCCTGGTTTGCGCAAGCCGACGGTGGAAGGGCTGTCGTTCGCGGAGGGTTTCCGCGGCGACGTGCTGGCATGGGTGCGCATCTGCAGCGACGGGAGGGTGTCGCGTTGTCATTTGCGCGATCCGTCCTGGTTTCAATGGCCACTGCTGGAAGCGGTCGTCGAAGGCAACATCGTTGCTGATTTTCCGCTCTGCAACAAATCCTTCAACTGCTCGTATTCCGGTCACGACCTGTGAGATCGCATGCGTAAGCTACTGTTCAAAAGCTTGCTGCAGTCGCCCTTGACCGAGCCCGCGTCGGCTGACGAGCGCGCCTTGGCAGAGGTGGGGACAAGCCTCCAGCGCCACGCGCGGCGTCGGCTGGGACGCTCGCTTTCCATTCGTGAGGTGGACGCCGGCTCCTGCAACGGCTGCGAGCTCGAGATCCATGCGCTCGGCAACGCCTTCTACGATCTGGAGCGCTTCGGCTTGCGCTTCGTTGCCTCGCCGCGCCATGCCGATGTGCTGCTGGTGACGGGGCCGGTGACCAAGAACATGCGCGAGGCACTGGAGCGCACCTACCATGCGACGCCGAATCCCAAATGGGTGGTCGCAGTGGGCGATTGTGCGATCAACTGCGGTGTGTTTGCCGATAGCTATGCCTGTGCTGGCCCGGTCTCTGCGGTGATCCCCGTGGATCTCGAAATTCGAGGCTGTCCGCCTGCACCAATTGATCTCCTAAGGGGCTTGCTGGCGTTGCTGGCGCAGGCAAATGCGGGAGAATTCTAGCCAATGGATTTTGGTAGCGAGCCACCGGCGATATGCGCCTTTAAAGACTGGGAATTCTCGAGTGCGGCCAGCGCGTAGAGCGACCATAGCGGTCTCTATGCGAGGAGCTGCCGCTCAAGCGCATGGTGACGACCGTGACAGAGGGCGACGAGAGATTTGACCACTGGGTACCCGCCCCGGGGCAGATCGTGCGGGTTAAGCCGGGCTTCAAGGGTTCGATCGAAGAGCGAGCGTTCAAGCGAGTGTCAGAAGAAGGTGGTCCGAAACTCAAGCTCGATGAGACTATGCTCTATCAAGTAGTGAAGTATGCGCAGGACAAGGGTCACCGCGCATTGCATCTGCAAGAAGTGAATATCTTCTACGTTGCCGGAGAGCGTTTCGTGACCAAAGGCAATAGTGTACCCTATCCATTATCGATCGAGCTTTTCCAGCTCGCAGGCGAGCCGCTTTTGGGGGCCGTCAGATTGAGGTCTTCAAACAGGCCCGACCGCGGGGACGTGTCGGAGATTTGATCCCAGACCGATTTGGCGGTGGCCGGCGCAGCTAGAACACCAAGAACCAGCGCCGATGCGCACAACAGAGTTCTCATGACTGATCTCCAGCTTGTGGGCGATGCGAACGACTGGGGGGATGTCGTCGCCTGATCGTCCGAGCATGAAGCGCTACCTCATGCTCGCTGAGTGTGCTGTGCAGCACAGGCAGCGGCTTGCTGTGAGACTGGTGCGCGCGACGCGAGCCTTAATGCGCAGCACGATACAGGCTGGAATGGTCGGGATGTTTCAGGAGACGCAGGCGTGCAGCCTACCGACGCAAGCGTCTTTCCACCTCGCTCTTGGACGCTTCGCCAGCGGCAAATAGGGCACTGGCACACACCGCAGCCAAAGGTAGGCTTGTCTGCGATCTTGCCGGGACTTCAGTGGCTAGTGCGAGGCAACTTCGCCTCTACCGCCGTCGCTGACGGCTTGGCCGCTCATCTGACGGTCGCGTGACGGGCCTTCCCAGACCGAGCCACATACGAAACATCTGAACCTGAATACGAAGGGCACTCGAAAACGAGGTGGCAAATAGAGCCTGCTGACGGAGCGCCACATCCCACGGAGACCCAGTGGGCACGGCTTTACTGTTTCGAGCGTGGAGGCCGCGCGAGGGCGCGCGCCTGACCTTTGAGTTCTTTTCCCGGGACGTGCTCCGACGCGTATGCAGTTTGGGCTCGCCGCTCACAAGCGGAAGAGCGCGAGACTTCTTCCTTGAGGTCACCTTGGTGGCTTTTTTCTTAGACACGAAACTTTTCCTCGATTGCCGATAGCCGTGGACCCCCGCGCCGCCACGTCGGCGACTTAACTTAATCGGGTGTCAAAAAGTTTCGTGGGAGCGCGCTGTGCGGACACGTGAACTGACCGGCCCGGCAACAACAAACATCCCACACCTCCTGCCACGCACGTCCGATCAGATACTCGGTCCCTTCCCTTTGGGGGAGCCGGCGAAGGGAGGTGATCTCACCCAGCTACCTGGACGCCCAGCGCCCGCGCCAGCGGGGCGCGCTGGCGATCCGCCTACTTACTCAACGCGAAGGACGCCGATCCTCCTCCACCGCTGAGCGATGCGTTGAGCTTGTTGCCGTGCACTGTAATCGTGATGGTGCCCGACATGGCATACTCCGCATTGTAAAAATCGCCCGTGAATCGGTTGGCGCCAACGCGCGCCAGCGCCGCGGTTTGCGCGACGCGGACAGAAGCGGTCGCACATTGGGCGATCATGCCAAAGGTATTGCCAGCTTGCCGCCGAAAGGTCGCCCGGCATCGCGCGCTTTCTGTAGCTCCCGACGGGAGCGTAATTCGACCGCTGCCACTCCAAGACCCGTCAAGGCCTGCCTGGCCGTAGGCAGGAAGCGAGAGGCTGACAGCCACTGTCGCTGCCAAAAGACCGCCAGCGATGCTGACCGCGAACGCTGCCCGAGTCATGCCCGCCCTCTTGGCTGATTGCTGTTACCATGCGCGCTGTAAGACACCGAGGTCGATCAGCGACCATTGCAATAGTCGTCAAACCGGATGCCCAAAACGCCGGTTCTTCGCCACACTACAGTTGCGGCCCTCTGGCGTACGCCATCGTTCAACTCAAATAACCGCGGGAGTGAACCGGCATTGGGCACTCTCACCTCAGCCAATGCAGCCGACGAACGCTGCACCGTACAGGCGAGGGTAGACCCGTTCGCGAAGCAGATGGTGCCCGGACGCCGGCTATCCTGAAACATGGATCACTCCCTCTTACGACAGGCGTCAATCCGATCTCATAGGAATGCCACCTCTGCGGCAATCGCACACTCGGGGAGAACCCCAGAGACGAGGCGCACAACTTCGGATGCGTCGGCCAGCCAACGGGGTCGCCAAGCACTTGCTCAGGAACCTTTGCTCCGGTCGACTGCGCCGGGCTTGCCGTTCTGCGGACAGTTGGCGGTCCCCACGTCCCTCCGCCGACTGGCGAGCCTTTGCCGCTTTGTGGCGCGCCTCTGGAGCTGGCACCCCTTGCGCTCCCCGCGCGGGGTGTTCCGCGTCGATCTTAGGTAGTTACCCGGATTGCTCACTACGGCGTGGCAGCCAAGGGTGAGTATCCAACAGCCGGCGTGGGACTCCGATGGAAAATACGGTGCGCGTACTGCTTCTTGTTTGCTTACTCTCGCTGATAGCTGCTGACGGTGCGGCGAATGCCCAATCTGGCTCGTCGCCGACGGCATCAACTCCGAGCGAAAAAATGATCCAGGAAAAGAGTGCCAAATACTATTCGGATTGCATGAAAAGCTGGGACGCGGGGACCCACATGACCAAAGGCGAATGGTCCCGCACATGCCGTCGCGTCAACGACGAACGCGTGAAATTCAGGGTCGATAATAAGATGCGCTTGCCATAGGTCGGCGACTACCTCCGGCGCTCGCTCAGCTCGGCCGTGAACGCGATGACGCTCCCTCGTGGACGCCTACAAGAAGTAGAAGCTTGTGTCCGAAGCCAGGGTGCTTGTCCCGACATCATCGGCTAGTGCCGCTTTTGTTGTGGAGGGAAGGAGGGTCTACCGTCCGACCGTTCGCTTGTTGTGCCGGTTTGAATTGCACGATGGCAGGTCACCTAGGGGGGGCCGATCAACTCGTGTCAAACGCTCCAATTCGGTGCTATGAGCTTTAGCTGCCCACTTTTGACCAACCCTAGTGCGGAGCACGGCTGAGAACGGTCTGCTACGCCTTCAGTTACCGGAACGAGCAACCGCACTTGAAAAGGCCAAGCGCTTCGCGGCGCCAGGTTCGAGGCCGTGCATCACCACACATCGCCTCTAACCGGCTGACGCTACGCTGAAAGCTGAAAAAGTCGAAATGCCCCTATCGTCCTCACCAATCTCCGCGCTGCCAGAAATCCGCGACCTCATCGACGGTGCCGAGGGTATCCTCAAGGCCGACATCTCCCGGATCAAGAAACTACTCGCCGACCCGCTGCAACGCTTCCCCCTCGATTGTTGCACTCACGCTTCAGGAGGCCAAGGACGCCCTCGATCTTCTGGCTGCTCACTCACGGCAGCTCAAGCGCTGGCAAGACGACACGATCACCGACGCCGAGCGCGCCGAGGTCGAGCGCCTGCAATCGATCATCCCGGAAATCCGCCCGCTGGTACAGCGGCTCATCTCACTTGCGACCGAACTCGATAGACGCGCCAACACTGGCACCGCATCCCCACGGAAGAAGTGGCATCATTGAGCCATGCACGGGTAGGAAGCGTCCTGTGACTTGCGGGAGTTAAACGCTTCCTCCCGGGTGCGGCATGTGTCCTCCCTCAATTCGGCTGCACATCAAGAACGTCTGCCGCTCGAAATTATTCCGTATATAGATCATCCATGTCCGGTCCTGCGGACCCGCGTTGCGAGGTTCGATAGTGACGCGGCTCCATCTCCTGCGGGAAGGTTCTGACGGATCCGCGCATGTTAGACCTGGTTGTGCCGCCAAAAGCCGGACGGCGGCTGGTAGTATCTGGAAGGGAGGAATGCTCCCAGGCGCCGATATGGATGAGGGGATTCACGGTGTTGCAACGCCTGCGTCACGCCGAATGGTTACCCACCAGTGCGGCCCCGCGGACGAGCCTGCTCAAATCGAGACCAACCCTGAAAGCCTGCGTCTCGAAAGAGAACTCCGCTGATCCCTGGGTCGGAACTAGTCCTGTCGGTCTAGGTGCGCAGCACTCAGAGTCCGTAGGGACCTAGTCGGCGGCACGTGCGTGACCATTCCTGTTTGGTCATGTGGGTCCGCTTGTCCCATTTTTTCATGCAATCAGCGAAGTGGTCAGCACTGCTGCGCTGCTGAACGGAGGGCTGCCAGGATTTAGTTTTGGCCTGAGCGGCTGGGGCTTGCGGTGTTGCCGCCACTGCCGACGTGGCGCTTTCGGGGAGCGAGCCAGATTGGGCATGGGTCGCACCATCAGCGGCAAGCAGTGAGAGTGAGGTCCCAAGGAGGAGTAAGCGCACCGGATATCTGCAATCTCGTCGGTCCATGGGATGCCTCCGCTACCGGGAACTCTCACCATTGGCCCCCGCGTCTTCGTGATCAATTCGGGTAACTACCTAGGTGCCCGACGGAAGAGTCCGGCTAGCTCGACAGATGTGGCGAGTCAGGGGAGCTGGAGTTGAACGTCTGCTTTGACGCCACTCCATAATTTCTGACCAGCTCGAGGTAGCTAGAACGAAGCGGCTGCCGTGGCGTCGATGTTTGGTGACCGACACGAGGCGTCGGACCCGCTTGAGCTTGGCAACCAATTTGACAACGAAATGTTGGAACCGACTGAAACAAAGATCACTATCGGATCAGTCTAGTGAGCTCCTCCCATCCCACTAGATGGTGCCCTGTCCCTCCTCGAACCTCAGGGCCCCGAGCATCGCGCACCCCACGCTTGTCCAGGCGTGGGGTGTTGTAAAAGGAGCGGTGATGTTGGTCATGAACTGCTCGAGACAGCCAGTGCGAATGAAAACGGTCGCGTTTGCGTCACTCTTTGCCGCAGCGTCTCTCTTGTTTGCTGATGTTGTCCAGGCCGACAATTTCCGCGTTAATTATTTTCTCTTTGAGAGTCGTCGGGAGCCAGAGATCAAAGTGCCGAGCAGATTAACCAGGCCCGAAGTCGCCCGCCTCGCGGAATGGCGGCGCGTGCCAGTGTACGCGCCGACATACGGTTACGCTCCGGCCTATGGCTACGGCCCCGCCTACGGCTATGTGCCTCCGTACAGTTCCGCTGCAGCCTACGGCTATGATCCTGCCTACGGTTATGCGCCAACGCGCAGTTACGCTCCGGCCTATGGCTCTGGCCGTGCCTACGGCTATGTCGCCCGGAGGGCGGACGCACGTGACCGCCGCCGCGATTGGCGATGGCCGTCCCCCGGCTGGCCAATCTATGTAAAAAAGTAGGCCGTTCAGCGCACCCTTTCAACGACGACCGCCGCATCGTGAGCAGGGTGCAGGCACCGGGATCGGCTTTTCGCTGTGAATTATCTCCAGGCAGGTAGAGCAGGTCCATTCCTTGGCCGTCATGCCGGTCGATACGATCTCGTCCGGCTGCCCCAGCACCTGGATTACATCGTCCTCGGTCATGACCTTGACGGGCTTGCGCATACCCAGGATGTGGCACGCAACTCGGCGGTCGCAAGAACATAGCCGCTCGTGTCGTTAATGCATGCGTTGTGCCTGCGTACCTGCCCTTTATCGAGCCCTGCCAACCTCGCCCGGCCAAGAAGCCGCCGGCAGGCAGTTCCGGCGCGCGCCGTTATTTGCTGAGCGGCTTTGATTTCTTATCGTCAGCTATGTATGCGTGCTCTTGGAGAAACTTATTCTGGTTCTCCGTGACACGCTGGCAGGTGCGCTCCCACTCCTGCTTGGTCATGTGCGTTTTCGCGTCCCAGTCCTTCAGGCAATGCGCGATCCGTGCCTTCACATCGCCTATGGGGGCTCCACGGTACATCGGACCAGTTGCTGGTTGGGTGCCGGATTGGGCGAGGACCACACCCCCTGACATGAGCACACAGATCGATCCGACACAGATTAGCGCGGGCATGATCAACACCCCATCTAACGAGGAACGAAGGATCGTTGCCGATGCTGCTGAAATCACTATCCGCAAGCACCCTGATTTTGTTGGCAAATCCCCTACCGGCACGAAGGCACAGGGTCCAAATTGTGCCGGGCGCCGCCTTGCTCTTGCCGGCTGCGCTTCACAGGCTGAGCCTCGGCCCAAACCCGTGGTGCCTCAGGCAGACGTTCGCCGTGAGATCGTCGCGGCCTCGGTGACGGCCACGAGATCAACGTCAAGAAGCCTTGCCCGTGTCCCTACAGCCAGGGCGGGACGTGCAAGCGCAACGCGTATAAAGACACCAGGTGGTGCCGAGCCTAGGTGCTTCAAATCCGACGTGACGGCTGAGGACATCAAGCGCTGGCGGGCGCTACTGCGGGAGAGTGCTGGGCGGAGCAGGCCCGAGTAACGGCAATCTGCGCCAACCTCGAACTCGATGATGCGGGCGAAGCAGCCCACCGTGCTACGGCGCATGCTCGTCGTCAGCACCGATCAGGTGTTGGAACAGGGACATAGGCGCAAGTGTGGCCTCTCCCGCCCAAGAAAACAGATCGCTGCCGCCCGTTTGTGCCCCGGATGCGAAATCGGGATCTTCCTGGCTGTCCAATGCCTTTCTGAGCCGTTGTGCACCGGAGGCAGGGTCGTCGAGGAGGGTGGCGAAGCCGATAGTGATCAAGGTAATGCCTTCGGTGTCTTGGTCGAGATTGGAGCGCTGAGCTGTAGCGTCGAACATGCCAAGGCAGTACCCCAGAACCCAAACATTCTTGAGGGCATCGCGGGCGTCCGTAGATGCGAGCGACAGCTGCGTTTAAATCGCAACTGCAACGGGGTCGGATAGATCAGTTAGGCGTCTGATATCTGACATTGGAAATCTCCAACCCCGCTACCATTTGCGCGACCTGCTGCGAATAGAGCGGTAGAGGGGTGGCTAGCTGCTTACCCTGGCGCTTACCGGATAATTGAAACGATGAATAATTTAGCGGCCCAGAGTGATTTTACGTAAGGAAATCATGGTGGGCGCAGCAGGACTCGAACCTGCGACCCGCTGATTAAGAGTCGCGATCCGATTAGCGATTTCAACTAGGTTTGCCAATCAAGCCCTGCTCTTGACTGTTCTCTAAGTCCTTAAAAGACGCTGGCATCGTCCCCCCAGTGGCAAACTAAACATCCCCGCACCGCCAGTGCGCACCCGGTTCGCGCCTAAGCTCTAAGCTGATCGCGCAGAAGGCCCCGACGACGGACTATCTTAAATCAGTCATATGCATCAAAATGGGGAGCATGTTCGTGGACAGCAATCCGGTGAGTGGCGTTGGATCATTGGATCAAACCTACCCATGGCACAGCTCTGCGAGAACGGACCCACCGGCGACAACAGTGCCGTACTCAAGATCGCCTGCTATGGCGCGGCTGCTGCTCTGTGCGCCGTCACGATGGCGGCCAATCTCAACTTCGGCCTGACGCTAGGCAGCACGCCCGAAGAGAAGGCTATCTACGCCACCGGCAGCGTGGCCGCCGATGTATTCAAGTGCACCATGGCTATGGTCGTGACCCGGCTCTGGCAGAAACGCCATTACTGGTGGGCCGGCGTCGGCGTGGTTTTTGGCGTCCTCTGCCTGACGTTGTCGCTGGCATCGGCGGCTGGATTTGCACTGGTGACGCGAGAGCATACCGCCGCCATGCATGCCGCCACGAGCAAGGTTATCGACGGGTGGACGACGACCATCCGCCGCGCCGGTGAGCAGCTCGCCCTGGTCGAACGGTCCCGGCCATCAGCGGTCATCGAGGCCGAACTCGCCAGCCAACTCGTCCCGGCCGCAATCTGGAAACGAACACAGGCCTGCACCGAGCTGACCCTGCCCGAGAGCCACACGGCATGTGTCCGCGTGCTGGCGCTGCGGCAGGAGCTGGCCGCCGCCCAATCGGTGCGAGTGCTCGAAGAGCGGGTTGACGAGGCCCGGCGTCACCTCGCCACCGCGCCGGTGGTGGGTTTGACCGCCGATCCACAGGTGGCGGGTCTGGCGGCTCTGCTGGGCACCGAGGAGCCAAGCCTGCGGCGTGCTCTGGCGTTGTTGCTCGCGGTTCTGGTCGAGGCGGGTTCCGCAGTCGGCTTTCCCCTGGCTAGTGCCGCCACGGCCAACCCGCCACCCCCACCACAAACAGGCGCAACCTCACGCACGCCAGCAGTTCCCGGTCGCGCACCCAACGGCTCTGCGCCTTCCGGGGTGGTGAGTTTTGCAGAGCGGGCGGCGCGCAGAAAGCGTGGTCGCCGACCCGCCACCCAACCCGACGCTTCGCTGGTGGGTTGGGCCGCGCAATGCCTGCGGCGTGATCATCATGGCTGCATCGGCGCACGCGCCACCTACCAAGCATATTGCCGGTGGGCGGAAGGTGCGGGCGTCAACGCCGTTACCGAGACCAAGTTCGGCCGCTTCATGACCGGCAACATCGCAGCCATGGGCGGCAAGAAGATCGAGCGCCGGCAGGGCGCATTCTATGTCGGCGTCGCACTGATCTGGGAGCCGGATCAGCCGGCCGTCCGGATGGCGGCATGAGCAAACGGACTCGGCCGCATTGTCACGGGCAACCAAATCCGGGCGGCACGCAGCTTGCTCGACTGGTCACGGGCCAAGCTCGCACGTGCTGCCGGTCTTCACCCCAATGCCGTCACCTATTGGGAGCAGACGTCCGTCATCCCGACTGGCCGCCGCGAGCCGCATGCCTGCACGAAGATCAGGAAGGCGCTGCACAATGCCGGTGTCGAGTTCGTCGGCCACGCCAAGCCGGGCGTTCGCTTGTGCCAGAACGCCAATTACGTCAGCCGCCCCCCATCGCGTGCGCGCCCGCGTCATGGGGTGAAACGAGTTTCAGCACATTTGGCGAAGCTCGCGCGCAGTAAGACTCACCCCGCCGTTGTGGCGAGACGCAAGCCATCGGGTCCATGCGGCGCCAAGACGCGAGCTGGCGCACCCTGTCGGCGCACGGGTTGAGCAATGGCCGATGCGCCAATCATGGAGGGTTGAGTTCGGGGCCGAAAACGGCAGAGGGCCGTGGGCGCATCGCCGAGGTCCAGCGCAAGCGCTGGGTCGAATGGCGCAGCCAAAGGATGAGCGTGAGATCAGAAACCCGTTGATCGATTCTGCCGCTGCTGGCCGCGAATTAGAATGAAGCTGTAGGACATGGCCGATGTCGTCACGTTCATATCTGGAGGCTCTCAATGCCGAGCAGCGCCGCGCCGTCGAGCACGGCGTGGTTGGAACCGGCTCCAATGTCGCCGGACCCGTGCTGGTCATTGCCGGCGCGGGTTCGGGCAAGACCAACACTCTGGCGCACCGGGTGGCGCACCTGACCGTCAACGGCGCCGATCCCGGCCGCATCCTGCTGCTGACCTTCTCGCGCCGGGCCGCCGCCGAGATGGAGCGCCGCGCCGAGCGCATCATCGCCACCGCCTTGGGCGCGACGCGCGCACCTGTGCGGCTCGTCTGGTCCGGCACCTTCCATGCCATCGGCGCCCGCCTGCTGCGCCAGCACGCCCATGCCATCGGTCTCGACCCGTCCTTCACCATCCATGACCGGGGCGACAGCGAGGATTTGCTCAATCTGGTGCGGCATGAGCTCGGCTTGTCCGACAAGAAGCGGCGCTTTCCCAAGAAAGGCACGTGCTTGGCCATCTACTCGCGCGCCGTCAATGCCAGCGAGCCGCTCGAGGCCGTGCTGCTCAAGCAGTTTCCCTGGTGCGCGGAGTGGAAGGAGGAGTTGCGCGCGCTGTTCGAGGCCTATGTCGAGGCCAAGCAACGCCAGCAGGTGTTGGATTACGACGATCTGCTGCTCTACTGGCGCGAACTGATGCAGGTGCCGGAGCTGGCGGCCGAGGTGTGCGGCCAGTTCGACCATGTGCTGGTCGATGAATACCAGGATACCAACGCCTTGCAGGCCGCCATCCTGCTCGGTCTCAAGCCCGATGGCCGGGGCCTGACCGTGGTCGGCGACGATGCCCAGGCCATCTACGGCTTCCGCGCCGCCAATGTGCGCAACATCCTGGACTTCCCGACGCAGTTCATACCGCCCGCCACCGTCGTGACCCTGGAGCAGAACTACCGCTCGACGGAGCCCATCCTGGCCGCCTCCAACGCCGTCATTGGGCTGGCGCGTGAGCGCTTCACCAAGAACCTGCGCTCGTCGCGCCTGTCCGACACCAAGCCGTCGTTGGTGACGGTCGCCGATGATGCGGGCCAAGTCGGCTTCGTGGTCGAGACCATCCTGCGCAACCGCGAGGACGGCATGGCCCTCAAGCAGCAGGCGGTGCTGTTCCGCACCTCGTCTCACAGCGCCATGCTGGAGGTCGAGCTCGCCCGCCGCAATATCCCATTCGTCAAGTTCGGCGGCCTCAAGTTCGTCGAGGCCGCCCACATCAAGGACATGCTGGCGGTGCTGCGTTGGGCCGAGAATCCGGCTGACCGGGTCACCGGCTTTCGCGTCTTGCAGATGCTGGAGGGGATTGGCCCGGCCACGGCTGGCCGGGTGCTCGATCACATCGCCGGCCATGCCGAGGGCCACGCCCTGGCAACCTTCCGGCCGCCGACCCAGGCCGTCACGGCGTGGCAGACGCTGGTGGCCTTGATGGCAACGCTGCGCGACAAGTCGATCGCATGGCCGGCAGATTTCGAGCTGGTGCGGCAGTGGTATCAGCCGCATCTAGAGCAGCGCTATGACGATGCCGTTTTGCGTGCTGCCGATCTGGAGCAGCTGCAGCGCATCGCCTCGACCTCCCCCTCACGCACTCAGTTCCTGACCGACCTGACGCTCGATCCGCCCAGCGCCAGCTCGGATGAGGCCGGAGCACCCCTGCTGGATGAGGACTACCTGATCCTGTCCACCATCCATTCGGCCAAGGGCCAGGAGTGGAAGGCGGTGTTCGTGCTCAACGTGGTGGACGGCTGCATCCCCTCGGACATGGCCACCGGCAAAACCGAGGAGATCGAGGAGGAGCGGCGTCTCCTTTATGTGGCCATGACGCGGGCCAAGGAGCAACTCGCGCTGATCGTGCCACACCGTTTCTACACGCAGGGCCAGTCGCGCACCGGCGACCAGCACCTCTATGCCTCACGCAGCCGCTTCATTCCGGCCAGCATCGTCGGCGAGTTCGAGACGTGCGCGTGGCCACCGGCAGCGCAGCTCACACCTCCAGCGCAGGCGCGACAGGCCCTGTCGGTCGATCTGGCGGCCCGCATGCGTGGCAGATGGAGCCAGACCGGACGTTAGGTCCAAAGCCGCCAGCAGTGGCATCACTCAAAACATAGCACGTTCTATTTCCAAAGGCCTTCGAAACGACGTGCTCAATCACGTGTCCGGCACATTTGGTGGCGTCGCGGGCGTCTACAATCGGTTTGGGTATCTTCCGGAAATGAAGGAGGCACTCCTTACCTGGGAAGAGCACGTGCTCCAGCTCGTAACCTAACAGCAGTGACGGAATGCTCCCGCTCCGTCCCCCACTCAGGATACGGTCATTCCTCCCCCGGCAGCAGCACTGTTCGCCAATATCCAGGTGCATATACGGGACCGGAGCATGAATTGGCGCACCACATAGCGTAGGAAAGGTAACGACTGATCTCGCGCTGGGACCGAGCACACGCCATGGCCAGGGTCGGGCAAGATGGTGAGCGGAACAGAGAGCCCTTGTCGGGGCTTGTCGAGCGCGTGACCTTTCACAGCGCCGACACTGGCTTCTGCGTCCTGCGCGTCAAAGTCCGAGGTCACCGAGATCTCGTCACGGTGCTGGGTTCCGCAGCCGAGGTGCATGCGGGAGAGAGCATTCAGGCGAGCGGTCAGTGGCAGCAGCACCGAGAGCATGGGCCTCAGTTTCGGGCCAGCTTCCTACAGGTGGTGCCACCCTCTTCCATCGAGGGCATCAAGCGCTATCTCGGATCAGGCATGATCAAAGGGATCGGCCCGCACTTCGCCGGCAGGCTGGTGGCGGCGTTCGGGGAGAACGTCTTCGACGTCATCGAGCGTACGCCCCAGCGCTTGCTCGAGGTCGATGGCATCGGAAAGACGCGTCTCAATCGCATCACGTCCAGCTGGAGCGAGCAGAAGGCCATTCGCGAAATCATGGTCTTCTTGCAGAGCCATGGCGTCGGCACATCGCGATCCGTGCGGATCTTCAAGACGTACGGCGCCGACGCCATTCCGCTGGTGAAAGAGAACCCCTATCGCCTGGCGCGAGACATTCGCGGCATCGGCTTCAAGACCGCAGATCAACTCGCCCAGAAGCTCGGCATTCCCAAAGAACTCGATGCTGCGAGCCCGTGCGGGACTGTCCTATGCGCTGCTTCAGGCGGTCGAGAACGGCGACTGCGCGCTGCCTGAAGACGAGTTGTTGAAGCTCGCCGTTGAATTGCTCGAAATCGGGCCAAGCACCTTGATCGATGCCCTCGCCCTGGAGACGGCGGAAGGCCACGTCATTCAAGACACGATCGAGAACGTGAGCTGCGTCTTCCTACCCCACCTGCGCCGAGCCGAGGAGACCGTCGCGGCAATCATCCGCAACCTCGCGGTCGGCAGGCCGTCCTGGGCCGCGATCGAAACCGACAAGGCTCTTCCCTGGGCCGAGGCCCGCCTCGGCGTTGCGCTCGCTGCGGGCCAGAAGGAGGCCGTCAGGCTGGCGCTGAAGGCCAAGGTGATGGTCGTGACCGGCGGGCCGGGGGTCGGCAAGACGACTATCATTCGCTCGATCCTCGCCATCCTGAAGGCGAAGGGTGTGAACCCGCTGCTCGCGGCCCCGACCGGCCGGGCCGCAAAGCGGTTATCCGAGAGCACGGGGCTTGAGGCCAGGACGATCCATCGTCTGCTCGCCTACGACCCCAAAGAGGGCGGCTTTCTGCACGGCGCCGACAACCCGCTCGAGTGTGATGTCATGGTGCTCGACGAAGTGTCGATGGTCGACGTGCCGCTGATGGCGGCGACCCTGAAGGCCCTGCCCGACACCGCAGCCCTCGTACTCGTCGGAGACGTCGATCAGCTGCCCTCCGTCGGCCCCGGCCAAGTGTTGGTCGATCTGATTGCGTCCGGCCGGGCACCGGTTGCGCGTCTGACCGAGATCTTCCGCCAGGCGAGCGAGAGCCGCATCATCGTCAATGCCCACCGCGTCAACCGCGGCGCCATGCCCGAGTTGGCGGCACCGGGCACCGAGACGTCCGACTTCTATTTCGTCGAAGCCGCTGATCCCGAGGACGCCGCGGCCAAGATCGTAAAGGTCGTCGCCGAGCGCATCCCGACCCGCTTTGGCCTCAACCCGATCCGCGATGTGCAGGTGCTTTGCCCCATGAACCGAGGCGGTGCGGGTGCCCGGTCACTCAACCTCGATCTGCAAGCGGCCCTCAATCCCGAGCATTCCGAGCGCCCGGCCATCGAGAGGTTCGGCTTCACCTATCGGGTGGGCGACAAGGTCATGCAGATTACCAACAACTACGAGAAGGAGACCTTCAACGGCGATATCGGGTTCATCACCGCCATTGATGCCGAGGAATTTGTTGTCACGATCGACTTCGACGGCCGGCCGGTCCTCTACCCGTTCGGAGAACTCGATGAGATCGTGCTGGCGTACGCGACGACCATTCACAAGTCGCAGGGCTCCGAATATCCAGCGGTGGTCATTCCCATCGTCACCCAGCACTACGCTATGCTGCAACGCAATCTGCTGTATACCGGCATGACACGCGGCAAACGATTGGTGGTCCTGGTCGGGCAGAAGAAAGCAATCGCCATCGCCGTGCGCGGGACCCGCGGCCGGCGACGATGGTCGAAGCTCAAGGAACTTCTCGTCATGGGCGATACCGAGTTCACCACTCGCGGTCACACCTGAATCACACGACTGCACTTTGCCGCAATGCCCGTCGCGGGGCCGCCCATTCGCCCGCAATCGGTTGCAGGTCTTGCCTATTCTGGCCGGTACTTTCCTGTTGCCAAAGCGCTGTGATGAATACTCATAGTCGGTGACATGTACTCCTTGCCTTGGCGGAAGGACACAGAGGTCAGGTGGCCCTTGATCTTTTTCTCCTCTTCCGCTGATTGCCCATGGACCGTGCTGCTGTCGCGAGCCCCTGCCGTTTTGCCCGATTTCGGGTGCCTTTGGTGGCACTCACGGGGCTATTTCCTACGTTCGATTTCGGGGGCCTCGACTTCTTGCGTTTCTGAGTGCGTTCGGGTCCGGTGGGCGTCTCCGATGTCACGGCCTCAGCCATTTCCAGCCCGAACAGGGCGGCGACATCATTATCATCAAGCACCTTCGTTACGGCTGGCACTACCTTTTTGAGCGAAAGCTCCCGTCCAGCACTTGCGAGCAATTCGTTTTCGTCGACACCGCGTAGCTCGAACAGAAGGGCGGGCTTTTCATCGAGCCTGGCGCCGACACCATAGAGCACCGCCGCAACGTGCTTGCACATGTCGGCCCAGTCTGGACAGCCGCAGGACAGCTTGATCTCCTGTGGGTTGGGAAAGAGCCCATCGCCTTCCCGGCACACCCGGTCCATGACACCTTTGGAAAGTCGGCCCTGCAGCAGCTCGACCAGCGAATTGATGGTCCCGGCACAAATCCCCTTCCATCGTTGCTCCGTGACGGGCGCAATCGTGATCGTCACCGTGGAGAGGTTGGAGCCGCTGACCAGCGCCGACACCGTGCTCTTTGCGATCTGCAAGTCTATAACGGAGCCGTTGCGGACGTAGGTGCGACCGCGCGGCAAGATCGCCGTCCACGTCGGCCAGCACAACGGATGCGCCGCTCTGGGCGAACATCCGTGCCGTTGCCAGCCCCATGCCTTTGGCCGCGCCCGTGACCAGAGCTACCTGCCCGTTGAAATCATAGATCGGGTTCATCTGAGTTTTCACCTCAGCTTCGATCATTTTTGAATGTGTTCAACGCGGACGGTGACCGGACCGGACCGATCAAAAATAGAAACATCATCCGTCACTCGGCCGATTAAGATAATCCCCGGCTGAGGAACGCGGCCGTCGCGGTAGTAGATCACAAAGTGATTGGAATTCCAGAGTCCCAGCGTCCCGGTCGAGAAATCGAGCTGCCGCTCGACCGCGGGCAAGGGCGAAGGCAGATTGCCGGTCTTTTCCTGACGGAGGTGATCGCGCATTTCGATCGTGATTGGCAGCATCTTGAGCAGCGCTCGGGTCGCGTTGTTGTCGGCCAGTTCGGCAGTGACCTTGCCCCAGTCGGAGGAAATAAGGATGCGCTCTTGTGCCATTGCAGATCCGATCAGTCCGAGTGTGATGACTGAAGCTGCCGCGAGCAGTTCGAAACACTTCACGTGGGTTCCTTTTGTCTTGTAGTTTTAACAGTGAAGCAGGCTGGGGCGGCTTTCCGAGATCGGTCACCGGCCCCGCTTTTCAAAAATGTCCTTCGCAACCGGCATCGCCGAGAACACGTTGGGCCATCCCACGTAGAAGGCGAGATGCGTGATGGCCTCGGCAATCTCGGGCTGAGTGAGGCCATTGTTCATCCCGATAGGGATGTGGCCCGTTAGCTGCGCGACCTGGCCGTTGGCGATGAGGGCACTGATCGTGACCAGGCTGCGGTCGCGCGGCGCGAGATCAGGACGCAGCCACAGGTCGCGGAACAGGACGTCAGTCGTGTATTGCGCGACGCCCGGGAACATTGCCCCGAACTGATCGCCGACGCGCTTGGCACGATCGGCTTCGGCGGCCTCGTTGAGCGGCAGCAGCGCCGGGGACGCCGCAGGCAGCTTGTCGGCACCAATCTTGCGCTCCGCGAACACCTCTTTCGTCACGGCAACGGCCGCCATCGCGTTGCCCCAGCCGGAATAGAACGCCAGATGGGTAATTAGCTCGGAGATCTCCGCTGGCTTCACACCATGGTCCAGCGCAAGCTTCAGGTGATCCGCAAGGGCGATCGTCTGGTTGCGCCCGACTAGCGCAGCGAGCGTGACGACGCTGCGGTCGCGCGACGAAAGGCCTGGCCGCTTCCACACCTCGCCGAGCAGCCGATCCTGCGTGTATTTGTCGAGCGCGGGCGCGACCATCTGGATGTCCTTGCTTGTCGGGCTTCCGGCGATGGCCGGGACTGCCAGCGTTAAAGCCAAAGCGAAAAGTGAAAGTGTCAAGAGTCCGGTTCGACGTCTCAAGGAGTTTTCCTTTCTTCGGATCGCGCGCAAAGGCGAGGGGCCATCGTCAACGCCGGTACTGCTCGTCGCTCACCTTTTCCAGCCAGTCGACGTTCTTGCCGTTCTGAAATTCCGTGACGGCGATGTGCGACATGGCGGTTACCGGCGCCGCTCCATGCCAATGCTTCAGGCCCGGCGGAAACCAGATGACATCGCCGGGCCGGATTTCCTCGATCGGTCCGCCCTCGACCTGGGCCCAGCCCAGTCCCGATGTGACGATCAGCGTCTGCCCGAGCGGATGCGTGTGCCACGCGCTACGCGCGCCCGGCTCGAACGTGACATGCCCGCCGGATACGCGCGCCGGATCGCCCGACTGGAACATCGGATCGACGCGCACCGCACCAGTGAAGTACTGCGCCGGCCCCTTGGCGGACGGCCGCGAGCCGTTTCGTGTGATCTGCATCTTTCCATTCCTTGCTTGAGTTGCAGCATTCAATCCCTGCGCGGCGGCAGCTCCGGCGGCAGCCAAAGCTGCGACGCCGCCCGCTGTCGCCACGATTTGCCTGCGTGTAATCATCATTTTTCTTCGGTGGTTTCCTTGCACGTGCTTGCGACGAACAGTGGCCTCGCTTCAGAGGAGTTTGTCCGGCGTGATCGGCAGCTCGCGGATGCGCTTGCCGGTCGCGTGAAAGACGGCGTTGGCGATGGCCGGTGCCACGCCCACCATGGCGATCTCGCCGACCCCTTTGACGCCAAGCGGGTTCACGCGTGGGTCGTGCTCGTCGACGAAGATCGCGTCCATGACAGGCGGCGCGTCGGCGTGGACCGGCACCGCGTATTCGGCAAAGTTGGCGTTCACAACGCGCCCGGTGCGGCCGTCCACCACCGAATGCTCCATGAGCGCCATGCCGATGCCGCCGATCATGCCGCCGATACACTGACTGCGCGTGGTCTTGGGGTTGACGATGCGGCCAGCACCGTAGGCGCCGACGATGCGCCGCACGCGCGTCTCCCCGAGATCCGGGTCGACGGCGACCTCCACGAACACGGTCCCGAAGGCATGCATGGAGAAGCGCTGGCCCTCGTCGCCCGGCTTTGTATCGGCGGAGGCCTCAACGGGCTGGCCAATACTGCGCATGGCTTCGCCGAGATCGTTGGCACCGCCGCGCGCGATCGCTTCCTCACGTGCCTTGCGGCAGGCGGCCTGCACGGCACTGCCGACGCTCGCCATCGTCAGCGAGCCGCCATGCACAGGCGCTCTCGGCAGCCGCGTGTCGCCCAAGGTGAACTTCACGCGCTCGATCGGCAGGCCGAGAGTCTCGGCCGCCACCTGCGTCATCGACGTCCAGGTGCCCGGCCCCATGTCGCTCGCCGCGCTCGCGACCTCGGCGGTGCCGTCCGGCAGCAGGCGCGCCATGGCGGAAGCCGGTGCGTAGTTCATGGGATAGGTAGCCGTCGCCATGCCCCAGCCGATCAGCCAGCGCCCGTCACGCATCGAGCGCGGCTCGGGGTTGCGTCGACTCCAACCGAAGCGCTCGGCGGCAACCCGATAGCATTCCCGCGTCGAGCGACTTGAGAACGGCAGCTGCTTGCCTTCGTCCTGAACTGGCTCGTTGCGCAGGCGCAATTCGACGGGATCGATATTCAGCGCCACCGCGAGCTCGTCCATGGCGGATTCGAGCGCGAAAATGCCGCTCGCCTCGCCGGGCGCGCGCATGTAGGTCGGCGTGTCTAGGAGCTTGGCGCGCTCACCGATAAGCCTCGATCGACCTACTCTCCATGAGCAGGTTACTCAGCCTGTCGGCGACAACCGCCTGTCGCTCCCAAGCAGCGGCCATGGCGTGGTCGCCTTGACGGCGCTGTGAGGTTGCTTGTTTACGATGCGGCGACAACCGCCTGTCGCTCCCAAGCAGCGGCCATGGCGTGGTCGCCTTGACGGCGCTGTGAGGTTGCTTGTTTACGATCGCCACTGCCTTTGGCCGCCACTGCGTCGATTAAATACTCGATCTCGACATCAGTAAGTGCACGCCATTTTTTTGCAAATGGGACAACCGTGCCCATGGTCAGCGCCCTCCCTGCCGTTTTTTCTCGCGCGCAGTCTAATTTGTGCTCGGCGTTGGTCAACGCGACTAAAGTCACCGTCGTGTTCGGTAATCTCCCCGCGAAATTTCCGGGCATACCCTGATTGGCCATGACGCCAATTCGTGACGATGGTCCCGCAAGGCCAACACGCGAGCTTCCCTCGCTCGTTTCCTCGATCCCCCCGTTGCCGGAACGTGCCTCCCCCGCATGGTGTTGGCCTGCTACTTCCCACCCACGTCGTAGCCGCCGCGTCCCATTCGCGGCATTGCCCGCATCCTAACGCCGCCTGCGCCACGCGGTGCGTGATCGACACGTCCGGTAATGTGTCGTCGCCAAGCGGCGCGTCGTTACCGCTGCGGCGTGTAGGTGCCATTGGACTTCTTCTCCAGCTTGGCGCGGTTGAGGATGCTGATCCGGCCCCGGCGTGCCGCAATCAACCCGTCCGCCTCCAGCGCCTGCACGGCGAGGGTGACGCCCGAGCGTTGCACGCCCAGCATCAAGGACAGGAACTCGTGTGTCAGCGGCAGCGCGTCACCGTCGATGCGGTCATCGGCCATCAGTAGCCAGCGGGCGAGCCGCTCCTCGATCTTGCTGCGACCGTTGGCCAGCGCCGTCTGCGTGACCTGCGTCTGGAAGGCATACGCGGCCTTGAGCAGCTCGCGATGCAGTGAGGGGCTCTTGTCGATGACCCATCGCAGGCTGTCGGCGGCAAGGCACAAGCCGCTGCCAGCGGCCTGCATGTAGGTCTCGTGTGCGGGACGGTCAGCGCCCAAGACCACGGCCAGACCGCTCATGCCTTCGCGCCCGATGAGGCCGACCTCGATGCTCGGTTGTGTAGCGCCATTGGCCACCACCGAGGCGAAGCCGCTCTCCATGAAGTAGACGGTCCTGATCTTGCGGTTGCGAGCTTCCAACGCCTTGTGCACGGGCAGGCGCGTCGCTTCGAGATGAGCTTGCAGCAAGCTAAAGTCGTCATTTGACAAGCGCTTGAGGATGAAATTGGAGATATCGCCGCGCGTGATGGGCTCTGGCATGGCTCGATCCCTGGTTCAGGGAGAGCACCAGCCGTCTCTCTGCCGTCCGTGTCCCGGAGGTTCGCCCGGACGATGTGAAGAGCTTACACCCGCTGAAACACCCGATCTACTGTCAATTGTGCGATTTCGTACTTTTCTCGGAACATGGGAGGGAGTTTGCCGTTGAGCCCTACAGGACCGCTCTTACGGCGAGCCGGATGCTCGCAGCGGTCGCCTAAACCAGCGCAACGAGAGGATATGGCCGGTGCTCCGCACGCGGCGAGCGGTGGTGCTTGTGGTCGAGGATGACTGGCTGGTACGCGACTTCCTCGTCAGCCATCTCCAAGATGCAGGCTGGCGCGTGCTGGAAGCAGATAGTGCCGAGCAGGCGATTGCCATGCTGAAGGCGGGCCAGCACATCGATATTGTCATCACCGACATCCAGTTGAAGGGCGCGCTGACCGGCTGGGATGTGGCCGACGCCTTTCGCGCGGCACAGCCGACGATGCCGGTCATCTATGCATAGGGCAATGCCCCCGATCCGTCACGGCTGGTGCCGGAGAGCCTGTTTTTCCGCAAGCCCTACGACCCGGACGCCATTCTGCGATCTTGCCAGGGCTCACGTAGACAGTGGGAATTGTCATCGAGGGTGTGCCCATGACCCGCATCCTGATCGCTGATGACCATGCCGTGGTGCGTTCGGGTGTACGGCGCATCGCCGAGGACCACCTCCAATTAATCATAACGTCGAGGAGATCGGCACACTGATGTGGATTAGCGCGCGAGCCGAAAAGCCGCACTAAAAGACGCTGTCGATCTGAAGAAGCGAGGATGATTGAGATGAAGATGCTACGCCAACTGAGGGCGCGCATCGAAGAGGCAATCATTGATTACGTAGTTGCCGTGTGGCGTAGGTCATGGCGCTGAGGTGACCGAGCTGCAACTGGCCCGTGTGCCCGTTACCGAAGACGCGCTGCCAGGGCTCAGATCACTCAGGCTCGCAATGCGATGCCGTCAGGACGGCACGCCAGGGGAAGCGAATGGGCACATCGAGCCAAGATGACACGCAACCGTTGCGGGGTGTGCGCGTGCTCATCGTCGAGGACAGCTGGCAGGTCGCGATGGCCTTGAAGTCTATGCTCAGAGACCGTGGCATGGTGATTACTGGCCCGACGAGCAAGATAGCCGAGGCCGAGCAGCTGGCTGTTGATGAGAAACCCGAGCTTGCCCTGGTGGACCTCCATCTCAAGGGCGAGATGTCTTGGGGTTTGGTCGATTGGCTGCATCATCAAGGCCTGCGCGTCATCGTCCTCATTGGCTACACCGGGCTGACCCCGTCGCTGGATAAGGCCAGAGCCATTGTGCAGAAACCATTCGGCACAGACGAGCTAGTTGCCACCATGGGATTGTGCGGGCCACCCCTACTGCTCGCGCTGGCCCATGGATCAGCTTGGCGTGCCAGGGCGCACGGCCCAGACGCCACGCCGCCATCATCATGCGGACCTTGCGGTTGCCCGTTTCGGTGTCGGTAAGCCAATAGACCAGCTCGGCGACGGGCGCGTTGAAGGCCTCCAGTATCTCGGCGATGGTGATCTTGGTGTCCTCCACCGTGTCGTGCAGGTAGGCAGCAGCCAAGACGTTCGGGTCCCTGATACCGTGGCGCGCCAGAATCCCAACCACGGCCAGGAGGTGAGCGGCGTAGGGCTCGTCGGTGTACTTGCGCCTCTGACCGGCGTGCTTGGTGGCTGCGAACGCCTTGGCCTTCTCGATAATTGACTTGGCTTTCTCAACAATCGCCATGGGCCAGGAACGCCGAGCCCTAGACGCTGTTCCAGCCTCGAAGTCCGGGAACTGAGGAACTCTAGGCGTCGCGAGCAGGTTGTTCGGGCCCATAGTCAATGGAGCCCCCTATGAAGACTTTCGCAACTGCAACACTGTTGGCCCTGCTCGCCACCGGCGCCGTGGCGCAACAGTCCCCGCCCACCACCACCAACCCGGCGACGCAGCCGCCAGCGCGTACGGCACAGCCGCCGACGCAGGAAGCTAAAGGGCCGTGGCTGGCGTCATCCTTCATGCGCACTTCGGTCTACAACATGGCCGGTGAGCGCATCGGCGATGTCAATGATCTGGCGCTCGACGAGAGCGGCAAAGTGACCGCCGTGATCATCGGCGTCGGTGGCTTCCTGGGCATTGGCGAGAAGGACGTGTCCATGAAGCTTGATGAGGTCAAGCGCATGGTGCACAGCGACGGTAAGACCTACTTCACGGTCAATGCCACCAAAGATCAGCTCAAGGCCGCACCGGAGTATAAGCGGAGCTAAGCCATCCATGCAGGTGAGGAAGGCGCCGGGTTGCGCCGCCTTCCTTACTGACTACAGCCCTCCTTCCCAATACGCGGGACTCTATAGTGCTGATGCACTCGGGTTTCCCAGCTGCGATCGCCCCAGGAATCGTCACTGAAAGCTGGGGCATCCTTGAGCTGCTGCTCGGTGACGCCGGTGCGATAAGCATCAAGCGCGGTGTCGTATTTCAGAGCAGCCCACGGCAGCGGGTAGTGGCTGTGACCCAGACCCAAAAAGCCGCCGAAGCTCATGACGGCATAGACCACGCGGCCTGACACCTTATCGATGATCAGATGGTCGATGTCTCCGATCTTGCCGTCGTCGAGCCCGTAGACATTGGCGCCCTCGACGTCCTCGCTCGAAATCAGCTGATGGTTGGGATGGACAGTGGCGGTTGCCATGGCGATCACTCCATACATTGCGCTGCCCGCAAGGGCTTGGCCTAACAAAATCGCCGGGGACGCCGAAGTTCCACGCCACACGGAACATTTAGCGCCGGGTCGCCGTTGTCGGCCCGTCCTCCCTTCAGGAAGAGGTGCCATGCGCATCAGGTACGGCTGCGAGCTGTCCGTTGTTGTGAACCAGCCGACGCCCTCATTCTGTCTGGTCGATATCCACCCCGACCGTCAGCCAGACATTGTGGAGGAAGCGCCCCTCACAGCTTGGCCGAGCGTCCCGTTCACGGACGAGCGCGATGCGTTCGGCAATCGACTGCGGCGCTTCACTGCCCCCGCAGGCGAAACCGTGCTGCGCCTGTCTGGTATCATCGCCGACAGCGGTATCCCCGAGGTCCGCGACATGACGGCTCCGGTGGTGCCGGTCCCGCATTTGCCGGTCGACGCGCTGAGGTATCTCAGCGGCAGCCGTTACTGCGAGACCGACAAACTGGGCTCGGTGGCATGGGGCACCTTTGGCCATCTCGCCCGCAATGGCGCACTGGTCCAGGCAATCTGCGATTTCACCAACGACCACATCACGTTCGACTACCAGCGCGCCCGCAGCACGCGCACGGCACTGGAAGCCTATGAGGAGGTGCCGGGGTTTCCGCGACTTCGCACATCTCGCCATTACGCTGTGCCGCTGCCTGAATATCCCAGCGCGTTATGTCAACGGCTACCTGGGTGACATCGGCGTGCCCATCAATCCGGCACCCATGGATTTCAACGCGTGGTTCGAGGTCTATCTTGGCGGCGCGTGGCACACCTGGGATGCACGACACAATGAGCCGCGCATCGGTCGCATACCGATTGCACGCGGCCGCGACGCTTGCGATGTCCCCATGCTACAAACCTTCGGCCCCCATCTGCTGAGTACGTTCACGGTCGCGACCGAGGACATGGAAGTCGGTGCGACCGCTTTGGCCAGCGCCGGTGCCTGAACCCGCGCAGGCCACCAGGAGCTGGCTCAACGCCTGGGCGGATGTGCGCGGGCGTCTGCAGGGCCGCTGACCTATGCCAGGAGGGAACGAAAACGCCGGTCTGGGGGAAACAGACCGGCGTACTTATCAAGCTATCCGCGCTCGGGGGAGGGACGGACTGTCGGGGGAGACAGCCTGCGGATAGCTCTGCTACCGTTCATCTCATGCCATCAAAAGCCGAGTAAAGTGCCCCCGAGTTGTGCCAGTTGTGATGCATGACCGAACGAGCATCGCTGCGCGACCTCGAAAGAATGCTCGACCTGATCGGGCCTAATATGTGGCTCACGCTCGATGAGGTTGGCTTGGTCAGATACTTCGGCCGCCAAGACCCTCTGACGGCGGCCAGGGACTTTGCCCTAGAACACGGTTGCTTCTTTCTGGTTGATCGTCCGCCCGTGCGCTTCGGTCGGTTCGGTCGCGCCTTTTACAAGCCAACCGAGGATATTGACGGCGACGCCTAGCAAGTGCCTGCGCGACACCAACCAGTTGACCTCAGACCTATTTCAGTAAGGCGGACGGTGCGGGTGAGCGCCTGCCACGGCCACCGTCAGGCACCTGTGGCGTCGAGTGGCCCAAGAGGCGCTGCATCTCGCGCAGAAGCTGATCCTCAGTCATCGAAACCGGATCGACCGAGGTGTCCATGTCTGGATGGTCGTGGCCAAGCGAGGTGGGCTTCGGAGCGGAGAATTGTGCGTCGGGGCGGTCCTCCACCTCATCGAGGTCCACGTTGCGCTGGATGGAAGTTATGAGCGATTTACGCACATCATTGGGCGCGATACTCGTCTCGGCCACTTCGCGCAGGGCTATGACAGAGTTCTTGTCGTTCTCGCGTTCGACTGCGATGGGCGAACCCACTGCGATGGCCCTGGCACGGTGCGCAGCCAGCAGAACCAGCTCAAAGCGATTGGGCACCTTGTCGATGCAGTCTTCGACCGTCACGCGCGCCATAGGTAACCTCCATTCGAGGTGCCTAACAACAGCATCACGGCTGTCTGCTTGATACAGCGCGCACTTGCATGAGGTAGGGCATCCCTGGGGCGCGATTGCTGGATATCGGGATGCCCTACCGAACGCTAAGCGGCGTTCTCCCCGAGCATGCGGGACATACCAATCCAGCGTCCATATGGAACTCTGTCTTCTCGCCGAAGCCACGCCCAGTGTCGCCACTCTGCCACGCTTTTGAAACACCGCTGGCAGATTAAACCGGCGTCGTGGAGGGGTTGACTGCCCAGCGCGCGCACGGCCGTTGTTGGTTGATAACCAGCTCGGTGTTCTCGATCACATCATGACCTTGGTTGCCCGCCTGCGTGGCGGATCCCTCAACACATCATTTCCGGCACTTTGTCGGGCACCGCAAGATCGGCCTCGGTCGCGCGGACAACCTCCGCAACGGATACACCGATGGCGGTCTCGAGGAGGGTTGCGCGGCCATTCGGAAATCCAATTACCGCCATCTCCGTTACGACAAGGTCAACAGGCCGGACCGACGTCAGAGGGAGCGAGCATGTCTTGACGATCTTCGGTTTGCCCTTGGCCGTGTGCTGCATCGCCACAACCACACGCTTGGCACCGGTTACCAGGTCCATTGCTCCGCCCATCCCGGGTACCATCTTGCCCGGAATCATCCAGTTGGCGAGGCGACCCTGCGCATCGACCTGGAGGCCGCCGAGCACGGTGACGTCGAGATGACCGCCGCGGATAAGGCCAAAGGACATGGCGCTATCGAATGTGCAGGCACCAGGCAGTGCGCTGACCGGCTGCCCGCCTGCGTCGGTGAGCGCCGGGTGCCCCATACCTTCCTCGGGAATCGGTCCGGTGCCGATCAAGCCATTCTCCGACTGGAAGAATATGCTGACATGCTTGGGAACGTAGTTTGCCACCAGCGTCGGGATGCCAATGCCGAGGTTGACGAGCATCCCCGGACGCAGCTCGTGCGCGATACGTCTGGCGATGACGGCTTGTGGGTCCATTACTCTCACCTGTTTGCGACCAGATAGTCGACGAGCGCAGCGGGCGTCACCACATGGTCGGGCGAGATCACGCCAACCGGCACGATGTGGTCGGCTGTTGCGATCACGGTATCGGCCGCCATCGCGATCACCGGATTGAAATTGCGTGCAGTGAGCGCGTAGGACAGGTTGCCGATGTAGTCCGCGAGGAACGCGTGCACGAGCGCGAAGTCGGACCGCAGCGCGGTCTCGATGAGGTAGCTCTTTTCACCCATCTTGATCGTGCGTTTCCCCTCCTCGACCAGGGTGCCAACGCCGGTCGGCGTGAGGACACCGCCGAGCCCGACGCCGCCGGCCCTGATACGCTCGATCAGCGTGCCCTGCGGTATCAAATCGACCGCCATGCTTCCCGCGATCATCTGCTTTTGGGTCTCGGGGTTGAGGCCGATGTGGCTCACGACCGTCTTGCCGACCAGACCCGCGCCGACGAGCTTGCCGATACCCTTTCCCGGCACTGCCGTGTCGTTGGCTATGACGACCAGATTGCGCTTGCGCTGGCGCACGAGCTCGTCGATGAGGCGCTCTGGAGTTCCTACCCCCATGAAGCCGCCAATCATGAGGCTTGCGCCATCCGGGATCATGGCAGCGGCATCTTCGACCGTGATGGTTTGCATGGTTCGACTAGCCGCCTTTCCGTACCTTGCTCGCCGGTAGATTGGGCGAGGTCAGTTCATGTGCCAGCCATGGCTAACGATGATGGACTGGCCAGTGAGCGCATTGGTGCTGAAGCCGGCCAGCATGAGCGCAACCTCAGCAACATCTTCGACCGTGGTGAACTCCTTATCGACGGTCTCGCCCAGCATCACTTCCTTGATCACTCTCTCTTCGGAGATGCCGAGCTCTCTGGCCTGCTCGGGAATTTGCTTGTCGACGAGCGGCGTGCGCACGAAGCCGGGGCAGATCACATTGGCGCGCACTTTGTGCTTTGCGCCTTCCTTGGCGACCGTGCGCATGAGCCCGATGAGGCCGTGCTTGGCTGCGACATACGCCGACTTCAGCGGTGAAGCTTCATAGCTGTGCACCGACCCCATGTAGATAAGGGAGCCTGTGTTCTGCCTGTACATATGCTTGACGCATGCCTTGGTCGTGAGGAATGCGCCATCGAGGTGGATGGCCAACATGCGCTTCCACTCTTCGAACGGAAAATCCTCGATCGGGTGCACGATCTGGATCCCCGCGTTCGATACGAGAACGTCGATTCTGCCAAATTTTTCCATGGCGTGGTCGACGCCAGCATTGACTTGATCCTCGTTGGCCACATTCATACCGACGCCGATCGCTGACTTGGTGTCAGCCAACGCATTGGCGGCATGGCGCGCCGCCTCGGGATTGAGGTCGGCAATGATCACGCGGCCATCCGCCTCGAGATAGCGCTTGGCGATTGCGTAGCCGATGCCGCTCGCAGCACCTGTAATAAGCGCAACTTTGCCGTTCAGTTTCATCAGCTGGCTGCTCCATTGCCTTTTCAGCCAGAGCCGCGAATCTTGCCGTCAGGTCCGGGCTTCGTGACACGGCTGGCGTTGCAACCGGGTGTGTTCATGGTTCTGATTCCGCGGCTCAGTCGATGATGTGATAGCCGCCGTCGATGTACAGTGTCTCCCCGGTGATCAGCTTCGCCCCGTTCATGCCGAGGAAAGCGACGGCTACGCCGACGTCGTCAATCGAAACAAGGCTGCGGACTGGCGCCTTTGACTGAGCCTTTTGCAGCAGCTCGTCGAAGGCAGTAATCCCTGATGCCGCGCGGGTCTTCAGGGGACCCGGGGATATGGCGTGCACCCTGATTCCCTTGGGCCCGAGCTCGGCTGCCAGATAGCGCGTTGTCGACTCCAGCGCGGCCTTCACCGGCCCCATGATGTTGTAGTGCTCCACCACCATCTGCGAGCCGTAGTAGGTCATCGTGTACAGGGTGCCGCCGTTCTTCATGAGGGGCTCGGCCAGCTTGGCCATCCTGATGAACGACCAACACGAGATCTCCATGGCAAGGAGGAATCCATTTTTCGAGCAGTCGACGACGCGGCCCTGCAAGTCCTCTTTCGGTGCAAAAGCGATCGAATGCAGGCAAAGGTCGAGCGTGCCCCACTCCTTCCGTATCTTCTCGAATACAGCCTCCAGCTGTCCTTCGCGCTGGAGGTCCAAAGGCATGAAGATCGGCGCTTTGATCTCCTTGGCCAGGGGTTCCACGTAGGGCTTCGACTTGTCGTTGAGGTAGGTAACAGCGACCTCGGCCCCGAAAGCGTGAAAGGCCTTTGCGCATCCCCACGCGATCGACTGATCGTTGGCGATACCGGTGACAAGCGCCTTCTTCTCCTTGAGCAGCGCCAGGGAGGAGAGATCCATCATGCTCGTATCTCCTTGAGCTGGGGCGAGGCGTGCGCCCGCAGTGCGTGCAGTGTATGGCTCGCAATCATTAGCTCCTCGTCGGTGGGAATGACGTAGCAGGCGACACGCGATCCCTTGGCCGAGATCCGCGTCGCGCCTCGGGCATTAGCGGCCGTGTCGAGGTCCAGGCCGAGCCACGACAAGCGCCGTATCACCGCCTCGCGAATGGCTGGCGCGTTCTCCCCGACGCCTGCGGTGAACACGAAGCCATCGATGCCGCCCATGGCGGTTGCGAGCATTCCCGCAAAGAGTGAGATCCGATACACGAAATGGTCCAGCGCGATCGTCGCGTGGGCATCCGAGCTGGCGAGAGCCACGTCGTTGCTGATGCCCGAAAGGCCCTTGAGACCGCATTCGTTGTAGAGAAAGCGTTCG
>CAWEBE010000078.1:0-38199 GCA_963806735.1 uncultured Alphaproteobacteria bacterium | reverse complement strand
CGTCCGGTTCGGGTCATCTTCTCCCGTCGTGCTCGTTGGTTCAGCGCGTCTGGTTTAGCCCCAAAAACGGAAATGCGAGCGAGCTGTGCACTACGGAGAAAAAGTGCCAATTCTTGCCGTGAGCAAGCGCAGCAATCTGAGTTTTGAAAAAGTCCGACGTAGGGACGCTCATTACTGAGCGCCCCGCGTTGTGTACGCGTACTCGGCGACGCCGCCGCCTCCCGAAATCGCACCCGGCAAGTACTCGCAATCGATTCTGCGGCAGCCTTCCGCGCGTTAATGAGGATGCGCCTTGGAGGGCCGGCTGATGGGCGTGGTGCTGCGGGCGCGGATGTTCTGGTTGTGGTGGAAGACGTTGTCGGGGTCGTACGTGGCCTTCACGTCCACCAGCCGGTCGTAGACTGAGTCGCCGTACGCCTCGCGGACCCGGTCAGGGTCTTCGTCGCCACCGAGGAAATTGACGTAGACGCCTTCGCGGAAGCGACCTAGGGCGGCAAAGAACCCCCTCGTCCAAGCGGTGTCCCGGTCGCCGAAGTCCTCGCCGGGCCGCCACACAGCATCGAGGGTAATTGCGTGCGACGCCTGCCGGTTCCCGAACGCCGTGGCGCCCTCGGCCACTCAACTCACCGCCCCCTTCAGATGGAACATCGCCGCGTACGACCGCGGCGACGAGCAGGCGAACGCGTGCTCGACGATCACATCGATGAGGTCGTCGCGCAGCTCTGGGAGGTGGGTGGACTTCCAGTAGTAGTTCCAGCCGTGGACAACAGTCGAGTCGAGTGCGCTCTGGAATCCCATGTACGGCGCGGGGCCAACCAGGTCGAGGAGGGGGGCCCGGCATGCGCGGAGCGGGCGGAGCACCCGCTCACCGTCCTCGATCGGCCCCGCGTAGCAGGTACCGACCATCACCACCGGGCGCCAGTGCAGATGCTCGGGGATGATCGGTAGCGGCGGCGCGGTGCCGAACCTCACGACCGTCCCAAGCTCGTCGGGAGCCTCGCGAAGGAAGTCGCGGTAGAAGCGGAGGACCTGCCCGGCGTCGGCCGCGTCCCAGAGGGTGGGCCCGGCCAGGACGGTGGGCCCGACGGAGTGGAGGCGGAACTCGAACGAGGTGACCACGCCGAAGTTACCGCCGCCGCCTCGCAACGCCCAGAACAGGTCGATGTGCTCATCCTCGGACGCCCGCAGCAGCTGGCCTTCGGCGGTCACGACCTCGACCGCGAGTAGGTTGTCGACGGTGAGCCCGTGCTTGCGCATTAGCCAGCCGACGCCACCGCCGAGGGTGAGCCCGGCGACTCCGGTGTGGCTCACGATTCCGCCCGTGGTGGCCAGACCGTGCGCCTGCGTCTCGTGGTCGACGTCGCCCCACAGCGCACCACCCTGCACCCAGGCCCTGCGGTCGGCGGGATCGACCCGCACGGCCCGCATTGCCGAAAGGTCAACGACAATCCCGCCGTCGCAAACTGCGGTGCCCGCCACATTGTGCCCTCCGCCCCGTATGGCGATCTCCAGATCGTGGTCACGGGCGAAACGCACGGCCCCGACCACGTCGGTGGTCCCGATGCACCGGGCGATCAGGCGTGGGCGCCGGTCAATGGCACCGTTCCAGACTGCACGGGCGATGTTGTAATCGGCGTGGTTGGCACTGATGAGCCGGCCGCGGAACCCGTCGATCTCCACGAAGGTTGGTTCCTTGCCGCCATGGCCGACTTCCATGGTCGTCGGTGTCGTCATCGTGTACTCCTCTCTTCGAGAAGCACAGCGGACCACGGTGGACCGCGGCCGTATAGTCAAGAATTTGGACTCCACAACCGAAGCCGGGTGCGCAACACTCGCGTTATGAGGACGTATGGCCAATACTGTCCCATCGCCCGTGGCGCCGAGATTTTTGCCGAGCGCTGGACACCGCTGATCATCCGCAACCTGTACCTTGGCTGCGGAAACTTCAGTGAGATCCTGGCGGGCGCGCCCGGCCTCTCCGGTACGCTGCTCTCACAGCGGCTCAGCCAGCTCGAACGGCTCGGTGTCGTTGAGTTGGCACCCAAGCCCGACGGGCGCGGACACCACTACAAGCTCACGTCAGCGGGCCGCGACCTCTTCGCGGTCTGCCAGTCGCTTGGCGAGTGGGGTGCGCGTTGGCTCGAGATCGCCCCCGAGCACCTCGACCCCTTTGTGGCGCTCTGGTCGATGTGCAATGCGCTCCGCCGAGACCGGCTTCCGGATCATCGCGTCGTCATCCGTTTTGACTTCACTGGTCGCCCACGCCCTGAGCGCTATTGGCTACTCATCGAACTCGGAGACGCCGAGATCTGCAAAACGCAACCCGGCTTCGACGAGGACCTGTACATCACGGCGGACGCCGAAGCGTTCGTCAAATGGCACGCCGGCCAACTTTCCTGGGCGCAAGCCATCGGCGCGGGCCGCATCCAACTTGACGGCCCGCCGGCGCTGGCAAGAGCCTTCCCGACTTGGAACGCCCGCAGCATGTTCGCGCACATCAGGCCGGTCTCCGGCGCTGCAAGCGGCCCCGCAGGCCGACATCCTTGACGGATCAAATTCTGCCTTCGGCGCGGCGGAGCCAGCACGTCCAATCTAGCTTCATTGGCTTTGTCAAAAGTTCGCGTCGGCACCCTGCGTCCACTACGTCCGATCAGCCGCAATAAGCGGACTTGGTCCTCGCGCCCGCTGAACGGTGAGTTCGTGCCACAAGTGGAACTAGGCGGCCTTCTCCGGCTAGGCCAGTTCGAGCTGACACCCTGCTAGCGGGCCGTTTCGGAAGGGTGGCAACGTGTGCCTGTAGCTTGCGTTCCCCTAAGGCGACATGCACTTTTCCTGAAACAGTTGGAGATCAACATGAAGCGCGCAATCGAAACGGGCATTCCTCGTCACGAACGTCCATTCGAATGGGCAATTCTTGCCAATGGCACGCTCTACGCAGTCGCCGCTCCGATCAAAGCTGACGGGGAGGTTGAACGGGGAGAGATCTCTGCGCAGGCCAAGTTGACACTTGGGAATCTTAGCAAGTGCATGTCAGCTGCAGGAGGCTCGATGGCAGACGTGACCCAGGTCATGCTGTACGTCACGCAGCGCGCCCATATCGAGCCGATCAACACGGAGTGGGCCAAAGCCTTCCCCAAACCGTACCCGACACGCGCCACAGTTATTGTGAGTGAGATTGGTATTGAGGGCATCGGTCTAGTTATCACGGCGCAGGGGTGCATCGCGAAGAATTCACCGTAGCACATTGTAGTTGGCCAACGCGGCTCCGATCAGTCGACGGCTGCGCTAAGCCAGCTCCCTTGAGACGATGATCGATCTTCTTTAGATGCGTGCGCTAGTCGATGAGCCTGAGCACTTCGGCGAACCGTGGGTGGTTTCGAATGGGGTCCAGATCGGAGTCGCGCTCTACCCATGTCTTTCGTTCGCGCGTGGCATTCGGCATAAGGCCCAGCAGCAAATCGATTGCCTTCTCATGCTCGCCCGCCAGGGAATAGAAGCAGGCGACGTTGTATTGCGCGAGGCCGTCGTGAGGATCGATGGCCAAGGCCCGTGCGGCCCAATCCTTGGCGCGGTCGAGCTGGCCAAGCACCGCCAGTCCGACGGCTCCCAGGTAGGCCGGGCGCGGGTTCGCGGGGTGTCGGACCAGCTCCCGCTCTGCGCGCAAGACGCCTTCCTCTGCCGCCGCCCTCATGTCCTGGTCACGCCCGAGTGACCGGAGCACCCCAATGAGCACCAGCAAGGCCTGGTAGTCGTCAGGCTTGATGTCGGCAGCATGCTGGAACAGCCTGGCAGCTTCATCGAGTTTGCCCTGAGCAAAGCAGGCGCGGGCACAGAAGTAGTGCGCTTCAAACAGATTGGGATCGAGTGCGATCGCCCGGTCGAACTCGGTCATCGCTTCTGGGTATCGCCCGCGTAGCGACAGGGCCAAGCCATGCGAGGCATGGGCCTCCGCCAACCCCTCCTCCAACTCCAACGCCTTGGCGCTGGTCGCCAGGATGCCGTCGATCGAGATCTCGGCATTGTAGTGCAGAAAGAGAAAGGAATCGCAGTCGGCGATACCGGCATAGGCACGCGCATACAAGGGATCGAGCTCCACCGCCTTCTCGAACATTCGCTTCGCCAGGACATAGTATGACTTCGAGTGCCGATGCAGGAACTGCCGGCCTCTGAGGTAATAGGTGTAAGCCTCGAAGTTCTCGGTCGGGGCTCGATCCAGAACCTTCTTCTCTTCCGGCAGCAGCTTGACCTTCAACTGGTCGACGATGGTGTGGGTGATCTCATCCTGAATGGCGAAGATGTCGGTGAGATCACGGTCATAGCGGT
This sequence comes from uncultured Alphaproteobacteria bacterium, assembly GCA_963806735.1. Classification (GTDB taxonomy): domain Bacteria; phylum Pseudomonadota; class Alphaproteobacteria; order Rhizobiales; family Hyphomicrobiaceae; genus CADEFX01. The sequence continues at coordinate 33,876 of CAWEBE010000078.1, read as the reverse complement.
CGGCCCAGACATGCCCCCCGTCCTTGCCCTCGACCAGCTGGGCGTTGACGCGCACGCGCGGGCCAGCCTTGCGAACGCTGCCCTCCAGAATGAACTTGACCCTGAGGTCCTGGCTGACCTGTTGTACCTTCACCGGCTTGCCTTTGTAGGTGAACGTCGTGTTGCGCGCAGTGACGAACAGGCCGGAGATCTTCGACAGGTCGGTGATGATGTCCTCGGTGATCCCATCGCTGAAGTATTCCTGCTCGGGATCCCCACTCATATTGTTGAAGGGGAGCACCGCAATGGACGGTTTCTCGATCTCCCAGTGCTGTTGCGCGCCGGGGTCGCTGCGCGCGTTCAGCACGACGCTATAAGCGCGCACCGGCCTATCGATGTTCTTGAGCATCTGCTCGCCCATGTCCTCGAACTGAAGGTCGAGCCGATTGCCGACGTTATCCCGGACGATGGCAGAGATGACGATGCCCCCCGGTTCCGAAATGCCCTCTAGCTGCGCCGCCACATTGACGTCGTCGCCATAGATGTCATCGGCTTCGACGATGACATCGCCGAGATTGATGCCCATGCGAAACTCTATCCGGCGTTCCTGCGGCACACTGACGTTGCGCACTCGCATTCCCTGCTGGATCGTGGCCGCACAGGCGACGGCGTTCACGATGCTCGGAAAGTCCGCTAGAAAACCATCGCCGGTATGCTTGACGATGCGCCCTTGATACTCGCCGATCTTGGCGTCGATCAGTTCCTGGCGGTGCGCCTTCCACGCCGCGTGCGTGCCGGCCTCGTCCAACCCCATTAGGCGGCTGTAAGTCACAACATCTGCGGCCAGGATGGCCGTCAAGCGTCTGTGCACGCCGGATCTCCGGTTCCGCCTCCGCGGAATGTAACCTGCTCAAAAACAATCCGAGCGAGCAATTTCTATTGGCTAGTCAAGTGCAAGCAATAGGGCGTCCACGCCATTAGAGCGGGCGCACCGCGCCGCGTTTGCCAGCGCTTCAGCTCAAAGGTCCACAGATGGAGCTTTTTTTACCGAAGCAGCTCGACCACTCCTGTGAAGCGCGCATGACTTCGAATCGGATTGAGATCCGAGTCATGTTTTACCCACTCCTTAGTTTGGCGACCGGCTCGCGGCAAGAGTGCCAGTAGCAGGTCGATCGCCTTCTCATGCTCGCCCGCCAGGGAGTAGAAGCAGGCGACGTTGTATTGCGCCAGAACATCCTCGGGATCGATGGCCAAGGCCCGTGCGGCCCAATCCTTGGCGCGGTCGAGCTGGCCAAGCACCGCCAGTCCGACGGCTCCCAGGTAGGCCGGGCGCGGGTTCGCGGGGTGTCGGACCAGCTCCCGCTCTGCGCGCAAGACGCCTTCCTCTGCCGCCGCCCTCATGTCCTGGTCACGCCCGAGTGACCGGAGCACCCCAATGAGCACCAGCAAGGCCTGGTAGTCGTCAGGCTTGATGTCGGCAGCATGCTGGAACAGCCTGGCAGCTTCATCGAGTTTGCCCTGAGCAAAGCAGGCGCGGGCACAGAAGTAGTGCGCTTCAAACAGATTGGGATCGAGTGCGATCGCCCGGTCGAACTCGGTCATCGCTTCTGGGTATCGCCCGCGTAGCGACAGGGCCAAGCCTCTCGACGTGTGAGCTTCCGCCAGGCCTTCCTCAAGCTCCAGGGCCTTGGCGCTGGTCGCCAGGATGCCGTCGATCGAGATCTCGGCACTGTAGTGCAGAAAGAGAAAGGAATCGCAGTCGGCGATACCGGCATAGGCACGCGCATACAAGGGATCGAGCTCCACCGCCTTTTCAAACATGCGTTTCGCCAGAAGAAGATAGGTTTTCGACCTTCGATGCAGGAACTGCCGGCCTCTGAGGTAATAGGTGTAAGCCTCGAAGTTCTCGGTCGGGGCTCGATCCAGAACCTTCTTCTCTTCCGGCAGCAGCTTGACCTTCAACTGGTCGACGATGGTGTGGGTGATCTCATCCTGAATGGCGAAGATGTCGGTGAGATCACGGTCATAGCGGTCGGCCCAGACATGCCCCCCGTCCTTGCCCTCGACCAGCTGGGCGTTGACGCGCACGCGCGGGCCAGCCTTGCGAACGCTGCCCTCCAGAATGAACTTGACCCTGAGGTCCTGGCTGACCTGTTGTACCTTCACCGGCTTGCCTTTGTAGGTGAACGTCGTGTTGCGCGCAGTGACGAACAGGCCGGAGATCTTCGACAGGTCGGTGATGATGTCCTCGGTGATCCCATCGCTGAAGTATTCCTGCTCGGGATCCCCACTCATATTGTTGAAGGGGAGCACCGCAATGGACGGTTTCTCGATCTCCCAGTGCTGTTGCGCGCCGGGGTCGCTGCGCGCGTTCAGCACGACGCTATAAGCGCGCACCGGCCTATCGATGTTCTTGAGCATCTGCTCGCCCATGTCCTCGAACTGAAGGTCGAGCCGATTGCCGACGTTATCCCGGACGGTGGCGGAAATGACGATGCCCCCCGGCTTGGCAATATTTTCAAGTCGAGCCGCGACGTTGACACCGTCGCCATAGATGTCCTCCGGCTCGACGATGACATCGCCGAGATTGATGCCCATGCGAAACTCTATCCGGCGTTCCTGCGGCACACTGACGTTGCGCACTCGCATTCCCTGCTGGATCGTGGCCGCACAGGCGACGGCGTTCACGATGCTCGGAAAGTCCGCTAGAAAACCATCGCCGGTATGCTTGACGATGCGCCCTTGATACTCGCCGATCTTGGCGTCGATCAGTTCCTGGCGGTGCGCCTTCCACGCCGCGTGCGTGCCGGCCTCGTCCAACCCCATTAGGCGGCCGTAGGTCACGACTTTTGCGGCGAGAATGGTTGTCAAGCGTCTGTGCACGCCGGATCTCCGGTTCCGCCTCCCGCGGAATGTAACCTGCTCAAAACGATCCGAGCATAGATGAATTAATCACTTGATGTCGCTATTTGGTGGGCCCTGCAGTGATAGCCAGCACAATGGCTCGCAGAAACCTCGGTTATGCGGTGAACCACACCGTCGTATGGCAATGCCATTCCCGGAGACTCACGAGATCCGCATGCGATGCCCGCCTGGGGTCAAACTTTGCCGAGACGGGCCAAGCCAGTAACCATGGCAAATCCAGCCTGAAAGCTGCCGCCGGGAACAATGACTCACTTGGCTGGAGTCGCTCTCAACCAGGGAGACTTCCATGAACTACCAAGATCCTTCGTCGCCAGATCACCGGCCCCGGAATAAGGGCAAGATCGCCCAAAGCCGCCATTGCGGTCGGGCCATGTCTGACAATCCGTGCCAGGCTGCGTCGGCGTCGCTCCCTGTCCCGCGCGCCAAACACCTCTCATGTCCGGTCCGGGTCAAGTTTTCCCGTTCGGGTGACGTAGCCCCCACGTCCGATTCACATCGGAAAGCCGACTAAGTTGCGCGAAGCCAAGAACGGGCAATTTGTGCCAGTTCCGGAAGTAAGGGCGATTTACATTTTCAGTTGCTCGCAGGCGCTTTGACTACGCTGGCATTCGCCTCGGTCATCAGGTCCGCCGCCATGTTGTCGTTGAGCCCCTCGCGGTGGTCGTCGTTCTATTCAGGGCTGGCGATCTCCGCATTGGCCTCTTCAAACCGACGGACTGCGCGCTCCGCGTCAAAGCGGGCCTCTCGCAATAACTCCGGGTCCCACTCGCTGCGCTCCGCAGCAAAGAAATCTCCGCCATAGACGTGGATCGCGCCCGTCAGTCGGGGAATCGGGTTGGTCACCGAATGAATGACATTGTGCCCAAGCGGCTCGGCGTCACCCACGCATAGGGCGCGTGCGCCGGCCGCCTCGACCCGGCCGTGGGGATCTCCTTTGATGCGCCGCCAGAAGATGTTGTCCTCCCGGCCGGTGTACAGGCCGATCACCGCCCACATGCGATGGTCATGGGGCATGATCGTCATTGTCGGGGCCCAGATCACGTTGAGGATTGTCAGGTCCGGTGCGTGATAGAGCTTCTGGAGTTGGGCACGCTTCGGTTCGCCCAGTCCCCTCAGAACGCCTCCCGGATCGGATACTGCACGAGCGACAACCTCGTTGACGAACTTGTCCGAGCGATCCGCAGCAAGTGCTGCACGGCAGTCGGCGATGAGTTGATCCAGATCGAACATGACAGCCGGCAACTCACATGCACGAGCGATCAATGACTGCGGGAGGTGGCGCCGAAATCGCGCAGAGCGGCCTCGCCCACCCGCCAGCCGAGTTCATGGCCGTCGACATCGGCGCTGCGGAAGTGAATTCCACCCCAGACGCGCGCATCGTTGACCTCCTTGGAGATGGCGGAAAAGCTATCGAAACTGCGCGTCACGCCAAACACCGGGGGATAGGTGATGCTCACGCGTACACTGTCCGTCTTGAGCTCGCCGCGCAACACAGCCTCGGCTGCCCCGGAAAAACACGCGTGCGCCGATGGATATTCCGGGTGCGGCGGTGTGCCAAGCAACGGCTCCCAGGCCGCATCCCCCGCGAGCGTCGGGAGTTTTAGGGCGGCAGCCGCGCGGATCGCCGTAATCGGCCGCCAGTGCAGGCGATCATACTTGTCCTTAAAGCAGGCGACCTGGGAGTCCGCGACGGCGACCGACAACAGGGCGAAGAGACGCAAGTTGTCGAGCACAGCGGCGTTGCGCTCAGCGGCCGCCGCCCTTGCCGCCGCGAACCATGGCACCCCAGTCTGTACCGTCCAAAACACGGCTGCTGCCGTTTGATCGGCAGTCCGCACGCTACTGTGCCGCGCGCCAAGCAGCTTCACCTCATCGAAGTCGGCCTTGAATTGCGCGCTGTCCAGGCGGGGCGGACCCTGAGTTTTGTAGCTATCGTCGAGCCGAATCACGAAAGGCTTAACCGCGCCCCAATGACCTAAGATCGGCTGTATGGAGTGTGGCGGGGTCAGTTGATAAGAGCCTGGCCCATCTTTCAGCTTGATGTCCGCCCTCTGCGTGGACCCATCTGTAGCACGCAATTCCAACAGCTTTTCGGCCACCATCTGCCCAAGCTTCACGCCATTCGTCTTTGGCGGACCTTCGGCAACGCTCGACAGGGCGGATTTATAGGCGGCGTCGACCGGAGCGGATTGCGCCGGCGTGAGGCGTCTCAGAACGGTATGCGCGGCAGCGGCCACGGCGGTCTCAAGTGAACTCGGCCCGTCGGGTTGGATGCCGGTAGCAAACAGCGCCGCCTTCTGATTGGTCACGCGCGCAGCATCGTACATGGCAGCGTGCGTGATCGCGAGCACACGCGACTGCAAAATTGAGTTCGGCGGAACGGCCGTGGCCTCGATCGCAATGGCATTCCAATCAGTCGCGATGTCAGCCTGCGCTATAGAGCCGGTACCGAGCGCAATCACCAATGTAGCCGCATTCACGAGTCGAGCGGAAAGCATGGCTATCTCCATTCGCCGATCGTTGCTCCACAGGCCTTGTGAGAGCAAGCGTATGGCTCCACGTACCCATGCGTCCAATGCAATTGTTCGTTGCCTACCGATGCAAATAAATTATGATTAGGCGCATGAACTTTCGCCATCTGCGCGCCTTCGCGACCATCGTCGATGCCGGCGGATTTGCTCGCGCCGCCGCGCGTTTGCATGTGAGCCAACCGGCCCTTTCGCGACAGATCCATGCCCTTGAGCTGGAGCTGGGATTATCGCTGTTCGATCGGGCAGGTCGCGGCGTTCGACTGACGTCACAGGGCGAGGACCTGCTACGACATAGCCGCCGTTTGCTGACAGACGTCAGCTCGCTCAGTCAGCGGGCGCGAGCCTTAAAGGCGGGACAGGCTGGTTTGCTTCGCGTCGGCGCCACACCGCAGGTGATTGAAAATCTTCTGGCAGATTTTCTTGCGGAGTATGAGCGGCGACATCCGCTCGTCGAGGTTGAGCTGAAGGAAGCAGGCGGGGCTCAGTTGGGGGACTTGCTCGATCGCGGCGAGATCGAGGTGACTATCATGCCGGCGGGTGATGGCCGCTTCGAAGGACGGGCGCTGTATCCAATGTCTCTCCTGGCCGTGCTGCCCGAAGGCCACCGCCTGAGCCGGCGTCGCTCGCTTGAGGTTGCGGAGCTGGAGAGTGAACCGCTGTTGCTTCTCAGCCGAGGTTTTGCATCACACGCGTGGTTCGAGGCAGCCTGCCAAATCGCGCATGTTCAGGGGCGTGTGGTCTTAGAGAGTGGAGCTCCCCAAACTATCATTGCTTTGGCGAGGACTGGACACGGAATTGCCATCGTTCCCTCACCTGTGCGAATACCTCGCGATGGCGTCCGGATCGTGCCCGTCGTGCACCGTGGCGCTTCGATCGGCAGATGGACTGTTGCTGCGTGGGACGCGCGCCGATTTTTCGCTCCCTACGCCGAACTCTTTGTCAGTGAACTTATCGCCGCCACGCGCCGCGACTACCCTGGTCGCGATCTCGTTCGTCGCGCACCGCCTCTACCGCCACCGAGGCAGTCGGAATCATGACGCCCCGTTGCTCACAGGTCCCGGCGTCTCCACGTTCTTGATGGCTGCTCCGGGTCACACTCTGCCGATCGGGAAGTGGTATGACCACGGCAGCTTTACTTCAAAGAGCTGACGAACCTAGTGGGCCATGCGAACGGTGAGTTTGTGCCAGAACCGGACGTGGTTTCTTGTGGCTTCTTAGGAGCAGCGCTGCCGCCTGCATCCACTACGTCCGTTCACGCCCAATAAGCGGAAGTGATCCCAGCGCGCGCTGATCGGTAAGTTTGTGCCAATAGCTGCCGTTCGCGAGCCGCTCCCAAGCAGTTGCCTTCGCGGTCTCGGTGTCGGCACATGCGGCCTAATGCGTGGTAGATTAGTCGGAGCCCTACCGCACGAGCATTACGTCGGAGTTACCACATGAAGCTCATTGATTTGAGCCGCGAACTTTATCACCGCACGCCGGCACATCCTTCCCACCCGCCCGTCGCGGTGGCGACCTGGTACGACCACGACGAGGTCAAGACCGCAGGCAACACGCGCTGGAGCTCCAAGGCGCTGTTTCTGTCCATGAGCGACCACGCGGGCACCCATGTCGATGCGCCATGCCACTTCAATCCCGATCCGCAAGCGCCCTCCATCGATCAACTGCCGCTGGAGGACTTCTTCACCGAGGCCATCTGCATGGATCTCGCGCACGTGCCGCTGAAGCACGAGATCACCGTGGCCGAGATGAAGGAGGCGCTGGCGAAAAGCGGCCAGGCGATCAAGAAGCGCGACACCGTGCTGATCAATATGGGCGTCAATGCGCGGCTCTTCGGCACGCCGGCCTATGCGACGGACTTCCCGGGCCTGCATGTCGACAGTGTGCACTGGCTGGCCGACCACGGCATTCTGATGTTTGGCGTAGAGGCAGTCAGTCCGGCGCCCCAGGGAGAGGCCAATTTCAAAGCCCACATCGCCTGTGCGGAACGTGGCATTACGCATATCGAGTGCCTGTGGAACTTGGAGGCCGTGGTTGGGAAGGGTCGCTTCAAATTCATTGCTTTTCCCTTGCGTATTCGTGGCGGGACCGCCAGCCCAATCCGTGCTGTTGCGATGCTAGATCCCTGACAGAGAACAGCAATGACTGCCACCGTTGGCGCTCATCACGTGTGTGTCGCGGTCGGTCGCGAGCTTGGTGTTGCCGCGCCGTTGAACGAGGCCGTCGATGCGATCCTCAAGCTGTATCGCATGGGCAAACCCGCCTCCGATCAGTCGACGATGGAAGATAAGGTGCCGATACCGGTCATCGCCGTCACATGAAACCGGGATTGCGAGGCAGGTAGAGCCTCCAATCTCCGAAATCACGGTTTGACATCAGTATCATCGGAAAGGTGATACGCATCCCCAGTTCCATCGCGAGACTGAGCGCTGCCTCGCTTGTGCCGGGCAGAAATGCCGACACATGCGAGGAGCTGCCTTGTGCGGCGATGTGCAGTGCCGTTCTGAAGGCGGTGCCTGTGGCATCTGGCTGAAGCACCGCCAAGGGCCCAATGTGGCCGCCGGAAGAAACGTACGCATAGCCCGCACGAGCATCGCCGGCATAGAGCAAGACGCCCCTCGTCGCATCGTCATCGATCAGAAATCTGTGGTGCTTCTCGCGCGAGGATCCCAACCCGCGAGCGTCAAACTGGGCGAGATCCCGCAGATGAGCGGCGCTGTCCTGAAGGGGTTCAGTGCGAAAATGCATGCCTTGCAAACGGTCGCGCAAGGCTTCGCGCGAGATGGAGACGAGATAGAGGGGAAGCCGAGGGTACAGACCGTGCCGAATGTACAGGCCTTGCGACACCCTGTTGAATGCAAAAGTGATAAGCGCCCTGTTGGTAGCTCCCGCTTTCTCTGCATGTTCTAACGTTCGCTTCAGGAGCTCATTGCCAATGCCACCACCTTGCTCGCCTGGAGAAACGAACAATTGGGCGAGAAACCACAAGTCGCCGCAGACCCAGCTGAAGGCGAAGCCAAGCATCTTGCCAGCATCTTCAGCCACCCAGAGACCGTCGGGATCGTCTTGCAGGGAAACGGTTTGGAATGACGGAGGGCGCGGAGACACCATTGGTCCAAAGCCGTGACGCTCGGTCAATTCATTGATGCTGTGAACGACCAGCTCATCGGCTCGTGCCAAATCTTCCGGGCGGGCAGGACGGCATACCTTGGCCATCAGGGATCTCCGAACGGGACAAAGGTCTTGGGCATATTAGCAGGCCGTTATGTACCCGAACCTGAAATGACACGAACAACGACCGGTGCCGGACCCAGCGCAGTTCAAGAACGGCAAGGCAGTGCCCACCAAGGACATGACAACGGCCGCGGAACTCGCTCTACTCACTGAACACAGCAAACAGCTGAGGGCCATCGCTGGAGCATTTTGTGGCGTTGATTTTCTACGAGCGGGTTGGCCATGAAGGCCGCCGCCCCAGCCCGTTCTCTTGGCGGATCAGGTATGCCCTCGCCCACAAGGGGATCGATTTTGAAGTTCGGCCGGTGCGGTTTGCCGATGTCGGAACCATTCGTGTTCTCAGCGGCCAGCATTTGACGCCCGTCCTCAGCCATCATGACCATGTCGTGCACGAGACATGGGACATTGCTTGCTACCTGGAGGAGCAGTTTCCCGATAGGCCATCGCTGTTCGGTGGTGCGATTGGACGCGGCATGGCTCGGCACATCAACGCTTGGTCGGATTCGCAACTCGCCTCGCCTCTGCGCTTTGTGATCTACGCTGACTTTCCAGCCGTTCTTGATGCGGGCGACCGGGACTACTTCCGCTCCACGCGCGAGCGTGCCCTTGGCATGTCGCTCGAAGCTGCTTGCGCTGATTCAGTTGGCAAACTAGCGGCGTTTCAACAAGCTTGTGCGCCACTCGAACGCACGCTCTCCGCGCAGCCTTACATCTGCGGTCCGGCACCGGCTTATGCGGACTACACTGTATTCTCCGTGTTCCAGTGGGCCCGACTAGGCAGCCCAAAAGAGGTCGTGACACCCGAGTCCGCCATTGCCGACTGGCGCGCGCGGATGATCGCGCTGTTTGGCACCCTCGGCGACCGCTTTCCCGGCTATCCGAAGTGAGCTCTCGTGCACTACGCGTGACGTCGCCTCAGGATCACGAACGGTCCTGCGACCACGCCCGCTGACCATCAGTTGATCCCGCAATTCCCGAGGAGGCGCTGCAGCGCGAAAGAGGCCGAGTCGGGTCAAAAGCGGCAGTCGCAACAGCGGACATTCCTCATCAGCTTTTCCCTCGATAGCCTCACCTATCACCGTCCGGAGCGATGTTCATGAAAATCACCATCCTCGACGACTACTTCGACACCCTGCGCACACTGCCGTGTTTTGCAAAGTTGGCCGGATACGACGTCACGATCTGGAACGATCACGTTCAGGACGTCGACAAGCTGGCAGAGCGACTACGCGATACCGAGGCGCTCGTCCTCATTCGAGAGCGCACGCAGGTCCGCAAGGGGCTTCTCGAGCGCCTGCCGAGGCTGCGCCTCATCAGCCAGCGCAGCGTGTTCCCCCACATCGACGTGGCGGATTGCACGCGGCTCGGCATCGTCGTGTCGTCGAGCCAGCATCCGGGCGCGCCATCCTATGCGGCCGCCGAGCTGACGTTCGGTCTGATCCTCTCGGCCATGCGCCAAATCCCGCAACAGGTTGCGGCATTGAAGGCCGGTACCTGGCAGACGGGTGTCTTCCACACGCTTCGCGGCAAGACGCTCGGCATATTCGGATACGGGCGCATCGGCCAGGCAGTAGCGGGGTATGGCCGGGCCTTCGGCATGAACGTGCTCGTATGGGCAAGAGAAGAAGCCCAGCTGAAGGCGACAGGGGAGGGATATGCGGTTGCAAGCTCGAAGGAGGCATTCTTCGAGATGTGTGACGTCCTCTCGCTGCATATGCGCCTCGTCCCGTCGACCCGGCATATTGTAAAGGCCGCGGACTTGGCGCGCATGAAGCCCACGGCGTTGCTCGTCAACGCCGGTCGCGCCCCGCTCATCGAGCCCGGCGCGCTTGTTGCGGCGCTGAAACTCGGCCGGCCCGGTATGGCAGCGGTGGATGTCTTCGAGGAGGAGCCGGTACGTGACCCGGCCCACCCGCTGCTGGCCATGCCGCAAGTCGTGGCGACGCCGCATGTCGGCTACGTCACGCGGGACGAATACGAGATTCAGTTCTCGGATATCTTCGATCAGATCGTGGCCTACGCTGCCGGTACGCCAATCAACGTGGTCAGTCCGGAAGTGTTGATGCGAGCACGCCCGACGCGCCCATCGGAGTGACGTTGGCAGCCGGGAATTGGCCACCCTTGGGCGACTGTATGGCAACTTCGTCAGGTTGGGGTCTTGGTCGTGTGGAAACGCGCCGGGGGTGGTTTCTCAGCGACCTGCGGTTGGCGGCAAAGGGATGCCCAGGGCGTCAGGCCTCGATGGCGGCAATCAGCGGTTTGATGCCAACGATGTTCATGACCCGGGTGAGATTGTAGGCGAGCACTGAGAGCGCCATCTCCGCGGCGACCTTCGGTAGCGTCTTCGTCAGGAAGTGCGTCGCCCCCATGCGCGCCTTCATCGTGCCGAACGGATGCTCAACCGTCTCGCGGCGCTGACGCATGGCTTGAGGGTTCGCATCGAGACGCTGCTGCACCACCTCGAGCACGTGCTCGTGTTCCCAGCGGGTGATGCGGCGCTCTATGCCAGTCGTGCATCTGCCTTTGATCGCACAGGTGCGGCACGCGTTCGTCCAATAGCGACGCATAGTGAGGCCGTGCTCAACGCCCTCGAAGCGGTACTTGAGGTGTTCGCCGGCGGGGCAGCGATAGACGTCCTCGTCAGGAAGATAGGCGAAGTCCTGCTTACCGAAGCGGCCGTCCACCTTCGAGCCTGAGGTGAACGGCTTCGGCAGCGTCACCGTGATACCAGCCTCGTGACAGGCGAGGACCTCCGGGCTGTTGAAGTAGCCACGGTCGGCAACGGCTTCGAGCGTCTCTGTCTGCAGAACCGCCTTCGCTTGCTTGGCGACATTGGCAAGTTGTGCCCGATCCGAGCCGCTGTTCGTCACCTCGTGCGTCACGATCAGATGATGCTCGGTGTCGACGGCGACCTGCACATTGTAGCCGACCACACCCGAGCCGCGCCCGCTGGTCGCCATCGATCGGCTGTCGGGATCGGTGAGCGAGACCTGCTGATCAGGCGAGGCAAGCATCTGCTTCTCGTAGGCCGCCAGCTTGCCCATCTCCTCGTTCAGCTTGGCAAGCTTCTCCTTGAGACGCTCTGACTTGAGGGCCAGAGCCTCTGACGGCTCCTGAAGGTCGGCCGTGTCGAGCTGGCTGAGATACCGCGACACGCTCTCCTCCAACTGCATGCGCCGCCGCTCCACCTTCGCGCGCGTGAAGTTCTTGTCGCGACTGTTTACCGCCTTGAACTTGCTGCCGTCGATGGCGACGCTCGCCTTGGTGAGAAGACCCATCTGGCGGCACAGCTCGACAAACCGCGCGCATACCTTGCGCAAGGCCGGGCCGTTGTCCTTGCGGAAATCGGCGATCGTCTTGTGGTCGGGCACGAGGCGGCCCAAGAGCCACAGAAGTTCCAAATTGCGTCCGGCCTCGCGCTCAAGCCGACGGCTCGACTGCACGCGGTTGAGATAGCCGTAGATATAGAGCTTCAAGAGAACCGAGGGATGGAAGGCGGGCCTGCCAGTCGCTGCAGGCTCGACACCGCCGAACCCGAGGTCAGCGAGATCGAGCGCATCGACAAACGCATCGATGACGCGAACCGGATTTTCCTCGTCGATCCAATCATCGAGGCACTCCGGCAGAAGTGTCGACTGTCCCCGATCTGCTCCCGCGACGAACCGCTTCATGATCACCCCCCGCAGAATCATCAGGGAAATCATAACCAGGACAGTCTTTTTACACACCCAGGGTCATAACTCACCGTCCAACGGACCCAATCAGCACGTCCGTTTTGCGCTCGTCATCCGACAGACCAGTATTCCGCTTCACACGGCGAATGAGTGCCAAGTTCTGACTCGTGCAGTGCAGCAAATGGTGTGGGACCGGCCACAGCGTCCACCTTGGTCGCCTCGCGCGCCAGGAGCCCGAGGCGGAGGAGCGCTCCGTCCAGGCGGCAATTGCGCGCCTCGCCGCCCTGGACGCTCCGCCTTCATCTTTGCTTGGCCGCCCACCGGGTGCTGCGATCGACCAATTCCGCGTCTATCCGGATCGCCGCGATGTCGCAGATTAGTTGGATGAGCTACCTGATCTCATAGCAGGTCGTACCATGCGCGGCGTGCGCAGCACGTCGATCAGGATGGAGCACTGAACCAGGTATTTGTGGTCCTTGTGCTTGAACAGAATCAGCGAGCGGTTTTCCCACGCCGAGACGTAGCCGGCGATCTCCCAACCATCCTGCAGGAGTTTTTCAACGGACGTCGCCGACTGCGCGAGTGCACCCTCGCCCACGCTCGCGGCAAGCAGCATGGCGAGGGCGAAGCCGCGCAGGCGTGGGAGGCGAAGGGAAGCGCGCACGGGACAACTCCGAACCTGCTGGAGCTGGCCGCAGTCTAGCATACGCCGAGGCGTATCTTGGGCCGGGTCGTCGGCAACGCCTATAATTGGCAGCTGCCCTCCAGACGCCCGTGGACAGGTGTTGTCGCCGATCGCATGGCAGCGGGAGTGCTTGCAAGAACCGTCGCGGGAGCACAGCATCGCCCTCATGCGATGACGGCGGCGACATTGGGCAAGGACGTGCCGAAGGTCTTGCCGCACGATTATGAACTTGTCGAAGAAGGTGAACTGTTCGATTTGTTGGGTTCCTTGCAATGGTCTGGAAACGCCACGCAGTGTCGGGCTTGCGCCAGCGCTCCTTTCAAATCCTTGAGCATGGACGTCGCCGAGAACCAGCTTCGCGCACGATAGACTGGATTATCATTTCCCTCGTGGTTGCCAACGTAGTGGCCACGATAGTCGAAACCGTGCCGACCATCGCACCAGAACATGCCGCAATGCTGCAGCTTGTCGATCGGCTGTGCGTTGTGGCTTTCGCAGTGGAGTATGCCGCACGACTTTGGACAGCTCCAGAGCACCCGCTGCTTCGTGGTCTTCCAGCGCACGTAGCGAGGCTTCGCTTTGCCGGGTCTCCTCTGATGATCATTGACGCGTTGGCCCTCGTCCCTTTCGTCCTCGACTCTTTTTCCGCAATACCCATTATTGCTACTGGCGCGGCTGGTGAGATTCTTGAAACTTGCCCGCTACTCCCCGGCTCTCGCGACACTGGGGCGGGTCATTGCCAGTGAGCGACGCTCTTTGTTGGCATGCATCATCATCTTTACCGGTGTGCTACTGGCCGCGGCGGCTGCAATGCACGCAGTTGAAGGCAAGGTTCAGCCGGAGCGTCTCGGGGACATGCCAAAGGCAATGTGGTGGGCCGCCAGTATGCTGGCCAAGATCGGTGGCGGCGAAGTCGTACCCATTACCGCTCTTGGCAGTATCATTTCGGCGGTCACGGTGATGCTCGGCATCGGCTGCTTTGCCCTGCCAGTCGCCATTATGGGACGCGGGTTCTACGAGGAGATCCGACGTCGTGATTTTGTTCTAACGTTTGCCTTAGTGGCACGCGTTCCCTTGTTTTCCGGTCTGGACGCAGGTTCCATCGCTGAGCTCTTGAAGATACTGAGTGCGCGAACCGTTCCTGCTGGAACGATCATCGTTCGCAAAGGGGACCGTGGCGATGCCATGTATCTGATCGCCAGCGGCGCGGTGGAAGTCGAGACGACAGGCGGAAAAATCCGGCTTGAGGAAGGAGCATTCTTCGGTGAAATGGCGTTGCTGTCGCGCCAGCCACGCTCCGCCAATGTTACAGCCGTACGTTCGACAGATCTGTTGGTTCTGGAAGCGGACGACTTTCTTCGCTTGCGCGATCGTTTTCCCGGGATCGGCGCCAACGTAGAGGCCGAAGCTAAGCGCCGTGTAAGACCATTCTAGGTGGCTGGCTGGCGAGGACCCGCGCAACCGTGTTGCGGACACGCTTCTGTGTGCTGTGGCGGACGCTCACCAAGCGTCGATTTCCTGTACCTCACCGTCAGCAAGATCGAACCTGGCAAGGGTGAGTGCAGTAGGCTTCGAAGCGCTGGTAGGTGTGGTGGTGCATGCCGCGGGGCTTGGGTGGAAACACGTCTATGAGGCAGTCATTCACAGCCTCGGCCGTGCGGGCAACGACTTCAAGCGAAGCGGTCGGCTCGGATCGCCGGTCTTGCGCGTGGCTTCAGCGGAACCTTGTGTCACGGCCCTGGCCTTTTGTCCCGGCCCTGTCATTAGCCGCCCTGACGCGTGCGACGGAACTCGATGGAACGCGTGCTCGGACGTGGCGTTACGGCCAAAGGCACCAGCGCACGCAAAAGGGCATCCAATGTTCAAAACCCTAGTGATTGCTGTCGGCCTCGTGTTTGCGAGCGCTCCCTCGCTCTCGCAGATCCAGATGCTGCCTGATGCGCAGGCAGAAGCCCAAATCCTGCAGCTCCCGGTTTATAGCTCCGATGGCCAGAACCTCGGGCGGATCATGCAAGTGGCCGTCGTCGAAGGGAAGCTTAAGGGTGTGCGTGCGGAGCTGGGTGAGAGCCTGGGCATCGGCACGGCCGCCGTTTTGATCGGCGCTGAAGTTCTGGAGCAGAAGCCTGATCGCCTGGAGATCACAATGACGGCTGCGCAGGTCAGAGACGTGCTCGTCAGGCAGAAGGAACAGAAGCAGTAACGCCGACGGGCGCAAGGTCCGTAGCCCAAGAAAGGAGGACCCCATGAAACTCACTCCTGCCCTTGTTGAGAAGACGCTCGATCAGTTCAATGCCGCAGCCCTCCCGGAGGGTCACGCGTCTGGCCCGACACTGGCCGAGGTGTTTGGTGACCATACCTTCTTCTTCAATAACGATGGTCTCCACATCGTCGAAGAAGCGCCCCTGGGTACCAAGAAGAAGCTCGGGCAAATTGTGAAGATTGCAAGCTGGGCTAACGACAACCACACGCGATTGGCACCCCACCGGCCGGAGCCAACGAATGTGTTAGTTGAGCTTGAAGCAGCATAAACAGCATCATCGGGGACATCGCCGCATCTTTCGCGGCGATGTCCCGGATGTTGAATACGTGGCGTCTGGTTCCGGCTCCGGTAACCGGGCGGGCAAATTTGGTTTGTTCGCACCGCCCGGCCCCGCGCCTAGAACCCCACACCCTTCAGTCATCGGCAATCCGTCCATTCTGCGGCTGTGCGCACGTAGCGGGCTACCAACTCAGCGGTGTTGTCGCGGTTGCGGCGCCTGAACTTCCATTCGCGTTTGCCGGCGAGGGCAGCGGGCGTGCAGAAGCTAGCGCGCAGGCTGTGGTGTTACGGAGTAGGCAAGACCCGGACCTTGCGAAGGGTTAGCTTGGGAACCTTGGCTGCCTCGAGAATGAGCGGCCACGCGTCATCGTCAGGCTCAGCATAGAGCACTATTGGAACATCAAGCTTCGACTTGAGGCCGGCGAAATCTGTTTCGTTCTCGACGCGCCAGCGATCAGAAATCTCATCGCTTATTGATTCGTCAAACTCGATTGCAAGACCAAGGGACGCCAGGCGACCTTACGTCCGCTTATCGGTGAACTCGCGCCAAGGTCTCACATCTGCGATCGTCACTGGGTATCCCGTTGTTCGTTTCCCAACGCATCATCGCAGCCGGGCCCGAGAAACTCATTGATCTTCTCCACCAGCGTGCCTTGCAGGACGTTGAACGTGTTGTCGATGGCGGTTGCCGACCACAAGGCACTCTTGACGATTGTTGGCCCAGTCAAATTGCTCCACCGTAACGCCGCCCTCGTAGCTTTGCCGTTCTCGAAGGTGACGACCGGGTCAATGGTCAAATTGACGGTGTGGCGATCTTTTCCATCCTTCGTTCCTATGTGACACACCACATCGTGTTTGCCGACTGTGACCTCGTACTTCGGCTCCGAGCCCGAAGCGAAGATCAATTGGCGCTCGACCGCGAACCTGCCCTCGCACTGCGCATGGCCCCACGGCCAGTCCATGGCTCCTTTGAGAAAGCGGATCTTGATATCAATGTCGGGCCACGTCTTAGCTACATGGCAGGCTATCTTGTCTCCTCGAGCAGACTTGATGCGGGCAGCCTCGCAAACCGCAATCTTGCAGCCTCGGTTCGCCTGCTGCTCACGATAGAGCTGTTCTGTGAGCGCCTTGTCGATGTCCGTACGTGTGCGTGGATCACCTTGGGCAAGGGCGAACTGAATGGCGGAAAGAAGAAAGATAACCACAATGATGAAGAGCCGAACAAGAACCGGAGACAGGTTCAACGCGATTGCCAGTGTTCCGAAGCCGCTCTTTTTCTGAATTCCGCAGTTCATGTCCGAGCTGCGCATAATGGAGTAGTCGGCAGCTGATGCCGGCTCTGCGACATTGACCACTTCTACCGCGGGTAGCATGTATTTTGGCATGATCGAACTGCTTGCACGTTCTGGTGGCCAATCAACTCTGTCATAAAGCTTGCGTTCCCTAGTGCTCGGTCGGGAAGACGGCCGCAGGGCTTCGCGTTCCTCTTCTGGCGTACACGAGTGCCAGCTCCAGACATTGCTGTACGGCCGAGTTGCGTTCACGATTATTGCGGCATAGCGTCCCTGCTGGGCGGCTCCTGTTTGGCCTCCAACCGGGTTTATCCAAGACTGAAGTAGCAGGTACCGCCGAGCGTGTAGCAAGGAGTAGCTGCCATGTTGTTCAGCATAACCGCGAATTATACGGCCAAGGCGCTCAACGCAATGGGCGAGAAGCCGAACACGGATCGTCCCGCCGCGTTTAAGAAACTAGTGACCGCTGCCGGCGGAAAATTGGTGGGATTCTATTTCACTACCTCCGATGGCCCGGGCGTCCTCACGATTATTGATGCCGAACCCACTTCGGCAGCAGCCATAGTTGGGACAGTTGCGGCAACAGACAGCCTCCGCGACATCAAGATGACGCGCCTGTGGACCAATGACGAAGTTTTGGCAGTTCGGAAAAAGCGCGTCGAGCTTCAGGCTGCCTATAAGGCGCCTGGCCAATGATCGACCCGCTGGGGAATACGTGCTCCCCAGTCCATCAGAGTAACGTTTGAACTTCGCCTCTGGGTCAAAAGTTCGCGTGGGCAGCCTGCATCCACTACGTCTGGTCAACCGCAATAAGCGGAAGTGGTCCCAGCGCTCGCTGAGCGGTGAGTTGGTGCCACTTCTTGACTCATGCAGTGCAGCAAGGATTCTTGTGTTCGATAGTATCCTGCCAGTCTCGGCTCCGTTGCATCGATGGTTCGGAGCCCTGAAACCACGCTCATTCAATTCGAGTAGAAGTCCAGAGAGGTATCCGCCTCCGGAGATCGGCGATCAGGTTTCGCCGTTCTTGAGGGTCATTGACTTTGCCCACCCACATTGATGTGTCAGGCACCATCTTCGGCGGATCGGCCAGAATTCGTCTAGATTCGCCGCATCCGGTCCTCCGAAGCGGCGAACAAAAAGAGCGCACAAACCTGTGCTGGTAGTCTGCGAGGATCAGTCTTCGCGCCGATCACGACACGTGCCCGGACGTTTACATGGCTTGATTGGATCTTGCGTTATGCTGACCACGTTCGTGCGCGCCGTGCTCCTGTGCACAATGATGCTTGCGCTCGCAGGCTGCATCGTCTCCCAAAGCCCCATCTTCGACTTGAGCAAGGGCGCCACCGATCTTCCGACGGGACGCTTCGAGAGGAGATCTGGCGATAACAAGCTCACCGTCGAAATAGCGCGTCAGGGCAACCTCTACATCTACAGTTACGGTGACAGCCACGACACGACGATCCTCTCTTTTCATGCCATTGGGGAAGGGTTCTACCTTGTAGTCGTGATCCCGCCGGGGCGCCCCATCAACTACGGCGTGGTCGATGCACGGTCGCAAGACAAGCTCCCTTTCACTTTCCTCGAATGCGGCGACGACACGCCGGCCGACCTTGTCCCCGGGCCCGATGCAAAAGGTGCTGACCGCTGCGTCGCTGGTGATCGAGCGCGGCTCCTGGCCATAGCCAATCGCTACAAGGTCAGCATGATGGCGAACGGGATCGAAGCGTCCAAGCTGCAGGAGTTCGCTCGAATTCCATGAGGTATGGCTGAGGGACGTCGGCCCTCCCCGCAGGGCGCGGCCTACGCACAGATCTGGAACGAAGTCAGCTTTTTCACGCAGCGCTGGCCGCACCAACACGAGCTCCGTGACAATGGTACCGACGGGCCCGGTACATTGGCGGCAGCCCAAGGCCCACGCGCGATGCCGCTCCCCAAGCGATTGCTTCCTCATACCTCCCCGGTGTGCCTTCGTTACCGCCTGCCGGAAGTAACGGAAATTCGCCGCCCGCCTGGCAATGTGGGGCTAGGCAAGTCCAAATATTGCGCTCATTCTGTGCACTATTGGATCAGCAAATCCAGGCGCCGCATACGCATCGCTGCGCTTCAAGGCCAAGGCTAATTGGCCATGGAATGATCCACGGCGTGTCATGGAGGAGGACGCCCGATGATTGGCAAACGCGTAAGTCGGCGCCAGATGGTGGCCGGCTCCGCGGCCGCTTCAGCCGCAATGCTCGCAGCGCCATTCGTGCGCACCGCAAACGCCGCCGGCAGTCTCAGTGTCGGCATGTGGGACCACTGGGTTCCCGGCGCCAGTTCGGCGATGGAAAAGCTGATCAGGGAATGGGCGGAGAAGGAGAAGGTCGAGGTTACGGTCGACTTCATCACGAGCCAGGGCAACAAGCTGCTGCTGACAACCGCCGCCCAGGGTCAGGCGAAGTCGGGACACGATATCCTCTACCTGCAATCCTGGCTGACCTCGCGTTACCATGAGATATTGGAACCGGTCGACGACGTCATGGCCGATCTCATCAAAAAAAATGGCGACGTGTCGAGCGTCGCCAAGTACCTAGCGCAGATCAATGGTACGTGGCGCGCGGTGCCGAACATCTACGGGGCTCAGATGAAGGGGCCCTCCTCGCGCATCGACCTCCTCAAGCAGTACGCCGGCATCGACGTACAAGCGATCTATCCGGCGGGCGGCGCGCCGAAGTCCGACGGCTGGACCTACGATGTCATGCTGAAGGCGGCCGAGGCCTGCCACAAGGCGGGGGTGCCAATCGGCATCGGTCTGGGAACCACGAATGACTTTGTCGACACGGTTGGCGCCGTTTTCGCCGCCTTCGGCGCCATCTTGGTGGACGAGAAGGCGAAGATCACGGTCAAGACCGACAACGTCCGTGAGGTGCTCGACTATTTCAAGAGGCTCGTGCCCTGGCTCCCGGATAGCGCGCCCTCTTGGGATGACGCCTCGAACAACAAGCTGTTCGTTGCTGGCAAGACGGCGATGATCATGAACCCGCCATCGGCCTGGGCCGTTGCCCTACGCGACGCACCTCAGATCGCCGAGCAGACGTGGCATCACCCGATGCCGAAGGGCCCGAAAGGGCGCTATGCCTCCTTCTCGCAGGGCGCCCTGGGCATCTGGTCGTTCGCCAAGAACAAGAGCGCCGCCAAGAGCCTGCTGCGCTACCTGGCGACAAAGGAATTGGCCGAGGCGATGGTGATATCCAGCAAGGGCTACGACATCCCACCCTACGCCAACTTCAAGACGTTTGCCACCTGGGCCGAGATCGGGCCGCCGAAGGGCACGCTCTACCACTATCCCGATCCGCACGGGGATCAGATCCTCGCCGTCGCGGCGATGCCGAGCCCCCATGGCGTCGCGGAGCAAATCTACACGCAGGCCCTGATGACCAAAATGGTCGTGCGCCACGCGCAGGGCGAGGCGATGGAGAAGACGCTGGCCTGGGCGGAGAGCGAGATCGAAGGTTTCCTGCGTTAAGACGTGTGGGCATTCGTTGCACGGGCAAAGGGTGCACCGCTCGCCGAAGTCCAGCGTCGTCGTGTTCCAAACGAGCGCATGGCGCCGTCACGTGTGCCCCAGGGCCGTGCGATTAACCCCTCACTCGGTCGGGCGGAACTGACAAAGGTAAAGCGGAAGCGGCCGAGGCGCTGCGTATGATCCTTTCTGAGCGGTGCGGACGGCAGCTGAGGGTCAAATGCGACGTGGCATGCACCGCTCCAGCATGTCCACTTTGCCCAGAAGATCCGACGTGTCAGCGCGCGATCTGTAACGAGCTATGGGTGCAGGCAGATTGCCGCCAAGCAGGAAGGGCTATCGATCGCCCACCTGGATGACAATCAATCCATCATCTTCGATTTGCCCGCGCGCATGTTTGTCGCTGGCGATCTGTTCGAACATCGACCTATATTTTGCAAAGTCGATGAGATGATCGCCCGACCAATTGGGCACAGGTCAATTGCCTCTATAGCTGCATGCGCCACTAAGATGGCGACAAGAACGGTTCCGTCCAGCATCGCAAAGTGCACGGCCCTCAATGTCTTGTGCGGCGGTACGGCAACCCCGTGAAAGCGCCATGCTCGCGTCTGCCTCTCTGGTGCGGATTACGTAGCTGCTACGCTAGGTCCAGCGCAGAGTTCAGGCGAGACGCAATCACGGTAAGGGGCTAGAAGGCGGCTCTCGATCTTCTTTCTCTTGCTCCCCAGAAAAATTCGCTGGATCGGTATCGTCATCATCGCCCCCACGAACTTATCGCTGGGCTCTAATTTTTGGGCTTCCAACTGTGAATAGCGCCACACACGTCGCCGAGCATCACATGATAACGCTTGGCGCGAGCGCCAGGCCCAACTGTGCACGGTACTTCGACCACAACTAACCACGGCGGTGATGAATGTGTGCTACGGCAAAAGAGCCGCCCCGTCCCACTCGCAGAAGTAGGATGGAGATTGCCTCGCAGCTCGCGATCTTCGCTGGTCCAATCAGTGTTATGACGCTCGGCGCAGGTAGTCCGTGGGGGTTCGTGATAGGGCTGGCAATACAGCCCTTCTGGTTCTACACCTCATTTCGCCACCGCCAATGGGGCATCTTCATTGCCAGCATCTTCTATACTATTGGCTGGGCGATGGGTGTCTTCCGCAACTTCCTTTAGGAATAAACTCCAACGCGAATTCCCCGGTTACTAGAATTACGCCCGTTTGAACGCGACTAATCCTTCCGCGTCTTTGCGAGCCTTCGCGGAATCAGCGCCAGCCCATCGGACTTCGAGCCGCAAATTGCGGCCGTCGATCCAACCCAACTGATGTAGGGGCTTCTTTGAGGCCGCGATACACCGGCCTGCTGATCGGTCTCGATTGACTGCGCTCATGAGCGCGCCGACCCGCTGCATTTGCGCTGGCTACTGCGCAGGCGCCTAAGGCTTAGGACCGCCAACTGCATCGATGATTACAGCAGGGATTTGCTGCCAGCGGAATGGGGTTCAGTGTCAGTTTGCATGGCAGCAATTTTGAGCCGCCGATGTCTCACATGGGTCAAAATTTGCCGTGTCCACCCTCACATGGAGAGTCCGGTTTGACCTCGAAAACAGAAGTTGGACACCAATCCACGGAACGGCGATTTGGTCCCACGAACGGCCATACTCGTGACACCCATGCACGATGGTCGCCGAGCCCGACAACTGAGCCACGCCCGGCGTCTCCAACGTTGTCGTCGGTTGCGGCGCAGCGTGAGGAAATTCGGCGCGCGCTTAGGTGGTCGAGAGCGGACGTATTGCTCGCCCGACGCTGTTTTCAGTTGCCAAGACGATCCGGAACCTCCACCCCAAGGTGGAATTTCCGCAACGGCTGAAGCCCCAGCTGCCTCCGCTTCCCGTCATTGCTGCCGGCCGCACATCCATTCGCGACCTGAAGGACCATGCCACCACGTTCGGCACCGCTCAGTATCGCCGGCATCGTGCTCCTCGCCATTGCGGCCGAGGGGCTGCTGACGCTCATGGACGCGATGATCAAGGCACTGTCACCACGCTACCCAACGTTCGAGATCGCCTTTCTGCGCTTCGCCTTCGGCATGGTGGGCGCCGTCGCCTACTGGATGTGGACGCGCTCCGGCTGGCCGACCCGTGAGACTACACTCTACAACGGCCTGCGCGCGGTCCTCGGCGTGCTCACCGCAACGTCCTTCTTCTTTGCCTTGAGCCTGCTGCCCCTGGCTGACGCCATTGCCTTGTCTTTCATCTCGCCGGCGCTCACCGCGCTGATGGGCGCGATGATCCTGGGCGAGCGGCTCGACTGGCGCATCGCCGTGGCACTGGCCGCCGGCTTCCTCGGCATGCTGCTGATCGTCGGCGGCAAGCTCGGCAGCGCGGGGTTCGGCGCGGAGGCGCTGATCGGCGCGGCCGCGGTGCTGTTCTCGGCGCTCGTCTACTCGCTCAACATCATCCTGCTGCGCCACCGCGCTACGCGCGATCCGCTGGCGCAGATCATTTTGTTCCAGAACGTCGGCGCGGGGCTGATCCTGCTGCTGCCGGCGCTCTGGGTGTGGGTCACGCCCACGCTGGCGGACCTCGTGCAGTTCGCAATTCTCGGAACGTTGGGCGTGGTGGCGCACACCATGCTCGCCCACGCCTTCGCGCGCGTCGAGGCGGCCAAGCTGGCGCCGATCGCCTATGTCACGCTGATCTGGGGCGTGCTATTTGGCTTCCTATTCTTTGCCGAGGTGCCTGGCCTAGCGACCTTCGCCGGTGCCGCGCTGATCGTGGTCGGCACACTTATCACGCAGAGGCGGTGAACTGTGCCCTTGACGTTTCTCACGCGTGCGAGTTAGCAGCTCGGCAAGTCGCGCACCCTCGAAGTCACCAGGGCCTCTAGGATTGGCGTACAGGCTCAGAATTTCCGACCATGCCAAGGGAGCCCAGGAACGCGTTTGAGTCTCGGCAGGCAAATTTGAGGCCGTGGCGTCGATGTTGTCGGCTAGGGACGCTGGTGGCGCGTGAGCTGCTGGCACGGTCGAGCGTTCAAGCTGGGCGCCTTTCGCCGGGGCCGAGATGTCCTGCACACGGAGATGAACAGTAGCTCGTCGTCGGCCGCCCTGGCCCAGCAGCCGTCGGGGTTGGCTAGGTCCTCAGCTTTCGTGCCCATCGCTTGCCTCCTTGGGTGGGTCGTACAGGACCGCCTCGATCATGCTGCTGATGCTTGGCGCATTCGGCATGTCGGAGACGGCCAGGAAGGCGCCGTAGCAGACGCTGAGGACCTCGCGCAGCTGTTTGATCTCGTCGCTCTGGTCGGCGACTGTGCTGATGGACTCGGCCAGCCGGCGCCTGAGGTCGGCCTCGACCTCAGAATCTGTGACCAGTCGTGGTTGTCTCACTCCGCACTCTGACGGCGTCTTGCTGATCTCCTGGCCGGCGCCGGTTGGTGACCCAGATGCGGCCCTTGGCCGGCAGCCGGCGCCAGTGTGCCGGGGCAAGGTCTTCACATTCGCGATGCACGGCTTTCCCCGGCCCTGCCACAGGAACTGGCAGTTCTCCTCGGGCAGCGCATCGCTATCGCTGGGCTTCTAGGCGACGTTCGATACGGCCCGCCGTGACTGGCATCCGCCATCTAAACGAGACAAATCGAACGAGCCTTCGGTGATGATCCTGAAGGCCTCGGCATTTCCGGTGACGACAGCTCGTTCTCGTTCACATATAGGCCATGGGCGACGATTCGTAACGGACGTCAAGGCTGGGGACCCAGGCACGGCGCGGATATAATCCGCGCGCGTACCATTCTCAAGCCCGGCTGTACGCGGCCGCCAACCGCAGCAGCTCGACGCCGCACTCGTGGCTGCCTGCTGCTGGCAGCCTGCTTATCCTACGGCGTCTCAGCTGCCGTTGCCTCGGCTGCGCGCCCTCGCGTCGCGTCGGTCTTGCCCGATGAGCTGCTTTTCATAGTTGATTGCGTCGTCCATCCCTGTACTCGCCATTCTGAGTGTCGCGGCGCAGTCCGCCAGCAGCTTGGAGAAGAGCTTTTCCTCCTCGGTCAGGCGAGTGCGCAGGCTGTCCACTTTGGCGGCCAGTTGATCGATTTTCCCCTGGAAATCCTCGGTAGCCTCAATCACGGACGCGATGCGCTCCATGCTCTCGTCGCTACGAAACGGTCTCATTTGGTTTGGTGTCATGGCTGGTTCCTCATGTTGTCGAGCGCGCGATAGACTGTGCGGCGGGGGCAACCCAGCGTTCGCAATCGCTGATGCCCGCATTCACCTCGTCGAACCGCTGCTGTTGACGATCAGGGCACGAAGTATTCGACCCAACTCACGCGTTTCCCCTCATTCCGCTCTTCCCTTTGCCTCCTTTCAGTCAGACGGCACAGTGCGCTGGCGACCTTGCGGTAGGGCACCATCGGCCAACCCAGCGCTTCACAAAATGGCCTTAGGAAAACGTACTGGATGTCGAGTGATAGCAGCCAGTTTCCAGAAAACTGCTCCTGCTGCGACGCCCAGGCCAAGAACTCTTTGGCAACGTCATCAGCGGTTGGTTTCCTGCAAGGGGATCTTCCCAGGCGGATGGTCTCCCCGGAATGAGGCACGTTGTGCGCTGTCGGCCATGGCTTGGGCGCGGGCAAGTGAACACCGAATCCAGCCGCAAACGCCCGCCGATCCTCAGGCGACATTCCACGGCCTTTTGGGGACATTCCACATCCTTCATCGGCCACGCCTTGTGACCTGTCATGTGTCGAGCCATGCGCCGACCCATCTGTCTCACCATGCGATGTGCCATGTTCCACGCCTTGGCTTTCGCCATCCACTGCTGACTTCGGCTTCCATGCGAAGCTATTGTCGGGGCTCACCCATGCCTGCCAACCAGCTTCGTTTTCGCGTGCAACCGCGCGACATTCCGCCCGAGAAGGCTGCGCGCCGTCTCGGTCTCACCCTCGCCGAGTTCAATCTGGTGCAGGATGAGTTGTATGCGCGCGGATTCCCGCGCCCTGACCGCACGACCGGCAGGCACGACCTCTACGCGATCGAGGCCTGGATGGATCGGCGCTCGGGTCTCCAGTCGGACTTGACGGAGGCGCCAAGGGCGCGCGACGCTCAAGACGTCTGTGCCAACCGCATCGCGCAGCTCGGCAATGGGCAGGGATAGCATCAGGCATTTGCTCTTTGCTCACGGCTGCTGGCGCTGGCGACCGACGATGCGCATGCGCAAGGCCGGCTTCGAGACCGTCAAGCTCTCTCCTGGCCACATCGTCAACGGTCAGCGCGAGCCGAGCACTGACGACAAGCAGCGCGCCATCGAGATGAACGCTGCTTGGGATCGCCACCGCCTCGGCCTGGAGCCCAGCACGCGCTCGGGAAATCTCCCAGGCAGCATCGGCGAGGGCTACCACCGTGCCGTCCTGATGCGGCAGGCCGAGCGGCAGGCGAAGGGCATCACCTGGACCGCCGAGCAGCACAGTCGTGATGATTGGCCACGCGCCTGGAAGTGGCTAGGGCCAGTGTTCGTAGATATCGACCCGCGCACGGTGACGCCTGAGATGCTGCTGGCGTTGCGTACCACGATCGCTGCGCAGGTATCCGAGAGCGAGGCACACCGCGTCATCAAGGTGTGGCGCGCGCTCTGGAAGCGGATGGCCTTGCTCGGCTTCTGCCAGATGGAACGAGACCCGTCCCTGTTCTTCGCCAACAGCGCTCCCCGCCCGCGGCAAACATCGTGGACGGAGGGGGAGGCCGTTCGGCTGGTCAAGCAGGCGTGGCGCTCAGGCTACCACGGGCTCGCGGCAGCGCTCGGCGTGGCCTGGGATACTCAGTTCTCACCCGTCGATTGTCGGCGCCTGACGGCCAGCCAGCTCCATCGGGTTGTGCGCACCATGCTGTTCGGCGAGAGCGAGACGCGCCAGCTCGCCGACTTCAGACGCAGCGGCTCGATCGAGGCGATGGCCGGTGACGTGTCACCACAGAAGCTGTCATCGAAGATGGCGAACACACTCTCGGCGTCCAATCGTCTGCACCAGACCTATGTGCCAGTGAAGCTTGTTGAGGTGCGCGTTGCAGACGCTGCGAGGAAGCGTGGTCAAAGGCTGCTGCGCGAACAAAAAACGGACGAAAGTGTTCGGGAGCCGGACCAGAAGTGTTTGCCCAACGTTCAGCAAAAACCTAAGTCATTGAAAGAATGGCGCGAGCGACGGGACTTGAACCCGCGGCCTCCGGCGTGACAGGCCGGGACGTTCTTCAACAAAATCAATGGGCATTACGACTTCCGCCCCGTGTTACGTTGCTGGGAATTGCTAGTCTTTCGGAGTGGGAGTTGTAACCGAGTGTAGATCCGAAAGATCACTCTGCTACGGCGCGCCGGACCGGCGCTCTGGCAGCTGTAAGACGGACTTATCGGCAGGACGCACGTTGCATGCCCTGTGCGATCTCACGCCGGAGCGCGGGACTGGAGGTGGTGCCGCAGGAACGCACCGGCGTTGCCAAGCGCCCGACGACCCTCCTCCAAGCGCGCATTCCACAGGTGCCAGGCATGGATCATGTCGGGCCAGATTTCGAGCGTCACGAATACGCCTTGCGTTCCCGCCTCGGCGGCCAAGCGCACCGCATCATCCAGCAGCGTCTCGGCCGAACCAACCTGGATGAGCGTGGGCGGCAGTCCCTCAAGGTCGGCAAAGAGAACGGAGATACGCGGGTCCCTCCGGTCGATGCTGGCCGGTACGTAGGCGGCGGCGAGTTCTTCGAGGTAGGCCTTATGAATGAGCGGATCGATTGCATCCTTGGTTGCGAGCGTCGCGCCGGACATCGAAAGGTCGGTCCAGGGCGATACCAGCCAAGCGCAAGCAGGAAGCTCTTCGCCCTCCTCCTTCAGCTGGTTGAGTAAGGCAACAGTCAGCCCGCCGCCCGCGCTATCGCCGCCGACGGCGATGCTTCGGGCGGGCAAACCTTGGCGACGGACGAGGCGCCAGGCCGTCAGCGCGTCGTGCAGTGCCGTTGGGAAAGGGTGCTCGGGCGCAAGCCGGTAACCGACTGCCAATGTGCGCAGAGCGCCGGCGCGTCCTGCCTCGGTCACCATGCGGCGATGACTGCGGATGGAGCCCGAGCAATAGCCGCCGCCGTGCAAGAAGATCAGAACACGAGAGGCGTCGCTTCCCGGAGCCATGGACCACTCGCCCGGTATGCCGTCCATATCAACCGGCTCAAGCTTGATGTCGCCGGCCACCGGCCAGACCGATCCAAGCTCGTCCAAACGTTCGCGCCGCTCCGACCAACCCTCCGGCCTCGGTTTCGAGGTCAGCAAGGCTCGGACCACCTCCAGTTCGTCGGTCGCCATGACGTCTAGTCTCGAGAAACAATCAACTGACTGCCGATCGTTCAGGGCCCTGTGCGCGTGAACGTAATGAGGACATATCCGGACCCACTCCTTGCCTCGAACGTCGTGGGCCGACCCTTTTCCAGGTTCAGTGCGTTGTCACAGATTGTGAGTGTGTTGCCGTCGAGAACGTAGATGCCCTTCCACACCTTCCCGTTGACGACGCCTTCCTTGTGCGCGAAGTCAATGGCGGCTGGTGTCGCCCTCGGGTCCACCCCGACGGTTCCCGCATGCAGAAGCTTGCCGTCCTTGGACTGGATCCGGAAACGATCGTCGGCAAGAAACAGGCGATTTCCGACGACCTCGTCGCCCTTGCCATCGCGTTCTGCCCTTGTGGCAGTCCAGGTCCCTTGCAACTCCGTTTGATATGCCATGACGGGCTCCGTTGCGTGATACGCACCCAGCAAAGGCAAACGTGCCTGACAACGTTAGAACTCGCGATCAGCACTAACCATGGCGTTGTCCGGTGAAGACCCCGAATACGTCTTCCGACAATTCACACCCACGTCCGCTGATGCGCTGAATCCGGAGGAACGATGCTCAGTGCGCCGATCACGTTGCACTCCGTAACTTGGATGGCAGATAGATACGTGGCTTGACGAGCCAAAAGCCCTCTCAAGAAGGGCCCCGCTTCCGCGGGGCCTCATTGCACCTGGTTCCGCAGGCGATGAGGCCGCTTGTCGGAAGCTGATCGGCGACATCGTCGGCTGACTTTGCGAGTCATCACTTCTGGGTGCCCACAGATGCCTCTTGCGGGTCACGAACGGTCCTCGCGACCACATCCGCTGAACGTCAGCTAATCTCCCAATTCCGGACACAGCGCTGCAGCGCGGAAGTAGTCAGTACGGTGCGTGGTGATCAAGTTGCAGTCTGCACCGCAATCCTCATGTCTCCTAAGCCTCAAGGATTCGCGTACAGACTCGAAATTTCAGACCAGCCCGAGGTAGCCAGAACGAGCGTTTGAGTCTGTACGGGCAAATTTGAGGCCCTGGCGTCGATGTTGGTGACGACCGCGGCCCAGTAGCAGTTCGAGAAGCCGGTCGAGTACCCCCCACGTGAAGGCCCCGTGGGAGCCGCCACCTTGCAGAGCGAGGTCAATGAGAAGTGGTTCGCTTCGCTTAGCGGAGCCAGGAGCGCGATCAGACATGGCTCTAAGCCGTTTGCAAGCGAAGGCTCCTGGCGTGCATAGGCCCAACTCAGCGGTCGCCGGCGCGCAGCATCCTGGACGGCGGCGCGCGCCCTGCCGGCGCAGGTTCCGGCTTCGCTTTCCCTCACGTCAGGCTTGCCGAGACTCATCATTGGGCAGAACCGCCCCCTGCTCCATCCGGTTTTGTGTGTAGTTCGCTATCTGACGGACATCTTCGCCGCGGCATCGAGGCAATTGCTGTGCCGGTGTTGATGTAGGTCGACGCCACCAAAGGAAAGCTTAAGGCACAGGGCAATTCGGTCGAATGCGCTGGAACCGGCGAGACGACAGCGATACAGTTGAGCGTCCATCTGGACTGCCTAGGAGGAAAATCTTTAGGAGAGATCACATGCCCATCTACATCTCGCGCGGTCGCTTCACCACAGACGCAGTCAAGGGCATGATGGCCAAACCCGAAAATCGCGAGGAAGCCGTCTCCAACCTCTTCAAGAGTGTCGGAGGCAAGCTCATCGGCTGGTACCTGACCTTCGGTCCCCACGATTGGTTGGTCATTGGTGAATTCCCCGACGACAAGGCGGCCGCCTCTGCGGTGTTGGCCGCGGCGGCAGGGGGTAGCCTGTCCGACATCGAGACGACCGTCGCGATGTCAGCGGCGGATGCTACGGCCACCTTCGAAGCTGCCGGCAAGGCCGCAAAGGGCTTCAGGAGCGCTGGCAGGTCGTAGTTTTGGCGAGTGACCGCTGACGCACAGGTCGGTGAGCCCGCCGTCTAACGCTGAAGGCAACCGGCCATGGGAAGCACCGTCGGACGCTGAGGACGGTTGCGCATTGCGTCGCTGAGGCATGGGTCGCGGCGATCAGGATTCGGCATGGAGCTTCGCGTTGGGGCGCGTGAGTCCGTTGCGCGTCAACATTTGGCCTAGGCATCGTCAGTCTTTTTCCCCTCCTGGCTTTTCTCCCAGAATTGTCTGCAGGAGATCGGTGGAGGTCACGACCCCGGTCAGGGTGCCACGTGCGTCGTTGACGATCGCCATCGGCACCGCCGCACGACGCAGTTGCTCCACCACGTGAAGGACCGATCCATCTTCAGAAAAACTGGGAGGCTTGGTCTCAAGGGTTGCGGAGCCGATGCGCCCCTCTTGCAGCAAATCGCAAATGAGATCGGGAGCACGCGCGACGCCCAGGAGGTTAGCCAATCCGCCTCGACACACCGGGTAGGCTGCATGACCAGCTGCCAATATTCTGCGCGACAGCTTTTGCGCATCGTCGTTCATTTCAAGCCAGACGACATCGCGCGCTGGCGTCATGATTGTGCGGACTGGACGTTCGGCCAGGCCCAGTACACGCCCTACCATGGCTCGCTCGGCAGGCGCAAACACGTCAGGAGCGCTTTTGGCAGCGAGGATTGACGAAACATCATCCTCAACCGGCGCACTCGACTTGCTTCCCAGAATACGCAACACCGCTGCGGCCGTGCGAGACCGCAAATCTCCGGCTAGCACCCGCTTTTGCCGGTTGCGGGAAGCGATCTGGTTGAGCATCTCGATCATCACCGAGAAGGCGATCGCGGCATAGAGATACCCCTTCGGGATCGCGAAGCCCCATCCTTCTGCAAACAGGCTGAAACCGATCATAAGCAGGAACCCGAGAGCGAGTATCACCACAGTGGGATGGGAGCTGACAAATCGCGTAAGCGGCCCACTGGCGAACATCATCGCCACGATGGCTACAAACACGGCGATGACCATCATGGATAAGTGATCCACCATGCCGACAGCGGTTACGACCAAGTCAACCGAGAACACGAAGTCGAGGATGACGATCTGCACGATCGTCTGCCAGAAGACGCCCGGTCGTGCGGCTTCGGACTCGGTTCCTCCCTGCCCACCCTCCAAACGGCCATGTAATTCGGTTGTCGCTTTCACCAATAAGAACAGCCCCCCGGCGATCAGGATCAGATCGCGAACGGAGAGACCGTTACCAAGAAGGGTGAGCACTGGCGCCGTCAGCGACTGCAGCCAGGAAATCCCGGCCAGCATCGCGACGCGCATGAAGAGCGCCAGTGACAGCCCAACAATGCGCGCACGATTGCGCAGGGGAGGAGGCAGCTTGTCGACCAGGATGGCGATGAAGATCAGGTTATCAACGCCAAGCACGATCTCCAGCAGGATAAGGGTGCCAAGTCCCAGCCAAGCCGTGGGCTCCGCAATCCATTCCATGGTGCACGGTCCTAACTCGCGATGTCATTTCATCATGGATCGGCGGTCGGCACGCTGATGCCGGCCGTGACGCCGAGCCCAATAACACGGCTAGTACAAAGGCTGCAGCCAATTCCGGACACAGCGCTGCAGCGCGGAAGTAGTCAGTACGGTGCGTGGTGATCAAGTTGCAGTCTGCACCGCAATCCTCATGTCTCCTAAGCCTCAAGGATTCGCGTACAGACTCGAAATTTCAGACCAGCCCGAGGTAGCCAGAACGAGCGTTTGAGTCTGTACGGGCAAATTTGAGGCCCTGGCGTCGATGTTGGTGACGACCGCGGCCCAGTAGCAGTTCGAGAAGCCGGTCGAGTACCCCCCACGTGAAGGCCCCGTGGGAGCCGCCACCTTGCAGAGCGAGGTCAATGAGAAGTGGTTCGCTTCGCTTAGCGGAGCCAGGAGCGCGATCAGACATGGCTCTAAGCCGTTTGCAAGCGAAGGCTCCTGGCGTGCATAGGCCCGCAACTGAGCGGTCGCCGGCGCGCAGCATCCTGGACGGCGGCGCGCGCCCTGCCGGCGCAGGTTCCGGCTTCGCTTTCCCTCACGTCAGGCTTGCCGAGTACTTATCATTGGGCAGAACCGCCCCCTGCTCCATCCGGTTTTGTGTGTAGTTCGCTATCTGACGGACATCTTCGCCGCGGCATCGAGGCAATTGCTGTGCCGGTGTTGATGTAGGTCGACGCCACCAAAGGAAAGCCTAAAAGAGCAACGCTGGCGCAGGGCAATTCGGTCGAATGCGCTGGAATTGGCGAGACGACAGCGATACAAGTCGTTGAGCGTCCATCTGGACTGCCTAGGAGGAAAATATTTAGGAGAGATCACATGCCCATCTACATCTCGCGCGGTCGCTTCACCACAGCAGACGCAGTCAAGGGCATGATGGCCAAACCCGAAAATCGCGAGGAAGCCGTCTCCAACCTCTTCAAGAGTGTCGGAGGCAAGCTCATCGGCTGGTACCTGACCTTCGGTCCCCACGATTGGTTGGTCATTGGTGAATTCCCCGACGACAAGGCGGCCGCCTCTGCTGGTGTCGGCCGCGGCGGCAGGGGGTAGCCTGTCCGACATCGAGACGACCGTCGCGATGTCAGCGGCGGATGCTACGGCCACCTTCGAAGCTGCCGGCAAGGCCGCAAAGGGCTTCAGGAGCGCTGGCAGGTCGTAGTTTTGGCGAGTGACCGCTGACGCACAGGTCGGTGAGCCCGCCGTCTAACGCTGAAGGCAACCGGCCATGGGAAGCACCGTCGGACGCTGATGACGGTTGCGCATTGCGTTGCTGAGGCATGGGTCGCGGCGATCAGGATTTCGGCATGGAGCTTCGCGTTGGGGCGCGTGAGTTCGTTGCGCGTCAACATTTGGCCTAGGCATCGTCAGTCTTTTTCCCCTCCTGGCTTTTCTCCCAGAATTGTCTGCAGGAGATCGGTGGAGGTCACGACCCCGGTTAGGGTGCCACGTGCGTCGTTGACGATCGCCATCGGCACCGCCGCACGACGCAGTCGCTCGACCACGTGAAGGACCGATCCATCTTCAGAAAAACTGGGAGGCTCGATCTCAAGGGTTGCGGAGCCGATGCGCCCCCTTGGCAAATCGCAAATGAGATCGGGAGCACGCGCGACGCCCAGGAGGTTGGCCAATCCGCCTCGACACACCGGGTAGGCTGCATGACCAGCTGCCAATATTCTGCGTGACAGCTTTTGCGCATCGTCGTTCATTTCAAGCCAGACGACATCGCGGGCTGGCGTCATGATCGTGCGCACTGGCCTGTTCGGCCAGGCCCAGCACGCGCCCTACCATGGCTCGCTGGCGGGCGCAAACACGTCAGGAGCGCTTTTGGCAGCGAGGATTGACGAAACATCATCCTCAACCGGCGCACTCGACTTGCTTCCCAGAATACGCAACACCGCTGCGGCCGTGCGAGACCGCAAATCTCCGGCTAGCACCCGCTTTTGCCGGTTGCGGGAAGCGATCTGGTTGAGCATCTCGATCATCACCGAGAAGGCTATTGCCGGCATAGAGATACCCCTTCGGGATCGCGAAGCCCCATCCTTCTGCAAACAGGCTGAAACCGATCATAAGCAGGAACCCGAGAGCGAGTATCACCACTGTGCGATGGGAGCTGACAAATCGCGTGAGCGGCCCACTGGCGAACATCATCGCCACGATGGCTACAAACACGGCGATGACCATCATGGATAAGTGATCCACCATGCCGACAGCGGTTACGACCGAGTCAACCGAGAACACGAAGTCGAGGATGACGATCTGCACGATCGTCTGCCAGAAGACGCCCGGTCGTGCGGCTTCGGACTCGGTTCCTCCCTGCCCACCCTCCAAACGGCCATGTAATTCGGTTGTCGCTTTCACCAATAAGAACAGCCCCCCGGCGATCAGGATCAGATCGCGAACGGAGAGACCGTTACCAAGAAGGGTGAGCACTGGCGCCGTCAGCGACTGCAGCCAGGAAATCCCGGCCAGCATCGCGACGCGCATGAAGAGCGCCAGTGACAGCCCAACAATGCGCGCACGATTGCGCAGGGGAGGAGGCAGCTTGTCGACCAGGATGGCGATGAAGATCAGGTTATCAACGCCAAGCACGATCTCCAGCAGGATAAGGGTGCCAAGTCCCAGCCAAGCCGTGGGCTCCGCAATCCATTCCATGGTGCACGGTCCTAACTCGCGATGTCATTTCATCATGGATCGGCGGTCGGCACGCTGATGCCGGCCGTGACGCCGAGCCCAATAACACGGCTAGTACAAAGGCTG
>CAWEBE010000077.1:0-16799 GCA_963806735.1 uncultured Alphaproteobacteria bacterium | reverse complement strand
TTCCGGACACAGCGCTGCAGCGCGGAAGTAGTCAGTACGGTGCGTGGTGATCAAGTTGCAGTCTGCACCGCAATCCTCATGTCTCCTAAGCCTCAAGGATCCGCATACAAATCGAAATTTCAGACCAGCCCGAGGTAGCCAGAACGAGCGTTTGAGTCTGTACGGGCAAATTTGAGGCCCTGGCGTCGATGTTGGTGACGACCGCGGCCCAGTAGCAGTTCGAGAAGCCGGTCGAGTACCCCCCACGTGAAGGCCCCGTGGGAGCCGCCACCTTGCAGAGCGAGGTCAATGAGAAGTGGTTCGCTTCGCTTAGCGGCGCCAGGAGCGCGATCAGACATGGCTCTAAGCCGTTTGCAAGCGAAGGCTCCTGGCGTGCATAGGCCCAACTCAGCGGTCGCCGGCGCGCAGCATCCTGGACGGCGGCGTGCGCCCTGCCGGCGCAGGCTCCGGCTTCGCTTTCCCTCACGTCAGGGCTTGCCGAGACTCATCATTGGGCAGAACCGCCCCCTGCTCCATCCGGTTTTGTGTGTAGTTCGCTATCAAGTGACGGACATCTTCGCCGCGGCACCGAGGCAATTGCTGCGCCGGTGTTGATGTAGGTCGACGCCACCAAAGGAAAGCTTAAGGCGCAGGGCAATTCGGTCGAATGCGCTGGAACCGGCGAGACGACAGCGATACAGTTGAGCGTCCATCTGGACTGCCTAGGAGGAAAATCTTCAGGAGAGATCACATGCCCATCTACATCTCGCGCGGTCGCTTCACCACAGACGCAGTCAAGGGCATGATGGCTAAACCCGAAAATCGCGAGGAAGCCGTCTCCAACCTCTTCAAGAGTGTCGGAGGCAAGCTCATCGGCTGGTACCTGACCTTCGGTCCCCACGATTGGTTGGTCATTGGTGAATTCCCCGACGACAAGGCGGCCGCCTCTGCGGTGTTGGCCGCGGCGGCAGGGGGTAGCCTGTCCGACATCGAGACGACCGTCGCGATGTCAGCGGCGGATGCTACGGCCACCTTCGAAGCTGCCGGCAAGGCCGCAAAGGGCTTCAGGAGCGCTGGCAGGTCGTAGTTTTGGCGAGTGACCGCTGACGCACAGGTCGGTGAGCCCGCCGTCTAACGCTGAAGGCAACCGGCCATGGGAAGCACCGTCGGACGCTGAGGACGGTTGCGCATTGCGTCGCTGAGGCATGGGTCGCGGCGATCAGGATTTGGCATGGAGCTTCGCGTTGGGGCGCGTGAGTCCGTTGCGCGTCAACATTTGGCCTAGGCATCGTCAGTCTTTTTCCCCTCCTGGCTTTTCTCCCAGAATTGTCTGCAGGAGATCGGTGGAGGTCACGACCCCGGTCAGGGTGCCACGTGCGTCGTTGACGATCGCCATCGGCACCGCCGCACGACGCAGTTGCTCCACCACGTGAAGGACCGATCCATCTTCAGAAAAACTGGGAGGCTTGGTCTCAAGGGTTGCGGAGCCGATGCGCCCCTCTTGCAGCAAATCGCAAATGAGATCGGGAGCACGCGCGACGCCCAGGAGGTTAGCCAATCCGCCTCGACACACCGGGTAGGCTGCATGACCAGCTGCCAATATTCTGCGCGACAGCTTTTGCGCATCGTCGTTCATTTCAAGCCAGACGACATCGCGCGCTGGCGTCATGATTGTGCGGACTGGACGTTCGGCCAGGCCCAGTACACGCCCTACCATGGCTCGCTCGGCAGGCGCAAACACGTCAGGAGCGCTTTTGGCAGCGAGGATTGACGAAACATCATCCTCAACCGGCGCACTCGACTTGCTTCCCAGAATACGCAACACCGCTGCGGCCGTGCGAGACCGCAAATCTCCGGCTAGCACCCGCTTTTGCCGGTTGCGGGAAGCGATCTGGTTGAGCATCTCGATCATCACCGAGAAGGCGATCGCGGCATAGAGATACCCCTTCGGGATCGCGAAGCCCCATCCTTCTGCAAACAGGCTGAAACCGATCATAAGCAGGAACCCGAGAGCGAGTATCACCACAGTGGGATGGGAGCTGACAAATCGCGTAAGCGGCCCACTGGCGAACATCATCGCCACGATGGCTACAAACACGGCGATGACCATCATGGATAAGTGATCCACCATGCCGACAGCGGTTACGACCGAGTCAACCGAGAACACGAAGTCGAGGATGACGATCTGCACGATCGTCTGCCAGAAGACGCCCGGTCGTGCGGCTTCGGACTCGGTTCCTCCCTGCCCACCCTCCAAACGGCCATGTAATTCGGTTGTCGCTTTCACCAATAAGAACAGCCCCCCGGCGATCAGGATCAGATCGCGAACGGAGAGACCGTTACCAAGAAGGGTGAGCACTGGCGCCGTCAGCGACTGCAGCCAGGAAATCCCGGCCAGCATCGCGACGCGCATGAAGAGCGCCAGTGACAGCCCAACAATGCGCGCACGATTGCGCAGGGGAGGAGGCAGCTTGTCGACCAGGATGGCGATGAAGATCAGGTTATCAACGCCAAGCACGATCTCCAGCAGGATAAGGGTGCCAAGTCCCAGCCAAGCCGTGGGCTCCGCAATCCATTCCATGGTGCACGGTCCTAACTCGCGATGTCATTTCATCATGGATCGGCGGTCGGCACGCTGATGCCGGCCGTGACGCCGAGCCCAATAACACGGCTAGTACAAAGGCTGCGGTCTATCCTCGCGGGAGTTCGTGACACCAGATCTGCGCCACTCCTGTGGAAGTTCACTCCCGGCTTAACGTACGACCAGAACGGGGATGGTCGAATGGGTCAGAACCTTCTGCGTTTCGCTGCCGAGCACAACGGCAGACAAGCCTCGACGCCCATGCGAGGCCATGACCATCAAATCGCACTGCTTCTCCTTGGCAGTTTGCACTATGCCCTCCCAAGGATGATCGTTGCTTTGGCGCACAAGCTCGACGGACACGCCTGCCGCCTGACCGATCTTCTCAACCGTCGATAACTTCTCATCAGCGAGCTTGATCGTTTCGCTGTGGATGATCCCCGCGAGGTTTTTGGGAATGAAACTGCGTGGCACCGCGCTGTGCAGTGGCTGCGTAACCGTGACGCCAACTACCGAAGCGCCCACGAGCTTAGCGAGCTCGACACCGTGCCGAATAGCCCGTTCACAGAACTCGGTGCCGTCGGTTGGAAGGAGAATGCGTTTGTACATGAAGGGCCTCCGATGCCGGACACGTTCCGTCGGTCGCATTCTTGCAGCCCGTCTACCACTCCAACAAGACCGCTTTTACAAAGATGATCTCAGAAATACGTCCCCCTCCCCCTGGGAGAAGTTGCGCGGATGAGCTTGGGCGTCGTGCTCATTTCTATGCTCCGCTCTTTTCTCGGGTAAGTCGCGGCCTTTTCAAGGCGAATGAACGCGAAGGGGCGGTTGGTCCGCGTGCTCGAAGACGGGTGTTCGCCGTTGGCGGGTTATCACCTCTACTACCCGAGCCGCTCGCAACAGGCTGTCCTGCTTCGCAAGCACCTGTGTTTTTAGGGGCGGAGATCGCGTAGTCTGTCACCCGTTTGGCGCCGGGCTGCGATATCGTCGACTCGCGCGCCGCTGAAAGGTGGAACTGCGGCCCGGAGAAACGCGATGGACGCGCGCATCGAGCGGCAGCTGCAGCATCACGAATCCCCTGAGCCAGGTGTTGTTGCAGCCAGTGTATATGCCGGCGGTCGGTGCATTTCCGACATCGCCGTCGACGAAGCTGGCAAGTGGTCGAAGAAGCCGGGCCACGTCGTCTGGATTGGTCTGTTTGAGCCAAGCCACGAGTTGCTGTCGCGAATTGAGGCGCAGTTCGGACTGCATTACCTCGCCATCGAGGATGCCGGTAAAGCGCATCAACATCCGAAAATAGAGCAGTACGGTGACGCCCTATTCATCGTCGCGCGCACCGCGCAGATGGTGCAGGGGCGGATTGCCTTCGGCGAGACCCATCTGTTCGTAGGGCGCGGCTATGTGGTTTCGGTGCGGCACGGAGCATCGACGTCGTACGCCTCCGTGCGGAAGCGGTGTGAAGCGTGTCCGACGACGCTGTCTCATGGCGAAGATTACATCCTCTATGCCATCCTCGATTTCATCGTCGACAACTACATGCCGGTCCTTGAATCCGTCCATCGCGAGGTCGAAGCGATGGAGGAGCGGGTATTCGCGGCACCGCTTCCGAGCGAGGAAGTCCAGCGCCTTTACATCCTGCGGCGCGAACTGCTGCTGCTACGCAACGCGGCCGTGCCCCTTGCCGAGGTCTGCCGGCGCCTAGAGCATGCAGAGGTGAAGCCAA
This sequence comes from uncultured Alphaproteobacteria bacterium, assembly GCA_963806735.1. GTDB lineage: Bacteria > Pseudomonadota > Alphaproteobacteria > Rhizobiales > Hyphomicrobiaceae > CADEFX01. Next base: position 12,516 of record CAWEBE010000077.1, on the reverse strand, counting down.
TCGACCAGGAGATGCAGCCACTGTTCCGCGACGTGAGCGACCACGTAAACCGCGTCAAAGAGGAGGTCGACGCATTGCGCGAGGTACTGGCGTTCACGTTCGAAGCAAGCTTGATGGTTGGGCAGGCTCAACAAACGGCAATCACGCGCCGGTTGGCCGCATGGGCCGCTATCCTCGCTGTGCCAACAGCGATTGCTGGCATTTACGGCATGAACTTTGAGCACATGCCCGAACTCAAATGGCAGTACGGGTATTTCATTGTGCTAGGCATTGTCGCGGCTCTGTGTGGCACCTTGTTCTGGCGACTGCGGCGGAACGGGTGGCTCTGAGCAGAAAGCGCGCTCGCCAGCTGAGGAGGGTCAAGCAGACTAGGCCGCATAGAGATCCTCTGCGCAGACATACGCGGATAAGACTAGATGTCCGAGTTGGGTCAGGGGCACGCATCGGCGCGATGCCGGCGGCACGCCAGTTTTCGCCCCCAAAGCTGACGTGCTCACTTGCCGCGCGCGACGGCGGTGCTTTTTGGGAGCCGCGAGTTTTCGCTTACAGCATCTTGGAAAAGTCGGGCTCGGCAGCGATTGCCCCCATAGGTGGCCCATCAGAGTCTCATGCCGCTGGCCCACGGTGTCCGTCGCTGCAGCGGCTGCTGCGGGATCACAGAAAATCTTCAAGGCTTTCGTCTCCATGATTGGCTACCGCCGCGGGAGCGCCCTACCAGCGTCATGACGACCGCTTCCCACCGTTCATCCGCAGCAACCTCCTGGGCTTCGAGGCGACGATAGGTTGCCCAGTGCATGCCGCACGGCCTGGGTGGGAATTCCTCCATCAGGCAGTCGGAGCCGCCAAGGCGGCGTCGGATCTTGCGGGCACGCCGGTTGGCGCGCTGTGCGCGGCTCTCGAATTGGGACTCATACGACAGGCCATGGCAGAGCCGGCAGCGGAAGCGAGGCCCGCCATACAGGATGCGGCATCGGCGATGGCATCCAGGACATCTGAACCATTGTCGTTGTCCACCGAGCGATGTCTGCGTCGACCATATTTCAACCCGCTCATCGATCCTCTCGGCTGAACCTTCCGAAGTGGTTGTCTGATAGGACAGGCGAAGGCTTCCGGACTCAGCAAACAGGCTCGCCGACCCTATCCTCTCGCCGCCGCGCGACCAAGAAATCACGTTCGAACGTCCCAGCTGCAGAAGGCCACGACGGCGAAGGGCGGCGATGTCCAGCGTCAGGTAACCTTCAGTCGTCCGGCGCTGGTAGCGCTGCCGTCGCCCAGATCCGGAGCCGCCCATGTCGCGTCTCTGTTTTTCTCGAAATCATTCGGCAAACTCGGACACGGACACTGAAATCGTTGGCTCTTCCTCAGGCTGTTGCCATGGCGTGAACCCGCGATGCCAAACCGGCATTCCGAACGTTCCGGTCGGCGGTGCCATTCGCCATTCCCGCCGCCCGCTGCTGAACCTTCGGCTGTGAGAATTTGGTCGTAAGGATCGGATCGGCTGCGATCGTTTCCTTGTGCCGATCGTTCAACGCGAGGCCGAGATAGGCGAAGCGGCCTGTGCGACTGCATCGGCCTTTGGTTAGGCCCAGGCGTGTCAGCTCGCGGCCCAGCGCTTGTTGTGAAGCTTCAGGAAGGCCCTGGCGCTGGCAATGCCGCCTGAAGGCTTCGTAGAGCTCGGTGGCGCCGCACGTTGCGCCTTCAACGTAGAGCGTTCGGGCCTGAAGGAAACTTCGCACGTGGTCGAGACGGGCGAGCTTTCGCGTCTTACCGCTCGTGCTCGGGATGTCGGTCGCGGCGCTGGGCTGCTTGGACTGATTGCGGCGCCAGGCTGCCGTGCGAGGGCGAACCGCGGCCTGTGCTGACGTTGCCGTCGCTCGGCCCGTAGAAGGGACGGGAAGGGCCCTGGTGGCCAAGGCGACGATGGTAAAGCCCAGTGCAGAGCCCGCTTCCACGACTGCGGCCAGGAGTAATGCCAGTCCTGTGCGTATGCTCGAACTCGTCAACGCCTGCTAGTCGCGCCAAGGCCGTCACCTGTGGATCAATCTCAGCCTGACCGGCTTTGTCCGCCCGCAGCTCTGCATGCCCTGCCGCTACGCTCTGTTCCAGCCGTTCGGCGACTTCGGCGACAGCCAACTCTCGGCGCAAGCTGACGACAGCCGCACAGGCGGCATAGCTTTCCGGAAGCGTGATGGCGGTGCATTCCTTGGTCCGCGCCCAGACGGGAGCGGGCACGTTGGTCGCTGCCAAGTTCGCCTTCACGACGTCGACTGGACGGATGGTGCCAATCGCCGTCAGTTGGCGCTCCGCTCGGCCGATCGTCGCTATCGAACCCTGTGACGCCACGCGTTGCATCGTTCGGTCCGCATTGACCTGGCTACGGCTGTCGACGGCAAAGCCAATGGCCGAGCATCCCGACCAGCTCAAGCAGCCGATCCACAGAACGGCACTGACGACGGCCAGGATGCGATACCGTCCGCTCCAAAGATTGAGGACCAACAGCGGCAGCGCAGCTTTCAAGACGTCGACTGCGACGCTGGCGCCGCCGAGCGCCATCTGATCAACCCGATCGGCGCCGAGAGACATGCCGAACTTCAGGTTTGCCAGCGCGCTGATACCGCACAGCGTTGCGGCCGCCGCATACGCAAGCCATCGCAGAAGCCGAGATTGAGTTGGACTTGAAATTCCGGCGGCGGACATCTGACCGGGTTAGCCGCAAGAGTGCCGGCGTGCAAACCCGAGCAGCAGGCAGCGACAAGCCAACGCGTTTGCCGCCAGCTGCCGCCTTCGAGAGGCCTCGTGGTGAACGCTCGTGATTCGTTGCGATTCGGGTACGCTGGGTTTGTTCGCTTCTTTCGCTTCTTTCGCTTAATGCGCTGCGCTAACAGTCGGCACGACGGTCGGGCGTCGTGTTCACCGCGTCGCCACGGCCACGGTGTGCAGCCCAAGGCTGGCTGCCGGGGCGCGAAAGAAGGGAAAGAAGCGAACTAAGGCCTGCCTGTTCTGGCCCAGATCGTGGCTGGGCGCCCACTAGTAGTACTCCGGCTCTGTGATTGGATCTTTCCGGCCGCCTGCATGCGATTGAGCAGTTGGTCGAGGTAGAGCTTGCTCCTGTGTCTGCCGAAGAGCTGACTAATCTCTGTTCGCGACGTTGGTCCGTCCGCGAGCGCATTCAATACCTTCTGCTCATCGGCGTTCTCGTCTCTGAAAATGAGGCGCACGCTGTCAGCCGAGTAGCGCCAAAGAGCGACGGCGGACTGCAGATGCTCTTCGCCTATCATGTCTTTGCCGTCGAGCAGAGCATTCGTGAGGGCGATCCGAAGGACCTGCGCTTCAGCGCGCGCGGTAATGACGCCAAAACGGCCAGGATGATCCAGCGTCAACTCGGGATAGATGTGGGCCCAAAATTCCGCCGCATGATTGCTCTTGATCACCTGGCCGCCTCTGGAGCCAACCTGATGGGCATGCAGCGTAAGGCGTGCCAGCTCAAGGCCGACCCTCTGTACATCCGCATCACCAATCGGCAGAGGGTTAGGGACGCTCTTGCTTCGGCGTGCCACCATCCAGATAATTCTGTTGGCAAAGCCGTTGTAGACATCGGTTGTCGTGAGTAACTCTTCCAGTTCCTGTTTCGTGATGTGCCCCAACACGCAGAGATGCGGGGCCGTGGCACGAATGCGATTAGACTTGGTGATCGGACTCAGGTCGCTGCCATCCCACGCGGATCGAATGATGGCTGTAAGCGTATTCCCTTGACGTTGTGCAACCTTCAGCACCCCGCCGAATTCGCCTTCGATGATCAAGAGCCGCTTATCGGGGACGCCTTGCGTCGAATGCTCCTCGCCGTTATCGCTGCCGTCTCTGATGAACGAAACAACTCCTTCCCCCGTGCTCATGGGCCCTTGCGAGATTTGAAGCGGGCTACCACAAAAGGGGCTCGGTAATCGGCCCAGCGACCCATTCTTCAGGTGCTCTTCGGCCTTCTCCCAGAGGGTCTTCGGGCCGCCGACACTGGTTCCCTTTCTGGCCCTTGAGCTTTCGCCGACGATCACGCTGAAGAGCCTGGCGTGGTGTTGCGTATCTCCGACTTGTATAAATCTGGTTCGCCCGAACATCGCGCCCGACCAGACAAGATGGGTCATTGCTACAGCAATTGGATCAGCTTCGCTGTTTTCAGTGGCCAGACGAGCGATGTCGCCAGTGATGCCGTGGAGCGCAATTCCGTTTAGCTCTGGCCAATCGCTCTGTGTCGCTGTGTTCGAGCGAGTTGACGCGCGTACGCTGCAACCGGACTGCCAATGCATCCGACAGCGGCCAATCTCGCCAACGAGATCTCCGCGCGCAATGAACTTTGCGGCTGCGCCCTGAGGGAAAAGTTGGAGCGTTGCCGCAACCTGTTCGTCTTGAAGCCCGAACTCAAACAGGGACGTGATCACGCTGTAGCAATGCGCACTGCGATCAACGAAGTCGTTTTGCTAAATCTTGGCTTGAAGGGAGGGCGGAAGCGTTTGGAAAAGGTTGGTTGCGGCATAGTCGGCTCGCACAGCGACGCCCATAGCCTGCGAGCTCAGATCCGCTTGAGGACCGATCTCGGTTTCCAACCTGGAGGCCAGTTCTCGCAACCTGCTCAGGTCAACACATGCATTCGAGCCGCCGTCGCCAAGCCGTACTGGCTGGGGCTCCACAGGACGGTTGCGGGAGACAATCTTTTTGTGGCTCGGAAAATTCACTGTGCCGGCAATGCGTACCAGACGAACAATGTCACCCGTGCCGCTGTCTGCCTCCATAAAAAAACGTAGCGCGTGGCCCAAACGTATTGCATCGGCCGCGTCTAGAGGTCGTTCGAACACGAAGACCTCATTGGCGTTGAGGGCCGGGATGCTGCTGGAAACAATTTGATACGTGGGTGGCACAACGTCGACGCCGTATTCATCCTTATCGGCGTCGCGATCGGCAGAGAGCGCCAGAACCTTGAGCACATCCCGCGCGCTGCCGCGCGATTTCGTTGGCGTGTCGGGCGAAAAAACGGTCCAGGGCACATAAGCGTTGCCTCCTCGCCTGACCCAATCAACTACCGTCTCAATCATAGCCTCGCTGTCACCAACACGGAAATGTCGGTGCGCGCGCCACTCATCGGCGTCGCGATCCGGCGATGGCCGGATGGCCATCGGTATGATGACGCCGCCTATGCCGGCAGCCGCTCGATGCAGCTGTTCGCAATGCCAGCGAATTTGTCGAACGTCCATGAGTGCTTCGATGTTCACCGGCAGTTGAGAAGACACACGCGCCTCCTGCCCCCGTTCGCCGCAGCGAGAGGCCATCCTCAAGGCTTAACGTCATTGGATTAGGTGCTGGCGCGCCGAGCCTCAGCTGTGGAGGAGAAGCTCCTCTCCTCCAGCCAATCTTCGACGTCTTGCAACCGATAGAGGATTTTCTTGCCGGTTTTTGCGAAGCGCGGGCCCGAGCCCGCATTGCGCATGCGCTCCAATGTTCGCTGTGAAAGGTCCAGGCGCGCAGCCAATTTCTCTTGCGTCAACCACTGACAGGAAGGATCGAGCGATTTGATAGTGTCGGTCATCGGTTCCCTCCGATATGACCTTGGCCGAGGAGGGTCGGTGTCGGGCTCTCTTGCCGAACTCGATGAGGGGATAGCCGACAACGCGCGATCGTCTTCAGGGTACACAACGATTGGCGCTCGCCGCCGACCGAGGACGTCTTCTCCGGCCAAATCTCCACGGTCGCACCAACTCGTTGCGCGGCTACATGGCCCGAGGACAGACCGCGAAGCAGAAAGCATTGCCATTGGAGGGTACCCGTCTTTCGAAGTTTCGCGGAATGGCGTGCATAACTTCGCCCTACGTTGGGCTTCCGACCGCTATTCCTGCGGGCTCTGAAAGGGCCGCCGCAGGCGTTCCGCAAAGGCCGCGACCTGGGCGGTACTTACGAGACTACGCCGACCGCGCTTGATCAACGTGAGGTCACCGGAGGCAAAGCGCCTGTACAGCTCCGATCGAGACATCTTGAGCTCAAACATTGCGTCTCGAACCGTCAAAAACTCGGGCCGCTCGGACGAGCCGAAGCTTGATCGCACCGTGCGAAGTTCCGAGCGCACGGTCTCGATGATTACTTGGCGAACCTGTTCGATCAGATCGATATGGAAAGTCATCGGATACACCTCGATGCGTGACGACATGCCGCGAATTGGCACGGGAAACACGCGCTAGACAAGTACCAAAAGGACCGGAGGTGGGGCAAAAAGCCCATGTCAAGCAACGCTTTACACTATTATCCTGAGATCACAACGAGATGATGATGTTTGCGTTTTTTGGCGGCGCCCAGCGGGGGTGTGGACAAGTGTCGGGTTGCCGGACGTAAAGCCCAGAGATTTCCGCGGGTTGCGTTTGGAATTCACGCTCATGCTAACGAGCTGCAGATGTGTCCGTGCGCTGAACGCCAGCGACGCTGACCCGACGATCGTGCCGCTCCGATCCTGACGCAGCCTCCCCAGGTTGGGGGAGCGATTGGGGGATACGGTCAATCAGATAGGTCCAAACGCTAGAGAATGGCGGACATTTCAAATCCCCCCGTCTCCGCCACAAACACCAGCTAATAGTTTGAAATTATATAGATTAATTAAAGGCTAAGATGTGCAACCCATGCTCTCACGCTTGCTGACGTTGAGAACATCTTTGAACTGTTAGCACCTTCCAGTGGCAATCAATTCGTTGTTGTTTACGCGGCGCTGCTTCAATCGCTCAAGCACACGACGGAGAGCAGTCGCAGCTTCGCCCGTCGTTTGGTCAAGCTCCCTGCGAATATCAAACTCGACGCCATCGAGGGCGAGGTTGACGCAGATTGCCGTTACTCGGGCGTGCTCAGCGTGGTCCTTGCGAGCCATAGGCACCTCCAGCCAACTCCTGGCTGTGGCGCCTATCTGATTTGCGTACCCGTGAGAAGCAGCTAGGCGATTGGATGCCCAGGTTCATTGGGATGGTCGTTCGCTGGGTGTCGCCTTGAACCAGGCCTTTGGCCCGCTGGCCCCGGGCTCATCGGCTCTGGATCATCTTCACTTTCGGCGGCAAGCACTTGGGCGAAGGACACTAGCTCCCGGTCGAGCTGCTGATCCAGCACTTGAAGCGAGCCGATCACCTCATCAGGGATGGTTTGATTGCGCGGCCGATACTTGTTGAACAGGTCAACTAGGTCCCGGGATGCGTTGGCCGCTGCCGCGCTGATAAACCTTTGTCCTTGAAGCTTGTTCAGGATGCGCTTGTAGTTGGTGCGAGGCAGTCGATCGTAGGCCAACTTGGTGCGGCCATCCTCGATCTGATCGACGATGTACTCGATGCGCTTGCGGTTGCGCTGCCAATACTCACGAAGCTGCAGCCAATTGCGATTTGCACCATCTTCGGCCGGAGCAGGCGCCTCGGTCTCATCGGCCTGGTCTATTCCTTCCGCCTCATCGGCATCGGATCTTGTACTTATCCGGTCAGCTTGCAGTTCGACCACCTGCTTGCGAGCGGCTTCAACCTTGTCGCCGAGCAGCTGTATTGCAGGCTCGAGGTCCTTCAAGTCGCTGACGGTAGTCTTCAGCTCCCACAGGGGTCCGCGCGCTTCCCGGAAGTCGCGAAGTATGCGCCCGATCGCATTCAGCCTCATGAGGCAGCCGAGGATGGCGATAATGGTGAGGTAGTACAGCGCCAACTCGGCGATCGATTTGACCTCAGCCCAGGGCCAACTCCGAATGGATACCAGGTACGCCTGCACGAAGCTGAAGTCCATCGGAGCCCCCGCTAGTCACTTGCTACATGCAATGAATACCGTGAAAGCTTTGGCGCGGTCCGCAAGGTCTGCTGGTTGGAGTATCGCCGTTGCCATCTCGCCGGTCGGCTGCACCCCATGCGCTTGCAAGAAATTGAGAGCCACTGTCGCCTTGACCGCAAAGTTCACATTCTGCGGAATATCCGCCGTGACTTTGGCCGCGGCCAAGGCATTCATTTTGCCATACACAATCCCGACCACATTGCCGGCCTGATCGAGTAACGGACCGCCGCTATTGCCGTGCTGCACAGGCGCCGAGATTTGCAATTCGCGGATATCGTCTCGCATGCCCGCGGTGGCCGTCACATTGCCGAGAGTGAAGTTGCCTGTGGACGGCAAAATGCCCGTCAACGGGAAACCGTAGACGGCGATACCTTCGCCCGTGCGGACTCCAGCCTTTAACGCCGGCACCTGCAATGGGCGCAGGTCGGAAATAAAGAGGGCCAGATCGTTGGTCGTGTCGGTGGCCGCCACGTGCACAGTTTGCATCGGCGAACCTGGGAGGCCAGCCGTAACCGTCGTGCATCCGCGGACAACATGGGCACTGGTGAGAATGCGTCCATCCCGGGTGATGAAAAATCCCGTACCGCTGCTGGCCCGAGATAAATCAGCTCGATCAGGTATCGCACCGGTCGCTTCGTGGGATCCTGATGCAAAATGACTGACACACTTTTTGGTCGCATCAATCGCATCTGCCGAACCGTCCAGCGCATACTCGAAGCGCCCACGATTTGTCACGACTTCGAGCGTTTGGCCAACGCCTAGCGCAGCAATGGTCCGGTTGGACAGCGCCAGCTCCAAAATCGCTATTCCGCTATCACCTACTGAGGCCACACCACGATGCATGGACTTTCCGTCGATGAGCAGCTCCATGTTCCAGCGCAGAACACGTTGAAAACCACCGGTGCGTGCAAGCGCTGCTAGCCACTGCCCGTTGCGCAGCTGGACCAAGCCGAAGCTTGTGCGCTCGCTCAGCGCTGTCCTTGCCAGGCAACCGATGACGCCAGATTTTGTGTTGAGCAGACTGGCTGTCCAGCCATTCTTATTGAAGAAGGTCGTGTCGCTCTGAGCGTGCGCTGGGCTCGAGACTATCGCGGCAGCTATCGATGCAATGAAAAGCCGAAAGCAATATCGCAACATAACCAACCCCCCGGATGGTCAATGCCACAGCGTAGGGAGCTGCGTGCTCCAGAGTCTAGTCGCTGCTGAGCGCCGCTGGCAGTGATGTATGATCAATGCTCTACCGCCCAGCGCTATCCCATTGCCCGCTCCCGCCGCCATCATCTCATCGCCGGTAAATCACGCTTCGCGGCTTGCGGCAACGGACTTCTGCAACAAAATCGGCACCAAGCTGCCGAACATTCACATCGTCGTTTATGGCAGATTTCTGGGGCAAAGCTGACTAAGCACGCGTGCTGTTGCAGCGCGGGGCTTGTTGACCGCAACACCCCTGGCTGGGGGGAGCTGGGGGCGTATCGTGGCATCAAACATTGCAAGGTGCGCCCTGTACCTTTGATCATTCGCCGATGCAGCTATCTTGCGTCGCTACGACCGGATGCCTCTCGCGCCCGCAAGTCCTTGCGAGGCACCTTTCCGGATGTCGTCATGGGTAGGTCAGGCCCGCAGTAACGCTACCTTACGGCAAATCGTGGCAGCCGTTGAATTACAGCGTCCTGACAACGCGCAATCCTTGTACGCCGCTGCGGTTGTGCGGCAGGTTCCAGTAGCGGAAGCCGGCTCTCAGGTAGTTTGGACTGTAGTTCCAAGCCCCGCCGCGCGCGACACGCCAGGTGCAATCACCGCTTGTCCTTGCGCTGCCGTCTCCAGGATTGCCAGCGTTGCTCTCATTCCAGCAATCATCCGTCCAATCCCAAACGTTGCCATGCACACTATAGAGACCCCAGGCATTGGGACGGAAGCTGTCGACCCGGACCGTCCTCTGCCGCCACTCGCCTTTCGCGCCCTGCCCATAGCCAAAGGTGCCGTTGTAGTTGGCTAAGTCCGACGAGATCGAGGAGCCCCACCAGAATGGCGTGGTGGTGCCAGCGCGCGTCGCGTATTCGCGCTCCGTCTCGGAGGGCAGGCGGTAGCTCTTGCCGGTCTTGATCGATAGCCAGGCCGCATAGGCTTTGGCGGCGTTCAAATCGATGCATGTCACCGGATGGCGGTCATCCTGGGCGAAGCCAGGATCCTGCCACGACCGGTCCGTCCGCTCCTCCCATGTGGTTCCGGTCCAAAAGTAGCAACCCTCGTCCAGCTTGTGGCCCGTTGCCGCGACGAAAGCGCCAAATTCACCGCGTGTGACGGCAAACGCTCCAATCGCAAATGGTCTAGCAATCGTCACCTGCACTTGATTTTCGCGCTCGCCTTCGCGTTCTGGTTCGCTCGGCGGCGAGCCCATCAGGAAGGTCCCGGCCGGAACAACGACCATCTCGGGACAATCCACACAATCCTTGAACCGTTCACCAGCACCAGGCCGCAAGCAGCGGCGCTCGCTTGCCTCCACCAGGAGTTCCACGCCGTCGCATTGCTGCGCTACTGCAGGGTCGCTCGCAAGCAACCCCGCCAGGCAGGCCATGGCCAAACGCATTGAGACGGCTACTGTCGTCATTGACCTCTCCCATCTAAATTCGTGCCACAATCATGGCGGACCAAGGAACTCTCACGCGTCTAACGGCCGCATTTGCCCGACCTAGCTGGCTACCCCAGGGGGAAGGACTAGCAAAAAGTGAGCAGCAACCTCATGGACTTGAGGCAGCTTCGCCAGCAAGCAGCCTTGATGCACCAGGCACCAAGGTGATCGGCCACATCCAAGAGGACCCGCCAGCCGTGCCGTGCGCCTCCTGTTCAAGGCAAAAGCGTGTGCCTGATCCATGGAGCCCGCGGCGGTGCCCTACCGGCCAGCGCCACGGCATGTACCGCCACGGCGGCAGGACCAAGCAGGCCCAGGCTGAGCGGCGTTATCTATCGGAGCTGATGCGGGCGGCGCGTGAGCTGACAGGCAGGATTTGATTTCGGCGTCAGCCAACCCCGGCGACCTGGTCCCATTTCTGAGACTTCGGCTGCGGTGGAGGCGTCGGTGGGTGCTTCGTCAGGACGGATATGGGATATCGCACTGCGCCCCCCAGAATACAGCCAAGTGTGCGTCGACCTGGCAGCGATGCTATGCGACCTCTGTAGTACTCGATGAAGATCGCATCAAGCGCTTGGTGGAGCTGGAGGTCACACGAGCCCTACTGGCGCTGCACGCTGCTGCGGCTCTGATCTCCCTGCCCGAGGTCCAGTCGGTAGGCGATAACCTTCACTTCCCCGCCGTCGCTGCCAAGGCCTACATCAGCCGCGCTGATGTCGAACTCCGGGCAGCGACCAAACCCCATCTGCTCGTAGACGCGAAGCGCGGGGTGCATGAACGATGCCGTGTGAATGCCGATCGTCGGTGCGCCGCGCCCGCGTGCGGCCGCGATGCAGGCCTGTGTGAGACGGCGCCCCGGCCCGTGGCCGCGCATATCAGGATGCACGGCCAGCTTGCGGAATCCGGACCAGCCCTGCGGAAGCCCCAAACCTTCGGTGCTGGCATCGGCATAGAACGGTACGCTGCTGCGATACGGCCGCCAATCTCCGCAACCAGAACCTCAGCCTCATCCCAGTAATCGGCAAGGCGACGCATGTCACTGATGTAGGCATTGAACACCGAGTGAGGCACGTTGGCGCGATGCTCACCATAAGCGGCCACGCTCACCGCCTCGATTTCGCGTATTTCATGTTCGGCCGCAGGCCGGATCAGGCTTTCCACCGGTGCCACGTTGGCATTCCCTATTCTTGCCCAAACCAACCCCCACTGGGCCTATACGCAGATAAGGGCACCGCGGATCGTCTCCTTCGTTAGATTGAGCACTTCTGGGGGCCGAGGCTCGACCGGCAGCACAAGGCCGGCTGGAATGAGCACGAGAGCGCCGGGGAACGAGTAGCAGGGCGCACCGGGGCGATTGCGCATGCGTGTCGTCGTGCTGGTGGTGAGCCTGGCTCTTGCTGGCTGCGCCTCACAGGCTGAGCCGCGTCCCAAACAGGTGGTGGCGCAAGAAGAGATATCCGCGCTGAGATCGTTGCAGCGTCGATCTATGGCTATGAGGTCAACCGCAACGGCTCCTGTCCATGCCCCTACGGTCACGCTGGAAGGTGCAAGGGCCATAGCGCCCACGAGACCAAAGGCGGAGCGGAGCCCAGGTGTCACAACTCCGACGTGACGGCCGAGGACATCAAGCGCTGGCGGGAGCTGCTACGGGATGGGGCGGCTCAACCGTGATCAGGGGCAGCTGTTCTATTCGTTCTGCCTCGACGAGGTGGTGCCTTACGATCACTGCGCCCGCGAGATCGCTGCAGTGCTGGACCTGTCCTGGGTGCACGCCGAACTGGGGCCCCACTACTCGCACCTCGGCCGCGATCGATCCGGTGCTCATGATCCGGATGCTCATCGTTGGCTACGCGTTCGCCGTCCGCTCGGAGCGCCGGCTGTGCGAGGAAGTCGAGCTGCACCTCGCCTATGCTGGTTCTGCAAGCTCGACCTGGAAGACGAGGTCCCGCACCACTCGACGCTGTCGGCCACCCGGCTGGGTCGCTTCCGCGACAGCGATATCCTGCGTCATATCCCGGCTTCAAGCAGACTATGCGATGGGCGCCGAGCCATGTCCGCTTTGGTCT
>CAWEBE010000076.1:0-79743 GCA_963806735.1 uncultured Alphaproteobacteria bacterium | reverse complement strand
GAAGTTGAGGGGTAGCCATCGCAGGTCCAAACGGCACTCAATGCTGCTGAGCGACGGTCAACGCCAGCGAAACAGCGCCTACCATCACGAGACTGACAGCCCAAATGCCATCCAGATTGAACCAGCTCCGCGATACGAATTTGAGACCCAGGTGGCGGTAGACCAGCCATGCCAAGGCTCCGCCAGCCGCGATCATTGCAACGGAGTGAACGGTAGAGACCACGACGGCCATGCCCAGATCGGCGTTCATGAGCGAACTCGCCGCCTCGTGGCCCTTGTCGAGACCGGAGGCCCGGCAGAGCCCAAGATAGATCGGCACGAGCATCAATCCGGCACCGTGCGCGATCGCCACGACGAAGGACCAGAGCACCAGTTGGGTCGGTCGAATCCGCGCCAGCACCCGCGGATGGCGCCGGTTGACGTACCGAAAAATCCCGAAACCGATGAGCAACAGGCTGGCGCCGATTTGGATCTGTCGCTGCCATTCGACAAGGGAGGCCAGCAGCGCGAAGGGAAGGATCACCACCAACATCGCCAGCAGGTGGCCGAACGCCAGGGGGCCAAGCGACGCGATGAGTGCGCGCGAGTTCTTGTTCATCAACCCGGCTGATACGGCGAGCGGCCATCCCATCCCGGGATTTACCCCGTGATAGAGGCCACTCGCGACGACAGCCAGCCACAGTCCAGCAGGCGTCCAATCCACCGCACTCAAACTCAAACCGATGGATAGCAGAACGAATCCGTCGAACAGTCGCCACCGTCGAGCCGGATCTGGTGCGCCCGGTATCCGTCGGGGAAATCCACCCAGTACTCCTTCGCCAATTCAAGCCCGCCGCCAGGCCTCGCATTGGCCATGACCTCGGCGCCCGGCACGCCATCGGGATAGAATTGGTTGTCCCACGTCGAGTAGAGCGAGTTGGTCCAGTACACCCGTTTGCCGTCACGGCTGATCTCGACCATCTGCGGCCCGCCGCCATACGCCTTCCCGTTCGGGTGGGGCGTGCGGCGGGCAATACCGCCAATGTGGACCGAGCCAGCAAGCTTCGGCTTCCGCGGTTCGGTGACGTCGTACTGGCGCATCTCGCCGGTACCCCAGCAGGCGACGTAAAGGAATTTGTCGTCCATGGAGAGGTCGATGTCGGTCACCAGGGGCGGCACGGCGCCGAACCCCTGCAGTAGCGGCGGCAGCTGATCCTTGCTCGCGGGCTCGGGTGGGATCGTTGCCGTCTTTTCGATGTGAAACTTGCCGCCGTCGCGCCACCACGTCCAAATCGAACCTTCCAGGTTGGTGGTGTCAACAACGACGCCCAGGAAGCCGTACTCGCGCACGGGATCGTGCGCGGGTCTCACTTCCAGACCCATCTGGTGGTTGGCGCCCAGATCGATCGTCTGAACGTTGCGCCGGGCGCGCAGGTCCCAGAAGTGGATATGATGGCCGTACTTGTTGGCAAGCAGGTCCTCCGGCACGATACCGTTCTCGAACTGCGGAGGCAGCGCCCACTCGCTCGACACCATGTAGTCGCGCGGCAGGTTCCACCAGAAGTCATAGTGCTTGGTCTGCGGTCCACGATCGATCTCCCAGCGACCGAGGATGTCGAACGTCTCGCAGTCCATGATGAAGACGCCTGGCGGTCCGTTGGTGCCGTCCTTGCCGCCGCCGCCGAGCGTGCTGACGTAGATGCCCTCCGGGCCGCAATGGACGGTGTGAGGTCGCGAATAGCCTGTCTTCTTGAACACCTCCTCGGGCTCGATGATCTTGCAGATCTTGGCCTGGGTCGGATCGGGCTTGGTATCCACGATATAGATACGCGAGGAGCGGAGACCCGGGATGATCAGGTAGCGACGCTCCAGGAACGCGTGGCCGGTGAGCGGCGATAGCGACGACGAGCAGGCATTCCAGCCGAAATGGTGAAACTCGTCGCCCTTGTTGGGCATCACCACCGTGTGCACGATTTGGCTATAGGTGGGCGAGCCTGGCTTTACGTCGACCACCGCCAGCGCGTCGGGCTTCGAGAAGTCAGGGCTGAGCAGCAAAGTGTAGGCGAAGTCCTCTGGCGGAGCCTCCATCGCGAGCTTGGGCGATGCGTGAAACGTCGGATCGGGTCTCATAGCCATTGATTTACCTCCCAAAGGTTTTTGACGCGTGCCGATGACGGCTCGGCAGCCAAACGTAGTGTCAGTATGGGAAACAGCGTATTGAGAGATTGCGGGGACGACCCGAGCAATCGCGCTGTAGTGAATACCCTACAGTACTAATTGTCTCTTGAGCGCTAAATAACGTGATTTCGCGCTGTGGACCCCGCTTGGCTCTTGTTTCCGGCCCCGCGGATCGGCGGCCACTGCGACTGAAGATCCAGGGATTAAATGGGGAAGACACGTGGCGATGCGCAAGTTGATCGGACTGGCCGTGTTTGCGGCTGCGGCAGGATTTGTCAGCCATGGTGGTATGGCGCAACAGCCTTCAGTCAAAACCCCCACGATCGGATTTCTCGGCCCGACTTCTGCCCCGGCGCCAGCCACATCGCAGCTGGAGGTGTTTCGCAAGGCGCTTGCGGACCTTGGATATGTGGAGGGGCGCACTATCATCATCGACGGTCGATGGCCTGAGGGCGAACGGCTTGAGCAGCTGTCCGAAATCGCCGCTGCGTTCGTCAGCCTCAAGGTGGATGTGATCGTAGCGGCCGGTGCAACCGCGGCGCGTGCTGCCAAAGGTGCCACGACAGAGGTCCCGATCGTGTTCGCGGGAGTGGTCAATCCCGTCGCAACTGGCTTGCTTACCAACTTGGCGCAGCCCGAGGGAAACCTAACCGGCGCCACCACCTTTGACTCACTCCAAGCAGGAAAGCAGCTAGAAATCCTGAAGGACGCCATTCCAGGTCTTGCGCGCGTTGCCCTGCTCGGGGACTCAGGGGCGGCGCCTGCCGTTTTCCAGGCGAATGAAGACGCAGCGCGCTCGCATGGTCTTCAAATTCAAGTTCTCAAGGTCGAGCGAGGAGTGGCTAGTCCGGATTTCGACGGTGCATTTGAGGCTGCTAAAAGCGGAGGTGCTGAAGCCGTTGTTGTCCTTTCGACTCCTGTGACCACGCCACATCGGCGGCGAATAGCGGAGTCGGCATTGAAGTACAGACTCCCGATCTTGTCCCCCAGGGAGCACGCGGACGCTGGAGGCGTGATGAGCTATGGAACGGCTTTTTCAGAAGCCACCCGGCGCACGGCGATCTACGTGGACAGAATACTGAAGGGGGCCAAGCCCGGCGACCTGCCCGTCGAGACGGTGCGGCAACACGAGCTGGTGATCAATCTTAAAACAGCTCGCGAGATTGGGCTGACGCTTCCTTCCACCTTGCTGAGCCGCGCAAGCCAGGTGATCGAGTAGGGTCCGGCTCGTCAAAACGCGACTTCTCGACAGCCGGCGCGCTGTAGTCCGCTTGTCCCTCGTTTGCCATGCCACCGGTGACCTGGGGGGAACCACCCAATCCTCCGCCCGTCGTACTGGGGCGTTCCCCCGAAGCGCGGTCCTCTTCTTCTCCCGTAGCATCTCCGCAGATCAACATCACATTGTGGAACAGAGGAGGATACTATGGCGCTGCCCACGGAGAGAGAGAGCATGAAACTCTACTACATGCCCGGTGCGAGTTCCCTATTTCACAAAGCTGATCTTCCGCACGACGTCTCGACAGCCGGCTCGCTCATGTCGAGCAGCATCTCGTTCAGAATGGGCATTTGCTGGGCGAAGATTTCTCAATCGCAGATGTGTACCTCTTCGTCGTGTCGAATTGGGCGCGGTCAGTGAAACTCGATCTGTCGCCCTATCCTGGCATCCTGGCTCATCGGAAGCGCGTTGCCGCACGCCCAGCGGTCCAGCTAGCGATAACAAAAGAGAAGCTGGTGAAATGATGCGTTTGGCCGCCGCCTCTGCGCGGTCGCAAAGCAGTTTCAGCGCGTCAGACTTTTCGAGCCAAAAAAGCGTATCCGAACACCTCAAACTTGCGTGCGTTCGGCTCGCCCTTCGCGCCGCCGAACGTATCGATCGGCGGTCCGATGCGAACCTCCACAAACCCGCTATCTTCGATCATTTTTTGCCAGGCTGCACACGGCAGACCGCCGGCAATTCAAGCCGTCCAAAGATCTATGTTGGCAACCGCTCCTGCGGGTACCTCCCGGCCGTTGGCGATGTCAGCAAACTGCAGATGGCCACCTGGACGTAGAACGCGGCGTATTTCAGAGAACACGCGCTGCTTGTCGGCGCAAAGATTGATGACACCGTTGGAGATCACAACGTCCGCCCAACCGTCCTCAACCGGCAATTCCTCAAGAATGCCTGCCCGGAACTCAACGTTGGTCAGGCCCATGCTTTGCGCGGTCTTGCGCGACTTCGCCAGCATCTCCTCGGTCATATCGACGCCCACGACGCGCCCCTGCGGACCAACCTTGTCGGCGGCAAAGAAACAGTCGAAGCCGGCGCCCGAGCCGAGATCGACCACCCGTTCACCGGCTTGCAGTTCGCGCAGGGAAAAAGGATTGGCCACGCCCGCGAAGGATTCGACCGCCTCGTCAGGCATCACATCGACTGCAGCGGTATCGTAGCCGAGCCGCTTCGCAAGCGGCCTGCCTGTATGGAAGTGGTACGTAGCATTGGGCGCGACCGCGACATCGCGATACTTCTTCTTGACCTCCTCGCGGAGGGCAGCAGCATCAACGGGTGTGTTTTCACTCATGCTGGGCTCCCTTCAACTTCGTGGTCGTTGCCGGAACGGCAACCTTCACTCTACAGTGATCGAACAGCATCAGGGCCTTGTCATAGGGCGGCACGGGCCACCGCCGCAATCAACGCCAGTGCATCCACGGCGCCATCCGCTTCACCCTTCTCGAAATCACCTTCCCTGCGCGCCATCTGGTTGGTGACGTGGGCAAAGCAGATCACGGGCTTACTAGCGCGCCTGCGCAAACGCGTACAGCGCTGCCGCTTCCATTTCCACGGCTAGGAGTCCCTTTGGCTTGCATCGCCGCGATGGCTTGCTCCGTTTCCCGAAAAGGTGCGTCGGTCGTCCACACCGCGCCTCGCTCGACGGGCACGCGCAGGCTTGCGAGCGTGCCGGAGAACCTATCCAGAAGCTCCGGGGATGCGTGACTGAACTCCGCAGGCGGCAGGTAGTGGTAACTCGTGCCTTCGTCGCGCAAGGCGCTTGTCGATGAGCACGAAATAGGGCGGCGGACGAAGCTCCCGCAACTGGCCTGAGGATGTCACGCTGATCAGAAGACCGCATCCGCTGGCAAACAGCTGTTCGGCAATCAGGACGGCGTATGACGCGCCGACCGCGCACGGAACAAAGCCGAAGTCGATTCCTTGCTCGCTCGCGACGTAAAGCTCGGAATGATAGCACGCCCACGCGTCTTCTCTTCGCGCGCGCCCCGTGCGCTTGAGATGGCGCACGATGTCCCCGTCGGGATCAAGCACACAAATAGCAGGCACGGTCACCGGCGCGAGGCCCTTCTGACGCCGCGCTTCGCGCAGGATGTTCTCCGGCGTGAAAACTGACGGCGCCCCGTAGTGCTTTTCGGACAGGATTGGCGGGGCATGCATCCTTCACGGTTCGCTCCGTCGATCGTTGGCGTTCGCGGCTACGCGTTCAGTTGCTCGCAATCCCTCTGACCGCAAAGGCGCGCGCCGGCAGTACGAAAGAGCCGTCCGGCTCCATGCCGCTGATTTTTTCGCGCAGCACCCTTGCAAGCGCGCCGCCGGTCTGCTGATCCACCGCAGCCACGAATGCGGAAGTCGGGGTGGAACGTCCCAGCACTGGCTGCCAGTAGTCGTCGAACGAGGCGAAAGCCATGCCGATCTCGAAACGTTTCGGTCGCGATGTCATGCAATCCGCATTGTCCCACACAGCGTGCAGGTCCTGCAGATCTCGCGGGCCCTTCCGCGATCGTTCCCAACGCCTCATCAGGGAGCCACCGTCTCGGCCGCTTGCCGCAGCAGCGAAAGCATCGGCAGGCCATGCTCAAAATCCCAGATGCACGCGGCAACGACGCCGTCGTGGCGGGTGACCCTCGCCATCTCGCGCACGGCCCGCTCCGGCTCATCAAAATCCTGCAGGACGAGCAAGGCGAGGGCCGCATCGAACGTGCCATCTCCAGAAGGGAAGCGCCTCGGCGCGGCCGACCTGAAATCGCACTCGCTCGGCCGGCAAGTCTCGCGCAGCGAATGCCAGATACTCTGCCGATGGGTCTACGCCAGTTACTTTCACGGTCGGCCCCAGATGAAACAACGGCGCGGCTCAGCACGCCTGTACCGCAGCCTACATCCACGATGTGCTGGCCATCTTTTACCTGCGCGAAACGAAGAAATGCGGGCGCCAGCCGCGCGCTCCAGCGTCCCATGAAGCGCTCATAGCGCGGCCGGATTGGCATAGCTCATGCTCTTCGCCTCCCGCCCGTGAGCGCGTTCCGTTCAACAGGCATGCGCGCTTGCGTCCAGGCCTCCATCCCGCCGCGAAGCACCTCGGTGTCAAAACCTGCGTCGCGCAGCACGGCGGCGGCGGAAGCGGAGCGCCTGTCGGTCCGGCATACTGTGACAACGCGGACACCTGTGAGGGCACGCAGTTCGCCGATGCGGCTCGGCCAGTTCATCGACCGGTATGTTTACCGCACCCCTGATGTGTCCTAGCGGCCCGTTGAATTCGGCATCGCTGCGCACGTCGAGTACGGCCACCCGGTTGGCTTCCGACAGAGTTTTGGAGAGTTGCTGCGCATCGATCCAGCGCGGCGGGGTTTCGCGCCAGCGTCGGAGGAGACGCGGAACGAACGCAATGGCCGCAATCGCGGCCAAGCCAATGACGCCATACTGAATCGCGTCGGTGCTCCCTTCAGCGGCTTCCCGGCCCGCATAGCCGAGCCAGGAATAGGCAAGCGTGCCTGGAATCATGCAGACCAGTGAGGCGAGCGCATACTGGCCAAGCCGTATCCGGGTCAAACCGAGCGCATAATTCGATGAGGCTGAAGGGGAAGAGCGGTACAAGACGCACGAGCGCAACAAACCGCCAGCCTTCGGCCTCGACGCCCGCGATCAGCCGCTCAAGCTTGGGTCCGGCCCTTTTTCTCACCAAGTCAGCCGCTGCGTACCGCGCGATCAGAAATGCAGCCACCGCTCCGAGCGTGGCACCGGCGAGATTGACAATCGCTCCCAGCGCCGGCCCAAACAGGGCTCCGCCGGCAAGACCAAACAGCGAGCCGGGCAAGAACAGAACCGTGCCGAGAGCAAAAAGGAGCACATGAAGGGCGGGCGCCCACGCGCCTAGAGCGCGCAGTTGTTCCGCAACGTGGCCCGCGTCGAGCCCTGCTCGCCGGATACCAAAGCCAGAGCGCAGCCGCGGCAACAACCAGGACAAGCGCGACTCTGCGGCGATAACGCTCATTGGCTGCGCTCCCGCTGTCCAAGCGGATAAATCTTCGCATCTTCTCTGAATGGCTGCGTCAGCATGTGGTCGAGACGCTGCTCGGCGGAGTCTCGGAACTGCGCGATGCCGATCGTCATGCCGAGGTGCCCGGCCTCGGGCTGGTCCCGGTAAGTGCCGAACAGCCGGTCCCACCACGGCAGATTGAAACCGAAGTTGCTGTTCGTTTCGTGCGCTTTGACCGAATGATGCACGCGGTGCATTTCGGGCGTCACCACAATCCAGCGCAGGACGCGGTCAAGGCCTGCGGGCAGAGAAACATTGCCGTGGCTGAACATGGAGGTCGCGTTGAGAAGAACCTCGAAAGTAAGAACGGCGAGGGCCGGCGCGCCAAGCGCCGCCACCACGCCGAGCTTGATGACCATCGACAGCAAGATCTCGACCGGATGAAACCGCACGCCCGTGGTAACGTCGAACTCAAGGTCGGCGTGATGCATGCGGTGGAGCCGCCACAAAGCGGGCACGGCGTGGAACAGGACATGCTGAAGATAGATGGCCAGATCGAGCAGGATCACACCTGCGGGGACCGCCACCCAGGTGGGGATGCCGAAAGCGTTGAAGAGGCCCCAACCACGGGCTTCGGCCAAGAGGGCGACGCCCATGGCCCCCATTGGAAAAATCAGTCGGACAAGCAGGGTATCGAGGAACGACGATGCCGAGATTGCCTGGCCAGCGTGTCTGTGCGTCCAAGCTCCTGCTTGCGGCGCGGCGCGGCCAGCTCCCACATCGCCATTGCAGCCAGCACGGCGCCGAAGGCGGTGAACCGCACAAAAGGTTCGTTTGACATCACCACGTCCATACTCAATAATTCGCTTGAATGATATGACCATGTCAAGCACGAACCCCAAGCGAGCGCTCTATGCGCAATTCGCAGCCGTCGCCAAAGCGCTCGGCCATGAGCATCGCCTTGAACTGCTCGAACTCGTTGCCCAGGGCGAGCGAACTGTCGAAACCCTTGCGCAGCGCTGCGGAATCACGATCGCCAACGCGTCTCAGCATCTGCAGCATCTGCGCCGTGCTGGGCTTGTTTCGGCTCGGCGGGACGGCAAATTCGTTCTCTATTCGCTGGCCGATAACTCGGTGCTTGCGGCGGTTTCGGCCGTGCACCGCGTGGCAGAGCGCAACGTCGCCGAGGTGAACCGCATCCTTCGCACCTACTTCCTGCAGCGCGACGACCTGGAGCCGGTCTCGCGCGCGGAACTGCAGGAGCGCATGAAGAAGGGGCTCGTGACGCTTCTCGACGTGCGACCCGAAGACGAATTCAACTTGGGGCATTTGCCGGGCGCGGTGAACGTTCCGTTGTCAAAGCTCAATCGCTGGCTCTCTCGTGCCGGCAAAAAGCGGAGATCGTCGCCTATTGTCGCGGACCCTACTGCGTGATGTCATTTGAGGCTGTGGCCGAACTCAGGGCCAAAGGCTTCAAGGCGCGGCGGCTGGAGGATGGCTTTCCAGAATGGAAGGCCGCCGGATTGCCGGTGAAAACGGGCTGAGCCGCGGACGGACCGCGCGAAGACGTTGACGCCGACCCACGACGCGGAAGTCGCCGTGCCCGCATGGCGCGATGTCTGGAGGTCTTCGCCGATGCCCCGATCGATCGATGAGCTGCTGGAGGAGGTACGCGCTCGGTACGAGCGGGTCGACGCGGTGACGGCCGCACTTGAGCGTGACGGCGGGGCGCTCCTCGTGGACATCCGACCCGTCGAATACCGGCGCGAGCACGGCGAGATCCCGGGCGCGATCACGATCGGCCTGGACGTCCTGGAGTGGCGGCTGGACCCGCAGTGTCCGTGGCGGATCGCCGAGGCAACCGACCACGACCTGCAAGTCATCCTCGTGTGCCGACAGGGGTATTCCTCCTCACTCGCGGTGGGCCGGCTTCTGGACCTCGGACTGCACCGGGCGACTGACGTGATCGACGGTGTCGAGGGCTGGGTCGCCGCCGGCCTCCCCCTGACCGCGACCGCCGCAGCGGGACCGGCGCGAAGCCCGCCTTAGTCCGGTAATGGGATGGTCCGGCCGTGCTCCCGCCCTGCCAGCGAGCATGCTGGCGTGGAACACTCCAGCAAGGAGTTGGAGCGCGAGCTCGCTTTACAGCACAGCGATCGTGCGGACAGCGGTCAGCCGCCAACCCGACTTACGGCACTTGGCCCGCATCTGAAAACAAGGCGCGCATTACCTGGGCGGGGTCGAAAGGCTTCGGGCAGAGTATTACATCTCTGTATCGGTCAGGGATCGCCTGCTGATCGTACCCGGTCGTGAAAACGAAAGGCACAATGTCGGGACGATCGCCTCAAGCTTGGGTTTCTGCCTGCCGATCTTTGCGTTTGTTGTCGAATGCTGGTTCCGGCGCACGAAGAGGCGCTCTACCTCAGGCAGCCGCGTGCTCTATCGCTCCGGCTCAGACCACAAGCTTAGTGGTGTCTCAACGCCTGCATCACCAAAGCCTTCAGTGCATGCGCATCACGCAAGCCAAGTCCTGCGTGATCGACGAGAAGCTGCGCCTAAAGCACTTTACGCCGGCGATGGCGGAATTGTTTCCGCTACGCGACGGCGACCGCGGACGGCCCATCACCGATGCGGCATGATCCACGATCTGAGCGACCGCAGGCATGTCGAAGAGGCGCTCCGAGAGAGCGAGCGACGCCTGGCCCAGACCCAGAAGATGGAGGGCCGTCGGGCAGTTGACCGGCGGCATCGCCCACTCGGTACTGTAGTCCGCGAGCCGGCGGTAGCTAGCGTGGTGTCGGAAATCGATTGCACGACGGCAAGAAGGTTGCGGGTGCGGTGCTGGAGCTCGTCGCAGCGCATCAGTGGCGTTTGCCTTGCGCGGTGCCGGTTACCTCGCCTTCCATTTCGGCTGCGTTAACCACGGCAGCGACGAACGCTGAAATCTCGGGGAACGAGTCGGCGCGCAATCCAATTTGCACTCACGCATCGCTCCTACGACCCAGGAGTGGTGACATCGGGCGCGGGATGTTTCTCCAAGCTCCCGCCCTGATGGGTTAAAAAAACGCAACTGCGCCACGCTAGCTGGGACTCCTGGAATGAAATCGATAGGGCTGTTCGCGGCGGCACTCGTCCTGTTCAGTACGAGTGCGCCAGATCTCGCTGCTGCTGGCGTTGTCTCCAGGGCTAAGACTGCAGAGGGAAAGCCCTACGCACGATCCCATCGCGCCACGCAAAAGGCCCAAGGCAGCGCTCGCACAACGGGCCCCAGGCTTATTGGACTGGCTTCCTACTACCAGCGAGGGCAGCGTGTCGCCTCGGGTGGCTCTTTCAACCCCAGCGCCATGACGGCTGCGCACAGGACGCTGCCATTCGGTACGCGCGTTCGCGTCACCCATCAGGCAAGCGGTCGCAGCGTCGATGTCCACATCAATGATCGCGGACCGTTCATTGCCGGCCGCATCATCGACCTCTCCAAGGCGGCGGCTCAGGTCATCGGTATGACGGGAAGTGGCATCGCTCGTGTCAGCCTCACAATACTCGGCCGCTGAACAATCACGACCGGCCACACCTTATGAGCCAATCGCCAAGGACGTGGGAGAAGCCTAGCGCCAGGGCTCCCCCAAACGGGGGTATCCCCTGCCGCTGACAGATGATCTTTGCACGTTACGACTTCAGGTCTGGGCCACATTCCAACCCGGGCTGGGTCGCCGCCCCCATATGGCCATTCTTATTGCGAGATTGCCATCCTGGCTGTTGTGTTGAGGTGCCCTGTGCCGAAGTACTATTTCAATCTCAAGGGGAGTGGCGATCTCATAGAGAGCGACAGGCCTGTACAGTTCCCGTGTCTCGACACCGCCAAAGCCGATGCCTTAGCGATTATCCGCGGTATGCTCGCAGACCTGCCCGGTGAATGGCAGTTCGGGACGATCGGCTTCGCTTTTGAGATCTGCAACGAGGCGGGCGAGGTGCTCGATATCGTCAAGTTTGAAGACGCGGTGCTTTTGCATTAGGAGCCACACGCACGTTTTCCGTCGGACGTAAATCCGGGTTGCAGAATGAACCGCACGCCACGGTAGTTCCTCGCTCCGCGCCAGCATGCCCTAGCCTCACAGCTGATGCGATAGTGAAGTTACAATGGTCTGCCGAACCAACGCGTGTCGGGTAGAGGAAAGACGCCTGTGCTGTCGTCGTGGTAGTGCACCGTCAGTGCCTCGCAATATCCCCCCATGCCGCGCATCGACGCGCGCACCTCGGCAAAGGCCACAAAGGACGCGTCGGGGAGGCGCGTCTGGCACTTCTCGCTGGTGGCCGGCAGGCGCGGAGGCAGAGAGCTGCCGTACATGACGAACAGCGCCAGCACGAGGCCAAGTGCACATCCCGCGATGCCTGCTGTTATTCGTTTGTCCATGTGGCTGCACGATAGACAAGCCAACGCGACTGATAACTGTCACTACCGACAGGGAGGATCGATTCGCGCTGTTCGAAGCGTTTGGTAACCAAGGGCATGAATTACATGGCTCGTCGTGGCTCTACTCACGAAACGTTAGGCGGGGTTGTTTCGTAATGGATGATGGGAAGTGGCGTTGTGCACTATCTCGCGCGGGCTAGAAGTCCCAGCCAAGACCGAAGCCTCGCTGGGCTGAGTGTGGGGCGCTGCTTCCCATAATGAAAAAGGCCCGCGTTGAAGGAGGCCATGCGGGCCAGTACTCAGGGCAGTGATACTGCGGCGGGAAGGAGAGAACCGCCGCACATAAAGCCTACGCACTCTCGCACCTCGAGAGCAAATCACCTCTAATTACCGTTTGCGGCCAGCGTCTCACGTCAAGGCACTGATCGAGGTTCGCCGGTCGAGCGCAAACGTCCTGCATTGCGTCGCAAGCGCAGGACGGTAAATCGCTGATTTGCGGACTCAACGCTGGTGTGGGGATTGGTGGGGCGACGCTAGAGGGCAACCGACGCACAACTGGACATGCCCACGGCGCGTGCGTCGATAGCACCGCATAAGCGATATCGTCGTGCGCCACCGCGCTGCTTCGTGTCGGTGTCGTGCCAGAAAAGCGTTTGGTCATGAGCGTTGCTCCTTAGTGAATCCTGATTTCTAAAGGGATACGCAGACTAATCGTTACAGTTTGGATTTGAGGATCGCTCTTCAAACAACGGAGATCGCTTCCGCTTGGCGCAGAAACCGGCGGTTCGGCATGCTGCTCGGCCGAGAGGCCAGCCGCTCATGCGCCAATGACAGGGCAACGTCGCGGAGACCCGCCCGCGCCGCAGCCTCGGCCAGTGTCCAGTCGATCACGTCCCGTTGCGCGTGACTGCCGCCCATCTTCCACAGATGGAATCGCGACGGCAGCAGGTGCTCCACGGCTCGCGCGTACTCGCCTCGATTGAACGCGATCAGCCCCTGCACCGCCGGCAACCCAATGTCCCGATAGATCGAGGCGGCCTCGGTGCCTTCTGCGGCGGTCTTGGACATCGCTGCCAGCCGACGCTCTAGCGCGGCGTTCTCTTCTGCCCGGAGCTCGGCCATGGCGGCGTGGATGTCAGTAAAGACACACAGCCTGCCGTCGGCGTGGCCATTCCACATTGCCGCAAGATGCTTCCAGCGGTCGCCCGCTTTGCACCCGAGAGTCTCCAGCCGCCACAGCAGTGCCGAAGGATTGCAGATGCTCATTCCAACCGGCCGAACCGTGTCCAAGATCGGACCGTCATATAGCCCCAAAGCCTCGTCGGTTTGGCCCAGCTCGACATGGAACAGCGCTCTGTGCCACCAGATGTGCACGCGATTGGTGTTGTCTTTCGCCGACCACAGGGATTCCCGCGTCGCCATCCAGTCAAGACCATCCTGGGGCCGGCCCGTCATCTCCATCACATGCGAAACGCAGTGGTGCGGCCAGTAGCCGTGGGGCTCGAGGGCAGCGGCTGCCCGCCCCGTGTCCTCGGCGCGGGCATAGTCGCCTGCCTCCTCCAGCCCGAAAGCATAGAACGACAGCATGATGCCGTAGCCTTCCTGGGCCGTGGACCAGTGTGCCAGCGCGCGGGCCGAGCGATCGCGAGCCCGGTGAAAGCGTCCCAAGTGCCCGTCCATCTGTAGCGCCGCCATATGCGCCACGAGATCGAGGGGGTAGCGCATGAGGTGCCGGTCCAAGATCGCTACGGCAGACGCCCGATGACCTTCGACGGCATGGGTCAGGGCGGCAAGATGCGCGTTCTCTCGTTCGTTCCGCGGCAGGTTGCGGACGATACCCAGCACTGCGCGAGCCCTCGCCGCCAGGACAGGATCATTGCCGAGGGAGAGCGCCCAGCCCTTTCCCAGATGCGCCATGACCAGATGCGGAGCGGCCTTGAGCCCTTCCTCGTAGAGGCCGAGGGTGTCGCCGTATACCAGCGTGAAGGCGCGCACCGCGCGATGGAAGGAGCCGATCGCCTCGGGCGTGGCACCGGAAAGGCTATGTCCCTCTGCATCGTGCGGCATGCCCTACCTCAGCTACCAATTGGGCTTGGGTTCACCACCCCGTATCGAAGCCCCGAAACGCATGCGGAATACGACGGATGTCTGCGACCAGCTCTCGGATCGGCTCCAGCTCGCAGTCCGACGGAAGAAAGATCTCGATGGCGTCGGCCGCACCGCCGAACCGTTGTTGGATTTTGCCCACGATATCCTGGTAGGTGCCGCAGGCGGCAAACAGGTACAAGGTATCGTCTGTTATGTGTTGCGGCATCTCGTGCCATCGGCGCTCGACGGACAGTTGATGCAGTTTGAAGCCAACGTCTTCGAGGCCGTGCAATGCCAGGATCGGCCGATACGTCCGGGTCGAGGCATAGAAGGCGATGCGGGACCGCGCCCAGTCCATCGCCATGCGAACCGCTGCCTCGTCGGGGCCAGTGCACACGAAGCCACCACCATGGATATCGAAATGCTCCCGCCTCCTCCCGCCGCGCCGCATGCCTTCAAGTAGTTTGGGCAGGCAGACCAACTCGAGATAGCGGCGCGTGCAAAGCGGATGCAGGCGAACCCCATCACCGATCTCGCCTGCGAGCTCGAGCATCGCCGGCCCGACTGCTGCGATGGTCACAGGGATCATGGGCAGGCCAGTCGGCTCGGGCGAAAAGTCGGGGGTCATGAGTGAAAGCGCGTAGTGTTCGCCCTGATAGTTGAGCCGTTCTCCCTTCTCCCAACACCGCCAGATGGCTCTGAGAGCCTGGATGTACTCGCGCAGACGTGGCGCCGGCGCGCTCCATTTGACCCCGAAGCGCCGCTCGTTGTGACCCTTCACTTGACTACCGAGACCCAGCACGAAGCGCCCATGCGAGTTGGCCTGGAGGTCCCACGCCTGGACAGCGAGAACGGTTGGGCTGCGCGGGAAGGCAACGGCGATGGACGTGGTCAGCTCGATACGCTCGGTGACGACGGCGGCAAATGCGAGCGGCGCAAAGACATCATGACCAAGCTCTACCGTCATCAGCGCGTCGAAACCGGCGGTCTCGGCCGCGTGGGCAACCGACCCGACGCTGCGCCAGTCGACCGGGGGCAAGTTTGTGAAGACACGCATCGCGACCGTGTTCTGTATGAGCGCCCAATGATACCGCTAACGCTTCACATGGGCAGCTGCCAAGTCGCGACTTGGACGGTGGCAGCGCCACATTGGATATCGTTCATGTCGGCTGGCACCGCCCGGCGCGCAAGCAAGCGCGTCGGCCGTTAGCCCCTGGCGGCGTACCCCGGTTCGACTCCGGGCGTGGCCTCCAACCCCTCCGAAAATACTGGAGAAATCAGTGCCTCCTAATCGGTGGGACACGCACCCGACCGGAGCGGTGGGACACTTTGTTCATTTTCTGACCAACAGCGGCATGGCGTCGCTCGCCATCCTCGCGCGGCGCTGGCCTCGCACTCTGCGTTCACCCGTGGGGAGTGGTGGCCCAGGGGTCGTTAGTCCCCGCGTCGCACACGTGCGCTGCTACTCCCTCAGACCCTTGGAACTCCCCCTCAGCCTAGGCGTTGCGTCGCGAAGTCTCGCGGAGGCAGACCATGCGTCCAAGCCAGACCATAGCCCTCATCTCGATAGGATTGCCAGCTGCCCCTCTGATCCCAGCTCCATCGTTGGTGCATCACTCAGCGGTAGAGTTCGCTTCCAGCACCGTGCCCACGAGCGCAACGACGGTAAGACGATGCTGATCGTCATCCCCGTGCGTGGTGTAGCTCAGGATCAAACGATCATCACAAACGAAGCCCGGACCTATGCCGAGGCTTTTGCCAACCGGACCTGCCCCAAGGGGTACAACTTCTATGGAGACAGTCCCGTACGCAGCAGCAGGAAGGGCGAGCACACCTATACGTTTCAGTGCACCCAATGAAAAAGGCCCGCATCCCTCTCTCAGTGGGATGCGGTTGCTCGCTTATGAGAATGGGCTCAGTGTCTCGAGGGGGACGGAGATGGCGAGCGGGCGCGGAAAGCGAGGCTCCTCTATGTGGCGAACGTGCTTGGCGGCGGTGACGCTAACGACATGTTTGAAGTGCATGGCGGTTGCCCAGAGTGCCAACGTCGAAATCGGAGTTCTCACCTGTGTATTGGGAGAACCGGCCGATGCCCCATCCGGTGACGCAGAGACTGGAGGGCAGACACGCGACGCGCTTTGCACCTTCCAGCCAGGGGCTGGCGCAGATGAGGAGTACATCGGCAAGGTGCAGGGCGTCAGCATGTCAGCAGATCAAAGAGGAACCCTGATCTGGTCCGTCAAGAGTGCGTCGGCAGAGGTGGTGCCATCAGGGGCGCTACAGCAGACCTATGCAAACGACCCCTCTCAGTCGGCCGATCAAAAACCGCCACTCATTGGGCAGGCCAATCCTGACATTGTGTTGCACTCCATGGCCGATGCGAGCGAGGGAAGTGCCAGTGCGACTGAAAAACCGGCGCCGACAGGTTTCCTAATCCTGGGCGTCGAACTCAAGTTGAAATCGGCGTCGGGTTAGAGGGCAATTCTGCTGTCGCAAAACGTAGCGCCGCTCGTGTCGTCCAACCCCTCGTGTCGGTCTGATCGGACGTGCGTGGCAGCAGGTGTGGGATGTTTGTTGTTGCTGGGCCGGTCAGTTCACGTGTCCGAACAGCCTGCGACAGGCGCCGCAGGAACTCATCCCGGCCGTAGTGGTGCACGACGACTTGGCAGATGACGGCGCCCAGCGCGGCCATGCGCTCAGCTAGACGCGACCACCATGCAGGGGAAGGTCAGCGCTGCCGGTGCGGCGGGTCACTGCACGTCCTCGGTTCGACTCACGAGGAAGTTACGGTGCTGCTGCGGCGGCAGGTCGGCGTCAGCGCAGCCCTGCGCATGCACTGAACCTAAGCTAAGGGTGCCCTAGTCCGTCCATCCACCGCTGTGAGCGGGATTTGCGCCCGGCGGCTTGCGAATCGGCACCGGTTCTGACCTCGGTCTGCGCCATGGCAAAGAAGGCAGGATCGTCCAAGAAGGGCAAGTCGCAGGTCGTCGCGGCGCAGTTGTCGTTCGACTTCGTCGTGGAGCAGCAGCCGAGACCTCAAGCCGTCGTGGTGACCGCGGTCGAGGTACTTCCGCCCGTAGATCGTGGGTCTAGATCGGATCCATCCTCCCTGTCTGAGGGAGCACTCGAGCACGCATACCTGCGACACCGAGCCGACAAGTACGAGGACCGTGCGGTGCGCGCGCTTCTCGCCTTCATGATCTCCGCGATCTTTAGCGTCCTGCTGAAGAGTGGCATCCCCGTGTCGCAGGCCGCACTCGAGAAGGTCGGTCTGCCCGTCGTCAGCAACGCCCGGCTCCTAGCCGGTATGCTCGGCGGGGCCACGTTCGTGTCCGCCCTAGTGTGCACCTTCTACGCGCTCCGAATGCGGCAGTACTCCGTCCAGTTGGATCTCCCGCTGGTGCGCTCCTCGCTCGCGGGCATGCTAGCCACAGTTCTCTTCGGCCTCTGCGTGGTCGTGGTCGTCGCCATGTTTCTGGCCGTTGTGTATTTGACTTGGCGCGATGTGCTTCACCTCGTCACCTACGTCTGGGAACGCCAGTTCTACATCCTCGATGGGTGGGAGCCGGTGAAGACGTCGAAGTAGCAGCTGGGCTGAGCGCTGCGCACTGGACGATGGGGTCCAACGGCGTCGCTGATGGGGACGTGGCACTGTTGGACACGTCCGTTCGCGGATCAGCCGCCACGACGCCCACCTTCCTCACATGTTAGAGGAATTGAATTCAAGTCTATTACCAGTAACCAGCCGCAACGCCTCAAGATACCGCTCGCTTGTGGCTTGGACGACGTCGGGTGGCAAGGCAGGCGGCGGTGCTTCACCATTCCAGCGGGCCGCCCGCCTCTCGCCGTCGAGAAAATCACGCAAAGGCTGTTTGTCGAAGCTCGGTTGCGGCCGGCCCGGACGGTAGTCATCCATGGGCCAGAAACGTGAACTGTCTGGCGTCATCACTTCATCGATGAGTATGATGTTGCCTTCACCGTCACGCCCGAACTCAAACTTCGTATCCGCAATGATGATGCCGCGCCGATGCGCCGTGTCGCGGCCGAACCCGTAGATAGCTCGCGAGAGTCGCTCTAGCTCCATGGCTACGCTGCCACCCACCACTTCTCGCATGCGATTCACGGTGATGTTCTCATCGTGCCCGGTTACAGCCTTGGAGGCCGGCGAGAACAGGGGCGGCGCGAGCATCTGGCTTTCCAAAAGATCAGCAGGTAGCGGCTCACCCGCAAGCGTGCCCAGCGCTTTGTATTCTTTCCATGCCGAGCCGGATAGGTAGCCCCGGACCACGCATTCGACCGGAAACACCACTGTCTTTCGGCATAGCGAGGCACGGCCCTGGATTGTCGCCTTGTGCGGCCTGAGTACTGGGACGGCAGAAATGATCTCCTCGGCATCAACGGAGATCAAATGATGAGGCGCAATATCCTGCAATTGCCTGCACCACCACGCGCTCATTTGGGTGAGGACCTGCCCCTTGAACGGCACGGCCTCGCGCATCACGACATCGAAGGCGCTCACCCTGTCTGTGGCGACCAGAAGAATACGTGCGGCGTCGACCTCGTAGACGTCCCTCACCTTTCCCTGCCCAAGTTTCGGCAGCGGAAGGTTCGTCGAAGCGACGATAGTCATGCAGCCTCCAGGTTGCGGCTAAAGAACTACTGCGAGCTTCTCCTAGCATGTGCCACGCTGCATCAGCGGATCCTGCCAGCTCACGATAAGCAACATGTGACAAAGGGCGCCCGACGGGCTTTTGCCTCGCAAGGAGACGAGCCGCGTCGTCACTGAAGCTCGCAGCGCGGAGTTTTCCACAGGCCCGAACCCGGATCATCCATACCCGGAATAATTCTGAGCGGCTGGCGTTGTTGAGATGCACCCAGTCTAGGGAGGGCACATGCCGCACCCGGGAGGAAGCGTTCATTCCCGCAAGTCACAGGACGCTTCCTACCCGTGCATTAGCTCCCAGCGATCCTTGTTGGCCTGGCGCCATGTTGGAGACTTCACTTTGACCCACTCCGGCCGGGAGCCCGAGGCATAGGGCGCGCTCCTTCGCTTGGACACCACGCCTTCCAAGGAATGTTTCATCACCGCTAGCATCAATTCCTCGCCGCCCTCAAAGCTTGGCACCACGGCAAGGTTCGAGCTTTTGTTGCGGGATAGGAGCTTCCACAGGTAGATCTTGCGTGCCGCGAGCGGCAGAGGCCGCAGGTCGGAGCCATTCAGCTCCAAGATATCGAAGGCCATCAAGGCGACGTTCTCGCCCGTGCGCTTCATGAGGCTGTAAAAGTCTATTCCCTCCGGGCCCATGAGAACGAGTTCACAGTCGAGCGCCACAGACTTGCAGGGCAACTTGCGCACGGCATCGAGCACTGAGGCAAAGCCTTTCAGATCACGGCCATTGAGGGAATAGAGTGCGATTTCGCTGCCGACCGTCACGACCTGGATGCGCCAGCCGTCGAGCTTAGGCTCGTGCAGCCAAGCATCACCCCTGGGCAGGCACTTTACGGGGCGAGGGCGGCAGGGCTCGATGAATGGGAGGGACGCAGGCACGGGGTGAAGGTAGGCGCTCCGTGCGCAGAATGAATGCGACACCTTTGCGCTGGGCTTTGCACCACTGCTAATCCGGAGTCTCGGAGATCGCGGCCGACCCGCCATCAGCCGAGCCGACGCTTTGCGGTCTTAGCCCCTTACGCTCAACTACCGAGGCTTTGGCCGCTGGCCTCTTGCCAGCGGCCTTTTCCTGTGCCCTTGGCGGCGCATGCCCGGACGTTTGTCGCTCATGCACAAGACATTGGACGTTTCGCGGTGCCGTCAGGCAGCCTTGGACATCACGCTCCTGTCGGCGTGCTTACCATTCCTTCTCGAGTTTGTTGCCAGGGCAAGATTGCGAGGCTTACCTTCAAGCCGGATTGAGCAGGCCATTGGTCAGCGGGCGTAGTTCAGTGGCAGAACGTCAGCTTTCCAGGCTGAAGATTAGGGTTCGATTCCCTTAGCCCGCTCCCCTTCCTTTGAACTCCGATACCACGGAAGCCTCTGGCTGGCGTATGGCCGAGCACCGCACCGGCAGCGGTCTAAGGGCAATATGCGTACCGAACCATAGGCAGGTGCTGGGAAAGCACTTCAAAAACATCATGAGTTTGTTCTTGCTGCGAATATTGGAGGGTGCTGGTGATTGCGGTGCCGGGAGCGTCGGGGTGAAAAAGGTCGTCGTTGGGGTTCTGGCCGTCTCGTGCAACAGAGGGGGATCCAGCCGGGCGAGAAACTGGCCCTTGAGGATTGGGGCGACCTTGGCAAATCCGAGAGCGCGTCCCTCGTGTGCCGCTACTTCACCGGATTGCGAACAACGACCAGCGTCTTCTGGTACTCGCCAAGCAACGTTCTTGGGCGCGACAGCTGCACGTTCGTGAGCCGTGAGCGCTACCGTCTTCGTCGATAGGCTAGGCGGCCCGCGACAGTCAACCTGCCCGCGCCGCCCTAGCCTACAGCCCTCTGAGCAACGGCTTGGATGGAATCAGTATCTGCCCCATGCACCGACCCGTGATTGCCGCAGTTGCCGCTGCCGCGGCCAACACACAAATCCCCAACGAAACCAGCATCTCGGCTTTCCAGCTGGTTTCGGTCGCAAAGCAATGCAGCAATCAGCCCAGAGGCCCCGCATGACTCGGGCAGCGTTCGCGGTCAGCATAGCTAGCATTCTTCTGGCAGCGACAGCGGCTGTCAGCGTCTCGCATCCTACCTACGGCCAGCAGGCGCGCCTCGACGGGTCTTGGAGTGGGAGCGGTCGAGTTACGCTCCCGTCGGGAGCTACAGAAAACGCGCGATGCCGGGCGACCTTTCGACGGCAATCCGGCAATACCTTTGGCATGAGCGCCCAATGTGCGACCGCGTCTGTCCGCGTCGCGCAAACTGCGGCGCTGGCGCGCGTTGGCACCAACCGGTTCGCGGGCGATTTTTACAATGCGGAATATGCCATGTCGGGCACCATCACGATTACAGTGCACGGCATAAGCTCAACGCATCGCTCAGCGGCGGAGGAGGATCGGCATTCTTCGCGTTGAGCAAGTAGTCGGCGCGCGCACGCCGCAACACAGCTTAGGACGCCCCATGAGGGGCGCCCGTGTTGCTCCGAAACCGTTAAGGCTGCTTGGGGACCGTCGTCGTGTTCGGGCCGGTCGTCGGCGAGCTGCTGATTGGAGGTGACGTGCGGGTCACTCCAACGCTGTCCGACGTGTCCTTGCCGAACACGTACCATCCAGCAAATGCGGCCAGCACCAAACCGACAAGCAGCAGGGCGAGCGTGGTCACGGGATTGGGCTGGCGAGCCAAGTCGGCGTCAATGTAGTCGTCTGTCCGACGTACTCTATCTTGCTCTGAGAGTGCCATGGCTATCTCCTGATGACGTTGTCGGGATTGCGCGGGGTATCAGGGGTGATGCTGCGCTCTATGTTCTGGCCAACCTGCGTTTCCTGCTGCCGTTGCGGTCCGGCGACGGCAAGCATCAGGAAAAAGAGAACGGCGGCGACCAAAAGCACGCCAATCGCTGTCGAGACGTTCTTGTCGCTCTCTTTCGATTCAAGCCAGCGCAGGGAACTTTGTTGGTGAGCGTTATCAGGATGCTTGTGATCTTCGTCCATGGGATGCCTTCCTTCTGCAGCGCTCGTTGGCGAGAACGGCGTGCACCCAGCATCGTTCCCAAGTTCTAAATCCTAGGCCGGCACGGCGAGGATCTTGAGCTGCATGATCGTCAGCGCAACGGTGAGCCTTCAAGACAATGTGAAACGGCTATAGCAAAGGACGGCGTGCGATTGCCCAAGGACCGCCGTCCTTGCTCTCCCGCCAAGGAATACGTGTTTCTACTCGACAGGCGGTAGTGAACTTGGATTGATAACGTCACTTCTAGTGCGTCAGTTCCCGCTTAGAGCGTCAGTTCCCGCTGGGAACTTTGCAGCGCGATGCCGGCCGCTGAAAATGGAGCAATCAGGCGCCCTCCAGCCACACTTCTGCACGCTGGTCGAACAACCAGGCACTCTCGGCTTGCTTACGGCCTGATTAAGGAGTGTAGCAGGATGTGGAATCATCCTGCTGCTATTTGCTGCCTCAAGCTTAGCTGCGCACAAGGTTTATGGTAACGCCAGCAAGACCTGAACCAACGGTTTTGAGCTCGACGCGTTGGCCCGTCTCGTTGCTCGTCACAAACATCGTGCCCGACACCGCACCGCTAATAGCGAGATCCAAATTGGTTGGAGTTGCGCGACCACTGACGGAGCCAGCCGCATTAAAGGTGCGCTCTTCCCAATGCCCCACGACACGGCCATCCTGCTGACTGAGGCCAGCCCGCATCTCGATTTTATAGCTGCTTGAGGCGCATCGGAACGCCATGGCGAGACCCGAGCCCTCGGCCTGGGCCGTGTAGTAGGCTTTGCACGTGATTTGCTCGCTTTTCCCCTGATCGAACTGGACGTGGCCGCTTCCGCTCCAGCTTCCAGCCAAACGCGGAAACGGGTTGTCGGCACGCGCAAACTGCGCCTGTCCCATACAGCCAATCAGAGCGAAAACGACACTGTAATTGTGTAGCGCACCCATACCTACCCACTCCTCAGCCGCAGCAACCTGGATTTGCAAACACGGCGATCCGAGGATCAGTTCCCAGTGGAGCATCCCCACGACCCACGCCTGCGCCAGAACTGTCACACATTTGGCCGTAACCGCATTTCGGCCTCGAGCGCTTCATTGAAACTTCGCGATCCAAGTGAGATCTTTTGAGGTGTTGATTCGCTTGCGCGCGTTCACTCCTGATGCGGGAGGGACATGCTCATGTGGGACATGCTGCCGGCTGAAATTCAGCAACAGCGTTGCGATTGGTGCAGAGATCACCTCACCACCCGCATCTTCCACTATGAGGACAAGCGCTACTGCTCCCGCACCTGTTTCAACTTAGGAACTGTAACGCAGATTGGCGGCCCACTGTTTGAGGCAAAGCCGTTCCCGCCAGGAATGACTTTTCTCAAGGCACGGGCGCGCTAATCACAACCAGGGGGAAGCACCCATGCTCGCTTTTGAAACCATCATCGCTTGGATCGTCATTGGCGCCATCGCGGGGTGGCTGGCCGGTTTGATCGTGAAGGGCTACGGCTTCGGCCTCATCGGCAACATCGTGGTGGGAATCGTGGGCGCTGGGATTGCGGGTTTTCTCGCACCAATGCTTGGCCTGTACACTGTCTCGACGGTCGGAAATATCGTTGCCGCGACACTCGGTGCGATCATTCTGCTTGTGCTGGTGGGTCTGGTCCGCAGGTCTTAGCGGGCTGCAGGTATTAACAGTTCGCGGCTGCCGCCAACGCTGAAAGACTGCAAGCCGCTCCCTGTGCTGCACAGCACAGCCAGCGAGCGTGAGGGAGCGCTTCATGCTCGGGCGATCAGGCGACGACATCCCCCTAGTCGTTCGCGTCGCCCACAAGCTGGAGATCAGTCATGAGAACTCTGTTGTGCGCATCTGCACTGGTTCTTGGTGTTCTAGCTGCGCCGGCCAACGCCAAATCGGTTTGGGATCAAATCTCCGAAACGGCTCCGCGGTCGGGCGTGTTCGATGATCTCAATCTGACGGCCCCCAAGAGCGTCTTCGAGACCTTGAACGACACGGCACCTCGGTCTGATGGTGTCTATGGTGAGCTTGAGAAGAACGCCCCATAGGGCTGCGTTGGCGCCATCCGGGGTTTCCGAGCCTGGGGGGCGTCAAACACGCGGAGACCCAGCGGCGCCTGGCCACCCACCTGGTGGGGCTCGGGGCTGGTCGGCGAAGTGACTGCAGCCAATTGGGGCCGTGTGCCGCGGTACGGTAGCCGTGCTGTATCGACGTTCCCGAAATCAGACGGGACCGCTGCAATGCGGAAATGGTCGGCTTGGGGCCACTTTCTGCCGTGAGCAGGTACGCGGCCATGCGTGTGCTCTGGATCACAGCGACCTCCGTAGAGGAGCGCTATGTGTTGCGCATGACCGGGATTACCGCCTGAGCCGGGGGCTTCCGCGTCTCGTTTTCTCGCAGGAAGCGAACAAAGCCACGCACATAGACACCGGGGGAGGGACCCACCGACGGAGTCAATAGCCTTAGATCAACTCGGCATTCTCGTAACCGGTGTCATCGCCGTCTGGCTCACGCAGCACAAGCGTGAAAGCTGGCGACGGTGGGCGTGCGTCTTTGGTCTTCTTGCGCAGCCATTCTATGCGGCGTGGAAGGCCGAGCAGTGGGGCATCCTCGCTATCCTTCGCCACCCTGGCCGTGCGCATTGAGGAGGGCCTTGCCCTTCGACCAGCCGCCGAAGCCATCGGGGCCATAGCCGAACAGTGATGGCGGTGCTCGCGCGGAGCGGGCAGTTGGGCCAGCATCAAGGGCGTGAGGGGAAAGAGATGGGGGTTCTTGCCCTTCATCCGCGAGCCGGGGATTTCCAGCTGCATCGCCTCCCGGTTCACTCCCACCAGCCTGAGGGGGACGCGGCTCAGCCTGTGGGGCGCAGCCAGGCAAGAGCAAGGCTGGCCACCAGCACGATGGCGTTTAGGAGCTTAAGACAGCGGGCTTTGTACACGAGAACTGAACGCCGTCCTGTATGTGCGCGGATTTGCGCACCTAGATGGCAAGAACAATCGACCAGTTGTTACGTTGGCGTGGATCGGTGTGCAACGCTTCCCCCAAGGGATTGCACGCCAAGAGGGCGCCCTGTCCCAGCCAAGGAAGGGCGCCCTCGCCACCTTGGATGTCCGGAATGCGCCGTCCTTTTGACCGCGCAGATAGAACCCACCTGCCGGGGAACTTACGCCCAAGAAGCACGTTGTGACTGAGGGCGTTACCTACGTTGCCTTGGAATGTGCAGGATGTATCAAGCCTATAACCTCATTGAGGCAGAGCACTTTACTCCGCAGATCACGGCCCGGCTGCTCAATATCTTTGATGCCACGTGGACCGAGCTGCAAGACAAAGAACGTTCACTCCGCCTGCACCGTTGCCGCCGCGTTGTGTGCGTTGGCGAGGGCCGGTCAGAACTCGCCGGATCGTCTTAGCCGATACGCAAAGTCCGTCGCCGCTGACCCAAAGAAGTACAGACCGAAGCTGGTCGGTCCTGCGAGGTGATGCGTATCTTGCCACTGCGAAAGAGCGGCGTTTCGCTCTGACATTTGCCATGCAGATCGAATCCAAGAAATCGCGGCAGCTGGATGAAGCACTCGAGATGACCTTCCCCGCCAGCGATCCGCCCGCTGTCGGCGATCCAACAGGCACGGAGCCGCCGCGGCGTCCCGCCGACCGTCGCACACCGCCGATCAGCAAAGAGCAGGTGGAAGCTGCCGCTGCCCGGAAGGGGAGAGTACGTCGAGGCCGCCGGTGGCAACC
Source organism: uncultured Alphaproteobacteria bacterium (assembly GCA_963806735.1). GTDB lineage: Bacteria > Pseudomonadota > Alphaproteobacteria > Rhizobiales > Hyphomicrobiaceae > CADEFX01. The sequence goes on along the minus strand of CAWEBE010000076.1, from coordinate 54,466 downwards.
GGCACGCAACAGCCGGTGACAGCGCGGAGGATTTGCGCAGCGTCGGTTTGAAAATCTCCAACCTCTCGCGCTCACGCGCAGAACCGCGACGCGCTGGCCCCAGGCTAGGTCGCGGCGCAGACCCCTATTCGCGACAATGGAAACAAAACCCCTCTCCTGCATGGGAGAGGGGCTCGAAGCTCTTAAGCAACTACCTAAGTGCGCTCGAAGGCGCAGCTCAATTACTCGCTGCCCTTGGATTCGAAGGCTTCCTGCGTCCAGGTCTTGCCGGATGGCCCCTTTTCCAAAGTTGCGGTCTGAGTGAAACCACCAGCACCAGCGCATCCGCTGATGATGAAGGCGACAATCGCTGCAATGAACAGTCGCATGTCTTACCTCGCTGATGACTTGAGCAACGCGAGTCACAAGCTCCCTCTCCACCGATCCGATAGTGCTGGAGCATGGCTGGAACATGGCCGGAAAAACGCCATGACCATAGCCCTGTTTGTTGTGTGCGCACCTCATAGGCCGTCCTTACAGCTCGACATCGCGCCTCTACAGGTTGCGGGCAATGAGGAGCGCTAACTTGGTTGGGCAACGTTGCAGTCGCCAACACGACCGGCAGCCCACTGCGCAGCAGGACCTAGGCCCCTGGATCTTGCCAGCTCACAATGATGCGCTGCGGTCCGCCGTCGGCACCACTCTGCTCTACGCTCTTAAGAGCACGGTGCATGTACGGAGCAGCAGCCTTGGCGGCCATCACGCGCAGCTGGATATCGTTCTTGCTGTCGCGCATGACATCCAGCAAGAAGTCGAGAGGGCTTTGCTCACCGGCCATCATTGCTTTCAGCTGCATAGGTCGGCCGCCGGTTAGGGGTGCCTTTGGTACGTCCGCCGGTTTTCAGTCCCAGCGCCATCTATTTCCGTCTACTCGTGCCGTTTTTTTTGCGGCGAGGCGATGGTGGAGTTGAGCTGGCGTCGAACTGGTGGTCTATCCCGAGGCGGTCCACTCGATCTTAATTTTGGAAATCCAGGTTCGCAGGTATTTGCGCTACCATGTCGGCCACAATGCCCATGCCGCAACCGACTGCGCATACTTCCGCTTGTTCAGGCGCGAGATTCTCGATGATGTATCTGCGCCGGCATTCCTGACTGCTGACACATGAGAACCAATATGACACAGACGCCCGATCATGATTCGACTGAATTCCACGCACGACCCAATCGTTTTGATATCGATCTGGGTGCAGTAGCGATATTCACACGCAACATCCGCAATCTTATCGGCAGGGATGCGACGATCTTTGCAGCTCTCAAGTGCAATGCATATGGCTTCGGCTTGGAACCGGTCGCGCGCACGGTGCTGCGCTCCGGCGCGGATGCACTTTCAATGGTGGATCGCGCCAACGCTATCGGGCTTCGCAAGGCGGGCATCACAGCACCAATCCTTGTCTATCCTGGTGCAGTGGTGACAGTCGAGACCGTGGCAGCAGTCGAGGCATACGATCTCATTCCTTCGATCATCGATCTGGAGGCGGCTGCAACTTATTCGCGGCGCGCGACAAGGCCGCTGCGCATAGCGGTCAAAGTCGACATCGGGCAGGAGCGGCTCGGATTTCCCGCAGAGGAGGCTGCGGAGGCGATTGCTGTGATATCCCGAATGCCCAATCTGCAGGTTCATATCGTTCATTCGCATCCCAATACCCCGGAGCCGCATTCGACGGAGTACCTGAACTGGCAGCTCGATCGCTTCGAGGCCATGTGCCGACAGCTCCAGGAACAGCACATCACCATTCCTATTAAGATGATCGCCAGCTCCAAGATTTTTTCCATCACGCGCGGTCTCATTCTGAATGCCGTCGACCCTGGGCAGATGCTGTTTGGCCCGTTCCGAGCAGAAGGTGACGTGCCGTGGCCAGCGACGCGACAAGCGTTCAAGAAATTATCCAGCCGCTTGATCCACGTGCGCGCGCTACGGCGTCAGAGCTTTGCGGATCAAGCTCCCTTTGGCGTGCGGGAGGGTATGCGCATGGGTATCATTCCCATGGGCTCGGCCGACGGCGCTGACCGGCTCACGAGGGGCGAGGTGCTGGTTCGCGGGCGGCGAGTTAAACTTATCGGGAAACCCTCTCTCGAGCATACGCGGCTTGACCTCACTGATATCCCGGAAGCCAAGATCGGCGATGAGGTCGTACTTATCGGCGAGCAGGATGGCGATGCCATCACCCCGGAGACGGTCGCTACCCACTGCGGCTTAGGCCGAATTGCCGATCTTGCGATGGCGGTCGGGCATAGCATTCCGCGCCGCTACATCGAGGTTGAGTGAGGGTCGACAGCGACCGCTCGAAGTTCCCTGAAGGAAAGAGATCATGCTGTTTCCAACCACCCTCGTCGGCAGTTATCCGCAACCAGAATGGCTCATTGATCGTAAGAAGCTTGCCGGTCGCTTTCCACCGCGGGTCCGAGCGAAAGAACTCTGGCGCATTCCGGAGCAATTTCTCACAGAGGCGCAGGAAGACGCGACGATCATGGCGATCAAGGCACAAGAGGACGCCGGACTCGATATCATTACGGATGGCGAGATCCGGCGGGAAAGCTATTCCAATCGTTTTGCCACCGCGCTTGAGGGTATCGATATCGACAATCCTGGCGTCGCTCTCGACCGGTCAGGACATCCAAATCCAGTGCCGCGTATTGTCGGGAACATACGGCGCAAGCGTCCAGTCGAGCTGGAAGATCTGGAATTCCTCAGGCGGCATACAACGCGCACAGTGAAGGTCACCGTGCCAGGTCCGTTTACGATGACCCAGCAGGCCCAGAACGATTTTTATGCGACGCCGAGAGAGGCGGCCATGGCTTACGCGTGTGCAGTGAACGGCGAAATCAAGGATCTGTTTGCGGCCGGCGCAGATGTCGTTCAAATCGACGAACCATATATGCAGGCAAGGCCAGGAGCTGCGAAAGAGTACGGCTTGGACGCGCTCAATGCCGCCCTCGACGGAGTTGAGGGAACGACTGCTGTGCATATCTGTTTCGGCTATGCCGCTGTTATTCACGAGCGGCCGAGCGGCTACTCCTTCCTCACCCAACTCAAGGATTGCTCGTGCCATCAGGTTTCATTCGAAACCGCCCAATCGAAGCTGGATTGCAGTGTCGTGCAGGATCTCAAGGGCAAGAAGCTTATTCTGGGTGTCATCGACTTGTCAGACATGACGGTTGAAGCGCCCGAAGTCGTTGCAGCCCGAATTCGCCGGGCGTTGCCGTACGCTTCGCCGGAGGACATCATTGTTGCTCCTGATTGCGGCATGAAGTACCTGCCGCGAGACGTCGCCTTCGGAAAGATGCAGTCAATGGTGGCAGGCGCTGGGATCGTGCGTAACGAGCTGTCTTGAGCAAAAGATCGCACAGCCTCCCAAGACCTTCGCTCTCGACCAGGTTGTGGCGTCAAACAGAGCCATCGCGAGAACGTGAGAGGCTTGAACCCCCTGGAACCATCGTGAGCGCACCGAATCTCGCCACGCTGGGCGCCGTCCTTCTGTGGTCGTCCGCGACTCCCAGCACCAAGTTTGCGCTTGCGGAGATTACGGTCGCGGCTATCTCAGGTCGAGCTAGCGAAAGCGCTCCGGCACGCGCCGGCACGTCTGTCTCCATACGGGCCTTGTCATGTGCGTTCCGGGGTCCCAGTGCCGCTCGCAATCGGCCATGGACCGATCTTCCTCCGCCTTCTTGGCGGTCAAAGCCTCGTCGGCGGAGAGAATGCCGATACGGGACTTAGTCATCGGCGTCGGCGCGACTTCGGCGAGCGCAACGGATGTGCTCAAGCCGAAGGCGAGGACCAGAAAGATAGTGCGCACCTCAGGACTTTCCTGGTTGAAGCGCCGATGCCTAGCGCAAGACCTCGACAGGAAAGCCGGTGAAGCGCCTCGATCCGGATGCTGAAGACAGACGTCAGACGCCTGTTCGTCTATCAGTTCGAAAGGTGAAGCGTGCCACTCAACCGGGGCGCATCCCTGAGCGCACGGTTCAGCATTCCATTGCGTTGCTTCATTGCGTTCGAGATCGCTTGAAACATGTAGAACTCTAAATCTGCGCCAATGGCCTCCTCGATGTTTTCGCGTTCGAGACCCTTGGTTGCCCCGTGGTTCAGGAGGCGCGCCGCAAGACGGGCGGCTTCTGCATGCCGATCCCTTACGGCCCCAGGCTGCACATGCTCGGTAGTCCAATCGGTCACAAATTTGGTCGTATGAACGTCCACAACTGCACCTCTTTCTGTTGGGTGAGTGGAGCGACGCTAGAGGGCAACTAACCCACAACTGCACATGCCCACGACCCGTGCGCCGTTCCGTCCAGACTAGGCGCTCTATTGCGAGCAATAGCGAAGCCCTTTCGGGGCCGCATGCCGCGCTTCACTCGATGCGCCACGCGAAGCTGAAGAGCGGGGGGTAGCCCCCCGCACAGCTGGCTACATCATCCCGCCCATGCCGCCGCCGCCATGATCGTGAGCGGCATGCCCATCGGCAGCCTTTGGCGCCTCGGCAACGCCCGCTTCGGTGGTGATCATGAGGCCGGCGATGGAGGCCGCATCCTGGAGCGCGATGCGAACGACCTTGGCGGGGTCGATGATGCCTTTCTCGATCATGTCGCCGTACTCGTCCCCCTGCGCGTCGTAGCCAAACGCGCCTGACCGCTCATCCATGACTTTGCCGACCACGATCGAGCCCTCGACACCGGCGTTTTCCGCGATCTGGCGAATGGGCGCCTGCAGTGCCCGGCGCACGATGTTGATCCCGGCCTCCTGATCCTCATTTTCACCCTTGGCCGTGATCGCTTTAGATGCTTTCAGCAGCATCACGCCGCCACCCGGCACGATGCCTTCCTCGACGGCCGCGCGCGTGGCGTTGAGGGCGTCGTCGACCCGGTCCTTGCGCTCCTTCACCTCGACCTCGGTTGCGCCGCCGACCTTGATCACAGCGACGCCGCCGGCAAGCTTCGCCAGCCGCTCCTGCAGCTTTTCCTTGTCGTAGTCCGACGTCGTCTCCTCGATCTGCGCCTTGATCTGGTTGACCCGCGCCTCGATCTCCTTCTTCTTGCCCGAACCGTCGATGACGGTCGTGTTCTCCTTGGTGATCGACACGCGCTTGGCTTTGCCCAGCATGTCGAGCGTCACCGACTTCGAGCTTGATGCCGAGGTCCTCGCTGATCACCTGGCCATGCGTGAGCACGCCGATGTCTTCCAGCATGGCCTTGCGGCGATCGCCGAAGCCAGGTGCCTTCACTGCTGCCACTTTCAGACCGCCGCGCAGCTTGTTGACGACCAGCGTGGCCAGCGCCTCACCCTCGACCTCCTCGGCGATGATGAGCAGCGGCTTGCCGGCCTGCACGACGGCTTCGAGCACCGGCAGCAGCGCCTGCAGGCTCGTGAGCTTCTTTTCATGGATAAGAATGTAGGGCTCTTCCAGCTCGATCGTCATCTTCTCGGCATTGGTGACGAAGTAGGGCGAGAGGTAGCCGCGATCAAACTGCATGCCTTCTACGACCTCCAGCTCGCTATCGAGGCCCTTGGCCTCCTCGACCGTTATCACGCCCTCGTTGCCGACCTTCTGCATGGCCTTGGCGATCATCTGGCCGATGGCTTTTTCGCCGTTGGCCGCAACCGTGCCGACCTGCGCGATCTCGGACGCGTCCTTGACCTTCTTTGACTTTTTCTGGATCTCCTCGACCACCTGGGCCACAGCTTTTTCGATGCCGCGCTTCAGGTCCATCGGGTTCATGCCCGCGGCGACTGACTTCATGCCCTCGCGCAGAATCGCGTGAGCAAGAACCGTGGCCGTGGTCGTGCCGTCTCCGGCCATCTCGTTGGTCTTCTGGGCCACCTCGCGCACCATCTGCGCGCCCATGTTCTCAAACTTGTCCTCGAGCTCGATTTCTTTGGCGACTGTCACGCCGTCCTTGGTCGTGCGCGGCGCGCCGAAGCTCTTGTCGAGGATGACATTGCGGCCCTTGGGACCGAGCGTGACCTTGACGGCGTTGGCTAGCGTATCGACGCCACGCATCATGCGGTCACGCGCGTCGGTGGAAAATCTTACAGTTTTGGCGGCCATGTTCTGGCTCCTGTCAAATCAGTTCAAAAAAAGCAAAAAGTTGAGCTGGGCGTACCCGGCTTACTTCTCGAGCACACCCATGATGTCGCTCTCCTTCATGATGAGGAGATCCTTGGTGTCGATCTTGACCTCGGTGCCCGACCATTTTCCGAACAGCACCTTGTCGCCCTTCTTCAGATCGATGGGGATCAGCTTGCCGGCTTCGTCGCGGCCGCCCGGGCCGACAGCAATGACCTCGCCCTCCTGCGGCTTCTCCCCCGCAGTATCGGGGATGAGGATGCCGCCGGCCGTTTTGGTTTCCGTGTCCGCGCGCTTGATCACCACGCGATCGTGCAGAGGACGAAACTTCATTGTTGTGATGCTCCAATAGCGTTAGGCGCCGCACAGTGCGGGCGCCTCAACGTACGTTTGGTGCGGGAGTTTGGGATTGGCACTCATTGCTGGCGAGTGCCAATGCGTGCCCTGTCGTAGGCGCAAGCGTGCGGAGTGTCAAGGAATACCGCGGGGTAAGCGCCAGCGCTGGCAGGCTGACCCGCGCGTGGCGGCCGCATGAAGGTCTATCGTTTCTTCGGCACCAAAATCGCCGCCAGGGCCTGAAATTTGGCCGCCCAGACTCGTCGCCGCCACGTTGGCTGGCCAATCCATCTAAAATAGAAGAAAATAGATGATAGATTGCTCGCGGGCACAAAACTGGCGGCGGCAGACGCAGGGGATCGCTCAACAAGCGCACTCGGGCGATGCAGGCGCACATTGGCGCACTGGCTGACGGTGCCACTCCCTTAGATCTGCTTATGTCAGTCTACCGCAATCCTGACCTGCCTATTGAACTCAGGGTCCATGCAGCTGCAAGGGCTGCTCCGTACGTTCATCGACAGCTCAAATCAGTCGAACAAAATGGAGAGGGTGGTGGGCCCGTGCGCATTGAAGTTTGCTGGGAGAGATCTAACTACTAGGCCGGATTGATTACTTTGAACTCGTTGCAAATGATGTGTCGCGTGCGGCAACTGCCATTGACGCAGTAGAACCATTGCTCGAAGTAGAATTTCTTGCGGCGAAGCTCATCTGTAATCGCGGGATGGCGCCGCGCTTGCGTAGGCCAGCCACAGCGAGGACAGGGTATGCCGTCGCCGGATAGCACAACGTAGGTCTTGTTCTTTCTGCGGTGATGCACGTGTGACGGCTCACTCACAATTGTTCTTCTTTTTTCCGCCGTGGGTTGGCCTCTGCGGCTTCCACGCTGCTGACCAGGCAGAGGCTTTGTGAGCCTGCGTACTTGGCTATCCTTGCTCCCTAGAGAGAGCCGCGGCATTGTCCCTGCCACGTCCGCCTGAGCCTTGGGGCGCTCAACACTGCAAGCCGGAAGAGCAGTCACTCTCTTTGACGGACGTGCAGCGCGTCTGACCCGTCCTGGGGGATGCCCAGTCCCACTGGCCCCGGGGTGCAAGCGCCAGAACAGCCCGTCTTCAGCCTGGGCTGCTGGGAACTGATCTCAATCGGGCTCTGCGTCAGCACGACCTGTTCTTCCCGTCTGGTCATTGCATGACGGTGGGGCTTGGCGGCTTCTTGCTTCAAAGGCGGCTTCGGCTGGAGTTCGCGGCAGTGGGGGCCGGCTTGCATCAACCGTGAACCCGCGCATTCCGGAGACGTCGATCAACATTCCGCCGTCGCGTAGAAACGTGGCGGCCCAGCTGTGCCCGCCGGACCTGACGGCAACTTTGAGGCCGCGCTGCCGCGCCAAGCGTACGGCGGAGACGACGTCCTGCTCGTTCTGAGCCCGAACAACGACATCGGGATAGCGCTTCGGAACTCGCCGGTTCCACATGTGTCCGCGGCGGGCTTCCTCATAGCCGGCCTCACCGCGCCAGAACGTCCCTTGCTTGGTCTTCTCCACGACCATCCTCCCTGAATGATCCGATGCCAGCAATCTTGGGAGAGACTACGTCCAATGCATTTGTGGAACTATGTTTGATGCAAAAACTGAATGCGGTCAGTGCCGCACGGGAAGTCACACTCGGTGCATCGTTGCAACATGCGTGCTTTGGGTCATAACCTAGCGTTGCCGCCTCGATGGCTCCTCGTCAGCTTCTACCTCGATAGCGGAAGCGAAGGCATATCGCGACGAACGGCGAATGCTGTCAGCTTGATTTAGAGGATGCGGCTGGCGTGTCCAAATGGGTATCCTTGCGCGTTTGGCCCTTAGCCACCGGGGAACTGCATTATGAAATTTGGTCTTGGGCAATCCGCGCTGCGAGAAGAAGACAAACGTTTCTTGCGCGGGCAGGGACGCTACACTGATGACATCAATCTGCCGGGTCAGGCTTGGTCCTACATCCTGCGTTCGCCCCACGCGCATGCGTGCATCCGCTCGATCGACACGGAAGCCGCCCGTCGGGCGCCAGGCGTGCTGGCGGTCTATACCGGTGACGACATCGCAGCGGCGGGGCTGGGCGACCTGCCCTGCTTTGTCGCGAAGGCTGTTCCGCTGAAGCGGCCGGATGGCCAACCGATCTTCGTGCCGCCCCACCCCGCGCTCGCTCTAGGCAAGGTTGCCTTCGTCGGCGATTGCGTTGCCTTCGTGGTCGCGGAAACCCGGTATCAGGCGCGGGACACCGCGGAGCTAGTCGAGATCGATTACGAGCCGCTAACCGCAAACGTCGACACGCGAACTGCCCTGATAGAGGGCACGCCGGCGGTCTGGGAAGCCTGTCCCGACAACATATGCTATCGCGCTGAACTCGGCGACCGGGCGGCGACCGACAGAGCTTTCGCGGGCGCACATCACGTGACGCGTATCGAGCTGTCGATGCAGCGGGTCGCGGTCAATCCCATGGAGCCGCGCGCGGCATTGGGCGAATACAATGCGTCGGACGAACGATACACTCTCTATTCCGGCAATCAGATGCCGCACGATATGCGGCACTGGTTGGCGAGCTCGGTGCTCAAGGTGCCGGAGTTCCGGATCCGTATCGTCAGTCCCGACATGGGCGGCTCGTTCGGCTTGCGGGCGACGATCTTTCCTGAGATTCCCCTCGTGCTATGGGCTGCCCGGCAGCTTGAACGCCCCGTCAAATGGGTCAACGAACGATCGGATGGCATTCTGGAAGAGCAGGGCCGCGATTTCATCATGAGCGGGGAGCTCGCGCTCGACCGGAACGGCCGTTTCCTCGGACTGCGCGTGGACGTCATCGGGAACATGGGGGCATATCTTTCCAACTTCGGCCCGCACCCGCCTTTGGGCAATCTCGGTGGCGTGGCCGGCGTCTATGCCACGCCGGCAATTCATGCTCGTGTGACCAGCGTATTTACGAATACTGGCCCGACGGGTGCGGTGCGTGGCGCCGGGCGTCCCGAGGCGACGTCGCTGGTCGAGCAGGTCATCGAGAAGGCCGCCCGCGAAATGGGGATTGACAGGGTTGAATTGCGCCGACGCAACATAATCCCGTCGTCTGCGATGCCATTTCAGACACCGCTCACGTACAACTACGATTGCGGCGAGTTCGAGCGGAACATGGACCATGCCTTGGCGATGATCGACGCCGAGGGGTTCGAGTCGCGGCGCGCGGCGGCGGCGGCATCGGGCCGGCTCCTGGGGCTCGGGATCGCCAACCCTATCGAGCAGTCCGCGGGCGGCAACGACGAGGGCGGCGAGATCCGCCTCGACCGCCAGGGCCATGCGACCGTGCTCATGGGCACACACTCCCACGGCCAGGGACATGAGACGGTCTTCAAGCAGCTGGTTTCCGAGCGCCTGGGGCTCGATTTCGATGAGATCCGGTATGTCCAGGGCGACACGGATGTCGTCCCCTACGGCCACGGCACCGGTGGCTCGCGGGTGTCGGGATTGGGGAGCGCCGCCCTCATTGGCGCGGTGCAGAAGGTCCTCGATAAGGGCCGCCGCATCGCCGCTCATGCATTGGAGGTTGCCGCTGACGACATCGAGTTCTCTGACGGCCAATTTCGCGCCAGGGGAACCAACCGATCGCTCGACATCCGAGAGGTTGCCGCCATCGCGTTCCAACCGGCGCTGATGCCTCCTGGCATGGAGAGCGGCCTTTCCGGCTTCTCGACATTCCGCCCGTCGGCACCGACCTTCCCGAACGCTTGCCATGTGGCCGAGGTCGAGATCGATCCCGAGACCGGGACCTCCCGAATTCTACGCTACATCGCCGTGGAGGATGTCGGCACAGTCCTCAACCCGCTGCTCCTCAACGGGCAGATCCACGGCGGGATCGCCCAGGGGGCAGGCCACGTCTTCGGCGAGCAGGTCGTCTGGGATGAAAGCGGCCAGCCGCTGACGGGGTCCTTCATGGACTACGTCATGCCTAGGGCTGACGACCTGCCACGCTTCGAGATCGCGACCAACGGCGTGCCAACGTCTCGAAACCCTCTGGGCGTCAAGGGCGCCGGAGAGGCCGGCACGGTCGGCGCGGTCGCCTGTCTCACAAGCGCGGTCCTCGACGCCCTCGGTCCGCTCGGGATCACCGACCTGCCGACGCCGTTCACGCCTCGGCGCCTCTGGCGGGCGATCGAGGAGGCGAAGAGGGCCCCGGCGAGGTGACTGCATTCCCTCGCTAGATCTCAGCCTTCGGCGACAGTGACGCAAACGCTGCGCTTCGTCCTCCACTGAGCCGGCAAGCTTCCTCGACCTTGGAGGCTCGCTGGGCAGGATTGCGCCTGGCTATCGCGCCGATCTCGTTGCCTCGCAGCTATTTGGCTCACACGACCAAGGACATGCGATTTGGGCTGAGCCCAGCCGATCACTCTGCCAATGGGCGGACAATGACGGCTTGCCGCTTGTCCGACGGTGAGTTCGTGCGTAGAGCCCGAACATGGAGCGTCCGGCAGGCGTTGTAGTGTCCAAAGCCCGGGTGTGGATGTACAAACCGGCGCGAATATCGCGGATCGTTTGCAACACCTCGATCAGATGCGGAAGGGAACGGCCCAGTCGATCCGAGGACCATACGGCAATGATGTCGAACTCGCGGCGCACGGCGCCCTTGAGCACGCGGTCGAAGGCAGGCCTCTGATCGCGGCCTTTGGCGCCGCTGATGGCGTGATCCTCGTACTCTGCAACCACTTTGTGTCCGCAGCGCTCAGCCCAGGCGCGCAGCTCTGTCACCTGATTGGCGACGGTCTGCCGCGACGAACTGACTCGGCTGTAGATCGCCACCCTTTGCGACATGCAAATCTCCCCCGATGCTGGACGGCACAGATGGGTTGCGCTCGTTGATAGCGACTGAGCCTATGCAGCGAGCACGCGTACGTCCGAAGTGTACACCGCCAGATCGACTTGCGACCCAGCGCCAATGTCGGCACCGGCATGCACGCGGATGACGCCGCCGCCAGCCTCCACGACATACTCCGAATAGGCGCCAAGGTAGTGGACTTCGCGTACGCGTCCCTGCAACACCAGCATCTCGCCGTTGCCGGAGGGTGAAGTCGATCCCGCCTCGAAGATTTGGACCGCTTCTGGTCGCAGCACGAGCTCATAGCGGCCTGCCGCGGCAGATGAACTGTCGGCCGCCAGGATGGTCGTTCCGTCCGGCAGGCGCCACGTTCGCCCATCCCCAGCCGGTGTCACATCAACGAAGCTCGCGACACCGACAAAGTCGGCCACGAATCGATTGGCCGGGCGGCGATACAGGTCCTTCGGCGTGCCCTCCTGCATGATCCGGCCGAGATCCATGACGATGACCCGGTCGGACATGGACAGCGCTTCGGCCTGATCGTGAGTAACGTAGAGCGCTGCAACACCGAGCTCGCGCTGCAGCCTGCGAATCTCCGCGCGGGTCTGATCGCGCAGCTTGGCATCGAGATTGGAGAGCGGCTCGTCGAACAGCAGCACGCGCGGACGGCCGACGATGGCGCGCGCTAGCGCCACCCGCTGCTGCTGGCCACCCGAAAGCTGCGACGGCTGGCGCTCTCTGAGCGCCGCGAGCCCGACGATGCCGAGCGCCCATTCGGTCCTTTCCTTGACGACTTTAGCAGAGGCTTTGCGCACTGTGAGCGGAAAGCCGACGTTCTCGGCCACTGTCATATGCGGCCACACTGCATAGGATTGGAATACCATGCCCACATCGCGTACGTGCGGCGGCACCATAATGCTTCGTCCAGGCTCCGAGACGGTCTCGCCATCGATGCAAATGGAGCCTTCGGCGATTTCCTCCAGGCCTGCGATGCAGCGCAGCGTCGTGCTTTTGCCGCAGCCTGACGGTCCGAGCAACGAGACGAATTCGCCCTTTGCGACCTCGAACGATATGCGTTCGATGACGCGGTTTTCCATGAAAGCTTTGGTGATGCTGCGGACAACGATGCTCAAGAGGCTTTCCTCACGTAAATCTCCGCCTCGCATACGGCGATAGCCAGAGCACCAGCGTCATCACCAGGAAGATGATCAAGGTGGCGACGACCGAAAGCGCGCTGGCGAGCCCCCAGTTGGCCTGCTCGAAGAACGACCAGATGGAAATGGAGATCACCATGGTGGAGGCCGTGAACAGCAGGATGGCCGAGGAGATCTCGCGAAAGAAGGCCATGAACAGCAGGAAGAACGCGCCTTGTACAGACGGCAAGGCGATCGGCAACAGGATGCGCGAGAGCGTGCGCATGCGGGTCGCGCCCGAGACCCAGGCGGCTTCCTCGAGGCTCTTGTCGATCTGCACCATCTGCCCGCCGATGGTCTCGGTGGCGTACGGCAGGTAGCGGGTGATGTAGGCGATGATGATGATGGCGAGCGTGCCGTAGAGCGGTAGCGGCAGATAGGCATAGGCCCAAAGCAATCCGAGCCCTATAACGACGCCAGGGACGCCGAAGGGAAGGTTGGCCGAGAAGTCGAGGAGCCGATAGCCGGCGGGGCGCTGCCGCAGCGTGTAGTAGGAGACCAGAAAACCGAGCGCAGCGCCGAGCGCTGCGCCCGTCGTGGACGCCACCAGCGTATTCCAGAAGCTGGTGTGTGTCGCCGCGCTCTCCCAGATGAACACGTAGTTGCGCAGCGTGTAAGCGCCCATGAATGGGTTGGCGACGAAGAACTTGAGCACTGATGTATAGATGAGAATCACCGCAGGCAGGATGAGAGCGAGAAAAGCGAAGCCAAACGTGACGAAATAGGCTGGCCACTTCCAGCGCCCGAGCCGGATTGGCTCCAATCTCCCGGCTTTGCCGGTGACAGTAGCGAGACGTGCGCCACTGATGACGCTGCGCTGCAACCATATCGCTAGGCCGGTAATCGCCGACAGCGTAAGCCCGATGGTGGCGGCGAGCCCATAGTCGGGCGGAGAGAAGCGAACCAGGAGATAGAGCTGAGTGGCCAAGACGTTGATGCGGCCGGGCGAGCCGATCAACGCGGGAATTGCGAACTGCTCGATCGATGTGATGAATGTCAGGATAGCGCTGGAGGCGACCGAGTATCCGAGCAACGGCAGCGTTACCCTTCGCAGCACCTGCGTCGGCGTCGCACCGGACGTGCGGGCGGCTTCCTCGTAGATACCGTCCATGCCGATGATGGGGCCGCGCATGGTAAGATACACGAACGGCGCCTGATGTAGCACCATCACGAAGACGATGCCGGCGATCGTGTAGATATCGACCCTGGCCGACAGTCCGAAGATGTTACCGAGCACGTTGTTGATGAGGCCGCCGGGCGAGCCGATGATGATCCAGGCCATGGCCAGGATGAACGAGGGGAAGTAGAACGCCAGCCCGACTAGCGCTGTCATCAGGTTCGGATACTTGAAATCGGTGCGATGGACGATCAGTGCGATGAGAGTGCCGAGGGCGACAGAGATAACCGCGGTCACAACACCGATGATCAGCGTCTGCACCATCACGCCGACCACGCCTGGTGTCGTAAGACCGACGAGATTTTGCAGCGTCCATTCGCCGGGTAAGCCGGGCGCGCTCGTGCGCACGCTGCCGTACAGGAGCGCAGCCAAAGGGACGGTCACCAGCGCCACAGTCGTGGCGAATACGAGCGCATAGACGATCGAGTTCGCGATATCGGAGGCTGACGCGCGCCTGCGCATGGCTGCAGACCGCGCTTGCTCGGCGTTCACGCCGGCGCCGCTGATGGTCTCATGGGCCACGCGATCACCTGTATGATGAGAGCCTAGTCGGGGGAAGCACTAAGGAACTGCCAAGTAGTTCCGTTTTCCCTGGCGGGTAGCGGTAAGGGGTGGGGAAGAGGTTAAGGGCTTGCGCTCGCTTCTTCACCCCACCCCGCCTTCAACATCGACGCAGAGTATCGATCGAGAATCCCTACACGCCTCGAGGGGAGGGCGAACGTCAGAGTCTGGTAGCATGTGATTGAGCCAAACCACTAGCGCCACTGCCTTGCGCCATACTACTTCACGCCAAAAACCGTGCGCCAATGCTCGATCAGCTTCGTCTGCCGTTCCGGTTTCAACAAGCTCAGGCCGTCGACGGTCTTGGGCAGATCGCGCGTCGCTGGCAGATGCGAGAGAGCAGGAGCCTCGTTGCGCGTGACCGAGAGACCGCCCTGTTCCAGCAGCTCAGCCTGGCCTTCCTTGGTCATGAGCCAGTTGACGAACACTTTGCTCACGTTGGGCCGTGGCGCCTTCGCTGAAACAGCGGCAATGGCGATGGAGACCGTCGTGCCGGACTTCGGATAGGTGAAGCCGACCGGCGCGCCATCCTGCAACATGGGATTGAGTGGAATATCGGTCATGTGCGCAACAGCCACATCGCCGCGGATGATAGCCTGGATGACGCCACTCGAGCCCTCGAAGAAGCGCACCTCGTTGGCCCTCATGCGCTCGGCGGCATCCTTGAAGCCGAGTTCCTCCCAATACAAAAACATCTGCTGCACTGAGATGGAGCGCCAAGGCGTGTTGAGCGCGACCTTGCCCTTCCATTTTGGGTCGAACAGGTCCGCCCAGTCCTTTGGAGCATCGGCATCCTTGACCAGGTTCTTGTTCCAGACGATCGCCTCGCGCGCCTGCTGGATCGCGAACATGCGGTCGCTTCTGCTCGTGTCCTGCGGGAAGTTCTTCAACTCAGGGGGCTGCCACTGCACGAACCAAGTGTTCACGTTTTCGAGGATCTTGTCCTCGGCGTAGGTGATGAGAACATCTGCGAGGTTGCGGTTGGCGTTGAACTCGGTCGAGAACCGCTCGTTGAGCGGTCCTGAGCCTAGCCTGATCTGCTCAGTCTGGATCTCCGGATAGGCTTTGCGGAATTTCTGCAGTACCACCTCGATGCCGGCCGGGCGGATATTGTGATAGAGGGTCAGCTTGCCCTCCTTCTTCGCCGAGGCCACGATCTCGTCCCAGTTTTGCGCCCACGCAGAACCGGGTAACAACGCAAGGCCGACTGCAACGACCGCCATTCGCAGCAGCCCGAGTACTGCCGGGTTTACATTTACGTACATGGGCTTGCTTCCTCCACTTGTGCACCTCGGCGCCGCATTCCTTGCGCTGTTGGGGGCGCTTTATGCCCCAGTGAAGGCGATAGTCGATGCCCGACCGCATTTCTGTCAACCGCGACGCAGGCCGGCTGGCGCGGGTCGCAAAAAATCGTCTCCGGCAACCCAAGGAAAACGCAACTCGTCGCGTTCAACAGACAAGCGGCTGAAAATCGGGCACGTCGTGGCGGATCAGACCGACCAAGATCGGGCTGGGCGGGCAGCGGGAGAAGTGCGGTGTCGTTCGGGGCAATCGTGCAGCGCCATTACGACCGGATACGGCTTCGCCACGCGGCTACCGTGCCCAGATCGCCAGATTGTCCGGCCTTCAGGCGAAACAACCCGCGAGTTGGAGGAGATCGCGCACGCCCGATGCATCGAGGGCGTCGATGCGTCGTGCCAACTCGATGATGTGCTCGGTCTTGCCGGCTTCGATCCGGGTGGCCAGGCAGTCGCGCACCTTGACGAGGTGCTCGGCCTCGCTGATGGGCGGCGTGCCCCACTTGCCGCGCGGCCCGTTGCATCGGGTCTCGAGCACGCGGCCATCGGCTAGCTCGACCCGCAGAAGCACGTACATTTCCTCGAAGCGGCCCGGTATGTCGGGATCGAGCTTCACCTCGATCTTGCCCAGCAGCGTCTGCATGTCGGGCTTGGCGAGCCGCTCATCGGTGAAGGTGCGGATGTTCACCTTGCCGTCGAGCAGTGCGCTGGCGATCGTGTATTGGAACGAGAATTTGCCGTCGAGGCCGGTCTCGGGGCGCGGCCGATTGACGTAAGCCATGACGGGCGCCGTGAAGTGCACGCGCCGGATGGCGTCGGCGGAGGGAATTTGCGGTTGCAATTCGAGGGCCGCGGTGATGCCGAAGTGCGTGCCGAACTGGCTCGGAAACATCTTGATGGCATAGCCGGGACTGGCGATGCGGAACGGCGCCTCGCCGAAACGTAGCATCTCCTCCACGTTGAACTTGTCATCGTAAAAGGCCGGCACGTAGCCCTGGGCCACACCGAAGGTGTCGGCGTTGGCGGTGAACCCGCGTTCGGCAAGCAGTGCGGCCTCGAGGCCCAAGGCGGCGGCGTGTCCGCAGTGGGTCGACTTGGTCATGGTGCCGGCGTTTGCGAGGACGCTGCCGGCGCGTGAAGCGGCAATGCCGATGGCGTGGCCGAGCTTGCGCGCATCAAGTTTCAGGAGGTGCCCAGTCGCGACCGCCGAGCCGAGCGGGCCGGCGGCGCCCGGCGGATGAAAGCGCGACGTCTTCGCTTCGAACTGGTTGGACGCCTGGCGGATCCAGCCCTGCATCTCGATGCCTTTGACAAGCGCCGTCAGGATCTCCCGCCCGTCCATGCCGCGCGCCTCGGCGAGCGCAAGGGTGCCGCCGAACGAGGTGGACAGCGCATGGTTGGCCGGGCTCCACATCGGCTCGTAGTCGAGCACGTGCATGGCCGCGCCGTTGAGGGCCGCGGCTGAGACCATGCTCAGGCGAAAGCCATTGCCGATGGCAGTGGCTTGCGGCTTGCCGCCCTGCTCCTTGTAATGCTCGGCCAGGATCTGGATGGCTTCTTCCTCAGTGCCGGCGACGGCTATGGCAATGGCATCGAGCACGAGGCGGCGCGCGGCGGCAATCGCCGGCTCACCTAGGTCGTCATAACTGACTGTGACGATCTTCTCGCAAAGTTTCGATGTCACCGACATGGATGTCCTTCCCGGGTTCGCGTCTTTGCGGGCTTATGGCGGCGACCAATGCAAATTCCGAAATGCCGCCAGCCGGAATGATAAGCCCCAGTGTAGGAACTGCCCTGGATGCCTCTCAATCCGCGGGCTGATACAGCACGCGCCCCTCGAACAAGCGGCGCGCAGTGCGATAGACAGCACCGTATTCCGCGTGAGGCTCGCCGTTGTCGCCGGACGCGACCTTGGCATCGACCACGATTACGCCCGAGGCATGACCGATGCGGACCTGGCTCGCATCGCCGATCTGGCGCTTGGCCATCTCGTTCGGGATTGAACCCGAAACGCGGGTGGCCACCGCAAGGCAGAGCGCGGCGGTGAGCGGCGTTGCACGATGTGCCTGCCCGTTCGACATCATACGCACGGCGATATCCATGTCGGCATGCGCGAGTGTGCGGCCCGAAAGAACGGTCATGGCCACAGGCGGCGCCACCGTGCCGACGAGCGGCACGCTCAATGTTCCCGCCATCTCGATGTGGGACGCGATGCCCATGGCGACGGATGCGGCCCGGCGCACGGCCTCCAAATAGCGCATGAGCTTGGGGTTCTGCTCGATCGCGGATGGGCTTTCCGTCGCGGTCGCGCCGATTGCGTCGGCTGGCACGAAGACGCAGGGGTTGGCGGCATCGATCATGCTTGCGGGAACGCGGCCGATCCCATCGACCTCGAGCATGCCCACGGGATGGCCGGTCGGGAGCAGCTTACCGGTCTTGGCGCCGCCGGGCTCCAGAAACTCCAGCCGGATCGGCGCCCCGGTGCCGCCAACGCCGTCGAGTACCATGTCGCCCGCAACCGCTGCCGCATCACCGTCCATGCCGAAGCGCGAGACGATGATCTTCTTAGTGTTGGTATTGTGAATGCGCACGACCGCATCGCGGCCCGATGGCTTCGGCACCAATCCCTCGTCGACGGCGAACGGTCCGATCGCCGAAGACATGTTCCCGCAGTTGCTGTTGTAGTCGACGCGGGCCTTGTCGATGAGCACCTGCGCGAAGGTGTAATCCACATCGGCGTCGGGGCGGCTCGGCGGGCCGATCACGCAGACCTTGGACAGCGACGAGACGCCACCACCCATGCCGTTGAGCTGGCGCATGTTGGGATCGGGCGAGCCGAGCACGGAGAGGAAGATTGGCTCCCACTCAGCGCGAGAGGCGGGCAGATCGCGCGCGTGAAAGATGACGGCCTTGGATGTGCCGCCGCGCATGAACACAGCCGGGAGCTTCTTTTGTGGCATAGGTGATCTCGTTTGGTGCTGGTCTAAAGCGCGGTGGTGTCAGTTTCCCGCGAGGTTGCCGATCTCGCCGACGAACACGTCTTTCCAGGTCTCGGGCTTCAATTTGATCATGCCAACACGATGCATGAAGTTGGCGTAGGTCATGACGCCTTGCGGGGTCTGAGTGTATTTCAAATCCGGATCGTTAAGGACGCGCATCAGCTCTTCGTGAGTCATTTTGACTTTGGCGGTCTGCAGATAGATTTTTGCAGCCTCCTCCTTGCGTGTGGCGCTGAACTCGGTCGCCTCCTTGAGTGCGGCGACAAAAGCCAACGTCACCTTGGGATTGGCAGCTGCGAACTGCTGCGTCGTGAAGGCCATGATGGTGGTCACCGGTCCGATCACATCGACGGAGTTGAACACCTTGTGGATGCCGGGGCTGTCGAGCTCGATGAAGCTGAAGGGCGGCGATGCCATGTGTGCGGTGATCTCGCTCCTGCCGGACAGCATGGCGGCAACGGCATCGGGATGGGGCAACCCCACCGTCAACGGATCGAGCTTGGCATAGTTCTCATCGCCGAATTCCTTGGCGGCGGCCATATGCAGGAGAATTGCGCCAAGCGACGTCTTGATGCCGGGCACGGCGATGCGATCCTTCTCGGTGAAGTCGCGCAGCGATTTGACCGCGGGATTGCGCGTCGCGAGGATCATGCCGCCGGAAGCGGCCGCCCCGAGGCCGATGACCTCAAGCTTCGCATTGCCCTTGGTCTTGGCCCACATCACCAGATACCCGCCGGTCCCGATCGAGGCAATATCGAGCGTACCGGCCAGCATGGCGTCGTTGATGTGATTGCCGCCATCGACCAGCAGGTATTCGACCTTGACGTCGCCGAGGCCAGCAGCGGCCGCGTGCTTCTGCACGAGTCCCTGAGCGTCCATGACATAGAGCGGCAGGTAGGCGGCGCCGAAGCCGCGCGAGATGCGCAACTGGTTCACTTCCGCCCACGCCGACACAGGAATGACGAGGCCGATAATGAGGGCCAGACATTCGACGAACCGCACAAGTCCTGGCCTTGTCGCTAATCTATTCATTGCGCTGTTCCTCCAGAGGCTTTTTTCTTGTCGCGGGCGCCGATGGCCCTGGCAGCGATCTTGACAGACAGGCTCCCGCTGAACAGGTCGATAGCGGCTGCGAGCTTTGATTATTTGCAACGACGAACGAGAGACCCAGCTCTCATGGCACGAACGCCGGCTCCCCATCACTCGTAACGGTCTTCTTGCGGTCCGCGGCGATCATCCGGGCTGTGTCCGCGGGCAACATGCGCGGCTCGAGGAGATCGGTGACGACGCCGACGTCAGGGGCCTTGTCGAGTGTTTCGAGACGCTCATAGAGGGGCATGATCTGGTCGTGCGCCAAGGCTCGGCTGGCGCAATCTTCGAACTTGTCAAAGAGCTCGTCATCGGTCATCGGATAGTCGCCGCCGCGGCAGACCAGATGGTCGATGCGCCGCGCGAGGCGGCGGCCGTCTTTCGTGGTGACGATGACCTCGGCGCCGAACTGCTTCGGGCTGTCATCGGGCATGGCGGGGTGCGGGCCCGTGGTGATCCTCGGCAGAAGGCGTCGAACCCGCTCTTCCATCACCGCCTCACCTTCAAAATCACGGATACGCACGGCCCCGTCGGCCAGCGCTCGGGCGGTTGCATACTGGATCGAGAACTTGGCCTGCAGCGGCGTTTTAGGGTTCGGATTGTTGGTGTGCGGCAGGCGACGGGGATGGGCCAGGATCTCGATGCTGGCAATGGCATCGGCTGCGAGATCCTCCTCCTTGCGCAGCTTCAATGCCATTGTGATGGCCGGATGGGTGGAGCCGCAGCATGGAAACTGCTTTAGCCCGTTCTCGGCCGTTTCGATTTCCCAGGGGCTGCCCCAGGCATCGAATGTCTTTTCTGGGAAGTACGTGCCCTCGCCGTTGTAGACTTTGAACCAGCCCTGCTTGTGCTCCATGACGCTGGGGTTTGAACTCAAAGCCCTGCTCCGCGAGCAGCGCCGCGAAGAGGCCATTGCGCGCGGTCTGGCCGATGTGCATCGGCTTCGTCATGGTGCCAAAGTTGGCCTTGATGCCCGACGCGAATGAAGCGGCCAGCGCCAGGGCCTTGGCCGTTCGCTCGGCGTCTAGCTTCAGGAGCCACGCCGCTGCCGCCGCAGCGCCGAAGGTGCCGAGCGTAGCAGTCGGGTGCCAACCCTTGTCGTAGTGATGAAAGTTGACGGCGCGTGCCAGCCGACATTCGGCCTCGACGCCAATGACGTAGGCAGCGATGATCTGTCTTCCGGTTGCGCCGATCTGCTCGCCGAGGGCGAAGATGGGCGCCGTCACGGGCACAGAGTGGTGACCTCCGAGGGTACCCGAGACATCGTCATAGTCGAGGGCGTGCGAGGCCGTGCCATTGATTAGTGCCGCATCGAGCGCGCTCGTTCTGCGATTGGTGCCGAACACCAGAGATTTGCCCGGCGCTTCCGCGACGCCCGGCGTCTTCAACAGGATCTGCGTGCAATCTTCCGCCACGCCCGCCAGTGTGCATGCGACGGTATCGATGATGGCCGTGCGGGCTTCCTGAAGGGCCTTCGCGGTGAGATCCTCCTCGTGGAAGGCGCAAATCTTCTCTGCGAGCCGAGTGGCATAGGCAGGCGCATCTTGGCCGGGGCCGATGTTGGTGGTCATGTCGGTCCTTCCGCTTGTTGCGACCGCCATCTCGCACGGGTGAGGGTGACGA
This sequence comes from uncultured Alphaproteobacteria bacterium, assembly GCA_963806735.1. Lineage (GTDB taxonomy): Bacteria > Pseudomonadota > Alphaproteobacteria > Rhizobiales > Hyphomicrobiaceae > CADEFX01. The sequence goes on along the minus strand of CAWEBE010000076.1, from coordinate 33,260 downwards.
GGTCGAGGCCATTCTGGTATCGAGATGAAAGTGCGTGCGCGACAATCTATCTGGTTTCTCATAAACGTGTCTTGCATGGGGTGCTCGTCTGCGTCGGCGGGTGGTTGGGAAGGCCGCGGTGCCCCCGAGCCGGGGCCACCTAGTCCATCACGAAGGCCGCCGCATGGCGACCGGCGATTCGCCCGAAGGTGGCGCCGGAGACGAGGCCGGTGCCGGCCGGATAGTTGTCGTAGAACAGGCCGCCCACCATCTCGCCGCAGGTATATAGCCCCGGTAGCGGCCGGAAATCCGTGCCGATCACCTGCGCTTTGTCGTTGATCCTGAGGCCGCCGAAGGTGAAGGTGATGCCGCCGGTAACCGAGTAGGCGAAGTAGGGCGGCTGGTCGAGCCGGGTCGCCCAATTGGTCTTGTCGATATCGAGACCCCGGGTGGCATGGCCGTCCTTTTGGGTGGGATCGAACGTCTTGTTGGTGCGCTGTGCGGAATTGTAGGTCTCTACCGTCTTTAGGGCTGTCTCGCGATCATCGACATCAAGCTGGGCGATGAGCTCTCGCATCGAGTGCGCCGTGATCGGCTTCGACGTCGAGTAGCGAGGCTCCAGGAGGTGCAGCACCTTGCTGTCGAAGAGTTGGTAGCCCCGAGCGCCCGGCTCGGCGAGAATCGCGCGCCCGAATTTGGCATAGGTGAAGAGGTTCTGGTCCTCGCCCTCGTCGACAAAGCGTCGGCCACGGCGGTTGAGCATCAGGCCGTAATGGTAGGAAAGCCGATTGGAACGGTCGGTGTACTCCCGCGGTGCGAAATCGCCCCAGTCTGCGCTGATCGGCGTCGCATGACAGCCGCTCCACTGGCCCCACGGCATGGCGCCGATGGCCATCGCCATGCGCAGGCCGTCGCCCTGGTTCATGGGCGTGCCGCGCACCTTCGCTGCACCAACGAGGGGGCCGATATGCTGCGTGCGCATCTGCACGTTGGCCTCAAAGCCGCCGCAGCCGAGGACGACGGCGCGAGAGCGAATTGATTGCATGCCTTGGTCGTCGCGCACCTTGACACCGGCGACGCGGCCCCGGCCATCGACGACCAGTTCCGTCGCGGCGCTGCCGTAGCGCAGCTCGATGTCGCGTTTCTGCACGGTCGCAAACCAGGAGCGCGAGAGGCCGACGCCCTCGTGCTGGGCTCGGACGACGAGACCGCGTGGCCACACGACGACGTTGCCCTTCTTGACGCCAGCAACGGTGATGGCCGGCTCCATTTTCACGCCGCCAATCTGGTTCATCCAGAATACGGTATCCTTGGAGTTGTCGACCAGGATACGCGAGAGCACGGGGTCGGTCCGACCGCTGGTCACGCGCATGAGATCGCCGTGATAATCCTCGCGGGTATAGGGCGAGATACCCTCGTAGAAGTCCTCGTACTCCGCCTCGATGCCGGGCAGCAGGGGGGCGAGTTCGCGCGGCTCATCGAAGGCAATGCGCAGCACCGCACCTGCCCAGTGAGTATTGCCACCCCGCATCTCGCGTGGCGCCTTCTCGAGTACAAGCACGCGCTTAGCACCATTCTCTTGCGCCGAGACGGCGGCGGCGAGCGCAGCATTGCCGGCTCCCACAACGATCACGTCATAGTCTGACATCGGACGTATCCTGCCGCTTGGCTCGCTTCGGTGGTCAGACAAAGCATCCCGCTATCCGCATCATGTGGGCGACGCCGCCCGCTGCCGACACCACGTCGAGCTTGAAGCCATTGCCGATGGCTGTTGCCTCGCGTGCGCCGTAGCGAGGATGTGGATCGCCTCCTCCTCGGTTGCACCTGCGATCCAGCGTGTCGTTCGTCCGAGAACGCGCGTGCATATGCTTGAGGCGCGTCGGGGGGCAGTATCGTCCTTGCCGGCGAGGCCCCACCGCACGGAGACCAGCTCTCGTTCGCCGGTCGCACCGAGCCGCATGATGTCGGCGCGTCGGCGCGGGCATGACGACTTCCTCCATGCCGCCGATTGTTAGCGGCTGCGAGACGGCGTGCACGTCCTGCCACGAAGCGAGCTGGGTGAACTTTCCACACATCCCCTAGAATTAGAAGCTTAAACGCTCGGTCGCAACAAGGCCGGCGATGAGCAGCCAACAGCTTTCGATAAGCGTTATTAGCGAACGCGCGTCAGTCCCTGCCCGCCAACGAATTGACCGCTGCATTGGGTGACACTAGCATTTTCAAGGCCTGCAAGAGCGACACTGGAGGAAATGATCGTGGAATTCGGGATCTTCAATCTGATGGGCGCGCGCGACCCGCGCACTCCGACGGCGCAGGTATTCGCAGAGGTCGCGGAGCAGGTCGCTCTCGCCGACAAGCTCGGCTACAGCACTGCATGGTTCGCCGAGCATCATTTCTCGAACTATTGCATGTGCGCCTCGCCATTGATGATGGTGGCGCATTGCGCGGCGAGCACGCAGAACATCCGTCTCGGCACGGCCGTTGTCGTGGTGCCGCTCTACAATCCGGTGCGGCTGATCGCGGAGATCGCCTCCGCTGATGCAATGTCCGGGGGCCGCCTGATGCTCGGCATCGGCGCCGGCTACCAGCCCTACGAGTTTGAGCGTTTCGGCGTCGACATCAAAGACAAGATCGAGATGACTGACGAGTTCCTCGAAATCCTCGATCTGGCATTCAAGCAGGACTTCTTCAGCTACGACGGTCGGCACTACAAGATGCCGAAAACTCATATCGCTGCGCGCCCGACTCAAAAACCTCTGCCCATCTATGTGGCCGGCCACACTGTCGAGATGTTCCGCGCCGCTGCGCGCCACGGCCACCGCGTCATCACCTCCGGCCGCAGCGGCGGCCTCAAGATGCTCGCCGACCAATACGCCGACTTCGCCACAGCCTTCGCCGCGGAGAAAGTGCCGGTGGAGAAGGCGCACATGACAGTCAACCGTTTCGCGCTCATCACCGACAGCCGAGACGAAGGCCTGCGGTTTGCCGAAAACGCACGCTATCAGACACGGCTTGCTTCAAGCCTTCGCAATCGGCAGGAGGTGATGGACGGCACCGCGCTCGTCGACGTGCCGGCCAAGGGCGAGGAGTCGCTCGAGACCATCCACGACAATCTGCCGATCGGCGATGTCGAAACCGTGGCCGAGAAGCTCGTGGCGGAGATCAAGGTCGCGAAGCCCGCGCAACTGTCCTTCGCATTCAAGGTCGGCAACACGCCGCACAAATCGGCGATGCGCTCGATGGAGCTAATGATCGGAGAGGTCAAACCGCGCATCGAGAAGGTGCTCGGGCTTGGCTAGGCCTGGGATAATTCCATGGTTCCCTGGCCGCCAAGCAGAGGAAGCAGACATCGAGTAGGAGGTCGCGCTTTCGGAAATGCCAGGTCCGATCCTACCCGAAAACGGACAATCCGCGTTCGGCTGCTAAGTGCAGTGAGCTGCCGCTGTGGGACGTCGAGGTCGGGAAATACGCGGCGCGCAACCCCGACCGCCCAAACGCAACACAAACCAAGGAATATCGCATGGCCCGCGTCTCTATCTTGAAATCCCCCGACGAACTGACCGGCGAGGCCCGACGCATCGCGGAACGGATCGTCGACACGCGTAAATCGCTGGAAGGTCCCTTCTCAGTCTGGATGCACGCGCCGGAGTGGGCCGAGCGTGTCGCCCATCTGGGTACGTTGGTACGCTGGGAGGGTACGCTGGAGCTGCGACTGCGCACGCTCGCAGCACTGGTCGTTGGCCGTCACTTCCAGGCCCAATATGTGTGGGGCATCCAGGGTGTGATCGGCGTCGAGCGAAACATTCCCCGATCGACTATCGACGCGATCCGTGACGATCATTCCGATGGCGTTCCGCCCGATGACCTGCAGATCATCGACTTCACTCGGCAACTGCTGCGCAAGAACCGCATCGATGAACCGCTGGCGCGGGCAGTCATGGCGCGGCTGGAAGCCGATCAGTATGTGCAGTTGACGACCTGCATCGGTTACTATGCGATGCTGGCGATGACGGTGAACGCGGTCGAACTACCGCCGAATCCGAAACATGAAGCTTTGAAAGTCTGACAGAACAAGTTTTGGCCAGCACCAAGCGTGCGGCGTGCCAAGACGCACCATACAAGAGATCTGCATGACCAGTGCTGATTTTCTTCGCTTAGGTCGCGCTTCAACCTGAACTTCTCCCTGAACTTCTCCCGTCGTGCTCATTGGTTCAGCACGTCCGGTTTAGTCCCACGAACGGATATATCGGCACGATGTGCACTACAGAAAAGGTGCCAGTAGCAGCCTGTCACGGCACCAGGGGGGGCACGCCGACGCGGGGCGTGCAAGGGCCTACGTTTCGCCAGCAAGGACAATCGACAAGCAGCGACAACTACCGAGTGAGAACCTAGAGCTTTGGGCTAAACGCGTGGCCGGTAGCCTGATGGCGGCCAAACGATCAGCGCAACGAGTGGGTAGACAAGCAGCGAAGTCCAAAGGAACAGATTGAAGGCGTTTACGTAGCCGATGGTCGTAGCCTGGCGCGTTACCTCGCCAGCGATGCGTGCGAGGCCCGTCGTGCTCTCGGTACTCCAACCGCCCATCACACTTTGCAGGCTCAAACGGTTGTTGAATGGATTGATCCACTGCACCAGCTCGCTGTAGTTCACCTTCTGGGTATGAAAAACGACCACGACGCTCGCCGATATGAAATAACTGGAGGCAACGCTGCGAACGAAATGAAACATCGCGGCACCCTCCGCCGATCGACGCGGGTCGAGATTTGAGAATATGACCAGCGACATGGGCACCCATAACCAACCGACTCCAAAGCCCTGCACTCCCATCGCCCAGGCAACGTCGGACAGCGGCACGTTCATCTCGAATCGTGTCATCTCCAGCCCGGCATAGCTGTGGAGGCCAAAGCCGATGAGGAAGAGCAGGCGTGGGTTCCAGGAATTTGCGAAAAGGATCATCATCAACATCGAGATCGCCGTTCCGGCGCCGCGCGAGGCAATCAACATTCCGACGGCGAATTCGGGTAGATCCCTGAGTTGCTGAAGCATGGCCGGAACGAGCACCATGGGTGTCACGAATAGCATGCCGAAAATAGCCGATATCCCGATCCCCAAGGCAAAATTGCGTTCGAGCAGCAGACGCGGGTCGAGGAAAGGACGATCCTTTGTCAGGCTGTGCACCAAGAAAATCCAGCCGAATAGAATCGCCAATGCACACTCGACGATAATCTCCGTCGAGCCGAACCATTCTGCGCGCCCGCCGCGGTCAAGCATGAGCTGCACGCACGCGACGGCAAGCGAGAGACTCAGGAAACCCGTCCAATCGAGCTTTGGCCGCTCATCACGCGGCGGGTCCGGTTTGATGGCTGTCAGTGCACCGGCAAATGCGACCAATGCCAATGGAAGCAAGATGAAGAAAACCCAGCGCCAGGAAAACTCTTCGCTAACATAGCCGCCGAGCAGCGGCGCGATCGTGGGAGGGATACCCACGCCCATCGAATAGATCGAGAGCGCCGGCCCGCGCTTCTCGCCCGTGAACTCGTCGATGACGATCGATTGTGAGATTGGCGTCAGCGGTGAGCCGAAGGCCGACTGCAGCACACGCCAGAAGATCAGCTCGCCGAGCGAGGTGGCGAGGCCGCACATCACAGTTGCGGCGCCAAATCCCGCGACCCCCCAGATCATTGCGCGGCGACGCCCGAAGCGGCTCGAGATCCAGCCGGCGAGGGGAATGGTCACCGCCGTCGCAATCAAATTCGACGTTACGACCCAGGCGACTTGATCTGGGCTGGCTGACAGCGCGCCTTGGATTTGCGGCAGCGACACGTTGGCGATGGTGAGACTGGTCGCGTAGAGGGTCGTGACTAGAGTGCAAGTTATGAGACACCACACGGTATTCAGCCCTCGATACGATCATGGGTCATCCAGTCGACCAACGTCCGCCCCAGTACGGGAAGTCGATCGTACTCTCTCCATACGCTGAAACGCCACGCGGATCCTGCTCGTGCAGAGTGGCAGCGCTCGCGCAGCTCCATTAACGGCATTGAGCAATGGGCCAGCGCCGTGATGAGTTGGCTCCACAGTCGAGCGGTGGCGGCTTCTTCTGCTTTCTGCGGTGACTGTAGATGGGTTCGGGCTGAAGCCGCGTTCGAGTGATTTCCGGATCGGGTCAAAGAGCGCGAAGAATTCGGTGTGAGCATAAGGGGACAGGTAGTGCCCCAAGCACCAGTATGGTCACTCCTGCAGAAGGGGCCAAAAACCTGTCTTCCGCGGATGAGTTCTCAGAAGACGGGCCATGAATAGCTCGTGGGACTCGAAGCCCGCGCAGTCCTTAATCTACGATTGGAGGCTGTCGATCTCCCGGACATGGCGGGCGGCATGCTTGTAGCATGTAGCGCGCCTTTTCTGCAGTGTGAATTCGATCAGCGCTCGACGCAGCAGGACCGCGGCAGTGCGTGCTTGCCTTCAAGAGCGGAGGCAGCAGGGTCGAGCAGCTCGTAGCGATCACCATCGATTTCCTTGATGCGCGAGCAAACCATTCGCGCAGCCCGTTCGTGGACCGGCCACTGCACCAGGAAGGCCAGCGCAGCATGCGCGTCCGAGTGTCCAGCCACAACGTCGAGCGCCTGGGCCTCTGCTTCGACGTCTTCGAAGTCGGGCAAACGCTTGAGATATTCCCGCAAATGCCTGGGGCTGAGGTGAGCCTGAAACATCGTCATCCGAAGGGCCTGAGCCTCGTCGGCGCGCTTCAGAGCATCGAGCGTAGCAATCCAGGCAGTTCAAATCTCGACGTCTAGGGCTGCACCTCTCCCCCGAACGGATCAGCGAAGTTACGCAGTGATCGGCTCGGAACCATCAATGGTAAGCGGTGCTGGTGTGGGGCCGCTCAATCTGCACTTCTGCTGTCCCAACCCGTGTGCATCGACGTTGAGATGCAGCCGTTCGGAGATGTAGCGCTTGATCGCAGAAGCCTCCAACCGCTCGCCACAAAGGCCGACATGCCCATCGGGGCGCAGGAGATAGAAGGAGGGATTGGGAACCTTCGCGCGCGCCAACTCTCCAGCGTTGACCACATCCATAGGTACAGCGTTGGTCCGCAGTAGATCGCCTAGTCTCCCCAGCGTGCCCCCGGAGATTGGAGATTGTCCGACGACGACCAGGCTGAAATGCGTATCGTCAAGTTTCTGGAACAGGTCCTCGACTGGGCCGTTCGCCTCGAGCCTGAGGCGCAACCACGGGAAGCGGTCGCCAGCGACAGGTGCTCCTTTGGGCAGCCCCTTGAGCGTTTGCGACAGCGAGCTCGTTGGATAGCGAATACCGATCTGGGAGATAGTGCGAAAGGCAAGGCTCCTGACCGGTTCGAAGCGCATGGCGATCGCCGCAACTCTGGCCATGATCTTCGTGCGGAATAGCGCTCCGAACCAACCGTCGGAGACAATGAGCTGGAATGCGCGGTCGGTGGTTTGCAGCAGCCGCTGCGCAACGGGAATGCGCTCCTGCTCGTAAGTGTCGAGTAGCGCGGGACCGACGCGGCCTTGCACCACCAGCGCAAGTTTCCACGCGAGGTTGTAGGCATCCTGCAGCCCTGTGTTCATGCCCTGGGCACCTGCCGGGCTGTGGATATGTGCGGCATCGCCAAGGAGAAAACAGCGGCGGTCGCGGAAGCGCTCAGCAGCCCGGTGATGGATGTGGTAGGTCGAGAACCAACTGCATTCATGGAGCTCAAAGCGGTCCCCGCTTCCTTGCGGATTTGGGGAACGACTTCCTCGAAAGTCAGGCCCTCCTTCTGACGCAGGTGCGCAGGGAGGATGCCGATAACTCTCCAACGGTCTTTTCCCCGCATGGGGAAGAACAGATGGAAGCCATCGGCCCAGAGATACACATTGAGCTCACCGGGCTTCATGGGGCCCGTCGCCTCGGTATCGGCGACGAAGAACGTGTGCTCGTAGGGCGCCCCGGGAAAGCCGATGCCGCTCATCTCGCGCACGGGACTGCGCGAGCCGTCACAGCCCGCGACCCACGACGCTCTGATCGTGCGTGTGGTGCCGTCATGTTGCTTCAGGACGGCATCGACGTGACCAGGGTGCTGCTCGAAAGAGATCAGCTCCGTATTCCACTGCACGGCTACGCCATAGTCACGCAGCTTGTCTCCCATGATCCGTTCGTTGTCGTCCTGGCCCAACATGAGAATGTAGGGGAAGGGGCTCATGCTCTGGCCTATGTCGCCAATAGGTATGCGGGCTGTCCATCGACCGTTCGCCCACATATTGGCGGCAGCGCCTTTCGCACCGAGAGCAAGCGCCTCATCGATGATGCCCATTTTCGAATAGATCTCGAGTGTGCGCGCCTGCACGGCCATGGCTCTCGACTGCTGTGCCGGTCCGGAATGCCGGTCGACGATCAGGAGCTTCACACCGCGCCGCGCGAGGTGATTGGCGAGCATCAGTCCGGTTGGACCTGCACCAACGATGAGCACGTCGACGTCGGTCGTCGCGTGAGCATCGGACATTGTAGCGCTTGCCGCATCAGTCATGATCAATTCTCCTCTCTCGTCATTAGATTACTTTAGGCTGTTGCGTGTGCCGAGACTGAAAGCGCGTCGGACGTGTCGGCGGCCCGCGACGGCTCTGGCGCAATCCGAAACCAGGTCACGTACAGCGCCGGCAGGAACACCAGCGTCAGCAGCGTGGCGACGACCAACCCGCCCATCACCGCGTAGGCCATCGGACCCCAGAACACGCTCGGCGCGATCGGGATCATACCCAGGATGGCGGCGGCGGCCGTGAGCAGGATCGGCCGCAGCCGGTGCTCGGTCGCGCTGATGACGGCCGACCAGGGATCCTCCCCAGCGGCGATGTGCTCGTCGATCTGCGAGATCAGGATCACCGAGTTGCGGATCACCATGCCGATCAGCGAGATAACGCCGAGGATCGCCACGAAGCCCATCGGCGCCCGCGAGATGAGCAGTGCGCCGGCCACCCCGATCAACGCCAGCGGTGCCGTCAGCAGGACAAGGAACAGCCGCTGGAAGCTCATCAGCTGCACCATGAGAATGGTGGCCATCAGGAACAGCATCAGCGGAAACACCACAAAGATGCTGGCCTGCGCCTTGGCGCTGTCTTCGATCACGCCACCGAGCACGACGCTGTAGCCGGCGGGAAGCTTGGCCCGGAAGTCGGCGATTGCCTTCTCGAGCTGTTTCACAACCGTGGTTGCCTCGATCCCTGGCGCCACGTCAGCCTGCACCGTCACCGTGGGCAGCCGTTGCCGTCGCCAGATCATCGGCGGCTCGAGCTCGTAGGAGAGTTGCGCCACCTGTCCGAGCGGCACGCTCCGGCCGTTCGGCACCGGCAGCATCAGGTTGCGCAGCGTCTCGAACTCGGCGCGCTCGCCCGGAATGGCCCGCGCGACGATGTCGATGAGGTATGTGCTGTCACGCAATTGCGCGATCCGCGTCCCCGACAGAATGGCATTGATGTTGTTGGCGAGTTGCTGCGAACTGATGCCCAACGCCCGCGCCCGATCCTGGTCGACATCGATCTTGACCACCTTGGTCGGCTCGTTCCAGTCGTTGAGCACGCGCGCGAAGGCATGCGCCAGCTCGCGTGTCTTGACCGTATTGAGGCCGGTGACCCGGAACTTGAGCGGCCATCCGACCGGAGGTCCGAGCTCCAGTGGCGTTACCCGCGCCATCAGGGCATCGAAGTCCTTCGCAAACGCCTGCTCCAGCCGTGCCAGCACGCGCTCGCGCACCTTGTGGCTTTTGGTCACGACCACCGCCTGAGCGAAGTGATTGTTCGCGAGCTGCGCATCCAGCGGAAGATAGAACCTGATTGCACCCTGGCCGATGTAGAAGCTCCAGTGCTCCACATCGGGATCTGCCTTCAGCAACGCTTCCACGCGCTTGACCACACCCTCCGTCGCCTGCAGCGAGGCGCTTTGCGGCAAGGTCAGGTCAATCAGCAGCTCCGGCCGATCCGATTTCGGGAAGAACTGCTGCTGCACGAACTGCATGCCCACGAGCGACAGCACGAAGATACCCGCCGTCGCCGCCAGCACCGCCTTGCTGTGACGCAGCGCCAGGTCCAGTTGCTTGTGGAACCAGCGCGAGAATGTGCCACCGCCGTGCTTGCCGTGACCCTTGAGCTTTTCCGGTAGAATGAACACGCCGGTGAGCGGCGTGAACAGCACCGCCACAAACCATGAGACCACAAGGGCGATGCCCACGACGGCAAACAGCGAGAAGCAGTACTCGCCGGCCCCGCTCTGGGCGAAGCCGACCGGCACGAAGCCCGCAATCGTCACCAGGGTCCCGGTAAGCATGGGAAACGCGGTGGACGTGTACGCGAAGGTGGCGGCTTTGATCCTGTCGTAGCCTTCCTCCATCTTGGTGATCATCATCTCGACGGCGATCATCGCGTCGTCGACCAGCAGGCCGAGCGCAATGATCAGCGCGCCGAGCGAGATGCGCTGAAGCGAAATGCCGGTCAGCTTCATCAGCACGAACGTGATCGCCAGCACGAGCGGAATGGCGATGGCGACGACGATCCCCGGCCGCCAGCCGAGCGCCAGGAAGCTCACGGCCAGCACGATGGCGATCGCCTCCAGAAGGCTCTTGGTGAACTCGCCAACAGCCTCCTTGACGACATGCGGCTGGTCCGCGACGAGATGCATGTCGATGCCAACGGGAAGCGTGCGCGCGAGCTCGGTTGCCCGCTCCTTGATGTTGTGCCCGAGCGCCAACACATCGCCGCCCGTAGTAATCGACACAGCCAGCCCGATCGCCGGCTCGCCGTTGAACCGGAACAACGGCTGCGCGGGATCCGCATAGGCCCGCTTCACGGTCGCGATATCGCCGAGCCGGAAGAACCGGTTGTTGGCGCGGAAGTTGATCGCCCTGAGACTGTCCTCCGAGGTGAAGGCACCCGATACACGAATGATGATGTTCTCCGGCCCCGAAATCGACGGTGCCACTGGGTACGACGGCGTTTTGCGCCTGCAGCGTCTGCACCAGGGCGTTGGCATCCAGGCCCAGCACGGCGACCTGCTGCGTCGAGAACTCGAGGTAGATTTTCTCGTCCTGCACGCCGACGAGATCGACCTTGGCCACGTCGCGGACGCGCAGCAGCTCTGTCCGAATCCGCTCGGCCTGGTCCCGCAGCTCCCTATGCGTGAAGCCGTCGGCCGTCAGCGCATAGATCAGCGAATAGGTATCCCCGAACTCGTCGTTACAAAACGGACCCGAGATCCCGGACGGGAACGTGTGCGCGATGTCACTAACCTTCTTGCGCACCTGATACCACAGGCCCGGCACGGACTTCGCATCGACGGTATCCTTCAGATTGACGAACACCACCAACTCGCCGGGCTTGGTATAGCTCCGCACGTAGTCGAGATACGGCAGCTCCTCGAGCTTCTTCTCGATCCGGTCCGTCACCTGCTGCAAGGTCTCGGTCGCCGTGGCACCCTGCCAGAGCGTTTTGATCACCATGGTCTTGATGGTGAACGGCGGGTCTTCCTCGCGGCCGAGCTTGCCGTAGGCCCACGCGCCCGCGACAGCCGCGATGAGCATCAGATAGACGACAAAGCTTTTGTTGCGAATGGCCCAGTCGGAAAGGTTGAAGCTGGTCATGGCGCAAGCCCCTCTGCCAAGTGCACCCGCTGATTTTCCCTGAGCCGGTTGACGCCGGCGGTCACGACGATTTCGCCCTTCTCCAGGCCGCCGCTGACGATCACGCGGTCGGTCTCGTACCGCGCGATGGAAACGGCCTTCAGGGAAACCGTGTTGTTGGTCGGATCGACCACCCAGACGGCAGCCTGTCCGCTCTTGTCGAAGAGGGCGCTACCCGGCAGGACGACCACGGGAGTGGTCGAGGACTTCAATCTGCCGACAATGCTGCCACCGAAACGCATCTGCTCCGGGGGACTCTTCAAAGTCGCCTTGACCAGAAATGTTCGCGTTGCGGCGTCGGCCACCGGCGAGATCTCGCGCACCTGGCCCTCGGCTGTCACGCCCGGATTGCTGAGCAGCCGCGTCAGGATCTCCGGACGCTCGCCGTCGATCCTCTTGTCGGCGAACGCCAACTCCGCAATCGCGAAAACGGCGTCCTTGTCGTTCGGCTTCGCAAGCCGGACCACCATCTGGCCGACATTGACGACCTGCCCGGATTCGGCACCGACTGCCGTGACGATACCGTCGAAGTCGGCCCGCAGCGCGCAGTAGTTGACCTGGTCGTTGGCGAGCTTCATAGCCGCCTTGGCGGCTTCCAGCTTGGCCTCGGCAGAGCGCAGGTTCTTGAGTGCAACGTCGTAGTTGGCGCGCGTCGTATTGCCGTTCTCGAGCAGATGCCGCAGCCGGCCTTCCGCGCCCTGCGCCTCGATCAGCACCGCCCGTGCCGCCGCGATGTCGGTCTCCGCCGACGCTGCCTTGTTGCGGTAGTCCTGGTCATCGAGCCGCGCCAGGAGGTCGCCCGCCTTGACCGTCGCGCCCACGTCCACCATGCGCTGCGTGATCTTGCCCCCGATGCGGAAGCCGAGATCGCTCTCGTAGCGCGGCTTGATCTCACCCACGGCGCTACGGTCGTTCGCAATGGGCTTCGGGTCGACCACGATCGTCCGGACTGGCCGGACCTCGGCAGTCTGCTTGTGGGATGCTGCCTCGCCGCATCCGGCTGCCGCCAGAGCGAGGCTGAGAATGAGAAAATTGTGTGCCGATGACATGGCTGTCCTCAAGGGGGCTGGGAAAGGCGACGTCGGTCGCCCTGCGATCAGAGAGTTAGTCCGCGGACCGGCGCAGGTTGCGCACCGCCTCGTCGATGTCGCCGCGTGTCAGTCCGATGTCCTGCAGCATGCGATCGTCGAGCGCGCGCAGGATGCGCAGGCCGGCGCGGCGCATTTTCACGCCATGTAGCGCGACCAGGCGGTCGCTGCGTGCTGCCTGCACTCGGACACGAACTGCCGTATGTGGAGACTGGACTGGGTTTCGGGAAGTGTGACGATGTTCTGCATGGAAAGCTCCTGTCGCTGATCTGGAGTTGCGGGTTGCATGAGCCTGGGATTTGACTGAGCCGGAGAATGACTGGCCTTCGCCCGTCACGCTGTGAGGCCGGTTTGATTTGTCCTTGAGAGAGGATTGATTTCCGCTTGGGCCACTGACGCGTGCTCGGCGGACGCGGCTCTTAAGGCCGACAGCTGCAGCGCCGCGAACAGTCCGTGCAGCATCGTGGTGACGTATCCAACCGGGAGCATGTCGGCGGCCACGAACATGGGCCAAAAGACGAGGTTGGCAGTCCCGAGCAGCACGTGGACCGTGGCGCCCGTCAGGTGCCATATCCGCGCCGATGGGGCCTTCCAGAGAAGGCAGCCCACGATGATCGCCAGCCCATGGGCTTCAACCAGACCGATGGCAGCGTGTGGCGCGGCCGCGACGATCTTTGCCACCGGTCCCGCGCCAAGGAAGGCGCCGGCCAAGTCCGTGCACAGGCCCCACGATGCAGCGATGAGCAGAAACAATGCATTGGCGCGAAGCACGATTTGTCGTGATCTCAGGGTCATGGTCTTGGCTCCTGTTTTCTGGGATGTAGCGTTGGAATTGTTGTTCATCGGCGATTGCCTTGGCGTCACGTTTGCCAACTGGTCGCCTGTTCCGCTGTGAGGCCCGTATGAATTGTCCTTGAGAGAAGTCTGATTTCCGCTTCGACCATCAGCATCGGTCAGCTCGTATCGGCATCAGGTCAGCCCGGCGTCCGTCACCAGCAGCACCGCACCATGCACGAGATAGAAGGAGGCGATGACCGCGATCAGGCTGCGCGTCCAGCGTCTGAACTGGGCATCGCTGATGGCGTCGAGCACCGTGCGTGAAAGCTGCGTGCCGCAGACCGCGAGGATGATGGCAAGGGCGACTGCCAGTGGAGCAACTTCCGATGCACCTGCGGTCAGCAACTGGCCGAAATAGGCAACCTTCAGGAAATGTCCCAGGGTCTGAATGGTGGCCTTAGTCGCAACGATCTGCTTCCGGCCCATCTCGGACCTGACGAAGAACACATCGAAGATCGGCCCGGAGACGCCGGCGACGAACTGCAGGGATGTGCAGAGCGTCCCGCACGCCACGGCGTCGCCACGCCGCAGAATGCTCGGTGCCAGGCGGTCGGGCATCAGGAGCCCGGCGAAGGACAGCAAGCCCAACGCAATGAGTGTGACCGGCTTGCTCGGCGCAAACTGCACGGCGAAAAAGGCGAGCGCCGCGATCACGGAGCCCGCGGCGTACCAGGCGACCGCGGTCCAGACGATCTCGCTTCTCCACAGCCAGGCGCGCCAGCCATTCGAGGCCATCTGCGTTACGCCGTGGAGCACCATGGCGGCAGCCACCGGCATCATGGCCAGCAAGATCCCCATCAGGATCATGCCACCGGCCATGCCGAATATTCCCGAGATGAAGGCAGTGCTTAAAATCGAAGCGCCGAGCGCGGCGGCCATCGTCAGAGTGATCATCTCGGCCTCCTAGACGCCTGTGTTCACGAGGGCGAGCGCGCAGAGCGTCGACGCGGCAAACACCTCGCAGACCTTGAGAAACGTCGCCGTTCTGGGGCCCGCTGCCGCCAGTCCCGCATAGAGCGCAGAGGACGCCCAGAGCGCCTGATCGGTTGATGCGAACTGAGCCAGCAACGCCAGGCCAAGCAGTGGTAGCGCGGCAAACCCGAGCCCACTGAGCGAGCTCCGGCCGGCCCGCAGCTCGATAGCCTTCCGAATGTCTTTACCGATGGGCATCGTCGATCTCCCGTTGACGGACGATGCGTATCAATCCCACTTGGATGCGTCGAATGCAGATGTTAGATTTCGAATATGCACCTAGCGCATATTCGAAAGTCGGACCTCAACCTCCTGCCGGCCCTGGCCGTGCTCTTGGAAGAGCGCAGCATCTCCAAGGCCGCAGCGCGCCATCATTTGAGCCAGCCTGCCATGAGCCGCGTGCTCCAGCGGCTGCGTGGAGCTTTTGGTGATCAGCTTCTAGTCCGCACGCGGCAGGGCTATGCCCTCACGGCGCGTGCGCGACAGTTGCAGGACGAGCTTCAACAGGTATTGCCGCGCATCGACGCGCTCCTGCGCGGTGAGACGTTCGATCCGGCCGTCGCCGAAGACCGCTTCCGGCTATGCTGTCCTGACTACCTGTCCCGCTTGTTCGCTCCGCGGCTCGCCAGACGCCTGAGCAAGTCGGCGCCGCGCACCACGCTCGACATCATTCCCTGGCACGAGACCGCTTTCGACGATGTCGGGCGGGGCAGGATCGATGCGGTGCTGCGGCCCAACCGTCTGTCGCCGATCCTGCATGCCGAAGAGGTACTGCGCAGCGACATGGTCTGCGTGATGGCGGCGGATCACCCGCTGACCCGGCAGCGCATGACTATGAAGAACTACCTGTCCTACCCGCACATCATGGTGACGGTCATGAGCGGCGAGCGCACGATCGTGGATGAGCAACTCACAGCTGCCGGCCATCGAAGGCGCATCGGTCTGCGCGTTCCCTATTTCGGATCGGCAGTTCTTGCTGTCGAGAACACCCAGTTGATTGCAACGGTGCCACGCGCCGCAGCTCAGCAATACATGCGCGAGGTCAAGGTCAGTCTGATGGCCCCGCCGTTCAAATTCGAGCCGATCCGCATTCTCATGTCCTGGCATCCGAGCACGCACCAGGAGCCCGGATTGACGTGGTTCCGGGCGCTCGTGCGCGATGTCGGCGCAGACCTCATGAAGGACCGCGCCTAACTATTTCGCGCCATTCGCGACCTGCAAACGAGATCACCGGCTAAATCACCACCAAGGCAGCCGCCGCAACGGCTACGCTTAGAGGTGAAAGTCCTGTCAGCATCGAGAGGAGCCACAGGATCTCGCCCACCTGTCGTCTTGCTGCCGTCCACATCGCCTTGCATCCTTTTTGCTATCGAGTTCGGACGCCGTCACCACGCCGCCCGATGCTCTCGTTGTCGTCCTTAGCCGCATGTCCGCACGTTGCGGTAGACGTAGTGGCCGGCCACCTAGACGCGCGCGGTATGGGTGACGCAGCGCGGGGTAACGACGACCGTCCGCGCCGGCGCCACATAGACACGGGGCGCGGGCGCGACGACCACCGGTCTCGGCCCGTAGATGTTGATGTCCGCGGCGCCCGCGGTCGTCGGTATGGCAAGAAAGACAGCCGCCGTCAGTGCAGCCGCGGCAGAAACGCAAAGAGACTTAGCTGACACGGTCCTGATCTCCAGGTTTACGACGGCATGCGCTGCCGTCCCTGCGGTCAGGCTGCCTGGAAATTGCCCAAGCGCTGCCGGACGGGCGGAGGAATGCCGGAAATGACGAGCATGCGCTGTGAGCCCGTCTTGATTTACCCTTTAGGGTCGATTGATTTTTTTTGCAGCGGCCGCACTAACCTGCAACGCCTAATGTGGCCCGCGACGACGGGGAAGCAGGTCGAATGATCTACGTGTTCGATGTTTATGTGCTGGACCCGGGCCGCCGCGAGCTCCGCCGCGGAAGCGACAGGATTGAGGTCGAGCCGCAGGTATTCGACCTTCTCGAATTCCTCATCCGCACGCGCGACCGTGTCGCCAGCCGCGACGACATCCTTGAGGCCGTATGGAACGGTCGGATCGTGTCCGAGTCGACCTTGAGCAGCCGCATCAACGCGGCACGAACGACGAGCACGAAGCCATTGCCGAAAAGTCTTGGCATGCAACTCGGCGGTCCCAGCTCGGCTTTCCTCTCAATCTGCAGATGCGAATTTCGTACCTAATTTTTGCGCTCGAAGGTGCCGCAATGAGCCACAAGCTGCATACTTAAACGGGCTAGTCTGCAGTGAGTTTTGTGCACCATCCGAGGAGACGACGCATGCCCGAGCTCAGGTCTGAGTACCTGTTCACCATCACTGTTGCCATTGCCGCGTTGCACGACGTGGGCGCGGTACCCCTCGGTACGCGCCACATCGACGTGCTGGGTGCAGGAAAGTTCGAGGGACCGCTCCTCAAAGGCGAGGTGCTTTCGGGTGGCATGGACATGAAGACGCTGCGGTCTGACGGCGCCATGAACCCGAATGTTCGCCTTGTACTGAAGACCGACGACGGCGCTCTCATCTTCATGCACTACACGGGCATACGACACGCTTCGCCAGAGGTGATGGCTCGCATCGCTCGGGGCGAGTTGGTACCACAAACTGAGTACTATCTCAGAAACACCCCCAGCTTCGAGACTGCCGCGCCCAAGTACGACTGGCTCAACCGCATCGTGGCCGTTGGCGTCGGCCGACGCCTGCCGAAGCAGGGCGAGTACGATGTGTTTCAGATCTTGTGAAGGAAATAGCTCGCGGTTCCAGCGCTGGCATCCACTTGATCCCTCACTGCCGACATCAGGTTGGGTCGGCAAAGGCTGCAGTTGGCAATGCTTTCTGAGGCCAAGCCCGCAAGACAAATCCTCACTGCGACACCTTCGATCCTTTAGTTTTCCTGCAGCCACGCAGGAACCCAGACCCGTTTCAGATCCCTGGCGTGCCTGGTCACATTGCGGAACGTGCGTCTATCGATGTGCGAAGACAGGTGTCAGTAGCACGCAGCAGCCGAGACGACCCTGCTACGTGAACAGCTTTGCGAGCGCAGAGAGGATCGCGCCCACGGTCCCGCCGACCTTGCCGAGAATGCCCTGCAGATTGCTGTAGAGCTGCCACCCCGCAGTAGCAGCAGGAGCAGCGAGCCGCACGACCAGGGCCTGCGCCTCAGTGCGTCCCAGATCGAGCTGCAGACGCTCCAAGTGCCAGGCGCGCATTATCGCCACGACCTCGTCGAGCCGTTCCTCAACAGTGCGCGCTCGAGCCTCGCCAGTACTCGCACCGAGAACCATCTCGCCCGCCACCAGCGCAGGCAGATTGCGCCGCAGAGCCTCGATCTCCTCGCGAACCGTGCGCTTCACCTTGGCGTTGAGCAGCAGCCACGCCGGGATGAAGCCGACCACCAGCAGAACCCCGGTCACGCCGAGACCTAGAAAGTCCGATACCTCCCCGCCCGCATACCAGATATAGAACGCCGTGACGCAGGCAAATCCCAGAACGATGCTTGCCCCTTGAGAGCTCATCTGCAGGAACGGCCGATACAGCTTCTCCTGCACCACAGTGGCGATGGGTGCTCGGAAGCGGCAGGTGCGCAGCGCTTGATAGCTCATCGCCAGGAAGCCTGCCAGGACGACCCAGATGAAGGCGTTGAGCAGCCATTCCATGCACCAGATGCCCCACATCACGTAGTCGATGGCGTGCAGCAGCTGATCCTCGCTGAGCTTTTCGTAGTGGTCGCTCACGAGATATTGGTAGTCGAGGATGCAGAACGGTAGAGCGATCGCGATCGCTACCAGTCCTCCCGGCAGGCCAAGGACACGGCGGATGCCGGTGGTGACTCTATCCGCCGAAATGTCGAGGTGGCTGGCACCGGCCACGTAGTTGCGAACAAACAGCTGAACGAACAGCCGCAGCGCAATGAGGTGCGCAGCCAGATAGAAGGGCTGGATGTGCCACTCCCGTAACTCCAGGAAAGAGGTCGCACTCGGGGCGAGAGCCAATCCCAGCCCCCAGCACGCAGCCGCGATCACCAGAGCGAGAAGATAGAAGGCCAACGAGTGCCGGGGCAGCACCCGATCAATCAGCGTCCGTGTCGCCTCGATTTGCGGGTCGGCAGACGGCACATCACCCGTTCCGGAGGCGCGCTTCCCGCTATCCCCTTGGATCGCCAGTTGCAATTTCAGGTGCCTGTTGCGCACGGCCAGCACGAACAGCAGGATCACCGAAGCGCACAATGCCCCCAGGGCCAGCAGAGGACTGCTGGCGGCGCCCTGAATCTGCTCGATCCAGGCCGCGCTCTCCGCGCGCCAATCCATCAGCTCTTCCCCCTTCCCTCGCGTCGCCGGGATCTGCCGCGACGTAGACCATCTTAAGGACCCAACTGTGTCATGGATCAGTCAAGCAGCACGGGGCTCGCTTCCTTGCGGCATTGACAACGCATGGTCTGGGCAGGAGCATTTCGTGCATAACTACAAAACGCTTCGGGAGAGGAGTCCGCACGATGTGGAGGTTCATGGCTCTAGGGTTGGTGTGCGCCGCGTTGCTCGCACCTCCTGCGTACGGGAAAGAGGTCAAATTCACGTTCGCGACCACCAATGGCTCGCAAGACCTGAGCTCGCGCAGCATCGTGCTCTGGAAGGAGCAGCTCGAAAAGAAATCCGGTGGCGTGTTCAAGATGGAATTCTCGCCGGACAGTCTGCTCGGCGGTGACCAGCAGCTCCTTCAGCAGCTGGCCACGAATGAGATCCAAATGCACATCGCTGGGCCCGTGATCGTCCATCAACTCGCCAAGGAGTACCAGTGCCTCGAGGCCGAGTATGTTTTCAAGGACGAGGCGCACGGAATGCGCGTGTGGAGCGGCCCGCTGGGCAAGGAAGTTTCAGATTTCGTTAAGAAAAAGTATGGCATCGAGATTGTCGCAGTTGCGCCCCGCGGCGCTCGTCATATGACGGCGAACAAGCCCATTCGTGAACCTTCCGACATGAAGGGCGTCAAGGTCCGAGTGACGAACAATCTTCGCGGCCAGGTATTCGCGGCGTACGGCGCGCTGCCCGGCCCCCTATCCATGTCGGAGCTCTATGGGGCACTGCGCCAGGGCGTGTTCGATGCCCAGGAGAACCCGATCTCGACGATCTACGGCAGCCGGCTCTACGAGGTGCAAAGTCATATCAGTCTGACAAGTCACGTATGGAGCTACAATATTGTCAGTGCCAGCAGCAAGTTTCTGCAAAGCCTGAGCGCGGACCAGCGCGCCGTCTTCGACGAGACCCTCATAGACGCCATGACCTGGCTCAAGCAGGCCGTTGCAACCGAGATGGACGATCTAGCCGCCAAGATGAAAAAAGAAAGCAAAGTCGAAATCATCCCCGCCAATGTCGCGGCCTTCCGAGACATTGCGCTCCCCATCGTCGAGGCGTTCGCTGCCAAGAGCTGCCGCCCAGGGCTGCTGGAAGAGATCCGCAAAGCAGCAGACTAGCCTTAGCTTCCAGCGAACCTGCGTTATCCAGCCTTCAGGGGCATGCATGTCTGATGATCGTGTCGCGGTTCCGAGGCCTGTCTCGGACCGCATACACCCTTGGCTCGCCGTTGTTGCCAACGCGATGGAGCTCTTGGGTTTGGCATTGTTCGTAGCGGTGCTGGTGGTCACGCTGCTGCAGGTGATTGCGCGTTATCTCGAGATTGCGCTGCCCTGGACGGAGGAACTGGCGAGGATTCTGTTCCTTGCTGCCATGATGCTAGGCATTGCAGTGGCGATTCGGCGGCGTGATCACATTGTCGTCGACTTCTTGTTCGGCAAGTGGCCGGCGCGCACTCAGGCGGCAGCGCTGATCGTCTTCGATTGCGCGATTCTGTTGCTGCTGGCCATTTGGCTCGATGGCGCCCGGCGCCTGCTGACGCTCAATCTTGGATCGAGCTTCATTACAGTGCCGTGGATCCCGGTCTCGGCGCTTTACGCGGTCGAGGCCGTGGCCATTGCATTCATGATGCTGTTTGTCTTTGCCGATCTCATCGTCCAGGTGCGTCGCTACCGGGGCGAAGGAGGCGGGCCATGATGATCGCAACCGTTGCCCTTGTCCTGGTGGTCGGGCTGATAACCCTTGGGATGCCGGTCGGCTTTGCCGCAGGCATTGCCTCCCTTGGCGGCGCGGCTTGGTTGTTCGGCGATCTCTTTGATCCACGCGTTGCGACCATGATCGCGCGCACCTCTCTCAGCAAGATGGATGATTTTCTTCTACTCGCGATCCCCTTTTTTCTCTTTGCCGGGCGCCTAATGAATTCCGGCGGGATCACGGAGCGCCTGTTCGACTTTGTTGCAGTCCTGGTTCGCCCGATCCGTGGGGGGCTCGGTCATGCCAATGTCCTTGCCAGCCTGCTGTTCGCGGGCATGTCAGGCTCGGCAACCGCCGATGCCGTCGGCCTGGGGCAAATTGAGATCAAGGCGATGAACAAGGCGGGTTACGATCATCGGTTCAGCGCCGGGATCACAGCCGCATCGGCGCTCCTGAGCCCGATCATACCACCGAGTATCGTGCTTGTAGCGTACGCAGTGCAGGCGCAGGTTTCGGTCGGTGCGTTGTTTTTTGCTGCCATCGTACCCGGCTTGCTGATGGCTGCCATTTTCATGATTTGGGTCAGCTATTGCGCTCGAGTGTACGACTTCCCGGCCGGCGGACGCGCGACGATCCGCGAAGTCTGGATGTCGTTCCGGCGCGCCATCCTCGCACTGCTGACGCCGGCCATTATCCTCACGGGTATCTATTCCGGTATCTTCACGCCGACCGAGGCTGCCGCTGTAGCGGCATGCTATGCCCTGATCGTTAGCGTTTTTGTCTACCGCGAGATCGGGATGCAACGCTTGCTGGCCGAGGTGCGTGGGACTTTCATAGACACAGCGGTGATCATGGTGATCATCGCTTTCACCTCGACTCTGGGCGTCATATTCATTCGTAGCGGAGTCCCTGGTCAGCTCGCGCTCTTTCTCGCAAACCTGACAGACAGTCCAACCGCGCTTCTTCTCCTTCTGCTGGGGCTATGGCTGGTCGTCGGATTGGCCATGGACCAGACGCCGGCAATCCTTATTTTGACGCCCATCCTCCTGCCCATCGCGCAGAAATTCGGTATCAACGAAATTCACTTCGGAGTTGTGATGGCGCTGGCGCTCACGCTCGGGCTGCTGACACCGCCGGTCGGCATGGTGCTGTACGCGCTCATTCGCGTAACCGGTCTTGGCTACGATCAGCTCGTGCGCGTCTCGATGCCCTACACCTTCATGCTGATTGGCCTCACCGTGGTGCTCATTTTCTTCCCGGAGCTGACATTGTGGTTGCCTCGTCAGCTTGGCTTCTCATTGAAGTAGAAACCCAACTGTTCTAACGAACCGGTATCGTGTCATTCGGGTGCTCGCCGATGGCTTGAGAGATTTTTTTTGGCGCATCAAACGATCATTTTCCGTCCACGTCCGGGGTCTGGCCCAGCCATTCCGTCGCCACCTCATCGGTATGGGCGCCAAGCTCAGGTGGCGGCCGGGCGACCTCGAACTCATAGCCCTCGATCGCGACTGGGAAGGCTGTGGTCCGGGTCTCCACGCCGTTGGGCAATCGCAAGGATCGCACCAGGCGCATGCTCTGTACGTGAGGGTCGGCAAAGACCTCGGGATAGGAATTTATCGGCGAGCAAGGCACGCCGCGCCGATCCATTTCAGCCAGCCACTCTGCGGCTGGCCGCTTCCTGAACTCCGGCTCGAGAAGCTCGGCAAGCGCGCTCTGGTTGCGTGCGCGGTCGGATTGGGTCTTGAAGCGGGGGTCGATAAACAGATCTGGCTTACAGACGGCTTCTGTTACTTCCCGCCATAGAGCATCGTTCCCCGCTGCGATGATGAAGTAATCGTCCTTGGCGCGGTACGCCTGATAGGGGGCGTTACGTGGATGCGCCGAGCCGATGCGGCGACCGGCCCTACCGGTGCCGAAGTACTCGCTGGTCTGCAGCGCGGCGACACCGATCAATGATCCCAGCATCGAGCAGTCGATGTAGCCGCCCTGGCCAGTCTCGCGTGCTTGCATCAGCAGCGCGGTGATGCTGTAGGCTGCATACAGGCCAGCCGAGAAATCGCCTACCGGCACGCCGCATTTCACGGGCGGACGCCCCTCCTCGCCGGTGACACTCATCAGCCCGCTCATGCCTTGAACGGTCACATCGAAGGCGCCCCTTTCAGCATAAGGCCCGCTCTGCCCGTAGCCGGATATCGAACAGTAAACCAGGCGCGGGTTGCATGCTTTCAGATCTTTGAATCCGAGGCCCAAACGCCGCAAGACGCCGGCGCGGAAATTCTCGATCACGACATCGGCTCGCGCGGCCAGTTGTTTCAGGCGTGCCACGCTCGGCGCATCCTTGAGGTCGACGGCTATTGATCGCTTGTTGCGGTTGAGGGACGCAAAGTTCTCGCTGAATGGCCTGCCGCCTTCCTTCGAGGATAGCGGCGGCCATCCGCGCATGCCGTCACCGCCCGCCGGATTCTCCACCTTAACGACATCAGCCCCGAGATCCGCAAGCAGCGAGCCAGCAAATGGACCCGCCGCGATCTGGCCAAACTCGAGAACGCGGACCCCAGAAAGAGGCCCTCTGAGCGATCCTGACATGACTACTCCATGGCATTGAGCGCAGGCGCAACAATAGCCTGGATCAGCTCCACAATCGCCACGTGGGTCGAGAGCGCAATGCCGTCGACATTGGCGTCGATGATCCCGTCGACCGAATTGATGAGACCCACCTCGGTGCCGCGGTTGAGCAGCGCCCGTTCCATGGCGGGGCTATGCAGAAGACGAGCGTTTCGATGCCGGGCGGCCAAGGCCGCGGCGATCGCGTAGCAGCCCCAGTTGGAGACTGCAGCTGTCACCAGCACGTCCGCACCGGTTTCGGCTCCAATGCCCACGCCGCCGCCGACCCGCTGGTCGCCGAACTTGACATGACTTCGAACTGCCTCGGCGACGAGCCCCATGCCGATCTCGTTGCCGCCATCTCCCACCGCAACGGTAGGCGTGCCCCGCCGCATCGCTTCGTCGAACACGTGATCAATCCGAGAACGGCCCATCCCATTGTCCCGACCACGCATGTTGCAGTAGACGCCTTCAGCGTTGCGGCCAATCCGCTCCGTCGAGAACAACAATGTCGGGGCAAGCTCATCCAGCAGTGCACTAGCCGCGGAAGGCGCTGCTGCGGTGTCGGTCGTAAACGGCTGTAACGTGACCGCGGCGAGGCTTCCTTCCCTGTTTGCGATCTTCGCCTGCTCGAGTGGCAAAGCTGTCAACCCCGCAACAGCCAAGATCAAGGTGATGGGTGCCAGCAAAGTGTCCTCGGCCAGGACGACGAGATTGGCGCGCTTGGCAAGCGAAAGTGCTCGAGCGATCGCGGCCAGCCCTGCTGGCCCGTCATTCTCTGCGATGTGGGGTGATAGCCAGGAACGAGTGACCGAGCCGCTCGTCATGATCACTGTGTCACCTGGTGCAATGCGATCAAGCAAATCCGCGGCCGCTCCCACGAGCGAGCCGCCCTGCTTGCTGCGAGCCGCCGCGTACAGATGCTCGACACCGCGTTGGCCCAGATCGATGTTGATAAGCCGATCGAGCCGGTCGTCGAGGACGGCAATGTTCTTGGCACTGTCAGTCATCGTTGCACTCCGGCCTCGGATCGATCTTCGCGTCGTCGATTATGCGGTGCAAGGGGGGCGCTGCTAGCCGAAGCTTGGTGTGCTGACCAGCGTCCCCGGCCGGCATTACGGGATGGGCGTCGGCCAGTCACGATGAGCTCTACGGCGGCGACCCGTGCTCTTTCGGCAAGCCTGAAGGCCAACCCCAGGCTGTCCCGCTGAATCAGCGGCTGGGTTCCCGCCCCGCGAACCACAGCTTCGGATCGGCCGCCCGCACACGCGCTTCCGGTAGGCCGAGCTCCCGGCGCACGATATTGGCGCCCTCGACCAGGGCCACGCATTTGTAGAACGCGATCCGCCGCGACAGGCCCTCGCGGCCAAAGCCGCAATCGGTGCTGATCACCAGCTGCTCCTTGGGGATGTATTCCAGCGCCTTGCGGATCAGCGCCGCGACGTGCTCGGCCGGCTCAACCACCGTGTTGCAATGGTTGACCACGCCGATGCCGATCTTCTTGTCGGTCTTGATGTGCTTGAAGAGGTGCAGGTCCTGCCCGTCCGAGCTCGCACACTCAATCGTCAACACATCGCAGTTGAGTTGCAGTAGGTGCGGCAGGGCTCGTTCGTAGCTCGGTACTTGCCAATGCACGCGCTGCTGGTTCGGATTGCCCCAACAGGTATGCACCCAGATCTCAGCGTTCACGCCGGTGAGCTGGCGATTGAAGGCCTGGGTGAGGAACTCTAGATCGGCATCCGTGCAGTCTGCTTGCTGGGCCCGCATATGGTGCGGCGGTTCCTCCACCTGGATCAATGGGCAGCCGGCAGCGGCCATATCGCGCAGCTCCGCGTTCATGATGTCGCAGAGATCGAGGACCATCGCTTTGTCGTCGGCATAGAATTCGTTCCATAGCATCGACGCCATCGCGGGGGCGCAGATGGCGCCGAATTTCACTGGCCGGTCCGTCATGCGCTGCGCGACTTGCCAGAGGGCGGCGTATTCCAGTGGACCGCGCGTGAGCTTCTCGCGCACAACACCCGGCTGATAAGCCTCCTGCACCTCCCACAATATCTTGCCGGGGCGGAGCCCGTGGCGCGACATCCAGCCCCGCGAGGTGTCGCGGTGCCCGCAAACGCCACCGAGACGTTCGATTGGATAAAAGAACCAGGACTTGCCGCCCACCGTCAGGTCGAAGCGACTGTCGCCGTCCGTCACGATGTCGAGCCCTGCTGCTTCCTGTTCGGTGATGATGCTGGCAACCGCGTCAAGGTACTGTTCGCGGAACAGGGAATCGCCGAGCGCGGACTTGAACGATTTGCCGGCCAGGCTGCGGTCAAACCAAAGCGGTCTCGGGTAGGACCCGGTGATCGTGGTGGGCAGCATCATATCGCGCGTGACAGTGAGCACGATGGCCTCCGTGGGTTAGGGCTGATTGATAACGCAGTGGGCTCGCCCCCTGGAAAGGGGCTCTCTGAATTGTGCGTATTCTAGGACAACGTTCACCGCCAATCCTCGCTCCAGACCAGCGACTTCAGCATTGCAGCTTATCTCTGGGACTGTGGCGGGCCTACCGAAGGTCGACTCATTCTGAAACACGTCTCAGATGGGCCAATCCCAGAAGTTACCTGCGCGCAGGGAAGAGTCCACTTTGCTCGATGAGATGCTACCAACACTCGCGCCTGCGCGAGTGTTCGCGCTCAGCTGAGTGACGCGCCGCTTTCTCCGAAAATGCGGATTTCAGCTCTGATGTCGCACTGAGTGTAACTAGATTTGCTCTTGGAAGCACGGTTCGAGGGCCGCTCTGTTCACCTATCGCACTCTGAACTTCAAGATCTCGCAGCAACCGTTGAACGAACTTCGCGATCGAACGGACACTAGCAAGTTTAGAACTCCAGCGTGATTCAGATCGAGAAATTCGCTTCAGACACATGCCGCGAAGTCCGCGAATTTCTCGATCATCACACTAGTCGCTGTGGTCGGTTGTGGCGACGGCGATCAGATAGCGGCCGTAATCCGAGGCCTCGAGCTCGCGGCCGAGGCGCATCAGGTCGTCGGCGCCGATATAGCCCATGCGAAAGGCCACCTCCTCCGGGCAGCAGATGCGATAGCCCTGGCGTTTCTCGAGCGCGCGCACATAGTTGGAGGCTTCGTTGAGGGATTCTTGCGTGCCGGTGTCGAGCCAGGCATAGCCGCGGCCGAGGCGCTCGACGTGGAGGGTGCCCGCTGCAAGGTAGGCCGCATTGACATCGGTGATCTCAAGCTCGCCGCGCGGTGATGGCGCAATAGATGCGGCGATGTCGACCACGCGCCGGTCATAGAAATAGAGACCGGTGACGGCCCAGCTCGACTTCGGCGCCACAGGCTTTTCCTCGATCGAGAGCGCGCGGCCTGCGGCATCGATCTCGACGACGCCGTAGCGTTCGGGATCGGCGACCTGGTAGGCGAAGATGGTAGCCCCGGACGTGCGCAATGCGGCAGACGACAGCGCCGCCGACAGGCCATGGCCATAGAAGATGTTGTCGCCCAGGATCAAAGCCGAGGTTTGCTCCGCCACGAAATCGGCGCCGATGATGTAGGCCTGCGCGAGGCCCTTGGGCTCCGGCTGCTCACGATAGGTAAAGGAAACGCCCCACTTGCGGCCGTCGCCCAGGAGCCGGCGAAAGCCGTCGAGATCGGCCGGCGTGGAGATGACGAGGATTTCGCGGATGCCGGCGAGCATCAGTGTCGCCAACGGGTAGTAGATCATCGGCTTGTCGTAGACCGGGAGCTGCTGCTTGGAGATTGCGAGCGTGATGGGATAGAGCCGCGTGCCCTTGCCGCCAGCGAGGATGATGCCCTTCATGCGGCGTCCGTGCCCCGCGTTGCGCCGCTGGAGGCCCCCGTCGCAGGCCCATTGGCGAACAGCCCCAGGCGTTCTCCGCCGTACACGTCGCGGCGCAGCGCGCGCCACCAACCGGAATTGCTCAGATACCAGTGCACGGTCTTTTCCAAGCCGGTGCTGAAATCCTCCTCGGCCCGCCAGCCGAGCTCGGTCTCGAGCTTGGCGGCGTCGATGGCGTAGCGCAGGTCATGGCCGGGGCGATCCGGCACGAAGGTTACGAGATTACGGTGCGGCGCGCCAGCCGGATGCAGACGATCCATCACGTCGCAGATGCGCTCCACCACCGTGAGATTGGTGTGCTCGTTGCGTCCGCCGACAGCGTAGGTCTCACCCACACGCCCGACCTGCAGGATGCGCGAGAGAGCGCGAGCATGGTCCTCGACGTAGAGCCAGTCGCGGATGTTGGCGCCCGTGCCGTAGACCGGCAGCGGCCGCCCCTCCAGGGCGTTGAGGACGATCAGCGGAATCAACTTCTCGGGAAACTGATAGGGCCCGTAATTGTTGGAGCAGTTGGAAATCAGAACGGGCAGACCATAGGTGCGGTGCCAGGCCGTGACGAGATGGTCGGAGGCCGCCTTGCTTGCCGAATAGGGGGAGCTCGGGTCGTAGGCCGTGTCTTCGCAGAAGTGGCCGTCGGGCCCGAGCGAGCCGTAGACCTCATCGGTGGAGACGTGCAGGAAACGAAAGCGCGCCTGTCCGGCCGCCGACAGACCCGACCAATAGCCGCGCGCGGCCTCGAGCAACCTGTGGGTGCCGACGATGTTGGTCTCGATGAAGGCGGCAGAGCCGCTGATGGAACGGTCGACATGGCTCTCCGCCGCCAGATGCAGCACGGCATCGGGGTGAAAGCCGTCGAACGCGGCTTCCATGGCGGTGCGGTCGCAGATGTCGGCACGCAGGAAGCGGTAGCGCTCATCATGCGCGATGGGATCGAGGGATCGCGGATTGGCGGCGTAGGTGAGCTTGTCGACATTGAGTACCTCCGCACCGAGGTCGCCGATGAGATGGCGGCACACGGCCGAGCCGATGAAGCCAGCGCCGCCGGTGACCAGTACTCGCATGTGCCCCCACGTCTTGCGATCTAGATGACGAAACTGCTTCTCAAGTCCGCCAACAGCGGATGCTGCGCATCCTTCGGTGACAGAACCACCTCATGCGGCGCAACCGGCCAGGCGATGGCCAGAGCCGGATCATCCCATTTGAGGCCGCGGTCGCACTCCGGCGCATAGTAGTCCGTGACCTTGTAGAGCACCTCGGTATCGGGCTCGAGCGTGCAGAAGCCGTGGGCGAAGCCTTCGGGGATCCAGATCTGCTGCCATTTGGCGGCGCTGAGCACGGCGCCGACATGACGCCCGTAGGTGGGCGAGCCGACACGGATGTCGACGGCCACGTCGAAAATGGAGCCGCGCGTCACGCGCACCAACTTGGCCTGCGCATGCGGCGGCACCTGAAAGTGCAATCCCCGCACGACACCCTTTTGCAGCGACACGGAATGGTTGTCCTGCACGAAGGCGGCCGAGATTCCCGCCGCCACCAGCGCACGCGCATTGAACGTCTCGCAGAACAGCCCGCGCGCATCGCGAAATATCTTCGGCGTGATCAGCTTGATCCCAGGGACTGACAGATCTGTAACTTCCACCGTTTCGCTCATGTGTCCGTGCTGCCGTTCACGGCACTACAAAGTGCTTTGAAGCTCGCGCCCCGTTATGATCTCGTTGACCAGTCCTTTATCATTCTTACCAGGCCAGGCAGGGCGCAACCGCAGCTCGCTTGCCCATTTTTCCACGAATGTTTGCCGGCTGGCCGCCGCAACGTCCTGCGCCGAAGCTCCAAATGAGAGCTTCCCGAAGTGAATAACCGTCGATTTGGGACAGTAGACCACCCTGCAGCCGCGCCTGCGAACTCGAAAGGCCAAATCCACATCCTCGTAGTATCCAGGCGAGAAGCGTTCATCAAAGCCGCCGAGCTCCCGCCAAATATGGGCCGCGATCGCAATAGAGGCACCTGAAACGAAATCAGTGTCGCGCGATCGATTGTAGATCTCCTTGGTAGGATCGTCCTTGGATCCGTAACGAGCGGTCCGACCGTTGGCAAACACAAACGACCCCGCCTCTTGAAGCTTGCCGTTGAGCGAGATCATTCGCGACCCCACAAGGCCAATGTCGGCGCCGTCACGGAGCGCAGCCACCAACTCGTCCAACCAGCCTGGCAAAACAATGGTGTCGTTGTTCAGGAAAACAAGAAATCTGCCGTCGGCAGACGTTGCCGCATGATTGCAATTGCCCAAGAAACCTTTGCGGCCCGCATTGCCAACAACCCGGACACCTGCGCCAAAACTCCGCAGCAATTCGGCCGTTCCATCGCTAGATCCGTCATCGGCTATCAGCACCTCGAACTCGAACCCGCTCTTGTGGGACAGCAGGCTCTCCAGGCAGCAGAGGGTGAGATGCCGTGCATTGTAGACCGGCACAATGACGGAAACCTCGACTGCTCGGCCTTCCGCCCTATGCGCCCATCAGCGTAAGAGGCTCGGATCTCTGCGGCAAGCTCGGCCAGGTTCGTGCGTTCCGCGCCAAATGGTGAATGTTTCGCCAGCAGCCCCTCTACGGCAATCGCAACGTGAGGCCCGTATTCGGCGCGCAGAACGGTCGCTAAGTTACGCCTGCCGACAGATCGCTCAATGCCCTCGAAGCGTATCCTGCGAAGGTGGCCCCGCAAGGCATGCGCGAATGTCGCAAAACGATTGATCAGCATTTCGGCGCGCCCCCCTGCAGCGTCAAGCAGCTTCCTCTATTCAGCCCTCGCGCGCACGAAAGCTCGCCCGAAGTTGCCTGACTTGCCGCACGATCCGGTTTGCCTCGCGCGCAATCTTGCTGCCACCAAGTTTCGCCGGAATACGCCTGACTTGCCGTGCAATGCGGTTTGTCTCGCGTCCAACCTTGCTGCGATGAAACCAGCTTTGGCTGCCAGGCAGGCTCTCGAACCCAACCACGGCTGACGTACCTTCCCTCACCCGCTTGGTCGCCTCCAGAAACGCGCGTCCATTGTGGCGGTCGGGCTCCAGATGACAGCCTTCGGCCCACTCATTCCACGCATTTATGAAGACAAATGGCATGCGTCCGGCGGACCTGGTGGCGACCTGCCCAAGCCAATATTCGTAATTTCTTGGGGTGGAATTGACGATGATCAGAGCCCGATTTCCAAGCCTGGCTGTATTATCCCAGGATGGGAAGACGGTCCTGAACACCGGAGCGCGGCCATAGTCCCTGGCCAGGTAATTCGCCGCGATATCGCCATGCTCAAATATGCTACCGAAAAAATCGCTATTCACGGGCTGTACAGAAAATTGGTGGACGCCATTCAAGTTGTGCGGTGGGAATTCCACGCCCGAATCAAAACCCTCAAGCAAAGACGTGTTGCCGTGAGTTAGCGCGCAACACAAATGCAGGTCAGAAAACCCATTCTCGGCGGCACGCCGCCTCCAAAACTCTATGCTCTTGCGATAGTTCGGCAATTGCTGGGGTCGGTAGACGATGAACAGCGGCGCATCGTCAATGGTTATGTACCTTGGATCGGCAAAATACCGGCAAACATCGTCCATCAGGCGCAGATCGTCATCCGGCAGATACTTCTGCGCTATAAGAACGTCGCGCTCCTTTCCATCCCAACGCCGCGTCCAACCCTCATTCGCCCAATTGATACAGAACGGCATGTCACTGTCGCGATCCCGCAGCATATCGTCCAGCGGCAGATCCATCAGCCGCTTTCCGGAAAACCAGTAATAGTGGTAGCAAAAGCCATCGATGCCATAGCTCTTCGCCATCCTGATCTGCTCGTGACGCGTTTCGCGCACGCGCAGATCATAGAATCCAAGGTCGGTCGGCAGGTGAGGCTGGTAATGACCGGCAAACTGCGGTCTCGCCTTCGTGACATTGGTCCATTCAGTAAACCCCTTGCCCCACCATTCGTCGTTCTCCGGGAACGGATAAAACTGGGGCAGGTAAAATGCGATGAACTTGGACATAGCGCACACCCCCCGCACATGCCTCGCCTCTCCGGACGATGAGCGAGCGGGACCAATCGATTTCGCCTAATCTGTTACGTACGAGCAAGCCGTCTCATCAATTTGGCGGCCCGCTTCTTTGATTTCCGGCGCCACCTCGCAATGCCTCTCGGATGGGTGGGGATTGGCACCGTCTCCAAATCCATTTCGGCTGGCGCGCAGAATGCTCCAACTGCCTTGAATACAACCTGATATACATTGCCATACCTATTCGATCTGAGACCACAACGCAGCATCATGGGCAAACGCGCCCACTTGTCTTTGAATTCGGTTTTCGAGGGCGACTTCACCACGAAGCGCGCATCGACGATCTTGAGGCCGGCATCCCTTACCAATTGCTTCATGTTTTTTATGCCGAAGAAGCGCAGGTGGGTTTTGTCCAATAATCCCCACTCCCGGTATTCGAAATCCGCAGACAGGAGACATGCCAACACCGAGTTGTGACCGGCGTGCGGGAGCGAAACGATTGCGGCGCCATCGGGCTTGAGCAAGCTCGCAGCGGCGCGCAAGGTCGAAAGCGGGTCGAGCAAATGCCCCAGGACGTCAGCCATCACGACCGCGTCGAATGCGGGCTCCGCCTTGAAGTGGTCAGTCCAACCAGGCTGGTTGAGATCGGCGCGAACGACGCGCTCGCAAAACGTCTCCAGGTAGTCGGCGGACGCCGGGTCAATCTCCAGAGCCGTCACCTTGGCGTGCGCCAAATCTGTTAGGGGTCTGGCAATGGAGCCGGCCCCCGCACCGATCTCCAGCACACGTGCACCGCTGCGAACGAGCTGAACTACAAAAGCGGCCGCGGTATTGCTGTTCGGGTCGAAGTCGTAAGCATATTTCAATTGCTCACGGTGGGGGTGGGAGAGGTACAGCATGAAGCTATCTCTCAAGCTGGTTTGGGACCGCTCTTCAGCTGCATCCCTGTCCGTCCGCTACACAACCTTAAATTGATCTATTGACATATAATACACGCAATACGTGTCCTAGCGTGTTTCCGCTCGCATTGTCAATTCGTTCGGCGCCAGCCGATGGTGGATAGGCTTGGCTCGGAGCCTTTGGCTATCCGGGGCACAGCGCGCGTCATGTTGCGGCACCGTTCGGGGTGGGGCTGTCTGTTTGATGCGACGTGCGGGCAACGGAAGATCGCCAGGCCGAGCCCGATGTAAGAGTTCGCAGGGCTACTGGTGCTGCGGGTTGGCGCTTGCAAATCTCTTTCCAGGCGCATTCGGGTGCGCTAGCTAGGCTGAACCGCTTGTGTCCTATGCGCAAGTTCGCCGCCGTTGCCGCAAGCTCTCGGCGAACTTCGCGATCGAAAGGGCACGAGCAGGCTCGTGATTTTAGTGTGATTTCAGATTGAGACGTTCGCTTGAGGGGACATGCCGCAAGCACCGGCGAACCTCTCGATCGTCACACGAGCAGCCTATGGACAGCGTCCTGGACGGGTGAATACTGGGGACATGGGAATCGAACACGGCAGCACTCTGAGCCTGCTGAAGCGGCTTGCCGGTGATCATGCGCGGGCCTATGCGCCGCGCTATGCGGTCGCCCTGGTCTTGATGGCATTCGTCGCCGGGTGCACGGCGATGAGCGCCTGGTTCATGAAGTATGTTATCGACGACATCTTCGTCAAAAACGACCACGCAGCCTTGGTTTGGATCCCCATAGCGATCGCCACGATCTTCATCTTAAAGGGCTTTGCCGCCTATTTTCAGGAAGTGTGGCTCAGCCGCATCGGCAACAGGCTCGTCGCCGACATCCAGTGGCAGACCTACGACCATGTGCTGAAAATGGATGTCGCCTTCTTCCAGAAATATACATCCAGCGACCTGATCACGCGGCTGACGCAGCAGGCAAGTGCGGCCCGCGACATGCTGAACATGCTGGCCTTGGGCCTGGGCCGCGATGTCCTGACCATCGTGGGACTTGTCTTCGTGATGGTCTCGCAAGACCCCATCATGGCGGGAATTGTCTGACAGTCGGACCGTTCGTGGTCCTCGGGCTGAAGCGTCTCATGAAGCGCAGCCGGAAGGCGGCGACGAGCCAGTTCCACTCGACGACGGACATCGTCGGCACGGTGCGCGAGACCTCCCAGGGCGTCAGGATCGTGAAATCGTTCCAATTGGAAGG
>CAWEBE010000075.1:0-49093 GCA_963806735.1 uncultured Alphaproteobacteria bacterium | reverse complement strand
GGCAGTTCACACTCGAGTACTCGGCGCTCTTCGATGCCATCCTGCCGGCGTTGCAGCGGCTCGGACTGCCGGTGCCGCTGGGCGGTACATCCAATCATTTCCGTACCGAGCTGCTGCGCCGGATCGGTGCATGGGACCCTTACAATGTGACCGAGGACGCAGATCTCGGCATTCGCATCGCACGAGCCGGTCTCACGACCGCGACGCTGGATTCGACGACCTGGGAGGAGGCGCCCGTCCGCCTCGGCAACTGGCTGACGCAGCGCACGCGCTGGATCAAAGGCTGGATGCGCACGTCAACTTTTTTCAACGCTTGAAAGCTATTCAATGACTTAGTCATTGTTCGGATAGGTTGAGTTGCCTCTGTCGCAACGCTGTCGCAACAAGCGTCAGCAATTGACGCCGCCCGGACCTTGTTCGGCGTAGGGCTTGCGAAGCCTTCAAGCAGTCAATCAAGAGCGACAATGATTTGGAAGCAGCCAAGCGAAATTTCCAATAGGTGTGCACACCGGGGCCGGGGCTCCGGGAAAGGCAGGGGCTTCCCTCTTGCCTGGATGAGAATTGGCTAATCCGTACGCAGTCGTATGCGTAAGGAGAAGCTCGTACATGCGTCCTCAATCCCAACCTTCTGTCGCGCCTCTAAATGATCAGGCGACCAAGTTTGCGTTCTCAATCATCGAGGTCGTTCAGCTAACGGGGTGCTGCCGCACCTCCGTTTATGAGGCAATCAAGCGCGGCGAGCTGCTTGCCCACAAGCGCGGCACGCGAACACTGATCTTGCGAAAGGACCTCGATCACTGGCTGGCGAGCTGGGAGCCGTTCAAGCGCAAGCCAAGTATCGGCGGAGACAGCAGCAATGCTTAACAAGTCTCCAGCCAGCGGCGGGTTCGGCCCCGGCAAGCCCCCAGTCATCATCAACAGCGCGGAGATCGGCCGCTGCTGTCGCTCTTGTGGCGCAGAGACTTTCCTGACCGGACAGGGAGCCGGGCCGCATGCCGCACGGCTAGTGTGCGTGACCTGCGGATCGTTCAACGGCTGGCTGTCGCGCGACAAGGCTGAGGACCTGTTGCGGAGGGCGTCATGACCCCGCCCGACCTTCGCAACGCGGCCCTCGCGCTCGCTGATCGCGGGATGGCAGTGTTTCCGGTCAAGCCCAATGGCAAGTTGCCAACCACCAAGCACGGCGTAAAGGACGCCACGACCGACCGAACCATAATCGATAATTGGTGGAAGGGCTGGCCCGAGCAAAATATCGCCATTGCTTGCGGTGAACCCAGCGGCAACCTGCTGGTGCTCGACGTTGATAAGAAGGATGACGACGACGGCGAGGCAACGCTAGCCAAGATTGAAGCTCAGCACGGCTCTCTGCCCGCCACTGTCGAAGCAATAACCGGTGGGGGGCGGCATCTGTATTTCAGAACCCCTACGCCTCTCGGCAACACTGTTCGTAAGCTCGGGCCAGGGCTCGATACCAGAGGTGACGGCGGCTATGTCATCGCTCCGCCCTCCATTCACGAGAGCGGAAGGCCCTATGCTTGGTCAGTTGACACTGCCAGTCAATTTGCCGACGCCCCGGAGTGGTTGCTCGATCTCTTAAGCAGCCCAAGAAGACGAACGGCAACGGCCACACCAGCTGGGCAGAGCCGATTTTGCGGGAAGCGAAACCACTCTCTCGCACGCATAGCGGGCACGCTGTTCGCCAAGAAGCTCGCCCCCGCCGAGGTGGCAGCAGCAGTGCACGGCCTCAACGCCTCGCAATGTCGGCCGCCACTCTCCGCCGATGAGGTGGAGAAAATACTCCGTTCAATCGGAGAGCGTGAAGCCGCCAAAACGGGGGATGAGATTGGACTGCCAACTGCATCATGGAACACAAAGGCGCAATCCTGCCGATCCTGACGAATGCACTCGCAGCCTTGCGCGGCCATCCCGCACTGGCTGAATGCTTCGCCTGGGATGAAATGGCTCTGATGCCGATGCTGGCGAAGCCACTGCCGGGGAGCGGAGCGTCGGGGCTGCCGAGGCCGGTTACGGATGCCGACGTTGCCCGAGTGCAGGAGCTTCTGCAGCGCGAGGGTCTGATCAAGCTGGGCAAGGACATGACGCACCAGGCAGTGGACGCCAGAGCGAGCGAACGGCCTACCATCCGGTGCGCGACTATCTCGAAAGCCTCGAATGGGATGGCCGCTAGCGGCTCAACGTTGGCTGACGAACCAACTCGGCGCCGAGCTAACCGAATACACAAGGACCGATCAGCCAGATGTTTCTCATTGCCATGGTTGCCCGCATATACGAGCCCGGCTGCCGGGCCGATCATATGCTCGTGCTCGAGGGACCGCAGGGCAAGCTCAAATCCACCGCATGCGCGGTGCTCGGCGGTGAATGGTTCTCGGACGCACTGCCCGATGTCGGGGTCGGCAAGGACGCCAGTCACAGCATCTTGCCGGCAAGTGGCTCATTGAGATTTCCGAGATGAGCGCTCTGGGCCGCGCGGAAAACGCTGCTCAAAGCATTCCTGACGCCGAAATGTGGAACGCTATCGGCCTGCCTATGGCCGCATGGAAGTCGTGCAGCCGCGCCAGTGCGTGTTCATCGGCACCACCAACAAGGAGATGTATCTGCGGGATGAAACCGGCGGGCGGCGATACTGGCCGGTCAAGTGCGGCACTATCGACATCGAGGCCCTGAAGCGCGACCGTGACCAGCTGTTTGCCGAAGCCGTAGACCGCTATCGGCATGGCGAGCAGTGGTGGCCGGATGCCGAGTTCGAGCAGGAGCATATCCAGCGCGAGCAGGAAGCCCGTTTCGAAACCGATCCGTGGGAACAGCCAATTGCCGAGCACCTAAAAGGCATGACGCGAGTGACCGTCTTCGACATAGCAGTCGGAGCGTTGGGGAAAGCGAAAGGTGACGTTGGCACGGGAGATCGAAACCGGATCACGGCGGTGCTCCAGCACCTTGGATGGGCTCGCGGCAAGCGTGAGCCGGGAACGGGCAAACGGTTTTGGGTTCGTGACGCTGTGACGCCTGTGACGCACCTCTCTCATGGAGGGCAACGCGCGCGCGCATAAGAGGTATGTGGGTAGCTACATGGAAATGCCCGTCACGGGTGTCACAGTGTCACCGCTGACGGCGCACTCTCCCCGCTGAGGTTAACCAATGATCTCAGTGAAATTTGAGAGCCAGTTGCTGCCGCCCGGCCGTCGGCGGGTGGTCTCTAGGAAGGCTTCTCCCAGCTGATTTCTATGCGTTGCGGCCCTCCACCGTCTCCGCTTTGCTCAACTGATTTGAGCTGACGGTGAACGTATGGAGCAGCCCTAGCAGCCGCATGGACCCTGAGTTCAATCGGCAGTTCTGGATTGCGGTAGACCGACATCAGCAGGTCGAGTGGCGTGGCATTGTCCGCAAGGGCGGCAACGTGCTCCTGCATGGCCCGCGTGGGCTTGTTCAGCGATCCTTTGCGTCTTCCGCCAGTTTTTTGTCCGCGTGCCATCTATCATCTATTTTCTTCTATTTTAGATGAGTTGGCCAGCCGTGGGGAGATCACTACCCCGCGCTCCCCTCGCGGGGTGTTTCCCGTTGTGGCTCTGCGGTGTGGGCGCGCGGTAGACACACCCACGATCTCCCCCAAAAGGGGGTTTCGGCTGCCACTAGCAGATGATCAGTCCACGGCGCGAGTTCCGGCCGGGTTCGCCCCCGCAGCTTCCCGGGACCGGAGTCGCTCGGCAACGCCGGATGTGGGTTCCGCGGTGTCGAGGCCGGGCCCCGTGATGGGTGATGGGCTCGCCCGCTACCCACCTGTCATGGGGCCGGCTACCCGCCTGCGGCCATGATTGGGCGCGATTGTGTAGGCGCTTGACCCGATGCGCGCGAATCACGCCCATCATCGGCAGGCAATCGGAGATATCATCCATGTCGAAGATGCAAACTTCCGAAGGAAAATACGCCGATCTGGCAGCGGAGAACCCGGGAGCGTCGGACGAACAGAACGATTTCGCTCAAGAGATGCACGCCTTCCTGAAAGCGATGAAAGAATACGAGGACGCTAGGCGCGCGAACCCTCTTCTCCCTCCCGTGGAAGAGTTGGCAGACGAACTCATTGAAAACTACGCGGCTAAGCAAAAATTACATTAACCCAGCACCTGCACGCTCTTGGCCTATTTGGCTGTTGATCGGCGCGAGTGCCGCGCAAGGCCTGCTCTACGGTTACGCGACAGGTTCGGCACGTTCCGAAATCCATGGACTGATCTTCGCTGCCGGCAACGTCGGTGGCGCATCGAGCTTGAGGTCGATGTGCCGGCGCTCGTGACCTACTCGTCGAGCGCCTTCCTCACCTCGAAGATTTCCATGATGCGCGCGCCCTTGTGCGGGCCGTCGCAGACGAACTGCCACTTGCCCTCCGAATAGGTGTCGCACAGCTTCACGCCCTTGATCAGGATCCAGTGGCCCTCCTTGCCTTTGTGCACGGCAAGGATGTAGTGGGCCCAGGCGTTGCGCGGCTTCTGCATCCAGCTCCAGACCGATGGACGCTGCTTGCGCGCGAGGTGCATGAAGCTCGCTTTCAGGTCCATGCGGTAGCCGAAATGGGCGAGCGCTGCCGCCACCTCCTCCGCGTAGGTCCCCTTCACCACCGGCTTGCGCTCCGGCGGCAACTCGCGAAAGGCGCGGATCTCGTCCTCGACCTTGCTGATCGAGTAGCCGGTGATGGCCGACAGCACGAAGGGGCCGCAGAACGCGACGCGGCCCGTATCGTTGTTGACCTCGTTGAGGCTCGAGGCCGGCCTGGCGAAATCCCGATCGAGGTCGAACGGCATATAGCGGTCCCTGCAGCGGCGGGCTGGTTAGGCAAATCTTTCACGGGCCTGTTAATGAAAGGTTTCTAAGGCGGCTTCGATAACGCCATACCAGGATCGGGGAGGGGCAAAGAGAAAGGGCCCCCAGGAGCGAATTGGAGGCCCTTCGGTCCGGGTGACGACCGGGCGCGAGGAATTGCCGTTCGTGCGCGCCCTACCCTGCTTGGCTAGCGTGAGTCGTCTGTCACATTCAACGGAGTGTGCCCGCCAAGCTGTGCAGCACCAAAAACGAGAGGGCTCCCCGAGGGAGCCCTGCTCTGCATTGGGACGGTTCAAGCCGGTGTCGGCGATTTTGAGGTGTTGCGTTCGGGAGAAACGGAAAGGGCCCCCATGGTGAGTTTGGAGGCCCTTTCTGGTCCGGATGGACTGGGCGGCTTGGAACGCCCTGCCTGTTGTCTACTGTGATTCTGACGAGCGATACAATTCCACAGGTCGAGGGCGATGGAGGTGGATGCGGCAGCTCCCAGATGCAGGCTCCGCGCTGTTTACCCAGGCGCTCGGACCTGTTGTAGCCGCGGCGGGTGATGCCCTGCGGGATGTGGGCGAAGAAGCGCTCGATCGCCTCAGCGAATGCCCGTTGGTTCCACTGCACAAAAGAAAACGCCAACCCGGAAAGGGATCCAGGCTGGCGCCTTTGCACTACTCACAAGGCTGCAACTGGGAGGAAACCTCTTGTGACTAGCGCTCCAAGCAAACGCCACTGATGCGTTGCCGGTTTCGCTCAAGGAAAACGCCAGCCTGATCTGGAGCCAAGCTGGCGTTAGATCGAACCATGGAAACGCTACTCACAGGTCTGGATACACGGGGAGGACCGAGTGAGTAGTGGCTATCAACTCAGGCAGAGCGATGTTCGTTTCACTCAATTGGGAACACTGACACTGCTTGCCGGTTGACACGACTTGTCGGTGTAAACTGGCGGGCTGTGCCCGGATGGAAACACGGGCTTCTCGCTCTCCTACAGCTGGAGCGCGAACATGCCAGAGGTTCATCAACTTGCCGAAGGCGGCACTTACGATCCTGACACCCTTGATATGCTGAGCGACATTCTCGCCGACGCTTGGATCGAAGTTGGTCATGCTTTCAAGACGCCGGGATTGGTTGAGGATGCTCGTAACTCCATAGCCAAGACGTTGCTCTACCACGCGCGACTTGGCCTTCGTGATCCCAACGCACTGAAGGCCTTGGTGATGCAGTCGTTGAGACACCACTACCCGAAGCTTGTGATCTGAGCCGTCCTGTGCACGCCGACTTCCATCCTATCAGCGGACGGGAATGGGGGTGTCAAAGGAGGGTGGCATCGGCCCGTCGGACCTGGCCGCCGGTGAGGCCGAGGATCGGCCGCGAAGGGACGCCTGAAGAACGGTCGCCCTGAGCAAGCGTTGCGCCTGCAAATCGAGGCCAGCCGGAGTGCCCTCTAGTCCCTATTACGTTTGAGGGGCTAAATTCCTCCACTTTCGGCAGAAGAATTTTCTAGTCCGTTCCGGTGCGCTTCTTGCGGTCCGCGCGGCTCGCCTTCTCGGCCTCGTTCCAGCGGGGCAGGAACTCTTGCGTTGCCTGCTTGTTGCGCCTCTCCATATCGCGCACGCGCGCAATGTGCTCGTCCTCCTCTTGCCGGTCTCGAAATGATCGCGGTTCCCATCCCTCCTGGAACAGGCGCAAATGGTTGGGCCGCTCGTGATTGCGGGCGTCGCTCGGACTGTGGATCGAGTAGCCGGTGTTGGGCTCGGTCCCGAACTCCGCGTCCTTGATCTCGAAGTTCTCGCCCAGGTCGTTTAGGTCGACATCACCGTCGACCACCAACCCTTTGGCGATATCTTCCAGCCGCGACACCCGCAGCCCGAGGTGACGCTCGGGATCGGTGACGGGCAGCTCCTCCCGAGCCTTCTGCTTGCGATATTCGGCGACATCTTCCCGCGTGAGCGCATCACCGTGCTTGCCCCTGAAGGTGCCGAAGAGTTCGAGGGCTCTGCGCCACCACGAGCGCTTGCCGTCGGCGCCACGTTCATAGGCTGGCGGGGGCGCGACATCCAAGACGCGCGAAAGTTTGCCTTCGTGTTTGTGCTTCACGGTGCATGGATCCGACTACCGACGCACGCACAACCAAACGACGCGAACGCAATTTGCCAATCTGTATGCCGCGGTCATGCCCGGAACTCAAGAATTGTTCGATTTGACTGCGCAACCCGACAAGCGATCTCCGTCGGCCAGAAAGGATGAGCAAATGTGGACTTGCTCACTTGCGCGTTTGAGGTCCGAGGCCGTGCCGGATGGTTGGGCGTTCGATGACGATCCATGCGGGCGCATGATCGCTGGCACCTTCGCGTCCCCTGATTGCCCGATCGACGCCTGCGTCCTTCAGGCCGGAGGCAATCGCCGGGCTGAGCAGCAGATGATCAAGGCGAAGGCCGGCGTTTCTCTGCCAGCGATTGCGCAGGTAGTGCCAGAATGTGTAGACGCGCTCATTGCCGTGCAGTTCGCGGATGGCATCCGTCCAGCCCTGACTGACCAGGCGCGCGTAGGCTGACCGGCTCTCAGGTTGGACCAGTGCATCATCATCCCAGGAAGTCGTTGGATAGATATCGATCTCGGTCGGCGCAACGTTGTAGTCGCCCGCCAGGATGACCGGCACATCTGCCTTAAGCAGCTTCCGAGCGTGTGCCTGCAGACGTTTGAACCATGCGAGCTTGTAATCGAATTTGGGCCCCGGCTGCGGATTGCCGTTCGGCAGATAGATGCAGCCGACTAGGATGCCGCCAATGGCCGCCTCGATGTAGCGAGCCTGATCATCCTTCGGGTCGCCGGGCAGGGCGGTGCGCGTGATGATCGGCTCAGCACCACGCGCAAGA
Source organism: uncultured Alphaproteobacteria bacterium (assembly GCA_963806735.1). GTDB lineage: Bacteria > Pseudomonadota > Alphaproteobacteria > Rhizobiales > Hyphomicrobiaceae > CADEFX01. The sequence goes on along the minus strand of CAWEBE010000075.1, from coordinate 41,397 downwards.
ATGGCTACGCCATTCCAAGTCCGCTGCCCGCGCCACACCGCGTGATATCCGGCCTTCTTGATTGCTGCTGCCGGAAACTGCGCATCCGTGCACTTGAGTTCCTGCAGGCAGACGATGTCGGGCTTGGCCGTTCGCAGCCAGTCCAGCAGATTGGGCAGGCGGCGGTTGACGTTGTTGATGTTGAAGGTGGCGATCTTCATCGGGCTGCGTCTCAGCCCGCGCGCTCGTCCGTGATGTCCTTCTCCCAGCCGAACACCGAGCGGCCATCGAGCGATGGTGAGCGGCGGCGCTCCCCGGCGATAAAGACCTCCAGCGATGGGCCTGTGGCGGTGCGCTCCAGAAGGCGCGCCTGGTCGTCCAGCCGCCGGAGAGCCTGCATCTGTTCGGTCTGGCCAAGCTTTGCTTTCTGCACAGCGGATTTGAGGACGCGGATGGTCTCGTCGTAGACCTTGAGCGGCACGGGATAGGGATGCCGGTCCTTGCCGCCATGCGCCAGCGAGAAGCGCGCAGGATCGGCGAAGCGGTGCGGGGCGCCGTGCACGACCTCGGCGACCATGGCCAGTGATTCCACCGTGCGGGCACCGACGCCTGGCGTCAGCAGCAGCTCCGCGAAGTCGGCAGGCCCGCGATCGGCGGCCGCGGCCAGCGTGCCGTGCAGCCGGCGAATGAAGACATCGCTCGCGCGCACGTCGTGGTGCGCGGGCATGACGAGGTGCGGCAAATCCGGCTGTGCGGCGGGCGGTGCCGACAGTGCTGAATACTCCCGCACGATCCGATCCGGCCCGAACTCAGCAAGCAGCTCGAGCTGCGCTGCGCGCGAACCGGCCGCACGGCGATCGGTCAGATTGATGATATTGCCCTGGCCGGGACCGTCGATGGCGCTGTGCGGTTCCTCGACGAAGCTGGACAAGCCTTCGCGAATGCCAGTGGTAGCGGCGGGCCTGGCGCTTCTCGCCGTTCATGCCCTGCTGCACCACCGTCCACTTGCCATCATCAGTAACGAAGAACCCATGCAGGTAGAGATCGAAGCCATCCTGCACCGCGGCGCTGTCGACCTTGGCCACAAGGCGGCTGGCGCGGGTGAGGGCAGGGGCGTCGATGCCGATGCGATCGCCGAGGGCGCTCAGCTCGTCTGGCGTCTTGCGCGAGTGCTTGCCCCTTCCGCCGCAGACATGGATGCCGAGCTCGCCTTGCAGCGGTGCGAGGCCTCGTTTCAGCGCGCCGATGACGCTCGTGGTGATGCCCGATGAGTGCCAGTCCATGCCCATGACGGCGCCGAACGACTGGAACCAGAAGGGGTGCGAGAGACGGCGCAGGAATTCGTCGCGGCCGTAATGATGCACGATGGCTTGGCAGATGACGGCGCCGAGCGTCGACATGCGCTGGCCCAACCACGCCGGCACGCGACCGCCGTGGAGGGGAAGATCAGCGCTGCCTGTTCGTCGTGCCATGTCCGCTTGCGAGTGATTCGACGTTTCGAGTGTAGCAAAGAGATGGGCGCAGCCGGCCATCGCAGATCTCACCAACACGCCGAAGCAGCAGCCACGTTCCCGGCTCGAGCACATGCCGGGACGTGGGTCGCACGCAAGCAAACCTCAGAACTGCAGTGATTGCACTTCCGGAATTGGCACGAAATCCCGTGCACCCATGGTGGTCGGGAACGTCAGATGTTGTATGTATTTCTGCCGTGTCGCGATCGGCGGGAGACGCTGAGATGGAACAAGATGCCCGTTCAAACAGGGAGCTGGCTTCCTCTGCTAGAAGCTGAACGCCGGCCCTGATAGGCGCGGAATTCCAACCGACTTGACGACGAAGGTGCTGTGGTCGATGAGACCGTAGCTGCGCCGCGATGAGAAGCATCGATCAGCGATAGCGACCTTTGCTGGCGCTCTGCTCTCACCTCTTCCCGTCAGTAGCCGACCGCTTGGCCGTCGGTGCGTTTCTCTGATGCGGCGACGTAACCGTCATCGAGCTTGAAGATGAACTGACCTCGCCCGAAATCGGTCGCGAGGCGGTCGCTCCGGATTGTTTGATGACCGCGGGATTTCAGTTCCTCGATTGTCGCAGCCGGCACCTCGTGCTCAAGCTGGACGTTCAGCTGGTCGCCAACGCGCCAGCGCGGCGCATCGGAAGCCGCCTGCGGATTTTGATGGTAGTCCGTAATGCGGACCATCACTTGCGCGTGGCCCTGCGCCTGCATGGAGCCGCCCATCACGCCGAAGCTCATTACCGGCTGGCCGTTCTGCGTGACGAACGCGGGAATGATGGTGTGAAAAGGTCGCTTGCGCGGGCGCGACGACGTTGGCGTGGTCCGGGCGCAGGACGAAGCCGTAGCCGCGGTTCTGCATGCTGATGCCGTCGACCACGATGCCCGAGCCGAAACCCTGGTAGTTCGACTGGATGTAGGAAACCATCATGCCCGAGGCGTCGGCGGCGGTCAGATAGACCGTGCCGCCGCAGCCGGCACGCCGTGACTGCGGCGTCTGCGCTTTGTTCATGTCGATGAGCCGCGACGCGGCCTCGCAGGTATTCCTTGTCGAGCAGATCCGCGCTCTTCACGCGCATCGTGTCGGCATCCGACACGTACTCGTAGATGTCGGCGAACGCGAGCTTCATCGCCTCGATCTGCAGGTGCAGGCTGTCGGCGGAATCCACGGGGATCGCGCCAAGGTCGAAGTCCTCGAGTATGCCGAGCGCCATCTGCGCCGCGATGCCCTGCCCGTTGGGCGGAATCTCGTGCAGCGTGTAGCCGCGGTAGTCCTGGGCGAGCGGCTCGACCCAGTCGACGGTGTGCGCGGCGAGGTCATCCATCGTCATTGCGCCGCCATGCGCGCGGGAATGCGCGGCCATCTTTCCGCGAGCTCGCCTCGGTAGAACGCCGCGCCCTTCGTTTGCGCGATGCGCTCGAGCGCTCGCGCGTGCGCGGGCGCAGTGAATTTCTCGCCCGCCTCCGGGGCGCGGCCGTGGGGCATGAAGTGCTCGGCAAAGCCCGGCACATCCTTCAGGTCTGGCACCTGTCTTGCCCACAGCCGCGCGATCGTCGGGGACACCAGGTAGCCGTCGGCGGCATAGCGGATTGCGGGCTCGAAAAGGTCGGCGAAAGGCAGCTTGCCGAACCGCTCCGACAGCGCGACCCAGGCCGAAACCGCGCCGGGAACCGTGACCGCGTCCCAGCCCGTGGTCGGCATCGCGGTCTTGCCCTTGAACCGGTCGAGCGTCCAGCCCGCCGGCGAGCGGCCGGAAGCATTCAGGCCGTGCAGCTTCCTGCCGTCCCAGAGGATGGCGAACGCGTCGCTGCCGATGCCGTTGCTGGTCGGCTCGACGACCGTGAGCGTGATCGCAGTGGCGAGCGCCGCATCCACTGCGTTGCCACCCTTGAGCAGCATGCGCAAGCCAGCCTGCGCCGCGAGCGGCTGCGACGTAGCAACCACGTTGCGCGCCAGTATCGGCATGCGCTGCGAAGGGTAGGGGAACTCCCAGTCGAAGGGTTTCATTGCTGTTCCGTCCCAACGCCGACAACGGCCGACTATTCGTATGGCCAGCCGATGCCAGTTTCACGGGCCTCGCGGTACCCGAGCCATGCAGCCGCAACATCCTGCACGCCACTGCCGTCGAATCCTTCGAGCGGCATGGTGTTTTGACCGCGCGCGGGCCTCGCGCACCCCCCAACGCCTCTCACTGGCTGTGGCCGGCCGCTTTCTGCAGCTCGCTGAGCGGCACGAGGTATGGTCCGCGAGGGGATCTTGATACTGCGGCGGTTGCGGCCCGCAGGCGCTCACGAAAAGACAAAGCTAATACTGTCATGCTTCGAGTCCCCCGAACACCCTTAATGAGAATGTTGTCGAAACTCTCCGCTCATTTTCGCGCATCCGTGTTACGGGAGCTGGATTGCGTCGCCTCGCCGTTGGCATTCGTCCAGGATCATCTTCGCCAGGAAGATATCCACACGGGCCGAAGTGTTGCATGCAACTAGGTACTCCCCGTAATCCGCCCACGGACTTAGGTTGTAGATCGGGGTTTCATACCCATCTCCAGTAGTGGGCGGCCCACAGGTGCTCCCAACCCTGGCCGTTTCTGAGTGAGAGTGCTATAGGCAGCTTTACCCCCGCTTAAGTGCTCTATCTCTTTCTACGAGGCATCCTGTCATCGTTGCTCGGCAGGGTGCCTCTTTCGGGCTGGCGTTTTCTTGACTGGAACCGACAACGCATCAGTGGTGTTTGCTCTTGGCGCTAGTTTCCTCCCAGATTGCAGCCTTGTGAGTAGTGCTAAAGCGCCAGCCTGGATGATCCCTTTCCAGGCTGCCGCTTTCTTTGTTGTCTCTATCTCTGCGTAGCTTCACAACGAGGAATGAGGCACATGCAGGCGACAACTTTCTTGCGGATCAAATGTGCGTCCCGAGCGCCTGTCACGGCCATGGCCATGCGTCGGGCCTTTCATGACGCGTGGAGCCTGATTGCCGCCCGCTATGGCGGTGATCCAACGGCTGTTGAGAGCGCGCGTCTGAGACTTGCAGAATGCGTCCACCGCGCCACATCAGACGCCAGCATGGATGCGAGCGAGATCAAGCGTAAGGCCCTCGACATGCTGGTCATCATTGAGAACACTTAGGGGGCTTGGTGCGCTATGACGTGCGCAACAAGTCGGTCACCGATAAGCCTCGATCGATGTGCTCTCCTTGAGCAGGTTACCCAGCCTGTCGGCAACAACCACCTGTCGCTCCCAAACAGCGGCCACGGCGTGTACGCCTCGACGGCGCAGTGAGGCCGCATGCACCACGCCGCGCGTCGTAAACAGTCAGCCCCGATCGGGTCTGCCTCCTTGGACCCTCTCACGTTCAATCGGCTGAGCGCAGAGCTGGCCATTCTCGTGGCTCGCATCAACGATCCGACCACCCCACACGGAGCCCAACAGATCGTCCTTAGTGACGACGCGGTCACAATTCTGGATGAGGTAGGCCAGCAGATCGAACACCTGCGGCTCGATCGCAATGGGCTCGCCGCCACGCCGCAGCTCACGGCGCACCACGTCAAGCATGTAGTCGCCAAAGCGATACTGCACGCGCGCATCTCTCACGCTGTTCTCACGTGAAGATCACATGGTTCTCAAGGCAGGATCAAGCGCGCCTGAAAGGCTTATCGCTGCTCATATGAGAGCCTGCGTGCGTCAATCGGAAGGTGACGGCCGGTGGCGCTTTAGCCCGATCCGCACGAATCACGCCGATCATCGGCCGGCGATGCGAGATATCGTGAATCTCGAAGATCCAAACTCCCGAAGAAATATACGCCGATCTGGCAGCGGAAAATCCAGGGACGTCGGAAGAACAGAACAGTTTCGCTCAGGAGATGCACGCCTTCCTGAAAGCGATGAAAGAATACGAGGACGCTAGGCGCGCGAACCCTCATCTCCCGCCCATGGAAGAGTTGGCAGACGAACTCCTTGAAGAGTACGCGGCCAAGCAAAAATTACATTAACCCAACACCTGTACGCTCCTGGCCTTTTTGGCTGCATTTTGTTGATCGGCGCGAGTGCCGCGCAAGGCCTGCTCTACGGTTCGCGACAGGTTCGGCACGTTCCGAAATCCATGGACTGATCTTCGTTGGCAACGTGGGTGGCGCATCGAGCTTGAGGTCGTGTGCCGGCGCTCGTGACCTACTCGTCGAGCGCCTTCCTCACCTCGAAGATTTCCATGATGCGCGCGCCCTTGTGCGGACCATCGCAGACGAACTGCCACTTGCCCTCCGAATAGGTGTCGCACAGCTTCACGCCCTTGATCAGGATCCAGTGACCCTCCTTGCCTTTGTGCACGGCAAGGATGTAGTGGGCCCACTCGTTGCGCGGCTTCTGCATCCAGCTCCAGACTGAAGGACGTTGCTTGCGTGCGAGGTGCATGAAGCTCGCTTTCAGGTCCATGCGGTAGCCGAAATGGGCGAGCGCTGCCGCCACTTTCTCCGCGTAAGTCCCCTTCACGACCGGCTTGCGCTCCGGTGGTAACTCGCGAAAGGCGCGGATCTCGTCCTCGACCTTGCTGATCGAATAGCCGGTGATGGCCGACAGCACGAAGGGGCCAGAAGGCGACACGGCAGTTGTATCGTTGTTGACCTCGCTTTGGTCGCCCTTGTGCCCAGAACTGGGTTTGCGTCGCTGGATTCGACCTGGGTGAGCTGCGAATAGCCTGGACCCCTGCGCCAATCGCCGATAACTAGCCAAACTCCGGAGCCAAGCGGGGCTGGTATGCTCGGCTAATCGCCTGCAAAGCTTCCTTATCAAGAGCGAGATCTAAGGCTGCCACGGCGGCATCGACGTGCTCGGGCCGCGTGGCGCCGAAGATGGGCGCCGTCATGCCCGGGCGCGACAGGGTCCAGGCCAATGCGACCTGAGCAGGGGCAACCTTACGCGTGGCAGCGACGGCCTCCACGGCTTCGGCGACAGCCGTATCGTTGGAACGGCCATAGATCTTGAGCGCGTAGTCATCGCTGCGTAGTCGCTCGGTGGGCGTCGAGCCGTCACGCCGCCCACGCCCACTCAGGAAGCCTCGCGCCATAGGGCTGTACGAGATGACGCCCAGCCCTTCGGCGCGGCAAAAGGGAAGCAGCTCGCGTTCGTCCTCACGCCAGATCGGATTGTAATGGTTCTGCACGCTGATAAAGCGGGCCCGCCCGCTGTGCGCCGCATAGTAGTAAGACTTCGCCAGCTGCCAGGCGGGCATATCGGTGATGCCGAGGTAAAGGACCTTTCCGGCGCGCACCAATGAATCGAAGGCATCCACCATCTCCTCGAGATGCGTGGACGGATCCCAGATGTGAGTCTGGTAGAGATCGATGTAGTCGGTCTGCAACCGCCCCAGGGATTGGTCGACAGCCTCATGTAGGTGCTTGCGCGAGAAGCCCCGCGCATTGGGGCCTTTGCCCATCGGATTGCCGACCTTCGTCGCCAGCACGATCTCCTCGCGTTTGGCGAAGGACCTCAGAAGCCGGCCGATTACCTCCTCGCTGCGGCCCGACGAGTAGTAATCACAAGTGTCGATGAAATTGATGCCGAGATCCAGCGCGCGTTTCAGGATCGGTCGCGATGCGTCCTCATCGAGCACCCAAGAGCGCCAGGACTTGTCGCCAACGCCCATGGCGCCGAAGCCGAGACGCGAGACTTTCAGATTGGAGCGGCCGAGGTTGACGTACTGCATGGGATGATCGTTCAGGTCCTGTCTGCGGGTCCGTGTTGATCGAAGAAACGCATGAGCATGTCGGCAACCTTCTGGGGAGCTTCGACAAGAACCGAATGCCGCAAGCCCGGCAGAATGTGGAGCTCGGCAGCCGGCGATGGCGGCGTGCATCATCCGCGCCATACGTACGTTGGAGCCGACATCGTGCTCTCCGGTCGCGACCAGGGTCGGAAGTTGGATTTCCCCCACGCGGTCGCCCAAGTCGCCGGTGGCAAACACGGTATAGGCGGCGGCATACGAAACCGGGTCGTTGGCCAGCAGCTCGCGCATGCGCTGCGCCACGCGCTCGGGATATTGCTTGCGAAATTCCGGCGTGAACCAGCGCTCTTCTGCGGCCGCAGTGACGGCTGGGATACCGCCCTCTTTGAGCAGCGCGAGGCGGCTCACAACCTTCTCGCGCTCCTCGGCGGTGCGCCCGGCCACGGCGCTCAGAATGACGAGCTTGTTGATGCGGTCAGGATCGGACAGTGCCAGGGATTGTGCGATCAGACCACCGAGCGAAAAGCCTGCCAGATGTGTCTTGGCAAGGGCGAGATGGTCCCAGACACGCCGAACGTCATCCGCAAAGTCGGACAAGGTGCGGTTGCCTCGAATCGGGCCCGATTTGCCATGGCCGGCGAGGTCCAGACGGATGATGCGGTACCTTCCGAGCATGTACCCGGCGACTTCATCCCAGGAGTCGAGGCTGGCGCCGACACCGTGCACCAGCGTGACGGGTTCGCCGGTGCCCTCGACTTGGCAATAGATGTCGGGCTTTCCTTGCGTTTTGACGTGAAAAATGTCGGTCATTTGCCTTTCACATCACCGGAGGTGTTCAGTAAGCCACGGTATACGGTATTCTCGTATGCGAACAGCCGAGCAAAGCAGAGCAATGACCAGGACAGCCCCTAGTCTCGCGGTCGCGCGCGACACGCCGACGCTGCGTGAGCTGACGACGGCCAAGCTGCGCGAAGCGATCCTGTCGCTGCATTTCAAACCTGACCAGCACTTGGTGGAGCGGGAGCTTTGCGAGGAGACCGGTGTCAGCCGCACGTCCGTGCGGGAGGCCCTGCGCCAGCTCGAAGCGGAAGGCCTGGTCGAACGGCGTGGCAACAGAGGCCTGTTCGTTGCCGCGATCACGACCGAAGAGGCGCAGCAAGTCTACGAGGTAAGGGCTGCGCTCGAGCCAGAAATGGCGCGCCTTTTTGCGGAGCGCGCCGAGGAACGTGATCTCAAGGCGTTGGAGGATGCGTTCCGGGATCTGGAGAAGGCGGGCCAGAGAAACAACGTACGCTCGTATGTAGAGGCTTACGACCGGTTCTATGAGGTGCTGCTGCGGGGCGGCCGGAACGATCTGGCGCGGCGTTTCCTGCGCACGCTGCGTGCGCGCATCACTTTCCTGCGCACAATTACGGCGCAACGAGCTGAACCGGCGTATCGGCAGCAGACGGTACAGCTGATGCGGCAGATCCTGGAGGCAGCGCTGGCTCGCAATGGTGAGCAGCTTGCGCGACGCTGCCGAAGCTTTGTCGCGCGCTCGGCCAAATTCGCCGACGCCGTGCTGCGTGAGTATCAGGCGCGCGAGTAGCAAGGCTATTCTGCAGCGGCCCGAGGGCCGGCTGCGTTGGCGAGATGGCGCTCGAAGCGCGGCAACACATCGCGAGTTAGTCTTTGCATGCTGCGCAGTGTGTGCTCGTGGGGCAGGCCCGGCCAGCAGGACTTGAAGATGATCTGGCTTATGCCCGTCTGTTCGTGCAGCGCGATGAGCTTGGCGAGCACTTCGTCCGGTGAGCCGAACAGCAGGGCACGCTCGTTCACGAAGTCGAACGTCAGCTCCTTTCCGAGGCGCGCCTCTTCGTCGGCTTCCAGCATCTCATCAGGATCGAGAAAGATGCGGGCGCCACGCCAATTGGCGAAATTGAGCGCGTCCATGACGGCCTTGCCGGCAATGCGACGCGCTTCGGCTGTGCTGTCGGCAACGAAAGTGTCGCGCACCAGCGCGGCACGGGGGGCGAAGGTCATCATGCGGCCTGCGGCCGCCTCCCAGGCTTCCTTGTAGGCATCCAGGCGCCGGCGAGTCTCCTTCACGGTCGGGCGCCACATGATGAGCCCCATGTCGTTGCGGGCGCAGAAGCGGATCGAACTCGTAGTCCTCAGATACGACCTGCCAAAGCGGCGGCATGGGCCTCTGCTTGGGTCGCGGGTAAGTGGTGAGGCGGACAAGCTCACCTGTGGCCGGATCAACGTAGGCCGGGTCCTTGACCGTGTGAGCTTTATCAGCACGGAAGCCGGGTGCGGGAAAGGCGAAGAGGTCGCCGCGATGTGCGAACCGATCGTCGGTGAGAGCCTTGCGAACCACTTCGAGGGTTTCAAGGAAGACTTTTACGTTGCCAGCCCGATTGTTGGGGTCGGCAGCCGGATTGAGATTGCTTGCCTCCAGCCCGTAGTTGCCGCGGCCGACACCGATCTCCAAGCGACCGCCGCAGAGGTGGTCGAGAAGGGCCAGATCTTCGGCAAGACGAAGGGATGCCAGAACGTGATGATCGCCGCTGCGAGGCCGAGACGGATGCGCTGGGTGCGCGCTCCCAGGTCCGCCAACATCATCAGTGGGTTGCCGAGCAGTTCTCGGCCCCAGACACTGAAGTGATGCTCCGGCAGCCAGAACGTCTCGAAGCCGGATTTGTCGCAAAGCTGCGCCAGCTCGCGCAGTTCAGCAATCATGTCGCCATAGTCGCGAGACTGGCTGGGATCATGGATGTTGGCGAAGTAGCCGTATTTCATGTCTTGAGCCCTTGTGGTTTGGTATACCATAATACAAATGTCAATGGTGGGGCAAGGCTAGGGTTGATCCAAATCAGTTTCGCGCTGGTCAGCGAGGCCAAAACGTCAGGCTGTGATGGTTTGTGGAAACTAGCTAGAGTCTCAGCGACTTCAGGGCGAATTTTGCGGCCAACGATGCGATCATGCTGAGCTTCCTCATTCGGCGGCTGCTCATCGCAATTCCGACTGTTCTGGCGGTCACGGCTCTGCTGTTCTTTTCCGTGACCTCGCTGCTGGGCAGCCCGGCCACAATGATGCTGGGTGAGAACGCGACACCGGAAGCCATCGCCTCACTCAACGCTCGGCACGGCTTCGATCGTCCGGCACATGTGCAATACGTCGACTGGCTGGTGCGCGCGCTGCAAGGCGATCTGGGCCGGTCGTTTGCGACCCAACAGCCAGTTGCGAACGCGGTTCTCCCGGCCATTCCCGTCACGCTTGAGCTGGCCTTCTGGTCAATACTGGTGGCGGGAACGCTGGCGGTTGTGCTGAACAGCCTGCCGATGGGCCGACGCGTGATTATACCGGCGGTGACTGGTCTCAATATTCTGGGCGTCACGGTGCCGAACTTCATGCTCGGCATCTCGCTGATTTTCGTCTTTGCGGTGACGCTGGGCTGGCTGCCCTCAACTGGTTGGATGCCCTGGTCGGAGGGTGTCACCGCGCACCTAACGCATTTGATCATGCCGGTGGCGACGTTGTCGGCCTACTACTTCGGGGCCTTCAGCATGGTGTTCCGTGCAGAGCAGCGCGACGTCTACCGCAAGCTCTACATTCAAGTTGCGCGCTCCAAGGGGCTGTCGGAATGGAAGATCGCGTTCAAGCACGCCGTGCCCAATGCGGTGCTACCTGTCGTAACTTTCATGGGCTTGGCGATGGGCCAGCTCACGGGCGGGGCAGTCGTGACCGAGACGGTCTTCTCCATGCCGGGCGTTGGGCGGCTGTTCGTGTCCTCGATCGCCGCTCATGATTTTCCCGTGATGCTGGCCATCGCGATGATGGTGGTCGTGGCGGTTGTGGTCATGAACATCCTCGCGGACTTCGTCTATACCCTCATCAATCCGCAGATCCGGCTCGAGTAGATGCCGCCCGACACTCCATTGCTGGCAGATTTGGCCGAAGGAAACATCCCATGCTGAAAAGCTGGCGCTTTTTGGCAGGAGCTGGGATCGTGATCGCCATCACGATAATTGCCGTCACAGCACCGATGTTGGCCCCTTACGATCCCAACAAATCCAGCGTCTTCTTCCTGCAACCGCCCTCCGCGCAGCATTGGCTCGGCACAGACGAACTCGGCCGCGACATCCTGAGCCGCCTCATCTTCGGTGCACGCACGTCGCTCGTGATCGGTATCGGCGCTGCAGTGGTGGCCGTGTTGATCGGAGCGCCTATCGGGCTCAGCGCCGGCTACTTCAGGGGTCGCGTTGATCTCATGATCGTGCCCGTCATCGACCTCTTCGTTGCGCTGCCGGCCTTGATTCTGGCGCTGATCATCACCGTCATGGTTGGCCCGTCCTACAAGAACCTCATCCTCGTTCTGGGCTTCGTCATGTGGCCGACGATGGCCAGGCTGGTCAGAGGGCAAACCCTCGCGGTCCGGGAAGCGACGTTCATCGAAGCTGCCGTCGCCGCCGGGGGCGCGTCGGGTTGGATCATCCGCAGGCACGTGTGGCCCAACATCATGCGTGTCGTGGCGGCGCAGTTTGCCATCGCTGTTTCACTCGCCACCATCACGGCCGCGAGTCTGAGCTTTCTGGGCCTTGGTATTCCTCCACCGACCGCGGACTGGGGTGGCATGGTGCGATCCGGTTTTGAGTTCCTGGCCCTCAATCCAGCGATGAGCCTGGCGCCCGGAGCCGCCACCGCGATTACAGTGATGGGATTTTACCTCGGCGGTTCGGCGGTCGAGTGAATGAAACAGGCTACGTCCGGCCAGCCCCTACTGGATGTCGAAGCCCTGACCGTGCGATTTCGTTCGCGTGCCGGGCTCGTTCATGCCGTGAGTGAGGTCTCCTTCCAACTCGGTCAGCGCGAAACGCTCGCGATCGTAGGAGAGTCGGGGTCGGGTAAGTCCACAACCGGGCTGGCGATCATGGGTCTCCTGGCTGCCGACGGGAGCGCCACGGTGTCGGGCGCGGTCAGGATCGCCTCCAAGTCCGGCGGGAACAAAGACGTGCTGCAGTTGAGCGAGCGAGAGCGGCGGCGGGTTCGCGGCAACGAGGTCGCAATGATCTTCCAGGACCCGATGTCGTCGCTCAATCCGATCTACTCCATCGGTTCGCAGATCGCTGAAGCCGTCGAGCAACACCGCGGCGTCGCGCACCGGGAGGCCACCGCGGAGGCGCTGCGGCTGCTGGCTGAGCTTGGCATTCCCAACCCGGATCGCATCCTCGCCAGTTACCCGCACCAACTGTCCGGCGGCATGCGGCAGCGCGTCATGATCGCCATCGCTTTGTCTTGCCGCCCACGCGTTCTGATCGCCGATGAGCCCACAACTGCGCTGGATGTCACCATACAGGCGCAGATCCTAGCGTTGCTCAAGCGCCTTCAAGAAGAGACCGCGATGGCGGTCGTATTTATCACGCACAATCTCGGCGTGGTTGCCGAAGTCGCCGACCGAATGATCGTGATGTATGCGGGGCGCGTCGTCGAGGCCGGACCGGTGCGCAGCGTCTTCAAGGCGCCGCGCATGCCCTACACTGAGGCCCTGCTGCGGTCGCTGCCGCGACTCGACAACCTGCCGCAGCCGGGCGAGCCCCTGGAGGTTATTCCGGGCAATGTGCCGAGCGCGCTGGCGTTGCCGCGAGGATGCAGCTTTCATCCGCGCTGCCGGCATCAGGTAAGAGGCATTTGCGACAGCCACATGCCGCTGCTCGAACTGTGCGCATCCGACCAGCTGGTGCGCTGTGCGCGCTGGCGAGACATCGGCTGAGAGAAAGATCCATGCCGATCTCCCCAGCTCTCCTTGATGTGCGCAATCTGTGCAAGCGCTTCGAGATACGACGCGGCGTGTTCCGCCAACTCGTGGGTCACGTACATGCGGTGGAGGGTGTGTCGTTCTCGATCGACCGCCGGGAGGTTCTCGGCCTCGCCGGTGAATCGGGATCGGGAAAGTCGACCGTCGGGCGAGCAATCCTGCGGCTCATCGAGCCGACCGCAGGTGATGTGAAGTTTGACGGTATCGATTTGCTGCGCCTCAGTCATGCGGAGCTTCGGCGCTTTCGGCGGCGGGCGCAGATCGTCTTTCAGGATCCTTATGGGGCACTCGATCCACGCATGACCGTTGCGGAGGCGGTGAGCGAGCCCCTGATCGTACAGGGTCTCGTTACCTCGGAACGGGTAGCGCGCGATCGCGTGGCACAGCTTCTCCATCTCGTTGCCATGGGCTCGGAATACTTGGATCGGCGGCCGGGCGAGCTGTCGGGTGGCCAGCGCCAGCGTGTAGGCATCGCACGCGCACTCTCGGTCGGTCCTGAGTTTATTGTGGCCGACGAGCCGGTATCAGCGCTCGATGTGTCGATCCAGGCGCAAATCATCAACTTGCTCGCCGATCTCAAGGCGCGCTTAGGCCTCGCGATGCTCTTCATCTCGCACGATATTGCCGTGATGGCGCACCTGTGTGACCGAATCGCCGTCATGTACCTTGGCCACACCATGGAGATTGGGCCGAGCCGGGATCTCGTCAGCTCGCCTCGACATCCCTACACCGCTGCGCTGCTGTCGGCCGTGCCCAACCCTGATCCCGAGCAACGGCGTGAACGACAGCTGCTTGAAGGAGACGTGCCGAGCCCAGTAAACCCGCCCTCCGGCTGCGTTTTCCGTACACGGTGCCCTTTTGCCATTGATGCCTGCGCAACAACTCTGCCGGTGCTGCGGGAGATTGCACCGGGCAGGTTCAAGGCGTGTTTGCGCGATGACGTGCCGTGACCTGCGGAGCACGGGACCGCCAACTCCTTGCTCGCGGCTAGCCTTGGTATACAGTCATACGAAGTTTATCGGCGCGGCCATCAAGTCGGTTGGGAGAACGGATATGATCCGGTTGAGATTCGGCAACGTCTGTAGTGGCTTGGCTCTCGCGCTTTCGGCCTTCCTTCAGGCCGGTACGGCCTCGGCGCAGACAACGCCGCAGACCGGAGGCGTGCTCAACGTCGGCCTGCCATCCGACTCCAAGACCATGGACCCGGTCTACTCGGTACAATTCACCGAGCGGCAGGTTCTTTATCTCGTGTTCAACACGTTGGTGCGCTTTGGGCCCGATTTCTCAATTCATCCGGAGCTGGCCGAAAGCTGGCAAATCGAGGATGGCGGTAAGCGCGTCACGTTCAAGCTGCGCGAGGGCGTGCAGTTTCACGACGGCACGCCTTTCGATGCCGCTGCCGTAAAATGGAACATCGATCGGCGGCTCGATGCCACGGTGGCATCGCCTCAACGCGATCAGCTCGCACCCATCATCGCCGCAGTGGAGGTTGTCGATCCGCGCACCGTCGCGTTCGTTCTCAAGGCACCCTACGCCGGACTGCTGAGCCTGCTCGGGGAGCGGCCCGGGTTTATGCTCTCGCCCACCGCTGGCGAAAAGCTCGGCAAAGATTTCGGTAATGCTCCGGTCGGAACGGGGCCCTTCCTCTTCAAGGAATGGGTGCGCGGTAGCCACCTCACCGTCGAACGCAATCCCAAATACTGGGAAGCGGGCAAGCCCTACTTAGACCGCATCGTATTTCGCGATATTTCCGGCGCAGTCGTCGGTGTGCAAAGGCTTGTGACCGGTGAAATCGATTTTGTCGCCGATCTTTCACCTCAGGACGTAAGGCAACTGCAGGGCCGCTCAGGCATAGTCCTGGCGCCGATTACCGTCGGGCGCTGGTACTCGCTCCAGTGGCACATGTTCAAAGAGCCCTTCAACAACGATAAGCTGCGCCAGGCAATCGCCCATGGCATCGATCGAAAACGCATCAACGACATTGTCATGGACGGCAAGGGGACCATATCTGACGGGCCGACGCCGGCCGGACTTTGGTGGTACGACCCAGCGATCAAGTCCTATCCGTACGACCCCGAGAAAGCGAAGGCACTTCTGAAGGAAGCCGGTCACCCCAACGGCTTCGAGTTCACCCTTTCCACGCCGCAGATCACGGTGTTGAGCCAGATCAACCAGCTTGCCCAAGAGCAACTGGATGCAGTCGGCATAAAGCTCAAGCTGGAACCAGTTGCGCAGAGCGAATGGTATGCCAAGCTCGTGCGCAAGGAGACGAACTTCTCGCCGAACCGCTGGACGCAGCGGCCCGATCCCGACGGCCTCCTCTATATCTTGTTTCACAGCAAGGGCTACGCCAACACTACTGGATACAAAAACGATCGGGTGGATGCGCTGCTCGAGCAGGCCCGGCAAAACTTCGACCAGGCCGAGCGCAAGAAGCTCTACAGCGAGGTTCAGGCCATTATCGGCCGCGAGATGCCGATGCTGCCGTTGTTCTTCTCTGTGGAGTACGCAGCGCTGCGCGATAACGTGCAAGGCTTCGAGTGGATCCCGGACCAGATCCCGCGTTTCAGGGACGTTTGGAAGAGGAAGTGACAGAAGGCTCGAGCGGCCGTTGGAGGCCTAGGTGAAATTTTCGATTTCGGTGAGTCTTGAGCGCTTCGACCCCACTGTGGACATGCGTGACGTCGCAGCCCAGGCACTCGAGCTTGTCCAGATGGCGGAAGCGGGCGGCTTCGAGATTGCATGGACCCCAGAGCACCACACGATCGAGTTTACGATCGCACCTAACCCGTTTTCAATTCTTACGCATTGGGCAGCGCACACACAAACCATAAGGCTCGGCACGGCCGTGGTTGTCGCACCATATTGGCACCCGATCCGGGTGGCAGGCGAGGCGGCACTTTGCGATGTGGTGAGCAATGGACGATTGGAATTTGGCATCGGACGCGGCGCCTACCAGTTCGAGTTCGACCGCATGGCCGGCGGGATACCTCAACAGGAAGGCGGCGCCTACATGCGCGAGATGCTTCCAGTTGTGAGATCATTGTGGCAGGGCGACTTCGAGCACCGAGGAAACTATTGGACGTTTCCATCCGCTACGTCAGTGCCGAAACCAATTCAAAAGCCGCATCCACCAATCTGGGTGGCGGCGCGCGATGTCGACACCTTCGATTGGGCAATCAAGCAGGGTGCGCATATTCAATCAACGCCGCTGTCACGCCCAAACAGCGAAGTAGAAGCCCTCGGCCATCGGTTCCGCGAGGCGCTTACTGCCAATCCGGGAGTGCCACGGCCGCGGTTTCTCATGCTGCGGCGCACCTGTGTTTACAAAGACGCCAGCGGCTGGAAGGCCCCTGTCCAGGCGTCTATCGAATACGGTCGACATTTTGAGAACCTGTTTAAGAATATCGGCATAGTCCGCAATGGATTTCCAGAACCAGTCGACTTTTCCGTCATCGCCAATCGTAACGAGTACGAACCGGGTTTCATTCGCGAGAACATGATGTTTGGAACGCCTGACGAGGTGGTAAGGAAAATCCGGTTCTACGAGGCATGCGGGGTCGACAACTACTGTTACGGAGCCTCTTTCGGATTGCCATTCAAGGTGCAGCGGCGCTCGCTGCAACTTTTCATCTCGGAAGTCATGCCGCAGTTCGGCAGAGAAAGAGCGACAGCGAAGCCGAGCGCTGTGGCTGCCGGGGGCGGCCAACAAGGTGGCGCGTAAATCAAGCTAAGCAACACAGATGGAGGGTTCAACGATGTCCGACAAGCTCAAGCACGGATCTGCAGAGCGCACGTCCGAAGGTCGCGGCTTAGGCCGACGTCAGTTTCTGACGGTTGCAGGCAGCGGTGCGGCCGCTGCGCTGGCCATGACCGGAACATCGAAGCTTGCGTGGGCCCAGAGCAAGTTCGCGGGGCAGAAAGTAGTATTTGCGAGTTGGGGGGGCATCTACCAGGAGGCCTCGAAGAAGGGATATTGCGATTCGTTCGCGACCAAGACCGGCGCCACGGTGATCCAGGACGGGCCTGTCGACTACGCCAAGTTGCGCACCATGATTCAGAACGGTTCGCCAACCTGGGACGTGGTCGATGTCACCATCGACTTCCTCTACAACGCTGCAAAGGATGGGTTGTTCGAGAAAATCGACACCAGCATTGTCGATACAAAACTCCTGCCGGCGAAATTCGTGCACGAGTACGGCATCGCTAATATCGTATGGTCGTATAATATTGCCTTCAACAGCCAGACGTTCCCTGACGGCAAGCACCCCAAGACTTGGGCCGAGTTCTTCGACGTGGCGAAATTCCCGGGCCGGCGTGCGTTGCGCGACCGTGTGAATCCGATGCTTGAGATAGGGCTCCTTGCAGATGGCGTTCCGTTCGAGAAGCTTTATCCGCTCGACGTCGATCGAGCGTTGAAGAAGCTCGAGCCGATGAAGAAGAGCGCAGTCTGGTGGACAACGAACTCGCAGTCGCAACAACTGATGATCGACGGCGAATGCAGTCTCGGCATCCTGAACAACGGGCGAATCTATGATGTCCAAAAAAAGGGCGCCAAGATCGGCATCGAATGGGCCCAGAATCTTCAGTCGGTCGACTATCTCGTGGTTCCGAAAGGGTCCAAGGCAAAAGATGCGTCGATGGCGCTCATCGCCGAAATGATGCTGCCCGAGAGCCAGGCCAGGGTATCCAACATCATGCCGTTGGCGCCAACCAATCCGGAAGCGTTCAAGCTGATCGATAAGGAAGTTGCGCCCTGGCTCTCGACCGAGCCGTCGAACCTGGCCAAAGGCTTCCCTATCAATGAGGAATATTGGCGCGATCACTACAAGGAACTCGCCGAGCGCTGGGCAGCCTGGAAGCTGACCTAGCGCATTCCGCTGGTCCTGGCGATCCGGAGCCGGGGGCAATTGGCGGTGAGTCACATGAGCGATGCGCGCGGGTGGTTGGTGGCCCCCGCCCTCCTCGTCGTCGGGGTCCTGTTCGCTTACCCCGTATCTCGGCTGCTTCTGCTCAGCGTGACCGAGCCTGCGCCAGGGCTACAAAATTTCAGAAAGCTGATTGAGAGTCCGGTTTACCTCAAGGCGCTGTGGAACACGATCGTAATCAGCGGCTCAGTAACGCTGCTGTGCGTGTTTCTGGGCTATCCGATAGCTTATTCGATGGCGCATGCGGGACAGCGGCTGCGTCGCCTGCTGATCTTCGTAGTGCTCATACCTTTCTGGTCAAGCATCCTTGTGCGCACCTTCGCCTGGATGGTCCTCCTGCAGAAAAGGGGGCTGATCAACACGATTCTCGTTGAGTATCTTGGGCTCCTCGAGACACCGCTGACGCTTATCTACAATCGCACCGGCGTGCTGATCGGTATGAGCCATATCCTGCTTCCGTTCATGATCCTCCCTCTCTACTCGGTCCTGAGCCGCATCGAGCCAAACCTCAGCCAGGCTGCTGCAAGCCTCGGTGCCCCGCCGGTCAGAAATTTCGTGCGCGTCTATCTGCCCCTCAGCCTGCCGGGCTTGCTCGCCGGAAGTGTCCTCGTTTTCGTGATGGGGCTCGGCTACTACATCACGCCTGCACTGCTCGGGGGACCGGGCGACACAATGATCGCACAGCTGATCGAGATGCAAATTGCCGACTTCGGCAACTGGGGTCTCGCGGGCGCGCTGGCAGTGATTTTGCTGCTCGGCACGGCAACGACATTCCTTTTCATCAGCCGCTCGTTGATCGAGGGCGTCCGATGACTGGACTGAGCTCGGATCGCGTCTGGCCTTTCCTGCGCGCCGTGATCTGTCTGGCAATCATCATCTTTCTGATTGCACCGATGGTCATCGTTGTCATCGTCTCGTTCAGCTCAGCGCCATTCCTCACCTTTCCTCCGCCTGGTTTGTCATTGCAGTGGTACCGCAAGCTCGCCAGCCTCCCCGTCTGGCTCGATGCCATCTCGACCAGCGCGACGATCATGGTCCCGAGCGCGCTTATCGCAACCGCTGCCGGAACTGCCGCGGCCGTCGGCCTAGCGCGCGGTCGCGTTCCCGGCGCAGGCGCCATCGCGAGCTTGATCATGGCGCCGATGGTCGTACCCGTGATCATCACAGCCGCCGCCATGTTGGGCGTGTTTCGTGCCTGGGGGCTGCAAGGCACCCTTCTTGGGCTCATTCTCGCTCATGCTACGCTCGCTGTACCGTACGTCGTGTTCACTGTTCTCGCGGCGATGCGGCTCGTTGACGGCCAGCTCGAGAGCGCGGCATTGACGCTTGGCGCGACGCATTGGCGCGCCTTCTGGCGCGTCACGTTTCCCTTGATCCTGCCCGCCGTCCTGTCGGGATTGCTGTTTGCGATGGTCATTTCGTTCGACGAGCTCGTCGTCTCCATTTTTCTGAGTTCGCCGACCGTCCGGCCCGTGACGGTGCAGATGTGGTCCGACGTGCGAGGTGACGTCGATCCCACCATCGCTGCGATCGGCGCACTCCTGCTCGCGTTTTCGGTCGGCGTGCTGCTACTCGAAGCGGTACTCAATCGGGAGCGTGCCAAGCCGCTGACACCCGAAGCAGAGAGCACGGCCATCCAGCGGGCCGCGCCATGAGTGAGGGGCTGCTCCAGCTCGATTCTGTGTCGAAGACGTTCGGCAACGTCGTTGCCGTCGACAGTATCTCCTTTGCACTCGCCGAAGGCGAGTTCTTGAGCCTTCTCGGTCCTTCGGGCTCTGGCAAGACGACGACCCTTCAGATGATCGCTGGCCTGACGCATCCCACGTTCGGCCAAATCTTACTGTCGGGCAAACCGATCGGCCCGCTGCCGCCCTATAAGCGCGACATCGGCATGGTGTTCCAGAACTATGCGCTCTTCCCGCACATGACCGTGGCAGGCAACATCGCGTTTCCGCTCGAGATGCGTGACATGTCGCGCGCTGAAATCAGTCGCCGCGTTGAGAATGTTCTGAAGCTTGTTGATTTGCCCGGTTTTACAGACCGCTATCCGCGCCAGCTTTCCGGTGGACAGCAACAACGCGTTGCGCTCGCACGCGCAATCGTGTTCGAGCCGACACTGCTTTTGATGGATGAGCCGCTCGGCGCACTCGACAAGAAGCTGCGCGAACAGATGCAGCTTGAAATCAAGCATCTCCACAAGCGACTTGGCGTCTCGATCATTTATGTGACTCACGACCAGGACGAAGCACTGGTGATGAGCGATCGCATCGGCGTCTTCAATCGTGGGCGCCTAGAGCAGATTGGCTCGGCCGAGCAGCTGTATGAGCAGCCAATGACCCGATTCGTTGCGGAGTTTATCGGTGAGTCGAACATGATCCGTGGTGCGGTGCGCGAGGCAGCCAACGGGCGCTGCGCTCTCGACACTGGTGACGGTCCATTGCGCGGTCGCTCGCGACATTCCTTCACGGATGGCAGCGCTGCCCTGATTTCTGTCCGACCTGAGCGGATACGGCTTGTCGCGCCGACGGAGGCTGAAGGCGACAGGGATTGCATTAACGGGCGTGTCAGCGAGGTGATCTACATGGGGCGCCTGCGCAAATACGTGGTCGAGACCGGCGGGGGCCAGAAGCTGATCGTTGCCCAGCAGGCCTCAGGTGTCGACGCAACGTGTTTTACCGTCGGTGAGGCGGTCGTTGCCACGTTCTCGCCCGAGGACGCAGTCGTGCTCCGGGACGTTTGATAGGCAGGTGGTCAGATAATGATCATATTCGAGAAGGATGGCCTAGCGACACGCTATCTGCTCGAAGGAAAGGGAGCGGCTGCGGTCTTGATTCATGGCGTTGGAGCTCGGCTCGAGAACTGGGATGGTGTCACGGAGAGTCTGGCCAAGCACTTCAAAGTCCTGCGCTATGACCTGAGAGGTCATGGGCAGTCGACGCGCGTGCCAGGGCCCTATTCGCTGCCGCTTTTTGCCGACGATCTTCGTGCGCTGCTCGACCATGTCGGCATAGCGAAGGCACACATCGCTGGGCATTCCCTTGGTGCCATGATCGCCCAGATGTTTGCACTGCGGTACCCCGAACGCGTCGATCGCCTCGCGCTCTTGAGTGGAGTAGCCGGCCGAACCCAAGATGAGCGCGAGCGGGTGGCGGCGCGGATAGATCTCATTCGCTCGGGCGATGCCGGTGAGCACTTTCGCCGATCAATCTCACGCTGGTTCTCCGATGCCTTCATTGCTGCCAATCCCGACCGCATCGCCGCCTATGCTGCCCGCAATGCCGAGAACGATCCCGACTGCTATGCGGCAGCTTACAAGGTGCTGGCGCTTGAGGATCTCGACGGGGAACTCGAGGCTATCTCAACGCCGACGCTGATTGCCACCGGCGAGCACGATCTGGGCTCAAATCCCAGAATGTCCGAGCTCATGCATCGCCGCATCAGGGTTCGACGCTAAGAATTCTGCCGGATCTCAAACACTCAATCCTAATCGAGGCGCCGGAGGTCGTTGCGCGCATGCTCTGCCCCTTCTTCCGGGCCGAGCCCGTGCCAGCGATCGATGCACTTATGGCAGACCAGCGTTGAGGTGGTTTAATGCCGAGAGGCAAGCAGGTAATTAGCGGCCCTGCATGAGCCGCAAACTCTCACTGTTTTCGCGTCCCGTCCTCGATGATCTGGACGATGCGCGACAAATCTTGCTGTGCCCGACCCTGAAAGACGCCGTGCTTCAGGACGAGCCGCACCGCCTGGCACACCCACATCGGCACGCCGAGCTCTTCGCCTTGCGCGATGGCGAGATCAACGTCTTTCATGAGGATCTCAATGGTCGCGCCGAAGTCGAACGTGCCCGACAGCACGGTCTCGGGGAAGAGGCGCATCGTCGCGAAATTACGGCCGGTTCCATTGTTGAGAATTTGCAGCATGGCATCGGCCGGAATGCCGGCCTTGCCCGACATTGTCATGGCCTCCGACGTAGCGACGAAGGCAACGGCACAGAGCATGTTATTGGTGAGTTTCATCGTCTGCGCCGCCCCGGGCTTATCGCCGGCAACGACGATCGTCTTGCCCCACAGCCGGAACACCGGCATCAAGTCAGCAACTTTGACCGGATCGCCGGACACCATCACGGCCAGCGTGCCGGCCTTGGCTCCTCCGACGCCGCCGCTGATCGGGGCGTCGATGACGCTGACGTCGGCCGCGGCACATTCTGCCTCGACCTCACGGACGAACGGCCCGCCGACCGTGCAAGTGTTGACCAGCGTCTTTAGGGCCTTCCCCGCGAGCAAGCCGGCGGGTCCGGAGAGCGCATGACGAAAAATCGCCAGCGTCGGCAGCGAGACAATAACCGTGTCGCATGTGTCCGCCAGCTCCTTCGGTGAGGTCGCCCGACGCGCTTGACGCTCGAGAAGAGGGCGCATGGCGTCCTCGCGGACATCATAGACCCAGAGCTCATGTCCGGCGTCGAGCAGTTTGCCCGCCATCGGTTGACCCATGTTGCCGACGCCGAGGAAGCCGATGCGCATCGTGGAACTCCAGTGAACGTGAACCGAGCGCAGCCTCGCTCACTCGTTGGCCTGATGCACCTCGATGACGTTACCGTCCGGGTCGTGAAAAAAGATCTGGTGCCAGCCGTTCATGGCCCACGTGCCGTAGTCCGAGTAGGGCACGCCCTTCTCGTCGAGGCGCTTCTTGAAGGTTGCGATGTCGTCGGTGCGGAAGGCGATATGTCCCCGCTCCAGCGGGTTGACGAAGTGCTTCTGACGGAAACCGAGAGCGAGATCCTTCTCGGACATGTGCACTTGAATTTGACCGTCCGTGGCAAAGGCCGTCTCGCCCGCGTAGCCCTGGTTGGTGATCCGGGCGGAGCCGAGCGACGGCTCAGCCGCTAATCCCATGACGTTGCGGTAGAAGTCGTTCATCTTCGAGACGTTGGTGGTGGTCAGATTGAGGTGGTGCAGCTTCATCTTCATCGGGGCTCCTCCTGCGGTGTGTTTCGTGGCAGAAGCTTGCTAGTGCGATATGTGAGACTTGTCAATAAATCTCAATATATGAGACAGTGCTACTGGAGCGCACCCCGTGCAAGCCGACGCGGGTGCTAATGCGACTCATGGAGGGAAGAATTGGCGAGCAGCAATGATCGGGTCCTGGGCCTTATTGATCTCTTCACTGAGGCCCAACCGGTCTGGACGGCGGAAGCGCTCATCGAGGAGCAGGGTACCTCCAGAGCTACCACCTATCGAGACCTCAAAGCACTGGTGGCGGCGGGCTTCCTTGCGCCAGTCGCGCCTGGCGCATACGCGCTTGGACCTCGCTTCATCGAGCTGGATCGTCAAATCCGGCTCGCCGACCCGTTGCTGAAGGTCGCACCGCCCATCATGGCCGCGCAGCGCACGAAGGTCGGAGGCACTCAGTTACTCTTCCGCTACTATGGAACCCGCGTCTTGAGCATTCACGAAGACCGCACTGATGATCGCATCAAGACGAGCTTCGATCGCGGTCGACCCTTCACTCTGTTTCAAGGGTCCCACTCCCGCGTCATCCTCGCTCATTTGTCGACTGACCAGCAGCAGCGTCTATTCCTGCAGCATGCTGAGGCAATCGCTCGCGTCGGACTGGGTAAGAATTGGCCCGAGTTTCGCGATACGCTGCGAGAGATCCGCGAGCGCGGCGTTGCCGTGGCCAGCGACATCGACAAGGATCTGATCGGGGTCGCTGCGCCCATTTTTGTCGCCCCAGATACCATTGGAGCGGCCCTCGTCCTTGCGAGGATCAAGAAGGAGGTTGACCAAGCCGAAATCGAGCGTTTGGCCAAATTGGCCCACGCGGCAACCCGAAAAATCTCCGAGCGCCTCCAAGCTCTGTCGCCAGTCGCGGTAGCCTGAGGGTATTGAAGCGTTAGCGCCGTCTGCGGCGAAACAGTCAGAGTGCCTCTGCCTCTCCTGGGCTGAACGAGTTCAGTCCAGCGCCTTTTGTTTTAGGAACGCAGACATCAGGTCGGCGATCTGGAGATTGTTCAGATCCGAGAAGGGAAAGTGCGTGTTGCCGCGAACGCCCATTTCCGGCAAGTGCACCAGTGTGGCGTCCCCGCCGCGGCGATTTATGGCATCGCGCCACAACCGCGCCATCGCCAACCGAACGCGCCAATTGTCCTGGCCCGGGTTCGTCGTGGGCTGCTCGGGAATGTTGTCGCCGAAATACACGATGATCGGGATCTTCGTGAGCTGCATGAATTGGTCCAGCGGCACGGCAACTCCCGCGAGCGTGCCGGCAGCGCTTGGCATGGCCGGCGGCACTTCGCCTTCCGGGAAAACGAAGCCGCTGCCCGGTTCATAGGCGACGACAGCGCGAACATTTTGGCTCTTCATCGCCGTCAGCCAACCCGGGCCGCCGCCTTGCGAATGCGTGACGAGGATTCCTGGCCCTATCCTGTTGAAGAGTGCGACGACGGCCTCCGAAACCACCTCCATATCGAAGGGGCCAGTGTTTGGCGTCATCGCCCGGAAATACTGGTTCAGGGTCTCTGGATCGCTAGAGAACTGCACGCCGGGAAAGAAGTCTGGCCAAATACCGATGCGGAAGATGCCGAACCAGAATTGCTCGTCGGGCGTGGGCGTAATGGTCACAGGCTGCGTGCTGCGCCCGGCGCGGCCCCGCCGCGGCTGGTCGATGACGTAGACGCCGAAGCGGCGCCGCAGAAAGATGTTCTGAAAGCCTTCCCGCCCATCGGGCGTGGTTTCCCACGTCTTCGAGAACTGCCCTGCGCCGTGCCAGAGGACGAGGGGGAATTGTCGGGCGTTGACCGGGATCTGATAAGACACGTAGGCGTGATCGCCGTGGAACGTCTGGCCTTCGGCACTTGGTTTGTAGGGATCGAAGGTGCCGGCGTTCTTGATGACCTTTCCGCCGACGGCAAAACTGCCTTGGTCCTGGATGACCAGTGGTTCGGCCTTGCCGGTTTCGGCCGCCATCGCAGCTGCTGCCGCGACCATGCCGGCGACGAGAGAGCGCGTGGCGGACAGCATTCTCTTGTTCATCGTCATTTCTCCGAGGGATGGTCAGCCGCGGTAGTGCTCGTCGCTGACCTTTTCCATCCAGTCGACGCTCTTGCCGTCGAGAGCCTCCGCGATGGCGATGTGACTCATGGCGATGGTGGCGGTGGCGCCGTGCCAATGCTTCTCGCCGGCAGGAATCCAGACCACGTCACCGGGCCGAATCTCTTCTTTCGATCCCCCCTCCCGCTGC
Organism: uncultured Alphaproteobacteria bacterium; assembly: GCA_963806735.1. Classification (GTDB taxonomy): domain Bacteria; phylum Pseudomonadota; class Alphaproteobacteria; order Rhizobiales; family Hyphomicrobiaceae; genus CADEFX01. The sequence goes on along the minus strand of CAWEBE010000075.1, from coordinate 16,235 downwards.
ACCCAGCCGCAGCCGGCGGTGACAATCAGTGTCTGGCCCAGCGGATGGGTATGCCAGGCCGTGCGGGCGCCCGGCTCGAAGGTGACGATGCCGCCACCGACGCGCGCGGGTGCGCTGCCCTGGAAGCGTGAGTCGATCCGCACGGAACCGGTGAAATACTCTGCCGGTCCGCTCTGCGACGGCTGTGAGCCGCTGCGCGTAATCTGCATTGTCCTTGTCCCTTCCCGAGCGTTGGCGCGTCCACCTGCCGCCAGCAACGCAGCACTTCCCACGGTGGCGAGCATGCGTCTGCGCGTAACCTTGCGAGTGCCCCCGCGTGCCGTAAGCGTCATTTCTTCTGAAAGACCTCCCTGGCGATGCCAACGGCCGCCACCGCGTTTGGCCACCCCGCATAGAAGGCGAGATGCGTGATGGCCTCCACCACTTCCTCCTGCGTGACGCCATTGTCACGCGCGCGCATCAGATGTGACCGGAGTTGGTCAGGGCGATTGAGGGCGATCAAGGCGCTGACGGTGACCAGGCTCCGGTCTCTCTTCGAGAGGCCCGGGCGCTCCCAAACGTCGCCAAAAAGGACGTTGTCAGTAAGCTCTGCCAGCTTCGGGGCGATATCCCCCATCAACTGCTGAGCCCGCGTTGCTTGAGAGGCAGCGGGCGCTTTCTCCTGAGCACGAACGGGAAGGGATAGCGCGCCGGCCAGCAGAACACTCGCCGCAAACAGAAGGCCTCCAGCCAGATACTTCACTTGCATTCTCCTGCTCGTTGTTGGCGTAAGAGTTGGCATAGCATCTACTCGCGCTTATCTCCGCACATTGACGGTCCCAAGCCAGCGGGTAATGCGTCGCAGAATTTCCCTTTCCTGGTCCATCTGCAATGTGAAGCCTTCACGCAGGCGCGCCTTCGGTGCCAGCCTCCCGACCACGGAGAGGCTCTGGCCCGTGCCGTATCCGCCGTGTGTTATGAGAGGGACAATGGTTCTTCCTGTGAGATCGTGCTGTGACAGGAATGACCTGATGACCGGAGGCGCCGTCGTTCCCCAGATCGGAAACCCGAGAAAAATCGTGTCGTAGGATGCAATATCGGCCACCGTCGCCTTGAGCGGCGGCTCGAAACCGGTATCGCGCTCGCGCTCAGCCTGGCGCACAGTCTCTTCATAGTCTTCGGGGTACGGTTGTGCCGGTTGGATTTCGAACAGGTCTGCGCCAAGAGTGCGGCGAACGTGACCGGCAACAAGGCGTGTATTGCCGCTGCGCGAGAAAAAGGCGACCAACACACGACTGCGACCGCCAACTTGCTGCGCTTGCGCGCCATCGGCGGTAGAGGCGAGCCCGCCAAGGGCAATTGCCAGCGCTGATGCCAGACTTTCGCGTCGATTGAGCGTGGCCTGATTGCGCATGATTTTCCCCGGCGTGAGAACCCCGAGATTCACCACTTGGGGGCCGCTCATGGGGTTCAGCCAACTTCCGGAAGCTGGTCTAGGAACTTGTCGAGGGTAATCGGATACTCGCGCACGCGCACGCCGGTGGCATTGTAGATCGCGTTCGCCACCGCCGCGCCGCTGCCGCAGATGCCCAGCTCGCCGACGCCCATGGCCTTCATCGGCGAGGAAATCGGATCTGGCTTGTCGATGAAGATCACCTCCTGGTGGGGAATATCGGCATGGACCGGCACCTCGTAGCTGGCGAGATCATGGTTGACGAAGAACCCATGGCGCTTGTCGATCGCATGCTCCTCCATCAGCGCGGCGCCAACGCCCATCGTCATCGCGCCGATGACCTGGCTGCGCGCCGACTTCGGATTGAGGATGCGACCGGAGGCGCAAACCGCGAGCATGCGCCGCACGCGCACTTCGCCGGTTGCGGCGTCGACGCCGACTTCGGCAAACTGCGAACCGAACGTCACGTGCTGGTACTTCTTGCGGAACTCGCCGAACTCGATCGCGTCCTCGGCAACGAGGCCGCTCGCTCCCGCAGCTTGACCGAGCGGTACGCTGCGGTTGCCCGCGCGCACCTCACCATCCGCAAACACCGTGTCTGCGGAGTTGAAACCGAGCTTTTGTGCCACCGCCTCGCGCAACTTGAAGCAAGCGGCATAGACGCCGGAGGTGGAGCTGTTCGCGCCCCATTGACCGCCGGATCCCGCCGACACTGGAAAAGCCGAGTCGCCCAGGCGGACCACCACCTTGTCGAGCGGCACGCCCATCATCTCGGCGGCTGTCTGGGCAATGATCGTGTAGCTGCCGGTGCCGATATCCGTCATATCGGTTTCGACGGTCACCCTGCCGCGATTGTCGAGACGTACGCGCGCCGCCGATTTCATGACCGGATTGTCGCGATAGGCGGCGGCCATACCCATGCCGACGAGCCAGCGCCCGTCCCGAGCCTTGCCCGGTGCCGCACTGCGCCTGCTCCAACCGAAGCGATCCGCGCCGGTGCGCAGACACTCGATGAAATGACGCTGCGTGAACGTCGTTTCGGGGTGCTCAGGATCGACTTGGGTGTCGTTGAGAATGCGAAACTCGATCGGATCGAGACCAAGTTTTTCCGCCATCTCGTCAATGGCAATCTCCATGGCCATCGATCCCGTCGCATCGCCCGGCGCTCGCATGGCATTGGCTTCGGCCAAATCGAGCACGGCCAGCCGTGTCGCCGTCATGCGGTGGGCGCCAGCATAAACCAGGCGTGTCGACCTGACCGCGGCATCGGGTTTGCCGCCGGGCAGATCGCCCGACCAGCTCTCGTGGCCGATGGCGGTGATCTTGCCATCCTGCGTCGCGCCGATCCGGATACGCTGGATGGTCGCCGGCCGGTGCACCGTGTTGTTGAACATCAGCGGCCGCGTCAGCGCCACCTTGACGGGCCGCCTGGCCGCGCGCGCGCCAAGCGCTGCCAGCAACACATCGGCTCGGATAAACAGCTTGCCGCCGAAGCCGCCACCAATGAAGGGCGAGATGAGTCGGACATTCTCCTTGGGAATGCCAAGCGTCCTTGCCATATCGCCCACGCTCCAATCGATCATCTGGTTGGAGGTCCACAGCGTGAGCTTGTCGCCGTTCCACGCGGCAATCGTTGCGTGCGGCTCCATCATGGCGTGCGCCTGATCGGGCGTCGTGTAGGTCGCATCGAGCTGCACCGGCGCCGCGTCGAACGCAGCGGAGAAGTCGCCGACAGCCGTATCGGGCGGGCCGCCGGTTATGCGGGCCGGCTTGCCGGTATCTTTAACAGCGGCAAGGTCATACTTGCCTTCGCTGCGCACATAATTGACCCGGAGCAGTTGCGCGGCCGCGCGAGCCTGCTCAAACGTCTCCGCGACCACGACCGCGATCGCCTGGTGATAGTGGTCGATCTCGGGGCCGCCGAGCAGCTTGGCGGTGTTGTAGTTGCCCTTGCCGAGCTTGCCGGCATTCTCCGCCGTGACGATGGCGATGACGCCAGCCGCAGCCTTGGCTGCGCTCAGGTCCATCGAGGCAATGCGGCCCTTGGCGATAGCCGAGCCAACCACAAAACCGTAAGCCTGGTTCGGCACCACATCATGCCGGTCATAGGCATAGGGCGCGGTGCCGGTGGTCTTGAGCGGACCGTCGATACGGTCCGTGGGCTTGCCGACCACCTTGAGCTGGTCGATCGGATTGATCGCCGCGGGGTTATCGAACTTCATGGCTCAAGCCCTCGCTTCCGTCAGCACTGCGCCGAGCGTGCGCTCGGCCAGTCTCAGCTTGAATACATTCTCGCGGGTCGGCTTGGCGTTGGCGAGCAGTTGCGCCGTCACGGCCTTGGCACCGCGCGGCAACTCGGCTTCGGCCGCCTCAATCCGCCACGGCTTGTGGGCGACCCCACCAAGTGCGACCCGGCCGGTTCCGTCGTTGTGGATGATGGCGCCCACGGACACGAGCGCGAAGGCATACGACGCGCGGTCGCGCACTTTGCGGTAGATGTGCGTGCCGCCGAGAGGCCTTGGCAGCGTCACAGCGGTAATGAGCTCGCCACGCTCCAGCGCGGTCTCCAGGTGTGGCGTGTCGGCCGGCAGCCGGTAGAACTCCGCAATGGGAATGCTGCGCGCGGAGCCGTCCGGGCGCACCGTTTCCACAACGGCGTCGAGCGCGCGCAGCGCCACGGCCATGTCACTTGGATGGGTCGCGATGCAGGCATCGCTTGCGCCCACCACCGCGTGCTGGCGGCTGAACCCATTGATGGCCGCGCAGCCACTGCCGGGCTGGCGTTTGTTGCACGGCATGTTGGTGTCGTAGAAATAGGGGCACCGCGTGCGCTGGAGCAGATTGCCGGCGGTCGTCGCCTTGTTGCGCAACTGCCCAGAGGCGCCGGCGAGGAGCGCGCGCGAGAGGAGCGCATAGTCGCGCCGCACGCGTGCATCGGCGGCGAGATCGGTGTTGCGCACCAGCGCCCCAATGCGCAAGCCACCTTCCGGCGTTGCCTCAAACTTGTCGAGGGCAAGGCCGTTCACGTCGATCAGATGCGTCGGCGTCTCGATCTCGAGCTTCATCAGGTCGAGCAGGTTGGTGCCGCCGGCGATGAACTTCGTGCCCTGAGTGCGTGCAGCGGCTTGCGCAGCTGCCGCGGGTGACGTGGCCCGTTCGTATGTGAAGGGTTTCATGTCCGCCTCTCCGCGACCTCGGTGATCGCATCAACGATGTTGGAATAGGCGCCACAACGGCAGATGTTGCCGCTCATGCGCTCGCGCAGCTCGTCAGATGTCAGTTGCGGTTGCGCCAACAGATCGGGGCTCACATGGCTCGGGATGCCCGCCTTGATCTCATCGAGCACCGCCACGGCCGAACAGACCTGCCCAGGCGTGCAATAGCCGCACTGGTAGCCGTCATGTCTCACGAACGCGGACTGCATCGGATGCAGGGCCTGCGGCGTGCCCAATCCTTCGATGGTGGTGATAGCGTCGCCCTCGTGCATGACGGCCAGCGTCAGGCAAGAATTAATCCGCCGTCCGTCGACGATCACAGTGCACGCGCCGCATTGGCCGTGGTCGCAGCCCTTCTTGGTACCCGGCAGCTGCATATGCTCGCGTAAGGCGTCGAGCAGGGTGGTCCGCGTGTCGATTGCAAGTTCGCGCGCCATGCCGTTCACGGTGAATGACACCTTTGACATGGAGGGGACCTCGATCACTGCTGCTTGGGCGTTTGCCGGAGGAGGCTGGGTCTGCGCAGTGGCCGGGGCGACCGTCGTCGCCGCGACGGAAGCGCTGGTGGCAATCAGCACCTCACGTCTGGAGAAGTGGAGATCGAGGGATTTTCGCATATCGTCAGCCCACTCCCTTTATCGATAGAATCCGGCGCAGACCGTACATTTGATATTTGGCCAGGCCTGTCCATCGACAGAACGCTGCCGACCACAAACCAGTTGCGGAGGAGAGTTGAACCAGGTCAGGGGAGGACTGGATTGCTCGAGTTGCCGCTCCAGCCGCCCAAGCCACCACGCCACGGCAAGACTCAACATGTGCGAGCACATGCGAGAGACCGCGCCCAGCACTCGCGCGAGTGGTTTCGGCACAGCAAAACGCCTCATGTCCCTTGTCGCCTCGGGGTGTGTGACGGCCTCACCTACCGTCGAGAACATATCTAGGAAGAGTGCCGAAGCGGATTAGGTGGTAAAATCCGCATGTGGCTATGAATTGGGCTCATGAATGCGTCGGCAAGACATCAATGATTTGCTCGCCTTCCTGGCTGTCGCGCGCGAGGGCAGCTTCACTAAAGCAGCGGCGAAGCTTGGGGTGTCGCAATCCGCACTGAGCCACACCCTGCGCTCGCTCGAGGAGCGGCTGGGAATTCGCCTACTGACCCGCACGACACGGAAGGTTTCCGCCACCGCCGCAGGCGAGCGGCTGCTTCGCACGCTCGGTCCCCGGTTCGAAGAGATCGAAAGCGAGTTAGCCGCACTGAGTGAACTGCGTGAGAAGCCTGCTGGCACCATCCGCATCACGGCGGGCGAGCACGCGGCCGCAGCCGTCCTCCAACCCGCACTGGCGAAGCTTCTTCCCGACTACCCTGACATCAACGTTGAGATCATTGTCGACTACGGGCTCACCGACATCGTTGCAGAGCGCTACGATGCGGGTGTGCGGCTCGGAGAACAGGTCGCAAAGGACATGATCGCCGTGCGTATTGGGGCGGACATGCGGATGGCCGTCGTTGCAGCGCCTTCGTACTTCTCAAGTCGGCCAAAGCCGAGGACGCCGCAGGACCTTACCGCACATCGGTGCATCAACCTTCGCCTGCCAACCTATGGCGGCCTCTACGTTTGGGAATTCGAGAAGCGCGGACATGAGTTGAAGGTCCGCGTCGAAGGTCAGCTCGTGTTTAATAACCTTGGTCTGAGATTGAACTCGGCCTTGGCTGGGCTCGGGCTCGCATATCTGCCAGAGGATCAGGTCGAGAGATACGTCGCCAGCGGACTCCTTGTTCGCGTGCTCGAGGACTGGTGCCCGCCGTTTTCGGGCTATCACCTCTACTATCCGAGCCGCCGGCAGCCCACGCCGGTGTTCGCCTTGCTGGTCGACGCGCTGCGCTACCGCGAATGAAGAAACAGCTGTGAGCGGTAGCAAGTAGTTTGACTGAATGACCGCTTCTGCAATCAATTGCCGTGCACGGCTGAATTACTGATTCGTCCGATGACGAGCCTAACGGAAGTGCTGATTGGGTCCGTTTGACGGTGAGTTATGACCCCGAGCTGACGAAGTGCCCGGGCTCAACACTCATGTTGCAATCGTGCGGGGCACGATGACAAACAAAGTATGCACCGCGGCAACCTCGCTTTGCGGCATTCTTGGCGCTGATGGCAGCCTACCGTCTGAGATCGCTTCCGCTCTCGTTTTCGAGCCGGGCTAGGATTTGTAGCGAAGCGCGGCTATGAGGGCGGCCAGTGCGGGAGGCGTCTGCCGACGGCTGGGATGATAGAGATAGTAGCCTGGGAAGATCGGGCACCATTTCTCCAATACCTTCGTCAGGCGTCCCTCCTTGATGTCGGCGGCGACAGTGTCCGCGTACATATAGGCTAAACCCTGGCCCGCAAGGGCGGCATCGCGCATCAGGTCCGAATTGCTGAATACGAGCGGGCCGTCGACGCGAACCGAGAAGCGCCGACCTTTCTCCTGGAATTCCCAGGCGTAGAGCCCGCCCGATCGAACGAGACGGTATTGGATACAGCGATGGTCTGAGAGTTCGCGCGGCGTCTTCGGTACGGGATGACTTAAGAAATATGCAGGTGCTCCCACTACGGACATTCGGATGTCCGGTCCGATGCGCACCGCGATCATGTCCTTCTCGACGATGTCCCCGAAGCGGATGCCAGCGTCGAGGCGTTCCGCGACGATATCGGTCAGGTTGTCGTCGACAAGCATATCCACCTGGATATCGGGGTGGGCCGCCAGAAAGCGCGGCAGGATCGGCATGACGACGGATGAGATCGCATGCTTGGTCGCCGTGATGCGGACGGTGCCCGACAGCTTGCCACGCATGGCGTCGACCGCGTCCACGCTCGCGGCGATGTCATCTAGGGCAGGCCGCAATGATCGCAGCAGCGTTTCGCCCGCGTCGGTCGTGGCGACCGACCGTGTGGTCCTCGACAGAAGTCGCACGCCGAGCCGCTCCTCTAGAGCCTTCATGGCATGACTGAGCGCCGACTGGGACATGCGGAGTTCGCTCGCCGCGCGCGTAAAGCTGCGATGCTTCGCAACGACCGCGAAGGCTGCAAGGTCATAGAGATCGTCTCGTTTCATTCATGCACCACGCACATAGGCTCAAGCGCATTATAGCGGATTATCGAAGTACGCCCAGAGGACTATGTTTTGCCGTGAGACCCCGGCGCGGAGTGTTCCAGCGCCTGAATCAGGAGACAAAGCCATGGCACGCAACGACCGATCCACGGCCGCCGGCAGAACCAGCCCAAGCGATGTCGGCCGACGTGACTTTCTGACGAAGACCACTCTGCTCATGGCCGTGGCGGCCGTCGGGTCTTCGCCGTGGACCGGAGCATCAGCTCAGTCGAAAGGAACCGGCACTCCGAGGAGCGCGTCCATGGCAACAAGAAAACTAGGCCAGCTCGAAGTCTCGGCCATGGGCGCCGGCTGCATGAGCATCAGCGCCAACTACGGCCCGCCTGCCGAAAGAAAGCAAGGGATCAACGTCATCCGCACCGCCCACGAAAAGGGCGTCACGTTCTTCGATACGGCCGAGGTCTACGGCCCCTACACCAACGAAGATCTTGTCGGCGAGGCGCTCGCCCCCATCCGCGACAAGGTCGCGATCGCCACGAAGTTCGGCTTCAACCTTGACGGTCCGGCGGGGCTGAACAGCCGGCCCGAGCACATCAAGAAGGTGGTCGAAGGCTCGCTGAAGCGCCTGAGGACCGACCGCATCGACCTCTACTATCAGCACCGCGTCGACCCGCAGGTGCCGATCGAGGATGTGGCCGGCGCGGTCAAGGATCTCATCAAGGCAGGGAAAGTCCTGCACTTCGGTCTATCCGAGGCGAGCCCGCGAACCATCCGCCGGGCGCATGCTGTGCAGCAAGTGGCAGCCGTGCAAACCGAATACTCGCTCATGGAAAGAGACCCCGAGCGGAACGGCGTACTTCAAGCCTGTGAAGAGCTGGGCATCGGCTTCGTCCCATGGGGTCCAGTTGGCATGGGCTATTTGACCGGCAAGTTGGACGCTCGCACGAAGCTCGACCCGAAGACGGATCTTCGCTCCGGATTTGATCGCTTTTCGCCGGAGAACCTTGCCGCGAATATGCCGATCACTGATCTGCTCAAGCGATTCGGGGCAAAGAAGAACGCAACGGCCGCACAGTTGGCCTTGTCATGGCTGCTGGCTCAGAAGCCGTGGATTGTTCCGATCCCAGGCACACGCAACATGGATCACTTCAACGAGAACCTTGCAGCCATTACTGTCGCGTGGACGCCAGAGGAGCTGCGTGAGATCGAGACGGCCTTCTCGCAGATCAAAGTACACGGCGGCCGGATGAATGCAGAGCAAATGCAGGTCGTTGACCAGACGATCTGACAAGCGAACTGTTGGAGCGCGCTCAAGGCTGAGACATGTGGGCGCGCGCTCGCCCTTGCCTGCGCGAGACTTGTAGTCTGGGATGGATGAATAGCTCAAATGCGATTGCAGCGCAGCAGAGCTTAGGCTGCTACCTGCCGGACGGCGGATGCAAAAAGCACACGCCGTCTGATCGTCCGTATTTCAGGACGGACGCTTATGGCACAAATTGCCCGTTCTTGGCTTCGCGCAACTTAGTCGGCTTTCCGATGCGGATCGGACGTGCAGGGCACGTCACCGGAACGGGGAAATTTGACCCGAACCTAAAGTCACTAACGCGCAGCCGGTGCCGGGCATCATCGCGATCATGGCGCTCAGCTGGCTCCCAAAGCGGTTCTGGGACTACCCGCCCAACCACCCTGCCGCTTGTCGCGCATGTTGCTTCAGCATCAGCACGTCAAATCCGTAGAAGAAGAGGCGATGCCCTCGGCGCAGGTTCGTCTGCGCCTGCTCTTTCGTAAATGCAGCTGCTCCCAAGGCAATCCCTGCCTTGAGTATGGCTTGCTCGGCGTGCTTCACCGCCTCCAGCACGATCGGGGCGTCGAGCTTGCCGGATACGCCCAACTCGGTGGAGAGATCGAAAGTCGCAAGAACCATATAGTCAATTCCCTCGACCTTGCAGATGTCTTCGATGTTGTCGACGGCCGCCTTGGTTTCGATCAGGAGCCCGCAGACAGTCTCACCACCGCGCTTGCCGAGATAGTCGAACAGTTCGACGCCCCAACGTGAGTGGGCAGCGAACGGCCCCCAGCCACGCCGACCTTGCGGTGGATACCTAGTGAGGGCCACGCACTCAGCCGCCTCCGCCGCGGTGCGCACCAGCGGAAACAGGATTCCCTCCGCGCCAGCGTCGAGAGCCGGCTTGACAAAGGCTTCATCCAGACGGGGCACGCGGACCCAAGGCGAGCAGGCCGTCCCCGCGGTTGCCGCGATCATGGCGTGTAGATTTTCTGGGCCGATCGGCGCATGTTCTTGATCGATAACCAGCCAATCGGCCCCGGCGGCGGCGAGCGCCTGGCTCACCATTGCCGAGGGGATCATGCAAAGGTACCCACCCAGCGGCTCTTTGCTCTTCTGAATGCGGTCTTTCATGCTCGTCATGACCGTGTTCCCTCCAAGGTTCGATGCGATCACGCGCCAGCATTGCCCTAAGCCGATCAGAAGTCATGAAGCACCAATAAAAAAGCGCAGAAATGTTGCTGAATTAGTTCGAGCGCCCCGATGGTAACGAACTACAAGTTCGCTTCCTTTCGCCTCGACACTGAAGCCGAAGTTCTATTCCGAGGCGGGGCAACGACGCCCCTCGGTCGACGCGCGGTGGCTCTGCTGCGCGTGCTTATCCAGAAACCCGGCGTGCTCGTCTCCAAGGACGCCCTCATCGAGGCTGCGTGGCGGGATCAAACCGTTGAAGAGAGCAATCTGCCCGTTCAGATCGCCGCTGTACGGCGCGCGCTGGGCGAGGAGCCTGGCGGCGAGCAGTGGATTGAAACGCTGCCTCGGCGAGGCTATCGATACGTCGGCCCGGCAGTATCCACCGACGGCACGGAGGCTGCGAGCCTGAAGCCCTCTCGGCACGGCCTCGAACAGGCCGCGATCGCCGTCCTGCCGTTCGCGAATTTGTCCGGGCATTCGGATCAGCAGTACTTCGGCGATGCGATTGCCAACGACATCATCACGGCATTGACGAGGTTTAGGTGGTTTTCGGTTGTAGCCCGCAACTCCAGTTTCGCTTTCAGGGATTCGAGCATCGACGTTCGCGAGATCGCGAAACGGCTTGGCGCGCGCTATGTCATTGAGGGGAGCCATCGTCAGGTCGGGCATCGCATCCGCATTACTGCCCAGCTGATCGACGCAACGACCGGCAGCCACATCTGGGCGGAGCGCTACGAGCGGGATTTGGCCGACGTCTTTGTCATTCAGGACGAGATCACGGACAGTGTCATAGGTGCGATTGAGCCCGAGCTTCTCAAGACAGAGGCGCGTTTGGCCAACGCCGCCGGTGACGTGGAAGGTAAGACGGCCTGGAACCTGGTGCGACGCGGCGTGTGGCAATTCCACAAAGTTGAGCTCGAGTCGCACCAAAGAGCACGAGACCTCTTTCGCTCCGCGGCCGCGCTCGATCCGCAGCTCGCCGAAGCACATACCTGGCTGGCGCGCGTGTCCGGCGGCATCGTCCTGTGGGGCTGGAGCGACGAGCCTGCCATCGTCTGGCAAGAGGGCCTAACGGCGGCCTTCGCGGCCATCCGCCTCGACGAGAAAAGTCCCTATGCCCACTATGGGCTCGCCATCACAAGCTGCGCCGCCGGCGAATTCCGGCAAGCCACGCGGGCGGCCACGAGAGCGATCGAACTCAGCCCCGGTTTCGCGCTCGCACATCTCGTTCTTGGCATGGCAAAGCTTTACTCTGGTCAAGCCGAGCAAGCGAAGCAGTCCCTTCAACACGGCTTGCGCTTGAACTCCAGCGATCCGCACAATTTTGCGTGGCTCGACCTCTTGGCGCTGGCACACCTCTTTACAGGCGATACGGATCAGGCCGTTGAAGCTGCGACCGAGGCGGTCCACTTACGCCCTGGCTGGCGTGTGACGTTGGAGACGATGGCGATCTGCTGTGCGGCCGCCGGCAGCTTGGAGGAGGCGCGAGCCTACTTTGAAGCAGCGCAGAAGGGTTCAGCATACCGCAGCGATCTTCTGGGTCCACTGAAAGCCCACAATCCCGCCTGGCGCTCCGAAATCCAACGACTGCTCCATAGCGCGCGCGACGGCGCCCCGCCTTCGGGCTGAACAATGTCAGTTCGTGGCACTCACTTGCCGTCCACGGCTGCGTACTGGTGCGTCAGATGACGAGCCCAAAACGGACGTGCTGATTGGGGCCTATGACGGTGAGTTATGACCCTGAGCCGAAGTGGCCAGATGTCACGACTCCGGCAGGCCTGCCTTCCGAAGGCCGGCAAACAAATGCTCTGCATCTGATGCAAGCTTGTAGGGCGGAACCCGGCGGTAGTAGCCACCAATCGTGTGCTTGGGGTCGATTCGAATGATTTCGGCGACCTCCCGCTGCGCCTCTTCCTGGAGCCCCAATTGAGCATAGGTGGCGGCCAACCAAGCGCGAGCAGACCTGTAGTTCGGCATGCGTGAAAGACACTCGCGCAGCGGCGCCAGTGCTTGCGAGTACCGCTTTGTTTGGTAGTAGGCGAGCCCCAACCAACCAGACGCTAAAGGGTGAGAGAATGGATCCAGTCGCATCAGCGCCCGCACGACGTCGATAGCTTTTTCCGGCTCTCCAGCAAAAATCAAGGCGCCTGCCAGACGCCAGTCCGTGAAATTGGGATTGAGCGCCATCGCCTTCTCGAACTCGGCCAGAGCCGCATCGAGCTGGCGCTTCCATGTCAGGACGCTGCCAAGGTGGGCATGCGCCAAGGGCAGATTGGGATCGAGTTGGACACCTTTGAGAGCCAGTGTGTAGGCCCGATCGAGCGCGGCGGGATTCAAGAAATCGTCATCTACTGGGTTTGTCCAGGCGACGGCGTAGGTGTGTGAAAGCGTGCCGTAGGCTCGGGCGTAGTTGGCATCCAGCGTCAGGGAGCGTTCGAGCAGCCGTCGCGTCTCGTAGAGGCGCTCAACGTCGAACGATGGCCAGAACGAGACCAAAGCCTCGGTGGCGCGCATGTGATAGTCATAGGCCTGCCAAGTCGTGGGTGGCTTGGTCAACGTGCGCTCAATCTCGGCCTTGCTCACATAGGCTGTGAGTATCGCCACGATCGTGCGCGCGACCTCATCTTGCACCGCGAACACGTCCTCGATCTTGCGATCATAGCGCTCGGCCCAGCGATGCCTGCCGGTGGCGCTGTCGACGAGCTGAGCTGTGACGCGGACGCGATCGCCGGCGCGTTGAATGCTGCCCTCAAGAATATAGCGCACGCCGAGCTGCTCGCCGACCTGACGAAGATCAACCGACCTGCCCTTGTACTGAAACGCCGAGTTCCGAGCGACCACGAATAGCTCGGAGGACCGCGATAGCTCGGTAATGATGTCTTCGGTGATGCCATCACTGAAGTATTCCTGCTGCGGATCGCCGCTGAGATTGGTGAAAGCGAGCACCGCGATGGAGGGGCGGTCAGGAAGAGGCGGCGCGGTCGCTACGGCGGGCTCAGTGGACTTGTCCGCCAACCCGCCAACTGACGACACTGACACATCCATCAGGTAGCCGCGCCTCGGAACGGTCTTGATGATCCGTTGTTCCCGGTCAGCGATCGCGCGTCGGATCTCACCGATGCAGTGAGTTAGCGAGTCCTCGCCGACCACCACGCCTGGCCAGACTGCCTTAGTCAGCTCCTCTCTGGTTACGACACGGCCCGCATGCTCGACGAGGCAACGCAGCACGTCGAAGCTCTTGCGCCGCAAATCCTTCCGACCGGAAGGCCCGTGCAAGCAGAGCCGTTCTAAATCGAGGGTGAAGGATTCAAACTTGAACGACTTGCCTGTCAGCATCAGGACCTGCTCGCCAGCCGGTCCTGAAATCGGGGAATATCAGGCAAACGTCAGCCAAATTTCCTCGGAATTTCAGGACTGGCAACTGGTGGCCGTGCTCCACTCCACCTCCCAGATTGGCCCAACCATAGCGTGGATGAAGCGATGAGACATCTCCCTCCATGGGCCATGCTAGGTATGTTGTCGCGTGTCGCATTCCTCGCTGCCTTGTGCTCCACCCTCCCGTCGGCTGGTACTCTGCGCGCGCAAGACAATGCGTCGACCATCGTCGGCGTTTGGAAGGTCATCAGCATCGAGACCAAGGAGGTCGTCTCCGGCAAGGCCGTGCGCCCATTGGGCGACGTAGTAGGAACCTTCATGTTCACACATGGGGGCCGATTTTCGGGCATGGTGTTTAGTGTCAACCGCAAGGCTCCGGCAGATGCCAATGCCACCGAGGCCGAAAGGGTCGCGCTATTCAACTCAATGGTGGCCTACAACGGTGTCTACCAAATCGACGGCAACAAGCTCATCCTGACGATTGACAACTCCCACATCCAATCCTGGAACGGCACACAACGACCGCTCACCGTCGAGATCAGTGGCACCCGACTGATGGGCAAATCAGCGCCTCTCAAGGCCGCAACGACCGGCCTGGATGTCTTCGCAGAGGTGGTTTGGGAGAAACTCGAATAGAGAGCCGCCACTCGCCTACTATGCGGCTCTACAAACGGCAGTTGTTGGCACTTTTGCGACATTGCAATCGGCCGCGCTGACGTCCGGTCATGGGGCATGAGCGGACCAAAGATCCGACGCGACCTAGGGTTGCCAGGCTGTTGATCCAAGCCGCCAATTTATGAGTTCACGGCCTAGATTTAGCGCGTCCCGGCACTACTAGGTGAGGCGCCTTCCAAGACTTCCAAACATGTTCGGCAGGTTGATGTCGGTCACGCCAAGTAGGTAAAAACCGTGGGCTGCGATGGCTACCTCGGCCGCATCAGCGTCCGCAAAGCGTGCTCCTTCGAGGTCCACGAAGTGAGCCCAGAAACCTTTCGGCGACAGCGTTGGCAGCAATTGAGGGTTGGCCGCATCGACCACCCCAAACACGGATTTCGCCCGGGTGGTGGGACTTTCCCAGTTCATTACAGTGAAATGCATCGTCTGCTCCCTGCCGGCTGCGGCTAACAATGGCCAACTATTTGCCCGTCGAACGGGTGCTGAATCCGTCACACGGCAGTCGAGTGGCCGCCACCACGGGGAAAGCACGCTCTTTTGTTGCCGGACCGCCGCGCCACCGTGCACGGGGAGTAGGGTCAAGCTGACTAGGCCGCGTAGAGGTACTCCGGCCCCTTCTATGGATGAGCCGAAAAACGATTTAGAATTTTTGGCAATGGAATCAATGTTCGGTAAAGGTGGTTGCGGGCCCCCGCAACCATTTATCTCGGGCTCAATGTGGTGAAACCACGTAAGCTCAATGTGATGGGTGGTCCGCATTTTTGTTTGCGCCCCAAACGGGACCGGACATAATGGAGCTGCTACCGAGGCTGCCGGCGCGCGCCGTAAAAAGGAGGTCCTGCAAGAGCACCAATGCGTGCGATATCCGCGGCAAACCTCTACACCACCCTGGAGCAATTCCGTGGACCAACGCCGCTGAAAGAAGCCGACCTATGACGTTCAAAATCGTCTGGCGAGACGGCGTTGCCCAGCTTCACGGCACCCTCGCCGGCAGACGCATACGAGAGACCCTTAAAACTCGCGACCCAGAAATCGCAGCTATTAAAGCATCGGCGCGGCAAGCGAGCCTTGTCAAAGCCGACATCTACGGCATCGACCACGAAGCCACCTTCGCCGACGCCGCTCTTGAGTATCAAGAGGCCGGAGGCGAGCGGCGCTACCTAGCGCCCATCATCAAGGCGTTGGGCAAGAAGCGTCTGAAGGACATTAAACCGGGGCATCTCCGGGATCTGGCCAACGCCCTCAAGCCCAATGCCAAGGCTTCCACCAAGAACCGGCATGTGATCGCCGCGGCACGCACAGTGATCAACTTCGCCGCCGACCGCGGTATGTGCGCCCCCATGAAGGTCAAGGGCTTCAAGGAGGCTGCCGTCGAGAAGCAGGCGATCGACCGAGAATGGCTGGATCAGTTCAGACGGCACGCCGTGCATGACCGTCTGGCGTGCCTGGCGCTGTTCAACTTCGTGACCGGGGCTCGCATCGGCGAGGCCATCGCCCTGACACCGGACAACTTCGATCTCGATGCTAAGCAGGCATGGATCGACAAGACCAAGAACGGCAACTTTCGCTACTTCTATCTTACGGATGAGCTCGTGCGGGAATTGCGCCTGCTGGCCCCAAGGAGAGTCAAGGACGGCACGTGGCGCATGTTCGGCTCTTTTGCCTGCATCTGGTCGTGGCGCGAGACCTGCCAGCGTGCCGGCATCCCATACGTGAGCCGACATGAGGCGGGGCGGCATTCAGCGGCTACGGAGGCAGTAGTCAACAACAACATCAACCCGGTGACGGCCGGCGCCTTGCTGAACCACAGCCCGAAGGTGCTCATGGCTCGCTATGTACATGCCAACAAGAGAAAACTGAACGATGTTGCGGAAAGCGTATTTGGCACGAATTCGACACAGACGGGAAGCCCCAAACCTGGAAAACCTCGGTACATTTAAAGTGGTAGGGGAAGATAGATAGTACCCGG
>CAWEBE010000074.1:0-119430 GCA_963806735.1 uncultured Alphaproteobacteria bacterium | reverse complement strand
CCGGATCATGCCGGCGAAGGGACGGGACTGCGGAACGATCCTCCTTCCCACCTTCGGCATGATTGCGGTTCAGGAGAAATCCCGGTTCGTGCATAGGCTATCGCGCACACCGGCAACGGGATCAGAAGGAAGGAAACACAATGAACAAGATCACACGGAAAAAAGACCTGATGATCCCGGAAGTGACGACAGGGCCGATTTCGGCATCGTCCAAGGTCTACACCGCGCCAGCGGGCCATCCCGACGTGCGCGTGCCGTTCCGCGAGATCGCACTCACCAAGGAGTCCGGCGAGCCGCCGTTCCGCGTCTACGATCCGTCTGGCCCGTACACCGATATCAACGCCAAGATCGACGTCGAGAAGGGCCTGCCGCGCCACCGCGAAGCCTGGGTCCGCGAGCGCGGCGGCGTTGAGCAATATTCCGGGCGTGACATCAAGCCGGAGGACAACGGCAACGTTTCGGGCAAGCACCTCGCCCGCGACTTCCCCAACAAGCCGATGCCGTTCCGCGGCCTGCCGGGCAAGCCCGTGACGCAACTCGAGCTCGCCCGCGCCGGCGTTGTCACTAAGGAGATGATCTACGTCGCGCATCGCGAGAGCCTGGGGCGCGAGAAGGCGCTCGCGCGCGCCAAGGCGGCGCTGGCCGACGGCGAGAGCTTCGGCGCCTCGGTGCCCGAGCACATCACGCCCGAGTTCGTGCGCGACGAGATCGCGCGCGGCCGCGCCATCATCCCGTGCAACATCAACCATGCCGAATTGGAGCCGATGATCATCGGCCGCAACTTCCTGGTGAAGATCAACGCCAACATCGGTAATTCGGCCGTCACCTCCTCGGTGGAGGAGGAGGTCGACAAGATGGTGTGGGCGATCCGCTGGGGCGCCGACACGGTCATGGACCTCTCCACCGGGCGTAACATCCACAACACGCGCGAGTGGATCCTGCGCAACTCGCCGGTGCCGATCGGCACTGTCCCCATTTACCAGGCGCTGGAGAAGTGCGGCGGCGATCCCGTCAAGCTCACCTGGGAAATGTACAAAGACACCCTCATAGAGCAGTGCGAGCAGGGCGTGGATTACTTCACGATCCACGCCGGCGTGCGCCTCGGCTACGTGCACCTCACCGCCAACCGCGTCACCGGCATCGTCTCGCGCGGCGGCTCCATCATGGCCAAGTGGTGCCTGGCGCATCACAAGGAGAGCTTCCTCTACGAGCGCTTCGACGAGATCTGCGATCTCATGCAGAAGTACGACGTGTCGTTCTCGCTGGGTGACGGTCTGCGCCCCGGCTCCATCGCCGATGCCAACGACCGCGCGCAGTTCGCGGAGCTCGAGACCCTGGGCGAGCTGACCCAGATCGCCTGGAAGAAGGGCTGCCAGGTCATGATCGAAGGCCCCGGCCACGTGCCGATGCACAAGATCAAGATCAACATGGACAAGCAGCTCAAGGAATGCGGCGAGGCGCCGTTCTACACGCTGGGCCCGCTCACCACCGACATCGCGCCGGGCTACGACCACATCACGTCCGGCATCGGCGCCGCCATGATCGGTTGGTTCGGCTGCGCCATGCTCTGCTACGTGACGCCCAAGGAGCACCTGGGGCTGCCCAATCGCGACGACGTCAAGCACGGCGTCATCACCTACAAGATCGCCGCACACGCGGCCGATCTCGCCAAGGGCCACCCGGCAGCGCAACTGCGCGACGATGCGCTCTCTCGCGCCCGCTTCGACTTCCGCTGGGAGGACCAGTTCAACCTCGGCCTCGACCCCGACACCGCGCGCACCATGCACGACGAGACTTTGCCCAAGGAGGCGCACAAGGTGGCGCACTTCTGCTCCATGTGCGGCCCCAAGTTCTGCTCCATGAAGATCACGCAGGACGTGCGCGACTATGCGGCGAAGATGAACGACAAGGACGCCGGCATGGCGGCGATGAGCGAGAAGTTCCGCGAGATGGGCGGGCAGGTGTACGTCGATGCGGACAAGGTGAAGGCGAGCAACGAGGCGCTGGGGTAAAGGCTACTCGCCACAAAAAGTTTGTCATCCCGGGCGAGCGCGGGCCAAAGGCTTAGCGGTCAATCGCAGCGTTGTTCCCGCGCGCGACCCGGGACCCAGAGCCAAATGCGGCAGCCAAAGCTCGCCCGTCGTCGTGTCGAAGTTGCGCTTTAGGCATGATGGCGGGTTGACGTTGGAATGGGAGGCAAACCCCGCATCACCCACTGGCGTCAATCCGGCGCCGCGCGCCCTTTGAAGGGCGCGCGGGAATTGGCCGGAACCCAGACGCGCTTTCACAAACTCTGCGCGTGTGACGCACACCTCGCAATCACAGGCCTACACACGCGCACTCATGAACATCCAGATCGCCCGCCGCTGCGCCTCTGCGCTCGCCGGGCAGCCGCCGCCCGGCGCCGGCAACGGCCGCTGCGTCGGCAGCGTGGATCGCTGCAGCGCGCTACGTCGCTGCACATGAAACGCAGCAGCATGTCCGCTAGCTGCCGTCGGTAAGCGTCGTATCCCTCTGGCGTTTGCGGCCACGGCTCTTGCCCTGTATCGGCCGGCAGCGAAGCCGCCCGCGCTTTCAGCGCGGCGTAGATTTCTGAGAGGCCGCGGTCGATCTCAGATTTTGCCAAGACACTGTCCTTTCAACCATGCACCATCCGCCCCGCAGCCTTTTGGCTCGAGGGTATGCGACGGGACGCGGGTGCCTCGCAGCAACCGCGGGGCGTATCACCGCCCCAGGAGACCCGCGCGGGTCTCCCCGAGGACTTGCGTCCTCCGGACCTCACGGTCCAAGGGTTGCCTTGCGGCACCCGCGTGCGGCGATTTGAAGTCCGGGGACGCGCTTTGGTGCGGCGCTCTGCCTCGCTGAAGGCTTTCACGCTCAGCACCTTGAGTCCTTTGGACGGCCTGCGGCTCGGCGCCATTACTGGCGCTTCACCGCAAGCGGTCGTCCCGCGGCCCCCTGGATCTCGAGCGTCCGTGAGCTCTACCTTCCAGGCACCGGCCGCCTGCCACGTGAAGGACGGATGCATCCACGCCCCGTCGCCGGCAGACGGCACCTGGCAATATGGGCGCGTGTGAAGATGCGGGGATTACTTTTTTATACGCCCAGCTCTGTCGCCCCTTTTGGCGCGGGGGACAGGTTGAGTGTAGTCCTTCTCTCTCTCACTGTGTCCTCGACGAGAGCGCGAAGAAGCGGCGAAAAGGTCTTTTCTAGCGCCTTGTGTTCTAAGCCCACGGCATATCTAAATTAACAAGATTAACCCCCTTCTTGACTAGTACATCCTTTTTCTCTGACCATATCACGCTTGTAGGCCCATCTTGCGAGATCACAAGCGCGCGAATGGATTCGTTCTGGCTTACAAGCTTTACGGCGGATCTGTGCCGCAGACCAAATTGCTCGATATCTAGCGCGCGATGCTTCTTTGATAGCTCATTAGTAACCTCGAAGACCTTGGCACCTTGTCGGAACTCAGCTCGGATTTCGCCACCGAAGCCAAAAAGTTTGAGATCTGCCGATAACACAATCGCCCCGTCACAGTCGGCTAGCTTTGCAATAAAGCGGATTGCTTCGACCAGGAGGGCGAACCTCCTTACAATCCACAGTTCCGCGATTGCGATCTCTCCTTGAGCGATCGCTTCCCCATTTTGCTCCCTTGCAACAAGATCCCAGAACTTGTTCCGTGCACTCATAAACTCCGTGAACGCGCTTCTAATCACGGACGTGTCTTGTTTGTATTTTATTCTGATTAGGTCCGAGCTTGGAGTAATCCCTGTCGGAACTATGGCGATTGCACCACCATGACCTTGAAGGCTGATTGAATTTGCGATTCCCGCGAAGGTGTTCCACAACGCTATGAACGCAAACTCAGCAGTTTCTCTCGGGTGCTCGTGTTCGGGTTGCGACCACTCGCTGTGCATCGCTCGCAATCCGCTATTTACAGGTTCGTGAAGGAAGGTCCGAAAATCGAGGTTGTTGGTGTCGATGACGCCCTCCGAGAGGGTGGCTACATGATAGGCTCCCTGATAAACGCGAATTCGGCCGGGCCGATAGATCTGCACTAGCAAGCAAGTTGGATGGTCATATCTGTACTCCAGGCCCATTCGGGCTCGATGCCACGATGTTCCTAGATCAACCAAGCCGATGATCCTCCAATCTTCCTCCCAGTCGACCAAAATGGCGGATTTCCTCAGATCTGTCGCAGGCGCGAGCCGTCGCAATTCCTCCACGGTTAGAGGCCGCGCAGAATCGAAAGGCCACGTCCGTGTTGTTTGTTGATCCGCGATAGGTTGTCCGCGACGCACCGCCAATATGTTGAACTCAGGATAGCGGCCTTCCTCTGGTACGTTCGCTGCCAGATACGCAATCTCCAACAGACCGCGGAGAAGCGGTGTTTCCGGACAGTCTGGGGCTTTGTAGTCTCCAGCAACCAGCTTATCCCATCTGGCGGCGACAATTCTCGCTAAGTCATTTGGAAATGCGCGTGTCTTCATACAATGCTGCTTTTGATGGCCGCAAATTCGCAAGCAAAATTGGTGCAGCGGATGCTCGCTGGCAAGAGTAATCTCCCCGACCTCCTCGCTCCCAACCTCCGCGTCGTCTTCGTCGGTACAGCGGCGGGAAAGCGCTCAGCAGAATTGGGTCATTACTATGCCGGACGCAGCAATCGTTTCTGGTGCACATTGCACGAGGTCGGATTGACACCGCGTCAGTTCGAGCCGCGCGAATTTCCCGATCTGCTCGCGCTTGGCATCGGCCTGACTGACATGTCGAAACTCGGCTCGGGCATGGACCACCAAATCGGGAAACACGAGTTCGACCCAAAGCAATTCGAGAACAATGTGCGCCGCTATAGACCACGCGCCGTTGCGTTCACGAGCAAGAAAGCTGCGAGCGTGTGGCTCGGCAAGGCCGCAACGCGTGCTGTTCTCTATGGGCGGCAATCGACTAGGCCAACAAATTTTCCCGAGGTCTTTGTGCTGCCCTCGCCCTCGGGCGCCGCGCGCTCTCACTGGAGCATTGCACCCTGGCAAGAGCTGGCAGTTTGGCTGCAGGACGTGCAATAGTTACTTTAGCGAACATTCCCCGCCCCCACGCGTTCACCGCACGACCACGGGAGACGCCATGACCACCAAACCCACGCCCACCATCGCCCGCATCTGGCGCGGACGCACCACGCGGGCCAAGGCCGACGAGTACGCCACTTATCTCTACGAGAACGGCGTCAAGGTGCTGGAGCAGCGCGCGCTTGCCGTGCAGCAGCTCCGCGAGGATCGCGACCACGACAGCGAGTTCATCACCATCTCCTATTGGGAGAACGTCGAGGCCATGTCGCGCTACGCCGGCTCCGACCCGCGCCGCATCCATCACCTGGAGCGCGACAAGGAATTCCTGATCGAGCTGCCGGAAACCGTGCAGGTGCTCCAGATCACCGCGCAGAAGGGCGTGTTCGGGGTATAAAGGGCGCCGCGCTCACACTGCCGGCGGATGGTATCGGCGCCCCGCGCGGATGCCGAGCACCAGGAAGGCCACCAGCAGCAGGCCCTGCGCGATCTGGAACGGCGGCTCGGACTGCGTCGGCGCCAGCGCGTTGAGCGGCCCGAGCTTCTGGAACATCTGCACCACCAGCACGAAGCAGTTGAGATAGAGCGCCGTGACCGCCGTCGCCACGTAGATCCAGCGCCAGTGGCCGGCAAGGTGGAACAGGTAGAGGCCCGCCAGCGCCAACGCCAGCAGAATGATCGAGAGGACGCCGAATGCCAGCGCCGGCGTGAACACTGTGATCGGGAACATGAAGCCGGTGACGCTGGTCAGCACGGTCGTCACGAGGAACACGTGCGTAACCGTGCCGGGCGGGCTCGAGGACAGCATGCCCTTCAGCGCGATGAGCCCGGTGGCGATGGCAATGAGGCTTATGACGACGTGCAGCGTCGTGAAGGCCGAAAGCGACAGTCCCAGCATCATGGCGTAATCCCGTTTGTTGCGGCGCAGTCTACGCCACGCGCACCGCTAGCGCTATTGATGGAACTTTCTGAAAGAAAAAGGACGCCTCGACGGGGAGCGAGGCGTCCTCAGATGCGCGCAGTCCTACGGGGGAAGGAAGCGCGTCGCAATCATCGGGAGGGAACCGATGATGTGCATGACCTTATCAACGCGCTGGCACCTCGGCTGTTCCGTGGGTAACACCGGCCCGTCAGCTTGTCGCAGCCGGAGCAGGCTCAGGTTCAGCAGTCCCGCATCATGTGGATTGCCGAGTTCCGGCTGCCGCCGTGCCTTCGATCTGCCGCCTCGGCCGTGCTAATGCCTGCCCGCAAACATGCGCGAGGAGGCACCATGGCGGCGTTCATCACGGGCGAGGTGGTTCAGGTCGAGGGTGAGGAGCACCCCTACAAGGTCGTCTTCAAGCACGGCGATGCGATCATTGCCGAGTGGCTGGTCGAGTCGATCGAGGATGGGCAGGCGGAGATGCTGGAAGCCATCCGCGGTCTGGTCGACGATGATGATGACGACAACGACGATGATGACGACGATGAGAAGGACGACAAGAGCTGAGCGCCGGCGGCGCCAAAGCTAAGTCAAAATCTCATCCATCGGAATAGCCTCATATCCCAGCACGGCGCGCTTGGGCGCAGGCGTCGAGATGGCGTCGCTGTAGAGCGTGCCGTCGTGGAAGAAATAGGTGATGACCGTGCGATAGGCGCCGATGCGCGCATGCTCCGGCGTTTGCAGCACGCTGCGCGTGGTCGCCACCACGCAGGCGATCTCCCGGCTGGCGATGCTCCGCTGCAGCGCCCGGTCGTCCAGCATCTCCTCCAATATGCCGCAGGCAATGGGTGCCAGATCACGGCCGATCCAGTTCGCCATGGACGGCCGCTTGCGCAGCGCCGGCCCGGAAAGGCATTGCAGGCGAAGACGTTGCGTGCGTGACAGCGCGCGTGGAAACGGCGTGTGCCGCACGGCCGCGGCGAGGCTGCGCAGCAGCGTATCCGGCGGCTCTGCGGCCAAGTCTCGCACAGCGCGTTGACGATCCAGATTCGGCTTGTCCTCGCCGCGCTCCCACCGCGAGATCGTGCGCTGCGACACGCCGAGCAGGTCCGCTATTCGGCCCTGCGTCAGCGCATGCCGGACGCGGTATCGCTTGATGATCTCGCTCCAGTCGTCGGACATGTCGCCCCGCTTTTGTCGCAGACGCCTTTAGACGTTGTAGGCTCGTGATGCTCAGCCTACAACGCGACCGTGACCGTTCTCGGGCCTGTTGAGAGAACGTGAGCGTTCGGCGATCGCCCCTATTGACGCTCATGGAGGCACCGTTCGCCTCGGCCTTGAACGGGACACAAGGCCCGTCGGGCAACGATTTGTCGGCAGGGTTACGTGCGGGACGGACCATTGGGAGGTGAGTTTCCCAATGGTCCCTTTTCACGAGAAACTTAACGTTTGCGAGCGATCATCACCACCGGTGAGATGCGGCCCTGCTCGATGTTGGCGAGCATGTTCTCGGATTTGACGCGCGGGTTCGACATCAGAAGGTTGAGGGCTGAAGGCGGCGCTCCCCCAGGCGCCTGTGCCAGACGCTCGCGGAAGAAGGTGATGGCGAAGTCACGGCGGTCCTCGACCTGCTCGACCGTGAAGCCTGCCCGCTCGAGCAGGGCTTGCATCTCAACCGGCGTGGTGAGGTGACTCGTCTCCGCCGTTTCCGCCCACGGCACTGGATAGTGTAGGCCATCCACCGCGCCTTTCATCACGTCGTAGACGCAGAACGGCGCGCCGGGCTTGAGCACACGCGCCACTTCCGCGTAGAGCCCGTCGCGGTCCTTGATGTTCATGGCTACATGCAGCGTGATAGCGGCATCGAAGCTGGCGTCGGCGAGCGGCATGGCGAGCGCACTCGCCGCCTGATAGGTGATCTTGCCGTCGAGACCCGTGCGCCGCGACAACTCGCGCGCCGCCTCGATGTATTCGGGCGTGAGATCGATGCCGGTGACGCGGCAGCCGATGGCGGAGGCGAGATAGCGCGAGGCTCCGCCGATGCCGCAGCCGACATCCAGCACGTGCATGCTCGCGTTGAGGGCCATCTTGGCGACTGCATGCTCGGTCGCTGCGCGCCCGCCGATATGGAACTCGTCGACCGGGCCGAGGTCCTTGATCGTGAGGCGGTTCGGATCGACGCCGGCGGCGCTGAGGCCCGCCAGCAGCTTCTGCACGAGATCCTGTGTCCCGTAGTGGGCGGCAACGTCGCGTTCCAGGTCTGTCGGCATGGAGGCTCCCTCTCAGGCTGAGCGGAGGTGCAAACCCCAGCCTACCCCGAAATTTGCCCTGCGCGTGAGCGCCGCAGGCTAAACCCTTGATTGCAATGGCTGCGCCTGCCAAATGACTAGCTTCGAGCAACGCCAGAGAGGATCGCATCATGTCGTTGTCGCCGCGGACCTTTTTCATTTCTGCCGCAGCCCTCGTTGTGGCCGGCGTAACGGCATTGTCGGCGCTCGCTGGCCAGGGCGACGACGGTAAGCCCGCGCGCAAGCCGGGCGTCAAGGTCGAGGCGCCCTACACGCGCGTCGAGGCCGGCCGGCGCGTACAGGTCGATGCGCCTTATGCGAACGTAGATGTCGATTCCGACCGCCGGCGCGTGCGCGTGCAGGCACCGTTCGTGGATGTCAACGTGCGCTGGTAGCGTTAGCCTGAGCCCGCAAGTCCAACGCCTTCCATTCTGGAGAACAGAAAAGGCCGCCCCTCGATGTGTGGGGCGGCCTCTCGTGAGATTCGATGCCCTGCGGCCCTCGGCAGGCTCGACCCGAAGGGAGCCTGCTTGCGAGGCTGATCAGGCGGAGTAAGGAGGCTGCTCCTCTGTCCGCGAGATCCGCTTCGGCTGCAGCGACAGCTTCGCAATCCCACTCGACATTGGATCACCTCCTTTCAATTGTTTCCGACGATTACGAATTTTGGCACAGGTCTGGCGCGAAGGCTATGCGACATCGACGCGCCGGCCTGGTTGCATTAGCCTGATGTGGTGGCGCGGCCACAAGCAGCCGATACAACGTCTTGCCAAAAAGGAAACGCCAGTGTGATGATTGAGAAGTCCGCTACAACACGCCGGGCTGGGTCCGTCGGCGGACTTCTCGATCTGAATCACACTAGAATCATTTATTGGCTAGTGTCCTTTAGATCGCGAAATCCGTTCCGAGCCCGCCGCACAATGAGACGAATTTCGCGATCAGGACACTAGCATGGCCGGCATCGAATATACCCGCGCGGGAAGCGGGTCTCCGCCCTTTGTCTTTGTGCACGGTTTCGGTTGCGCCCGCAGCGATTGGGACGCGCAGGTGGCGCATCTTGCGCCCAAGCATACGACGGTCGCGGTCGACCTCGGCGCACACGGCGAGACGCCGGGCAGGCCCGAGCACGGCCGCATCGAGACGCATGGGCGCGAGGTCGCCGACCTGATTGCTGCGCTCGAGCTGCCCCCGTCCATCCTCGTCGGCCATAGCATGGGCTGCCGCGTTGTGCTGGAGGCGGCACTGAACGCGCCCGCGTCGGTGGCCGGGATCGTTCTGGTCGACGGCAGCCGGCTCGGCTCCGCGGGATCCAAGGCGCACGAGGCAACGCGGGACCAGATCGCGGCTGTGGGCTTCCAGGCGTTCGTCAAGCCACTGTTCGCAGCCATGTTCAGCCCCGCTTATGACAAAGCCAAAGCCGAGGCGATCATTGCGCGTGCTGCCGCTAGGCCGGCGGATATCGCTGGCGCGCTGTTTGCCGACATCGGCCGCTGGGATGCAGAGAAGATGGATGCGGTGCTGGCCGGTTTGAAAGTACCGCTGATGCTGATCCAGAGCACCTACCAGGACGAGAAGCGCCAGCGCCGGTCTCTGGCCAAGGGCCAGAGCTCCCCTTATCTCGATTTCATCCGTGGGGCCGTGCCTCGGGCGCGCATCGAAACCGTTCCGGACGTGGGACACTTCCCGCAGATGGAGACACCGCAGTCCGTGAACGCGCTACTCACGGCCTTCATTGCCGGCTTGAAAGGTTAACACGAAGCCTGGGTGTTTGGCACGCACGAGGGCTTTTCCTGCGTCCGAGATTAAGGCCACAATTCCACCACGCGGGCATCGTTCTTTCGGTCCACGAAGGGAAGTTCAACGGGTCTGCAATCCAACGGGTCTCAAGGGGGCCAATACATATGTTCACGCGTCAATCGGGTCAGGAGCCGAAGCCCAACAGCAACGAGCCGCGGCCGTTCGATGCCCTGAAGCTCGCGGCCGCCAACACCGCCCCCAATTCCAGGAGCATGCCGCCCCCGGTCGCCCCGCAGCAGGGCAGCGGCGGGCAGCAGCGCTCGATCATCGGCAATGACCTGACCATCGTCGGCCAGGGTCTGCGCATCATCTCCAAAGGCATCCTGCAGGTCGACGGTGACATCACCGGCGATGTGGTCGGCAGCGAGGTCATCATCGGCGAGAAAGGCCGGGTGACAGGCGTCGTGTCCGGCGAGAGCGTGGTCGTGCGCGGCGAGGTAGCCGGCACTATCCGCGGCATGCGGGTCGTGCTGCAGACCGGCGCCAAGGTCGAGGGCGATGTGCATCATCAGGTGCTGTCGGTCGAGCAGGGCGCTTTCCTGGATGGCCGCGTGCGTCGCGCGCACGATGCCAACGAGTTGCGGCCCGATCTCGACAACTCCGGCATGCACGGCGGGCCGTCGACTTAAGCTTCCAAAGCGCTGACGCTGAGACGAGCCCGGAGCGTGTGAACGCCGCCGGGCTCGAGCTTTATGATGTCGTCGCCGGCGTTGGCGGTTTCGATGCACAGCATGGTGCGATAGCCGCCGGCGCCGATGTCGGCGACGCGCATCGATCTCTCCACCCACGGATTCCAGACAACTGCGGAGCGGCTGCCGCTGCTGACAACATCGATGCGCCGGCCGAGCGCCACATCGACCAGCCCTACCGTGGCCGTATCGCCGAGATAGATTCGGTCCACCTCTCTGTCGATGTGGAGATTGGTGCCGGCCTGCGTCTTGCGGCTGTTATTGTCGACCTTGTCGATGTAATCGCGCCCGCCGAGCCCTTCGACATGCACGCGCTCGATATCGCCGATGCGGAAGTAGCTGTGTAGCGCCCGCGTGAGCGGCAGAACGGTAGCGCCGGTGTTGTGGGTCGAAAGCGTCAGGTCCAATGTCGATCCCAGTTCGATCTGCAGCGTCACTTCCGCGGAATGCGGCCACAGCACCGCATCGTCCGGTCTGGTTTGCGTTCTGAAACCGAGCCTCACCTCGCTCTGGGAAACACTGCTCTCGATCACGTCCCAGTCCCGTGTGCGCACGAACCCGTGCAGAGGCTTGGACGGATCCTGTGGATGCACGGCGAACCACGGCAATGCACGGCGAACCACGGCCAGCAGACCGGAATGCCGCCGCGCACCGGAGTGCCCGTGCCGAGCCTGGCCATCGGCGACAACCACAGAGCTTCATCATGCCCTTTGGGCTGCCAGCTCAGCACCTGCGCGCCTTGCAGCGCGACAGTTGCCCTGCTCTCACCTGAGGTCAGGTGGGCGACGATGCCGCCGAGCGGACTCGGTTGAAACTCGATCACGCCCGCCTTGCCGAAAGTCGCGCTGAGCTGTGCGAGCGCCGGCATGCGTATCTGTCAGAACGCATGCTCGGTGAAAATGCGATCGATATCGCCGCGCCAATCGCCTTCGAAATGCCCCAGCAGGTCGTCAGCCCAGGTGCGCCCCGAGTTCGACGATGCTCTGGATCGGCGCCAGGAAAACGCGCTCGTCCTCGCCTTTGGCGTCGAGGCGGCGCCGCGCCTTGAGACCGTCGGCGGCTATCCGCATGGCCTCGCGAGTGATGTCCTGCACCGTGCCCTTGCGAAAACGCGTGGCAAGCGCGCTCCGCGGCACGTCGTTGCGCAAGCTCTGTCGCTCCTCTGCGCTCCAGTCCTTTACGAGACCCCAGGCCGCCTCGAGCGCGGCCGAATTGTAGAGAAGGCCGGTCCAGAATGCCGGCAGCGCGCAGATGCGCCGCCACCGGCCGCCGTCGGCGCCCCGCATCTCCAGGAAGCGCTTCATGCGCACCTCGGGAAACAGGGTCGTCAGGTGATCGGACCAGTCGGCGACGGTCGGGTATTGGCCGGGCATGGCCGCCAGCTTGCCGGCCAGGAAATCGCGGAACGATGCGCCGGACACGTCGATGTAGTTGCCGTCGCGATAGACGAAGTACATCGGCACATCGAGCGCATAGTCGACATAGCGCTCGAAGCCCATGCCGGGCTCGAACACGAACGGCAGCATGCCCGTGCGGCCCGGATCGGTGTCGCGCCACACTTCGCTGCGCATCGACCTGAAGCCGTTCGGCCGGCCTTCCGTGAAGGGCGAGCTGGCGAAGATGGCGGTGGCGATGGGCTGCAGCGCCAGCGACACGCGCAGCTTCTTGACCATGTCGGCCTCGTCGCCGAAGTCCAGGTTCACTTGGATCGTGGCCGTCCGGTACATCATGTCCAGGCCGCGCTTGCCGACCTTGGGCATGTAGCCCGTCATCACGGCATAGCGCCGCTTCGGCATCACCGGCGTTTCTTCGAGCGACCATTTCGGCGAGAAGCCGATGCCGAGAAAGCCGATGCCGATGTCCTTGCCGATGGCGCTGACCTGGTCGAGATGGACTTGCGTCTCCTCGCCAATGGCGTGGATGTCGCTGA
This sequence comes from uncultured Alphaproteobacteria bacterium, assembly GCA_963806735.1. Taxonomy (GTDB): domain Bacteria; phylum Pseudomonadota; class Alphaproteobacteria; order Rhizobiales; family Hyphomicrobiaceae; genus CADEFX01. The sequence goes on along the minus strand of CAWEBE010000074.1, from coordinate 106,747 downwards.
GTGGCGCGCCCGAGAGCTCGAACTGGCCGCCGGGCTCGAGCGAGACGGTGGCCGCCGGATCGCCGTGCGGCCATTTGAGGGCGATGATGTTGTCGCCCTCCATGATCGGCTCCCAGCCGTAGCGTGCAATCAGCGCCTCCAGGATGGCGCGAATGCCGCGCGGTCCCTCATAGGGAACAGGCCGATGGTCGTCCGTGCGGAAGACGATTTTCTCGTGCTCGGTGCCGATGCGCCAAGCCGAAGCCGGCTTGGAGCCGGCTGCGATCCAGTCGACCAAGTCCTGGCGGGATCGCACGAGCGGAGCAGGTTCGCCATCCTGGCGTGTCGACATGCGTACTTCCTGGCTGACCGCCCAGGGGGCGAAGCGTGGCCATGTTATGGACGGGCCTTAAGCTCGATACAAGCCCTCTGCCCAGCCTTGACAAACGGCCTCAGCGCCAGTCTCCGAGCACGCTGTTCACGAGTGCGAGTGCCGCCACGGCGGCGGTGTCAGCGCGCATGACGCGGGGCCCGAGGGCGATGGGCACGACAAACGGCCGGGCCAGCAGCGCCTCGCGCTCAGAAGGGGCGAAACCGCCCTCGGGTCCGATCAGCACGGCAAGCGGACCTGGCGTTATGGCGCGTAACGCCGCGATGGGGTCTCGCGTTGCCGCGCCCTCGTCACAGAACACCAGTTTGCGGTCGGGGTTCCACGTTGCGAGCACCGGCTCCAGCTTGCGCGGCTCGACCACCTCGGGGATGTGCAGGATGCCGCATTGCTCGGCGGCCTCGATGGCGTTGGCGCGCATGCGCTCGAGATTGACCCGTGCAACGTTGGTTCGCTGCGTCAGCACAGGCGCCAGCAGGGATGCGCCCATCTCGGTTGCCTTCTGCACCATGTAGTCGAGGCGGGCATGCTTCAGCGGCGCAAACAGGTAGTGCAGGTCGGGGCCGGGCTGCTGTGGCCGGACTTGGTCCACGATCTGGAGAGCGACGTCGCGTCGCCCGCGCCGCGCGACCCGCGTCCGCCACTCGCCGTCGCGCCCGTTGAAGGCGAGAAGTTCATCGCCGTCACCCAGCCTCAGCACGTTGAGGAGATAATTTGCCTGCTCGCCGGAGCAGGCAACGACGGCGCCGGATCCGAGGTCGGCGGTCAGGTAGAGACGATGGGCGTTGAAGTCGTATCTGTCGGCCATGCGCCTGTCATAGCGCGGGCTTCACGCCGCCTCCAGCAGGCCGAGCATCCGCTGAAACCTGCCTGGCGGCGCATTGCCGCCGCTGGCCTCACCCGCTAGCTTGAGACGATGACCGAACGCAGGCCATCCGGGGACCTCGAAGCGGCCTCCACGCCGAGAGTGCCGGATGCGGCGCCGGGCAACTGGGTGGACCGCTGGGCGCCGCCGGCTTGGCGGCCTTATTTGCGGCTGGCCCGCTTCGACCGGCCGGTCGGCGCGTGGCTTTTGCTGTTTCCCTGCTGGTGGTCGCTGGCGCTGGCAGAGCTGTCCGAGGGCAGCCCCTATCCGAGCCCCTGGTACGTCGTGTTGTTCGCCGTCGGCGCCTTCGTCATGCGCGGCGCCGGCTGCACCTATAACGACATCGTCGACCGCGACTACGACGCCGGCGTGGCGCGCACGCGCAACCGGCCGATTCCTTCCGGCCAGGTCAGCGTCGCCGCCGCCAAAGGGTTCATGATCGCGCTGTCGCTGCTCGGCTTCCTGGTGCTGGTCCAGTTCAACCTCTTCACCGTCCTGCTCGGCATCGCCTCCCTCGCGCTGATCGCGATCTACCCGTTCATGAAGCGCTACACCTATTGGCCGCAAGTGGTGCTTGGCCTCACCTTCAAGTGGGGCGCGCTGATGGGCTGGGCTGCCGTCAAGGGTACGCTGGAGCTGCCCGCACTCCTGCTCTATGCCGGCTCGGTGCTGTGGACCATCGGCTACGACACCATCTATGCGCATCAGGACAAAGAGGACGACCAGACGCTCGGGCTGAAGTCGAGTGCGCTGCGGCTCGGCTCATCGACGCAGGCGTGGCTTGTCGTCTTCTACGGTGGGGCGGTGTTGCTCTGGACGGCCGCGAGCTTCCTGGGCGGCGCGCACGTCATTGTCGGCGTGGCGCTTGCCATCGTGGCTGTACAGTTGGCCTGGCAGATCGCAACCCTCGACATCGACGATCCGGGCAACTGCCTGGAGCGTTTCCGCTCGAACTGTCTCGTCGGCTGGATCTTCTTTGCCGCTCTGGCGACGGAGGCCGCGGTGGGGGCGCTGCGCTGATGATCGGAAAAAGCGAAAAGCCCAGCCGTCCGAATCGCCAAAGGATTCAGCGCAGCCGGGCCTCGCAACCACCCTGTGGACTTCCGAGCGACCGTTCTTCAGCGATCACGTTCGTGATGCAAATGTCGCACGCAACGCTTCAGATCCGATTAAAAGACGACGTAAATTAAGTGTGTCACGGCGTTCATCTCAGGGACAAGGAGCGGACATGAGCGCGCCAGCCGCCGAGAAACCGGCCAAACAGCTTCTTCACCTCGTGTTCGGCGGTGAGCTCGAGGCGCTGGACACGATCGAGTTCACCAACCTTCAGGCGCTCGATATCGTCGGCATCTATCCCAATTACGCGGAGGCTTATAAGGCCTGGAAGGCGGCGGCGCAGCGCTCGGTCGACAACGCTCAAATGCGCTACTTCATCGTGCACATGCACCGGCTGCTGGATCCGGATGCAACGGGCGCGGGCCGGAGCCAATCTTGACGCTGTCGCCTCTGGGGGGCTGACTACTCGCGCCGCAGAACACCATCGACTAGCACGTTCGCCCAACGCTTGGCGGTGAACGAGCGTCCGACCTCGATGGGATCGTAGACGCGCGCAACCCATTCGAAGAACGGGATTGGTGCCCGGGCATTGTCCTGGAGATAGCGCTCGAAGAAGTGGTCGAGGATGCCGGTCCCGGCCTGGCGCACATGGCCGTATTTCAGACTGAGCTGTGCTCTCGCCTTTTCGACGGGCAGGTTCTCGCGCACGATGAGATAGAGCGCGCTCATGAGGCCGGCCCTGTCGGCGCCTGATTTGCAGTGCATGAGCATCGGATACTCGATGCGCTGGAACAGGTCGCGCGCCCCGAAGATCTCCGCTTTCGACGGTGCCGCACGCGAGCGTATCTGGAAGTCCTCCAGGTGAATGCCGTTGCGTGCACAGGCCTGGCGCTCGAGCCAGTAGCTGCCGCAGTACCGTGCTCCCCGCAGGTTGATGATCGTGCGAATACCCATGCGCGCAAGCTGGCTGACCTGATGCGGTGCAGGTTGGGCCGACCGCCACGCTCCGTCCGCCAGCTTGTAGCGGTTCTGGTAGGCGAGCCGGAATACGCCATGGTCCACGAACAGCATGTCGGCATAATGGACGACAGGTCCGAACAGGCTGCGCGCCCAGGGTGGCGCCGCCTCGCTGATGGCCTCGCGCACGCCGTGGACTTGCTGACGAACGATCCGGCGGTATTTTTTTGCGAATTTGGCCACTGAGTCCGAAGTTCGAATTTGCGAATCACAGCAAACGAGACGACAGTCTTGCTACCGGAGCCGGTCGTGCGTAGGCGTTGAATTGCCGCGCTTGGCACGCGGTTAATATCCGCTATAGAAACGCGGAGCAACAGCACCGTCGCGGGCGCGAGGCCCGCCCAATGAGCCATATCCATAGAATGGTCAGCCCGCTGGAGAGCCCGGGGCTCAAGACCGAGCCGGGTCTTGCCCTTACCATCTACCGCACCCTGACCTCGCTCGCGCGCCCTGCGGCCGGCCTCATCCTGCGGTTGCGCGCACAGCGCGGCAAGGAAGATCCTCTGCGGCGCGGCGAGCGGCTGGGTGAGCCTGCGGCAATGCGTCCGGAGGGGGCCGTCGTCTGGTTTCACGCCGCCAGCGTGGGAGAGACGAATGCGGTGCTACCATTGATCGCAGCCCTGCTGGCCCGGCGCCCGGGGCTGTCGGTGCTGTTCACCACCGGCACTGTGACCTCGGCCCGGCTTGCCGCCACCCGTCTGCCGGCGGGCGCCATACACCAATACGTGCCGTTGGATGCGCCCGAGTTCGTGGGCCGGTTTCTCGATCATTGGCGGCCAGCCCTCGCCGTCTTCATCGAGCAAGAGATCTGGCCCAACCTCGTCGTCGAGAGCGACGCACGTCACATCCCACTCGCCCTCGTCAACGCGCGCATGTCGCAGTCGTCGTTCGAGCGGTGGCAGCGGCGGCCGGGGTTTGCGCGTCAGCTGTTCTCGCGTTTCAGGATCGTGCTGGCGCAGAGCGAGCTTTTGGCGCGGCAGTTCGCCGAGCTCGGCGCGCCGAGCGCGCTCGCGGCAGGCAATCTCAAGATCGACGCACCGCCGCCGCCGGTCGACGCAGCGGAGCTGCAGCGGCTCGAAGCTGCGCTGGCCGGAAGGCCACGTCTCGTTGCCGCCAGCACCCACGACGGCGAGGAAGCGATTGTCGCTGCTGCACACCGCACGCTCGCACGCGCGCTGAAAGGCTTCGTCACGATCCTTGCGCCGCGCCATCCCGAGCGCGGTGCTGCGATTGCCGAGATGCTCCAGGCTCAAGGGTTCAATGTCGCGCGGCGTTCGCTGGGTGAGCTGCCTGACCAGCGCACCGACATCTATGTCGCCGACACCATCGGCGAACTGGGCACGCTCTATGCTCTGGCGCCGGTCGCCTTCGTCGGCGGATCGCTCGTTGCCAAGGGCGGGCAGAACCCGATCGAGGCCATTCGCCACGGCGCAGCCGTCGTGACCGGTCCCAACTGGACCAATTTCGCCGATGCCTATGGCGCGCTGCTGTCGCGCGGCGGCGCACGCGAGGTGAGGTCTGCCGATGCGCTCGCATCGTGCGTGCTTGCTCTGGCAGCCGATCCCGATGAGCTGGAGCGCGTGCGCACGTGCGCCGGCGAGGCTTTGAAATCGCTGTCCGGCGCGCTGCAACGGACGCTCGATGCGTTGCTCGCCGTGGTGCCGGGCGGCGACGAAGGGCTCAAGCGTGCGTCTTGACGAGCCGGCCTGGTGGTACGGGTCCGATGGCGGTTTGGCGGCGAGATGCCTGCAGCCGCTCGCGGCCGCATGGGGCGTCATCGCCACTAGGCGCTACCAACACAAGTCTCCGTACCGCTCGCGGCTTCCTGTCATCTGCATCGGCAATTTCACGGCCGGCGGCACCGGCAAGACGCCGTTGGCGATGTGCGTCGCCGCCGAGTTGGCGCGGCTCGGCCGGCGGCCGGCATTCCTCACGCGTGGTTTCGGTGGGCGGCTAGCCGGACCGCATTGGGTGGATGTAGCCGTGGACAGCGCCATGGACGTGGGCGACGAGCCCCTGCTGCTGGCGCGCGCTTGGCCGGCGCTCGTCGCCAGGGATCGCCGAGCCGGTGCACGCATCATCGAGACCGGTGAAAGCGCCGCAGACGTCATCGTCATGGACGATGGACTGCAAAACCCGCAGCTCGCCAAGGATCTCGTCCTCGCCGTCGTCGATGGCCGCCGCGGGATCGGCAATGGCCGCGTCATACCGGCCGGACCGCTGCGCGCGCCGCTCGACTTCCAGCTCGGATTGACGGACGCCGTCGTCGTCAACATGTCGCCCGGCACAGCCGCCGAAAGCGCAACAGCCGATTGGCTGCGTCGGAATTTCCCAGGCCCCGTTCTGTCCGCCTCCGTCGAGTTGCGCGAGCCCGTCCCGTGGCTCGATGGCGCGACGGTCGTTGCCTTCGCCGGCATCGGCGCGCCGCAGCGGTTCTTCGACCTGCTGGGCCGGCTCGGCGCCAAGGTCGTGCGCTCAGTGGCCTTTGCCGATCACCACGTCTACAGCGCCGCCGAGGCCGAGCATCTGCTCGGTCTCGCGCAGAAGCACACCGCGTTGTTGGTGACGACGGAGAAGGATTGGGTGCGGCTCGATGGTTCGGGAGGCGTGATGGCCGCGCTCAAGACCGCGGCGCGGGCCCTTCCCGTGGCCATGGTTTTCGATGAGCGGGATCGCGGGCGACTTACCACCCTGCTGGACATGGGGCTCAAGGCCGGCAACGCACCGCCGAGCTAGAGTTTTCGCTTCGAAGTGAAGCGAGGGCAGAGCACATGCGGCAGACCACGTTGCTGTACCCTGGGTCCCGGCTCGCGGTCGCTGCGCTCCCTTGACCGGGATGACATCCATGGGTGTGATTGCCTCCGTGCCAAACGAAAATCTGTCATCCCGGGCAAGCGCGGGCCGAGACGATGGCCAACACACGCGGCGTCAATTTCCCGCGCGCGACCCGGGACCCAGGGTCAAAAGCGGCAGCCAGAACCTGCGAAGACTCAATCAAAAGCGGAAAGGGCTCTCTAGCTTCTGTGCAGCTTGGAGCGCATCTCGCGGTAGCGCTGCAGCGAAGCGTCCGCCGTTGCATAGGCTTCCTGCAGCTCGACGCTCCAGTAGCGCAGATCGGGTAGCGCAATGGGCGCCCCTGTGATCGCACAAGTGACGAAATCGCCCGGCGACACCACCTGGAACTCACCATCGAGAAATTTCACTCTGGCCTCTCCTTTGAGGCCGAACAATCTTTCGAATCGATTCATCGCGTTACCGTCATCAGCAAGCTCAGCAAAAAAACGGCGACACCATACATGTCACGCCCCTGTTTTGCCAGAGCAGGTCCACCATGTGGTTGCCGGGACACTGGAGTCAATCGAAGAGCGAGCCCTGCTTGCCCACAGCCTTGGGTTTGGCGGGTGCGGACGGGCTGCCGGCCTTGCCGGGAGAGTCGGCGCGTCCTGCAGGCAGCGTGCCGCCCACGCGCGCCTCGGCGGCGACATGCCCATCGGCGAACTCGATGTCCAGCGCCTGTCCGGGAGTCACACCATGCGCGGAGCGCAGCATATGTCCTTTCGCATCCCTGACCAGCGCGAAGCCGCGCTCCAGCACGCTCTGATAGCTGAGTGAGGCCAGTAGCTGCGCCTGGCTGGACAGCGCGCGCCGCCGTTGGTTCAAGGCGCCCAGGAATGCTTGCCGGCTGCGCGCGTGTAGATCGGCGAGGCGCTCGCGGGACCGCTGGAGCCGGTGTACGAGCGGTCGTGCCGATAGCCGTCCGGCCAATCGCTCGAAGCGGGCACGTCGCGTCGCGGTTCCACGCGAGAGCGCCTGCGCCTTGCGGCGGGTGAGACGGTCGAGCTGGTCGCGGCAGCGATCGAGCCGTGCCGAGACGAGGCGCGGCTGCAGGCGTGGCGCGATGCGCGCGAAGCGTTTGGCGTGCGCCTGCGTGTTGCTGTAGAGGCCGCGCGCAAGGCGTTTTTCTGCCGCGTCGAAACGCTGCCGTGGTAGCGCGAGCAGCTCCTCGAGCCGCGGCAGTCCCCGCGCCGCCGCTTTGAGATGCGCGCGCGCGGCCACGAGGATGCGGCGCGCGCTGCCGATCAGCCGCACGCCGAGATCGCCCATCGTCTGCGTGAGCTCGCTGTACTTGGGGACCGCCCATTCGGCGGCCTTGGTCGGTGTCGGCGCGCGCGCGTCGGCGGCAAGATCGATGAGCGTCCAGTCCGTCTCGTGACCGACTGCCGCGATGAGCGGGATGGCGCTGGCCGCCGCCGCACGCACCACGACCTCCTCGTTGAAGCTCCACAGATCCTCGAGACTGCCACCGCCGCGCGCCACGATCAGCACGTCAGGACGTGGGATGCGGCCACCCACTGGCAGCGCGTTGAAGCCGCGGATCGCTGCCGCAACCTCGGCCGCCGAGGTCTCGCCCTGCACACGTACGGGCCACAGGATGACATGCGCCGGGAAGCGTTCGTTGAACCCGTGCAGCATGTCGCGGATCACCGCCCCGGTCGGCGACGTGATGACGCCAATTACCTTCGGCAGGAACGGCAGCTTGCGCTTCCTCGTCTCCTCGAACAGCCCTTCGGCGGCGAGCTTTTTCTTGCGCTCCTCCAGCAGCGCCATCAGCGCGCCCGCGCCGGCCGGCTCCAGCATGTCGATGACGATCTGGTAGCGCGACGAGCCGGGATAGGTGGTGATGCGCCCGGTGGCGATCACCTCCAGCCCTTCCTCGGGCTTGCACTTGAGGCGCTGCACGGTGGCGCGCCAGACCACCGCCTCGATGCGCGCCTTGTCGTCCTTCAGGGAGAAATAACAGTGGCCGGAGGCGTGCGGGCCGCGGAAGCCGGAGATCTCCCCGCGCAGGCGCACGAAGCCGAAGCCGTCCTCCAGCGCGCGCTTGATGGCGGCGGACAGCTCGGAAACCGAGAACTCGGCAATGTTGGCGCCGGGGCGTCCGGCGCGCGTCGCTTCAGCCACGAATCGCACCCGTTTGTTGCGGCCGCGTTAGATGATACACCAAGGCGGCCACAGAGCGGCCATGGCACACGGCGGGTTCCTTTTATGCACGTGCTTCTGATCGGGTCCGGCGGGCGGGAGCATGCACTGGCCTGGGCGCTTGCGGCGAGCCCGCTGCTGACGCGGCTGACGTGCGCCCCGGGCAACGCCGGCATCGCGGAGGTGGCCGACTGTGTGGCCCTCGACCCGGCCAACCATGCTGAGATCGTGGGGTTCTGCAACTCCAGCAAGGTCGATTTCGTCGTCATCGGCCCAGAGGCGCCATTGGTAGCGGGCCTCGGCGACGATCTGGCGCGGGCCGGCATCAAGTACTTCGGGCCGAGCAAGGCCGCCGCTCAGCTCGAGGGCTCCAAGGGTTTCACCAAAGACCTGTGCCGCGAGTTCTCGATCCCGACCGGCGCCTACGGGCGTTTCGGCGATGCCGCGTCGGCCAAAGCGTATCTGGCGACGCAGAACGTGCCGATCGTCATCAAGGCGGATGGGTTGGCGGCCGGCAAGGGCGTGGTCATCGCCAATTCGATGGCCGAGGCCGAGGCGGCCATCGATGCGTGCTTCACCGGCGCGTTTGGTTCAGCTGGCGCCGAGATCGTCATCGAAAAATTTCTGGAAGGCGAGGAAGCGAGCTTCTTCGCCCTCGTCGACGGCAAGACCGTATTGCCGTTGGCGACGGCGCAGGACCACAAGCGCGTCGGCGATGGCGACACCGGCCCCAACACCGGCGGCATGGGCGCCTATTCGCCGGCCCCCGTCATGACGCCGGACATGGTCCGCCGCACCATGGACGAGATCATCCGACCGACTGTGGCGGGTATGGCCAAGCGCGGCACGCCGTTCAAGGGCGTGCTCTTTCTCGGCGTGATGATCACCAGGGATGGTCCCAAGCTCTATGAATACAACGTCCGCTTCGGCGATCCGGAATGCCAGGTGCTGATGATGCGCTTGAAATCGGACCTGCTCGCCGCGCTGCTGGCCACCGCCGACGGCGTGCTCGACAGCTTCGATCTGCGTTGGCGTGACGAGGTGGCGCTGACCGTTGTGATGGCGTCCAGGGGCTACCCGGGCGACTATGCGAAGGGAACCGAGATCCGCGGTCTCGAGGCGGCAGGCAGCGTGGAGAATGTGGAGATCTTCCACGCCGGCACGCAACGCGATGGCGAACACCTCATTGCTGCCGGTGGACGCGTGCTCGGCGTCACGGCGCTCGGGCGCACGGTGGCCGAGGCCCAGGCGCGCGCCTATCAGGCCGTTGCCAGGATCGACTGGCCCGAAGGATTCTGCCGTAAGGATATCGGCTGGCGAGCTGTTTCACGGGAGACGCATTGATGACCGACCTGCCTGAGCTGTTTCCTGGATTCGCTGAGCGGCGTTTCAAGACCGACGGCGCCGAGATCTTCGCGCGCATCGGTGGTTCAGGTCCGCCGCTGCTGCTGCTGCACGGTTATCCGCAGACGCATGTCTGCTGGCACAAGATCGCCCCCGAGCTGGCACGCAAGTTCACGCTGGTTATCCCGGACCTGCGCGGCTACGGCCAGAGCTCCGTGCCCGCGACCGACGCCAAGCATCTGGTCTATTCCAAGCGCGCCATGGCGGCAGACTTCGTCGCGGTGATGCGCGCGATGGGGCATGAGCGGTTCATGGTGTTGAGCCATGATCGCGGCGCGCGCGTCGGCTATCGTCTGGCGCTGGATCATCCCGCTGCCGTGCAGCGCCTCGTCACCCTCGACATTGTGCCGACCTGGTCGGCATGGGACGACATGCGACGCTCCACCGCGCTCGCGCGCTTCCACTGGGCTCTGCTGGCGCAGCCTAGACCGTTCCCCGAGACGATGATCGGCGGCAATCCGATGTTCTTCCTGGAGCACATGCTGGCCGCCTGGACGGGTGCCAAGAACCTATCCGCCTTCTCGCCAGAAGCGCTCACGCACTATCGCGCCAACTTCAGCCAGCCCGAGCGCGTGCACGCGAGCTGCGAGGACTATCGCGCCGGCGCCACCTGCGATGTGGAGTTCGACGACGCTGATCGTTCTGCCGGCCGCAAGATCGCCTGCCCGGTGCTGGCGCTGTGGGGCCAGGAGCGGGAAAACGCGTTCTTTACCGGCCCGCTCGATGTCTGGCGGCAATGGTGCACCAACGTCGTGGGTGAGGGGGTGGTGTCCGGCCACTTCCTGCCCGAGGAGAAGCCGGCCGAGACACTGGCCAAAGTCATGCCGTTCCTGAGTGCGCAAAGCGGTGCAGGATAGGTCTGCAATCGGATTTCATGAGCAAAGCGGTCGTTCTTCGCAAACCCGATTTCCTTCCGGCCAGGCAGCCGACCATCGGCCTGGCGCTGGGCGGCGGCGGCGCGCGTGGGCTTGCCCACATCCTGATGCTGGAGGCGCTGGAGGAGCTGAAGGTGCGCCCCGTCGTGATCGCGGGCACGTCCATCGGCGCCATCTTCGGCGCCGCCTTCGCGGCCGGGCTCTCGTCCAAGCTGATCCGCGCGCACACCGAGGAGACGCTCGGCCAGCGCTTCGAGTTCGTGCGCCAGCTTCTGAGCGCCCGTGCCGACCCGATCCAGCGCCTGTTCAACTTCCTTCCGCTCCGTTCCGCCCTGCTCAATCCGGATATGCTGCTGGAGCTGCTGTTGCCGTCGCGGATGCCGAAAGACTTCGCGGACCTTTCTATTCCGCTCGAGCTGGTGGCGACCGACTTTTATGCCCAGGAGCCCGTGATCCTGAAAGACGGTCCGCTGCGCCCTGCCATTGCGGCCAGCATGGCGCTGCCGGCTATCTTCCAGCCGGTGACCATCGGAGGCCGCCAGCTCATGGACGGTGGCCTCGTCAACCCGCTGCCGTTCGACCTCATCGCCGGACGCGCTGATATCACGGTGGCGGTCGATGTCTCGGGCGCCGCGCGCGAGCCCAACGACAATGGTGGCCCGCGCGCCATGCAGGCCGTGTTCTCGGCCACGCAGATCCTGCAGCGCTCCATCGTGCGCGAGAAGCTGAAGTCATCCCAGCCCGACATCTACATCGATGTCGACGTCTATGGGTTCCATGCGCTGGAGTTCCACCGCTTCCGCGATGTACTGGCAGCTGCCGCGCCCGCCAAGGATGCGCTGAAGCGGCAGCTCGCCCGCGTGCTCGGCACTGTCACTGTTGAAGCACAGCCGCCCCCGCCGCAGATCGAGGACCAGACCGCGCCCGGCAAGAAGCGGCGCCTCCGATTGTCGCTACCCAAACGGCGGCGCGGGTGAACCTCTGTCATGTCCTGCAGGACCGCGGACGACCTGCTCTAGTTGCTCGGTACACGAAATCGTGCGGAGCCCAAACCTCTCGAGGCTCCGCACGAACCGCCGAGCGAATTCAGCGACCAACCACAGACAATCATTCTTCCATGGCGGCCGCTTCCCCCCGCACGCGGGTACAAACAACACGCATAGATAATATATATTGATAATATACAATCTTAGATTGCGGTTACCCTTAAAGTCAAGCTCGCTGCCTGGGGGCAGAAAAAGCCCGTTCTTCTGGCGTGTCGTGGAAGTCTGAAATCGGCTTCTTTTCGTCCACAGCGGCATAGTCGCCACATTGCGGGGAAGACCGCATCCGCCATCGTCTCGGCCAGGGGACAGGATGGCGATGCCGCGCGGGGACGACTTTCGCATCGATGTCGACTTGGGCCACGCCGAGCGCGAGGCCGCACGCATCCGCGACTTGCTGACGGCGCTGCGCCGGCGCCACGATCTCTCCCGCTTCGAGTTTACCCGCCACGTACAGATCGTGCCTGCCGGGCCCACGCATAGCCATCCGATCCTGACGCTCGGCACGCGCTTCGCCGAGACCGAGGATCTGCTGCTCTCAACGTATTTGCACGAGCAGATGCACTGGTATCTCTGGCGGCTGGGCGGTCCCGACCACGATCCTGTTGCGCCGTTCTTCGATGAACTGGTGCGCCGATATCCAAAGGCGCCGACAAAGCTGCCCGAGGGCGCGCGCAGCTACGAGCAGACCTACGTGCACCTGGTGGTCTGCTGGCTCGAGGTCGCGGCCATGTCGGAGTTGATCGGCCGCGAGCGCGCCCATGCCCTCGCCGACACGCAGTGGGGCTATCGCTGGATCTACCGCACGGTCATCGCCGACGCCGAGCCGCTGAGGAACCTATATGCGGAGCACGGCGTCGCCCCGATCCGGTCGCCGGATGAGCTGGCGAAGGAGGAAGGCGGTCGCCGTTCCAGGTCGGCTAGCGGCGCTCGGAAAAGAACGTCGTCAGCAGCAGCGCTGCGGCGGCCTCCTCGATCCCGCCGTAGACCTCGGGCGCGTGGTGGCAGGTCGGCTGATTGAAGATGCGCGGCCCGTGCTCGACGCCGCCGCCCTTGGGATCAGAAGCGCCGAAATAGAGCCTGCGGATACGGGCGAACGAGATGGCAGCCGCGCACATGGCACAGGGCTCCAGCGTCACGTAGAGATCGCAGCCGGCAAGCCGTTCCTCGCCGAGCACTGCGCAGGCGGCGCGTATGGCCAGCAGCTCGGCATGCGCGGTCGGGTCTTTCAGCTCGCGCGTGCGGTTGCCGGCGCTCGCCAGCACGCGGCCATCGGATGCGACGACAACCGCCCCCACAGGCACCTCGCCGTGTGCTGCCGCGCTGTGCGCTTCGGCGAGCGCGCTCTGCATGTGGCTCATCGGCGCAGGGGATGCCATAAGGGCTTTCTTCGATTCCGCTAAAAAGGACCAGAACCCATATCATGCCCGCGCCTCGCCCAGGTCAACGTCCGGCCCGCAGGGGAGAGAATGCGCCAGCCGCCGCGGATGCGCCGGGCGGCCCCATGCGCATCGCCAAGGCCATGGCACGGGCTGGTCTGTGCTCGCGCCGGGACGCCGAGCGCTGGATCGAGGCGGGGCGTGTCAGCGTCAACGGCGAGGTGCTCAAATCCCCGGCGCGCGACGTCAACGCCTCCGACCGCATCCTGGTCGACGGCAAGCCGCTGCCCGCGGCCGAGCCGGTGCGCCTGTGGCGCTATCACAAGCCGCGCGGGCTCGTCACCACGCACCGCGATCCGCAAGGTCGCCCGACCGTGTTCGAGAAGCTGCCGCCCGAGATGCCGCGCGTGGTTTCCATCGGGCGGCTCGACTTCAATACCGAAGGCCTGCTGCTCTTGACCAACGATGGTGCGCTCGCACGCCATCTGGAGCTGCCGTCAACCGGCTGGCTGCGCCGCTATCGCGTGCGCGCGCATGGCCGCGTCGCTCAAGACAGTCTCGACAAGCTCAAGGATGGCATCGAGATCGAAGGCGTGCGCTATGGCCCGATCGAGGCGACGCTCGACAAGGAGCAGGGTGCCAACGTGTGGCTCAGCATTGGGCTGCGCGAGGGCAAGAACCGGGAGGTGCGTAAGATCCTGTCCACGCTGGCTCTGGACGTGAACCGGCTCATCCGCATCTCGTTCGGACCGTTCCAGCTTCTGGAGCTGCAGCCGGGGGCCGTCGAGGCCGTGCGCCGGCGCGTGCTGGCCGAGCAGCTGGGGCCCAGGCTTACGCGAGAGCTTGGATTGGCAGAGGAGGCCGAAGCTGATTCGCCGTGGCCGGCCGCCAGCCCGTCGTGATCAAGCAGGATCGAAGACGTGAGGATCATTGCTGGAAGCTGGCGCGGCCGGCATTTGATCACTCCGGCCGACGATCGCATTCGTCCGACCTCTGATCGCGTCAGGGGCGCCATCTTCAATATCCTGACGCACGGGGTCGACGAATTCGTGCTCGAAGGCGCGCGTGTCATCGATCTCTTCGCTGGCACTGGCGCTCTGGGATTCGAGGCCCTGTCGCGCGGCGCGGCGCATTGCATTTTTGTGGAGAAGGACAGCGCCGCGCGCACCTTGCTCAGCAGGAACATCGCGCTGCTCGATTTCGACGCGTCGTGCGAGATCCTGGCCGTCGATGCCGCCCGCCTCGGACCCGCAGGCAGGCGTCCGCCATGCAACCTGGCCTTCCTCGATCCACCTTATGGCAAAGGTCTCGGCGAGCGTGCGCTCGCGGCCTTGGCCGAGGGGCGCTGGCTGGCGCCCGACGCGATCATTGTTGCGGAGGAGAGCGCCGGAGCCACCATCGTCTGGCCCGCCGGCTACGAAGTCCTCGACGTGCGGCGCTGGGGTGATACACAGGCGGCATTCGCTCGTTACAAAAGCTAGTGTGATGATCGAGAAATTCGCCAGAACTCGCGGCATGTCTCCGGAGCGGATTTCTCGATCTGAATCACACTAAAATCATAAAAGTTGCTAGTGTCCTTTCGATCGCGAAGTTCGCTGAGAGCTTGCGGCAAATGCCGACGAACTTCGCGATCGGGACACTAAAGCACGACCGCTTCCATCCGAGGCGTGAATCGCACTCAAAAAAAATCTGCGGAGAGGAAAGGCCCGACGCGTGTCCGCGGTTCAAGCTCCCGTTGCGCCTGCGCATGTCCGCCGCAGCGGCCAGATCGAGGCGGGCCTGTTCGTGCTCACCATCGCGCTGCTGAACCTCGCCTATGCCGGCGCGCACGCGGTCGGGGCGCATCCTGTTGCGTTCCTCGTCTACGCCATGCTGATCGCGTCATGCACGCTGCTGGCGCTGACCGGCCCGGGACCGGAGGCGCTGCGCATCATGCTGTCGCCGCTGAGCTGGGTCGTCGGCTTCGGCTTCATCGGCATGGAGACGCTGTACTACCTGATGCTGTGGTACGTGACGCCGGCCGAGGCCAGCGTGCTCACCCGTCTCGGCATTCCGCTATCCATGGTAATGGGCGTCGTGATTCACGGCCGCCGCCCGCGGCGGCGTGCCATCTGGGGCGCCATGATCGTTGTGGCCGGGGTCGCCGCACTGTGCCTGATGCTCGATCCGGCGAGCGCGCTGCACGGCCTCGCGCTGGCGTCCGGCTGCGCGTTGATCATGAACGCACGCACCTTCGCCACCGAATTCCATCCCTGGAACCGGCGCGCCGAGACCGTGTTCGATAAGATGCGGGTAACGGGACTGGTCCTGTTCACCACCTCCTGCGCGGGCACGGCACTCGTCCTCGCGCTGATGGCGACTTCCGCCATTGGTGCGCACGGCCCGAGCCCATGGCTGCCCTCGATCGCCGATTTCCTGCACCTGCCCACGCTGCTGGTGGCCTTGCTCGTTGGCGCAATGGTGCTGACGGCCATGCAGTATCTGTCGTTCTCCTCGGTGGTAAAGATCGGCACCGAGAGCTTCATCGCCACGACGGCCTTCACCCCGGTTGCCACACTGATCGCTCAGCAAGCTGCAGCCGCGGCCGGTGTCCTGCGGCCTATGCCCATGGAGTGGCCGACACTGCCGGCCATTGCCGCCGTCGTGGTTGGCGTGCTGATCATCCTATGGGCTGGGCCTGCGCGACCACCCCCAACCATCGAGCAGCCGGATCGATAGTGCGCGTCAGCGGCGCCCGAACAGGCGCTCGATGTCGCCGCGTTTCAGCTCCACCCAGGTCGGCCGGCCGTGGTTGCACTGGCCGGAGTGCGGCGTCGCCTCCATCTCGCGCAGCAGCGCGTTCATCTCCTCGGGCGTGAGCCGCCGTCCGGCACGCACGCTGCCGTGGCAGGCCATGCGCGAGCACACGGCTTCCAGCCGTTCCTGCAGGATGCGGTCCGTGCCCTCGTCGATGACCTCGCGCGCAAGATCGCGTACCAGACCTTTGATATCGGCGTCTCCGATCAGCGCAGGCACCTCGCGCACCAGCACGGCACCGGACCCGAAAGCCTCCAGTCCAAGCCCCAGCCGCGCCAGCGCCGGTGCCGCCTCTGTCAGCGCCTCCGCCTCCTCCGCATCGAGTTCCACGACCTCCGGAATGAGCAGGCCTTGCCGCGCAACGCCGCCGTTGGCCAGCATGGTCTTCATACGCTCGTAGACGAGGCGCTCGTGGGCTGCGTGCTGGTCGACGATGACGACCGAGTAGCGCGTCTCGGCCACGATGTAGGTCTCGTGCAGTTGCGTGCGCGCCGCGCCGAGCGGCCTGTCCAACACATTAGCATCGACCGGCATAACGGCCGCCGCCGTATCGGCGCTTGGCGCATCGAGCCCCGACAGCGGGGCTTGTATCGCCTCGCCGAACCCTTGCGAGAACCGGTGTTCGCCCGTTGGCCGGCCCTGACCAGCGCTGGACGTGCCGCCGGCTGCCAGCGTCTCCAGCATGCGTGCTCCGCCCTGTGCACTGGCGCGGTGGCCGGCACTCTCCAGGGTCTGCCGCAGACCGCCGATGATGAGGCTGCGCACCAGGGCCGGATCGCGGAAACGCACCTCGGCCTTGGTCGGATGCACGTTGACATCGACGGTGCGCGGGTCGAGCTCGACGAAGATCGCCAGCAGCGGATGCCGGCCCTTCGGTACCAGGTCGCCGTAGGCCGCGCGCACGGCGCCGAGCAGCAGGCGGTCGCGTACCGGCCGGCCATTGACGAACAGGAACTGCAGGCCGCTGTCGGGCCGATGCAACGTGGGAAGGCCCGCGAAGCCCATCACCCGCACGCCCTCGCGCTCGCCGTCGAGCGGCAGCGAATCATCCAGAAACTCGCGCCCCATGATGCGGCCGAGCCGCTGCAGGCGCCCATCAGGCCCGAGCGGACACGCCGGCAGCTTCAGGCCGGCACGCTCTCCCGTCGTCAGCGTGAAGCCGATGGTCGGATGCGCCATGGCCAGACGCTTGACCGTCTCCGAGATGGCCAGATTCTCGGCCCGCTCGGACCTCATGAACTTGAGGCGGGCAGGCGTCGCCGAAAAAAGCGTGCGCACCTCGACGCTCGTACCCGGATTGACTGCCGACGGCCGCACCTCGCCCTTGGCGCCGCGATCGACCGTCAGCTCGAGGCCATGTGGCGCCTCCAGCCTGCGCGTGCGGATCACCAGTTCCGCCACCGATCCGATCGACGGCAGCGCCTCGCCGCGAAAGCCGAGCGTGCCGATGTTGAACAGATCCTCGTCCGAGAGCTTGGAGGTCGCGTGCCGCTCTACGCACAGCGCCAGATCCCCGGCATCCATGCCGGTGCCATCGTCAGTCACCCGCACCAGCGACAGCCCGCTGTTGGCCGTCACCACCTCGATCCGTCGCGCGCCGGCATCGATGGCGTTCTCGACCAGCTCCTTGACGACGCTGGCCGGCCGCTCGACCACCTCGCCCGCGGCGATGCGGTTGACGGTGTCGGCTGTGAGCTGGCGAACGGCCACGTCGCGGCTCCTGCAAGGACCGCGGCTGCCTAGCTCTTCTGCGCCAGACGCTCGCGGGTGAGCACTTTGGAGAGTTCCACGGCCGGCTGATCGAAGGCATCGACGCCGAGCAGCCGGGCCGCGAGAATCGTCTCCAGCATCAGGTGCATCATCAACGCGCCGAGCGCCCGCTCGTCAAGCCGGGGCAGGTCGATCGTTCGCACCGGGCGACCGGCGCGCATCAGCGCCTCGGGAACGGCGTGTGCCTGCGCATCGACGACGTCACCCACCGTGCGCCCGGCCATGTAGTCGAGCCCAGCCTGCGCCGCGAGCGAGGGCTCGATGCTGGGTCCTCGGCCGGCAGTCGCGGTCCGCACCACCGTGATGTAGTGCTCTTTTGGGCCATCCATGAACAGCTGGAGCTGGCTGTGCTGGTCGACGGGGCCGAGACATGGCACCGGCGTCGTGCCTTGACCATTCTTGCCGAGACTCTCGGCCCAGAGCTGCACGAACCATTCGGCTAGTTTTCCGAGCCGATCGGCATAGGGCATCATGACGAGGACGCGGATACCGCGCTCGTGGGCGAGCCCGACCGCTGCTGCTGCGCCGACAGCCGGCGCGAAGTCGCCTGGCTTCTCTGCACCGAGCAGGCCGTCCACCACAGCCTTGGCGCCGGCGCGCAACGCGCGCACATCGAGGCCGCGGGCCAGCGCCGGCAGCAGGCCAACATTGGTCAGCCCCGAAAACCGGCCGCCGATGCCGGTGTGGTGGTCGAGCGTCGGGATGCCGTGAGCTTCGCACAAGGCCCTGAGACCGTTGCTCTTGCCCGGCTGCGCCGGTTCCGTCAGGCCGAGGAAAAGGTCGGGGATGCGGTGCGCGAGCCCGGCCGCCTTCACGGCCTGCATTGCCGCCACGGCCTGCACCAGCGTCTCGGGTGTGCCGCCGGACTTGGAGATCATCACGAAGCGCGTAGTCTCCAGGTTGAGCGATGCCAGGGCGCCTTCCAGCGTCATGGGGTCGAAATTGTCGTAGAAGCGCGTGCGCGGGCGCGTCATCTGCGCGGCATCCGCACCGCCCGGAATGTTCCAGCCGGCGAGCTGCGCCAGGGTCTGCCCGCCGAGCCCCGAGCCGCCCGTGCCGAAGAACACGATGACGCGTGCGCCCTGGCCCAAGCGCGCCAGTGCGGCTTCCGCCGGAGCAATGTCGTCGGTGGTTTCCGGGATGCGCAGCAGCGGCAGGCTACCGGTGCGGTAGGCCTGCCTGAGATCGGCCAGCTCCGGCGTGAGCTTTTCGGTCCAGCTCTGGAGGGCTCCGGCCGAAAGGCCAGCCGACCCTATCCGGGCATCGAGGCAGCCCTCGAGTCGCTGGTCGATGAGGGTCTCACCACCGGTCCCGATGATCCGGCTTTCGAACTGGCGCTGCATGATGCTGATCCCGGCTCGACATCGCCCCAACGTGCCCGAGATTGGACGCGCGAAGGCTAGAGCGCGATCGGCTCACATGGAAGCAATTCCGCTTCCCTGTGAGGCGTGAATCGCACTCTAAAATATAAATGCAGAGCAGGATTCACGCTCCAGATGTATCGCGAATGCGATTCCATCTCTAACAATCCTGCTCCAGCGCCATGTAACCTGGGACGAGGCGGAAACCAAGGCCTCTGCACGTGCGCCGCCAAGGCTTCAGCCGCGCGGCTGGAGACCCTTGGGCTTTCCGACCACTGTGATGATGAGATCGTCCGTCTTCAGCAGACGCTTGGCTACGCGCTTGGTGTCCTCCAGCGTGACCGCATCGACGAGTGCGTTGCGCTTGTCGACATAGTCGATGCCCATATCCTCCTGCAGCATCCACAGCAGCTGGTTGGCGATCTTGGAGTTGCTGTCGAAGCGCAGCGCGAACGAGCCGGTCAGGTACTTCTTGGCGTTGTCCAGTTCGTCTTGCGTCGGCCCATCGTCAGCCATGCGCTTCAGCTCAGCGCGGATGACGTCGAGCGATTGCGCGATCTCCTCGTTCTTGGTGGCAACGCCGCCGCCGAAGATCGGCGCGTGCTTGTAGGGCTGCAGATAGCTGTACACCGAGTAGGCAAGCCCGCGCTTCTCGCGCACCTCTTCGGTCAGCCGCGAGGCAAAGCCGCCGCCGCCGAGGATCTGGTTCAGCACGAACGCCGCCATGAAGTCCGGGTCCTTGCGCGCCATTCCCGGCAGGCCGAACTGCGCGACCGACTGTGGAACGTCCATCTCGATCACTTCCAGCTTGTCCTTGGCGGCCGGCGTCTTCGTGGTCACGGCGTCGAGCTTCGCTTTGGCCGCAAGCCCGCCGAACACCTTGTCGAGCAGCGGACCGAGCGTGGCCGCGTCGATATCGCCCACCGCCACTACTCTGAGCGTGTCGCGAGCGAACACCCGCTTCCTGTAATCTTCCAGGTCCTGGCGCGAGATTTTCTGCAGCGTTTCGCTCGTGCCTTCGGTCGCTCGGCCATAGGGGTGCCCTTCGAAAGCGCGTGCACTCCAGGCCTTCGCGGCGACTTTGTCCGGGCTCTTGGCCGCGTACGCGAGGTTGGCCAGAAGCTGGTTGCGCACGCGCTCCACTGCATCCTGGTCGAAGCGCGGCTTGGTCAACGCAAGGCGCAGCAGCTCGGTCGCCTGGTCGCGGTTTGCCGTCAGCGTTTCGAAGTTGCCGTAGAAGGAGTCGCGCGCGTCGTCGAAGCTGATCCTGACGGCGAGCTCCTCCAGCCGTTCCTGAAAGGCCGTCGAGGTCAGATCACCCGCACCTTCGTCCAACATGCCGGACAGGAAGTTGGCGAGGCCTTCCTTGCCGGCTGGGTCTTGGGCGCTGCCGCCGTCGAACACGAAGCGCATGGCCATGAGCGGCACGCTGTGCTCCTCGACTAGCCAAGCCTCGATTCCACCGGGACTTTTGACACTTTGGATTTTCATTGCGTGGGCCTCGGCACCGAGCAGCATCAACGGGAAATTGAGAAGGATGGCCAGGATGATCGCCCGGCTCATCCGGCGCGGGCTCTGCATCACGCGCGCGAAGCTCAACTGCATGACGTTATATCCGCCTATTCTAGGTCTTCGATGGTGTCTGCGGCGTGCCCTCGGCTTTGGGCGCGGGGGCGATCGGAATGAGCGTGCCGGTTACCGAGTGGCGGATATCCAGATACTTGTCGGCCGCCTTCTTGATGTCATCGCGCGTGACTTTGGCGATGCGGGTCGGCCATTCCTCGATGTCCTTGAGCGAGCGGCCGACGGTGAGCGACCAGCCGTAGCGGCGCGCCAGCGAGGTCTGGTTGTCGGACTCGTAGATGTACTCGGCGAGATACGCTTTGCGCGCGCGCTCCAGCTCGGCTTCGGTGACACCGTTGGCGCTCACCTCCGCCATGACCGCATCAATGCCGGCCTCGACCTTGTCGAGCCCAATTCCGTCGGCAGCGACTGCATAGATCGAGATCTTGCCGCTGTCGCGCGCCGCGCCCGAATACCAGCCGCTCGCACTCGAGGCCAGCTTGTCCTCCATGACGAGTTTCTTGTAGAGCCGGCTCGTCGGGCCAGATGCCGCGATCTTCAGGAGCAGGTCGAGCGCTTCTGCCTCGCCTTCCTTGGCCGAGAGATAGCTGGGCGCCAGGTACAAGCGATGCACCGAGGCCTTGCCTGCGCGCGGGTCCTTGAGCTCGACGCGTCGTGCGGCTCGGTGCGGCGGCTCCTGCCGACGCGGCAGCCAGGTCACTTGCTTGTTGGATGGAATCTTGCCGTACGTCTCCTCCGCCAGCGTCTTGACCTCGTCGGCGGTCACGTCGCCCGTGACGACCAGGATCGCGTTGTTCGGCGCATAGAAGCGCTTGTAGAAGGTCATCGCATCTGCCGGCGACAGCTTGGCCATCTCGTGCTCCCAACCGATGATCGGGATGCCGTAGGGATGCGACATGTAGAGGGCTGCGTTCATCTGCTCATCGAGAATGGCAGACGGGCTGTTCTCCACGCGCGAGCGGCGCTCCTCGAGGATCACCTGACGCTCGGTCAGCACTTCTTTCTCGTCGAGCTTGAGGTTGATCATCCGATCAGCCTCCATCTCCATGATCTGCTTCAGGCGGTCTTTGGAGACGCGTTGGAAATAGGCCGTGATGTCGTGGCCGGTGAACGCGTTGTCCTGGCCGCCCAGCCTGGAGATGATCTTCGAGAACTCGCCGTTGGCGATCTTGTCGGTCGACTTGAACATCAAGTGCTCGAGGAAATGGGCAATGCCGGATACGCCTGGGGGCTCGTCGGCGGCGCCGACCCGATACCAGACCATGTGCGTCACGACCGGGGCGCGGTGATCGGAGACCACGATCACCTGCATGCCGTTGCCGAGGACGAACTCGTGCGCGCGCGGACCGCTTTGCGCAAGCAGGTCTTGTGAGGTGAGAGCCAGCATAGTGATCCCGGTCAGGAAGGTTGAAAGGCGGAAAATAACCCGAGCAAGCATGAGAAGATCCTACGCGTCGTGCGAGGGCATTTGGACGACTGCCGCATCCAGATCGGATCTTGGTCTGCGGCTGTGCAGCAGCCCGGGACCGGCAGCAATACACCACTGGTCTTCCGCTGCCGGACATGCCTTGTCAAATGACAAGGCGTTCATGTGGGCAGGCGCAGCGCAGGCACAAGGGGTGGCCGTCCGTGCTACTCCTGTGCGCCGAACAAGGTCTTGGAAAAGGCATTGAAAATCGAGCCGCAGCTGCCGGATGGACCCTGTGCGGCGGCAACCTCGTCCTGCATTGCCTTCTCTTTCCAGTTGCCGTCTTTGCAGTGTTCATCCTGCTTGCGCTTGGTTTCGGCGGCATCCGCGACCTTTTTCTGCTCGCGGTCCACGGGCCAGTTCTGATTGGCGTTGGCAGTCGCTACCGGGGCTGATCCCGGCTCAGGCAGTCTGTTGGAGTCAGGTGGCAGAACGATCGGCGAACGGCGTTCCACCTTTGGCTCGGGTCTGGCACCGAGCGAGCCGGTCGACACGCCGAGTGCATCGAAAATCTTGCCGTTGAGCTCGACGCCATCGACGGCACCACACGCGGACAGGCTCGCCGCCATCGCGCATGCAACAACAACTCCTGACGCGCGCTGGCGAATTCCCGTCATCCCCTTGCGCTCCCGAGCGTGGGCCTGGAAACGGCCCTGGCACCGTGTTCCCCCGCGCCACCGACAATCCGACTACGCCGCCTTTGAGGCGTCATTGCGACTCGTCTTGACTGATTCATATAGGAGGCCGATCACGCCGGCAACAATGGCCACGTCGGCGATATTGAACACGTACCAGTAAAAGCCGTAGGCGTGCAGCGAGAAGAAGTCGGCCACCCCACCGAGATGCAACCGGTCGATGGCGTTGCCGATGGCCCCCCCGATCAGCAGGCCGAGGCTTGCCGCCCACAGGCGGCCCGATGTCCCAATCGCCAGCCACCACGCCAGGCCGATCGCGGCCAGCCCGGCAAAGCCGGCCAGCAGCCATTGCGTCAGCTCTCCATGACTTGCCAGCAGGCCATAGCTGATGCCCAGGTTCTTCACATACACAAGGTCCAGGAAGGGCGTGATGGTGACGCGGCCCCTGTCCTGGATGCGGTAGACCTCGAGCATCCACCACTTGTGCGCCTGATCGGCCACGAGCGTGACGAGCGCGATGGCCAAGCCCAGCTGTGACCATCGGCCCCAGAGCCAGCTGCTTTGGCCGCTTGCCGCCATGACCGGCCTACGCGCGGCCGGCGCGTGCGTCGACCTCGCGCACCGCCGCCGCATCGCGTGCCGAAAGCTCCGGGAACGCCGGATCGGTCCCGACGTCCGTCGTGATGCGCCAGGAGCGCGCACATTTGCGGCCTTCGGCCAAGTGTGTCACCACGCCGACGCCCGGCACGTCATCGAGCCGGAACGCGTTTCCTGGCGCCTCGCCCGTACGCACATCGATGCCCGATGTGATGCACACCTGGGCAAGATCGACGTCTTTTAAGGCAGCCATCAATGCCTTGTCTGAGATGTAGACCTGCGGCGCCGCCTCCAGGGACGAGCCGATCTTCTTGGCCGCCCGCTCGATCTCCAGCGCCCCGGTGACGACGCGGCGCACGCGCTTGATCGCCTCCCACCTCTCCGCCAGCGCATCGTTGCGCCAGGACGCGGGTACGTCCGGGAACACCTCCACGTGCACCGAGCCGGTCTCCGACGGATAGCGCGCGAGCCACGCCTCCTCGGCGGTGAAGCAGAGCAACGGCGCCAGCCAAGCGCATGTGCAGCGGAAGATCTGCTCGATCGTCTCCAGCGCCGCCCTCCGCTCAGCACTGGAATAGGGCTCGCAGTAGAGTGCGTCCTTGCGGATATCGAAATAGAACGCCGACAGGTCCGTGTTCATGAACTGCGACAGCGCCGCCACGACGCGCTTGGTGTCGTACTCGGCGTAAGCCTTGCGCACGAGATCATCGAGCTCGGCCAGCCGGTGCAGCATCAGCCGTTCGAGCTCCGGCATGTCCGCATGCGCAACGGTGCGCTGCGGATCGTAATGCGCCAGCGTGCCGAGCATCCATCGCAAGGTGTTGCGCATCTTGCGGTAGGTCTCGACGAACGTCTTCAGGATCTCAGGCCCGATGCGCAGATCATCCGCATAGTCCGAGGCCGCCACCCACAGGCGCAGAATGTCGGCGCCAGAGGCCTTGATCACGTCCTGGGGCGCGACCGTGTTACCGAGCGACTTCGACATCTTCTGCCCCTTCTCGTCGAGCACGAAGCCGTGCGTCAGCACGACGTCGAACGGCGCACGGCCACGCGAGCCGCACGACTCCAGCAGCGACGACTGGAACCAGCCGCGATGCTGGTCGGAGCCTTCCAGATACATGACCCGATCGGTGCCGCCGTCGCGCCGGCGGCTGATGCCGGCAAGCCCGGGAAACACCTCCGGGTCCTCCAGCGTGAACGCATGCGTGCTGCCCGAGTCGAACCAGACATCGAGAATGTCGGTCACGTGCTCCCATTCGGCTGGGTTGGCGACGAGACCCTTGAGGAAACGTTCCTGCGCGCCGGCCTCGAACCAAGCGTCGGCGCCGCGCTCCGTCATGGCGTCGCGGACGCGCGCCATCAGCTCCTCCGAGTGCGGGAACTTCGATGACGGGATGACCTGTCCGGTCTCCTTGTGCACGAACACCGTGATCGGCACGCCCCAGGCGCGCTGGCGCGAGATCACCCAGTCGGGTCGGGATTCGATCATGCCGCGCAGGCGATTCTGGCCCGACGCGGGCACGAACTCGGTCTCGGCGATGGCTTTGAGCGCGGTCTCGCGCAGTGTGGCGTTACCCCCTCTCCCCGTGCTTACGGGGAGAGGGTTGGGGTGAGGGGCGGCGGCGAGCCGCAACGCCTTGTCCATGGCGATGAACCACTGCGGCGTGTTGCGGAAGATGACCGGCTTCTTCGACCGCCAGGAATGCGGATACTGGTGCCGCAGGCGACCGCGCGCCACCATCATGCCGGCTTCCGCTAGCGCCTTGATCACTGCCTCGTTGGCATCGCCCTTGTTGCCCTTGTCGTCGATGACGCGCTTGCCTTCGAAGCCCGGCGCATCCTTCGTGAAGCGCCCGTCGCCATCGACCGTGAAGGGGATCTCAGTCTTGATGCCGCGTCCGTGCAGCGCAGGCGCGTGCTCCATCCACGTGTCGAAGTCCTCGCGGCCGTGACCGGGCGCCGTGTGCACGAAGCCCGTGCCGTCCTCGTCGGTAACGTAGTCGGCGGCCAGCATCGGCACGTCGAAGTCATAGCCCTTGCCGCGCAGCGGGTGGGCGCAGGTCATCCTGTAGAAGTTGGCCGAGTCCAACGTTCCGAGATTCTCGAATTCCTCGACTTTGGCTGACGCCATAACGGCGTCCGCTAGACCATTGGCGATGACGAGGCGGTCGCCCACTTTAGCCCAGTTACCACTATGAGCCTTGGTGACCAAATAAAGTCCGTAGGCCAGTTTTGGATTGTAGGCGATGGCCTTGTTACCCGGCAGCGTCCAGGGCGTCGTGGTCCAGATGACGACGGACGCGCCTGTCAGCTTGAACGGATCAGAAATATCGCTGTCGCCTTCGGCGCTAGCTCGCAAAATCGGAAACTTCACCCACGCCGTGTCGCTCGTGTAGTCGTGGTACTCGACCTCGGCTTCCGCCAGTGCCGTCTTCTCCACCACGCTCCACATCACCGGCTTCGACCCGCGATAGAGCGAGCCGTTCATGGCGAACTTCATCAGCTCCGCGGCGATGATCGCCTCGGCCTTGTAGGCCATGGTCGAGTAATAGTGCTCCCAGTCGCCTTCCACGCCCAGCCGCTTGAACTCCTCGCGCTGCACGCCGATCCAGTGCTCGGCGAAGGTGCGGCACTGCTGGCGGAACTCGTTGACCGGCACTTGGTCCTTGTCCTGGCCCTTGGCGCGATACTGCTCCTCGATCTTCCATTCGATCGGCAGGCCGTGGCAGTCCCATCCGGGCACGTAGTTGGAATCGAAGCCCAGCATCTGCTGGCTGCGCGTCACCATGTCCTTCAGAATCTTGTTCAGCGCCGTGCCGATGTGGATGTTGCCGTTGGCATAAGGCGGACCGTCGTGCAGCACGAACTTGGGCCGGCCCACGGCGGCCTCGCGCAACCGGTGATAGAGCCCGATGCTGGCCCACCGCTCCAGCAGTTGCGGCTCGCGCTGCGGCAGGCCCGCGCGCATGGGAAAGTCCGTCTTCGGCAGAAATAGCGTCGCGCTCCAGTCGCGCGTGGCTGACTTGGTGGTGGTCATGAGAGAGAATGCCGTCTCGAAGGGCTGATGCGAAGCGTTCAAAGCATGGGGAAGACCCCGGGCGCCACTAGGCGACCGGGCATGGAATTCGCGTGCGTATCAGCTTTCCAGCAAATCGGGACATGGCGCTCTTTTAGCGGCGTGCGCCGCCGCAGGCAACGGGGCGTCGCCGTCAGATGGAGTAAAGGTAGTCGAGGCGTTTGTGGTCTGTCCGCAACTACACGCAATCGTGTAGGCGGGCCGCAGAACAGGCGCGGCTGCTGGCGAGTTGTTTTAGTGTAGAGGGACGTCGCCGCGAGGATGCGGCGCGGTCGGGGTTTCGCAGACGCTCTTGGTTTGCGGGCGCGGCGGCGTTCCTCGTTAGGCGCCGGCCGCGTGGCGGCTCAGGATTGCCCGTGCGCGGGCGCAGTCCTTGTCCATTTGTGCCTTCAGGGCCTCGATCGTATCGAACCGGCGGTCACCGCGGATGTAGTCGACGAACTCGATTTCTATTTCCCGCCCGTAGAGATCGCCGTCGAAGTCGAACAGGAACGTTTCCAGCACCGGCGTGCCGTCGTCGAAGGTGGGGCGCGTGCCGAGATAGGCCGCCCCCTCGAAGTGCTGGCCATGCACGTGCACGAGCACGGCGTAGATGCCATGCGCCAGCGCGGTGCCCTTGGGCATCGGGATATTGGCGGTAGGATACCCGAGCTCCGTACCGCGCTTGGCGCCGCCGATCACCTTGCCAGCCACGCGCCAGTTGTGACCGAGCGCATCGGCGGCGCTCTTGACGTCGCCCTGCGCGATCTCGGCCCGGATCGCGCTCGACGAGAACACCTCGCCCGCTTCCGCGACAGTCTCGATCACCGTGACCTCGAAATCCATCCCCTCGGCGACTTGCTGCATCACTTGCGTGTTGCCGTCGCGCCCTTTGCCGAAGTGGAAATCGTGCCCGACGATGATGCGCCGCACGCCGAGGCCGGCCACCAGTACCCGCTCGATGAACTCGCGCGCCGTCAGACTGGCGAGATGGCGGTCGAACGTCAGCACGACTGCCAGATCGAGGCCGTAGCGCTCGAAGAGGGCGATCTTCTGCGGCAGCGTCGTCAGCCGGAAATGTGGCTTGTCCGGCTGGAAGAACTCGCGCGGATGCGGCTCGAACACCATGGCGCCGGCCAGCCCGCCATGCTTGGCCACGGCCGCACGCGCTGCCTCGAACAGGGCCTGATGGCCGCGATGCACGCCGTCGAAGTTGCCGATTGCCAGCGTCGCCCCCCTCGCTTCGTGGGGCACGTGATCGTATCCGTAGACGACGTGCATGCGGGCGACTGATTGGCATTGTGGGAGGCAACACCCGCACATGCGGGAGTGGGCCTAAGGACAGCAGGAGCCAGCCGAGGTCAAGCCGGATCGCCGAATGAGGCGCGAAGACTGGTTGATCAGGGAGCGTCGGCCAAGTGCCTTTAGGCCGGCCTTGCCGGTATCATCAGGATGGCCTCGCCTTCGAGCACCGGCTTGCCGTCGACCGTGCATACACAGTCGAAGCGCGCGCGCCTTTTTGCCGGAAACAGCTCGGCGACCCGCACCTTGGCGATGACCTTGTCGCCGATCTTCACCGGGCCGCGGAAGTTGAGCGTCTGCGTCACGTAGATCGCGCCGGGTCCCGGCAGCTCCATGCCGAACACGGCGGAGAGATAGCCGGCCGTCAGCATGCCGTGCGCGATGCGGGTCTTGAATATGGTCTTGGCGGCATAAGCCTCGTCCAGGTGGACCGGGTTCTTGTCGCCCGTCACCTCGGCAAATGTGCCGATATCGGCTTCCGTGACAGTCTTCGCGAAGCTTGCCTCCATGCCGAGCTGGAGATCCTCGAAGTAGTAGGTATTGCGCGTGAGTAAGGTCATTTCCCCGTTTCCCGAGCTTTGCCCCTGCCTAGCCGCAGTGCAACATATGCCCAGGAACTGTGCACCGCAACGAGGGAAAATCCAATTTTTGGCATTGCGAAACCCATTTCACACACCTGAAAACACCTTTGATTCGAGTGTTTGAAGGCCTGAGTTGGAGTGGAAACCAGCTGTTTGGAAGCCGTCCTGCGCTGCAATAACGCTGTTGCGGGCTTTTGGGTTCGCAGCGGCCATACCGCTGTTGCGAATGTGACGGAGGACACGATATAAGGGCCACAATCCCCTCTACCTCCCTTGCAGATTGGCCCGGCCGGCCGCTTCGGACCGGGTCCGGAGAAAGCCCTTATGAGTGATCGTAAACCCCTGATGCCTAAGGCCACCGCGGTGTGGCTGGTGGAGAACACGTCGCTCAGCTTCGAGCAGATCGCGGAGTTCTGCGGTCTGCATAATCTCGAGGTCAAAGGCATCGCCGACGGCGATGTGGCCCAGGGCATCAAGGGCATGGACCCCATTGCCTCGGGTCAGCTCAGTCGCGACGAGATCAAGCGCGCGGAAGCCGACCCTGCCTACCGGCTCAAGGTCGCCGAGTCCAAGGTCGAGATCCCGCAGGTCAAGACCAAGCCGGGACCGCGCTATACGCCTGTCTCGCGCCGGCAGGACCGGCCCAACGCCGTGCTCTGGCTGCTGCGCAATCATGGTGAGCTGAAGGACAGCCAGATCATGCGTCTGGTCGGCACGACCAAGCCGACGATCGCGGCCATCCGCGAGCGCTCGCATTGGAATTCGGCCAACCTGACCCCGCAGGATCCCGTGATGCTGGGTCTGTGCTCGCAGATCGACCTCGACAACGAGGTCGGCAAGGCGGCACGCCGCCTCGAGCGTGAGCGCAAGGAGACGGGCAAGTCAGGAACTCTGTTGCCTGCGGCCGAGACTATCCCGGGCATGGGGCCTCAGCCCGACCTCGCACCACCGCCTCCCGAGCCTGCCAAGGAGCCAAGCGAATCGCCCGAGGAAGAGGCATCGCGCGTGTTTGCCAATCTGAAGGAGCTGTCGCGGCCGGCGGATCAGGAGGAGTAGGAGGCCCGCCCACGAAAAAAATGGCCGGCAGGACTCCAGTCCGACCGGCCATCGATTGATATGGACCGTACGACTATTTACTGGCGGCCCAGCCAGTCGTCGACTTCCTTGCGGACCTGCTCCTTGCCGTAGCCATAACGCTCCTGCAGCTTGCCCTCGAGCTGCTCGCGCCGGCCGTTGATGGTGGCGACATCGTCTTCCGTGAGCTGACCCCACTTCTCTTTGACTTTGCCGCTGAACTGCTTCCAGTTCCCTTCAATTCGATCCCAATTCATGTTGCTCTCCTTTGTGTTGAGCTTGCGCTCATGGACTGCCGCGTCTGACCAGGCCGGCAACGAGCGAGATCACGAACAGGATGATGGCGACCCAAAACAGGATGCGCGCACCCTCCATAGCCGTGCCGGCGACGCCACCGAAGCCCAGGGCTGCCGCAGCGAGAGCCACGACGAGAAAAACCACTGCGTAGTGAAGAAGGTTGCCCACGGCATGCTCCGATCAGTAGTTGAACTGGGGCGATAACGCCGCCCGCGCGGCCAAGGTTCCCGCGCTACGGAGGGATCTCGGGAGGGTCTATTCCGCCGCGACAGTGTGGGTGCGGCGAGGCTCTCGCGGCGCACGGAGGCTCAGCGTCACGGTGCGCCGGCCGAAACCGGCGAACCTCTCATCGAGTTTGTAACCAGACCGCCGCCGCGTATTGGCATGTTTGCCGGG
Source organism: uncultured Alphaproteobacteria bacterium (assembly GCA_963806735.1). Taxonomy (GTDB): domain Bacteria; phylum Pseudomonadota; class Alphaproteobacteria; order Rhizobiales; family Hyphomicrobiaceae; genus CADEFX01. The sequence continues at coordinate 76,845 of CAWEBE010000074.1, read as the reverse complement.
TAAGGCCGCGACGAAGAGCCAGAAGGCACAGCCAAACAGAAGTAGGCGAATGACATCGCCGATCTCAGCCGACCGCGTCTCCGCCATGCCTGTCGTGAGCTGAAACGCCGTTGCGCCGAGCAGAGTTGCGATCAGCCTGCACATGGGGTCGTTGCCGTGCGCGGTTACAGCGAGTTCGCCGGCGCGCGCGCATCCCAGCGCGTCCGCCGTCTCCGGCAGAAGCGCCAACTTCAAACTTCGCGAAACTCATTCTTGATCTTAAGGTCAACAATCCCGTGTCTGGGCCACGGCTACGCGACCGCCCGCCCGGAGTCCCTCGCGTGCATGTCGAAGAACAGGGCCTGGCTGATGACCGCCTTGACTGTCTCGGGTTGGAACGGCTTGGTGATCAGAAATGCCGGCTCGGGCTTCTGCCCGGTCAGCAGCCGCTCCGGGTACGCTGTGATGAAAATAACCGGGACGGTGAAGGAGCGTAGAATTTCATTCACCGCTTCGAGCCCGGAGCTGCCATCGGCCAGTTGGATATCGGCCAGAACCAGCCCGGGTCTGCGGCCGGCGACAGCCTTCACCGCCTCTGCATGCGTTCTTGCCACGCCGTGCAGCCTGTGTCCCAGGTCCTTCACCAGCGTCTCGAGATCCATGGCGATCAGCGGCTCGTCCTCGATAATGAGGATGTCTGCGGCGATCTGATCGGCGATCTCCGTGCCGGCCTCGTCGATCAGGGCCTTGGCCTCGAACACCGGCACATCCAGGACCTGCGCAGTCTCCACAATGGAGAGGCCCTCGAGCGCCATCAGCAGGAACGCCTGACGCGGCTTTGGGGTTATTGCATCCAGCCGGCGATCGACGGCACTTGCAGGGTTTGGAGGGTTGGTTTCCACAGTCCTGTTGATGGCTATGGAATCCCAAAGTTTCAGGAACGCGCGATAAAGCGCGATGCGTGCCGGCAGATTGCGATCGAAAGTTGTGGGATCGGCGATGAAAGCTTCCAGGACTGCGACTACATAAGCGTCCCCGCTCTCCTGGTTGCCGGTCAGCGCACGTGCGAATCGCCGCAAATAAGGCAGATGTGGTGCAACGGCATTTGCGATCGACATCCCGTGTGTCCCTCCGAGCTTCGCGTGAATAGGCCTTTAACACGCACCTAACCCGTGTGCCGCGGAAATGTTCCATCCCGCCTCGGGCGCGCGGGACTATCGGGTTGTCGCGATCATCGCAGGTCTGCGCGCTTTTCCAGGCTCCAAATCAATCACGCCCTCGACCTGCAGAAGATCAGCCAGGCGTACGCGCGCTCGATTGACGCGGCTCTTGACCGTGCCGACCGCACAGCCGCAGATGCGAGCGACCTCCTCGTAGGAAAAACCTTCCGCGCCCACGAGAATGAGGGCCTCGCGCTGATCGGCCGAGAGTTTGGCCAGCGCCACATTGAAGTCTACCATATCCATGTGGCCGTGCTGCTCCGGGAGTACCGAGAGCTTGGCGGCCAACTCGCCATCCGGATCCTTCACCTCGCGTCGCAGCTTGCGGCACTCCGAGAAGTAGGTGTTGCGCAAGATGGTGAACAGCCATGCCTTGAGGTTGGTCCCCTGCTCGAAGCTGGCCAAGCTGTTCCATGCCTTGACCAGCGTTTCCTGTACGAGATCGTCGGCCCGGTCCACGTCCCCGCACAGCGAGATCGCAAACGCGCGAAGGTTGGGGACCGCCTTGATCAGCGGCTCACACAAACTGTCGTGCTTGGACACGCTCAAAAGGCTTTCTCCGTGGCTTCCAGCCTTTCCAGGAGCTTGAGAAATCGCTCCGGGACTGGTTCGCGAACCAGGCTGGCGTAGACGGCGCGCAGACGTAGGCCGAGCAGGATGCGAACCTCGCTCGACAGTCTGGGCGCGGAGGCGACATTGGTATGCGGCCCCTCGTTTGATGAGTGTTCTCCGGTCATTTGCTTTCTTGAGCCTGGTTCAAACGCCGTTCAGCCTCTTGGCGAGGTGGCCGGCCTGGTGATGGTCCTGCATTGATTTCCGTGGCTGCATTGCGGGCTCGAAAGGAAAACGTGCCGCACCCGGCCAGGTTCCATGAGTGCGGCATAGCTGCTGCTGCGCCGTGGTCAACTCATCCGCCTCAGAGCACGTTGAAGAGGTAGAGCAGAATGATGATGGGGATCGGAATGCCGAGTACCCAGAGCAGTAGGGGGCGCATGACGGTAACTCCCAGCGTGATTGCATGTGCTGGGAAACGTCATTTGCCTGCGACGGTTCCAATCGGCCGGAACCCCGCGCGGATAGTGATGCTGCGTGCCGGCGCGAGGCCGAGCCTAAACCTGGACCTTGTCGGCGTCCGCCATTCCGCGTTCCTGCAACGCCGTCGTAATCTCGTCGAGAATGATCGGATCGTCGATCGTCGCCGGCATTTTCCAGCTTTCGCCATCCGCGATCTGCCGCATGGTGCCGCGCAAAATCTTGCCGGAGCGCGTCTTCGGCAGTCGTTTGACGGTCATCACGGTCTTGAACGCTGCGACGGGTCCGATCTCCTCGCGCACGAGCTTGACGACCTCCTGCTCGATCTCGTTCGGATCGCGATTGACGCCGCTGTTGAGCACGATGAAGCCGGCTGGGATCTGCCCTTTCATGGCGTCGGCGACGCCGATCACCGCGCATTCTCCGACGTCTTTGTGCCGGGCGACGACCTCCTCCATCTGACCGGTCGACAGCCGGTGACCCGCGACATTGATCACGTCGTCGGTGCGCGCCATCACGTACACGTAGCCGTCATCGTCGACGAAGCCGGCGTCGGACGTCGTGTAGTAGCCCTTGAACTCGGAGAGGTAGCTCTTCCTGAAGCGCTCGTTGTTGTTCCAAAGCGTCGGCAGGCAGGAGGGCGGCATCGGCAGCTTGATGGCGAGCGTGCCCGTCTGGCCCGTGGCGACCGGCTGCCCCTTCTCATCGAGGACCTGCAGATCGTAGCCCGGCATCGGTACGGTAGGCGAGCCGTGCTTGACCGGCAGCTGGCCGAGCCCCATCGGATTGCCGGCAATTGGCCAGCCCGTTTCGGTTTGCCACCAGTGGTCGATGACGGGCACCTTGAGATTGTTCTCCGCCCATTTGATGGTTTCGGGATCGGCGCGTTCGCCGGCCAGGAATAACGTGCGGAAAGCGCGCAGATCGTAATTGCCGATGAGCTCGCCTTTCGGGTCTTCCTTCTTGATGGCGCGGAACGCCGTCGGCGCCGTGAACATGGCCGACACCTGGTGCTCGGCGATGACGCGCCAGAACGCGCCGGCGTCCGGTGTGCCGACCGGCTTGCCCTCGTACAATACGCTCGTGCAGCCGTGCAGCAGCGGCGCATAGACGATATAGCTGTGGCCCACGACCCAGCCGACATCGGAAGCCGCCCAATACACCTCGCCCGGCTCCACGCCGTAGTGGTTTTTCATTGTCCACTTGAGCGCAACCATGTGCCCGCCGTTGTCGCGCACCACGCCTTTGGGTTCGCCCGTGGTGCCGGACGTGTAGAGGATGTAGAGCGGATCGGTGGCGGCAACCGTTGTGCAACCGGCCCGCCGGCCGCGCGCCTTGGCATCGGCGACGAGGTCGTCCCAATCGTAGTCGCGGCCCGCCAACATGTCCGCCTCCGCCATCGGTCTTTGCTTGATGACGCAGGTGGCTGGCTTGTGCTGCGCCAGCTCGATCGCCCGGTCGAGCAGCGGCTTGTAGGGAATGACACGCGCGGCCTCGATGCCGCAGCTGGCCGAGACTATGACTACTGGCTTTGCGTCGTTGATGCGCGTTGCAAGCTCGCTGGCCGCGAAACCGCCGAATACGACCGAATGGACGGCGCCGATGCGCGCACAGGCCAGCATCGAGATGACCGCCTCTGGCGTCATCGGCATGTAGAGAATGACGCGATCGCCCTTCTTGACCCCCAGGTCTTGCAGAACGGCGCCGAAGACAGCGACCTCATCGCGCAGCTCAGCGTAGGTGAACGCCTTGGTCTGCTTGGTAACCGGGCTATCGTAGATCAACGCCTTTTGCCGTCCCCGTCCGCGCAGCACGTGACGGTCCAGGCAGTTGTAGGCCGTATTGCACTCTGCGCCCACGAACCAGCGGCCGTACTCGCCAGCGTATGGGTCAAAAACCTTGTCCCACAGATTGGTCCAATCGATGTCGCGCGCGGCTTCCGCCCAGAACGTCTCCGGGTCTTTTTTCCAAGCGGCATACACCTCGTGGTAGCGGCTCATGCGGCGCGGCTCCATCTTGGTATTCTGTTCTGCGCACTCATATCCAGCAGCGATTTCACAAGGTTCAACATTGTTCCCGCCGCGGGGCAAGAGGCAAGGTCGTCGTCACCGATCCTCATCCGGCGCGTTGAAGCGTGATCTGCCATCCGATAGGTTGCGCCGCACACAGCCCAGAGAGTCGACATGCCCGCTAACCCCTATGCCCAGGATCTCGACCGTACGCCGGCCAACTATCAGCCGCTGACGCCGCTGACGTTTCTCGAGCGCGCGGCCATGGTTTACCCGGGCCACGTTGCGGTCATTCATGGTGGCCTGCGCCGCACGTACAGCGAGCTCTACACACGCTCGCGTCGCTTGGCCTCCGCGCTCAATCGGCTCGGCATCGGTGTCGGCGATACCGTGTCGGTGATGCTGCCCAACGTGCCGCCCATGCTCGAGGCACACTACGGCGTCCCGATGACCGGAGCCGTGCTGCACTCCATGAACACGCGCCTGGATGCGGCCATCATCGCCTTCCAGCTCGATCACGCGGCATCGAAGGTGCTGATCACCGACCGCGAGTTCGCGCCGGTCGTCAAGCAGGCGCTGGCCCTGGCGAAGGTCAAGCCGATCGTGATCGACTTCGATGACAAGGAATTTCTGCAGACAGGCGAGCTGCTGGGCCGGATCGAGTACGAGGCGTTCCTGGCCGGGGGCGATCCCGAGTTTGCCTGGCACAAGCCGGCCGACGAATGGGACGCCGTCGCCCTCAATTACACGTCGGGCACGACCGGCAATCCCAAGGGGGTCGTGTACCATCATCGCGGCGCCTATCTCATGTGCTACGCCAACGTGGTCGCGGCCGGCATGGGTCGGCATCCGGTGTATCTCTGGACGCTGCCCATGTTTCACTGCAACGGCTGGTGCTTTCCCTGGACGCTTTCGGTTGTCGCGGGCACGCACGTCTGCTTGCGCTGGGTGCGCGCCAAAGCGATGTTCGATGCCATCGCCGATCACAAGGTGACGCATCTGTGCGGGGCGCCGATCGTCATGTCGGCGCTGCTCAACGCATCGCCGGAGGACAAGCGGCCGCTTCCGCACAAGGTCGAGTTCGTGACCGCCGCCGCTCCGCCCCCCGAGGTCGTGCTCGCGGCCATGGCGGAGGCCGGGTTCAACGTCACGCACGTCTACGGCCTTACCGAGACCTACGGACCGGCCGTCGTGAACGAATGGCATGCGGATTGGGATGCGCTGGAGCCTGGGGCGCGCGCAGCCAAGAAAGCGCGTCAGGGCGTGCGCTATAGCGCTCTCGAAGAGCTGACTGTCATGGACCCGGAAACGATGCAGCGCGTGCCTGCCGACGGCGTGGCGCTGGGCGAGGTTATGTTTCGCGGCAACATCGTCATGAAGGGCTATCTCAAGAATCCCGAGGCAACTGACGAGGCGTTCGCGGGCGGCTGGTTCCATTCCGGCGACTTGGGTGTGCTGCACCCCGACGGCTATGTGCAACTCAAGGATCGCTCCAAGGACATCATTATCTCTGGCGGCGAGAACATCTCCTCCATCGAGGTGGAGGACGTGCTCTACAAGCATCCCGCCATTGCCTACGCCGCCGTCGTGGCCAAGCCCGATGAGAAATGGGGCGAGACGCCCTGCGCGTTCGTGGAGTTGAAGCCGGGAGCGACGGCAACCAAGGATGAGATCATTGCCTTTTGCCGCGCCAATCTCGCGGCTTACAAGTGCCCGCGACACGTTGTGTTCGCGGAAATTCCCAAGACGAGCACGGGCAAGATTTAGAAGTTCAAGCTGCGCGACGCGGCCAAGGACGTGTAGCGCAGGTCACGGTGATGCGGCTTCAAGGTTGGCGCTCTGGACGCCGCTCTTCCTATTTGACCGCTCGCTCACGACTTGCTGCAGCCTGTTCAGGCGTGCTCGAACTTTAGCTTCAGCCTGCTTGTAGCATGCGCGCTCGTACTCGAGCGCGATACGGACCTCGAGCACGCTGGCTGGCGAGCTGGAATCACGCGCGGGACTAGCAGGGGGTGTTGCCGTCGAGGCCACATCCTTGCGATCAGATGGGGCCGTTGTTTTCACCAGAGCTCTGCCGGAGCTGGTCGGTTGATGGAAGGCGCGTGCTTTCTCCTGCGGCTCGTTGCCGGCTGTGGCTTGAGCGTTTGATTGGGAGTCACATGCCGGCGGCTGGGCTTGGGCGCTCTCGATGCGGCGTGTCCTCGTCACGACTTGCTGCAGCTTGTTGAGACGCGCGCGAACCTTCGCTTCAGCCTGCTTGTAGCACGCGCGCTCGTACTCGAGCGCGATGCGGACTTCTAGGTCGCTGGCGGCGGACTTCGTTTGAGAGGCGCATGCCGGCGCCCGGGCTGAGGCGCTCTCGATGCGGTGCGCCTTCGTCACCGCCGACATGGAGTAGCCTTCCTCGTCATGCTCGGGCACGCAGCCGCCGAGGATTGTGGCGGCGGGTACCAGCACAAAGAGAAATGTCCGGCCAGGACGCAAGAGCTTGGTCAGCGTAGTCCACCAAGGAGCAGCATGCATTGACAGAATCTCCCACTGCCCCTCCCGAGGTTTAGGTGCATCAAAATCTTGGTGAAACGTTGGTTGCTCGCCGCGAAAAATAGTTGTGACGCTCCACTGCCGAGCCCGATCCTTCCTCAGACGCGGCATGATCGTCGAACCACGCGCTCTTAAGGCGACTTCAGTGCGAGTCCGCTGGTGGCCACAGATCGCGTCAGATTGATCGGTGCGTGCGCGATTGATCGGTGCGTGCGCGATTTATCCGTGCGTGTCGGCGTCGTTGAAGCCGTGTCGCACGGCGTGTCGATCGCCTGGGTGAATTAGAAAAATACGTGTAATAACAACGCGTTGATATGTCACATGACTGTTATGGAGACCCTCTAAGTATGGGCCCGGCGCATGAGTGCGCCGGAAGGACAAATCCCAGTGCGGGAAATCCTCCAGTCACCCAATGAGGGAGAGCTAGAGTGAACATGAGGTTCATGGCCATCTCGACGGCTGCGGCTGTCGCAGGAGCCTTCGCGTTCGCCGATGCGGCATCGGCGCGTGATCAAATCAGGATCGTCGGTTCTTCGACCGTTTATCCCTTCACGACGGCGGTTGCCGAGCAGTTCGGCAAGAGCGGCGCAGGCAAGACACCTGTCGTGGAGTTCGACCGGCACCGGCGGCGGCATGAAGCTGTTCTGCGCCGGCGTCGGGGAGGCGCATCCCGATCTCACCAACGCATCTCGCGCTATGAAGAAGGGCGAGTTCGACGATTGCCAGAAAAACGGAGTCAAGGACATCGTCGAGCTCAAGGTCGGCATCGACGGCCTGACGATCACCCATTCCAAGGCTGGCCCTGCCATCAAGCTCACCATGGAGCAGGTGTTTCTTGCGCTGGCCGAGCAGGTTCCCGGCGCCGACGGCAAGCTCGTCGCGAACCCCAACAAGAACTGGTCGGACGTCGACAAGTCGCTGCCGAACGTGAAGATCGAGGTTCTGGGCCCTCCGCCGACCTCCGGCACGCGCGACTCGTTCCATGAGCTTTTCATGGAAGTCGGCGCCAAGGCTAACGCCGCCCTGAAGGAGATGCAGACGGCCGACGCCAAAGGCTTCGAGAAGGTGTGGAAGTCCATCCGCAAGGACGGCGCCTATGTCGAAGCAGGTGAGAACGACAACGTGATCGTCCAGAAGCTCGAGGCTAACAAGAACGCCTTCGGCATCTTCGGCTACTCCTTCCTCGAGGAGAACACCGCGAAGCTGAAGGGCGTGACCATCGACGGCGTCGAGCCGACCTATGACACGATCTCGTCGGGCAAATACAAGGGCGCTCGCCCGCTCTTCGTCTACGTGAAGAAGCAGCACGTCGGCGTGATCCCGGGCATCGACAAGTTCGTAGCCGAGTACGTCTCGCCCAAGGCCATGTCCAAGGACGGATATCTGGCGCGCAAGGGCCTCGTTGCCCTGCCGAAGGCAGAGGCTGACAAGATTGCGGCCGCTGCCACGGGCATGCAGGTTCTCGCTGCAGCAGACGTGAAGTAAGAACAACGGTAAGGGAGGCTGCCGCAGGTTGCGCCGGTCTCCCTTGCTTGCCGGCTGCACGCTTTCCGTAAGCGCTATGCCGGCCTAGATATGACTGGCGGGGGTAACGGCGTTATGGCGGGCATTTACTTCTTGGCGCTCGCGCTATTGGTTCTCGCCGCGTTCTTCGCGGGACGTTCGCGTGGGCGAAGTCTGGCGGTCGCCGGCGGTGGCCTGCATTCGCTGCCTACGTACCACGGGCTGTTCACGGCGGTTGGCGTCCTCCTGCCGATGCTGCTGACGTTCCTCATCGCGGCTCCGCTGGTCAGTCATCTTGCAACCTCCAATGCACTGGATGCCTTCGGGCCGGACGTGACAGGCGATGCGTTACGGCGCGGCGCTGCCTTGCGCGACGTCCAGAACCTCGCCAACGGCCAGTACGGGACGGGCGAGCCGTCGCAGGCCCTCAAGCAGGCAGCTGAAAGCTACGCCAACACGCACAAGTACGGGGAATGGGCCTTGTTCGGTGGCGGGGTCGCCTTGGGTCTGCTGGGGCTGGCACTGTGTCTCGGCCGGATCAGCCCGACGTTCCGTTCGCGCAATTATTTCGAGCGCTTCGTGCTGGCGACGCTCATCGTCTGTGCGGCGGTCGCCATTCTGACCACCATCGGCATCATCTTCTCGGTCCTCATCGAGACCTACAGGTTCTTCTACGACCCGGCGCTCAAAGGGCGGCCTACGGTCTCGGAGTTTCTGTTCGGCACCGAGTGGAATCCGCAGGCGGCGTTGCGGGCGGATCAGGGTGATATCAAGACCGCCTTCGGTTTCGTCCCGTTGCTCACAGGCACTTTGCTCATCACCCTCATAGCCATCTTTGTCGCTGGCCCGCTGGGCTTGTTCTCTGCGATCTATCTGTCCGAATACGCCTCGCGCCGCGTGCGGACGTGGGCCAAGCCGGTGCTCGAGATACTCGCCGGCATCCCCACGGTGGTGCTGGGCTTCTTCGCTGCCCTCACCGTGGCGCCGCTCATCCGCGGATGGGGCGAGTACTTCGGCCTCGACGTTGCCTCTGAAAGCGCACTCGCGGCCGGCCTGGTGATGGGCATGATGATCATACCCTTCATCTCGTCGTTGTCGGATGACGTCATCAACGCCGTGCCGCAATCCCTGCGCGACGGCGCTTATGCGCTGGGCGCCACCAAGTCCGAAACCATCCAGCGGGTGGTGCTGCCGGCAGCGCTCCCCGGCATCGTGTCGGCTTTCATGCTCGCCATCAGCCGCGCCATCGGCGAAACCATGATCGTCGTCATGGCCGCCGGTCTCGCTGCCAATCTGACCTTCAACCCGCTGGAGGCGGTGACCACCATCACGGTCCAGATCAAGACCATCCTCGTCGGCGATCAGGAATTCGACAGCGCCAAGACCTTGGCCGCGTTTGCGCTGGGCTTCGTGCTCTTCTTCATGACGTTGATGTTGAACCTGATCGCGCTGCACATCGTGAACAAGTATCGGGAACAGTATGACTGACGTCGCGGTTTCCTCCCTCGCGGAAATGGAGCGCCGCGACCGCGCCTTGGACGCTGCTGCCGCACGCGTACGCAGGCGGTATCGCGCCGAAGCGCGGTTCAAGGCCTACGGCATCATCGCACTGGTGATCGCGGCGGCGTTTCTGGTGGTCCTGATCACCGATATTGTCGCCAAGGGGCTGCCGGCGTTCACCCAGCACGCGCTCGTGCTCGACGTTCCGGTTCCAGCCGATGCATTCGATGGAAAGAGCGACACCGCAGCGATACGGTCAGGTGACTACTTCCCCATTACGCGCGATGCCCTCAAAGGCGCGATCCAGGGGGTCGAGGGTAGAGGGCCGGAGCGCACGCTGACGCGCCTCCTGAGCACGGGTGCCCCTGATGTGTTGCGGGACCGGCTGGTGGCCGACCCGAGCCTGATCGGCAAGACGGTCAAGGTCCCGCTGCTCCTCTCGGACGACGCGGACCTCTACTACAAAGGTGCAGGCACACCGATCTCGTCGCGCCCGGGGAGAGGTATCGCCACGCCAAGCGATACGACCGGAGAGATCACGGTCCTGACATCGGCCAATGATTTTGCGGATAGCTTGGTCGCGATCAAGCAAGGGCTGCGGGAACGGGCTCAGAAGTTGAGCGCCGAGGCCGATCGTCTGCAGCGATGGGGATCGGCTGCGCTCGCTGGGCGTATCAAGGAGCTTCGCGACGAGGCAGCGGCCTATCGCGAGCGCTTCGAGGGCCCGAAGGTAGAGGAGACGCTCGACGCCAGCATGCCAAGCCTCTTGGTCGCGATCAACGGCGGCCTCGTCAAGGTCACCAAGCTCTCCGACAGCGGGACAACCGGCGACGTGTTGCTGCCGTTGTCGTCGAGCAACGAGGCCAAGGCTGGCGACTGGCGCGTCGTGACGTACCTGACGCCCGAGAGCAATCGCAAGGTGACGGACCAGGAAGTCGCCTTCCTCGAGCGCTTCAAGGAGCTTGGCAAGGTCGAGCGCAGCTTCAACTGGCTGTTCTTCACCTCCGGCGACAGCCGGGAGCCGGAGCTTGCGGGTATCCGCGGTGCGCTCGTCGGCACGGCCCTGACACTGCTTGTCACGCTCGCTCTGTGCCTGCCGATCGGTGTGCTGGCCGCCGTGTATCTCGAGGAGTTCGCTCCGAAGAACAAGCTCACGGCCCTGATCGAGGTCAACATCAACAATCTCGCCGCGGTGCCCTCGATCGTCTTCGGACTGCTAGGCCTGGCTGTATTCCTGAACTTCTTCGGGCTGCCGCGCTCGGCTCCTCTCGTCGGCGGTCTGGTGCTCGCGCTGCTCGTGCTGCCGACAATCATCATTGCTGGGCGTGCGGCGCTCAAGGCCGTCCCCCCTCGATCAAGGAGGCGGCGCTCGGCGTCGGCGCCTCCCACCAGCAGGCTGTGTTCCACCATGTGCTGCCGCTGGCCATGCCTGGTATCATGACCGGCACGATCATCGGCATGGCGCACGCGCTGGGCGAGACGGCCCCTTTGCTGATGATCGGCATGATCGCATTTATCGTCGATGTGCCGAAGGGCTTCACGGAAGCCGCGACGGTGCTGCCGGTGCAGATTTATCTATGGTCGGATCTCCCGGAGGTCGCGTTCCAGGCGAAGACCGCGGCGACCATCATCGTGCTGCTGGTGTTCCTTTTCGTCATGAACGGCATGGCCATCTGGCTGCGCAAGAGATTCGAGAGACGCTGGTAGGAAAGGCGATCCGCCCCATGGAAATGCCCGCACAAGCGACGCTCGTGCCCGACTTCGCTCCCGCCGCAAAGGCGAGTGCAAACACGAAAATCGTCGCACGCGATGTGAACGTCTACTATGGCGAGAAGCACGCGCTGAGATCCGTATCCGTCGACATTCCCGAGCGCGCGGTGATGGCCTTCATCGGCCCCTCGGGTTGCGGAAAATCGACGTTCCTGCGCTGCATCAACCGCATGAACGACACCATCCCGATCTGCCGTGTTACCGGCAAGATCGAGGTCGACGGGCAGGACATTTACGATCCGGCGCTCGATGTCGTGCAATTGCGCGCGCGCGTTGGCATGGTCTTCCAGAAGCCGAACCCATTCCCTAAATCCGTTTTCGAGAACGTGGCTTATGGTCCCCGCATTCATGGGCTGACGACGTCTAAGGCGGGTCTCGAGGAAATCGTCGTCTCGAGCTTGAAGCGCGCGGGGTTGTTCGAGGAGGTCAAGGACCGGTTGCACGATTCCGGCACCGGGCTTTCCGGAGGCCAGCAGCAGCGCCTGTGCATTGCGCGGGCGATTGCGGTGAACCCCGGCATCATTCTCATGGACGAGCCCTGCTCGGCCCTCGATCCCATTGCCACCGCGAGGATCGAGGAGCTGATGGAGGAGCTGAAGGAGAACTACACCATCGTCATCGTCACCCACTCCATGCAGCAGGCCGCGCGCGTATCACAGCGTACGGCCTTCTTCCATCTCGGCGTGCTGGTGGAGCAGGGCGAAACCGATCAGATTTTCACCAATCCGAAGGACCAGCGCACACAGGATTACATCACCGGTCGCTTCGGTTGATGCGGTTCCTCAAAGTTGTGTGGCGCCAGCGGGAGAATGCCGCGATGCACGAGCACATCGTCAAATCCTACGAGACCGAGCTGTCGCTGCTCGACAAGAAAGTCGTGCAGATGGGCGGGCTCGCCGAGCAGCTTTTGGGCCAGGCTTTCGAGGCCTTGGAACGGCGCAATCCGAAGCTGGCTGAAGCCGCCGTCGCCAGCGACGGCGCTATAGACCAGCTGCAGCGTGAGCTGGAAGAGCAGACGATCGGCATGATTGCTCGCCGCCAGCCGCTGGCCCTCGATCTGCGCCAGATCATGGCCGCGCTCAAGGTGGCGGGCGATCTGGAGCGCGTCGGCGACCTGGCCAAGAACATTGCCAAGCGCGCCCTGGCTGTGTCGGGCGAGACGCATCCCAAGACCCTGATGACCGGGCTGCGCCACATGACCGAGCTGGCGTTGCGCCAGCTCAAGGAGGTGCTCGACGCGTTCGCCGCCCGGGATGCGGAGAAAGCGCTCGAGGTATGGCGCAACGACGAGCAGATCGACGCGCTCTACAACTCGATCTTCCGCGAGCTCCTGACCTACATGATGGAGGACCCGCGCAACATCGGCTTGTGTACCCATCTTCTGTTCGGCGCCAAGAACATCGAGCGCATCGGTGATCACGCCACCAACATCGCCGAGACCGTGCACTACCTGGTGAAGGGCGTGCCGCTCACCGATGACCGCCCCAAAGGCGACAAGACGAGCACGACGCTGATCGGGAGTGCATGAGCCTTCCGCAGTGCGAGACAGTGGATAGACGGCAATGGGTGCAAAGATCCTGATCGTCGAGGACGAGGCCGCGCTGGTTGTGCTGCTGCGCTACAACCTGGAAGCGGAAGGCCACGTCGTCAGCGTGGCGACGACCGGAGAGGAGGCAAAGCTGCTCCTCGCGGAGGAGCGCCCCGACCTGGTGATCCTGGATTGGATGCTCCCCGGCCTGTCCGGCATCGAGATCTGCCGTCAAATCCGCGCCAAGCCTGAAACCCGGGACCTGCCGGTCATCATGCTGACGGCGCGCGGCGAGGAAGGCGATCGTATTCGCGGCCTCGCCACAGGAGCCGACGATTATGTGGTGAAGCCGTTCTCGGTTGCCGAGCTCATGGCCCGGGTGAAGGCTATTCTGCGCCGGGCCGTGCCCGAACGGGTCGCCGACGTCATCAGCATCGGCGACGTGACCCTCGATCGCGCCGCACACCGTGTGATGCGCCAGGGACGGCCGGTGAAGCTCGGGCCGACTGAGTACCGGCTGCTGCTGGTGCTGATGGAGAGCGCGGGCCGTGTGCTGTCGCGGTCGCAGCTGCTCGATGGTGTATGGGGCCGCGACGGCGATGTCGATGAGCGCACCGTGGATGTGCACGTCGGCCGGTTGCGCAAGGCGCTGGTGCGCGGCAATGAGGCGGACGTTATCCGCACGGTGCGCGGTGCCGGCTACATGTTCGAGACGGATGTTCGCCTTCACGCGGTCGGATCGTAGGTTGGTGTCTTGAGTAAGGTTCGTCAACGCAAGGCGGCCCTCGCGGCGGCAGATGCAGGACGTACTTTAGAGCATGCAGGCTATGCGGACCCATTCGTCGGTGACGAGGGTGCGCCTCTCCTGAGCGCGCCTGACCGCTCGACGAGGTTGCGTTGCGGAAGCATCGAGCTCGATCGAGTGAACAAGCGCGCGCGCAGATCTGGACGGTTGCTCCGCCTGCGGCCCAAGGAGTTCGGTCTGCTCGAGCTTCTCATCCTCAATTCCGGCACCGTGCTGAGCCGCGAGGATATCGTCAAGCGCGCTTGGCATGACAGCAGCGATCTGGATATTCGCACTGTCGATGTCACCGTCGGCCGCTTGAGGAAGGCTGTCAACCGCGGCTGGCTCCCCGATCCGATACGCAGTGTCAGGGGGCAAGGCTACACGTTTCATCCCGATCCAGAGGATGAGGGGCTCCAGCCCGACGCCGCGAGAAAACTGCGGTTGTCCCGGTCCGAGTGATCCGCTGCCGGCAGACAAAATAACGATCCGCCCCGCCTGTGCGCCGCCTCGCGCACGCGTCCTCGTGCCGGTCCATTGCTCTCGCTGGCGCTCGGGTTGCGCTGTCTGCCGTAATCATTCAGCATCGGTCTGATCGGCGTCCGGTCGGTTCCGACCAGGCTGGCGAAAGGGCAGCGAGAGAATGCGAGTCCTTGTCTGCGGTGGCGGTGTCATCGGTGCCTCCATCGCCTACTTCTTGAGTCGTCGCGGCATCGAGGTGACCGTCATCGAACGCACAGGGGTAGCCTGCGCTGCCTCCGGCAAGTCCGGCGGCTTCCTGGCGCTCGACTGGTGCGACGGCGGCCCGCTCGAGGCTCTGGCGCGGCGCAGCTTCGACCTGCACGCTAAGCTCGCACAGGAGATCGATGATACCTGGGGCTATCGCCGCCTCACCACCTATAGCGGCTATGGCAACTCGGGTCTGGCAGGTCACGGCCGCAACGCTGGCGACGTCGATTGGATCTCAGGTGATGTGCGGTTAGATCGCCGCCTCGGCTCGCCCGAGACGACAGCGCAAGTCCATCCCGGTGCGTTCACCGCCGCGATGATGCGCGCCGCACAAGCGCATGGAGCCGCGCTGCACATGGGACAGGTGACGGGCCTGACACGCTCAGTGCATTCCGACCAGGCCACGGGAGTGGAGATTGCAGGCGAGCGCATCGAGGGCGATGCAGTGGTGATCGCGATGGGGCCGTGGTCCATCCTGGCTTCACAATGGCTGCCCCTGCCGGCTGTGTACGGGCTCAAGGGCCACAGCGTCGTCTTCCAGACCGGCGCGCAAGTGTCGCCTGACGCTCTTTTTCTCGACTACCGCGAGGCAGGCGGCGCCTCGCTCGCTCCGGAAGTCTTTCCCCGCGACGACGGCACCACCTATGTCTGCGGCCTCTCGGGCGAGAGCCCGCTGCCAGTCGACCCTGCCGACGTTGCGCCCGATCCGGGCGCGCTCGATCGCCTGCGCCGCATGTGCGCGCACCTGTCGCCGGTTCTCGCGGCAGCACCCATTGTCGCCGGCCAGGCCTGCTATCGCCCGGTGACGCAGGACGGACTTCCGCTGATGGGATCTGTGCCGGGCTTGCGCGGCGCCTATGTCGCCACCGGTCACAGCGTCTGGGGCATTCTCAACGCGCCAGCCACCGGCGAGGCCATGGCGGAGCTGATCGTTGAGGGCGGGGCGCGTAACGTGGACCTTTCGCCCTTCGATCCCGGACGCTTGCGCCCGTTCGATCCGGCCCGCTTGCACTCCGTCGACTGATCCAGGGGGAACCAATGTGGCCCAATCCGCGCATCCCGTACCAAATGTCGAGCGAGCGACCACGGCTCGAACCGCTTCGCGGCAAGCCGCTGATGATCAACCCGGTGGTCAATATCGAATACTGGCCGTTCGACCGGCCGATGCCGCGCGGCGTCCTGCCGGCACCACATGGCGCCCAGGTCGAGCCACCCGATCTTCCCAACTACTCATGGGTTGAGTACGGGCTGCGCTGCGGCATGCCGCGCCTCTTCGACATGCTCGGCGCGCGAGGTATCAAGGCATCCGCCTTCCTCAACGCGCAGTGCGCCGATGTTTATCCTTCACTCGCCAAGGCCACGGTCGACGCGGGCTGGGAGATCGTTGGTCACGGCTGGTTCCAGCGCTCGCTGAAACAATCCGAGGATGAAGAGGCTGAGGTCCGCAAGTGTCTCGCGCGCTTGGAGCAATTGTCGAGCAAGAAGGTACGAGGCTGGTTCGGCGCCGGCGGTGGCGAGACCATGGCGACGCCCGATGTCTTGAAGCGGTGCGGCTTGGAGTTCACGCACGACTGGCTGGTCGACGACTTGCCCTGCTGGATGACGACAGCTCACGGTCCGCTGCTCTGCTTGCCCTACACGTTCGAGCTCAATGACGTGCCGATCTGGGCGGTGCAGTACCAAGCCGGAGACGAGCTGCTGCGACGGCTGGAAGCTACGCTGGCCGTGTTCGAGCGCGAGTCGCAGCATCAACCGCGCGTCCTGACGCTGGCGCTGCATCCGCATCTCGTGGGCGTTCCGCATCGCGCCTACTATCTGGAGAAGGCATTCGATCTCCTGATGCAGCGGAGCGACACGGTGTTCGTCACATCGAGTGCCATCGCCGACTGGTATCTGTCCGCGGACAAGACCGGGCTGGCCGACCTTGAGGCAGCCCTCAAAGCCAAGTCGACGTAAGAAGCCGCAGCTTCAGGCTTTCATCCGCCCCCGGTTCCGATCGGCCAGGATCGGGCGCACGAGGCGATCGAAGCGCTCGCATTCGGCATCGTGCAGGTAGCCGGACAGACAGAACGAGTGGCAGCCGATGTCGATGAACTGCTGCAGCGTGTCGGCGCACTGCTCCGGGTCGCCCACTATCGCGATGCCGGCGCCGGGCCGCGCCTTCGACAGGCCTGACCACAAGTTGGGTGCGATCAGATCGCCCTTCGTTCGCGCCAGCTCCTGCACGCGCTGATTTGCAACTGAGCCGGCGTAATAGGTGCGGATATATTCCTGCCGCTCCTTCGTTACGTGCCGCACCAGGCCGTCCGCCGCGTCCCAGGCATCCTTCTCGTCCTCGCGGCAGACGATCTGCAGACGCATGCCGAAGCCGAGGTCGTTCTCGCGCCCATGCTTTGCCGCCATGCCGCGTAGCACCTTCATGTTGTCGACGATCTGCTCGACCGTGTCGCCCCAGAAGAGATGCACATCGGCATGCTTGGCAGAGATCTCCCACGCTTGGCCCGAGCCACCGCCCAGATAAAACTTCGGATAGGGTTTCTGGAGCGGCTTGGGTGTCAGCTCGGCTTTCCTCAGGGTATAGTATTTCCCGGCGAAATCCGTCGTCCCCTGTTGCGTCCATAGCGCTTTCAGGATCGTGACTTCCTCATCCATGATTTCGTAGCGCTGCTCCTTGCTCCAGCGCACGCCCTCGGCGATGTTCTCCGCCTCGCTCTGACCGGCGATGAGATTGACCGAGATGCGTCCGCCCGAAAGCTGGTCACAGGTCGAGATCATCTTCGCCAGCAGCACGGGGTTGATGTAGCTCGGCCTTGCGGCGACCAGCATGCGCATCGACTTGGTGCGGCCGATCATCAGCGCGCCGGTCATCCAGGCGTCCCAGCACTGATGACCTACCGGAACCAGCATGTATTCGAATCCGGCGGCCTCGGCCGCCACCGCAACGCGCTCGAACATCTCGAACGACGCGGGGATCTTCAGCGGCTCGCCGTAGTCGTCGGTGTCGCCGCGCGTCGGAAGGAACCAGCCGAACTCGAGCCTGCGCATCGTCTTGCCTCTAGTGTGATGATCGAGAAATTCGCCAGTGTTCGCGGCTTTTCTCGTAGCGAATTTCTCGATCTGGATCACACTAGCATCATTAGCTTGCTAGTGTCCTTTCGATCGCGAAGCTCGTTCAACGGTTGCCGCAAAGTCCGACGAACTTCGCGATCGGGACACTAGTCGATGTCGCGGCCGGGATCGTAGATCGACGACACCTCGACCTCTCGGCCATGGTCGCGCTTCAGCCGCCCTGCCATGGCCAGCGCCCATGGCGCCACCGCAACCAGCTCTGCCACGATCGTGTCGGGAAGGCGCAAGCCCGCGGCGCGAGCCGCCGCTTCGGCTCTGGCGCGCACGGCCGGCTCGACATTCGATGTGTCCGGCACCCAAGGCTTGGGATCCACGGCTCCCGGCGCTGCTCCGGGTGTCAGATGCGGATGCTGCTTGCTCCATCCGCTGGCCTGCTCGTAGGCGTGGCCGGCTGCCAGTATGCGTGCATCATCGAACGGTCGCCCGGCAATCTGCATCGACAGCGGCAGCCCCGCCTGCGTGAAGCCGCACAGCACGGCTAGCGCCGGACCGCCCGTGCAGTTGAACGGCGAGGTGAGATTCGGTTGCTTCCAGAACGACAGGACATCGTGCTTATCGAGTCGAGGCGCTGCGGAAGAGTTGGCAGTGAGGAACAGATCGTAGCGCCGATACAGCTCGCGCATCTCGCCCATGATCGTGCGCCGCTCGCGGCTGGCACGCACATAGTCCTCGGCCGTGAACAGACACGCCGCGAGAGCGCGGGCACGAAAATCCTGGCCGAAGTCCTGCGGACGCGAGATCAGATCAGCCAAGTGCAGCGAGAAAAGCTCGCTTTCCGCCATCACGATCTTGACGTCGGAGTAGGCGTGCAGCGGGCGCATGCGCGCGTCCTCCACAATCGCACCCAGGTCGCGCAGCACGCGGATCGCCTCGTCCAGCGCCACGGCCAGCTCGGCATTGGCGCGCAGATCCTGTTCCCAGAAATGGCGGATGACGCCAACGCGCAGTCCCTTCACGCCGGCTCCGAGACCGGTCGTGAAATCGGCCGTCGGTCGCATGGATGACGCGGGATCGGCCGGATCATATCCCGCAATCGTATTCAGGATGATGGCGCAGTCCTCGCTCGTGCGCGCCATCGGTCCGCAGGTATCGAACGAGTAGGAGTTCGGCAGCACGCCGGCTCGGCTAACCAGTCCATATGTCGGTTTGAGACCCGCAATTCCACATAGCCCCGCGGGACCGCGGATCGACCCGCCCGTATCCGATCCGAGGCTGACCGGCACCAGCCCCGCCGCCAGCGCCGCGCCCGAGCCCGAGGAGGAGCCGCCCGTGAAATGTGCCGTATTCCAGGGGTTGCGCGCCGGCGGCCAGGGCAGATCGAATGACGGCCCTCCATGCGCGAACTCGTGCGTCGCCAGCTTGCCCGTCAGCACCGCGCCGGCCGCTCGCAACTTGCTGACCGCCGTCGAGTCTTTCTGCGGCACGCGATCAATGCAAACCCGCGAGTGTCCAGATGTCAGGATGCCGGCCGTGTCGTAGATGTCCTTCACTGCGAACGGGACGCCGTGTAGTGGCCCCCGATGGTTGCCTTTGGCGATCTCGCTCTCGGCCGCTTGCGCCTCCTTTCTGGCGATCTCAGGCGTGCGGGTGATGAAAGCATTGAGCTGCGGCTCGAACGCCTCCGTTCGCGCCAGCAGGGCGTCGGCATACTCCACCGGCGACAGCTTGCGCGCCGCAATCAGTCGGCCGGCATCGGCCAGTGTCAGGTCGTGCAGCGAGGCCGCAGTCACATCATCACCTCTAAACTAAAGATCTGGATTGATGAGCTTAACGATGCTGCTGGTATCGAGATCGCCGTGCCCGTTGTTGATGTGCATGGCGAACGCGGCGGTCGCTGCCGCCCCGAGCGGCGTCGGCGAGCCTGCCATCTGCGCCGCAGCCTGTGACAGGCGCAAATCCTTCAGCATGAGCTTGGCGGCAAAGCCGGGCTTGAAGTCGTTGCTCGACGGCACATTGGGCAGCGGACCCGGCATCGGGCAGGAGTTGTTCAGCATGTAGGATCGGCCCGTGGAGGTCGAGATCACGTCGAACAGCGTCTGGCGCGACACACCCAGCTTCTCGCCCATCGCGAACGCCTCGCCGATGGCCAGCACATTGATGGCCGCGATCATGTTGTTGCAGATCTTCGTGACCTGGCCGAAGCCCGGCCCGCCGCACAGGACGATGTTCTTGCCCATGCCTTGCAGGATCAGCCGCGCCTTCTCGAACGTAGCCTTGTCGCCACCGCACATGAACGTCAGCGTCGCCGCCTCTGCGCCGACGGTGCCGCCTGAAACCGGTGCATCGAGCATGGCGAAGCCGGCCTTCGCGGCTGCCTCATGGACGGCGCGCGCCGACTCCACGTCGATCGTCGAGCTGTCGATCAGGACGGTGCCGGGCGAGGCCGCAGCCATGACACCCTCGTCGAGGAATACCGTGCGTACATTGGCGCCGACTGGCAGCATGGTGACGACAAAGTCGACGCCCGTTGCCGCATCCTTGACCGATTGGGCCGTCTTGGCGCCCGATTGCGCCACGAAGTTCATCGCCTCCTCGTTGAGGTCGTAGACCTTCAGGCTGTGCCCGGCGCGGATGAGATTGCGCGCCATGTGGTTGCCCATGTTGCCGAGGCCGATAAAACCGATTTTTGCCATGCAATCCTCCCTCGCGCGGCTGCATGCAGGCAACCGCGCATCCCGATGTCGCTCGTGAGCATAGTGTCGGGTCGCCGTCGGGTGAAGCGGCGTTTGCGGCCTCCATGCGTCGGCGCTCTATACTCCGCGCCCGGCGGATCGATATTGATAGAATCTGCCACCGCGATCATCATCAGCCCCAACAGAAGTGCAGGCAACGGAAAGGCACATGCGTCATGGCCAAAATCGCAGCCATCACAGGCGGAGCATCGGGCATCGGGCGGGGCACCGTGAAACGCCTGCTCGACGAAGGTTGGACGGTGATTGCCCTCGATGTGGCTGAGCGCCAGCTCGAAGGCTTGCGCCTGGAGTTCGCCACCCACGGCGACCGGCTGCGCACACAGGTCTGCGATGTCACCTCGGTCGAAAGTGTCATGAGTGCGTTCAAGGCGATCGGCAGCCAGTTTGGCCGCTTGAACGGGCTCGTCTGCTCGGCGGGCGTGCTCAAGATCGGTGCCCTCAACTCCATGCCGGTCGAGGAGTTTGACACCCTGTTCAACGTCAACGTGCGCGGCCTGTGGCTCTGCGCGCGCGAGGCTATGCCGTTGCTCAAGACGGCCGCTGCCGACGGGGAGATCGCCCGTGCAGTGTTCCTTGCCTCGATCGCGGGGCTTCGCCACAAGATCGACAGCGGCGCCTATGCCGCGACCAAGGCCGCCGTGATTGCCCTCACAAAAGTCATGGCGGTCGAGTGTGCGCCGCACAAGGTGTTGGTGAACGCGGTGGCACCGGCCACCGTCGACACACCCATGGTCCGCCCATACTTCAGTCGCGACGGAAATACCCGCTACCGCACGTCTGGCACTTCGCCGTTGGGCCGTATCGCCGAACCCAGGGACGTGGCAGCCGTCATTCGCTTCCTGTTGAGCGAGGACGCCGCCTACGTCACCGGAACAGTGATCCCGGTCGATGGCGGCACGATTGCGGCCTTCGTACCGGCAGGCGTGCAGTCTTGAGAAGCACGCCGTGCTGTTGCGGCGCGGCCTCGATTGGTTCGACGCCATGTTACGGGAGGGCCGACGCGTGCGCTCGCGCAAGCCTTTGATCGTTCTCGCAGCCATTTGTCTCAGCCTTGCTGACTGCTCCCCCGACCCCGAGGCGGGTGCCTGGCGCTTTGTGAACGCGACAGCGCACTTCGAGCACAGCCTCGACAAATTGTCCTCGGGCCGGAATAGACTTGTCGTGCATGCTGCTCCGGGTCCGGGACAAAGCGAGGATTTCGTTGCCCAGCAGGCGCGCGGCTTCGCTTACGACGTCGCCAAGAAGACCTGCCCAAGCGGCTATGACTTCTTCGCGGATGCCCCTCTGGAAGCGAAGGGTCCCGCTACCGCCAGGCATCAGCGGACATATATATTCCAATGTCGGTAGAACTTGCGCGAGCTCTGCAGAAGTCTTCGCGCGAGAATCACTATGCAAAGATGAAGGCGCCATTGGCTAGACATAGGGATACTGCGAGAGCGCCAAGAACAGCACCCTTTGCCGGAAGCGGTGAAGACAGGAACGCCATGCCGATCAGGAGGATGTGTGGGAGCGTCACGGCTGGACTGAAAAGCAACGCTTCTCCTGGGTTGAAGACGAGGAAGAATAGGCAGCGGGCCATTGCGTAGGCCAGAAGGCCCAGAAGAATGGCCGCGACATCGCGAGAAAACGGCGGCCGGTATCGGGGCATCCAGCCGGCAACCAGGAGCACGCCGAGCAAAGCGATCGCCCCAGTAGAGGCGGGGCTGGCGTAGTAGTTCGTGAATGCAGCATCGAAGTATCCTCCGTAGGGTGGAAATACCCAGCGAGGATACGGTTCCGGCGCGATCAGGTTGAAAAAAGACCAGTTCAACAAGAAGGCGTAGATCTTGCCGGCGTGGTAGTTGTTTTTCAGCACATAGAATATGAGCATACTGAAGTGTGAATGCCCTTCCCCTGCGGGTGCCGCGCCGAGCAGAAGGCCGCCAACCACGCCCTCCAGAATGCCAAACGCGATCGGAGCCGTCAGGGCATGTGCGCCGATCCAGCGGAGTTTGCGCCAATCCCACCCGTGCCGGACGAGAGTATCGACGGCCGGAATGGCGACGAGGAAGCACGAGACGATCTCATTGAGGCACGCGACCAGTAGGATTGCCGTCAGCAGTGCCACACGCTGGGGGGTCCATCTCTCTCTCAGCCGCAGGTAGACGGTAATGTAGAGCGCTGTGAGAGAAGCCGTGACGATCTTCGACTCCTCGATGCTGGAGAAATACCAAACACCGAAAGAGACAGCGTAGATGATACCCCAGAGGACTACATACCTGCGCTGAAAGAATATCGTGAACGCTGCCATGGCAGCCCACACGCCGACAGCGCCAACTGCCGCGAACATCGCTTTCAACAATTGCTGTGGCGTAATCCAATGAGTGAGCGGGCTTAGCAGCTTCATCCAAGATAGTGCCAGCGCCACAGTGACAGGATGGAAGCGCGCCACCCGATCGACCGCGATGCCTCGGGCCAGGTCATCGTAGAGATGAGCGTCGGCACCGAAATGCAGCGTTGCGCCACGCGCTTGGAGAGCGAAAGACGACGCCCAATAGAGCACGAACGCCGCAATCACAACCAAGCCGATGGCCAGATCGAGTTGACGTGGCCCCAACACTCCTTCCTTTGTGCGTGCAGCGTCGGCGCATACCTCGGATGTCGAGGTCTGGAGGATCCGGCATTTGATGCGCTTGGCGAGCCCTGGCATGTCGATTGTCGTTCGGCCGTCCGGCGTGCTTCACCTCTGCACTAGAAGGCTGCGCGGTTCTGCGCCACCCACTCGATGAGCTGCGTGATCCCTGCCGTGACACCCACTTCGGGCTTCCAGCACAGGGCGCTCTGGAGCTTTCGAATATCGCTGATGTAGACCTGCTGATCGCCCGGCCGCCAGTTGTCCCATTGCACAGGGATGTCGCGACGTAGCTGCCGCTGCAGCATGTCGATCAGATCGATCAACGACAAGACGCGCTCGGGTCCCCCGCCGACATTGAATGCTTCTGCGGCCACCTTCTCGGGAGCACGAATTGCGGCCTCGTACGCGCGCAGAAGATCGTCGACGTGGAGCACATCGCGCACCTGCTTGCCGTCCCCGAAGATGGTGATGGGGCGCTTGAGCAGGGAAGCGATCGCGAACCAGGCGACCCAGCCTTGGTCCTCAACCCCGAACTGACGCGGCCCGTAGATGCACGATTGCCGAAAGGACGTCGCCGGGATCTGGTAAATCCTCGCAAAATCGAGAGCATATTGATCGGCCGCTCCCTTGGAACAACCGTAGGGCGAGAGGAAATCGAGTGGCTCGGTTTCGCTGATGCCGTAAGGTCGATTGACGTATTCGTACCGATTGCCGCGCAGTTCGTTCTGCGCATTCGCGATCTTCCCGTAAACTTTGTTCGTCGAGGCGAATATGAAGATAGTTGCCGGACAATGCAGCCGTATTGAATCGAGCACATTGAATGTGCCGACGGCATTGACCGCGAAATCCGTTGCCGGGTCGGTCACGGACGTTGTGACGGCTACTTGGGCCGCCAGATGAATCACCGCATCGAACCGGCCTGCGGCAAGCACGCGGTCCACGGCCGCGCGATCACGCACGTCGACGTGCTCGAAATCGAAGGTCGTGCCGTCACGTAGCCAGTGCAGATTCTTGTCGGTTCCCTGCCTGGAAAGATTGTCGAGCACGGTGACGTTCCAGTTCCGTGCTCCGAAGTAGCGTGCGGCATTACAGCCGACAAAACCAGCGCCCCCCGTTATGAGCAGACGTTTTGTGGGCATTAATTCCAGGGAACCCCGTCGTTTCGGCACGCCGCATTTGTTCCAGCTACGCGACTTGGTGCCTGTTGTTGAAGAAGGCAGCTATCTTCCACTCGCCTTGGCCGGCAGGCGGGCAGTTGATAGCACCCCCGGCATGTTGACAAGGCTTCGCGAGCCGGTGCGGCCACACCTCCACTTCAGTGTGGCGAGCGAGACGCGGATACCGGTAACCGCACGCGTTTTGATCCGCAACGCCAACACGTTGGGCATTTGCGCGCATGGACGGGCTCGGCTGCCTATGGCAGAACGCACGAGATCCTCCGCATCTTCCGTTGGCAGTGGGAGGTTGGAAGACGGGCCAGCAGGCGGTCCAGGGGGCATGAAGGATGAGAGTACTCGTGACGGGTGGGGCCGGGTTCATAGGCGCCCATTTGTGCCGGCGCCTGCTCGCTGACGGACATGCAGTTTCAGTTGTGGACAATGAATTGAATGGCCGACGCGAGAATGTCCCGGCCGGCGCTTGGTACGCCAAGGCCGATGTGACGCGAACCGAGGAGGTGGAACCAGCTTTCGCGCGTGGGCTGGACGCCGTCTGCCACATTGCCGGTCAGGTATCGATTATTCGTGCCTTCTCCGATCCCGTCGCCGACTTGCGGACCAATGTGGAAGGCACTGTGAATATCTTGAAGTTGTGCCTGAAGCACCAAGTTCCCCGGCTCCTCTACGCCAGCTCGATGACCTTGTACGGGAATGTCGAGACGGTGCCGACGCCGGAGATGGAACCCTGCCGTCCGGACTCCTACTACGGGATCACCAAGCATGCGGCGGAAAGATATGTCCACGCAACTGCAGCGCGGCCGGATCTGGGTTATGATTTCAGCGCAACCTCGCTGCGAATGTTCAGCGTGTATGGGCCCGGGCAGTCCTATGACAATCCCTATCAGGGCGTGCTCGGCATCTTCTCGGGCAATATCCTGCGCGGGGAGCCGATCACGATTTTCGGTGACGGCGATCAGACGCGCGATTTCGTATTCGTCGACGACATCGTGGAGGGTTGGGTTCGCGCGCTGGGCACCCCCGCGTCGGGTGGCGGCATATTCAATCTCGGCAGCGGGCGGTCGACATCGATCAATGAGCTCGCCGCCTACGTCATCGCTGCGTTCGGCTACGCACCGGGTGGCTATCCGATCAGGCGCTTGCCGGCGCGGCCGGGCGAGCAGAGGAAAGTTCAGGCGGAAGTAGCCCAGGCAAAAGCTGTCCTTGGCTGGGAGCCGAGGACGACGTTGGAAACTGGACTTGCGAGGACCGTGCTTTGGGCGCGAAACCAGTTCGCGGCTCAGCCGAAGGCGTTGGCTCTGGAGGGAGCGGGGCGATGAAGCTCCTCCTTGTCAATGCAGTCGACCCGTGGACCCGCAGCGTGTCCACGGTTCACAGATACGTGGCGGCCGGCCGCGCGCTCGGGCACGAGGTTGCGATCTACGGTCCGCCTCATCTGGAGCTGGCTTCGCTGCCGTTCACCACCGACCTCGGCGGGGTCGACCTCGCCCTGTTCGTCGTCCAGGTGCCGACGGACTTTCCCGATATGCCGCACCTTGCGCGCATACTCGACGGCCTGCCCCGTGAGCGGCGGATGGTGGTCGATCTGTGGGGGCGCTTCAACGACACGATCCTGCTGGAGCACGACTTCAATCATTTGGAAAAGCTGGATGGCCACCCAGGTTGGGAGTGGCAAGAGGCGCTGCGGGCGATTTCCGATACGATCCTGCAGCCGGCTCTCGCGCCGCTCCGACCGGAAGTACGGTCATTTCTGTTTCACGGCTACGATCCCGGCTCTGTGGCAAAGCCTCACAAGACAGCGCGCGAAGCCGCGGCTGCGTGGCGCGCCAAGCCGTACGGCGTGATGTACCTCGGCAGCAACTGGCAGCGGTGGGAGCAGGTCCGTCGATTCCTGGAGAGCTACGGTCCTGCACGCGGGAAGATCGGGCCAGCCTGTCTCGTGGGCTGGGACTGGAATGCGCGACCGGGCTGGGCTGTGCAAACGGGAATCATGGGGATCGATACCGATCCCGCTTTCCTTGCGGAGCTGAATGTCGAGACTCGTGACGGCGTCCGCTTCGACGAGGTGACCGGTCTCCTCGGGCAGGCTCGATTCGCCCCTGTATTTCATCGCCCACTGTTTCGGCATCTCGGGTTCGTGACGAACCGCACCTTCGAAACATTCTACGCGGACACCGTTCCGGTCCTGATGCTGCCGCGGGAGTTTGTAGCGACCATCTATGGTGAAGCCGCTCTCGCGCTCGTGCCGGGAGAGAGCGTGGCAACTCATCTCGAAGACGTGCTACGCCAGCCAGAAGTATATTGGGATGCAGTGCTGCAAACGCGGGCGCATCTCGCCGCCGGCCACTCCTACGCGCAGAGGTTTCAGGAGTTGGCCGGCCGTGCCGGAGCGGCGCGGTGAACATCCTGTTCGTGATGAAGCACCGCGGCAACGCAGGCAACACGCATGCGGTCGCGAACTACATGCGGGTCGCGCCGGCGCACGGCCACTCTGCGGCTATTTACGGCACACCCATATGGTATGTGCCCGAGCTGCAATTCTCGACCGATATCAGAAAATTCGACCGGGTCGTCTATGTCTACGAGTTGGAGCTGTACCGCATCAAGCCGCTGCAAGAAGCGATCATGCTGGCCAGGTTCCCGCGGCAGCATCGTCTGATCCTGGATACGGACGGAATGTACAACCCAGTGGTCACCGTCGACGGGTACGACTTCAACCATCGCAACGAGGCCGAGCGATCCCAGTGGATCGAGCATGTCGACGCACTGAGCGACAAGATCATGCAAACCACGCTCGCGCGGCCGACCAACCCGCGCGTCAGTGCGATGCCTTTCTACGGATACAATCGAGCGCTCCAGGTTGATCCGCCGGCGGCACCTCCGAAGCAGTACGACATTCTTCACGTCGGTCACAATTGGTGGCGGTGGAAGCAGGTGTCCACCGAGCTGTTGCCGGCGATCGAGCAGATCCGCGATCAGGTCGGTGAGATCGGATTCATCGGGCTGTGGTGGGACGCCCCTCCTCCCGAGGGACCAGCCGCCGGTCCGGAAGAGGCGTTCCAGTCGGATCCCGGAGCGCTCCGGCGCCTTCGCATTCAGACCCCCAAGGCCGTGATGTATCACGACGTGGTCTGGACGATGAGCACCGCGCGCATCAACATTTTCACGCAGCGTCCTGTGCTGCGACGCCTGAAGCATCTGACTCTCAAGTACTTCGAGATCTTTTGCGCCGATACCATTCCGTTGCTGATGCTGGATGAAGATCACGCAGAGTCCGTTTACGGACCGGCAGTCCGGGAACTCGTCCTGTCCGGCAGCGTTGCGGAGAAGCTGCTCGACGCCTTGCGCCGTCCGGACCACTACATGGCGATCGTTGAGGACGTTCGCCGCTATCTGATCGCGAACTACTCCTACGACCAGCGGGTCGAGGAGCTTGTCGCCGCGCTTCGGAGCTGATGCGGCCATGACCTCCAACGGAGTCGCGCAATGAAGCTGGTGTTCGTCTACTGGGGGTACGAGAACGCCGGCAGCATGCTGGACCTGCGCGGCTATGCTCGCGCCGCCAAGACCATGGGCCATGAGGTGACCGTCTACGGGCCGACGAATCCGAAGTTCGCGCTCGACTACTCCCAGGACCTCACGCGCGCCGACGCAATCATCTACGTCTTCGAGTGGACGACAGCGCTGCAGTTCGGCGACCGGCTCGACTGGGCGAGATTGCTGGACGCAGTACCACGCCGGCGTCGTGTCGTGATCGATTGCGACGGCGCTTATAACGATCCGATCGAGTTCGGCGGTGACTACAATCACCGAACGCAGGAATCGAGCCGCTATTGGACAGACATCTGCGACAGCCTGTCGGACAAGATTTTCCAACCCACCTACCGGCCGCGGCGGCAGAATGTCCGCCCGTTCCTGTTCCACATCTACGACCCGACCTGGGAGACGCCGCTAGAGTTCGCCGACAAGGAATTCAGCATGGTCTATGTCGGCCATACCAAGTTCCGCTGGCGGGGCATGTCCAAGGTGCTGCGCGGAATCGAGCGGGTGCGGGATCGGGTCGGCCGCGTGGCACTGGTCGGAGAGGGCTGGCAGTACCCCATGGACTACATGCAATGGGATGACATCAAAGCCAACTACTATGTCGATCGCGAGTATCTGAAAAGGATCCGTGTCGAGGCACTACCCGCTGTTCCGTATCAGCAAGTCGCGGCCACCATCAACAAAGGCGTCTTCAATCCGGTCGTATACCGGCCGCTGTTCGAGTGCCTCGGGATGGTGACGTGCCGGACCTTCGAGACGCCGGCCGCCGGAACCATCCCATTGTTCCTCCTCGACCGGGACTATGTCACGGAGATTTACGGGGAGAGTGCCATCGAGTTGGTGCTCGATGGAGAGCATACGCACGAAAAGATTGCCGACGTGCTCGAGCGGCCGGAGCACTACGCCGAAATCGTCATGGAAATCCGGAAGGATTTTGCCCACCGTCACAGCCCCGAGGCGCGTCTGCACGAGTTGCTCAAGTTCATCGAGGCGTAGCCGTGGAACTCGAGAGATATCGACGATAGTGACCAGGCAGACTTCCATTCTTGACGCCCCCGCGGGAGCCCAGCGGATGAAGCTGCGCTATGGCTTCAACGAGATAGATGGCTGGGCGGCATTTTCAATGGGCGAGCATCGCGCGCAGATCCGCCGGCGGCTGCAGCTCATGGGTACGCAGGTCATCCGCGTCTTTGTCTTCGACAAGCCGGTGCCTGATCCGTTCAAGGAGTGGCATTGGTTCGCCGCCATGTTGCAGGCCGTGCTCGACGCGGGCGCGAAGCCCATGGTGACGTTCGCCAAGTTCCATCCGCCCTTCGACAATCCTGCAAACATCAGGACCTTCGTCGGGCGATGTCGCGAAATTGTCTGGAGCTGCATCGAGCAGTGGGGGGGAAACGAGGTAAAGGACTGGTACTGGTGCGTTTGGAACGAGCCGAACAATCCGGATATCGGCGGAGATGTCCTTTATGCGCAGTATCGCCGCATCTATGAGGAGGTCGCCGTAGCTGTCCTGGAGCAGCTCGAGCCGTATCTCCGCGGACGCCGGCTCAGGCTCGGTGGCCCCTCCATAGACGGTACGCAGCGGGCATTCTGGATGGACTGGATTGCGCAACTTGTGGCCGACGTCGACAACAGGATGATCGGTTTCGTCAATTGGCACATGTACGCGGACTGGCGGCCGGCAGTGCCGAGCGAGACCGTAGATACGAAATTATGGGGTGCGCCGGATGCACCGAATGGTGAGGTGTTCCAGGCACTAGCGATGGCTCAGACGCCGCAGTACGAAGCCCGCTCACGTGGAGTAGCTCGGCTGCTGCAGGGCCGAGACATTCTCAATGTATGCGGTGAGCTGAATACCGTGGCGCACCATGAGCGCCTGTTTACCTTTGGCCTCAATCAGAACGCGTTCGGGGCGGCGTACTATGCCTCTGCGCTCATCCACCTGATCCGTGGCGGTGCGGACTTGGAGATGCGGTGGACTGCAACATCCACACAGTTGGATTGGGGCGACCGTGACGACGCCTACGGCCTGATGTCGATATGCGGCGCGCCGACGCCCGCGTGCCTCGGCAAGCAAATCTTCGCCCAGCACGTGCGGTATGGTGACTGGACCCGTTTTCCGTCACATCGCTTCGAAGCCCCCGATATGGATGCCATTGTCGCGTGGGATGACAAGGGCCGTCGCAGCGGTGTTTTCGTCAACACGTCCGCCAAACCGCGGACTTTGCGCGTCTCCGACTGGGCCGGCGAGCTGTCAGATTGCAGAGAAATCCTGCGCCTGGACATGAGTACCGGCGAGCGGGTGGCGCGCGAGCCATTTGACGGAACCGTCAATCTGCAGGGATATGGCGTCGCCGTAGCGACCAACGTCGCGGACACTGAGGTGAGTTGAGAATCGTAGCCTGCTGAAGAATGCACGATGCCCTGGCGATGACGTCCCGCAGGGACGGCTGCCAGCCCGACCTTCCGGCATTCTCGGCGCGAGATATGGGGATGACGCGTGGACAAGGCATTCGGTTGGATCGGGGAGATCTTCCAGACGCTCCTCAAGCTGCTCCCCTGGCTGGTCATCGTACCGGCTACGCACGGCGGCGTGGCATTCGTGCGTGGCTATCAGGTCAAGGAATGGAAGCCAGGGCTGCACTGGTACTGGCCCGTCGCGACCACGTACAAAACCATTGCAACAGTGCGTCAGACGCAAAGGATCCAGTCTAAGGTCGTCATGACCAAGGACCTGCGAACCGTGACCGTCGGCGCGTTGGTCACATATTACGTGGATGATGTCGTATCGGCGCTGGCCAAGATCGCAGATCTTCCCTCCGACATCATGGAGCGGTCGCAGGGAGCGATCCTGGCCGAGATCAGCGAGAGAAAACTGGAGGATATACAGTCCGATCGCGTCGGCTTCAACGCAGGCTTGACCGAAAGGGTTGGCGGTGTGTTGAACGGCTACGGCGTGCAGGTCCTCCAGGCCCAGTTGACGGAGTTTGCTCCGTGTCGGGCTATTGCCATCAACGGACACGCTGCCATAGGGCAGTATAGCCTTTGGACCGGGTTCTAGCGTTTCCGGCAACCGTCGCATACAGGCGCAAACTCAGGTTCTGCCGATGCCTGACACAGATCGCGGAGCAGTTGAGCGGCATGTATCGGACATGGCTCGCATGCGCGCGGCCTATCTGGACCTTATGTGCGACAGCCTCATTGGCCGGCTGAACGAGGATCCGCCGCTGCCGGGCTCCAAGCTCGAGGGCTACAAGGATGACTTTCGCGAGCAGGGCTGGGACTGGCCGTCCAAGGCCCCGTCCATGATCGGCGCCAGGCGCATGAACAATGTGCGCAGTGAGTGCGAGCGCGCGATACAGGAAGGCGTGCCCGGCGACTTCATGGAGACGGGCGTGTGGCGAGGCGGTGCCTGCATCATGATGCGCGCCGTGCTCGCGGCTTACCAAATTGCCGACCGCAGGGTAATTGCCGCAGACTCGTTTGCCGGCTTTCCCACGCCTGCAGAGGCGCCGGATGCGCAGTTTCCCTTCCACGCCTACACGGAGTTTGCCGTTTCCCTCCAGGACGTGAAGGCGGCGTTCGCCCGCTACCATTTGCTGGACGATCAGGTCGTATTCCTCGAGGGGCTGTTCAAGGACACGCTGCCGGCCGCGCCAGTTGCGGCGCTGGCTGTATTGCGCCTGGATGGGGACATGTACGAGAGCACGAGGGATGGCCTCGTCAATCTCTACCACAAGCTTTCGCCGGGCGGCACGCTGATCGCCGACGACTATTTCCTGTTTGAATCGCAGCGCCAGGCCGTTGACGAGTTTCGTGCCGCGCAGCGCATCGCCGATCCGATCGTTCAGATCGATCACTATGGCGGCTACTGGATCAAGCGCTCCTAGAGTGCGATCGTCTCATATGGAAGCACTGCAGCTTCCATATGTCCGCGCGTAGCGCGGCTCTGCCGCGACGCGTAAATCGCACTCAAAGCGTAGAGCAGGATTCACGCTTCGGCCGCGAGGTCTCGGTTACGGCAAACTGATTCAATCCGAAGCGATGGTGCGCATCCTGGTGGCCGAGGCGATCGCGGCCAGGAGAGCCAAGCGCGGAAAACGGTAGCCATAGCCGGCTGAGCGCCCGTCCGCACCGCAATCTCGCACGCGGGAGGGTGCGAAGCAGCAGGCGGAGCAGCATCAGCCCGGGCAGATCGTGGCATGGAGGGAGCGCGGTGGTCGCAGCGTGTTCGGCAACTCTGCCTGTTGGCCTTCGTGCTGTTCAACCTGTGGGCTGTATTCGAGGCCCTGCGGCCTGCCTGGTGAAGGCCGAGCAACTGGCTCCTCTCAAACCTTAGTCTAAGCTCGTTCACCGCAAGCGGACATAACGCGCGCCGGTTTGCGTTCTACGGGCTTGCCGGGTGCACAGATTTCGCGCGATCCTGACGTTTGAGCTGGGCCGCGCGCGGCAACGACAGATCGCGCCGGCTCCAAGTGGCAGATGCCGTCGGTCGGATGGCGTTGCCGGGAGGAGATGTTAGAGGGGCGCGCTTTCGATGGCAGATACGCATCAGCTCGTTATCCGTGGCGGCACCGTCATTGATGGTTCCGGGCGGGAGCCTTTCGAGGCGGACGTCGCGATCGACAACGGCCGCATCAGCGCTGTCGCGCCGGGTCTTCCGAAAGGCCGCGAGGAGATCGCCGCTAAGGATCGGATTGTGACGCCTGGGTTCGTCGACTTGCACACGCACTATGACGCGCAGGTAACTTGGTCCAGCGAGATAACACCATCGACCTGGAATGGCGTCACCACCGCCGTTATCGGCAACTGCGGTGTCGGCTTCGCGCCCTGCAGGCCTGCACAGCGAGACATGCTGGTAAAGCTCATGGAAGGCGTCGAGGACATTCCAGAGGTCGTGCTGACCGAAGGTCTTCCCTGGAACTGGGAAACGTTCGAGGACTACCTCGATGCGCTCGAGGCGCGTCCCTATGATCTCGACGTCGTGACACAGGTGCCGCACGCGGCGCTTCGCGTCTTCGTCATGGGCCAGCGTGGCGCTGATCGTGAGCCTGCGACAGCTGAGGATCGCTCGCGGATGGCGGCACTTGCGGCCGCTGGCATCCAGGCCGGAGCTCTCGGCTTTTCGACGTCGCGCACGATCAACCATAAGACGCTCGACGGTCGCCACATACCGACACTCAGAGCCGACGAGGCCGAGCTTACCGAGATTGCCCAGGCCTTGGCGAAAACAGGCTCCGGCTGGCTGCAAGTGATCTCCGATTTCGACGAGCCGGAGGTGGAGATGGCTTTGTTACGTCGCCTCGTCGAGCGCTCTGGCAGGCCGATGTCGATTACCATTCTTCAGCGCGACAATAGGCCAGAGGAATGGCGCCGGCTGATGGACCAGGTAACGGAGGCGCAGAAGGCCGGGTTGCCGATGATGGGGCAGGTGCTGACCCGGCCGACCGGTATCCTGCTCGGCTTCGAGATCTCGCAGAACCCGTTCATTGGGCGCCCGAGCTGGAAGGCAATCGAAGGTCTTTCATTTGAGAAGAGGATGGAGGCCCTGCGCAAGTCGGAGCTGCGCGCAAGACTGATTGCTGAGACCACCGATGACGAAGTCCTGAAGAGACGTGTTACCCGCTGGGATCGCATCTTTCCGCTCGGCGACCCGCCCGACTATGAGCCGGCCGCCGAGACCAGCGTTGCGGCGCGGGCTGCCCGCGAAGGCCGTCTGCCGGCCGAGGTCGCCTACGACATGCTGCTCGAGAGGGACGGCAAAGCAATTCTTTACCGGCCGCTCAGCAACTACACCTACGGCACGCTCGATACTGTGCACGACATGATGCGCCACCCGCACACACTTGTCGGTCTCGGCGACGGCGGCGCGCACGTCGGCATTCTGTGCGATGCCAGTGCCATAACGTACATGCTGACACACTGGGCGCGCGACCGCACGCGTGGGGCGAAGGTGCCGCTTGCCTGGGCTGTGAAACGCGTTACGAGCGACAATGCGCGCGCGATCGGCCTCAACGATCGTGGTCTCGTCTGCCGAGGGGCCAAGGCCGACCTCAATGTCATCGACTATGCGCGCCTCAAACTACATGCGCCTGAGGTTGTCTACGACCTGCCCGCCGGCGGACGACGGCTGATCCAGAGAACGGACGGCTACGAGGCGACCCTGGTCTCGGGCACAGTGGTCACGCGCAATGGCAAAGCGACCGGCGCGCTATCCGGCCAACTCGTGCGAGGCCCGCAGAGGGGCCCGTTCATGGCTCAGGCTGCGGAGTAATCGCGCCGCGGTAGGAAGCCCTCACGTTTCGGACTACGCTGGACCCGCTCACCGAGAGTAAACGTTCGCGCTGCTCAATACTTCCAGAAGAAGCCACCGCCGCCGAAGGGCGACTTGCCATAGCCGCCATAGGGGCTGCCCCAGGAGTCGGCGGGTCTGGGCTCGCGTTGTCGCACCTTGAGGGCGCCTTGCGGTTCGCCACTCATGACGATCACGAAATCAGTGTCCTTGCCGGTCTCGATGCTGAGGCCTTCATCGGAGACGATGAGGGAGGAGCCCGGCAGCACGACGTCCGAGATGCGCTGAAGCGCCTCGTGCGGGATGGCGATACGGTCGAGGGCGGCTTTGGCGCCGGCGACGTCTGCCGGACTTGCCTCGATACTGCGGCGAGATTCGCCCCTCCGCGAGGAGCTTCGCGCGACAGGCTCGGCGGCGACCTTGCGGTTGTCATCGGCGTACATGGAGACGACGCTCCAGCGCACGCGACTGTCCGCGTTGGCGAACGCGGTGAAGACGTAGCTGCCGATCGACTTGTCGGGGTCCCGGATGGTGATCGGTCCCTCGAACATCGGCACGTAACCCTGGCGAACGTAGAAGCGCTGAGTCTTGCGGCTGACGAACACGGAAATAGGCAGAGTTCGGCGCTTGGCTTCGGAAGCGGCGTCCTGCGCGACATCCCTGGCATCTTCTGCTGCCTTGGCCTCGTCCTCGGCGGCTGTCGCGGCGTCGATCTTGGTCTGCGTCTGGGATTTCGCGGCCCGCAACTGCGTGTCGCTCTCGGCGAGCCGCGCTGCGGCCTTTTCTTTGGCCGTCTCGGCCTGCTTGACGGCTTCCGACGTGCTGGGTATGGCGGCCGTGTAGATGGCCTCAAGCGCTTTCTCGGCGTCCTTCAACTGCGCGTCGGCGCGAGCCTGGCTGGCCTCCGCGGCTTGCAGCGCCTTGGTGGCAGACGCGGCGTCGGCAGACTTGCGGGTGGCCACACGCCTGACCTCGGTGGCCTTGCGTCCGGCGGCTTCCGCTTCGGAGGCTTTGGATGCGGCAATCAATTTCAAGGCCTGCAGTTGGTCGGCCGAGCCTGCGGTGGCCGGGCGCGAGGACACATTGCTCGGCCGCGTAGGCAGATCATTGCGGGCTGCATTCCATTTGAAGAGCTGCGGGTGATCGAAGTAGGCAAGCGCGATGTCGTTGCGTACGATGATCACCCGCATCCCGACATCGGTCAGATCGAATAACCGCTGGGCAAAGTCCATGGGCATGCGCACGCAACCGTGCGAGGCCGGACGGCCGGGCAGCACCCCGGCGTGCAGCGCAATGCCGGTCCAGGTGATGCGCTGCATAAACGGCATGTTGCCGTCTTCATATAGGTTGGAGTTGTGGTCCGCCTTCTTCTGCACGACGCTGAAGATGCCGGCCGGCGTCTCATAGCCAGTAGTGCCCGTCGAAACCGGAGACTGCTGGAGCATCCGACCGTTGTTGTCGTAGACCGTGATGCGTTGCGCATCGAGCGCGACCACCGCCAGCAGCGGTCCGCCGCCGCGGCGGAACGGTACCATCTCGCCTCGATCCTCGCTGGGAGAGGGCTTATCGTATTCCTTGTATGGGTCGTATTGCCTGTACTGCTTGTAGCCGCCGTATGAGCCATACGGGGTGCCGTATTTGCTGAATTGGGCGCTCACGGTTTGGCTATAGGTGAGCCCCATACAAAGGGCGATGCCACCGATGGCCAATCTGGCGTTGCTCAGCGGCGAGACAATCCTGAAGGCCATGCGATTCATCGCGATTCATCTCCAAACGGGCCACTTATTGCATCGACCGGGCAACGCGAAAGCCCGCATTCTCCGTGCGTACGCCGGGAGCGGATGCATAGCGATAGGCAGAGCGGAGCAGCTGGGGATAATAGTTCCACGCGCCGCCGCGCAGCATGTTGAGCATGCATTTGGGTGATGTGACGGCCGAGCCGTCGGTGGGTGCGCCAGCGTAGCTGTCCTTGTAGCAGTCCTCTACCCACTCCCAGACGTTGCCGTGCATATCATTCAGGCCAAAAGCGTTGGGCTTGAAGGAGCCGACGTCGAGGGTCTTTTGGCGGTAGACGCCCATCTTGGCACCGGCGCCGTAGACGAAATTGGCGTCGTAGTTAGCTTGGCTGTAGTTGATGGTCGAGCCTGTCGAGAACGGAGATTGCGGATCGGTCGCCTTGGTGGTGCCGCGTGCCGCATACTCCCACTCGGCCTCCGTCAGCAGGCGGTAGGGCTTGCCGGTCTTTTTCGCGAGCCAGCCTACGAACTCCTGAGCATCGTTCCACGACACGTTGATGATGGGGCGCTTGCCACGGCCCCAACCGTTGTCGCCGGGCTTGTGCGTGCAGCCGGCCTCGGCTACGCACGCATCCCATTGCGCGAAAGTCACCTCATACTTGCCGGCCGCGAAAGGCCGCGCGAAGGTCACTTTGCGCTGCGGGCCTTCGTCCGGATTGCGGCCCCGCTCGCTCGGCGGCGATCCCATGATGAACTCACCTGCCGGCACCACGACCATCTCAGGACAGGCTGCGCAGTCGCGGAACACATCCTTAGGGCCGGGGACCTCGCCGGCTCGGCTGCCCTTCTGCTGGGCCTCTGCTCCAGACAGCTGGGACAGGAGTAGAAGGACGAAGGCAATAGACCAGCCGCCGACCGCTCGTGGCAATTGCAAAAGCGCAATGATTGCGAAAACGACCGCGGCCAGGCGGGCATAGCTGCTCTCGTTCATTAAGTTCTCCATTGCCGAAACTGCCCGTACCCCAAGCTGAGGATGTGGTCGAAGCGGGTGCGGGCAGACCAACAGCAACTCCCGTTCTGTTCGCCAAACGTCGGCCTGGCAAGCGACGGTGTCGCAGAAATTCCCTAATTCTCGTCCACTTACGTGAGTGCCGAATTTCGGCAACTTTGCAGCGATCCGAGGGAGTTGGGGGAAGATGCTCGCTGATAGCGGAGCAATCCATGCGCCGAGACAGGCTTCTCATTGCCCTCACTGTTTTCGGGCTGAACTCGGCTGTTGTTGAAGGTCAGGCGCAACCAGCTACGACCAATAGCGCCGGTACCACTCAATTCCAGCAGAGCATCGAAAGGCAACGGGATGGGCGCATTCGGCTGACGTTCCTCGTGCGACCCGGCCTAGCTCAAAACTCAATAATGTTTGGTCGGCAGACGCAGGTTATTGCCGAACGTGTCGCTACTCGTGAATGCCATCGTGGCCATGATTTCTATGCTGTGGAGCCACTCAACGTGCGCCGCAGCGAGTTCACGTTTGTGTTCAAGTGCCGATGATTCGGGTTCCGCACTGAGCCGTTCAGGTCAGAAACGGAATAGGAGACCGGCGAGGAGCGATGTCCGCTTTGGTCTCGAATGTGTTGCAGAACTCGCCCGGTTTGAGTTTTTGGCGTTCCCTCTGATTGTACTGCTCAAGCCTCGCAGCCGACGCCAACAAGCAGCGCTCGATCCCTGGCAAAGATTGGGACACGAACCGCGTCCCGGGCGGTGCAGGAGAACTTGGCAACGCTGGACGATGCGGCCTTCGGTGCCGCCAGCGACGTGACGCCGAAGTTCGCCTCGCCGTCCGGTCCGGCGGCGCAGTGGACGGGGCGATGCGCGGGCCGGCTTTCTCCGCCTATGCCATCAATTACCTGATCGACGTGAAGTTCGGCGTCATCATGGATGTCGAGGCCACTCGCGTGGCGTCGCGGAGGCTCACAAGCTCCTGCACCACGGCGTCAACTGCACGCTGTCGACGAACAACGTGCTGAATCCGTTCACGCCCTTTGGCGACTGCTCCTTGATCCGCATGGCCAAGACCACGCCGCCCAAACAGATGTGGGACGACATCCTGCCCTCCCTCCGAAGAATTGGGAGCCTAACTCCGATCAGGCTGGCTCTCCGAGATCAGATCGGAGTTCCGCGCGGTGGCGTTTGGCTCAACCCTCGCATCTGTGGCAGTTTGAGCGAGCGACTTATTCCTCGGTCTTTCCATGTGGACATCGACGAGGCAATCGACGAGGCAAGGGGTGAGCTTGAACTCTGCCGGGCCGGGCCGCATGAACGCGACGATCGGATTGGCCAGACGCGTGAGATCTGGCCTGAGCATGCGAAGCTGGCCGGACTTTACGTAGGATTGCGCGATGTGATCGGGAAGATAGCCAATGTTGCGGCCCGACAGGATGAGAGCCAGATGGGCCTGCGCTCCGTAGCCGACATCGCCGTGGGTTGCGACGTGTATGCGGTCGGGAAAGAAGTACTCGATGTGACCGCGATTGCTGTGGGGCACCAACTCGATCCGCTCCCGCGTGATCTGCATCTCGGCAATGCCGAATAGGGAATGCTGCCGGCCGCAGTATATCGTAGCCGGCTCATCGAACAGGTGCTCGAACGAGACATGCTGAAACCGGTCATGGAGCAGGCCGATGCCGACATGAATCAGTCCGTCCGCGACGCGACCAATCATCTGGTATCCCAGCATGATCTCCACTTTGAAGCGGACGTTTGGATAATACTGCGAGAACCGCTCTATCGCCTCCGAAATTCGCGAGCGCGGGTTCTCGACAATGCCATCCTGGATGCCCACGATAAGTTCATAACCTGTGCCTTCGTTGATGTTGGAGGCACGCTGCTTGAAGAGTTCGACTGACGTAAAGAGCTCTTGAGCCGCGCGGTAGACCACCTCTCCTTCCGGAAACAGCTTGAAACCCTTAGGTCCGCGCCGGCAGAGACGCGTCCCCAACCTGATCTCTAATGTCCTGAGATGCTCGCTGAGCATGGATTGGGAAATATTGAGTACGGCTTGGGCACCGGAGAACCCACCCTCGTCGACGATCGTGCAGAAGCAGCGGAGGAGTTTCAGGTCGAGATCGTAGATCTGACTGAGGTTCGACATAGTTGCTTGCCCCTGGACGCGGCCGTGTCGATGGGCAATGCGCAGCAAAGAGCGTGCCAGGGACGCGCGACATCAGGATGTCAGAACTTCAACCGGCACGGGCCTTGCCGGATCACACGCTCTGCGCCATCTGCTCAGAAATTTGTCAAACTCAGCCACATTGCCTAGCACAGCATCGCAGATCTCCTGAACGATGCTTGCGTCTTTCCTGATGGTTCCGTGCGAGCCGATACGATTAGGCTCATCGCTATCCATTGGGAGTGATCGATGGCCGCCAAACCTTTCCATCTCGCCTGGTTCATGAACTTCACGCCGGACGAATGGAACAAACCGTTCGCGGCCGGCGGCCAACCCTGGACCGGCGAGTTCTACATCGACATGGCGAGATCCATGGAGCGCGCCTGCTTCGACTACATCATGCTCGAAGACACGCTGATGATCTCCGAGTCCTACGAGCACAGCTCGGAGATCTACCTCAAGCACGCGATCAAGGCGCCGAAGCACGATCCGTCACCGCTCGCTGCGCTGCTCGGCGCGAGTACGCGGCGCATGGGCGTCGTCGCGACCTTGTCGACGCTGGCCTATCCACCGTTCATGCTGGCGCGGCTATGCTCGACGCTGGACAGCATCTGCGGGGGCCGGTTCGGCTGGAATATCGTCACCAGCGGCGAGAACTTGGCGGCCCAAAACTTCGGCATCGACAAGCTGCCCCCACGCCAGGCACGCTACGACATGGCCGACGAGTACGTCGATCTGTGCCTCAAGTTATGGGGAAGCTGGGACCAGGACGCCGTCGTTCTCGATCGCAAGACCGGCATTTACGCGGACCACACCAAAGTGCGGCCGATCAACTTCGTCGGCAAATACTACAAATGCCGTGGCCCGCTCAACACTGCGCCCTCGCCGCAGGGCCGGCCGGCGCTCGTCCAGGCGGGCGGCTCGCCGCGCGGCCGCCAGTTTGCCGCGCAGAACGCCGACTGCATCATTGCTCCTGCCGCTGGCGTTGCCGGCCTCAAGGCCTACCGTGACGACGTGCGTGCGCGGGCTGCCGCCGCAGGCCGCAACCCCGACGATGTTAAGGTGCTGTTCCTGGTTGCGCCGGTGCTTGGTGAAACCGAGGAGGAAGCCGAGGCGCGCTTCCGGCGCATCCACACCTCGCCGGGCTATATCGAGAAGGTTCTGGCCCTAATAGCGGCCATCACCGACATCGACTTCTCGAAGTTCGACCTCGACGCTGAGCTGCCGCACCTGACCACCAACGGTGAGCAGGGATCGCTAGACGCTTTCGCCCAGTGGGGCAGCGGCAAGACGCTACGCCAGCTCTGCATTGAGCAAGTGTCGCGAGGGCTCGACGGCCTAATCGGCACGCCGGATCAGGTGGCGGACCGTATGGGCGCCGTCATGGAGGAGGTGGGCGGCGACGGCTTTCTCATCACACGGCCGTTCACGACCACCATCAGCCGCCAGTACATTCTCGAGATCTGCGAGGGTCTGGTGCCTGCGTTGCAGCGGCGTGGGTTGGTGCGCAAGGCCTATACGAAAGATACTCTCCGCGAAACGCTTCGGGAGTTCTGATCACAGCAGGGCTTCCAGCATCACGGAGCAGACCTATGACAGAGACGTCAGCCGCCCAGCCCGCAAAGCTCATCGATCCAAAGACCTTCTGGCGAACGCTCGGCGAGCGCGCGACCGGCATGACAATCGTTACGACGGACAGCGACAATGGGCCGGCGGGTTTCCTCGGACTGTCTGCCGCCCACGTGACCGCCGATCCGCCGACGATGCTCGTCTCGGTCGATCAGAAGACGAGCGCGCTCTCCGGTATCCTGTCCCGCCGCCATTTCGCCGTGAACTTCCTGCCCGATCACGCAGAGAACGTCGCCGACGCTTTCACCGGCAAATCGGGACTATCGGGAGCAGCCCGCTTTACCGAAGGAGAATGGGGTACGCTCACGACCGGCGCGCCCGTCTATCTCAAAGCCCTTGGCGTTTTCGATTGTGCCGTGGAGGACGTTGTGCAGCGAGGCAGTATTTCCATCGTCATCGGCAAGGTGGTGGACGCCGTTGCATCTTCCTCGGGTGATCCCCTCATCTTTTTCCGGGGCAAGACACGTAATGGCTTCGGCGCCTGACCAGCGCTCAGTGCAGAATCTGCGCCAGAAACGCACGTAGTCGCTCGCTGCGTGGCGTCTCGAAGAACTCCTGCGCCGTTGCGACTTCCACGATCTCGCCTCCGTCCATGAAAACGCAGCGGTTCGCGACGCGCCGAGCAAAGCCCATTTCATGCGTGACGCAGATCATGGTCATGCCGTCTTGTGCCAGCTCTTCCATGACTTGAAGTACCTCCTTGATCATCTCCGGATCGAGCGACGAGGTCGGCTCGTCGAACAGCATGATCGGCGGCTCCATGCATAAAGCGCGGGCGATGGCGACACGCTGCTGCTGTCCGCCCGAGAGCTGGCTCGGGTACTTCATCGCCTGTTCGCCGATATGCACTCGTTCCAGATACCGGCGCGCCAGCTTCTCGGCGGTCTCCTTGGACATTCCTCGGGTGAGCCGCGGCGCCAGCACGCAATTCTCCAGAATCGTCAGGTGGGGGAAGAGATTGAATTGCTGGAACACCATGCCAACTTCCAACCGTGCGTCCTGAATGCTGGCCGCGGGAGCCAGTCACTTCGATCCCGTTGACGATGATGCGGCCGCGGTCATGCCGCTCGAGCCGGTTGATGCAGCGGATCAGCGTGGACTTGCCAGAGCCCGAGGGTCCGCAGATGACGATCTTCTCGCCCTTTCGGACTTGAAGGTCGATGTTGCGAGAGCGCCTGGAACGCGCCAAACCATTTCGTCGACCCCGGCAATCTCGACAGCAACCGGCTGCTGCTTCCCTCCCGGAATCATGCTGCACGCGCCTTCGCGGAGACCGATAGGCCTCCAGCCACAGACGCAACGCCGGCCGTCGCCGGCGCACGCTTCGCGCATGTTTCTCATCGGCAATATGATGCCGGTTGAGATAGCGCTCGAGAGAGCGAAATCCGACGCGCATCAGGTTGATCATAGCCCAATAGAGTGCGGCTGCCGTCAGCATGGGCGTGAACGGATCGTAAGTGACCTCGAACACCTCGTTCGCCGCTGCTGTCAGGTCGATCACGGTAATGACGCTTACGACGGCTGTGCCCTTCGCGAACATCACGACTTCGTTCTGATAAGCCTTCAGGCCATAGCGCATGGCCAGACGGAAACCGGATCCAGGTGAACGTTTCCGCGGCGTCAGCCGAGCGCAGCACTCGCTTCAACCAGACCGGCCGGCACTGCCAGCAAGCTCCCGCGTACGATCTCGACAATATAAGCGGCGTGGTTCAAAGTCAGGCCGATGATCGCGCAAGCGAAGGCACTGCCGAAGACGATCCACAGTGGGCCGTCGCGCAGGGCGGTAATCTGCCCGAACCCGTAATAGACCAGATAGAGCAGGATCAACAACGGCGCGCCGCGAAAAAAGATGACGAATGCAGCGGCCGGCACGGAGAGTAACCGGCGTTCGCGACATGCGGGCCAGAGTGAGAGGGATGCCAACACCAAGCCCAGGACGAGAACAATGGTCGTCAACAGTGCAGTGGTCATCAGTCCGCGCATCAGGGCAGGCATGCTGCCCCAGGCGAGCACCGGATCGAACGGCAGCGCGCTCATGCGGTCGACCGTCGCCATTCCGCGCGCCAGCCGGCTCTCCAGCCGTGCGGACAGGTCCAACGTTGCCGCACTGAAGGCGATGAAGAACAGCGATGCGGCAATGAAGAAAATGAACGGTTCTTTCGTCGCATCCGGCGGCGATCTTGGCTCTGCCAACGAGATCGTTCAACCCGACAAGTGAAACGAGAGGCGTGTCCTTCAGAACGATCATCCAGACATTGATCAGACCGGGTAGCGCCAGCCGCGCGAGCTGCGGCAGGATCACATAGCGCCACGCGTGCAACGGTCGATCGCGAGGGCCGCTGCAGCCTCGAACTGCCCGCGCGGGAGGTTGCGCACCGCTCCATGCACAAGCTCCGCCATATAAGCGGCATAAACGATGGTCAGAGACGCAACGCCTGCACGGAAGGGAGTAACCTCGAACCCATGCGACTTCCCGAGGAGCCCGGTGAGCATAGCGCTGCCGCCGTAGTAGATGAGAAAGATCATCAGCAGTGACGGCACACCCATGATGATCGAGGCATAAACGCGCCAGATGGCCCGGACCAGAACGTTGCGCGACAGAGTTGCGATGCCGATCGCCGTCCCGGACAGCAACGCCAGGGCAAATCCCAGCGCAAAGAGCTGCAGAGTAATGAGGGCGCCATCAAAGAGCTGTCCGATGTAACCGGAGAATTGCGCTGACAGCAGATCCATGGTGCCTCGCTGCTTTGATCACACTAGCGTCCCGATCGCGAAGTTCGTCGGATCTCGCAGCAGCCGCTGAACGAACTTCGCGATCGAAAGGACACTAGCAGGCTCATAATCCTAGTGTGATTCAGATCGAGAAATTCGCTTCAGGGACATGCGGCGAATACCGGCGAATTTCTCGATCATCACACTAGCGGCAGGAGGTTCAATTCACCTTGTCATTGCACGCGGCATCGCCCGGCAACGTCGTGATGTTGAGATAGATCTTGCGGATCTTCGTATATGTGCAATCGGCGATAATCGCATTGAGTGTTTCGTTCAAGCGCTTGAGCAAGGCATCATCGTCTTTACGCACGCCCCAGCCATAGCCGCGCTCGGCTTCCGGAATGGCAGGATCGCCGGTCCAGTGGTCGCCTCCGGCAAGCTTCCAGTCCTTGCCCTCGGGCTTGTTGATGAGCTCGACCGTCCAGTTGATCTTGGAGTTGAATGTCGCGTTGATGCGACCGGCGAGCAGGTCGAGGCGGACCTGGTCGGGGTTGTCGTAGAAGACATACTCAAGCGCATCGCCGTAGCGGTCCTGGATGTACTTCACGGACGAAGCACCGCGCTGCAGACCGATCTTTACACCCTTACCCGTCATGCCCGCCTTGCTGAACTCGTAGTTCGAGCTCGCCGGCACGACGAACGTCATGGGATTGTAGACGATGGGCGTCGTAAAATTGATCTTCTCCTTGCGCTCGGCCGTTGGGGAGAGCTGCGTGGCAAGAGCATCAAACTTGCTCTGGAGCAAAGAGGGGATCAGCGCCTTGAAGTCCATGACGACGAACTCGCATTCGACCTTCATGCGCTTGCACACCTCACGCGCCAGATCCGGCTCGACCCCGGTGAGCTTGCCGCTGGCATCGACCATGCTGAATGGCGGATAGGTACCCTCGTTGCCGAGTTTCAGCTTGTCGGCCGCTGCCGCGCCCGTCGGGCTTGCAAACATCACTGCACCTAAGCCCAGGATTCCCAAAGCACTGCCGTGGATTGTTCTGTCTCGTAGGGCCATCTGCATTTCCTTTCGCAAGAGTAAAAATCAGCACGTGCGTGGAGCGCCGTCGGGACGATCAGAACTCCAGCAAATTGTCGCGGAGGTGCGCGTGGCCATAGGCTGACCGCACCAGCCCGCGCTGTTGCAACGCCGGCACCAGTCCATCGGTGATGGCGGCAACACTCCGACGGCTCACGGTCGGCAGTGCGAACAGAAAACCATCGCCGCCAACCTCCTCCATCACCTCTGCCATCTGCCCGGCGACCCGATCCGGCGTTCCGACCAGATCGACGCAATAGCCACTGCTGCTGTGCGCAATGATCGCTTCGCGCAGCGTCTTCTTGCCGGCCTTGGCCACGAATTGCGCAAGACTGGCTTGGTGGCCGTTGGTGGAAAGCTCGCCGATCGGCGCATCGAGATCATGGCCCGAGAAGTCGATGTTCGTGCTCCACCCGAGTTGAGCAAGGCGAACATCGATATTCTGAGCAGCCGAAACGGCACGCTGCTTGGCTCGCTCCTGGGCCTCTTCGTTCGTTTCAGCG
Organism: uncultured Alphaproteobacteria bacterium; assembly: GCA_963806735.1. GTDB lineage: Bacteria > Pseudomonadota > Alphaproteobacteria > Rhizobiales > Hyphomicrobiaceae > CADEFX01. The sequence goes on along the minus strand of CAWEBE010000074.1, from coordinate 31,971 downwards.
ACGATGGGCGTGGCCAGGAACAAAATCTTGCAGGTATTTGGCTCGCGGCCGAACTCCCGCATGTGGGTACGCACGTCATCCCGGTATTGCTTCATCGCTTCGACGCCCTTCGGATGGGCGACGACCGTGTCGGCGTATTGCGCCGCGATGCGCCGGCCTTTGCCCGAGCCACCAGCCTGGGCAATCACCGGCTGACCCTGCGGACATGGACCCGAATTGAGCGGACCGCGGGAGCTGTAATGCCGGCCTTCGTAGTCGACGGTGTGGACCTTTGTGTGGTCGATCAACACGCCCGATTTGCGATCGGCGACAATTGCTCCCGGCTCCCAGGAGCCCCAGAGTCGCCGGCAAATCTCGATGTACTCTTCCGCCATCTCATAGCGAAGGTCATGTTCCGGCAGCTTGCTCATGCCGAAATTCTGCGCGGACAGATCCGAGCTGCCGGTCACCATGTTCCAGCCGCCGCGGCCGGACGAGACTTGATCAATCGTTCCGATGATGCGCGCTGTCAGATACGGGTGATACGCGAAGGTCGACAGGGTCGGCACAATGCCGAGCCGTGTGGTTGCTGCCGCCATCAGCGTTGCCACCACGGAGGGTTCCTGGCGCGGCACGGACATGCCGTTCTTGAGAAAGATCTCGCGGGAATTCTTCCAGTTCTGCCCGACGTAAATGGAATCTTCGATCAAGATGTAGTCGAAGCAGGCACGTTCCATTGACCGAACGAGGTCCAGGAACATGTTTGGGGCCATCCATTCTTCACTAATGTTGCCTGTCCACGGCTCTCCCCAAGCCTGAATGCTGGAACCCTGCAGGAACCAAGCGAGATGGAAGCGGCGAGCAGGCATTGCGTGGTCTCTTCAGCAGGCGTGAAATGGCGTTGGCCCTTGTCACGCGGCATGGTCTTGCGATGTCGCATTCCTCCCTGTTGAATGGCAGCCTAGTCCACTGAGCGCGTTCGCAAGTATCAAGAAGCGGCGAAGCATTTTTCAGCCAAGCCGAAGCTTCCCGTGCCTTCATTTTTGGCTGCACGACTGATCTGGCGCCGTTCACGCCGACGGGTTTAAGCGTCAGCGGCACAGAAGCCGTGCAAGCCCAGCAGTGGCGCAGCGGCAACGGCTATCGGGAGAACCGTCTCCTGCTTTGTTCCCGCGTCGGGCCGCAATATTGATCCGCATCAGCACATGCAATGGATCTGGTGATCGGCGCCGGGACTTGACGTGGATCACGCCTCGGCGAGGTTCTCCTTCAGCGTGCCGCCCGAATATCCCGTCCGGAAACGACCGCGACGCTGCAGTTCGGGGATCAGCAAGTCGACGATGCCGTTCAGGTCGCCGGGCAGAGAAATGGTATGGCCGAGCATGAACCCGCCGCGGCTGCCGGTCGCCTCGAACACGTCCTCGAGCTTGTCGGCAAGTTGTGCCGGCGTGCCGGCGATAGTGGTGTCGTAACCGGTGGCGAAGCGCAAGCCGTGCTCGAAAAACTCGGCTCGCGTAATGTCGGTCGTCTCGCCGAGCTTCAGGGCCAGCTCGTAGACGAACCCGACCGGCGAGGCGTTCTGCGCCACGATCTGCTGGTGCAGTTCCCGCAGGGAAAATCGCTCAGGCAGGGTCGAGAAGTCATAGCCGGAATTGTACGAAAGATAGGCGCCGACTGCCTCAAGAGGAATCGCTTTCAGCAACTGATCGCGCTGCGCATGAGCCTGCCGCTCGGTCTCTGCCACCGTGATCGGGGTCTGCCACAGGATACCAACCCGAGCCGGATCTCGCCCGAATGCGACGAGCGCCTTGTCGAGCGCGGCGCGCTGCTTGACCTGCAACGCCAGCGCCATGTCGGCGCCAAAGACGTGGTCGGAAACATAGGCCGAGGCGCGGATGCCGCGCGGGGAGCCGCCCGCCTGGATCAGCACCGGCCGCCCCTGCGGCGATGGCGGCGTGTTGAGCGGACCGGAAACCTTGAAGAACCGACCTTCATGATGGACGGAATGCACTTTCCCCGGATTACCGACCCGGCCGGTCGCGCGATCCCACAGCATGGTGTCCGGCTCGGCGCTGTCCCACAAGGACCGGAGGACGTCGACAAATTCCTCCATTCGCTCGTAGCGGCTGTTGTGCTCCATCAACTCATCGAAGCCGAAATTGGCCGCGTCCGATTTGCGCGTCGAGGTGACTAGGTTGATGGCGATGCGCCCGCCCGTGACGTGATCCAGCGAGTTCGCAAGCCGGGCCAGGTAGTACGGGTGCATGAAGGTAGAGGAATAGGTCAATCCGAACCCGATGTGCCGCGTGACGCGCGACATCGCAACCATGATCGGGTTCAGATCCTGCCGTGGCCAGTTGATGCCCCACTCGATAGCCGCATCGCGGGAGCCGCGCCACGTGTCCGGAACGCCGGTGCCATCGCCGGAAAACAGGATATCGAGGCAACCGCGCTCGGCGATGCGCGCGACCTTCTCGTACATCGCCACATCCGGAAACGTATGCCCCTGCCACGAGCCCGGCATTATCCAACGGCCACCCATATGCGTGTAGGAGAAATCGAAGCCGAGATGCATGCGGGCCTTGGGCATGGTCACTCCAGTGTTTTGCAAGAGCGACGGTCAGTCAGCCGCGCAGCTGCTCTCGCAGTGTGGTGCCGGGTCTTTTCGCGATTAGAACGGCCTCAACGCAGCTTCCGTGCCAATTGGCCGCGCGCCACAGAGAAGGTTACAACCAGCAAGAAAAAGGACAATATCGGGATGGTGGTTGTGCTTCGGATCAGTGCCGCATGCCCTTGCTTTCCGTGAGAGGAGTTGAGCGCAGTTTTTACGGCGTCAATGCGCTGTCCGGCGTCGACCTCGACGTGCACGCTGGACGTATCACCGGCCTAATCGGACCGAATGGCGCCGGTAAGACCACGCTCTTCAACTGCATCACCGGCGTGATCCCTCCCGACCGCGGTACCATCCGGTTCGACGGCCGCGACATCACGGGACTGCGCCCGGACCGGATCACGCATGCTGGGCTTGTGCGCACGTTCCAGATCGCGCGCGGGCTGCCGCGCCTGTCGGTGCTGGAGAACTTGCTCGTCTACGGTGCGCGCCAGCCCGGCGAGCGGGTCGGCGTGGCGCTCGCTGGCTCGGTGGCAGCCCGCAGGCGCGAGACGGAACTGGTTGCCCGCGCGGCCGCCATCGCCAGGCGGCTCAATCTCATGGGCGTCATCCACAACCCGGCTTCCGACCTCTCCGGAGGGCAGAAGAAGCTGCTGGAGATCGGCCGCGCGCTCATGACGGAGCCCAAGCTCATTCTGCTCGACGAGCCGGTGGCCGGCGTCAACCCGACCCTGGCGCGCGAGATCGGGGAGCACCTGAAGAGCCTTATCCAGGATGGCATCACCATTCTCCTTATCGAGCATCACATGGACATGGTGGCTCGGCTCTGCGACCACGTGGTGGTAATGGCGGAGGGGCGGCGCCTGGCCGAGGGCACGTTCGAGCAGATGACGGAGGATGCCAGCGTGCAGGCGGCGTACATGGGGCGCCGCCGGGCTGGGGCAGCCTGATGGGGACGCTTACCGCGCGCGACATCGTGGCAGGTTACAGCGCTGCCGACGAGGTCCTGAAAGGGGTCGACTTCCAGGTTCGCGAGGGTGAGATCGTCTGCGTGATAGGCCCCAACGGCGCCGGCAAATCGACGCTGCTCAAGGCCATTGCCGGGCTGATCAGACCGAGCCGCGGATCGGTGGACCTGCAGGGCAAAGACATCACGGGGCTTTCCGCGCGCGACGTCTCGCGCCTGGGCCTCGCCTACGTGCCGCAGGAGCACAACGTCTTTCCCACCATGTCGGTGCGCGAGAATCTGGAGATGGGCGGCTACGTCGACCGTGAGGCGGTTGAGCAGCGCATCGAGGCGGTGTTCGCACGCTTCCCGGTCCTATCGAACAAACGGCGGCATGCCGCGCGCACACTCTCGGGTGGCGAGCGGCAGATGCTGGCCATGGCCATGGCGCTGATGGTGGAGCCTGCGGTTCTGCTGCTGGACGAGCCCTCGGCCGGTCTATCGCCGCTGGCCGCCGCGACGCTGTTTGACAACATCATCGCCATTCACCGGAGCGGGGTCTCGATCGCGTTGGTGGAGCAGAACGCCAATGAGGCCCTGGCCATATCCGACCGGGCCTATATTCTCGTTGACGGTCGAAATGCCCGCACGGGTGATGCAAAAGCACTCGCTGCCGATCCTGAAATCCGGCGTATCTTCCTGGGCGGGTGATCCGAGCAACGCTTTCGCGGTCTGAACGAGGGGAGTAGCACCATGTATAGCCTTCAAAGCCGCCGCACGGTTCTAAAGGGTGCCGCGGCCGCGGCATCCGTGACCGCGTTTCCGGCCGTCCTGCGCGCACAGTCCGAGCCGCTGCGGCTTGGCGTGCTGACACCGCTCACCGGCGCCGGCGGCTTCGACGGCCCACGCATGCTGAAGGCGATGCAGGCGGTGGCCGACGAGGTCAACGCCGCAGGCGGCGTCATCGGCCGCAAGATCGAGTTCGTCGTCGAGGACGACCAGACCAACCCTGAGGCGGCTGTGCGCGCCGCGCGCAAGCTGATCGAGGTCAACAAGGTGCCCGTGATTATGGGCACGTGGGCCTCGGCGGTGACTTCCGCCGTCGCCCCGGTGTGCTGGGAGAGCAAGACGTTTCTGACCACCGTGTCCGGCGCTGACAGCATCACCCAGTTGCCACACCAGGGCTTTCTGATCCGCACCCAGCCAAACAGCCAGCTGCAGGGCAAGGCCCATGCGGAGTTCGTGGCCAACGAGCTCAAGGCCAAGCGCGTGTTCGTGATGGCGATCCAGGCGCCCTTCGCCATTCCGACGCGCAATCGACTTGAGGAGATCCTCAAGAAAAACGGATCCGAGCTGGTCGGCGGACTCATCTATGAGAAGGAGAAGACGACCTATCGTTCGGAGATTGACGAGGCGCTCCGCGCCAAGCCGGATGTCATCTATCTCAACGGCTATGCGCCCGACACCATCGTGACGCTGCGTGACCTCTATCGCGCCGGCTTCAACGGGCCTCGGTTCGCCCAATCCTACGCGGTGCCGGCAAAGACGCTGGAGACTCTGCCTCCCGAGGTGACGGAGAACATCTACACCGGACAGCCCTCGGCCAGCGTCGGCTCCAAGCCCTTCGACCTTGCCATCAAGCGCCTCGGCATCGCCGAGCCCGACTCCTACGAATGCCAGGCGACCGACTGGATCAGCATCGTCACCCTGACCATCGCCAAGGCCAAGGAAGCCACGGGCCAGGCGCTGCGCGACAACGTGCGCAAGATCACCCAGGGCGACGGCGAGAAGGTTTCGAGCGCGGTGGAAGGACTAAAGCTGCTGGCGGAGGGCAAGGAGATCAATTACGAGGGCGCCAGCGGACCGTGCGATTTCACCGACATCGGCGATATATCCGACTGTCGTTTTCGCTACGTGAAAGTGGAAGGCGGCAAGTTCAAGTTTCTCAAGATCGCCTGAGCCGGAGCGCCGCGTCCGCGCCATGCATGTGCTCCAGCTTGTCGTCAACGGCATCATGGCAGGCACCATCCTGGCCGTGCCTGCCATCGGGCTGACCGCGATCTTCGCGGTGCTGCGCTTCACGAACTTCGCGCTGGCCTCGCACGCGACGATCGGTGCCTTCGCCGGCTACGTGGCCAACGTGCAGTTCGGACTACCCGTGCTCCCGTCGGTGCTGGTGGCGTTCATGATCGCCGGCATGGTAGGCGTTGTGAGCGACGAGTTCGTGCTGAAGCCGTTCCGCGCCGCCGGTTTCATCACCACCGCCATCGGCTCCATCGCATTGACCATAGCGCTCGAAAACATCATCCGCTTTGGCTTCGGCAACGAGCTGCGTGGCTATGACCTTCCCATCATGCGCGATTGGCGCTTCAACGGCATACGCGTGGGGCCACAGCAGGTACAGAACCTGGGTATAGCTGTGGTGGTCATGGCAGCGCTCTTTACCTTCCTCGCCTTCACGCGCACGGGCAAGGCCATGCGTGCGGTCGCCGACAACCCCATGCTGGCAGCAATCAAGGGCATCAATGCCGATGCGGTCGGGCGCATCGTCTCGTTCGTCGGCATGGGCCTGGCAGGCCTCGGCGGCATGCTGATCGGGCTCGACACCACCATCGATCCACTCACCGGCTTCCGGTCGATGCTGTCGGTCTTTGCGGCGGCCGTGGTCGGAGGGCTCGGCAGCATTCCCGGCGCCGTCATCGGCGCCCTGGTAGTGGGCGTCGGCGAGGAGCTGAGCACGCTCATCCTGTCGCACGACTACCGCAGCGCCGTGGGCTTTCTCGCCATCCTGCTGGTGCTGACACTGCGCCCGCGCGGCATTCTCGGACAGCGGGCGTACTAGTGTGATGATCGAGAAGTCCGCCATATTGCGTCTGGCCAGAATTCGAGGGCGGACTTCTCGATCTGAATCACACTAGAAGCATGAATTTGCTAGTGTCCTTCAGATCGCGAAATTCGTTCCGAGCCTGCCGCACGATGCGACGAATTTCGCGATCAGGACACTAGCCATGGAGCATTACCTCGTCGCCATGGCGATCACGGCCGGCATCTACGGCCTGATGGCGCTCGGCACCAACGTCATTTGGGGGATGGCCGGCATGGTCAACCTCGGCATCGTCGGCTTCGTCGGCGTGGGTGCCTATGTCTCTGCGCTGCTCACGCTTAAGCTCGGCTGGCCCATTGCCGCGGGCATGGCCGCAGGCGCGCTGGCGGCGGCGTTGGTCGGTGTGCTGGTGGGGGCCATCACCGTCAACCTGCGCGCAGACTATCTGGCCATCGTCACCCTTGGCTTTGCTGAGTTGGTGCGCATTGTCACCAGCAACGAGATCTGGCTCGCCAATGGCACCGATGGTCTGTCCGGCATTCCTGGGCCGTGGCGTTCCGAGCTCGGCCCACACGGCTTCAACCTGTTCTATCTCGGCATCGTGGTCGCCGTGGTCGGGGTGGCCTTCTTCCTTGCTGAGCGCCTCTGCCATTCTCCGTTTGGGCGCGTGTTGCGCGCAATTCGCGATGACGAGCAGGTTGCAAGCGTGGCCGGCAAGTTCGTGCTGGCGTTCAAGCTCAAGGCCTTTGCCATCGGCACGGGAGCACTCGGCGCCGCCGGTGCGCTGTATGCCCATTTCACATCGTACATAGCGCCCGACGTTTTCGTGCCGCTGCTCACGCTCTACATCAAGCTGTCGCTGCTGGCGGGTGGGCTCGGCAACAACCGCGGCGCCATCGTCGGCGCGATCGCGGTCGTGTTTTTCTTAGAGTCCACACGGTTCATTGTGCCGCTCGTCCCGTGGCTCAGCCATGTCCAGGGCGCGGCGCTGCGCGAGTTGCTGATCAGCGTGTCGCTGCTCGTGATCCTGCGCTTCCACACCAGGGGCCTGATCCCGGAGCGGATCGAGCACCCGCCGCTGCCGTCCGAAGCGGACGCCCCGGCTGCCATCCCAGTCAGAACCGGAGCCACGACATGAGCACCACGCTGCGAGCTCTCACACTGGAGGATGCCGCGGGCGTGTTGCGCCTGAGCGCGGACGCGGCGGATGCGGGCGAGGTCTACGCCCGGGTGGACGCGCTGGTGCGCGAGACGGTCGGCTACAAGCTGCTTACCGTGCTCAGGTTCGTGGAGGAGACCCAGGAGGTCGAGCGGCTCTACTCCAGCGATCCGAAGGCCTATCCAGTTGGCGGTCGTAAGCAGCTCGCAACCATCAACAAGGATCACAGCCTAGCCGCCAGCGGGCAGGTCTTCCTTGCTGCCAATCCCGATGAGGTGAAGCGCACGTTCCCCGACTACGGGCTGATCTTCAGCCTTGGCGCCGGCGCGGTCCTCAACGCTCCGATCCGCCACGCCGGGCGCCGGCTGGGGACACTCAATTGCTGTGGTGTGGCCAATGCCTACAGGGATGAGCAGGTCGATGCAGCCAAGATCCTCGCCAGTCTCTTGGTGCCCACACTCTTGGGAGCGAACTCTCAATAGGTGAGAAGGTCAATCAGCGCCCCGTCGCGGCTGCAGGCAAATAGAGTGCTGCAAGACGCCGTTGGCACCTCCGAGTCACAACTCACCGTCAAACGGACCTAATCAGCACGTCCGTTTCGCGTTCGTCATCGGACGTACCAGTACTCGTCCGCAAACGGCAAATGTGTGCCACTAGCGGAAGGAGCTCCGCTGATATCCAACCATTCCATGCCGAAGGCGGGCGGCGAGGCAAGCGTCAACGCAATCTCTCGAGAGCAATGGACGCTGGCTTGAACCAGCCGGGCTCGAAGTCGTCGACTGTGACCATATCGCTTAGCTCGATGAGCGTATCCCGGCCCTGCAAGTCCTTGGTGATCCATTTTCGCAATTCGAGTGCCGGCTGCTTTGCCAAGAATATCTTGAGGGGCCCCGGCACCGATTGGCTCCTGTCCTCGAAGGCAATAGCAATTGTGTCATCCGACTCTTCCACTTCGAGGAACCGTGCATCTCGCAGCAAGTTCACGTCCTGCTGCAGCAGAGCTCCGAACGGAGTTCTGATCGAGGTCCCAGCGGTCGTCCGTTTTCAGATCGTGATCCTGGATGGCAACCTGCCGCCCGTCAGAGACGATAACGAGCCGGCTGGGCTTGGCGAAGTCGAACCGAAACCGCCCGGGCCGCTGTACGTAAAACTTGCCGCGAAGCCGCGCGCCCCCTGCGCTCGTCTGCATGAACGCTCCCCTCAGGGCGGTCATCCGATTGAAATAGGCGCTCACCTTCTGGACCAATGCGATCTGTTGGCTGCTGAGCTCCCCCGCCGTCTTGTCGCCCTTCGTCTCCACAGGGCCGGCAGGCGCCTGCTTTTTCGTGTCCTGCGCATGCGCAGCCACAGTTGCCAAGCACGTCAAGGCAACAAGTGCAGTCAATGCAAAGCGTACCGCCATGAGCCCGTCCTTCGTCGCTTGCAAGCTGAAATGCCGATGACCGCCAATACGTCAAAGATTGGATCACATTGTGGGCAGAGACGACGTCATTGCCGCGGAGCGGACCGCCGGCAGCAAGGCGTCCGCGAAAATGGGCCCGGGGAACCCTGCAGCCACAACAGGGCCACACTTGAATCGGGTCTAAGGCGAACGGGCGGGGCATCTGTGGAGAAACGACCGCAGGGTCGAGCCGAAGGAATGGCGCAAGAAACCTCAACAGCACAGCCGGCACCGCCCCTCGCAGGTTGGGTCGGATTCATTGCCATGTGCATCGGGATGTTCATGGCCATCCTGGATATCCAGATCGTTGCGACGTCGCTTCCCAACATTCAGGAGGCGCTCGCCATCCGGCCGGACCAAATGAGCTGGATTTAGACGAGCTATCTGATCGCGGAGGTGATCGCGATCCCGCTGACGGGCTGGCTGACGCGCGTGCTGTCTCTGCGTGGCCTGTTCGTGGTGGCCACGAGTATTTTTGTCATTGCGTCCGTTGCCTGCGCCTCGAGCACGGGCTTCGCGTTCCTCGTGAGCGCCCGCATCGTTCAGGGATTTGCCGGCGGCGCTTTGATACCCATCGTCTTCTCCGCGGGCTTCGTGCTCTTTCCGGGACGCGGTCAGGCGCTCGCCACCACCATTGCCGGTGTGCTTGCCGTTCTGGCTCCGACCGTAGGGCCCGTCGCCGGCGGATGGATCACCTCGACCTACAGTTGGCCTTGGCTCTTTCTGATCAATGTGGGGCCTGGCATTCTGGCGATTGTGACTGGATTTCTGGTGCTGCCGCGCGCAGGTACACGGCTCGGTGAGGTCCGCAACTTGGATTTCGCCTCCCTGGCCCTCGTCGCCGTCGCGCTGGCCGCGCTCGAGATCGGACTGAAGGAAGCGCCAAAGCAAGGTTGGACTTCCGGCTTCGTGCTCGGATCCTTTCTTGCGGCATGGGCTGGCGGCGCCGCGTTTGTCGTCCGGACCCTGTCTCGCTCGCCGCCAATTGTCGATCTTCGCGCTTTCGCGGATCGCGAGTTCGCCCTTGGGTGCGCGCTGAGCTTCATCCTCGGCATCGGACTCTACGGATCCGTCTATCTCATACCTGTCTTTCTGGCCTACGTGCGCGGCCACGATGCGCTGATGATCGGCGAGACCATGCTGGTCACGGGCGCGGCGCAGCTGGTCTCGGCGCCGTTGGTGGTTTGGCTGGAGCGGTACCTGAGCGCCCGGCTTCTCACCGGTCTCGGGTTTTTCATGTTTGCCGCGGGTCTCGCGTTGAGTGCCTTTGAAACACCGCGCTCAGACTACGACGAGATGTTCTGGCCGCAGGCCATACGCGGGGTTGCGATCATGTTCTGTCTTCTCCCGCCGATACGACTCGCGCTCGGTCATCTTCCCATCGAGCGTGTTCCGGATGCGAGCGCCCTCTTCAATTTGATGCGCAATCTAGGAGGCGCGATCGGCTTGGCGTTGATCGACACAGTGATCTTCGGCCGGGCAGAGATGCATGGCCGGGCTTTGACGGCGAAGCTTGCAGGTGGCGACGCGACGGCGTTCGATTTCGTCGGGCTTCCGAGCTTGCCAATGGCCATGCAAATCGCGCCCGAAAAGATGCAGCTCGTTCGCCGCGCAGTCGAACGGGCGGCGCTGACGACCGCCATCAACGAGGCATGGACGATGATCGCCGTCCTGACCGCGCTAGGATTGCTCGTCGCGCTGACCACGCGCCAGAAGTCCGACCTAGGACAGCGCTAGTCAACCAGTAGGGGTGCTCGGGTGCCCCGGCCATGACAGCTGTTCCTTGACTGCTTTACCTCTGATAGCGGACCGTCGCCGCGACAATGGCGAATAGCAGGTTCGTGCCAAAAGCAGAAGTCTGCGTTAGCGGCGTCGACTGATCCACCGCTCCAATCGGGCGCGCAATACCGTGTTGCAAAGAGCGCCTGACGATAAAGCTTTATCACGGCCACGCGACCGCGTCTTTTGCGCGCCGCTGCACGGCTCGATCTGCCATGCGTGTTGGCGTCCAGCCAACCGGCCGTGCGACGAATGTGGCACTTCCAAGCCTACGGAGACCTAAGATGATCACGCCGACCAAAGTAGCTCTCGTTGCCGTGCTGATTCTCAGTTCAACCACCGTGGTGCTCGCTCAAGGCAGGGCGCATGCGATGCGACATCACGCGTCGGCGGCGACACATTTCGCCCAGAGCCGCGACACTTCCTGCACGCTAGATACCCACGAGGGAGACGACTGGACGAGGGCGGGAGGAGCATACAGACCTAACTGTTGAGCGGGAAAAACGGATCGGTTCGATCAGGCCTCTTCCCGAAAGCATTCACGATGAGATCTCGGCAAACGGCGAGACCCGCGTCGCGTACCTCTGACATCATCTCATGGGCCGGGCGCGTGATGATGGTCAGCGACCCCCAACGCGCTCCGCGAAGTGCTTGAAGAAGGCGGCGCAGAGATCAGCAAGTCGCTCAACCAGTGCAGCACCCGTCTCGGCGGAGCTCAAGCGCGGGTCGCCTTTGGCGACGCCCAGCGTATACGTCTCATCGTACTCGTGCGGCATGCCGACCTCGTTGCCCTCGAAGCTGGCAGTGCCGAGCCCGGTGAAGGGCAGCCCAAGGGTCGGGTCCCGCTTCAAGGGGTTGGCGACCGGCACAAGGTCAGGCCGCATAAGCTCCGGGAAGAGATGCAGGCCGATGCTAGTTAGCGGATCGGCGCCGTGGCCTGACACGGCCTTGGCCTTCTCCGCACCGACGATCTGCGGCAGCAGGCCGTAGGCGATGCGCCACAGATAGAGGCTTGGCATGACCAGCTTGGTGCGGCGGTAGACCTCGCGGCTCACTTCCGCGATCGGTCCGACGTTGCCGGCATGGCCGTTGATGAAGATCAGGCGCGTCAGGCCGTTGCGATGCAGTGAGGTGACCATGTCGGTAATGACGCGCTCCAGCGTGGCCACGTTGATGGCTATACCGCCGGGCATGGGCCCGAAGAAATCGGCGCCACCGTAGGGCAACACGGGCGCAACGACCGTGGGCGTACCCTGCTCTGTCGCGCGCAGTGCCGCCAGCTCCGCCACCTTCTCGGCCAACAGATAGTCCCCCATGGGCGCATGCGGGCCCTGGTCCTCGTGGCTGCCCATGGGCAGCAGAATGACGGGGTTGGCCGCGTATAGCTCGCGTGCTTCTCCGCCCGTGATCGCACCCATGTGCACTTTGGGCGTCGTGATTGTCACCATGTGGCATTACTCCTCGGTAGGCTTATGTTCTATTGGATGTTATCCAATCTCCTCAGCGCGGATGCAGGCGACCCGTCGGTTGTTGTCCACTGGGCGCAGCGGCGGCACCACCTCGGCACAGGCAGGATTAGCGTGGCGGCAGCGCGTGCGGAACACGCAGCCAGAGGGCGGATTGGCGGGGCTCGGTGGATCGCCCTGCAGCAGGATCCGCTGTGTGCGCCGCTTGGGGTCGAGGCGCGGCGTGGCCGAGATCAGCGCGCGCGTGTAGGGATGCATGGGCGTGGAGAACACCGCGGCCGCAGACCCTTCCTCCATGACGCGGCCGAGATACATGACGACGATGCGGCCGCAGAGATGGCGCACCACCGGCAGGTCGTGGCTGATGAACAGCATCGTCAAACTCAGGTCGCGCTTCAGTCGTGCCAGGAGCTGCAGAATCTGCGCTTGGATTGACACGTCGAGGGAGCTCACCGGCTCGTCCGCGACGAGAAAATCCGGGTCGGTGGCGAGCGCACGCGCAATGCCGATGCGCTGGCGCTGGCCGCCCGAGAACTCGTGCGGAAATCGCCGGGCATGGGCGGCATCGAGGCCGACGCGCTGCAGCAGTTCGATCACGCGCGCACTTTGCGCGTTCTTTGACAAAATCCCGTGGATGGCCGGGCCATCAGCGATCTGCGCGCCGACGCGACGCCGCGGGTCGAGGCTGCCGTAGGGGTCCTGGAAGACGATCTGCATACGCCGGCGTCGCTTGCGCCAATCGCTAGCCGACAAAGTGGCAAGCGGCAGCCCGTCGAAATACACTTCGCCTGCGGTCGGCTGCAGCAATCCGAGCAGCAGCCGACCGAGTGTACTCTTGCCCGATCCCAACTCGCCGACAACGCCGGCTACCTCGCCTTTAGCGATGCCAAGGTCGACGTAGGCGACGGCCTGGACGTGCCGCTTGGGCTGAAATAAGCCGCCGCGCAGGAACGTCTTCGACAGGCCGATAGCCTCGACGAGCGGCCGTAATGGGGTTGCGCCGTCGCTCATGTGGCCGCCTCCCGCGTCGCAGCAATCTCTGCCCAACGGATGCATCGCACCGTGCGGCTAGGTTCGGCCTGGTCCAGCGTCGGGATGGATGCGGTGCAGGCCTCGATCGCGTGGCGGCAGCGAGACGCAAAGCGGCAGCCCGGTGGGTAATCCTGCGGCTGCGGAACCACGCCCGGAATGCCGACCGGCGCGGCGTCGCCCTCCGGCACGGCAGCAAGCAGCTCTGTCGTGTAGGGATGCAGCGCTCGCTCGAACACGGCATTCACGGGGCCCTGCTCGACAATCTGGCCCGCATACATGACGACAACGCGGTCGGCGATCTCGGACACAACGGCAAGGCTGTGGGTGATGAAGATGAGGGCGGTGCCGGTCTCGCGCTTGAGATCGGCCAAAAGGTCGAGAATCTGTGCCTGGATGGTTACATCGAGCGCCGTGGTCGGCTCGTCGGCGATGAGCAGCGCCGGCCGGTTGGCGAGCGCCATGGCGATCATCACACGCTGTCGCATCCCGCCTGACATCTCATGCGGAAACGAGCGCAAACGCTGCTCGGGATCGGCGATGCCGACGCGGCGGAAGAGCTCGAGTGCGCGCGCCTCGGCCTCGCTTGTGGAAACGCTGTGGTGGGCGCGGATGGCCTCGGCCACTTGCTCGCCGACACGCAGGACCGGGTTGAGGCTCGACATCGGGTCCTGGAAGATCATGGCCAGATCGCTGCCGCGCAGCTGTCGCAGCTCCGGCTCGGAGAGGCGCAGCAGATCTCGGCCCTTGAGATAGGCTGCGCCCGAGACGGCACGCGCCTCGCGCGGCAGCAAGCCCATCAGCGTCGTTGCCGTGACCGACTTGCCCGATCCCGAACTCGCCGACGATGGCCAGCGTCTCGCCCGCCTTGACGTCGAACGAGACATCGGCAACGGGCCGGATCGGGCCGCCCGGCGTGGTGATCTCGACGCTCAGGCCGCGCACGTCTAGTACCGATGGGCTGGTTGCTGCAGGCGCTGGGAGAAATCCAGGCACGAGCCAATCGATCGCCCCCAGCCGTGTCCGGCTAGCGTCGGTGCGCGGATCGACCCAGTCGCGCAGCGCATCACATAGCATGTTCATGGCTAAGACAGTGAGGGTGAGCGCCGCGCAAGGCCAGATGAGCAGCAGCGGCGCCTGTTCCATGGTGGTGCGCGCGCCGCGGATCATCAGGCCCCAGGAGGGAGCTGGTGGCACGACGCCGAGGCCGAGGAAGGAGAGCCCACTCTCCACCACCATGGCGGCCGCGACTGTCAGCGAGAACTGCACAAGCACAGGTCCGGCGATGTTCGGCAAGATGGTGCGGCTTAAGATGCGGCCCGTGCCGGCGCCCAGCGCTCGTACGGCCTCCACGTAGTCGTGGCTGCGCCCGGACAGCACCTCGCCGTACGTCACACGGGCAAAGCCCGTGGTGTAGAGGATCGACAGGACCAGGATCATCGTATTCGCGCCTGGCCCGAGCAGCGTGACGACCAGCAGAGCCAGCAGGATCGGCGGAAAGCAAAGGATCACGTCGATCAGACGCACGGTGAGGAGTTCACCCAAGCCCCGTAGCCACCCGCCGATCAGCCCGAGAGCGACGCCACCGATGCAGGCGAAGAGCGCGGAGGCAAAGGCCACGCCCAGACTCGTGCGTGCGCCCCAGATGAGGCGCGAGAGCACGTCGCGGCCGAACTCATCGCGCCCGAGCGGAGAGCCTCGCATGGTGCCGGCGAGCCGATTGGCGACATCCTGGCGGATGGGATCGGGAAGCCCGAGGATTGGAGCGGCCAACGCCACGAGAATGATGAGGCTGACGAAGGCGCCGGGCAGCCAGAGACGTCTCATGTGGCGCGGACCCGCGGGTCGAGTGCCGCGTAGAGCAGATCCACGATCAAGTTGATGAGAAGAAACAGAATGGAGATCGCCACCACGATGCCCACGACCATGGGATAGTCGCGCGCCTCCACGGCGCGCAGAAGCGGCGTCGACAGTCCCGGCCAGTTGAAGACGTACTCGACCAGCACGGTGCCGCCGAGCAGGGTGCCCATGTGCAGGCCGAGCACCGTCAGCACCGGGGTCAGAGAATTGCGCACAATGTGGCGGATCAAGATACGCGATGGCGATAGCCCCTTGGCTCGGGCCGTGCGCACGAAATCGCGCGAGAGCGTGTCGAGCACTGACGCGCGGCTCATGCGGAATACCACAGCGGCAAGGCCCTTGGCGACGGCGATGGCCGGCAGCGTCAGCAGCAGCAGGTGCTGGGTCGGGTTCTGGGTGAATGGCACGAAGCCGCCAGCCGGCATCAGCCGCAAGGTCTGGGCCATCAGCAGCACGAGCAATGTTCCAACCACGAACACGGGCACCGCGAGCAGCAGCGCTGCGGTCGCCGAGGCTACGCGGTCAAACAGTCCGCCGCGATTGAGCGCGGCATACGTGCCCGCGGGCAGACCGACAATAACCGCCAGGACGGTCGCGGCGCCGATCAGCTCCAGTGTGCGCGGCAGACGCAGTGCGATCTCGCTGATAACGGGATGATCGTCGACCAGCGATGTGCCGAGATCGCCACGCACGAGTTTGCGCAGGAAGTCCCTATACTGCTCCGCGAGCGGGCGCTCGAGACCGAGGCGCTGACGGAGCTCGGCTACCGCGGCCGGGTCCGGCGAGACTCCACCAGTCGACATCAGGATCTCGGCCGGGTCACCCGGGACGATGTGCAGCGTCAGGAAGACAATCGTGGCTACAGCCCAGGCCAGGACGACGGAGACCACAATGCGGTGCAGGAACCAACGCATCCCGTCGCTCGCCCTCAGTCGAACGATGTTTCTTCCAGCATGCCGCCGGACGAGGTCGAGAGTGCACCCGGCAAGTTCGTGAAGCCCTGCACACGTTTGTCCATGCCGTAGCCTTGTGCCCGCCAGGCGAGGCCGACCATGGGCACCTCCTCAAGGGCCGCGCGCTGCATCTCCTTGTAGATGGTGATGCGCTTGGTCTGGTCGAATTCGGAACGGCCACGTGCCAAGAGCTCGGCCGTGCGTGGGGCTTGTACGCCGAACGAGCGGCCATGTGAGGGCGGCAGCGTCGTGTCCAGCACGACGGTCAGTCCGTCGGGGTCGTTGTGGTCGGCTGATACGCCGTGCACGGCTATCTCGTATTGCCCTTTCACACCAAGGCTCACGCGCGTCGACCACTCAGGCAGTCTTAGCTCGCACTGGATGCCGATGGCAGCAAGATACTGCTGCACAATTTCCGCCGTATCCTTGTGCATGCCGAACTGGGCAGTCGCAAGCATGGTCGTCTGGAACCCGTTCGGCACACCGGCCGCAGCCAGCAGTTCTTTGGAGCGCGCAGGATCATAGGCCCAGCCTCTGGCGAGCTCAGGGTCGTACCAGGGTGTGCCTTCGACGATTGGCACGCCTTCGAGCGACTTGCCGCGCCCGAAAAAGGCGACCTTGACGATGTCCTCGCGCTTGACCGCATGCGCCACGGCGCGACGCACGCGCGCATCCGAGAACGGGCCGCGTGTGCCGTTGAACAGGATGTCCATGAACGGGCCGTACTGTGTGTCGAGCTTGAGACGTGAATTAGCCTCGACCGCAGCCATGGACTGCCACGGCACATACTCGATCATGTCGACATCGCCCGCCTGCAATGCTGCGGCGCGGAGATTCTCATCCGTATAGACGATGAACTTGATACTGCGCAGCTTGGGCAGGCCCGGCTTGTAGTAGCGGTCAAAGGCCTCGAGGTCGAGCGAGGTGCCGCGTTCCTGGGCAACGAGGCGGAATGGGCCTGCACCGATCGGGTTGTTGGCCTCCGAGCGCCGCCAGACGATGTGCACATTGTAATTGCAGAACCATGTCGGCAGCGTCGCCTGCGGGGTCTTGGTGACGAGCCTGACAGTGCGTTCGTCGGGGATCTCGATGCGCTCGATACTCTGGAACTGCGAGCGCATGAATGCCGTCGATTTCTCGTCAGCGATTTGCTCGATGGTCCACTTCACGTCGCCGGCGGTGACAGGCTCACCATTGTGAAACACCGTGTTGGGCCGGAGCTTGAAGACCCAGGCGCCCTCGGTGTCCAGTGACCACGACTCCGCAAGCTCGCCCCTGAGCTCGCCCTTGCTGTCGAAGGAGAGCAGACTGCGGTGCGTCAGCATCTTCACGGTACCGGCCGAAACTCCAGTCGTCACCCACGGCTGCAGGTTGGGCGGCCATGCTGAAAGCGCGAACCGCAGGTGACCGGGCTTTGCCTGTGCCCGTCCACGTATCGACAGAAAGGGTAGGGACAGGCCAGCGCCGACAAGTGCGCGTCGCGAGATCAACATCTATCCCTCCGTAAGCGGCGCGATTGCCGAGATGCCGCTGATGGGAGAGAAGCGCAATGCCCGTTGGTCGTCAACGGTACGGCGACGAGCGTGGCTGCCACTGACACCCATTCGCCTCCAAGCGACGTGCGCGTGCTCTGTGTTTGCCCCAAAATATGCACCACTGCCAACTTCTTGGGCGAAGGCAGGGAGTGTTGGCAACTCTGGGGGACCACGTCGCGTCTGCGCAGATTGCAAGATCAAATGACCGTTTGTGTCCAGGCGGCCAGCCTCGTCGGAGTTGAGTTTTTTGCCAAGTTGGGCTCGGGTACATCTTCGACGAGGCTTGCTCCGCAGGATCTCATTCGACAACATAAGCCAGTCGATTTGATCAGCATCGAGCGAGAGCTTCCATGGCCGTAAATTCGCGAAACCAAGATTGGCTCGAAAAGGGAGTGGAGCCGGTCCTCGAGCCGGAGATTCCCATTTGTGATCCGCACCACCACCTCTGGGATTCCCGTCGCGGCGCCGTGCAGGAACGCTACCTGCTGGACGAGATGCTCGCGGATTTGTCTGGCGGGCACAATGTAGTCTCGACCGTGTTCATCGAATGCGGAGCAATGTTCAAGGCAGATGGGCCCGAAGCGTACCGGTGTATCGGTGAGACCGAGTTTGTGAACGGTATAGCTGCGATGAGCGCCTCGGGAGCCTATGGGAAGGCTCGGATCGCGGCGGGCATTATTGGAACGGTGGATCTTCGCATCGGCGATGCTGCGGCCGGCGTGCTTGACGCCCACTTGGCGGCAGGTGGCGGTCGATTCCGTGGCATTCGGCGGGGAGCTTTCTGGCACAGCAGCCCGGAGATTGAGAATCATCGGACTAACCCGCCCGAGGGGTTACTCTTGCGAGACGATTTTCGTGCAGGTTTCAAGCACCTCGCAGCGCGCAAGCTCAGCTTTGAAGTGTGGTGCGCGCACCCGCAGATCCCAGACGCAACCAGCCTCGCTCGCGCGTTTCCCGATACAACCATCGTGCTCGACCACTTCGGCGGACCGATTGGTTCAGGGCCTTACGCGGGCAAGCAGGACGAGGTCTTCGGAAGTTGGAAGACGCAGATTGACGAATTGGCTCGCTGTCCGAACGTCGTGGCGAAGCTTGGCGGATTGAACATGGAGGTAAATGGGTACGGATGGCAGCGACGCTCTGCGCCGCCAACCAGCAGCGAGCTAATGCAAGCGACACGCCGGTATTTCGAGCACACAATCGATCGCTTTGGCGTGGATCGCTGCATGTTCGAGTCCAATTTCCCGGTCGACAAGCTTAGCTGCAGTTACACCGTGCTTTGGAACTCATTCAAGCTCCTCACGAAAGACTACTCTGCGGCTGAACGCGCAGCGCTATTTCACGACACGGCAACGCGCGTGTACCGACTTTGATGAGCAGGTTTTGACTTGCCGCAAAGCTGCCGTGAAATCAGTTTGTTATTAGCGCGCGGGCAACAAGCGGAGTGCTTGGCATGGACTCGAATGAACGTCTGATCGCGGTGGGGGTGTTCGTCGTGCTGGCACTGTTGGCCGGCTATAACCTTCACGCAAGCCGAGACGCTCCGAGTGCAGCCGTGGCGCAAGCGCTGAGCGTACCAAACCGCTAATCAAGTCAAATTGCTCAATGACCGCGCCTGCTCGGTACGCGGAGTGGGACGGACAAGGTAGCGTTTTCACTACGGCATCGCGGAGATGCGACGCAAGATGGCTGCAGGTTTGCGAGAGGCCGGGTTGCTCGAGGAGTGAGCGGCGATCTCAAGACGGTTCGCAGATCCCGGCACTGGCGCCAGACAAGCTGACGTTTGAATGGGTCACACCTTGCCACGGCCAGCAGCGAGCGTCGGTAACCATGCCATGGCAAATCCAGCCTGGAAGCTGCCGCGAAGCTCACCGGCCCAAAGCCTCCGCTGCGGCCTGGGCGAGGGGTGGCCAGAAATTCGCGAGCGCCGGATATGTCCTCCGGATCGTCGACCGCAAGCGCTCGACGACATCACGCGGGCGTTGACATCATCGCGGGAAGAGCGGCACTCTAACAAAACTGATACCTACCCAATGTAAGCGACGATGCTCCGGAGTCCCTGCCACAACGATAGGCAGGCCGGGCGGACTGTCCGATCAACGGGATTGGTGACAGCTTCTGCTCGTGGCGCTGCATGTTTGATCGGGGATGCTCCGCGTTCCTTCGAGGCGGCAGCTCGCTCTACTGATGGCTATGTTGCCGCGAACGCCAGCTCAGCCATCATCACCAATGTTCCGTTGATCGAAATCGCGGCTGCGATGACTGCCACGATTCCGGATGTGCCGCTTGCGCGCGAAGTCCCTCGCAAGGCGTGCGTTTCAGGCTTCAATCAAACCAAGCAGGGGTTGGCGCGCAGGCCAAGGGCCGCGGCTCGCGCATTTCATGCAACGATCAACATCAGAAGACCTGCGGATCTGGTTCGACTTCGGCTCACGATAAACACAAGGAGGAAACCCGGCCATGGCTCACCAAGACAACATCGCGTTGATGGCCCATCTGATGCGGCGGGCTGGATTTGGCGCAAGCCGCGACGAGCTCGAAGCGCGTGTGGCGAAGGGTTATGACGCAACTGTCGAGGAGCTGCTCAGCCCCGAGACGCAACCTCCGGTCGACCCCTACATACTACTGCGCCACCAGCCGGCAGCACTGCTGCCCGGCGGCGTGCCGCCGATGGGCAACGTCAACTACATGTACTACCTGGTGACTACGCAGCGCCCGCTGGAAGAGAAGATGGCGCTATTCTGGCACCACGTGTTCGCGACCGGCAACTCCAAGGTCGATAACTACGATCAGTTGCTGGAGCAGATCGATCTGTTCCGTCAGCAGGGCATGGGCAACTATCGTGAGCTGCTGCTGACGCTCTCGACCAATCCCTCGATGATCTTCTGGCTGGACAACAACCAGAACCACGGCACCGAGGTGAACGAGAACTGGGGTCGTGAGCTGCTCGAATTGTTCAGCCTCGGCGCCGGCAACTACACCGAGGTCGACGTGCGCGAAGCGTCGCGTGCCTTCACCGGCTGGACGTTCGGAACCAAAATTCCGCGGCTGCCATACGGACGCTTCCCCTGGAAGTTCGAGTATCGCCCGGAAGACCACGACGACGGCGAGAAGACGTTCCTCGGCCACAAAGGCAATTTCAACGGCGAGGACATCATCGACATCATCGTGAAGCAGCCCGCTTGCGCGAAGTTCATCTGCCGGCATCTCTACAATTTCTTCGTCGCCGACGAACCGCAGGTGCCGGCCTGGAATCTGGAACCGCCGCGCGACCCGGCAGCAGTCGATATGCTGTCCAAGACGTTCCTGGCCAATAATTGCGAAATGAAGCCGGTGCTGCGTGCGCTGTTCACCTCGGACTTCTTCAAGAACGCCCGCTTCAAGCACCTGAAGTCGCCAGCCGAGGTTGTGGTCGGCACGTTGCGGCTGATGGGCGGCTACGAGCTACCGAAGCCCGGCTACGGCGAGCTGTCGATGCAACCGTCCTACATGGGCCAGGACCTGCTCAACCCACCGTCGGTGGAAGGCTGGCATACGGGCAGCGAGTGGATCAACAGCGGCGCGCTCATGTCCCGCATCAACTTCGTCGCCGAGCAGGTCGGCAACGTCAACCTGCCTGGCGTGCAGGCCATCGTGAAGCGGCTCGAGAAGATGGGCGTGCTGGAGCCGGAGCAGCTGGTCGAACTCGTGTCTCGACCTGTTGGGGCCTGTCGAAGTCGGGCCCGACACCAAGAAAGTGCTGACCGAGCAGGCCAAGCAGTGGGGACAGATCCGCTTCGACACGCCTGCGAACACCCAGGTGGCCGCCAAGCGCACCAGCGAGCTGTTGCAGCTGATCGTGGCGACCCGAGAATATCAATTCGCGTGACTGACAAATCAGATCAAGAAGGACGAGTTTGGAGGAATGTAACATGGTAGCGACGCAGAAGGATCCCGTGCTGGTCGTGGTTCAGCTCTCCGGCGGCAACGATTACCTGAACACCGTGATCCCCTACAATAACCCGCTCTACCGCGATAACCGTAAGGCGGTGTCGATCGGCGACAACAGCATCCTGCAACTGGACAAGACCTACGGCATGCCGTCGTACCTGGCGCCCATGAAGCAATTCTGGGACGAGGGCAAGCTCGCCATCATGCATGGCGTGGGCTACCTCGATTCACCCCGCTCGCATTTCCGCTCCATGGACATCTGGCACACCTGCGAGCCCGACAAGGTCGGTACCGAGGGATGGTTGGGCAGAGTTGTGCGCGAGTTTGACCCGAAGAAGGACAATGTGGTCACCGCCGTCAGCTTCGGCCCCTGCCTGTTCCGCGCCCTGTCCGTGCCGGGTGTTCCGGTAGCCTGCGTGGCGGGCCCGCTCGAGACCTACGGCTTCCTGCCGGGCATCCAGGACCAGCAGCAGCGCCTCGCGATGCTCGATCGTTTCGCGCGGATGTACAAGCCGATCGAAGGCAGCGGTGTGATGGAGTATCTCGGCACCACGGGCCTCGACTCGCTCAAGGGTGCCGATATCCTGAAGGTGGCGCCGGGCAAGTACAAATCCGAGGTGAAGTATCCGAATACCTCGATCGCCCAGAAGCTGAGGGGGGTCGCGCAGGTGCACTTCGCCGATCTCGGAACGCGCGTGTTCTACTGCGACCATGGCAGCTTCGACACGCACGCGGGCCAGAACCCGTTGCACCAAAGTCTCTGGAACGACCTGAACAGGGGCCTCGAGGCATTCATGGCCGACCTCGGGGCAGCCGGCAAGTCGGACAACGTCATCGTCCTGATCTTCTCCGAGTTCGGCCGTCGCGTGCGCGACAACGGCTCCGGCACGGACCACGGCGCCGCCGGCGTAACATTTGTGCTGGGCGACAAGGTGAAGGGCGGGCACTACGGCGACATGCCATCGCTCGACGCCCCTAAGCTCGTGCAGGGCGATCTCAACCCGAACATGGACTTCCGCGGCATCTACTCGACCATCCTGGACAAGTGGCTACATCTTGATCCGGTGCCCATCGTGAACGGCAAATTCGAACAGCCAGCGTTCCTCAACTGATCGAGCCAGAAAATTTGTCCCCTCGGGCATCCCGCCCGGGGGCATCTGCGACGCAATTGAGCGAAGGAAGCCTTTCCAGGACATGGAAGGCGATGGCGCAGTAACGGGAGTACGCAATGGCGCTTACAACATTCGTCAAGGGTCGTGCCTACGACTGGAGTCACGCGATCGGACGCGCTACGGCCAATGGAACGGGCTTCAACTTCCCGCAGACGATGTGCCTCGACAAGGATGGTGGCGTCTACGTCGCCAATCGCGGTAACGAGAACAACTTCGGGATGCGGGTCAATCACATCAAGATCGGCGAACCGGGCGAGGAGGAGCTGCTCGCCGAGTTCGCAACGTATGGCGAGGATGAAGAGAACTGCGTCTGGCCGTTCGGCGTCGCGATCGACAAGAACAGCAACGTGTATGTGACCGACGAGTGGAAGAATACGGTCTCCGTCTTCGACGCCAAAGGCAAGTTCATCCGCAAATGGGGAGAGACCGGCAGCGGTCCGGGAGAATTGAGAGGGCCGGCCGGCATTGTCTGCGAGGCTAACGGCAATCTGATCGTCGTCGACAGCGGCAACAACCGCCTTCAGGTCTTCACGCCGGAAGGTAGGTTGGTGACGCAGTTCGGCAAGAGCGGCAGCGGCGAGGGAGAGTTCAACAAGCCATGGGGCATCGCACTCGATGGCGACGGCAACATCTACGTGGCGGACTGGAAGAACCACCGCGTGCAGAAGCTGTCACCGAGCGGCAAGTTCATGATGTCGATCGGCAAATACGGGGAGCTACCGAAGGCTCCTGGCTCGTTCGCCGTCACCTACCTTGGTCCTTTCATCTCGAGCGTGCCGAATGAGCAACGCATTCCGGCGGGAATCCTTAACCACCCGACCGGCGTGGCCGTCGACCCCGATGGCGACATCTACGTCACCGACTGGGGCAATCACCGCCTTTGCATCTTCGACAAGACGGGCTTGCCGTTGACCAATCTCGTTGGTGACGCCCAGGTCATGTCGAAGTGGGGCCAGCAGAGCATCGACGCCAACCCGGATATGATGAAGGCCTACCGGCGGGTGCAGAACGTGGAGCAGCTCTGGCGGTTCTGCTTCCCTACTGCGGTGGTGTTCAACCCCAAGACCGATGAAATCATCGTCGCCGACAGTCAACGCAATCGCCTGCAAATCTACAAGAAGGTGCGTGACTACGCCGATTTCCAGGCCAACCTTTAATCTAGGGCTGCGCCGACATTGCGGTGAGGCACTAGTGTGATGATCGAGAAATTCGCCGGAATTCACCGCAGGTCCGTGAGCGAATTTCTCGATCTGAATCACACTAGCATCATAAGTCAGCTAGTGTCCTTTCGATCGCGAAGCTCGTTCAACGGTTGTTGCGAGATCCGACGAGCTTCGCGATCGGGACACTAGCGCCTTGAGCGCGGTCATTGTCTGCTTTCGGGCATCGATCGGTGCTTGCGGGTAAACACGGCCGCCGCATTTGAAGCATCGAGGGTGGCATGATTGGTGTACTCACGCATCACTGGGCCAAGTCCGAAAAGATCGACGAGGCCAGAAAGCTTCTGGATCGCAATGGCGAGGCACAGAGCAAGGCCCCTGGTTTTGTCAGTCGCCACACCCTCATTGCGCTCGCCGACCCGGCCAAGACCACGACCCTGGTGGTTTGGACCAGCAACGACATCTACGATGCCTGGAGGGCGAGTCCGCAGCGCGCAGCCGCGATGATTGGGGCCGACCAGCTCTGGGCGAAGGCTCCAGAGTCTGAACGCTTCCAGATCGTCAGTTGAACGATGCAAGTACGCTGCAGGGCCGCAGTGTCTGCCATGGGCATGTGCATCGGCACGGCAGATCCACCCCAACGAACTGACGTGTCAGCGACCCCGCTGATACGGGCAGATGTGCCAGAGGCAGACGTTCTGCGATAGTGCGAGCTCACAGCTGCCTCTGACGCAAATCGGTGCGGCCTATGAAGTGGCCAGATCGTGAGCGTCAAGGATACGTTCAGCCAGCAAGCCGCCGCTTGGTGTGCACCGCCAACATTTTGGCAATTTTCCGGCGACGACCGCTAACAATCAAGGCTACCGGGTGCGGACGACGAGTGGGCCGTAAGACGATTGACAGGCGCGTATTTTGACTTCGATACTTAAAACAACAAACAAAGAGCGATTGGGAGGATTTGATGTCTGTTCGCCTCGGCGCATCGCTTGCCATTTCGCTCGCTGTCTCTCTCTCTGCACCGAGCGCAGCCCAAGAGCAGAAGGGCACGCTTATTTTCGCCGTAGAGTCGCTCGCTGCGCAGACACTGGACCCGATCCTTGAGGCGCGGCCAGGCAACGCGACCTACCAGGCCGCCATGTACGACAGCCTCGTCGGCTTCAATATTGAGAAGGGCGGACTGGGACCGGGCGTGGCTGAGCGCTGGGTTCTGTCCGAGGACGGGCTCGCCTGGACCTTTCACCTGCGCGCCGGCCAGAAGTTCCACAACGGCGATCCGCTGACGGCACATGACGTCAAGTTCAGTCTCGAGCGGCAGATGGCGCCCCATTCTCTCGCTGCGGCAGCGGCCTCGATGAGGCGCTCATTCAAGAGCATCGAGGTGGTGGACGACCTCACTGTGCGGGTCAACAGTCACAGCCCGCAGATCGGTCTGCCGGCTGCCCTCAGCCGCGCCGTAGCGACTGAAGGCGCCATCATGCCGAAAAAATACATCGAGACGGTCGGAGAGGAGGAGTTCCGCAAGAAACCGATCGGCAGTGGTCCGTGGAAGTTCGTACGGAGCGTAGCGGGCGACAGGCTTGAGTTCGAGGCCGTGGACTACGCGCACTGGCGCGGTCGGCCGCACTTCAAGCAACTGCACATCTTGCAGATCCCCGAGGAGTTCGACGCGGGTCGCCATGGTACGCACCGGCGAGGCGGCAATCGCCTCGATCAGCCCGGAGACCATGCAGGGCGCCGCGCGCGGCGGCCTCGAGGTCATGGCCGTGCCCGCGACGATGCAGGCGGTGTTTCAGTTCTGGGGCACATTCCGCCCTGCGGTGAAGGACGACCCCATTGCCAAGGTGCGCGTCAGGCAGGCCCTGTCGCTAGCGATCGACAGGCAGCAGATCATCGAGCATGTAATGGCCGGAAGGGCCCAGACCCCGCGTCCCTACGCCACCTTTGCCTACACCGAGAGCCTAAGCGTCGATCGCTGGAAGACATGGTCCGATGAGGCCTACCGCTACGATCCGGCGCTGGCGAAAAAGATCCTCGCCGATGAGGGCTACCCGAACGGCTTCGAGCTCAAGTTTGCCAACACGGCGCTGCCCGGCACGCAGTTCATGGTCGACATCGGCACGGCCATTGCCGACATGTGGAGCAAGATCGGCATCAAGGTGACGATCAAGCACTACGAGTGGGGTGCTTTCCCACCCTTGCAGCGCGGTGAGCAGCCGCAGCTCACGGGCTGGTCGTCCATGTACCGTACTGCGGGGCGTCCCGATGCACCATGGCGCTATTTCTCCGCCTTTGCTCCCGACAGCACCGAGCGTCTGCTGGGCGACAAGGAGAATTGCCCGGAGCTTTGTCAGAAGTTTCTCGACACCTACAAGAAGCTGCTCGACGAGCGCGACCCGGTGAAGCGCACGGAGCTGAATGACGCCATGGTGGAGCTGATCGCGAGTTCCTGGCTTGTCGTGCCGATCATCGAAGGCATGGGCTACTACGCGGTGAACTCGAAAAAGGTCGGCCAGTTCGTACCCATTCCGGGACGGCATGAACTTGGCGATGTGTACGAGCGCATCCCACGGCCGGAGCAGCAGCCCTGGAAGAAGTGAGGTGGGCGCGGGCGGGCGTTCTCGAGCCGCGCCCTACCGCAGCCCTGGAGACTGCCGTTCATGAGTTGCTTCATCGCTCGCCGACTGTTGCAAGGCGTAGTGTTGATCTGCCTCGTGGCCACTGCCGTCTTCTTTCTTGGTCGCCTGACCGGCAATCCTGTCGACTTGATGCTGCCGGAGGATGCCACGCCCGAGGACCGGGCCGCCATGATCAAGACGCTTGGTCTAGACGGGCCGCTGCACTCTCAGTTCCTCATTTTTGTCGGCAAGGCGCTGCAAGGTGACCTCGGCATGTCGATCCGCATGCGCCAGCCGGCAGTGGACGCCTTCTTCTCCCGCCTTCCGAACACGCTGGCCATTATTCCCTGGGCGATCCTGCTGGCCATGATCGTCGGCATTCCGCTCGGCGTGATCGCCGCCCTCAATCGCGGCACACTTCTCGACCGGACGGCTGGCACTGTTGCCGTGCTTGGCATCGCCACTCCGAGCTTTTGGCTCGGCGTCATGCTGATCTTCATTTTCAGTGTCGAGCTCGGCTGGCTGCCCTCTGGACGTATGGGCGGCCC
Organism: uncultured Alphaproteobacteria bacterium; assembly: GCA_963806735.1. GTDB lineage: Bacteria > Pseudomonadota > Alphaproteobacteria > Rhizobiales > Hyphomicrobiaceae > CADEFX01. The sequence goes on along the minus strand of CAWEBE010000074.1, from coordinate 4,964 downwards.
GGCCCACTACGTGTTGCCGGTCATCACGCTCGGCACTTTCCTGACGGCTGGTTTCATGCGGTTGACGCGTTCCAGCATGCTCGATGTCATGGAAAGCGAGTTCGCCAAGCTCGCACGCATCAAGGGGCTGAGCGAGGGGGTCGTCATCTGGAAGCACTGCCTGCGGAACGCCTTGATCCCCCTGCTCACGCTCTGGGGCGTCTTCGTCGGCAACCTGATCACCGGCGCCATTGTAACTGAGACCGTATTCGCCTGGCCCGGCGTTGGACGCCTCACCTACGAGGCCGTGATTTATCGCGACTTCCCGCTGCTGCAGGCCGTGATCATCCTGAAAGCGATGCTCATTCTAATGATCAATCTCGTGGTCGACATCCTGTATGCCTACGTCGATCCTCGCATTCGGCTCTCTTGAGAGACTGCCATGCGCAGACCGCCCTGGATCCCCGTCATCATCATTTCCATCATGGTCCTGATGGCTGTGTTTGCGCCGCTGCTAGCCCCGCACTCGCCGATCGATCAGACCCTACGCGACAAACTGCTGCCTCCGTTCCTGATGGAGGGTGGAAGCACGAAATACATCCTCGGCACAGATGCGTTTGGCCGCGACATCCTGAGCCGCCTTATCTATGGGGCACGCATCAGTCTAATCGTTGCGCTGCTGGCGCTGACGGCGGGTGGAGGCGTGGGCCTTCTCATAGGCATTGTCGCCGGCTACCTCGGCGGCGCGGTTGACGGTATGTTGATGCGACTGGTCGACGCCGCATTCACGTTCCCCGCCATCCTATTCGCCCTTTTGCTCGCAGTAACGATCGGACAGGGGCTCGGCACCCTCGTCATCGCCATCAGCCTGCTACTCTGGGCGAGCTTCGCACGTATTATCCGGGGAGAGGTTCTAGCACTGAAGCATCGCGATTTCGTCGCGCTCGCGAAGGTACGCGGGTGCTCGACACCGCGCATCATGCTGACGCACATCCTGCCGAACGTGCTCAACACGTTCATGGTTCTGGTCACTCTCAATATTGGGGTGGTGATTATCGCCGAGGCGTCGCTGAGCTTCCTCGGCGCCGGGATTCCGCCGCCGACACCCAGCTGGGGCCTGATGGTCTCCGAGGGGCGGGGCCGTATCGCCGACGCCTGGTGGGTCGCGCTCATCCCGGGCCTCGCCATCACTTTGCTAGTCCTTTCGGTCAATGTATTCGGGGACTGGCTGCGTGACCGGCTTGATCCGAAATTGCGCCAACTATGATCTCCGACACCATCCTCGAGGTGCGCAACCTCACAACGCATTTCTTCCTCCGCCGCGGGATCGTGAAGGCCGTGGATGGCGTGAACTTCAGCCTTCGCCGCGGCGAGGTGCTGGGCCTGGTTGGCGAGTCGGGCTGTGGCAAAAGCATAACCGCACTCTCTCTCATGCGCTTGCTACCCAAAGGTGGAGCGCGCACCGTCGCTGGCGAGGTGCTGCTCGACGGAGAGGACATCCTGAAATGGACGCCGCGCCAGATGCGCGAAATCCGCGGGCGCAAAATCTCAATGATCCTTCAGGATCCGCAGACGTCGCTCAACCCGCTTTTCACGATCGGCGATCAATTGCGCGAAGCCATCTCTCGGCGCACGGCCGGCGGTCGGACGGAGATCATGCGGCAGGCGGTGACGGCTCTGCGCCGGGTCGAGATCGCCGCCCCGGAGCAGCGCGTCGCTCAGTACCCCCACCAGATGAGCGGTGGCATGAAGCAGCGCGTCGTTGGCGCCGTCGCGATCAGCGGGCGGCCCGACGTCCTGATTGCTGACGAACCCACCACCGCGCTCGATGTCACCATTCAGCTCCAATACCTAAAGCTGCTGAAACGTCTACAGCAGGAGACGGGGACGGCAATCCTCTTCATCACGCACGATTTCGGCGTCGTGTCCCGCATGTGCGACCGGGTGGCGGTGATGTATGCCGGCCGCATCGTTGAATGCGGGCCGGTGGACCAGATTCTGGAACGCCCCGCGCATCCCTATACGCAGGCGCTGATCGCATCGGTGCCGAGGATGACTGGCTCAATTGGACGGCTCACGACCATAGAGGGCCAGCCGCCCTCCCTGATGAACCTGCCGGATGGCTGTCGCTTCGCTCCCCGCTGCACGTTTGCCGACACGCGCTGCCGTGAGGCCTATCCGAAAAATCATGAGATCAGCGGCGGCCACACTGCCGATTGCTGGAGGCTGGCTCCCGCATGAACTCCGAGCCGCTGCTGCGGGTGGACCGGCTGCGCAAGCACTATGCCGTGACCAAGGGCATCTTGTTTGCGCGGACGATCGGCCGGGTCAAGGCGGTGGACGACATCTCTTTCACTCTGCAATCTGGCGAGACGCTGGGATTGGTCGGCGAGTCCGGCTGCGGCAAGACCACCACCTCGAAGCTGATCCTCAACCTCGAGGAGCCGACCGATGGCGAGGTGCTCTTGCAGGGCAAGCCCATTCACGGCCTATCGGGCGACGCCCTGCGCGCGTTCCGCGCTACAGTGCAGGCGGTTTTCCAGGATCCGTGGTCGTCGCTCAACCCGCGCATGACGGTCGGCCGCACGATTGCAGAGAGCCTGATCGTCAACGGATGGGACCGCAGTAGTACTGACGCGCGCGTGCGCGAGCTGTTGGCGCGGGTCGGACTTCGTGCAGAGCAGACATCGCAATACCCTCACGAGTTCAGCGGCGGCCAGCGCCAGCGCATTGCTCTCGCGGCAGCGCTCGCCTCCCGGCCGAAGCTCATCGTGCTGGACGAGCCGATCTCAGCGCTCGACGTGTCGATCCGCGCTCAAGTGATGAATTTGCTGAAAGACATTCAGGCGCAGGACAACGTGGCCTATCTCCTGGTTGCGCACGATCTCGCCACTGTGCGCCACATGGCGGACCACACGATCGTCATGTATCTCGGAAAAATCGTCGAGAACGCTCCCACCAAATCGCTGTTCGAGGACGTGCGACACCCCTACACCAAGGCGTTGTTCTCCGCCGTACTGATCGCTCGCGCCGGTGAGCGAGCGGAGGAAGTGGTGCTGAGCGGTGAGATCCCCTCTCCCCTCAATCCACCCGAAGGATGCCGATTTCACACGCGTTGCCCCTTTGCGATGCCGCGGTGCTCCGCGCAGGAACCAGTGCTTCGTGAGGTGGCGCCGCGGCACCTGGTGGCGTGCCACCTTTTTGATGAGGCGTAAGCGCGCTTATCGCCAATCGAGGAGCATAGTTACATGAACAAGCCGCACGGTCCCCTGCAAGGTGTCAAGGTGGTGGCATGCTCAACCGCTCAGGCCGGCACTGTCCCATACATGCTGATGGCCGATCTCGGCGCCGAGGTGATCAAAATCGAGGTGCCGGGCGTGGGCGACAACTCGCGCGTCGCGTCGGTGCTGCCAGGTATGCCGAGCACGTTCTTCGAGACCAACAACCGCGGCGTAAAGAGCGTCACACTGAACCTGAAGGCGCCGGAGGGACGCGAGATCCTGAGGAAACTCGTGGCCCGAGCCGACATCTTTGGCCAGAACTTTCGCCCCGGCGCCGCCGAGAAGAACGGCTTTGGTTGGGAGGAGCTGCGCAAGGTCAACCCGAAGCTCGTCTACATGTCCATCTCGGGTTACGGGCCCAAGGGGCCGCACGCAAGCCTGCCAGGCACCGACTCCATGGCCCAGGCGCTCGGCGGCATTGCCTTGGCCTACGCGACGCCTAGCCAGCCCATGAAGACTGGCGTCGTCTCTGTTGCCGACGAGACCTGCGCCATACTCGCCTTCGGCGGCGCGCTTGCCGCGCTGATCCACGCGCGCACCACCGGCGTCGGCCAGAAGATCGACTGCTCGCTGCTCGGCGGACAGATCCGACTGATGGGTTGGACCCTGACGACTGCCATGTGGCGCAATCGCGACCCTGTCATCGGCCAGGCCCGCGTCGCCGGCACGCGCGAGCGGCCAGCGATGTCCGCGAGCTTCGAAGACCGGAACGGCAAGCCCTTCGTCTTCCAGCTCTCCCGTGATCAATGGAAGCAGGCGATGAGCGCGCTCGGCTTCTACGAGGAGATGGAGAAGGCCGGCTTCGGCCATCTCGGTGTTGCCATGGAATCCGACGAGCGCCGGGAAGCGTTGCTGGCGAAGCTCGGTCGGCTCTTCGCGACCGGTACGCGCGATGACTGGGTGGCCAAACTACGCGACGGCGACATCGTCTCAGCGCCAATCAACACCCTGCTCGAGGCGTCGAACGATCCGGATGTTCTTGCCAACGGTTATGTCACCGAGGTCGACTATCCAAAATACGGCAAACGTCTCAAGGTACACGGCACGCCGTGGCAGTTTTCAGAGACGCCGGCCAAGATCGGGATCGCTCCCGAGCTCGGCGAGCACAATGATGAGGTTCTGGCGAGCCTCGGATACAGTAAGTCTCAGATCGCCGATTTCAGGGAACGCAAAGTGGTGTGAGGAAACCGGGGTCCGGCCTCACTTGCGCTCCTCGTGTCTTTCCCGCTTTTTTTCATATCACCGGAAAGCCTTTGCTCCCTGTTTGCCGTGCGATTCACGCCCCACATGGAAGTGGTAGGGCTTCCATGTGAGACGATCGCACTCTAGTGTGATGATCGAGAAATTCGCCGGCGTTCGCGGCTTGGCTCTCAAGCGAATTTCTCGATCTAAATCACACTAGGAATCATGAATTTGCTAGTGTCCTTTCGATCGCGAAGTTCGTTCAACGGTTCTGCGAGGTCCGACGAACTTCGCGATCGGGACACTAGAGCTTCGGCATCCGGTAGCGGTCCTCTAGATCAGCCAACCCTTGAACTTGGTGCGCGCTTTTCGGCAAAGGCGGCACAAATTCGATCAGGTCGCTCTTGTCGCCGTGATCATGCAGTTTGGTCGCGAGCGCCTTCTGGGAACTCGACGGCTCTGGTCGCATCTGGCGCATCATATGGATAGTATTGACGCGCGAAGCCGGCGGGAGCGAGAGCA
>CAWEBE010000073.1:0-40343 GCA_963806735.1 uncultured Alphaproteobacteria bacterium | reverse complement strand
GCGGGTCGCAGGTTAAAGCCCCCTGCTGCGTCCACCAACAAAATCAAAGAATTAGCTCCATATTGCGTTCCGCCCGAATCGGGCTGCGGAACGTCAGCGGACTGCTCAACCCCTTACCAGAGCAGGCTTACCGCGCTGCGCTTTCGCGCAGCAGCATAATGGGGTTGGAGATTTCTAATGCCAGATATCAAACGCCTAACTGATCTATCCGACCCCGTTGCAGTTGCGATTAAACGCAGCTGTCGCTCGCATCTACGGACGCGCGCGATGCCCTCAAGGATGTTTGGGTTTTGGGGTACTGCCTCGGCATGTTCGACGCTACAGCCCAGCGCTCCAATCTCGACCAAGACACCGAAGGCATTGCCTTGATCACCATCGGCTTCGCCACTCTCCTCGACGACCCTGCCTCCGGTGCACGACGGCTCCGAAAGGCATTGGACAGCCAGGAAGATCCGACTTCGCATCTGGCGCGCAAACGGGCGGCAGCGATTTGTTCTTTTCGGCTGGACAGGCCACACTCGCGCCCATGTCCCTGTTTCAACACTTGATCGGCGCTGACGACGAGCACGCGTCGTAGCACGGTGGCTGCTTCGCCGTCGTTCCGACTTTTTGCGGTTGTCCGCCCATCAAGTTCGAGGTTGGCGCAGATTGCCGTTACTCGGGTGTGTACCGCCCAGCACTCTCCCGCAGTAGCGCCCGCCAGCGCTTGATGTCAGCAGGAGTTACGTCGGTCTTGTAACACCTGGGCTCTGCGCCGCCTGGGGTCACATAGGCGTTCTGCTTACACGTCCCGCCCCGGCTGTAAGGACACGGGCTGTTCGTGAAGATGCTATCGAATGAGCCAGCTGCGGTGCCGGACTGGCGCTGTGTGTCGGGAGGCGCTCTCAGAGGTCTCACAACCAGCGAGGCACAACGGCAGTAAGACAAAGGTTGCCGAACGCAGACCCCTCATCCCCAGCTCCCCGCGAATTGATCAGCCAGCGCATCATAGGGCGGAACAGGCGCACGCGCTGAGAGCGGCGCGCCGAAGCTAAGGCTCGATGGTCGCCATGCGCGTTTTCAATCCAGCATTGTACGTGTCGCCGTCCGCACCAGCATGGACGCGCCGGTGACAGTTCGGACACAACGCTATGACGTGCGCCGGATGGTCAGGCCCACCATCGCTCAGCCGTCGCAAATGGTGAGGCTCGAGGTAGGGCGTGCCGTCAGGACGACAAAATGGAGCCGGGTCGTCGCAGCCCTCGCAATTCCCGTTGGCGCGCGCCACGACATAACCGCGGACATCTTTGCTGCGCTGGTACACATTCCTTCTGCCATTCGAATGCGTTTGCGACCCTTGTGCAGCGGCAGCAAGGGCGAGCTGGCGCAGTTCCCCCAAAGTTACACCTGGTTGACTGGGTCCCTCCTCCACCGACGCAATGATCGCATCCAAGGCGCGAAGCTCAAAGACAATCGCATCGCGTTCCGCTCCTGTCCGATCGAGCGCACGCTCAATGTGATGCCCTTCGCAGACCATCTCGCCCTCAAAGCGCAGACCCCCTTCCGTCTTCTGGAAGAGCAGCAACCCCTTGCCTTGTGTTGAGTGTTCTGAGATTGCGAGATTGCCAGCCCGGAACTGCATATCGCCGACCTGACCTTCCCCGAAGTATTCGAAGACTCCGTCGGCCCTGTAACGGTCGGCGTATCCGTGCGCGAGCCCCTCCTCTCCCGTGATTATGATAACTATAGGGTGTTGTGCAGGCGTAATGATCCCACCCTGTTGCTGTCCGCGAAACCGGCTGTGAATATCGCGCCGCCGGTTATAGGTGCGGCCAACCTCAAATCCCCAGCTCATCAGTCAACCTCAAGCTAATTTCTCAAGCTGATTTGCGAAAGCCCGCACTCACCCATCGCGTCGTGCGCACACCGATCCAGACGAACAGCCAGGCGAAGGGGATCGGCACAAAGGCGGCAACGAGTGCTTTGAACTGAGCAGCGCTAGTGTAGTCGGCGGTAGATAAGCGCATCCTGCTCATGCACGCCTCCCACTCGCTGGGCTGGGTCACTGCGAGAATTCCCGCAGACCTTGTAGTTTTCTCTAATCCTGGGTTCTGCTCGATTCAGCTCAGCCGACCGCACGTAAACTCCGCCGACGACAGCCCACAGAACCGACGCGACGATGCCAATTCGTGTCCATCCCCCGAGGCGCATGTCCAATCCCCTCCGACCTATGGGCATTATCAAGCAGCCAAGGGGAAAAGAGAAAGGACCTCCATGGGTGAAGTGGAGGCCCTCTCTCTCAGTCGGGATGGGGCGCGTGGGGCGCCCTGCCAGTTGGCTACCGCGATTCGCAAGGGCCGTCACTGGCGAATGAAAGAGGCCCCACCGAGTTGGGACGGGGTGGGGCCTCCAGGGAGAAAAGGGCAACGCCACGATGCCTCGAATAGCGCTGACCTCGAGCCTCTCGCCTATTGCGATTCGGTGTCCCCGACTAGCTTCGAGTGCCCCCTGATCAGCTCTCGTGTTGCCCGCAGTAGGCTGGCAATAGCGCGCCGTTCCGCCACTGCAGCTTTGGTTCTACCGGCGTTACCCGCTGGCCGTCTGATCCCACTTCGGAGGCTTCGGCTGCGGTGGAGGCGTCGGTGGGTGCTTCGCAAACCGTATGCCGCAGTTCTTCTGGATGGAGGCTTGCTCGAGCGCATCCATTTCGCCCCTGAGGCGGCCAAGCTCCGCGGCCGACTGGCCATCCCCCGAGATCATGAAGGCGGCGGGCCAGAACAGGACGATTGCTACGCCAGTTGCAACTGCGTCGTTCGTTGCCTTCTGGTCTTGTACACCAGCAACCTCAGCGGCGCGACGTGAGAGACGTTCGCCTTCGGCCCCAATCTGTTGGCAAGTGTATTGTTGATACGCGAGTGGTGAGACGTAGGACGCGCTGATCTTGTCAGCGCTCGAAGCGCAGCCGCACAGCATACCGGCAACCAAGACCAATATTGCATAGCGCATTGCCAGCCCCCCTCCAGAGCGACAACGAGTGTGCGTTGAACCTGGCAGTGGAGCAATGCAGCGGGATATACTCCTGTTGGGGGATGGTTCGGCTATCAGCTAGTCGGAAAGGCTAACGCGATACTACCGAGCCAACGCATCAAGAAGTCCAAAGACCCTCGTTGGGGGACAATTACTTGCTACAGACGATGAACACCGTGAAAGCTTTGGCGCGGTCCGCAAGGTCCGCGGGCGAGAGCGCAGCTGTCGCCAAGTCGCCGGTCGGCCGCACGCCGTGGGTTTGGAGGAAGTTGAGCGCAACCGCGGCTTTGAGCGCAAAGTTCACGTTCTGGGCACCTACGGGCCGCCGCACATGATGAACCGAAGGGTGTACATCAGGCTCGCCGTTGCCATCGGATCACATCTGGGCACGTTGGATCACTGCCATGGCGGGGCGCGATCCGGCTCCAAGCTGCTTCGAAGGCCTGATGCATGACCTTGCGCGTAACGGGCGCGCGAGGAGGGCAGAAGGCACCCCAGCCTTGGCTGGGACAGGGTACCTTCAGGGCATGCATTCCCCTGGGGGGTGCGTTGCATGCCATCCCCCAACTAAACAACGGGCGACGGATTGTTTTATTCGATGCTATCGCACAATCATTCATCGTGCTCTGAACCCCCGACGCTGCGCGCGTGGCCTCTCGTCGTCGCCGTGAGCACATTAGCGCTGGGTTGCGCTGCTCCATCCCTCGCCCAAGGCAATGGCATCGCTGCCTAAGGCTCAACGACACCTATAACGACGCGGGTGCGCGGATTTATCAGCACAATCTTCTCAGCAACCCTGGTGAACATCACCGTGCGCATCTCAGGGATGGAGCTGGTAACCCCATCGGGCAGCGGGTTCAGGGCGGACAGCGCAACCGCTGTCGGAACTTGCGCCCCCACGCGCGCAAAATCTCCATTCGGCGTTGGGCCCGCCCTGCGTTCATTACGCAGGGCTTCCAGGATCGTGCGACGCTGGGCGGCGGACAGATGCTTCAGCGTGTAAGCAGCGATGGGCAGAGCATCGTCGGCGGCCGTACGGGCCGAGAATTTTGCTGGGGCCGTATCGACATCGGTCGGGGCTCCGGGCGCTGTCAGCGTGCCCTTCTCAAAAGCGGCCTTATCATCCGTCGCTGTCCCTTCGACCTTGGCGCTGGGTTCCTGGGTGCCAGCACGGGTCGCTTCAGACTTGTCCGTGGCTGGCGGCACTGTGTCCTTTGCCGTCTGATTGGGACCAGCTTGCTGCGCTGATTTTGGATCGACAACAGTCTTGGACGACCCGTCCGGAGCCGACTGCTCAGGAAGCACGTGGCCGAGATCGCAGCCCGTGCGACCAGGGCGCAAGCGGCAACTGTAGAAGTCGATAGGGTACCGGTTGGGAGCACGAACGAACCCGGCATCAACGCAAACGGAGAGATCGCCACGTGATGGCTGCGCGAGTAGCGCCCACGGCCCGGCGCCCAGGTTGATAGGGATAGGCGTGCCAGCCTCACGGTCGAAGACATTGCGGTAGAAAATGAGCGTGATGGTCCGGCAGGGTCCGTTGAACCAAGTCAGCTCATGGCTGGTAAGCCGCGCCTTCCTTTGCTCCTCCGCACCGGCGGCTCCGCGCAGCACAGCATCGCACTGGTTCTCGTGGAATATCGCGCAGCGCCTCCTCACCCAATCGGGCGGACCCAGGTAAGTGATGGCAAGAGCCATGAGGTTCTTGTTTTGCGTGGGATTGCGGTGGCCTTCGGCTTGTATCTCGGCGATCTTGCGACCAAGTTGCAAAAACTTCTCCCACTTGGGCGTGGAGCCCTCCTTCTGCTGCAGCCATCTGGCGGAGGATGAGTGGATCAACGCTGCCGCCTTGGCCAAGCGCGTCACCTCGGTGCGCTCGATAGCAGGGGGTGGCGGGAGTTCTGGTGCGTCCGTGTGCGCTGGATCGTCAGCCAATGCGAACCACGGGGAGGCCGAGATCAATAGCAGCGTTGCCACTGCCGCAATGGCGCTTCTCAGCCACGCACCTGAGTAAGGACCGACCGCGTCCCACCTTGGTGACACGGCTGACAGAGGAATTACCATGTGCTCGCGAGCCTCGGAAACTCGGGTGCGAACCCTGTCAGCGTAGCGTACTGCGAACTCTTGATTGGCATGGTGCATTCGGTGCAATGCCATAGAGCCGGGGACGGGCGTACCCACAAAAAAAACTGACACGCCCTCAGGTTTCGCATCCGACCATTGTAGGGCTCAACCTAGGAACGACGCGCACCTGGGCAGGGTTGCTTGGCAGGGCCGGTTACCTCCCCCTGTTGCCCGGCCCGAGCGCGTGTCTGCGCCCAGGCATGCGTGAGCTAGGCCCTTGCGGCTCGACCCTCCTCGTAGCCGCAAGGGTCAGTGGCAGGGATCGCTTCTGGCATTCAAGTTCCGATGAGGCGAACATGCATACCATCTTCCAGCTTGTGCCGGTGATCGCCGACATCATCGCCGCGCACTGTCCGCACACAGTAGCTCGTCGCAGCTTTATGCGCGCCTGCATCCATGAGGACTGGCAGGAGGCGAAGGGCATGGTTCAAGGCATGCTCGCTGAACCTTGGCTGCTACGCGGCTACCAGGAGAACCGGCTCCGTGAGTTCCTGGAGCTGCTGCCGGACACGGAGCGTGCGCTAAAGGTGTGACGATCAGGTTCGCGCTGGGGCTCTCGCGAGTCTACTACGACGATGTCAGCCGCCACGAGTTCTTGGAGCGCACCACCTGGCACCCGGGCCAACACTCGCGACAAGGAGCAAAGGCTCTCAGTCGCAACGATGAAGTTGGTCGGATTTCGCACAGTTCATGCTGGCAGCACCGATCATGCTGCGGCGCAAACGGCCGATCACTTATGCGGCGTGTAAGTGCCGTTGGATTTCTTCTCCAGCCCGCGCGATCGGGGGCTGGTCCTGCCTCGGCACACCCGTCGATCAACTCGCCCTCCTGCAACGAGGGGTGGTGGCCAGCGGGCAAATTGCTTGATCCGGAGTGATTAAGACTTGGTGGGGGTGGGAACAGTTCGGCGCACTGCGCGTTAGCTTGCCCGGCAAAGATGGGGAACGGAGAGCATGGCGGTCAAGCCGAACGGGCGCGTGTGCGCCATCCGCGAGCAGATCATTGAAGACCCAGTATCTGGCCTGACATTGCAAATTGCATTTGCCGAGGACGATGACGAAGCACCGTTTCGGCTCAGGATTTATGGAGACGCCCTGTCGTTCGGCAACCGGGAATTTATGTTTGACGAAGGCGGCGGCAAAGCTGGAGCCGGGACCGAATTGGGTGGCTCAAGTCGTGCGACTTGGTTGCGCAAGGTAAAAGGCTAGTTCTCTGGCTTTGTAAGTGAAAAGAAGCAGAGCACCATGCCTGAAGGCACGTTCCAGTCACGGGGGAGGGAACGGTAGAAACGAGCCCTGGCCAGGACCACGGGCGTGTTCAAGCCGAGACTGCGTCGATCTTAGCGCCAAAAGCTTCGAAATTTTCGTGACGACCCATGACCCGCATCCTGATCGCCGACGATCATCCGGTGGTGCGCTCGGGTGTCCGAAGCATCATCGAAAGTCATGCGGGTTGGACTGTCGTCGCTGAGGCTGCTGACGGCAAAGACGCCGTTGCCAAGGCCATCGCCACCAAACCCGATGTGGCCATCCTCGCCTATGCGCTGCCCATGCTCAGCGGCATCGAGGCCGCGCGCCAAATCCGACGGCGTGTGCCAAGCGTCGAGGTCCTCATCTTCACCATGCACGACAACGAGAACCTGCTGCGTCAGTCGTTCAACGCGGGAGCGCGTGGCTACGTGCTGAAGTCAGACCCCCAGCAGCAGTTGATTTCCGCCGTCCAGGCGGTGGCCGATCACAGGCCCTTCTTCACGGACAGGGCGTCGCAGGTCCTGCTGGAAAACTTCCTGACCAGAAAGACCCGGGTCAAGCAGCCTCTGACCGACCGCGAGCAGACTATCGTTCGGTTGGTCGCCGAGGGTCACAGCAATAAGCAGATCGCGAACGTGCTCAACATCAGCATCAAAACTGTCGAGACGCACCGCGCCACCATCCTGCACAAGCTCGACCTCACCTCCTCGGCCGCATTGGTGCGCTACGCCATTCGCAACAATTTGGTCCAGGCCTGAAACACACACGATCCCGACTGGACGCGCCCTGTTTATAGATGCTCGGCGTATTTTCCGAGTTTGAGCGCGAGATGACGATTGCCCGAGCCGAGCTTTCCCTCCAATGCGCTGACGGGTCAGTCGCTGGTCGTCAGCCACGGCTGGTTCATGCAATAAGCTGCTCGCGCAATGTAGACATAGCAACCCGCCGCGTGTTCACAGCCCGCAACAACCGTATGAGTTGTGCGTCGCGGTACCGCACTTGCACCGCAACAGCGCATAAGCCCAGAAACCCTACTCGCGAAACACGAACGATGCGCTTCTGTAAGCCAACGGGGATGACGGTTATCGCGGCAGATTTCGAGCGATCAAAGCTATAGCCGACGTCGGACAATGTCGCCGTTAAGGTGCATATCTGTCACTTAGACCACCGAGGTGCTGCGTTTCGCGTGCGTCAGGACCATGGGTTACAGCTTCGCGATTTGGGGATTTTGCCGATGTATCGCCTAGTTTTCAGCTTTCAGCATCGTAGATCGAACCCGCTGGATGCTGCCACCGGGGAGATTCCCACCATGAGGCTTGACGCCGACCGTCGACCCCTCGCCTATGGAGGGCTGGCCTTGCACGCGTCGCCAACGGGAGCTGAGCAGGGACGCACTTCGCGCGAGCTTTCCGAGATCATCGTAAATGTGCTTGTCCGAGACCACACATTTGCGCCACGCGTATTTGCGCAGACGGTGGCAGGACTTGATTTAAACTTCGGTGACAATGGCCAAGGCTCGGTGCCAGACCGGCCAGCGCTGATGGCTGTTCGGCAGATGCTGAAGGAGCCCGTCTAGGGAGAGACCAATGGCTCGCGGGCGGTGCGAGGGCTGTGGGCGAGTTGACGTAGGCGCTCGCGCAAATGCCGCGGGAACTGTCCCGGGCGAGGAAAATACGAAACATGACCAATCCTCGAAACTACATTGTCACCGATACTCTCCAGGACGGAACCGCGGTCACGATCCGCGCGATCCGCCGAGACGACAGCGGCAGGGTCCTTGAGGCGTTCACGAACCTCGACCGTGAATCAATCTATACGCGCTTCTTCACCTACAAGAGGAAGCTGACAGAGGCGGAGCTCCGAGCAATTTACCGACGTGGATTTCGACCATGTGGTAGCGCTGGTGGTGACGACAAGAACGGAGGATGGCGAGACCATCATTGCCGGCGGACGCTACATTACCGACGGTGCGCCGCGCGCCTGCCGAAGTGCCGAAGTGGCCTTCACGACCGAGGAGGACTACCAAGGGCGGGGCATCGCTCGCCTTCTCTTGCGGCACCTCGGTCGAATCGCCCGTGAAAACGGCGTTTCGCGGCTTGAGGCCGATGTGCTCGCAGGAAACCAGCCGATGCTCACCGTCTTTCGTCGCAGCGGCCTGCCGATGGGACAGCGCAGCGACGGCGGTGTGATCCATGTGACGCTGTCGCTTGTTGCAGAGAAGTGCGCGGCGCCGCCTCCTTAAGGACTGGCGTTGGCACCTATCCAATGATGTGCAATCCACCGTCTACGTGGATCGTGCCTCCGGTAATCAGGCGCGCGTTGTCGCCGGCCAGGCCGGCGGCCGCAAATCCAACGTCCTCGATCGACACGAGACTACCGGCTCGACGGCGATCTCGGAGCCGGCTGCGATGATTCTGGCCCGGTGCGCGGCCAGCAGGATCAGCTCGAAGCGATTGGGCACCTTGTCGATGCAGTCTTCGACAGTCACACGCGCCATTTGCCCTCCAAGCAGCCAGTGCCCACCCAGGTGTTGCCGGTGAACCGCAGGTGTTGGCCGTTCTAAGGTAACACCGCTAAGGATCGGTATAAGCATTCGCGGCTGCCGCCGAGGCTGAAGGGCTGCAAGCCGCTCCCTGTGCTGCACAGCACAGCCAGCGAGCGTGAGGGAGCGCTTCATGCTCGGGCGATCAGGCGACGACATCCCCCTAGTCGTTCGCGTCGCCCACAAGCTGGAGATCAGTCATGAGAACTCTGTTGTGCGCATCTGCACTGGTTCTTGGTGTTCTAGCTGCGCCGGCCAACGCCAAATCGGTTTGGGATCAAATCTCCGAAACGGCTCCGCGGTCGGGCGTGTTCGATGATCTCAATCTGACGGCCCCCAAGAGCGTCTTCGAGACCTTGAACGACACGGCACCTCGGTCTGATGGTGTCTATGGTGAGCTTGAGAAGAACGCCCCATAAGGGCTGGTTGGCGCCATCCGGGGTTTCCGAGCCTGGGGGGCGTCAAACACGCGGAGACCCAGCGGCGCCTGGCCACCCACCTGGTGGGGCTCGGGGCTGGTCGGCGAAGTGACTGCAGCCAATTGGGGCCGTGTGCCGCGGTACGGTAGCCGTGCTGTATCGACGTTCCCGAAATCAGACGGGACCGCTGCAATGCGGAAATGGTCGGCTTGGGGCCACTTTCTGCCGTGAGCAGGTACGCGGCCATGCGTGTGCTCTGGATCACAGCGACCTCCGTAGAGGAGCGCTATGTGTTGCGCATGACCGGGATTACCGCCTGAGCCGGGGGCTTCCGCGTCTCGTTTTCTCGCAGGAAGCGAACAAAGCCACGCACATAGACACCGGGGGAGGGACCCACCGACGGAGTCAATAGCCTTAGATCAACTCGGCATTCTCGTAACCGGTGTCATCGCCGTCTGGCTCACGCAGCACAAGCGTGAAAGCTGGCGACGGTGGGCGTGCATTTTTGGTCTTCTCGCGCAGCCATTCTGGTTCTATGCGGCGTGGAAGGCTGAGCAGTGGGGCATCCTCGCTATCTCCACGCTCTACACATCCGCATGGGCAAGGGGCATCCGGGTGTATTGGCTCGCGTCTGAATGCACCGGCTCAGCGCCTAACGAAGGCGACTCATAACCAATCGTGCAGCATAGCCACCGGTCAAAGTACCGTTCACGAGCCAGGTCAAGTGGCGTCAGTCGGAAGACGAGACCGGATAACGCGGCGCTACCGGTCGATAGCCGTTCGCCCCTCACGCGCCGCCCTCAACACCGCAGCCAGATAACGCCGCTCAGCCATCACCTGCTTGGTCCTGCCGCCTAATCTGTCGCGTGGCTTATGCGGCCCCCGAGTGGTAGCCGGTCATGCCGGTCCCCGCTCATCGGGGAATGACGGGCTATGGCGGTGCCCCATCGTGCTGTTTCCCACAGACCTCACCTCGTTCCTCGACCTCATACGCCAACACGGAAATGCCGCCTACAGCTTCATGTTCGCCTATGCGACCTCGCACACCTTGCTGCTCGCGCTATTCGCGGGCTACGCCGCACATTCGGGCGCGCTGAGTTTCGGGACCCTGATTGTGGTCTGCTGGTTCGGCAGCTTCACTGGTGATGTGATCCGCTTTTGGATCGGACGGCGATTTGGCAGGCGCTGACTCGGACCCTTTCCACGGCTTGACCGCGCCATCCAGATTGCAGCCCAGCTGGCGAACCGTCACCATGTCTGGATGATCCTGCTCCATCGCTACCCGCATGGCATTAGAGGTGTCGCGGGCTTCGCCTACGGGATGTCGGCGCTGCCCTGGCCCACATTCCTGGCGCTCAACTTCGGTGCGGCGGGAATATGGTCCTGCGCGGTCGTTTCCGCCGGCTATGCATTTGGCCAGCTCTCGGAAAAAGTCATGAGCGACGCCTCCTCTGGCCTGGGCTTCCTGATGTTGTTCGCTTTCCTTGGCCTCTCCTGGATTTTGAGCAAAAAGCTTGAGCGCGTCCTCGAGCGTAGCTGAAGCGC
Source organism: uncultured Alphaproteobacteria bacterium (assembly GCA_963806735.1). Lineage (GTDB taxonomy): Bacteria > Pseudomonadota > Alphaproteobacteria > Rhizobiales > Hyphomicrobiaceae > CADEFX01. The sequence goes on along the minus strand of CAWEBE010000073.1, from coordinate 29,457 downwards.
ACTGGCTAGCTGGCGTTTTCTTTGTTGGCTGCGGCCGCTGCCAGCTTGCGCGTGACCCCGCCTGCACCACCACCCGCATACAAGTGTCTGGCAGCATGCGGCCTAGCCACCACTGCCACTCGACAACATGGAGTTCGCCATCGGACGGCTAGTGCCTCAGAAGGCCGCCCTTAATGGGTTCGCATGCGCCGAGCGAACTGGATGCCCAGCTCTTCCTCGATGTTGCCGGCAGCCTGCCGCCAGTCAGCGTCGCCGATGCCCGGGTCTTCCCCGTACAAGGATGCGAGGGGGAATGGATCGTTCGGCGTCTCCTCCAGCGCCGCGACGGGCTTGCGCTGTCCCGGCAAGGCGCCGATGCACATGGCGAGCACCTGCAACTCTTGGAAAATCAAGCCGCGCCGTCGTTCGTGCTCGGCTGCGAGGGCGCGCACGTCATGGACGAGTTCATGATCGGTGCGGGTGAGGTCATCATCCAAAACGCTAAGCAGCTTGCGCTCACTGCTGGCAAGCTCGTTCACTTGAAAGCGCATTTCCTCGATCTGCTGCACCAGTGTGGTCATCGGGGACCCCCGTTTGGTGTTGTGCTCGCGAATCACGATCTGCGGGAATGGCAACATTTATTTTCGCCCGAAATGCGTCGGCGAGACGGTGGGGTGGTGCTGAAGGTGGGCAACGTTACGGCGCGCACGAGATCAGCGGTGCTTGTTCAACGACGCGGCGGTGCCGCGCTCTCGTACGCTCGCGCAGCCGCGCGGCGTCACTGGAAGGCCTCCACCTGCTCGCGCTCAGCTTACTTGTCCGCCTTGGTCGTGCTCACCTGGCTCAGGCGCAAGACGTTCAACGGCAGAAGCAGAAGGTGCAGCGCAAGCACGGGCAGCAACCAGTTGAGTGCGCCGTAGAGGATGAAAGCGACGTTGCTGAAGATGGCTACCGTCCGCAACCAACGCATATCGTGCATGGCGAAGGTCAGCAGCACCAATCCTGATGCGATAAAACCAGTGATCTCAGATGCAGCGATCATGGCCAAACCCTCCGGCCGACTGCGAGCCAAGAGCTTGGAGGGGTCTTAGCTGGAGGGCTGTTACCCAGGTAACAGCCACAACCTCCGACCGGTGGTCTGCTCCAAGGTGTCAACCTGCACCGAGGAGCCCGGCCATGCGTATCATCGAGATAGCAATGCTCGCCGTGATGGTGGTTGGTCCGGTGGCGCTTGGCATCTTCCTTTCACTGCTGTTGACCGAGTGCGAGGAGGAGGCTCGTGGCATGGTGAAAGACGAGCGTCAATTGCATTACGGAAGCCAAGCGGAATGACGCTGGCCAAGCGCGTGCTGGGCTTGCTGATGCTGGCTTGCGCAACGGGTGCGCACGTCCGGCTGGATATGGCTCGTCGCCGCGCGGGACTGTCGCCGCGCGGGACTTCGGGAAGTGCGGCGGTGCCTCACTTCAGTGTTTGCCCTCTCAGCGCCCCATATTGAAAACATGCGAACCGTGGAGCGGAAAACCGCGCGCTCTGACCATCGTGCTCCCAGACGACTATTGAGGTTCCTGCGAGGCCTCTGGTCTTAGGGACTCCAAGTTCCAAGCGTGCAACCAAGGCTGCGCTTTCCGGGTTATTGCAACCGTATGACCGTATGGAAGGAGAGCCGCTATGGATGATCATCTGAACAGCCCACGGCGCTATCCGCCGGTAAATGATCCCATCGTTAAGGACCCGCTGGTGACCGATACCCGGCCTCGTCTCGACGACGATTTCGAACGGGACGGGTCGCTTTGGCCATTCCTAGCTCTCGCCGCACTGCTGCTCGCAGGCCTGCTGTTCATCGGCAATTTGGCCGATAAACCAAGCACACAGGTCGGGCAGAACACTGAACGCCCTGCGATAACGACACAGCCACCAACTCCCTCACCGCCGGTACCGCAATAACGCATCACCTGAGCCCCTGCTTCGGTGGGGTTCTCTTTGTATATCGATGAGCGGCCACTCGTCATCAGGACGATGCGCCCGGTCTCAGTTACAAAGGCCCTACGGCCCTGGATGTTGCCAGCTCACAATGATCCGCTGCGGCCCGCCGTCGGCGCCGCTCTGCTCAACGCTCTTGAGCGATCTGTGCACGTAGGGAGCAGCAGCCTTGGCCGCCATCAATCGCAGCTGAATGTCCTGCTTCTCGTCGCGCATGACGCCCAGCAGGAAGTCGAGGGGGCTTGGATCACCGGCCATCATTGCTTTCACAGCTGCATAGGTCGGCCGCCGGTTAGGGGTGCCCTTGATGCGTCCACCAGTTTTTAGTCTGAGAGCCATCTATTTTCGTCTACTCGTCCGAATTAGTCTGACTTTGCGCCACCTTACAACTGACGGAGAACTGGACAAAGGCATATCCACTGCATGTGGCCGCGCGCATGGCGACGCTGGATGTTTTGAGCCGCGGCCGCGTCGACGTTGGTCTCGGGCGCACCGGCTATCCCTATCAGCTCACGCCCTATGGCTCCGATCTTGGCGACACACGCGGCATGTGGCTGGAGTTCGCCGACATGTTGCCGAAAATCTGGACCCAGGAGACATTCAGCTACGACGGCAAGTATTTCAAAACGCCGCCACGCGAAGTGCTGCCGAAGCCGCAACAGCGCCCGCATCCGCCGCTCTGGTCGGCTTGCGGCAGCGACGAGACGGCGCGCCTCACAGGCAGCCTCGGCATGCGCGGCCTGTTCGGGGCCGAGGCCGGCCCAGAGCGCGTCGGCCAGCTCATGGACATATACGGGGACGCGTTGAAGACCGCACCCGGTGGCAAGGCAGCCCCAGGATGTCGCGCCGCACTGATGACTGCTGGTTTCTGCCACGAGGACGCTCGCGTTGTGGCGGCCCGCGGCACCGAACTCGTTGGCTGGTACATCGAACAGCAGCGCGAGCGCGCCCGCCTCGTGTGGCGCGACTACGACCCAAGCACCGTGCCCGCGGATTATCGCGGCTACTACGAGCGCGACCAGCGTCTAGCGCGCGGGCCGCACCTAAGCGAACCAACACCCGAGAAAGTACGCGAGGAAGGCAAAACATTCTGCGTTGGCACACCGGCGGAATGCATCCGCTTTCTCGAAATTTACGAGGCGCTTGGCATCGAGGAAGTGCTCTTGCTGTGCGCGGTCGGCCCGGCGCGGCATGAGGAGGTGTGCAACACCATTCGCCTCTTCGGCGAGCAGATCATTCCGTATTTTGGCGCCAAGCAAGCTCGCCTGTCCGCCGCCCAGTGAGGAGCTACGGCGTGGTGCACTGAGCTGCCAGCCGATGACAGTTCTCCGAGGCTCACTCTGGAAACGGGACTCGCCGCCCAATCTCGATGACCGCCGCTGGTGGCGGTACTGCGTCCATGGTCCAACTGGAATGGGCGAGGTGCATTCGAGGTCACGGGGCTTTCGCACGTCAAACTCCGCCCGTCTCCAACCCGACCGCCGTGGAGGTTGAATATGCCTGTGGTGCGTGGGACGCTGCCCTGTGCAGGCACGCGCGGGAGCACTAAATGCTAATCTCGAACTTTCTCTTCCCCGAGAGCCCTGCGCCCGCAGACGATGGACGGGTGATCCGGGAGACGCTCGAGGAAGCGCGCCTCACCGATCGGCTCGGCTACGACGTGATCTGGCTCGCTGAGCATCACTTCGACGGGATCTGCGCCTACGTCGACCCGGTGAGCTTTGCGGCGGCGCTCGCGACCTCGACCTCGCGCGCCAAGATCGGCTTCGCGGTCGCTCAGATGGCGCTGCATCATCCGATCCGGCTCGCCGAGCAGGTGTCGGTGATCGACCAACTTTCGCGCGGGCGGATGATCGTCGGTCTGGGGCGCGGCACTGCCTACAATATCTACGATTACCAGGGCTACGGGATCGACCCGCAGGAGGCGCAGGCGCGCTTCGAGGAGGCCGAAGCCGTGATGCGTCGCGCCTGGACGGGTGAACCTCTCGACCATAAGGGCAAGTACTTCACCCTGAAGCTGCCGGCGCTTCGGCCGGCACCCTACACAAAGCCGCATCCGCCGATCATCAGGGCGGCGGCGACCGAGCATGGAATGCTCGAGATTGCGCGGCGACGCCAGCCGTTCATGCTCAACATTCAGCCGGACGCTATAGTGGCGGACCGCCTGCGGCTCTATCGGAAGACCGTCGCCGAGGCCGGCGCAGGATCGGCCGAGGTCGAAGCGCTGGTCGGCCAATGCTGGGCTTGGCGCAATGTCGTCGTTGCGGAAACCGATGTCGAGGCCGAGCGGATCGCCATTCCGGCTTTCCACGCCATGAACGCCGGCCGCACCGCGATGCGCGAGAAAGTGGCGCAAGAGCAGGGTTTGGCGCTTGGGCCAGCAACCGGGCCCGATGGCCTCCCGCACGCACGCCAGACGGTGGAGCACGGTCTCGTCTGCGGCTCGCCGGAGACGGTGGCACGCCGGCTTGCCCCGCTGGTGGAGACTGGCGTTGGCGGGCTGATCATCAGCTTTCGCTTAGGTCCAATGGCGCTCGAGGACGCGGCGCGGAGCCTGACGCTCTTTCGCAAGCGGGTCGCACCGACCCTGCAGCAGGCCGGCTAAGGCCGGCCCGGCACGCTGCCTCGATCGGACGGGCTGGCAAGCAACGCGCCAATTTATAAAGATGTTCTGGGTTGGCGGTTCAATAACCCGCGAGCCATCTTGCTAAGAGAGGTGGGCATGAAGTTCTGGTCGGACAGCCAGATGGCGTCGATCCACAAGATGCTCAACCCGCGCTCTATCGCGATCGTAGGCGCCACACCGCGAATGCAGTATGGAGGGCGATTTCTAGCCGCAGCGCTCAAAGCGAGAGACCGGGTGCGGGCTTTGCCAACAGCGAGTCCTTTCCCGCGATCATGGAGCACATGATCGATGATCCCCAGATGGGGACGCTCGTCGTGGCGAGTGCCGGAGCGGACGCCCAAGCCCAGCAGGTCATTAGCCAGCGTGATCGGACCAACAAGGGCGTGGTGTTCTTGTGGACCGGGAGCCGGGGTGATACGGCCGGACTGGGGAAGCTGAAGACTGCGCAGATCCCTGTTTTCTTCACACCGGACAAGCTAGCCCGCGCCCTGCAGAGCCGCTTGGCGTATCACACATCGCGCGAGCGCCGCCTAGCCGACGGCTTCGCTACTGCCGCGCCGCGCACGACGGCGCAGGAGCAGGCGATTTCCGAGGCCCTCGGCTTGGGGCGCCCCACGCTTTCGGAGTTTGAGAGCAAGCGGCTGCTGGGAGCCTGGGGTGTGGCCAGTGCAGGCGAGCGCCGGGTCACGTCGGAGGAGGCCGCCGTCGAAGCCGCGCAACAGCTCGGGTTTCCGGTGGCGCTGAAGGTCGACTTGCCGGACATCCTGCACAAGACCGAAGCCGGGGTGGTGCGACTAGGCCTCATCGACGCGGCGCAGGTGCGAGCGGCCTATGAGGAACTCTTGGCCAGTGCCAGGGCCTATGATCCACAGGCCGCGATCAGTGGCGTGTCGGTGCAGGAGATGGTCGAGAAAGGCGTAGAGGTCGTCGTTGGCGTGTCTTACGACCAGCAATTGGGCCCGATACTCCTGTTCGGCACTGGTGGTGTGATGGTCGAGGTTTACAACGACGTAGCCCTCAGGCGCTGCCCGATCACGCCCGCGGAAGCGCAGTCCATGATCGCCGAGGTCAAAGGTGCCCGCTTGCTGCACGGGTTCCGCGGACGACCCGCGGCCGATGTCGATGCGCTGGCGGATACGCTGGTGTGCGTGTCTTACTTCGCCATGCACCTCGAGGGGCGTCTGGCAGAGTTGGACCTCAACCCGCTCATGGTGCTGCCCGCGGGGCGGGGCGTGAAGGCGGCGGATGCTCTGGTGGTACTGCACAGCCCATAGTGCTGCGCGGGGCGACAGTGCTATGAGCCGAACGCGAAGGTCGACTGTGACGCCTAGCCGTGCCGGGCCTTATTGCTGGGCGTTCCGACCCAACCGGTTTCCGAAACGTCGAAATTGACGTTGTCCGGCCCGATGTAGCGCACCTCGACGTTGCCATGCCCCGCCGGCGCGCCACCTGCACCTAATCCGAGCGCAACGTTGATGTCGTAGCGCCGCTTGACCCCGGACTTCTGCAGCTTAGAAGTTGCCTCTTCGAGGCTTTCGACTTGGAAGCCGATGTGATGGATGCCGCTCCAGTCCTTGCGCGCTCGACACCCGCAATGACGTCGTTCTTGAAGTTCAGGATTGCGAGATTGATATGATCGTCGGTGAGGAAATACCGGAGACACGACTGCTCTCCAGCTTCTTCACGACCTTCAGCCCAAAACTCTCGACGTAGAAATTCTTGGTCGCCTCTTCGTCCTGAGTTTGGATCGCGACATGCCATGTGATCCCTCGAGCAGCGACGTCCGCGGAGAAGGAGCAGCGACCGGCATCGTCGCTCTTCGATGAAAAGTCAGTTCGGATGCTTGCCGAACATGATCCAGCCGCCGCTGCTCGGTGTGGTGAAGGCGGCCAGCGCGGTCTCAGCCCGTACCTTGACCTGCCGTGCGCCGGCCGTGCCGCGCAGCTGCTCGATGCTGTCGGTGTACATGGCCGTGCGGGTGCGCCCGTTGCCCAGATTGCCGCCGCTCGAGCAGAACGGGTGCGGTCCCTCGACCCTGATGTCGCCGGCGTAGAACGCGAACGCATCGCCGCGCTTGACGCCGTGCCACTGGAACGCCTCCAGGAAGAACTGCGCCATGGGTGCGAATAGCCGTCGTAGGGATTGAAGATATCGACGTCCTCGGGCCCGAGCCCGGCACCCTCGTACATCCTCTTGGCGGCGCGGTCGGTCCAGTCCTCGATCTCGTCCAGATCCGCCTGCGTGCTGCGCTGCTTGAAATTGTGCTGCGAGTGGTTCAGCACGTAGACCGGCTTCTGCCGCATGTCCCGCGCTCGCTCGGCCGTCGTGAACAGATAGGCGGCCGACGCGTTGACCGGCCGGTCGCAGTCCCAGAGCCTCAGCGGGTTCAGGATGAAGCGCGAGTTCACGTATTCCTCGACGGTGAGCTGCGGCACCTTGTGGGTGGCATTGTACCCCCAGGGCGTCAGCAGCCCGTTGCGGTGCTGGTTGACGACAAACGGGGCGAGATCGTCGTGCTTGCCGCCGTATTTCCGGCAATACTGCCCGTGCGGGAAGATGTTGATGAAATCGTTGCCGCCGTGATTGCCCCAGGGTGCCGTCCATTGGCGGGCGCCGCTTGGCGTAGTCGTCGGCGTTCTCGCCGCCGCGACGATAGCGGCCTTCCAGATTGCCGGTCGGGTAGATGACGAGACAGGTGTGGCAGAGGCCGTCACCCACCGCCTGGGCCGCCATGCCGACCATTTCGCTGATGGTGGGCACGCCGGTCGGAGCGAATTTGACGTTGGGCAGGCCCATCTGCTCGATCAGCCACTTCGCGTTGACCAGCGTTAGCCCCCACTCCGAGTCGTAGGGCGGGGCGAAGTAGGGCCGCGGCGCCCACTGCGACGCGGTGCCACCGCTGCCGCCGGCGATATGGCTGTCGCAGCAGATGACGCCGTCGATCTGGTCCGGCGTCACGCCGGCCTCGTCCATCGCCTTCTGGCAGGCCAGGATGGAGTAGGCGCCGAGCGTCTTGTCCATCGAGACGCCGTCCCAGCGACGGTCGACCGGCGAATGTCCGAAGCCAGCCACCGCGACCTTGCCGCGGTGCTCCCATACGCCGAGCCCGTCCTTGTCTCGCCGCCACCGATACTGGCTTGGTGCCGCCATGGCATTCCCTTCTCTCACACGACCCGCCACTCGTGGATCAGCCGGCCCGGAGCCACGTCCTCGAACATCAATTCGACGGCAGCCCCGACCGGGACCTGATAGGGCGGCGTGCCCGGCAGGTTGGAGTAGAAGTTGATCCGCGGGTCCTCGTCCAGCGTGACCATCGCCAAATTATAGGGCTGGTCGGGCATACGTCGGTTGAGGCGGCCGTCCTCGATGACGATGTAGGCGGCGATATGGCCCTTCCCCTGCACTTCTTTCCACGTGAGATGGGCGGCCGCATCGCAGATATGGCAGGCCTGCTGCGGCGGGTACTGCAGCCTGTCGCAGGCGGTGCAGTGTTGTAGGATGAGCCGCTGTTCGTTCACGGCATCCCAGAACGATTTGCTCACTGCATCGGGGTCCGGAATCAACTTCGGCATAATTTCACTCCGCGCTCCGCCCGACCCAGCGGCCGTAGACCGGGTACTGGCTGCAGATGAACTCGATATACGCCGGCCGACCCGACGTGTTCGCGGCGAGGGCCCGTCTGAGCGCAGGTAAGACCTCGGCCGGTTCGCTCACGCGCTCGGCGTGCAAGCCGAGCGCCCCGATCACCTTGGACATGTCGACCTCGTCCGGTCCCGTCACCGCATGTGTGTAGGGGTCGAACAGGTCGAACATCCGCCAGACGCCGACCCGGTTGCTGTAGTCCCGCCATGCGTAGTTGCGCTGCGACTGCGGCGCGGTGCCAGTGGCGCTGTCAGAGCCGAGGCCGGCGCCAAAAGCGAAATACTCGATGTTGTTGCAGAAGTACACGGCGAGGCGCTTGCCGCCAAGCCAGGTGTAGTCGGCTCGTTTCGTGATAGGGACGTAGTCGTAGCGGTTGTGGGTGGGAAGCTTCATTGGGGCTCCAGAGGTGCTGCTGTTATTGGCTGACGACAGATCATGCCATGTAGAGCCCGCCGTTGGCATGCACGACCTCGCCCGTGATGAAGCGCGAACAGTCCGAGGCCAGGAACACGATGATGTCCGCGATATCGGCGGGCTTCGCCATGGCGCCGAGCGGCACGAGCCGCGACTGCTCGGCCATTTCAGCCTCGCTGTACTGGTAGCGCGGCTGCGCCGTGTCCGTGATGCCAGGCGCAACGGCGTTAACGCGGACTCCGTGCGGCGCGAGTGACAACGCCATTGCCCGTGTCATGCCGATGACACCGGCCTTGCTCGCCGCATAGTGCACACCGAGCGGGTGACCGCGCACCGACGAAGACGATAGATTGATGATCGTCCCTTTGCGGCCCGCCGTCACCATGCGCCGCGCAACCGCCTGTGCGACGAGGAAGCTGCCTTTGAGGTTGATGCCGAGCACGTGGTCCCACTCAGCTTCGGCAAGCTCAAGAAACGGCGAGCGCGGGAAGACGCCTGCATTGTTGACGAAAATGTCGATGCCGCCGAGCGCGGTGTGGGCCTCGCCGACTATCCGCGCCACCTCGTCGCTCGTCGCCACGCTCCCCTGCACGAGCGGCGCCTTGCGCCCTAGCGCCGTCACCTCGGCAGCGAGGCCGTCGGCAGCGGCCCGGTCGTCGAGCCAGTTGATGCACACATCTGCGCCGGCCTTCGCCAAGGCGAGGGCCGTCGCTCGCCCGATTCCCTGCTGCGCGCCCGTCACAAGCGCGCGGCGCCCTTCGAGCTCGAATTGCATGGGGCAAATCCTGATATGACCGGATCGATGAATATGGATGATAGCCGCGGCTACGCGCTGTCACCATGCCCGCCGCTCAGGCCGTGGGTCAGGGCGTATCTGAGCTGTCGGCTGGCTTCGCGCTCGCACTCGAGATGGGCGCTCGCCTCGAGGACATCGCCGCAACCATTCATGTCCACCCGACATTGGGCGAATGTTTGCGCGAAGCGGCTCTCGCCGCGCTCGGTCATGGCCTGCATGCCTGAGGACCGGCGTGGCCCTACCTATGCCGCCGCCCGTTCGGCGACCCGATCGATCTTGGCGGCCATGATGAAATCGTTCTCGTGCAGGCCTTTGATCTTCTTGGTCTGTAGGCTCACGGCGGCATGACCCCAACCGAAGCAGATATCGGGATGATGGCCTTCGGCTTCGGCAAGCTGGCCAACTTGCTGGACGAAACGCAGCGCCTCGCCGAAATTGTGGAACTTGAACTTGCGCTCAATCCGATGCGCGTCATCGCGCGGAAACTCTCGGCCTGCTGCGGCGTGAGCGGCGGAATCCCCTCCCTTGCACGGGGTGCACGTCTTTGCTGCGAGCGTGTCGGCCATGTGTCGCTCTCCTGTCGTGTGAGTTCGCGGAAACCGCCTCACTCGGGCGCCATTCCTTTGTCGGTCAGCTCCTGGATGGCCCGGGGTGTCTTTGCGAGATGGGTCAGGCCCATACCGCGCAGAACATGTGGCGCCTTCGTGAACTGGATGTTGTCGTAGCCGACGATCTCGATGCGGTTGCCCCACGGGTCGAGGAAGTCCAGAAAGCGCCCTGGCAGGATCTGGACCCCGGCTGCGGTCAGCGCCGCGCGTACGGCTTCCTTGTCATCGACTACGAGCCCAAAGTGCCGACCATCGTCGCCGGGCTGCTTGCGGCCCTTCTGAAGGGCAAGGAACTGATCACCAAGATCGATGAACGCTGCGTGCTCGCTCTTACCGCGCAGCTTGAATTCGAACAGGCGCCCGTAGAACGCGAGAGCCTCCTCGATGTCGCCCACCTCGAGCGCGATGTGGTTCAATCCGACAGCGCGGGCTTTGCTGGTCTTGGGCATGGCGGTTGTCTCCAAATGTTCCTGTAGAATGTGGTGCGCACCCAGCTGCCCGGCAATGTGGACATGCGAACCACGTGAGGAAGCGTACGGTCGCCAAGGGGCGGTCTCCAATGCGTGCTAAGTTGCGCGTGACGAAGCCAGCACGCCTGGCTGGTGCTGCCCGCGGGCTACAAAGGACATGATGAAGACAAGCCTGCTCAGCGCCTGCAGGGAGACCGCGCGCCGGACCTTCCGCATCCAGAGCCTGCGTCCCGAGCAGGAGTCGGCGATGCTCGCCGTCCTCAACGGGCGCGATGCGTTCGTTTCGCTGCCCACCGGCTTTGGCAAGTCGCTGATCTACCAGGTTCCAGCGATGATCGTTGAGCGGCCGACCATCGTGATCTCGCCGCTCATTGCCCTCATGACGGATCAGGAGCGCGCTCTAAAGAAGTGCGGTGTTCCTGTGGTCGCGATTCACAGCCGGCTACGGGCCGCCGAGCGACGTACCGCGCTTGAGCGACTTAAGAAGGGTGGCCGCCTCGTCGTTCTCACAACGCCCGAGACGCTCGAGTCGGTCGCGACCGCTCCCTTGTTCGAACGCGCGCGGCCGGCGCTTCTGTGCATCGATGAGGCCCACTGCATCTCGGAATGGGGGCACGACTTCCGGCCCGCCTACCTGCGTCTCGGCAACGCGCGGAAGCGCCTGGGGAATCCGCCGGTGCTTGCCCTCACGGCAACGGCAACGCCACGAGTCCGCGAGGACATCGCCGAACGGCTGCGGCTGGACAACCCACGGGTGATCGTAGCACCCGCGCACCGCGAGAACCTTGCCCTCACCGTCGATATTGTTCCTGGCGCGGCGAAGTTCCCCGCTGCTGCCCGCCGCATCAAGCGCCTGCAGCGCCCCGGCATCATCTATTGCGCGACCACCACCGCGGTGGACGAGGTCGCGGGCGCCCTCGGGCGTGCGCGCATCCCCGTCACGCGCTATCACGGGAAGATGCGGGCTGCCGATCGTGACGCGGCACAACGCCAATTCATGAATCCGTCCAGGCGCCTGATCATGGTTGCAACAACCGCTTTCGGCATGGGCATCGACAAGCCGAACATCCGCTACATCCTGCATTACCAGGCTCCCGGATCCCTGGAGCAGTATGTTCAGGAGATCGGTCGCGCGGGACGCGACGGCCGGCCGGCACACTGCATTCTTCTGTTCGACCCTGCCGATCTAGAAATCCACGAGCACCTCCAGGCGCAAAGTCGCCCAAGCGTGCGGCATCTGGAGCGGCTTGAGGCCGCGCTCACCGCCTGGACGGGCGAGGAATTCGCCCCGACCGCCGAGACACTGGCCTACTCCGCTGGCGTGCCGGCACGGATCTGCGAGGTGTTGCTGTCGGATCTTGAAGAGGCGGGGCTTATTGAACTGGACCAGGAAGGCGGAATCACTATTGCGGTGCCGGCGAAGAGCTTCAAAGCCGGCGTCCGCGATCTCGTGACGAAACTGAAGACCTTCCGCTACGAGGGCGAACGGCGTCTTCGCCTGATTGCCGACTATGCCCACTCCGAGGAGTGCCGCAGCGTATTCATCCGGCGGTATTTCGGTGAGGAATATCCACCGCTCTGCGGGACGTGCGACCGCTGTCGCGCGGACCGCGCTGTGGCCGAGCACGCCAGCCCCACACCGATCAGTCGGCCGAAAAGTGGACCCCGCGCACAGGACCGCCGCCAGCCACCTGCCAAGAGCGAGCGACGGCGACGCCAACGTGCCCAGTCATGAGAACCAGCGCCATTGCCGGTGCCCTTCAGTACGCCTACTTCAATGGTTGCCGCCACCGCCAATCTGCCGCCTCATCCTGGACACGAAATGCTCACCCAAACTGAAGCAACTGACATCTTTCCCTTCGACAACAGCTACGCGCGGCTGCCGGAGCGCTTGTTTGCGCGTTTGCCGCCCACCCCCGTCGCCGCACCGCGCCTCATCCGGCTGAATGAAGCGCTCGCGCGGGACCTTCGGCTCGATCCTGACAAGCTCACCTCTCCGGCAGGCGTCGCGGTCCTCGCGGGCAACCGTGTGCCACACACGGGCGAGCCGCTTGCGATGGCCTATGCCGGCCACCAGTTCGGAGCCTTCGTGCCGCAGCTCGGTGATGGCCGCGCCATTCTTCTCGGCGAGGTTGTCGATGCCGAGGGCGTGCGGCGTGACATCCAGCTGAAGGGCTCAGGTCCTACCCCCTTCTCCCGCAATGGCGACGGCCGCGCCGCGCTTGGGCCCGTTCTGCGCGAATACATCGTCAGCGAAGCGATGGCCGCACTTGGCATCCCCACCACACGATCGCTTGCGGTTGTCACGACCGGCGAGACCGTCCGCCGTGAAATGCCTCTGCCCGGTGCCGTCCTCACCCGGGTCGCCTCGAGCCATATCCGTGTCGGCACCTTCCAGTACTTCGCCGTGCGTGCAGACGTGGATGCGATCCGCCATCTCGCCGACCACGTGATTGCGCGCCACTCTCCTGGAGCGGCCGGCGCTGCGAACCCCTACCGGGCGCTGCTCGAGCACGTGATCGCCCGGCAGGCAGATCTCATCGCCAGATGGCTGCTCGTTGGTTTCATCCACGGCGTCATGAACACCGACAACATGTCGATCGCGGGTGAAACCATTGACTATGGGCCATGCGCTTTCATGGACAGCTATGACCCTGCAACGGTCTTCAGCTCCATCGATAGCGTCGGTCGCTACGCCTATGGCAACCAGCCGCGCATCGCCCAGTGGAATCTCGCCCGGTTGGCGGAAGCGCTCCTGCCCCTTCTTGACGAAGATAAGGACACCGCCGTTCAGAACGCGAATGAAGCACTCGACGGTTTCGGCGCCCGCTTCGAGACGACCTACGCCGAAGGTCTCCGCCGCAAGCTCGGCCTTCTCCAGGCGCAAGCAGGCGACCTGTCGCTCGCGCAGGGTCTTTTGGATTGCATGGCGAAGAATGGCGCTGATTTCACATTGACCTTCCGCCGCCTCTGCGAGGCTGCCGTCAGCCCTGATGCCGACCCAGGTGTCCGCAGTCTTTTCACCGATCCGGCAGCCTACGATGGCTGGGCCGAGGCATGGCGCCGTCGTTTGGCTGACGACGGTACTGTCACCGCGCAAGAGCGTATGTCGGTGATGCGCGCAGCCAATCCGGCCGTCATCCCACGCAACCACCTCGTCGAGGAGGCGATCTCGACTGCCGTGAACAATAGCGATTTCACGCCGTTCGAAAAGTTGCTCGCGGTGCTGGCCAGACCTTACGACGACTCGCCAGCAACCTTGGCTCGGTACGCCGCCCCGCCCCGGCCAGATCAGGTCGTGCACCAGACGTTTTGCGGTACCTAGAGGATCGGCCTTTTCACCCGCTCCGGGCCACCATGGATATGCGCGTTAAGCCCCGGCGCTTGCGCGAACACAAGTTTTGCAAACCCGCGCGCCTCCTCGCATGACATCGCAGTTCTTCGGGGACCCATTGCAAATACGAACACTTACAAGCTCAAAGGCTTAGGATATTTTCCGAGAGCCGCATCTTCGGCTTGTGTCGCCCGGACAATACAACATCGCCAATGAAAGAGCTGGCAGAACGCGGCTGCAAAAGCGAGCCGCCGTACAGCCTGCCATTGGCCGTGCGAGATGACCGCTGCCGATATCACCCTGCGTTCCCATGGAGTTTTTTGAACACCGGCAGCAGCCATGTGCGCGACCGTCACCCAGCCGCTCAATCGGGTACGATGCAAGTGCAGTTGCACCTCGGTCCGAGGGTGCATTTCGGCAGCACCAAGTCCTTCATCACTGATGGCCTTGCCCGTGACGGGCGCGCGACGCACTTTTGTGCCGCAGGAAATCTAGCCCGCATGGACGGCAGTGGAAACGTGATCGGCTCAAGGCTCGATCAGTTTATGGCGCACGGCGTAACGCACCAAAGCCGCTGACGAGGTCAGCTCAAGCTTGCGCATGATCGCAGCGCGGTGCGTCTCCACCGTTTTGATGCTGACGCTGAGTAGCTCGGCAATCCGCATGCTGCTGTGCCCCTCGGCGACCAATTGCACGACGCTGCGCTCGCGGGCCGTCAGCAGCTGCTTGGCGGGCCGCGCATGACCTTGAAACGCCTTGAGGAGTGCCTCCATAGCCTTGCCGGTCAAATGCGGCCGATGCGCCGCAAGGCTTTCGATGGCGGCCACCAGCTCTTGTTCGGCTTCTGTCTTTAGAAAATAGCCGCGTGCTCCCGCGCTGAACGCGTCGCGCATGATGATCTCGTTGTCGTGCTCTGTAAGGATCAGGACCTCGACGCTCGGTGCACGCAGGCGAATCTGGCGTGTGGCTTCAATGCCGTTGATCCGGGGAAGCGCGTCATCGAGAATGGCCACGTCAGGCTTGGTGGCAATGGCTTTGTCGATGGCCTCTTTGCCATCAGCAGCCTCGGCGACGACAGTCCAGCCCGCGTGACTTTCGATGATGCTTCGGACACCCGAGCGCACCACCGGATGATCGTCGGCGATCAGGATGCGGGTCATGGCAACACGCTGCTTAGGCCAGTGGCGAGCAAAGCCACGTGTTGCTGTCAGGCTAGAGCATGCCGCCGCGACCCGAGGAACTTACCGTGGCATGTCCCTGCCATCGCGACTGACGCCACGTCCGACTTGGGTCATCTTCTCCCGCCGGGCTCGTTGGTTCAGCACGTCTGGTTTACCCCCAAAAACGGAAATGCGAGCGAGCTGTGCACGACGGAGAAAAGGTGCCAACAAGAGAAGTGTTCGCGCCTTGCGCCAGTACCCGAAGCGACCCTGTTGGTCAGATTTTACCCGGATATATTGACACCGGCATTTTGTCCGGGTAATATTATTCTATGGTCGCGAAAAAGCACATGGACCCAGCCCCGCTTACATGTACCGCGTTCGATCAGGCGCGCCGCATTGCTTCCGGCTCTTACGTGCATGTTGCTCTCGCCGTTAAGGAGTATGTCCGCACGCACGCCAATGCGTCGGTGCTCGTCTTTGACGATGCGACCTGCACTCAAATCGACTTCGACTTGCGCGGTTCTGAAGAGGATATTGCTGCGCGCCTGTTGAAGCGCTTTCCACGTGGAGAAGACGAACAACCTCGCTCCCCGGGGCGCCCGAGGATTGGTGTCGTGTCGCGCGAAGTCACCTTGCTTCCTCGCCACTGGGAATGGCTCGCAGACCAATCGGGTGGCGCTTCCGTTACACTGCGCAAGCTGGTCGAAGATGCACGGCGCGCCGCCCTAACGGACAAAGTGCAGCTACGCAAGTTGCAGGAGCGCACGTATCGGTTCATGTCCGCGATTGCGGGCAATCTACCGAACTTCGAGGAAGCCTCGCGTGCGCTCTTTGCCAACAACATGCTGCGGCTCAAGGAAATCATCGCCGACTGGCCTGGCGACGTGCGCAGCCACATCATCCAGCTCTGCACCGATGACTCATCAATTCCCAAGGTAAAATGATGATCATGGGCACCACAGCAAGCGAGCGGCTCAAAGACTTACTGACAAGCTTCATGCGGGAGGTTTGGTCGAACGGCGCACGGAACACGTGATCCCAATTCACCAGTTGGGGTCTCCCGTCTCTCACTGGCCTTGCGAGTACTGCTCACGGTCATTCACGTCGCCCGCGAGTGCGCCTACTAGTGTCTTACTTCTCCCTTGCTTGCCGACGAACTGCGCGGCTCAATGAGATGGCTAAGTGCCATGTCGAGTGTGGGGGTTGCGCAGCGGCGCCGATGTCTGCGTTGCAGACATTGCGGACTGCGATGTTGAAGAAGGGACGAGACGAGCCGGTGAAGCTCGCCAGGCGTCGGACAGGTGAGAAACCGCCAACCGCCTTCCCGCGGATCAAGAGCAGCTTGAAGGTTCACGCATCGCTCAAGCACTCGTGATCCCGCTGCCCAAACCTCTCTCCGAAGCCCACCGTATATCTCACGACTGCAAGGTCGGAGTGATTCTATGTTGGAAGTAACGCGCGGTCTGACTTTCCCCACTCTGCAATCCCGCTAACGGCGATCCTCCTTCCGCACCTTCGCTCAAAGAGAAAACGCTTTATCAGGAGGATGATAACCGCATGGACCTGAATTCGATTGCAGACTTCAGGGAGCGGGCGCGCCGAACTCTCCCGCCCATGGTGTTCGATTTCATCGACGGCGGCTCGGGCGCGGAGACGACGTTGCTGGAAAATCGCGCCGCGCTCGACCGCTGGCGCCTTATCGCGCGAGCACCCGCCGATGTCGGCGAGCGCAGCACGGTGGTCGACCTGTTCGGCGACAACATTGCCGCACCGATCGTGATCGGCCCGACGGGTCTCGCCGGCGTCGTCTGGCCGGAGGCCGACGTCGAGCTGGCCAGCGCGGCCGGCCGTTTCGGCATACCCTTTGTCATGAGCACCGCAGCGACGGCGACGCTCGAGCAGGTTGCGCGCGCGGGCAACGGTCGAAAATGGTTCCAGCTTTATCTGCTCCGCGATCGCGCGTTGACCGAGAAGCTGCTGAACGTGTCGAGGACTGCGGCTTCGAGCTGATCGAGGTAACTGTCGACTGCGCTGTTCCCGGCATCCGCCTGCGGGACAGCCGCAACGGGTTCTCCCTGCCGCTCCGATGGACCGCCGGCAAGATGCTGTCGGTCGCCGCACACCCTGGTTGGGCCTGGCGCATGTCGCGAGTTGGCGTGCCCCGCCTCGAGGTGATTGCGGACCTGATCGAGACCGACGGCAAGGCCGCGACAATCGCCGAGGCTATGGGCAAGCTGCTCAATCCTACCGTAACTTGGGACGATCTCGCCCGGCTCCGCGAGCGCTGGCGCGGCAAGCTGGTCGTCAAGGGACTGATCGACGTCAACGATGCCATCCAAGCTGCAAAGCTTGGGATGGATGGCATCATCGTGTCCAACCATGGCGGCCGCCAGCTCGATGGAGCATTGGCCAGTATTGACGCCCTCGGCGAGATCGCATCGGAGGTTGGCTCGCGCCTCACCATTCTGACCGACAGCGGTTACAGAACCGGCACGGATATTGCCAAGGCCCTGGTACTGGGTGCCAGTGCCGTTCAGGTAGGCCGTGCCACGCTCTATGCTGCCGCCGTCGCGGGCGAGGCCGGCGTTTTTCGAGGCCTGGAGATTCTCCGCAACGAGTTGGACGTGGCCATGGCTTTGCTGGGCGCACGCAACCCGCACCGCATCGGCAGCGACCGCATTCGCGGCAACCACGCGCCCGATATGCGACGCCCCGCAGACGCACCCTACAAGAGATCTGCATGACCCTGCGCCAGGCTCCACCACGGATGCATCACCTGCATCACCTGTCGTGCACGCGCGCGCGATAAGGGGCGCCGGTCAAAGTAGTTGAGTTGGCTTCGGGTCAAACTCGGAAGAATGGCCACGCCCAAGGCATGTCAGCTTGACGTCCAATGAACGGACGTTCGTGAGTTGGCGCCGCCAGGTCCGGGATGTGCCCCAACGCACCAGTCGATCTATTTCGGCGTGATTCCGTAATGTTCCCGACCTTCGCGGCGGAGGCAGGGGGGCACGCTGCGGCTAGCGGCGCAATGGCGCTGCCTGTAGCCTACTAGCCACCATCCAGTAAGAGGATCGCAGCATGCAGAATTCGGCGAAGATCTGGCAATTGGTCGACGCACGCAAAGAAACCTACGAGGCACTCTCGGACCGGATCTGGGGCATGCCGGAGATCTGCTACACCGAGTACCGTTCGGTAGCCGAGCACCGCGTCATGCTGGAGCAGGAAGGCTTCCGCATCACTGAGAACCTCGCCGGCATCCCCACAGCCATCATGGGAGAGGCAGGCGATGGCGGGCCGGTGATTGCGATCCTCGGTGAGTATGACGCGCTACCTGGTCTGTCCCAAGTCGCGGGCATCACCGAGCCCAAGGAGGTCGAGCCCGGTGGCCATGGGCACGGCTGCGGCCACAATATGCTGGGCTCCGCTGCCCTGCTCGCCGCCACTGGCGTTAAGAATTATCTGGCCGCGCAGGGCATTAAGGGACGTGTGCGCTACTATGGGTGCCCGGCGGAGGAAGGCGGCGCGGCCAAAGTGTTTATGGTGCGTGCCGGCCACTTCCACGATGTCGACATTGCCATCACTTGGCATCCTGCCGCCATCAATCGGGTCGACGATGCCATGAGCCTCGCCAACACGCGGCTCGACTTTGCCTTCAGAGGGCGCGCCTCCCACGCAGCCGCCGCCCCGCACTTGGGCCGCAGCGCGCTCGACGCTGTGGAACTAATGAACGTCGGCGTCAACTACATGCGCGAGCATATGCCCTCGGATGCCCGCATCCACTACGCCATGCTCGACTTAGGAGGAGTGGCACCTAATGTGGTGCAGGCCACGGCCAAGGTCCGCTATGCAGTGCGCGCCCGCGACTTACCGGGCATGCGTGCGCTCGTCGAGCGCGTGAAAAATGTGGCCGCCGGCGCGGCGTTGATGAGCGAGACCCAGGTGGACGTGAAGGTGGTGAGTGCGGTGTCGAACCTTCTTGCTAATACGCCGCTCGAGGAGGCCATGCAGCGCCAGATGGAACACCTGGGAGCCCCGCCGTTCGATGATGCCGACCGCAAGTATGCTGCTGATATTCAGGCTACCCTCACAGAGGAGGACATCGCGTCGGCCTTCGCTCGCGTTGGCGTGCCGGTAAGGAAGGGCCTGCCGCTTTGCGACTTCATCGTTCCGTACGGCACCAAGGGTGCGCCGATGATGGGCTCCACCGACGTAGGAGACGTGAGCTGGGTGGTGCCGACCGTGCAGGCTCGAGTAGCCACACACGCCATCGGTACGCCCGGACATTCCTGGCAGATCACGGCGCAGGGCAAATCCGGACAGGCCAAGAAAGGCCTACTGCACGCAGCCAAGGTCATGGCAGGTGTGGCCGTCGATGCGCTGGAGGACCCTAGCCTCATCACCCGCGCCAAGGCCGATCATAAGGCGCGCACCGACGCAACGCCCTACGACTGCCCACTACCCGCCGACGTGGAGCCGCCGATCCAACCGCGGGCTAAAGGGTAGCACGAACGCTCAATCACGCAGGGTGTGTCAACTGGAATGGCAAAGCCGATGCCGGCACTGGGGAGGTGAGAAGATGACGGCTATTTGGCAGCATCGGAGATCGCCGGTCTCAAGCTAGATGCAGACTGGGTGATACTGTCGGCCTGCAACACGGCCAGTAGCGCGGACCTAGGACAGGAGGCACAGGCGCTTTCGGGTCTCGCCCGTGCCTTCTTCTATGCTGGCTCCCGCGCGCTGCTCGTGTCCCACTGGGAGGTCGATACTGATGCCGCTGTCTTGCTCATCACCTCGACCGTGCGTGCCATCAAGCACGACGGGAGGATTGGTCAGTCAGAGGCCTTGCGCCGCGCCATAGTGCGGATTGTTGAGACTGGTTTGTCCGAGCAGACGCATCCCGCCTATTGGGCTCCATTTGTAGTCGTCGGCGAAGGTACTGAGGCGCGGTAAAGTTCTTTGGGGCAGATATTGGGAGTGAACCTGTCGTCGGTCGCCCAACGTTGCCAAGACAGTCCGTGACCCTGAGCGAGCCCCTCGCGCACGTATGATCAATTGATGTTGACCTGCACACGTGATTGCATCGAAGGCGGCGCGAAGTTCCTGGCATTCGCAGGCGGAGCGGCGTTTAGGAGGACATCATGTGGGTCTCCCGCGTTATTGGTTTGACGTTTCTCGCTACGCACGTGCCGGTGCTAGGCACCGCTCTTTCACAAGAAATCAGGATTTCGCACCAGTGGGAGGAGCACACGGATGCACGTGACCGCGCCGCACGCATCTTCGCGCACGAAGCTCAGATGCGAGCCCGGGGCTTGAAATTCAGTGTCCATCCCAATTCGTCGCTTAACATAAAGCCGCGCGAACTGCTCGACGCATTACAGAACAACAAGCTGGAGATGGCCATATTTCCGCTGGTCTACGCCGCCCCCAAGGTGCCGGAATTCTCTCTCGCCGGGCTGCCTGGCATCGTGCCGAACTTGGCAGCAGCGCAAGCCCTGAAGAGCTCCGAAATATTTGCAACGCTGCAATCGATCGCCGAGGAGAATGGGATTCGCATCTTGGCCTTGTTGTGGAACCCGGGCGGGTTCCTGACCAAGAACCGCGAGATCTCGGACCCGAAATCCGTCGAAGGGCTGAGGATGCGGGTGTCGGATCCGCTTTTCGGGCTCATGTTGAGGCGCGTTGGCGCCTCCGGCATTACGATGCCCTCCAACGAAATTTACGCTGCCATGCAATCTGGCTCGCTCGATGGTGTCGTCACCACCTACGAGACCGTCCTGTCCCAGAAGATCTTCGAGCAAGCGAAATTTGCGACCGTCGGCAGCCCCGCTCTGTTCATGGGGTTTTCTCCTTTGATCATGTCCCTGACCACCTGGAGGCGGCTCACGCCTGAGCAGCAGGCGGCCGTGGAGGAGGCAGCCGCGATATCGGACACCTACTACGCGTGGGCCCAGCGCGATGTCGAGCAGCGGATGGTGACGGCAGCGCGCAAAGCCGGGGTGTCGGTTCGCCGGATGACTAGGCAGGATTATTTGGCTTGGCTTGAGGTGGCGCAGCAGACGGCGTGGCTCGAGTACACCAAGGTCAGCCCTCGCGCCCAGGAACTACTCGTGGCACTGTTGCATAATATCTTGCAAAACGTTGACGACCCAAATTAGGGGCGACGCTTGCCGACGCGCGCCAATAGGTCCATTACACCCACTGTCCACTGCTCATCCGCAGCAACCTCCTGGGCTTCGAGGCGACGATAGGTTGCCCAGTGCATGCCGAGCGGCCTGGGCGGGAATTCCTCCATCAGGCAGTCGGAGCCGCCGAGCCGCCGCCGGCGTTTGGCGCTCGGCGCGGTGTGTCCCTCGCCGTAAGTGCTATGGTGTCATCTCTCCATCGCACCAGGCGGGCTCGGCCATGCAGGATCTCTCCGAACGGATCATTCACGGAAGCTGCCACTGCGGTAATATCCGCTTCACTTTGGACTGGCCCACAGCGCAGCCCACCATCGCGTCTCGTGCGTGCGGCTGCACGTTCTGCACCAAGCACGGAGCCGCGTGGACGTCCAATCCCCACGGTCGGTTCAGTTTGCACATCGCCGCCGACACGAGGGCGAGGCGGCATCGATTTGGTACGGAGACGGCCGACTTCCACGTTTGTTCGACCTGCGGCGTGACGCCAATTGTAACGTGCGTCATCGAGGGGCGCCGCTATGCTGTTGTCAACGTCAACACATTCGACGACGTGGACAGGTCCGACCTTGTCACGTCACCTGCGGATTTTGAGGGAGAGACGCCGGGAAATCGGCTGGTGCGACGCCGCCGCAATTGGACGCCTGAGGCGGACGCATGAGGCCTTATGTCGGTGGCGCTCGGGGCAAGAGGGCCGGACTTCTCGACCGTAGCTGTATTATGCTTTCCCAACCCGTCTTCGCCCTCTTTTGCATGTGGTAAGAGTTCCCGCACCGAAATGGGTCACATCCGCAATGCCGCTCCGCCCCCTTCGATTGGCGATCTTGCTTGTCTGCATTGGTTGGCCGGCGAGCCGGCCGGCACTTGCGCAAATCGGCGCCTGTCCGCAAACGGCATCAGATGAGATCCCCGCGGCACCGCCGGAGCACGTCGGAATGCGGTCGGGGCGACTTGCCGAAGCGATCAAATCGCTTCGCGACAAAGACAGAGACATTCATGCTTTGGTCGTGCTGCGAAATTGCAAGGTAGTGGTCGAGCTGTATGCGGAAAACGTGACGCGCGATCACAATCATGCGCTCTATTCCGTCACCAAGTCCGTTCTCGCGACCCTTGTCGGCGTGCTCTTGAAGAGCGGAAGGCTGTCGTCCTTGGACGTATCCGTGGCCGATATCGTTGCCGCGAGCGCGAAGCTTGAAGGGGACAAATTGGAGAAGGCACGGCGGGTTCGGATCAGGGACGTGATGTCGATGTCATCGGGGCTCGAGTACCACGAGAATCCGACGAGCCATCCGATCTATGGGACCGCCGACCGCCTGCAATTTGCCCTGGATCCGGCGCTCGTCCATGAGCCGGGGCAGCGCTACAACTACAGCAATGGTGACGCCTCGATTGCCGATGCAGTCGTGGCCGCAGCGGCCGGCACGGACCTGCTCAGCTATGGCAGTGAAGTTTTGTTTGCTCCGCTCGGCTTCAAGAATGTCGAGTGGTGGTTTCGGGACAAAGCCGGCAGATATCCGGGAGGATGGGGCCTTCGACTGCGCGCCATCGACATGGCCAGGTTCGGCCAACTCTATCTGCAGAAGGGTCGTTGGCGGGACAAGACCATCATCGAGGCCAATTTCGTCAGGGACGCCTGGAGGCCAAGTCGGGCGGCATCGCATTACGGATTGTTCTGGTGGCGGTGGGCCCAGGAAGACCCACGGATCGGCCCTGTCCATTTCGCCAACGGGATCAAGGGACAGCGTATCTACGTGCTGCCGAAGCACGGCATCATCATTGCCGTGAGCGCCAACATATCGGACGCAGATGCCCAAGAGGCCTACCCTGCGCTGGTTCGCGCCGTCGTTTCGGCCGTGCAGAGCAACGGACCGATCAATCAGTCAACCTCGGATGCCAACAGGCTTGCCGAACAGCTCCGCCGGCCATTCTCCGGCAAGCCCGGGAACCCCGTATCGAAAACCGGGCAAGATGTCCCGCGGCTTGCAAAATAGGACCACGATTGCTTTAGGCAACACTCACCGATGTCCGAATACGGGTCATAATTTCGCGTTGGCACCCTGCGTCCACTACGTGCGATCAACCGCAATAAGCGGACTTGGTCCTCGCGCCCGCTGAACGGTGAGTTCGTGCCAGGAAGAGACATTGGTAGCGGCGCTCAACCCGCGGTGCTCGAATATGATTTTCTGACGACCTCGAGGCGCCAACCATCAATTTGCGGTTCGTGCAGCCATGCGTCCCCGACCGGCGCCTGCTTCTCGGCGGCACCGGAACTAACCCTGGCGTTCCGTTCGATGCAGCAGAAGACGATTGCCGAGTAATTGCAGCGCCGGCTCTCTGTCCGTCAGTCACCGGTAAATACTCGCGGCTGGATAACCGTTGTTCCACGCCACGGAAGAAGTGAACCATCGCCTCGCTCAAGCACAAGCTTTGACCTCGTAAGCTGACGTACGACAGAGCACGAAGCAATGTCAGCTTTGTGCCGATTTTGTTGCAGAAGTCGGTTGCTGTAAGCCGCGAACCGTGATTTACCGCGCCGGAAGGCGACGCGGCAGCGGGGGCTGGCGATGATGGGGCGGCACAACCGGGACCAGGGGCAGCTGTTCTATTCGTTCTGCCTCGATGACGCGGTACCAGCCGATCACCGCGTGCGCGAGATTGCCGGCGTGCTGGACCTGTCGTGGGTGTACGCCGAGCTGGCACCGCACTATCCCTCGATCGGGCGGCCGTCGATCGATCCGGTGCTCATGATCCGGATGCTCATCGTCGGCTACGTGTTCGCCATCCGCTCGGAGCGGCTGCTGTGCCGCGAGGTGCAGGTGAACCTAGCGTACCGCTGGTTCTGTGGCCTGAGCATCGAGGACAAGATCCCGGACCATTCGGCGTTCTCGCGCGCCCGCAATGAGCGCTTCCGCGACAGCAACATCTTCCGCCACGTGTTCGAGCGCGTCGTGGAGAGTTGCATTGCGGCGGGTCTGGTCGGCGGCGAAGGCTTCGCGGTCGATGCCAGCCTGATCGTGGCGGACGCCAACAAGCAGCGATCGATCCCGGGCAAGGAGTGGGACAAGCAGCGCGATGCTCAGACCGCGAGCCGGGCGGTGAAGGAGTACCTGGCAACGCTGGACGATGCGGCCTTTGGCGCGGCGAGCGAGGTGATGCCGAAGTTCGTTTCCCCATCCGATCCGGCGGCGCAATGGACCGGCGCGATGCGCGGACCGGCGTTCTTCGCCTACGCCGACAACTACCTTATCGACGTGAAGTTCGGCGTCATCATGGATGTGGAAGCCTCGCGTGCCATCCGCCAGGCCGAGGTGGGCGCGGCCAAGACCATGATCGAGCGCACCGAGGAGCGCTTCGGTCTGAAGCCCGAGCGGTTGGCGGCCGATACGGCCTATGGATCGGCGGCAAACCTCAACTGGCTCGTCAACGACAAGCAGATCGCGCCGCACATTCCGGTAATCGACAAGTCCAAGCGCGAGGACGGTACCTTCTCACGTGAAGACTTCACGTTCGACAAGGCGCGCGACATCTACACCTGCCCGGCGGGCAAGGTTCTCACCACGACCGGCAGGATCGTGAATGTCGAGCAGCTCTTGTATAGAGCGAGCAAGTTTGACTGCGACGTGTGCCCATTCAAGATGCGATGCTGCCCGAAGGAGCCGGCGCGCAAGATCCCGCGCAGCATCTACGAGGGCGCACGCGATGCCGCCCGCGCTCTCGCCGGCAGTAAGGCGTTCGAGCAATCCTGCCGCGATCGCAAGCGCGTGGAGATGCTGTTTGCTCACCTCAAGCGCATCCTCAGGCTCGGCCGGCTTCGCCTGCGCGGACCTCGCGGAGCGCAGTTCGAGTTCACACTGGCGGCCATCGCCCAGAACCTACGCCGCCTCGCCAGGCTGGTGGCCAGACCGCCACCGGCGGCTGCGTGCGTTGCGTGAGCGTCGCGTGCGTCAGCGCCGAAGCCGCCGCTCCCATGCGGGCGAGCGGCAGACAGCGATATCGCGACGACTGCCTCGACCGATCCCGTCTGGTCGCTTGCCGACTTCTGCAACAAAATCTGCCAACACGCACTCACGCAGCGGTGCGAGACCATCGGCTTGCGGGACAAACTGCAGACCGTGTGGTTGTCATGGTGAGGCCGGTGGCGACGATGATCAACGGACGCCAGCCGACACCCGAAGCCTGGCAGGGGTACGCGTGACGAGCACGAGCAGCCACAATGCGAACGCCGCGAGCGCCAAGCGCAAAGAACGCGAATTCACCAGCAGCAATCTCTGCAAGAGCGAACTTCATTGTGGGCGTTGCGGACGACCACAAAAAGACGGCGCCAAGCATGGCGAGGGTTGCAGAACTTTAAGTGCTCACGACATCCCCGAAGGTAACGCCGCTCATGTACACGACATTCGGGGCAAGGGAACACAATTTCAGCCCCTGGCTCAAAGGCAAACCAGGAGACCGTGCGAGTCACCTCGGCTTTGGTCGTTGGAGCCCCGAATGCCGCACAATGTTTATCGATCTGTCACCGCAGCGACTGCGCGACTGAGGCCATCGCGGAAGCGATAGTAGGCGCCGACACCAGGCAAAGCCCAGTTCGGATTGCCGTTGTAGAGTGGAAAATCCGGAAAATCCGCCAGCTCGAAACCACATGTTGTGTTCGAGCCGCCGATGATCCGCCGTGCGGTCTGGTGACCCAGATACGTCATCATGCCGACACCGCTGCCGTTGCAGCCGAGTGCGTAGTGCATCCCGTCCAGCTTGCCGGTGTGCGGAAGCGCATCCCAGGTAAAGGCTACGTTGCCGGTCCACGCGTGCGTGACCTTGACGCCTTTGAGCTGGGGAAAACGGGCCGTCATGAAGCGATACAGGATGGGCGCGCTGACTTCCGCTGTCACCGGGGTAAACCGCGCGCGGCCGCCGAAGATCACGCGCTTTCCGTCCGGAGACATCCGGTAGTAGCACAGAACCCGCTTGGTATCGGCCAGTGTCCGACCTTTCGGAATCAGCGATCGCGCCAGGTCTTCAGGCAGCTCCTCGGTGGCTATGATGTGGCTCGCCAGCGGGATCAGGCGCTTCTTGAGGTTTGGCGTCGCATCTCCGGTATAGCCGTTGGTCGCGATGACGATATCGCCTGCCTCCAGATCGCCGCGAGATGTTCGGATCTTCCAGCCGGAGCCTTTGCCCTCGATGCTTTTTGCGGATGCTTTGGCGCAGATCGCAATCTTGCGGCGGCGTGCGGCCTCCAACAACCCCTTGTAATAGAGCGCCGGGTGCAGCTTGCCGGAGCGCTCGACGACCATTCCGCCGTAGTAGTAGTCGGACGCAATCTCCTCGCGCTGGCGATCGCATGGCATCATGTAACAGCCGGAGCTCGCGGCATCGTTCAAGGTCTGCACCCGCTTTTCCTGCTGCTTGTAATCCTTCGGCGTCCAGGCGCCGACGAAGCGGCCTTTCTTCTCCCAAAAGCAATCGATCCTCTCGCGCGCGATCAGCGTGTCGATCAGACTGAAGGCGTCGGACGCAGAAGCCAGCAGGACCTTGGCAACCTCCGGGTCGGTGATGACGGTTCTTCCCGTGAAACTTTTGCCGATGTTGACACCACCGCTGACCGCACCCCCGCTGCGGGTGCTGGCGCCGAAGCCAAGCTCTGCCGCCTCGAGAACGACAGCATCGATGCCCGCGTCAGCAAGCTCGATTGCGCATGACAACCCGGCATACCCGCCGCCGACGATCGCCACCCTCGCCTTACTCGGGATATCGACAAGATCGCCGGCCGTCGGCCTGTATGCCTCCCACCAATAAGGCATCGCCTTGAAGTCCCGGTGGCGTATGTCACTGCCGGCCATCGGAAGGTCTCCGTTCACAGGTGGAAAAGTCGGCAGTTGGTCCGGGCACCAGTTAGCTTATGGCATCACGTTTTGTCCCCACGATAGCCGCCACTCACGATGCCGGACACCTGCTGGCGCAGCCATGCAGTATCGCTCGCGCGCGCGCCAAACCGATCGGGCGCGTACTGTGCGAAGGAGAATCTCTGAGTTCGCCAGTCACGAGGCGGGAGACGATGTCACCGGCCATGGCCGACCAGGTCACGCCGGCCGAGTTCATCGCCGTCGCCACGATCAGTCCGTCCACTCCGTCCACTGCACCGATCAGCGGAAGGCCGTCGGGGGTGAAGGATTCCGGCCCGTTGATAAAACGGCGTATCGGCGCGGTGGCCAAAATCGGAAACATGCGCATGGCACTATCGAAATACGGCGCGATCTTTTCGAAGTCCGGATTGAGCAGGGTGAAGGTGAATGGCTCGGGCAGAGACTCAGGGTCGATTGTGCGCGCGTTCTCGTCGAAGAAGCCGATGAGCATGCCGCCCACTTCCTCGCGTCCATAAAAGAGACTGCCTGGTGCGACAAATGACGGGGTCTCGCGGGGAAGACGCGGTGCCACATCAGCAATGAGGTAAAAGTGCTCGACCGCCCATTGTGCGAGGTCAATGCCGACGGCGGAAAGAATTGCACGGGACCATAGACCTGCGGCAACGATCACGATGTCGGCTGCGAAAGGCCCCTGACTGGTCTCAATGCCGCTCACTCTGCCTGATGATGTCTTAATTCTTGTGACGGTACAGTTCTCGACGATTTTTGCGCCGGCGCGCCGAGCAGCCGTCGCGTAAGCGGTGGTAATGTCGGAAGGGTTGACGCGACCGCTCAGAGGATTGAGCCAGATCGCTTCTGCGGCAGATGGATCAATATGGGGATTGAGAGCCTTGGCCTCAGCAGGATTGATCCAACGAGTAGCGACCCCTCGCCCAATGGCGGCATCGTGCATGTCTTGAAAGCTGCGACGTGTGGCCTCGCTATCGGCAAGGAACACTCGTCCGGTTTTCAGCCAGCCGGTCTGCTGGCCGCTTGCAGCCTCCACGGCGTCAATCGCTTCGAAGGCGTACATGATCGGCTCGTCGCGATTTTGAATTGGCCTCCAGGTGATATTGCCGGCCGAGTGCCACGTGGTCCCTGCGCCCAAACGGTCGCGCTCGAGCAGAACAACGTCACTGGCGCCGCTGCGAGCCAAGTGCCAGGCGATGCTGGTGCCGATGACCCCGCCGCCGACGATTACAATCTTTCGTACCATCTTGGTCCCGTTCTTGCGACTATAGTCCGAGCAACCGCGCAGCGTTCTCGTGCATCCACTTGCGCTTCGTCTCGTCTTTGAGCGGCAGCCCGTCGACGTCGGCGATGGCCTGCTTGATTGGCTGCATCGGCCACGCGGTGCCAAAGATCATTCGATCCTGCAGGACGGTGTTGCCATACTGAAGCAAAGGCTCGTAACCGGAATTGGCGACAGCGAGATACTTCGGCCGCATGGCGACAAGTCCGATATGGACGTTGGGATGCCGCCAGGCTACGCCGATGAGCTCCGTCACCCAGGGCCAGCCCGGGGGTGACGCAATCACCTTCAAGTCAGGAAAGTGCATCATCACCTGGTCCAGGAGTGCAGGCCGCCCGTATTCCATCGAGGCCGCGGTCGAAAAATTGATACCGACGTGGATGTTCACCGGAATGCCAAGCTCGATGCACTTGGCGTAGAGTGGATAAAGCTTCGGGTCGTTGATAGCGACCTTGCTCTCGAAGCATTGGATGTTGAGCCCTCGCAGCCCAAGCACGCGCACGGCGTGCTCGAGCTCGCGAATGGCCGCTATCCCTTTGTGCGGATCGACGCCGGCGAAGCCGATGAAGCGACCGGTGTGCTGTTTGCAGAAGTCGGAAACGTCTTCGTTCTTGATCTTGAGCCCGAATGTCGTCTCGACGTCCCGCGCTTTGACGACGACCGTCGATACGCCCGCCTCGTCGTAGGCCGCGAGATAGCTTGCGAGCGCTCCCTTTGGATCTGCCTCACCCTGAGCTCGTTCCTCGCTGGATTTGTACACCCGGCGATAATTTGCGAGATGCTCCTTTGAGGTGGGATTGAATTGCGGAATAGGTGGCGTACTGCCGAAATCGATCATTGTGCGCTCCTCATTCAATCCGAATGGCGTGTTGCCAACAGCCGGATTGCCAGCCCATTTGCCGCCAGACTAAGGTCTTTTGCATCGTCGGGCCATGGCGAGGAAGCCGCAAAGACATGTTTGAAACGCAGACCACAGAAGCAAGCGAGGCAGCAGCGTGGGCAGCTCATCGAGCCCGGCGAGCGGCGATGGAGGCAAAGCCCTTCGATGCCAATCTCGGGGAACTGCTAAGAACGATTTGTAAGGCTGACCCCGCTGCAGTGGCCTGGGTGTTC